>JABABD010000005.1 GCA_014238425.1 Flavobacteriaceae bacterium | reverse complement strand
TCTTCAATTATATCGTAGCTATTTCTATAAAGATTAATGCCTTCTGGGCCAACATTTGGCGTTACTGCTATTGATCGTTCTGCTGGTAAATTCAAATCGCGACAAGCTATGAGCGCACCAATGGGAATGGGCTATGAATATATGGATGGGCTTGCTTCAGAGAAAATTGTTGGCCCAGAAGGCATTAATCTTTATAGAAATAGCTACGATATAATTGAAGATGCTACTCTTGCTGCCAAGCAAGCCAAACAAAAATTAACCGCCAAATCGGTTGATGCTGGAAAATACGATTTAGTACTTGAACCAAATCATTTAGGACTTACTATACATGAATCAGTAGGACATCCGCTTGAATTAGATAGGGTTCTAGGTTATGAAGCTAATTATGCTGGAACAAGTTTTGCGACCCTTGATAAATGGAAATCCAAAAACTTTAAGTACGGTAGTGATATAGTAAATTTAGTAGCTGACAAAACACAAATAGGATCATTAGGAGCAGTTGGTTTTGATGACGAAGGTGTTAAAACCAAGCAATGGGATCTTGTTAGAAATGGAATATTAACAAATTATCAAGCAATTCGCGATCAAGTACATATGATTGATCAAAATGAATCTCACGGTTGCTGTTATTCTCAAAGTTGGAATGATGTTCAGTTTCAGAGAATGCCAAATGTCTCTTTAGAGCCTGGAAAGGAAAAATACTCTATTGATGATATGATAAAAGATGTGGAGAAGGGTATTTATATAGCCGGTAGAGGCTCTTATTCGATTGACCAACAGCGTTACAATTTTCAATTTGGCGGTACTGTTTTTTACGAAATAAAAGATGGTAAAATCGTTGGTATGTTAGACGATGTAGCGTACCAGTCCAATACTCAGGAATTTTGGAATTCTTGTGTTAAGATATGTGATGAGAACGATTATCGCGTTTTTGGTTCTTTCTTCGACGGTAAAGGGCAACCTTCTCAAATTAGCGCCGTATCTCATGGGAGTTCAACAACAAGGTTCAATGATGTCAATGTCATCAACACAGGTCGAACTATTTAATAACATATATTTCTACAAATAATAACAAAACTATGGCAATATATACAAAAGAAGAAGCAAGGCGAATCATGGAGAAAGCACTAAGTTTTTCTACTGCTGACGCTTGCGAAATCAATTTATACGGAAGTGAAAGTGGTAATATTCGATATGCACGAAATACTGTTTCAACATCCGGTCACAGATCAAATCAAACGTTAGTAGTACAATCCAATTTTGGAAAAAAATCTGGGACTGCTACTATTGATGAATTTGATGATACTTCCTTAGAGAAAGTGGTGAAAAGAGCTGAAGAGTTAGCAAAACTTTCTCCTGAAAATCCAGAATTCATGGCGCCTTTAGGCCCTCAGAAATATGCCAAATCGGTTACTTATAATGAGGCAACGGCAAATATAACACCAGAATTTCGAGCTGAAGTAGCCAATAGCAGTATAGGACCTGCAGCTGCTAAAGATGTAACGGCTGCGGGATTTTTTAATGATTCGGCAGGATTCAGTGCGATGATGAATTCTAGCGGATTATTTGCATATAACAAGTCAACCAGTGCAGATTTTACTGTTACTATGAGAACTAACGATGGTACAGGATCTGGTTGGGTCACTAGAGATCTTAATGACATTTCTAAATTTGATGCTGTTGAAGCATCAAATGTAGCTATTGACAAAGCTGTCATGTCTAGAGAAGCTAAAGCCATTGAACCAGGTAAATACACAGTGATTCTAGAACCTGCAGCGTCTATAGGACTTCTCAATAATATGTTTGGGTCGTTTAATGCTCGGAGAGCCGATGAAGGACGTAGTTTTATGTCTAAAGAAGGTGGTGGCACTAAATTAGGTGAAAAAATTGTTGATGAACGCATCAATATATGGTCTGACCCTCAACATCCTGATGTGCCTACCTCTACTTGGAACGGTGCAGGACAGCCGTTAAAGAAAATGAATTGGATTGAAAATGGTGTTGTAAAGAACTTGGCGTACGGTAGATTTTGGGCCAAAGAGAAGGGTGTTGACCCTGTTCCGTTCCCTTCTAACGGTATAATGGATGGTGGTGATGCATCACTAGAAGACTTAATTAAAAGTACTAAAAAGGGAATCTTGGTAACCAGACTATGGTATATAAGAGGCGTTGACCCTCAGACCTTACTCTATACTGGATTGACTCGTGATGGAACTTTCTATATTGAAAATGGGAAAATAAAATACCCTGTTAAAAATTTCAGATTTAACGAAAGTCCAATAATCATGCTTAATAACCTTGAAACACTTGGAAAACAAGTGAGGATTGATGGCAACCTGATTCCGTACATGAAAATTAGAGATTTCACGTTTACGAGTCTTTCGGATGCCGTATAACTGTTAATGATTATATATAACTGGTTGTTTTGAACTCATCAAGACAACCAGTTTTTTATTTACACAATTAATCAATCTTAAAAAATAATTAGATTTATTAATCACAAAAGGCAATTAATAAGAGTGAATAACAAGTTTTTTTTTACAAGATTGCAATATGAATCTGGAGATTGGGATGTAGATCAACGAATGCCATCAAATCTGTTGAACTCGCTCGTTGAATACACAACTCTTAAGATAGATACTCGTGAAAATATTATTTCCTTAAGCAGTGATGATATTTTTAGTTGTCCATTTTGTTACTTATCTGGGCACAAGCTTGTACAATTCACTAAAAAGGAACGAGAGAATTTTAGAAAGTATGTCTACAATGGAGGTTTTGTTTTTGTAGATGATTGCAATCATGATATAGATGGTCTATTTGCCAAGTCATTTGAGCGGCAGATGGAGGTGATTTTTGGAGTCCAAGAGTTAAAGAAAATTCCTAATAATCATGAGATTTATAATATATTCTTTGAGTTTGAAGATGGTCCTCCAACAACCTCTCAAGAATTAAACGGATGGGGAGATGACCTCGTACATGAATACTTAAAAGCTATAGAAATCAATGGTAGAATTGGCGTACTTTACAGTAATAAAGATTACGGTTGTGAGTGGGATTACGATTTCAGAAACAAACGATGGTATAAAATAGACAATACGCGCTTTGGAGTAAACATAGTTATGTATGCTCTAACATCATAAACAGTAAATGAATGAACGAAGAACTAGTAAAAATAGAACAGGAAGTTAATGGTCTAACAGCTAAACTGAATGGCTTAAAAAAAGAAATTGGCAAAGTAATTATTGGTCAAGAAGAAACAGTTAATCAGTTACTGATTACTTTTCTGGCTGGTGGTCATGCTCTGTTAGAAGGTGTTCCTGGATTGGCAAAAACATTAATGATTAGGTCTTTGGCCGAATCAATTGATCTTGATTTTAAAAGGATTCAATTTACACCTGATTTAATGCCTTCAGACATTATTGGTACAGAAATATTAGAAGAAGATCATAGTACAGGAAAAAAATTCTTCAAATTTAACAAAGGACCTATTTTTGCAAATATCATATTAGCAGATGAAATAAACAGAACCCCTCCCAAAACACAAGCAGCTCTTCTAGAGGCCATGCAAGAATTCGAGATTACTTATTCAGGAAACACCTATAAATTAGATAGGCCTTTTTTCATTTTAGCAACACAAAACCCGATTGAACAATCTGGAACATTCCCGCTTCCAGAAGCCCAACAAGATCGATTTCTATTTTATATAAAAATTGACTATCCAAACGAAGTAGATGAAACCACAATTTTAAAGAGTACTACAGGCACAAAAAAAGAAGCTTTAAATAAAGTCATTAGCGGGAATGATATTCTAAGGCTTCAGCAATTGGTTAGAGAAGTACCAATAAGTGACGACCTTATAAACCTTGTTAGTCAAGTCACACGGTTAACGCGACCAGAAACTACAAGTAATAACTATGTTAAAGAATGGGTTAGTTGGGGAGCAGGACCAAGAGCTGGACAAGCCATGATACTAACCGCAAAAGCTCGAGCATTATTGCAAGGACGTTTGTCTGTGACATTAGAAGATTTAAAGCATGTAGCATTGCCCGTATTAAGACACAGAATTATTGTGAATTTTAGAGCCGAAGCCGAAGGAATCACTTCAGATAATGTAACTGAAAGCCTATTAAAAACTGTTATCTCATCTTTAAAATAAGCAAAGTGAAACAAGATTATCACGATTTATTAAAACCAGAATTAGTAAAAAGCGTTTCGGGCTTATCACTTATTTCTCGTGTAATCGTCGATGGTTATTTATCTGGATTGAACCATAGTAGGAGAGTTGGACCTGGCATGGAATTCAGTCAATATAGAAGTTATCAATCTGGAGATGATTTGCGATTATTGGATTGGAAAATGTTAGCTAGATCAGGAAGATATTACATAAAGCAATCAGAAATAGAAACTAATATTTCAGTGAAATTCATACTGGATTCTAGCAAGTCTATGCTTCATGAAGAAGAGGGTATAACCAAAATGGATTATGCTCGCGTGTTAGTAGCTTCTTTATCTTATCTATCTCAAAATCAAGGAGATGCTGTTGGGTTATTTGCGCTAAATGATCATCATTTACATAACATTTATCCCAAAGTACAAAAACAGCATTTTAATCGGCTATTACTTGAATTGACAAAAATAGAAAATAAAGGCAAGTGGCCAATAAACCCTAAAGACTCTAGAAAGCTTCATGATCGCACTCATAAAGAGTTGATTTTTTTTATTACAGATATGTATGAACACGATGAAGAACTAAGTCGGTTCATTAAACGATTGAAAACACTACGAAATGAAGTAGTAGTATTACATATTATGGGAAGAAATGAAATGGACTTCTCATACAAAGGAAATGTCACTTTTGAAGATTTAGAAACAGGTACTAAGCTAAAAGTAAACGCAGGAGAAGCCAAAAAGCAATATCTACAATCTTTAGAAGATTTAATGACATCCACAAAAAACTTGTTACTCGCTAATGATATTAGCTATCATTTATTTAGGCTTGACACCCATATGAGTGAAGCTTTACAGCTATTTTTAAAGAAACGCCTTAATTTATTGTAGCATGTCCTTTCTTCATCCTTTATATCTCTGGGCTTTACTTGGATTAACTATTCCAATAGCCATTCACTTATGGAGTAAAAAAGATGGAAAAACAATAAAAATAGGTAGCATTAAACTCTTAAGTGAAGAAGATTCAAAACAAAGCAGTAGCATAGCTATTAATGAATTATTGCTCTTATTTCTTAGGATTTCATTAATTATCCTTGTGGTACTTATTATGGCAGAACCCCAAATAAAACGAGATAATATCAATACGCCCATTACTTATATTATTGAACCTTCATTAATCAATAACAAAGACATTTCATCATTAATAGATAGCCTTAAAGTTGAGTCATCTGTTAGGCTTCTGCAAAATGATTTTCCTGAATTATCAGATGGCACATACGACAGAACAAATTACTCTGTCCCAAATTACTGGAAATTAGCAAGAGACATGCAGGCGCTTCACACAGATAGTATTGTTGTTTTTACCAGTGGATTTGCCTCAGGCCTAAAAGGAAAAAGACCAACAATTAATAAACATATAGAATGGATAGTATTGGATCAAGAAATACCTAAAGAACAGGCAATTGATATCGCTCTGAAAAAAGATTCTATCGAAATACTAACAGCTTCAAGTAATTTTCAAAACCTATCTTTTAAAAAAGAAAAAATCTCTTTAACGGCTTCGAATATTAAAATAAATGCTTCTAAAGATAGTATTACATTTTCTCAGCATGGCAAAAAAGAACAACATCTCCTAAAAACAGAAACGCTTTTAAAAGTATTATTAGTTTATGATACCAAACTCGTAAACGAATCAACCTATATTGAAGCTGGTCTTAAAACAATATCAACGTATTTAGACCGTCCGATCGAAATATTAAAAACACAGGTCTCGACCGAAATTGATATGCCGACCTATACACACATTGTATGGTTAAGCGAGGCTTCATTTCCAAAGCATTTGTCAAGAACATTAATATATAAACCAAACGCATTTGCAACTGATATTATAACTAAAGGCGCATCAAAAGACGAGTTTTATTTAACTAGGCATTTAGATGCAGAAAACATTATAGACGATCATTTAACGGAACATTTAGTATTCTGGTTGGGTCTTCATCCAGGCCTAGAAGAAAAAATAAAGCATTTAGATAAACGTGTGGTAAACAAAACCACAATAGCCGCTATATTCAAAGATGCAAAAACGGATAGCAAATACATTCAAACACTATCCATTTCAAAATGGTTATGGATATTACTAGCTTTATTACTACTTATAGAAAGAATCGCAGCACATATAAGAAAACAATGAGAAGCGAAGGAAAAAACATACTCGTACGGTTTTTGAAGCGATGGCAATCAATGCTAGTTCTTGAAACCTTGCTATATGGTTTAGGCGCGTCTGTAATGATTTATTTCTTAAACCAAAACCTACTTATTTCTATTATAGTTTTTCTCTTAACTACTGCAATTGCGTCTTTATTTATAAAACCTTGGAAGGTAAACTTACAATCTACAAGTAGTTTTTTAGACTTCAAACTCGAATCGGCAGAATACAGTAGTGGCCTATTTCTCGCGTCTTGGGATACGCTTAGCGATTTGGCAAAACTTCAGCAAATTAAAGTATCCAAAAAGTTTGAAGATTCTGTAAAAGCCGTTCGTCCACCAGGACATTTATCTAGAAGCATTATAACTTCTTCAGTACTTATTCTCGCTGGTTTTCTGGTGTATCATTTTAACTTAATTAATTATTTTCAATCGCCAACAGAACCAAATGTTCCAGCAAATACTGTTATTTTCAAGACCAAGGATTCTACGAATACAGACATCAAACCTCCAAAACTAATAGATCAATGGGTAACGATTCGTTATCCTAAATATACTAATATCAAATCCTTTACAACTTCAAAAATGAATATCAAAGCCTTAGAGGGATCTCAGGTGCATTGGAAACTTAAGTTTGACTCAGACATGAAGCGCGTTTTCATGGAAAGTATGAGTAATGACTACCCAATGATACTTCATGAACAATTTTATAGAAAGAAAAAAACAGTCACCAATTCTGGTTTTTATAATTTTAAATTTGAAGATGTCCAAGGCACAATGCATTCTTCTGATCTATATGCAATTGATGTTTTTAAAGATGAGCCTCCCGAAATAAAACTGCAAGGGTTGAAACAATTCACATCATTTAACTATGATGATGAAAAAATTCTTCAATTCAATAGTATTATAATAGATGACTTCGGAATAGCACAAGCTCATATCATAGCAACAGTAAGCAAGGGTTCAGGAGAATCGGTGAAATTCAGGGAAGAAAAACTATCATTTGATAGCAAGATAGACAAGGGCTCAAAAAAGTTGACATTGTTTAAAAAAATTCATTTGGATGATATGAAAATGGAGCCTGGTGATGAGCTTTATTTTTATGTAGAGACTTCAGACCTAAAAGAACCTGAAAAAAATGTTTCAAGAAGCGAAACTTATTTTGCAGTGATAAAAGATACCACATCTTATGAATTTGGTATTGAAGGTACGCTTGGTGTAAATCGCATGCCAGATTATTTTAGGAGTCAACGTCAATTAATAATAGACACAGAAAAATTGATAAGAGAAAGAAAAAAACTCACCAAGGAGGAATTTAATTTCAAAAGTAATGGGTTAGGTTTCGACCAAAAAACACTTCGACTTAAATATGGCGAGTTCATGGGTGTAGAATCTGATTCTGGACTAGACATCCAAGAGGAATCTCCTGAGGCTGAAATAGCGCCTGACAGTGAAGATCCCTTAGCCGAATACACCCATGATCATGATGGAGACAATGAGCACAATTTGGTAGATACAAAAGATCAAGAAAAAAATAAAGCATCTAAAAACCCACTTCAAGAATTTATGCATGAACATGAAGATTCTGAAATGGCAACGCAATTTGAAGAATCTCTTAAAGCAAAAATGTACAAAGCCATGTCAGAAATGTGGGATGCAGAGCTCTATTTGCGTCTTTACGAACCAAAAAAATCTCTCCCATATCAGTACAAGGCTCTCAAACTTATTCAAGATATAAAAAATCATGCAAGAATCTATGTGCATCGTATTGGATTTGACCCACCACCAATTAAAGAAGATAAACGACTAACGGGAAAACTTGATAAGGTGTCAAGCTACAGAAAAAGTGAAGATGTGAAAGAAAAGGAGGCTTTTCTAAATATAAAACTAGCTATTCTTAAGCTTGAGGAAATCATATCTAAAAACGTTACTATTTCTGAAAATGACAAAGAATTATTTAAAAAAGCGACAACAGAATTATCTGAGATTGCGATTGAATTTCCTGGCAAACATTTAAAAACTTTACAACAATTAAAACGTATTGCAGAAGGAATTAAAACGTCCAAAAAAGCCATGACGGAAGTTCGACAAGGGCTTCTTTTAGCAATTCCAAAACCTGACAGTAACCCTACAAAAACAGATTTATTTTTAAATAATATCGATAGATTATTACTAAAAGAACTGGACCTACATGACTAAAGACCTTCCTTTTCTTAATAATCAATGGCTTTGGCCAATTATTCTAATTGGTCTCTTTATATGGCTCGTTTTTATTTGGAAGGATAAATCAAAATACAACAGCACAAAGTTCTTCATCAACATATTTGTATCACTAATTGCAATAATAGCGTTAGTATTAATCGCCTTAAAGCCTTTAAAATACAGTTCAGGAAAACCATTAAAAGCTGCTATTTTAAGTAATGGCTATAATCAAGACCAGCTAGATAGTTTGAAACTAGTTTATAATGACTTGGTTATTTTTAACTACACTACTAACAATCCACTATTTATCAACACGGAAACTCCTGAATCTATTTTCTTGTTAGGCGATGGTATTGCGTCATTTGATCTTTGGCAATTAGATTCTATTAAAGTTACATACTTAAAGGGGCATGAACCTAATGGTGTTATTAATTTAAATTATGACACAAAAAATAGGGTTGGCAATAAGGCAATCTTTAAAGGGCGTTATCTAAATGCATCACAAGGACATAAATTAATGTTGGAGAGCCCCAATGGGAGAGTAATTGATTCTCTGGTGCTTTTATCTGAAAAGATTCAAGAATTTGAACTTTCTGCTAACCTTAAGATACAAGGAAACTTTCTCTATCATCTTATCGAAAAAGACAAATTCAATACTATCATTGCCAAAAATCCCTTGCCTATTACTATTTTAAAAGAGAACCAACTAAGTGTATTAATCATCAACAACTTTCCAACGTTTGAAACTAAATACCTGAAGAATTATTTATCTAAACAAGGGCATCAAGTTTTAATTAGAAGTCAATTAACAAAAGACCGTTACAAATACGAATATTTCAATATGAAGAATCGGTCAACGGTAAGTTTCAATCAAAAAAACTTAAACGCTTTTGACCTGATGATCATTGACGCTACTTCTTTAAACAAGTTATCTAAAGCATCACGTAATTCAATTAAAAAATCTGTCATCGAAAACGGTCTTGGCGTTTATATTCAGCCAGATAATAGTTTTTTAAATTCTAATAATCGTTTAGTGTCTTTCAATTTTCAGAGAAACAAAAGCACCACTACGACATTAAAAGAATGGCCAAGAATAAACATAACCACTTACCCATTTAAATTCAAACCCGAGTTTGCACTACAGCCTATCCAGTCCTCCAGCTTAAAAACTATATCGGCTTATAAACGTTTAGGGTTTGGTCGAGTTGGAACATCTTTAGTTAAAAACTCATACCACTTGGTGCTCAATGGCCATCAAGAAGTATATCAGCAACTGTGGTCAAAAACCCTAGAAAGTATGTGTAAAAAAGAAACCCCAATAGCAGACTGGGACACATCTTCACTACTTGCATTTAAGAATGAGCCTTTTGATTTTGTATTGAGGTCACAAATTAATCAACCTAATGTAACCTCTGATAAAGGTGCAAAAATTCCAGTAAAGCAAAATGTAGATATCATGAGTTCTTGGAAAGGCATTACCTATCCGAAAAATTCTGGTTGGCATACATTGAAAGTACAACAGGACTCTAGTTCTATTCTTAATTATTATGTTACGGACTCTAGTAAATGGAAATCTCTTAGAGCATATAAATCTATCAAAGCAAATGAGCGTTATTTTGACAACCATAAGGTCATCAAAAAGAATATCGAGGGTCCAAATACACCTATTAACCCTATTTGGTTTTATTGTGTATTCATGCTATGCGTTGGGTACTTGTGGTTAGAGCCTAAACTATAAAAATAAAAGCTTCTTGATTTCTCAAGAAGCTTCTTTGTAGCGGGAACTGGACTCGAACCAGTGACCTTCGGGTTATGAGCCCGACGAGCTACCTACTGCTCTATCCCGCGATGTGGACGGCAAAGATACAACCCTTTTTTTGTTAGGACAAGTATTTGTCAACAATTTTAAACCACCGATTTAAACTCTTTTTTTCTTATAATCCTTAAGTGATTGGAATCCAAGAATAGAGAATCATGGTATTTCTTTTTGAGTAATCTAGATGTTCTACTAAAGAACTCTTCTTGATTTATCCATTGTATAACTCCATCTATACAATGAACTCCTATTCGTCTCTTTTTATCATAAATAATCCATTGACAATCCGGGTATTTATCCTTAGCATACTTTAAGAGTAATGGAAGCACATTGAATTCTGGTTCAACAGTCGCAAAGTAAATCCCATCCTTGGTTAATTGAAATTTTGCAATGGCTTCCATTCTGTTTCTTTCTCTAAATACCATTTTTGATACTTGATTAATTCTTAAAACATCTTTGTTTTCGTAGTTCGTATGCATGAAACTTTCACTACTATATGCCGAAATAATAAAACGTAACAAGGCATTTTCAACACCCTTGATTTCGCTTAAAAAGCCAGCATATAATCTATTAGTAACACTATTTGTAACTTTTATTTGTAACGCTTGCCAGACACGTTTGGCCTTTCTATTGTTTGTCAAAATTTCTTCAGATTCAATAAAAATATTAGGCTGATACTGTTTTGGTTTTACGATTTCAACATCTTTAAGTTGATTTTCAAATACGTGATACACCGCCGTTAAAAAACCGTCAAAGGAACCGTCGTAAATAAGTACTTTCTTCATATTACTAGAATTTTTATGAATCTATCATCCAAGAAAAAGGAAAACAATTCACTTGGATTTTTTCCAAATATATGGAAATATTCCAATATATAAACATTATTATTATGTTAAAATTGGAAATATTCCAAATTTTAGTATATTTGATTCATGGATAAGCAACCCAATATTGAAGCTCAACGTTTTAAGAAAGTGCGAGAATCGCTAAATGAGACACAACAATCTTTTGCAGAAAAATTAAACATAAAAGGTTCTACAGCAGATATTGAACGCGGAAAATCAAAGATTACTGGTAGTGTGGTTGCAGAACTCTTGAAACAATTTAAGATAAATCCATTATGGCTTTTCGGGAAAAGTTTTCAGCAGTTTTTAGACATATCAGCAAACGTAGCTCCAAAAGTGGTTACGGTTGACGCTAATGATGCGGAGAACATGGTATTGGTAAATATTAAAGCGGCGGCAGGCTATCCTCATAATATAGTTGATCTGGACTGGTACAAACAGCTTCCAGCATTTGATTTGCCGCTTCCAGAATACAGAAATGCTACTTATAGAGGGTTTCAAGTAGAAGGAGATAGCATGCTACCAAGTTTAAAACCTAAAGAGTGGGTATTAGGAAAGGCCATCAACTCCATTAGTGATGTTGATAAGAATTCTATTTGCGTCGTGGTTCTAAAAGACAGTGTTTTGGTAAAGAAAATCCAAAAATTAGAAGACATTTCAAAGCTTATGCTAATTTCTTTCAATACTGAATATCCGCCAATTCAAATAGACATTGAGCATATACAAGAAATCTGGCAAGTAACTAGTAAACTTACTTTTGATATTGAAACTAGACAAAACGATAATGTCATCTTAAAAGATTTACAGACCTCTATCAACAGCCTGAAAAAAGATATTGAAAATCTTAAGCAATAAATTTATTGCTCTAAATTAATGGCATCAAATCCTACCACCTCATCATCTTTGAATCGCACATGAACTTCAATAGGATTGCAACAGACTTCACAATCTTCAACATATATTTGATTACTGATAGAATTATCTAATAACATGGATATCTCTTCCCAACAATACGGGCATTGAAAAAAATGCTCATTCATAGGTGTAATCTATATTAATTATCATTCAAGAGGCCGTTTTCTTTTAATGAATTATAAAGAGCATTCCTTACAAATTTATAGCCTTTCCTTTTTACAACAATAGTATTGGCTAGCCATGCTGCAAATCGATTATGTATCAACCCGCCAGTTAATTTCCCAATACGCTGTTTAATGAGTTTTTTGTACTTTTTCTCAAATGCCACGAAAGAAATCTTTGGATAAGGAAATAATTCAATCTTAGCATCTTTACCAAAATTAGTAACATCTACCTGTTCATTGAAATTTTTCAAAATCCTCATATCTGGTATGATCGGAAAGAATTTTTTACCATTAGGATCTCTTGGAGGTAAAGAAAACTCGAAACGCTCCTTAGCTTTCGGCACTACTTGTTCGCACAAACGTGCTTCAATATTCTCTTCGCTTACCGCAAAATAATACCTTAAGAAGGTTTGACAATTTTTCCTGCCTAGTTGAAAATCATGTTCTCGCAAATCCCGATTCAAGAAACCTGCAAAACCACTAATTGGCGCCGATGCCAAGTCACTTTTAGGTCTCACCCACTCTCCATTGATCTCAATCTTACGAATAGGCTCTATCAAGAACTTTGTTCGGTCATTTAGTTCTAAAGCATCTAAAATACCATCTTGATTAAACATGACTTGATTTCTCAACGCCTTAAACAAACCACCTGCAATCTTTGTAATACTGCTTCCTGTTTTTTCTACATCATGATCCTTATTAGGAAATGGATCCACCATGATTACAGCATATTTATCATCTCTAAAATGATTTTGATTCTTTTCTTTCAACACTTTTAGTCCAATTCCATAAGGTTCATTATTAATAACACCTCCATCAACAGAACTGAAGCTGTAATTATCACCTTCAGGAATAATAGGTGTAATACCTTTTGTCTTACCAAAAAGATATTTAGGATATCGTTTTATATACTCTTTAGAAATCGTAATCTCCCGAGATTTCAATCCAATAGGGAAAGCCGCTGTGCTCAAAGTAGCGTCCTTTAAATACTGCATATCTTCAGGCTTTTTAAAATCAAGAACATAGTATAGAGCATCTTCGTTATCTGGAATTCCTGGTGAAAATTGATCATTATTTAATTTATACCTAAAAAAGCCGCCATGATTAGTGATAACAGTTCCATTGGACGAACTCCTTCCAGAACCGTCAAAATCAACCATAAAATTAAGTCCACGCAAATTCGTAGTTGTTAAGATAACATCAAGACTTTTAGACGCATATCTCGGCATAGGTCTTTGATTGGTAATACTAAGTGCTTTGTCAGCAATCACTTCAATAGCCTCTGTATTTAGTAAAGATCTTACTTCGCCGTATTGTTTTAAGTCTTTAGTTCCTAAAAGCTTTTCTACAGTATCGCTCTCAGCATCATCAGCCATTTCCACCCAACTCTTATAAAAAATATTGTTCTCTCCATTCGGGTTATCCTTATTATAACTTTTATGATCCTTATCAGCAAGTGCAAGCAATGTAAGAGTTCCCGAAATACCACCCGCAGATGATCCACTAATAACATCAATTTCTACTTCATGCATTGGTATAGAATGGTCGTAATTTGAGTGATTAACACCTAAATTCCTATTCTTCTCTTTGGCCTGCTCCCACAATTCGAGAGTCTCCAACAAGTAGTCTAAAACACCTGCAGTATACCCACCAGCTGATACAGCACCAGCCATAGTTATACATAACTTAAATTTTTTATCTGAAGCCATAATTCCCCTTTTTTACTAAACAACTACTTTGCTAATAGCAAGTTATTACTTATAAACGAGATATGGTAGAGGCATTTTCCCCTTTTTAAGAAGGTGTTTCTAGTTGTTCTTGAATGATCTCCCAATCTGACATCAGTTGTTCTAATGCTTTCTTTTTAGATTGATAGTCTTCAAAAAAGTTTGGTTTAGCAGCAGTCTGGTCATAATTAATAGCTAGTTCTACATCCATTTCCTTAATGTCTTTCTCCAACTGATTAATCTTCGATTCTACCTTACTCAATCTATTATTAAGAGATTTAAGGCGTTTTTGATCTTCATACGATTCCTTGTTGCTTTTCTTGACATCAACCTTAACAACGGTTCTCTTTTCAGCTTCACGAAGATTCTCAAGATTTCTTTGATTCAAATAAAAATCAATATCTCCGAGATACTCCTTGATTTTTCTGTCCTTGAACTCATAGACTTTGTTAGCTACACCTTGCAAGAAATCACGATCATGAGACACCAATATTAACGTGCCTTCAAAGCGCTTAAGCGCTTCTTTGAGAACATTTTTCGACTTTATATCTAAATGATTCGTTGGTTCATCCATCACCAATACATTTAGTGGTTGTAAAAGTAGTTTTGCCAATGCCAATCTGTTTCGTTCTCCACCCGAAAGCACCTTCACGTATTTCTCAGCTTCTTCTCCTCTAAATAGAAAAGATCCTAATATATCACGTACTCTTGGCCTGTTTTTTTCATTAGCAGCGTCAATCATGGTATCTAACACTGTTTTATTACCATCCAGATAATCTGCTTGATTTTGGGCAAAATAGCCTATTTGCACATTGTGGCCTAAAACTAATTTGCCTTCATGTTTAAGCTCTCCAACTATAATTTTTGCTAACGTCGATTTTCCTTGGCCATTCTGACCAACAAAAGCAATTTTACTTTGACGCTCAACCATCAAGTTTACATTGTGAAGCACCTGATTATCATCATAATTCTTACCAACATCTTCAGCCTCAATAACCACTTTACCTGGCATAATAGAAATAGGGAAATTCAAGGTCATAACCGCATTATCATCTTCATCAACTTCAATTCTATCTAGTCGATCAAGTTTCTTAATCAGAGATTGTGCCATCGTAGCCTTTGACGCTTTAGCCCTGAACTTCTCAATTAATTTCTCAGTCTGCTCAATTTGTTTCTGTTGATTCTTTTGAGATGCTAATTGTTGTTCTCTCAATTCCTGTCTCAATACTAAGTATTTGGAATAGGGTTTATTATAATCGTAAATTCGTCCTAAAGAAATTTCTATTGTTCTATTTGTAACATTATCAAGAAACATCTTGTCGTGAGACACAATCACTACAGCACCTGGGTATTGTTTTAGAAACAATTCTAGCCAGATAATAGATTCTATATCCAAATGATTAGTTGGCTCATCTAAAAGCAAAATATCATTGCTTTGAAGCAAGAGCTTGGCCAATTCAATACGCATACGCCATCCACCAGAAAACGTATCAGTAAGTTTATTGAAGTCTTCCCGCTTAAATCCAAGTCCTTGGAGGATTTTCTCAGTATCTCCTTGATAATTATAGCCACCTTGAATCTCGTATTGATGCTGAAGATCATTCAAATCTATCATTAACTGATTATAGGATTCGCTTTCGTAATCTGTTCTTTCAGCTAGTTCCGTATTAACTTTTTCAAGCTGAGTTTCTAGTTTTTTAATCTCCGTAAATGCTTGATACGATTCTTCAAGAACAGAACGTCCATGAACAAAATCAATATCTTGTTTCAAAAAACCAACTTTCAACTCTTTATCGCCAGTAATTTGTCCTGAATCAGACTCTTGCTCACCCGAAATTATTTTCAACAATGTTGATTTCCCAGCACCATTCTTTCCAATCAATCCAACGCGATCTCCATTACCTAATCGAAACCCAATATTTTCGAACAATGGCTCACCTTGAAATGATATAGATAAATTATGAATATTAAGCATAGATAAATTCGATATGATTATTTAGTCTCATGTTTGAGATTGTTCTAATTTTGTATTAGAATAGCGCACAAAAATACATTAAATTTCATGTTCAAGAAAGGTTGGAAAATAAATAGCATCATTAAAGGTTCTTGTCCTAAATGTCAAAAAGAAAGCATGTATAAAAATTCCAATCCGTATATAATCTCGGAGACCTTAAAAATGAACGAAAAATGTTCGCATTGTAGCACACAATACAAAATAGAGCCTTCCTTTTTTTATGGAGCTATGTATGTAAGTTACCCAGTAGGAATAGCTTTTGCCGCTGTCGCATTTGTTATTAGCTACTTGCTTATTGGTACTAGCCTCAATGTCGCCTTTATTATTATTGTAGTGACCATGCTTATACTCTTGCCGATTATTTTAAGACTATCCCGTAATATTTGGATCAACCTATTTATGAGCTATGACAAAAAATTAGCTGATAAATAATTTTTCAAATCTTTGAATATCTATTTCTGAATCTAATTCTGCTCGATTTTCTAAATGGTTAAAGAGTTGTTGAGCTAAATAAGGTGATGCCATTACACCTCGTGTTCCTAACCCATTAATTACGGCAAGTCTTGTTACTATTGGATGCTTCCCAACCAAAGGCCTTCTATCTTTTACTGTTGGTCTTATGCCTGCGATATGATCGATAATGCTAAAATCGCAATGAATCATTGTCTTTAGTTTATCAATAAGTATGTGTTTCGCTTCTTCTGTTGGTTGGTTGGTTTTATCAAAGTTATCATAAGTAGCTCCAACAAGATATGTCTCTTCCTTTAGCGGGATAATAAAAATTGAACCTTTAAGTGTCCCTTTTAATTTCAATTTTTTCGACTCTATAACAATATATTCTCCTTTACTACCTATTAGCGGTAAGTACTTAAAATATGGATTCTCTTTTAATCCAAAACCATCTGCAAAAACAATAAAATCAGCTTCAATGCCTTGGTACTGAACTTTGTCTTTATCAACTATAATTTTATTATAATCAAAAGAAGTTTCTACAAATTTTTCTTCCTTCTTTAAGCAATTAATATAGGCATTAACTAAAGTAACTGTATCTATTTTACCAGCTTGAAACACTTCTCCTAAACCAAAATTAGCATTAATATTAGTGTTACTATTCTTTAATAGTTTATCGGAAAGAACCTCAGAAAGTAATGGTTTATCCGAAGCTGTAAACCAATTATTTTGTTCTTCCACAGAATTGAATATTCTAAATATTGGGCTTTTAGATACAATTTCAATATTAAGATTGTTTTCAATCTCGGTATAAAATGGTGTCACCATCTTCAAGAGTTCCATTGCCTTCCAAGCCATTGTAAAACGCTTCAATACTACTGGATTATATAATCCACCTGCCACCATTGATGATTGTTGAGATGCATCATCAAAAACAACAAAGGATTTTTTATTACGTCTTAACTCTTCGCAAAATGCAATACCAGCTAATCCGCAGCCAACGATAATGTAGTCAACTTTCATAGACTGTAAAATTAAACTAAACTACCCAAAAATACTTCTCTACTCTGCTTGAACTAGCAGAAATGTTAGCAAAAAAAAAGCGCTCACTTTAAAGTGAGCGCTTTTTTATTATAAGCATACTTGGAGTTCTCTTAATAACTCCACATATCTTGTTCGAAATCTCGAATTCTTTCTTTAATCCTATCAGACTCCAAAAGTTGCATTAATGAATTTTCACTAATATACTCCTTCACTTGCCTGTCGCCATACACATTTTCTTCTCGATAAATGAGACCGCCAAATCGTCTTGCATTAAGCAAGTGATCAAAGGATGAAGGCATGGAGCTATTATTGTTATTAAAAGCTTTGGCCTCATGCAAGACTTCTCTTGCATCCGGAAACCATACCCAAAACAACTCCACCATATCAGGCTCATCAGAATCAATAAAGTTAACATCTGGTGCTACAGGCGCTAATCCAAGAAGTCTGTATTTCAGTTCTCCTTGACGCTTATCAAAATACCATAATCCTTTGATGTGGTATTCAGTAATATCAGCAGCAGTAATGTCACGTCTATTAATATACTCTTCAGATAGTGCCTCTCCTGCATTAATTTGCTCACGTCCTAATTCGGTAGTGTCAATCAATGACATTGCGGCTTCTGTATCTTTAAGCGTACGTTTGGTTTTAAAATAAGAATCGTCATAAATGTTTTCTATACTACCTTTCTTGATGTTTGTCATCAATACATCAAACAACGATCGTCTGTTGCTACCAATATTATTGGTATCAATTGGATAGTATAAAGAGAAATTAACTCTTTCGTCAAGATCTACAACCTCCCATGTCATTTTAGACCAAAGGATGTCCCTGTCATCAACGTACCCATACTCTAGAGGCTTATCGTTGTCTAACTTTTTATGATTCTCAGACTTTACACCAATTTCATCTGGCTTTTTAGCATTCAGGATATTTGACTGTGCAAAAGTTCCTGCTGCTATAAAAAGACCTAGAACGGTTAATAAAAAACTTTTAAATTTCATAAGTAGTACTTTTTTAATTTGTAAGCTCAATAATTACAGGAGATACTTTCTTAAGTAAATAAGAACTATTTCCTTTAATTTTGGCGTTAATATCGAAAATCTGAACAGAAGATCCACGTTTTGCTTTTCTCAAAGCAGCTTTTGCTCTAGCATTTAACTTACTTCCGCTCACACTTATTGTAGGCTGCCCTAAAACTTTGAACTTAAATCCTGAAATCTTCAGTGGTAAATCAAAATCAAAATCTTCTAATTTAGCACCAACAGTAGATATCTCTAATGCATTACGCTGCATTTTTACAGAGCCATCTTCACCTCTGATTGTTCCAGTAGGTTTAGGAATTCCTTTAATTCTGAACGTTCGGTTATCGCTTACTGGTTGTCCGTCAGGTAATTTACCAGATACTCTAATGGTTACTTCACGGCCTTGTCCAGGATTCATATTGTATTTTCCAACACCAGAACCCTTAGATAATCCAGTACCAGATGCCGTTACCTTATTATCAGGAATACCTGCGAATGAAATAGTCATAGGGTTTGTAACACCTCTATATACCACATTCATCTTATCTGCAGAAATCGTTGCAGCGTTTGGTTTTGGTATCGTTGCGAATTTTTGATCCACTTCTACAGGTGTATCCACTCCATCTTGAGTAAAAATCAAAGTACCTTTGATTTTATGTTCTCCTGGTCTACCAGAACTAACATTCAACTTTACTTTACCATCTTCGATAGTATATTCTTTGTCTGTAAGCTTTCTTCCATCCAAAGTCAATTCTACTTTATTTGGTCTCGTAGATGAGTCTTTACGTCCAAGTACAATCTCTCCATCAAAACGTTCTCCATTGAAATACGCCGATTTTGGCGTTTCAAGTAATGTCGTATAATTAGACATTGAAAGTTCAAGAGTTTGTTTACCAGCTAACATAGCAGACAATACCTTAGATTCGGTATTCCTAGCATCTGCTTGAAGCTGTGTTAAATTCGTCATAGACGCTACTAACGGAAATCCTTTATAATGGTAGTCTATCCAAGAAAGCACATTGCCATCTTTATTTTCGACATCAGCAAGTGCGAACTCATTAGTTACATCTTTAGCGATTTCTTTATAGTCATCTCCAATTAAAGCCACAACACCATCCCTGAATTTTGTAATGTTATCCAAGAATTGTTGACCTTCATCTTTTAACTTATCACCTATGAAGAATTTTTCATCAAAGTGATCTGGTTTATCCATAATTTCAAACGGCAATTTACCCGTTTTTGGATCTATCTCTAATTTTCCATCCGTTATAGCACCGGTCTTAAGACCATCTATATAAGTATAAAAATCCGATGTCAATTTCTTGATTTGATTAGCATTATCGTTCAATTCCTTGAACTTCTCAGGCGCTTCCGCCGCTTTTGTGGCTAAACTCTCAAGAAATGCTGTATTTCTATCGGCTGTAAGTTTCGTTGAGTCCTCCAACTTTTCGGTCATCAAACCAAAAGCTGTCAGTACTTCTTTTGACATATTCAGGGCCAACATAGCGATGAACACCAGATACATCAAGTTAATCATTTTCTGCCTTGCAGATAATTTTCCTCCTGCCATTATAATTAATGTTTATGGGTTAGTAAAAACGTCTATAAACGCTAATTAATCTTTGTTCATTGCAGAAAGCATTCCACCATAAACACCATTTAAAGATGACAGGTTAGAAGCCAATGATTGCATTTGTTCTTTCAATTTAGATGCGTTTTCGGCAGCTTCTTCGTTAATTGTAGCTTGACGGTTAACACTTTCTAATTGTACTTTGTATAAACTATTTAAAGATTCCATTTGAGCAGCAGCCAAAGATAATTCTTCGCTGTACTTCTTAGTAGAATTCATAGCATCTGTAGTTGGAGATAAGTTTTTAGCAGCAGTTTCAAATCCTCTGATGCCTTCACCAAGGCTTGCCATTAATTCTCCATCAATTTTAGCTTCTTTTAATAAGTTATCTAATTTAGAAGACAACATACCTTCAGCATCTTGCTTAGCTTCTTTCTTATTTCCTTGTCCACCTGACAATTCTGGGTAAACCAAAGACCAATCTAAATCATCATCTACAGGCTCGAATGCTGAAATTGCAAATACGATTGCTTCTGTTACAAGACCGATTGTTAACATTACATTACCTGTAAGTGGTCCTATTTCATAATGAATGATTTTAAATAATGCTCCAACGATTACGATTGAGGCTCCGAAACCGTAAGCCATTGTCATAAATCTTTTTGATGCTCTTGACTGTGCCATAATAAATTTGTGTTTAAGTTTAAGTTTTAAAATTACTTAAGTAGGTTAATAATAGGGTTTTAATACGATGTTTAATTTTTTGCATTTTTGGTCACTTCTGTTCCCATATAATCTTGAACAGTTCTGAAACCAATATAACTTCTTGCGGAATCAGCATACTCATAATCTCTTGAGCTCACTTGTAAGAAGTAGGCAACATCTTTCCATGAACCACCTCTAACGACTTTACGCATATTCTGGTCATCATTTACAGTTGGATTAACTGTAGAAGAGAATTCATAGGATGCAGGGTCGTAAGATGAATGTACCCATTCAGATACGTTTCCTGCCATGTTGTATAAGTTATAATCATTTGGTTCATAAGATTTTGCTTCTACTGTATAGAGTGCTTGATCCGCAGCATAATCACCTCTCATTGGCTTAAAGTTTGCCAAGAAACAACCCCTATCGTTAGTCGCATAAGGACCGCCCCAAGGATATGTTGCTGATTCTAAACCTCCTCTAGCAGCGTACTCCCACTCTGCTTCAGATGGTAATCTGAATGAGTTTACAAAAGCTAAGCCTTTTCTAGATTTCTGGTACGAGTTTTTGTTAAGTGTTCTCCATTGGCAAAATGCTTTTGCTTGTTGCCAAGAGACTCCTACAACAGGATAGTCTCCATAAGCCTCATGCCAGAAATAATCATTGTGCATTGGCTCATTGTACGAGTAAGAGAAATCTCGAATCCATGATGTTGTATCTGGATATATTTCAATTTCTTCTTTCATAATAACATCCTTACGTCTCAATTTTCTATTTTTAGCCGCTTTTTGGATGTCCATATATGTATACTGGAACTTAAACTTGGTTACATCCCAAGTTCTTTGTCCATTATAAGATTCTTCAATTGGAAGGTACATTGTATCCATAACCTCAGCATAATACTCATCTGGATAATCATCTGTATTAAAAATAAGATCCACATCGTCATTAAGCTTACGACCTTCATAACCTGTGTCACCAAGTCCGCTGTAGTTATCTAACATGTATTTTTCGTAAACTGACATGCTAGCTGTATCTGCATCTTTAAATGCAAACTCACCAATACCACCATTGCCAGGTATTTCACCTACTTCATCCGCAAGGATAGCAAGCTTAGTTCGGACGATAGAATCTCTTACCCAATGTACGAATTGACGATATTCACTATTTGTGATTTCCGTCTCGTCCATATAGAAAGATCTTACCGTAACTGTCTTAGTAGGCGCATCATGTATCTCAGCTAGATCATCGTCTGCTTTACCCATAATGAATGCTCCACCAGGAACAAGAGCCATCCCGTAAGGTTTCTCTGGATGCCATTTTTTTCCTTTAACACCAACTAGTTCTCCTTTGTCTTTGGAGCCACAACTTGCAATCAGTGTTAGTACTGCGATTAATAAAACATACTTCTTCATATTCATGAAATTCGAGGTTAAATTACTAGTCCTTATAAATTCAAGGGCTCAAACATATTTATATATTTCCAGAAAAACAACTTTTTAGCCCAAAAATTTACATTTAATCTTAAAAAAAAGACACTTTATCGATAAAGTGTCAAAACTAAACCGCATTCTAGATACTATTTTTTCGATGTGCCTTATACCACCTTTCAGGTATTTTATTGTTACAAGCATCAACATAATCCTGATGCATGCAAGGTAATAACGTATGTCTTTTTAATTTATTATTAACATTTGATAAAAAAGGCAATTCAATCCACCAACGGCCTGTTTTGTTACTTTTATAAAACATAAGTTCGTCATCTTCCACAAGAACTGTGAATTTTTGGTAGCTATTACTATCTGAGAAATCATCATCCTTAATCCTACAATTTACACCTTCAATAAAGTACCATATCATCTGTGCAATAAGCATGGAAGTCACCTCATCGTCTTTTGACGGTTTGTATTCATAAATTCCAAAGGAAGACACTTTATTACTTATACCTGCATAACGAGAGATCGCACAAATTTCTTTTCCATCAAAACCATTAGGAGAAAAACGCTGTTTAAGACTCACTTCTGAGCCTTTAATACAGGACATATCTATAGTCACTATATTTGCATCTCTCATCACAGGTTCAGCTAATGTAATATCATTGCATATTTCACCTAACCTATAAGCTTCGAAATACAATTTATCCATTAAATCGATTTCTTCCTGAGAATTGAAATAGGTCTGATATCCGATATTAGAGTAATTAAAAAGATTATAAGGCTTTTCCAAAATGATTTTACCCATAAAGCTATCATTCTTTATTGGCTTAGAAGAATCTCCTAAATCAAATTTGCTATCCACATTAACGATATTGACCATTGGCTTAAACGTATCGTAAGAACGATAATTAGCATAAGCCAAGTCTTGACTACCTCCAATTATAATAGGTATGATATCTTTTTCAATAAGAATTGATAGGGTTGTGCGCAAAGCAAAATAGGTGTCTTCAACAGTTTCTCCTTTATTTATATTCCCAAGATCTGCCATCTCAGAATACCAATTTCCTGGAAACAGTGCATATAAAGCTTTTCTTATTTCCCCTAATTTAAATTCTTCTCCGATATAATTGATGTCATTCCTGTTTTCAGGAATACCAATAATGGCTATTTGCACGTCATCCAATTCTGGAATACCATGCTGTTGAGAGTTAATTTTTAATTTTCTACCTAGTGAATGCTCAGATAATAATTCGTTATGTGCCAAAACAGCATCCTCGACAGGAGACAGAAAATTAAAATTCATTTGCCATTATTTTTTAGTAGTTGTTTTTTTCTTAGCTCGCGTTTTTTTCTTAGGCGCGTTTTTTTCAATAAGATCTTTTACTTTATCTAAAGTTAATTTTGAAGCATCGATGGTCTTAGCCAATTCGATCTTAATTTTACCTTTAATGATATTATGCCTTCCCCACCTTGCCTTTTCTACTCTAATACCTTCTTCTTCCCAATTATGCACTAATTTATCAATTTCTTTTTGCTTTTTATCCTCAATTAATTGTGTAACATCAGATTCCGATAAATTATCCCAATCATATTTCTTATTTACATTGATAAACATATTGTTCCATTTAATAAACGGACCAAAACGTCCCTTACCTTTTTGAACAGGTAGACCTTCATATGTGTATATAGGAGCATCAGCCTTTTCTTTTTCTTTAACAAACACTATAGCCTGGTCTAAATCAACATTCAGCGGATCTACTCCTGCTGGTAACGACACAAATTTCTTACCATATCTTACATAAGGCCCAAACCTACCGATAGCCACTTGCAGATCTTCTCCATTGTATTCCCCCAAGTCTTTCGGAAGTTGAAAAAGGTCCATAGCTTCTTCAAAAGTTATAGTATTAAGTTGTTGATCAGGTGCTAAACTTGCAAATTTTGGTTTTTCTTCTTCATCGACAGTTCCTATTTGAACCATTGGTCCGAATTTACCTAAACGTACACTGACTTGCCTCCCTGTTTTTGGATCTTCTCCCAATATGCGTTCTCCTGATTCTCTTTCTGCGTTCTCTTGAACATCTTCAACTTGAGGGTGAAAGTCTTTATAAAAATCTCTCATCATATCTGTCCACACCTGTTTTCCTTCAGCAATATTATCGAAATCTGCTTCTACCTTAGCTGTGAAATTATAATCTAAAATATTCTCAAAATGATTCACCAAGAAATCCGTAACAATCATTCCAACATCTGTTGGCACTAATTTACCTTTATCCGACCCCACTTTTTCTGAAAGCATATTATCCTTTATATCACCACCTTTAAAAGTCAATTGAGAGTACTTTCTTTCTTGCCCTTCAATAGCACCTTTCTCTACATACTTTCTATTCTGAATAGTCGATATGGTTGGCGCATATGTAGATGGTCGTCCTATACCTAATTCTTCTAGTTGTTTTACTAAAGATGCCTCTGTATATCGGTATGGAGGTCTTGTAAAACGTTCTGTAGCGGTTATATAATTATTATCTAAAGACTCTCCTATTCGAAGATTTGGCAACATACCTTCTTGCTCCGTATCTTCATCATCTGTTCCTTCAAGATACACTTTCAAAAATCCATCAAACTTGATGATTTCTCCATTAGCTGAGAAATCTTCATTGTGAGTTGATGCGCTAATTTTCACATTAGTACGTTCTAATTGTGCTTCGCTCATTTGCGACGCTATCGCACGTTTCCAGATTAAATCGTATAATCTTGCTTGATCTCTGTCAACATTTACTGAATGTCTTGAAAAATCTGTTGGTCGAATTGCCTCGTGAGCTTCCTGAGCACCTTTAGATTTTCCTTTATAATTGCGCTGTTTACTATATTCTGAACCATATGCACTATTGATTTCAGCTTCAGCTCCTTTTCTTGCCTCATCAGAAAGGTTTACACTATCTGTTCTCATATACGTGATAAGACCAGCTTCATATAAACGCTGTGCCATGGTCATAGTCTTACTCACCGAAAAATATAATTTTCTTGATGCTTCTTGCTGTAAAGTAGACGTTGTAAAAGGTGCAGCTGGAGATTTCTTAGCCGGTTTCTTTTCAAGATTACCGACCTTAAAATTAGCGTTCGTATTAGATTGTAAAAACTTCAGCGCTTCTTCCTTCGTCTTAAATGTCTTTGGTAGCTTTGCTTTGAATGACTTACCATTTTCACTTGAAAATTCTGCGTCAATTCTATATGATGCTTGAGCTACAAATTCTTGTATATCTCTTTCTCTTTCAACAATTAAACGCACTGAAACAGATTGTACACGACCTGCAGACAAGCCTCCTTTAACTTTTCTCCAAAGTACTGGAGACAATTCATAGCCTACAATCCTATCTAAAACACGACGTGCTTGCTGTGCGTTTACTAAGTCGTAATCGATACCTCTTGGATTCTCTATTGCTTTTTGAATCGCAGATTTAGTAATCTCATGAAATACGATGCGCTTAGTTTTATCTTTATCTAATTTTAGGGTTTCAGCCAAATGCCAGGCTATTGCTTCTCCTTCTCGATCCTCGTCACTAGCCAACCAAACCATCTCCGCAACTTTGGCTAAATCTTTTAGCTTTTTAACTACTGCCTTTTTATCAGACGATACTTGATATTTAGGTTTGAAATCGCCGTTAACATCTACTCCCAACTCTTTTGAAGGAAGATCTGCTATATGTCCAAAACTAGATTCTACTTTGAAATCCTTTCCTAAGAATTTCTCGATTGTTTTAGCTTTTGCAGGTGACTCAACGATTACTAGATTCTTTGCCATATTTGATTTTTTGGAGGTACAAAAGTATATGTTTTTTTTAATATCGAAATTTCGTCATTAATATATAACCAAAAAATCCCACATAAAAGCGGGATTTTATATTGGATATTTATGTGAAATAATTAGACGCTATCTCCTATTTGCTTAATCTCATCTTCATCGTCAAAACCTATCACTTTTTTATACACCAAATACACAGGATGGTACACGAATGGAGCGGTTACAAAAACGCCAATACCACATGCGAGCACGCCAACAATTTGAGCTAATAAAGATGAAATAATGAGTAAACCGAATAATAATAACCACTTCTTATTTCCAAGATTAAAAGCAGCTTTTACAACGTCCATAATTTCTAGATGCGAATTATAAGCGTAGAATGGTACAAATAAAGACAAAGGCACCATTACATATAATAAAGGTATATAACACAATAATGCCGCAGGAATAGAAATGATAACGGATGCTAACATAAGTACTAAAAACTTTCCTAAATACTGACTTTTCACAAAGTGAAATACATCTTTAGTAATTACTGTTTCTCCGTAATCTATCATCTTAATAATCCTGTAGAATCCAGCAACTAGAGCCGAAGAAACGGCACCTAAAACCACAATGGCTACAATAAAGCCTATCATGTACAAAATCGAGAAGCCAGCAAAAACACCACTAAAAGCTTCTGAATCATAACCTCCATTTTGCTCTTGTGCAATAACCGCAGATATAAGTGGCAAGTACAGCACTATGATTACTGGTAGCATGATTAAAAAAGTGAATAATTGCATCAAGAGACCTTGCACCCAAGTTTTCTTAAAAAGCTCAATAGACTCGCCAAATATGGTTCCGAAGTCTAGTTCTTTGGCAGTTCTAATTCTTTCATTAATAAAGTTAATTGTATTCATAATAGTTGATTGGTTAGTATGAATCAAATATATAATTTCTAAAGCACAGAAAAACTGCCACTTTGTCATATAATTCAAATAAATCCTATCTTTGCATACTTATTGACCACAAAAGGGTTCAAGTACAATATGGAGAAGACAATTGATGAGAACAAGCAAGGTCAAAGTCTTGTTTTAGAACAAAAAAAAGAAAACAATCGAAAGCTGTATATCGAAAGCTTTGGCTGTGCTATGAATTTTTCTGATAGCGAGATTGTAGCTTCAATACTTTCTGAGCAAGGTTTCAATACCACGCAAAAACTAGAAGAGGCAGATTTGGTGCTTGTTAATACCTGTTCAATACGAGACAAGGCAGAACAAACGGTAAGGAAACGTCTAGAAAAATATAATGCTGTAAAAAAACAGAATCCCAAAATGAAAGTAGGAGTGCTTGGCTGTATGGCCGAGCGTCTGAAAAACAAATTTCTAGAAGAAGAAAAAATAGTGGATATGGTCGTAGGCCCTGATGCCTACAAAGATCTGCCTAACCTTATTGCAGAAGTTGATGATGGCCATAATGCCGTTAATGTTATCCTATCAAAAGAAGAAACTTACGGCGATATTTCTCCTGTTCGACTAAACAGCAATGGGGTGACTGCTTTTGTTTCTATCACTCGTGGTTGTGACAATATGTGCACCTTCTGTGTAGTACCATTTACAAGAGGTCGTGAACGCAGTCGTGACTCACAAAGTATCATTGAAGAAGTCAATGATTTATGGAATAAAGGCTATAAAGAAATTACCTTACTAGGTCAAAATGTTGATAGTTATCTTTGGTATGGCGGTGGTCTGAAAAAAGATTTCGTGAAGGCATCAGACATGCAAAAAGCAACAGCCATTGACTTTTCGAAACTTTTAGAATTATGTGCTAAAGCACAACCTAAAATGCGTATTCGATTTAGCACATCAAATCCTCAAGATATGACATTAGATGTTGTCGAAACAATGGCAAAATTTGACAACATATGCAATTATATTCATTTACCTGTGCAGAGTGGTAGTAATCGCATTCTTAAAGAAATGAATCGTCAACATACCGTTCAAGAATACAAAACACTTATAGATAATATTCGAAACATACTTCCAGATTGTGGTATCAGCCAAGATATGATTGTTGGTTTTCCGACAGAAACAGAAGACGATCATAAGGACACAAAATCGCTAATGGAGCATGTAAAATATGATTTTGGTTACATGTATGCATACTCAGAAAGACCAGGTACAATGGCTGAGCGTAAAATGGAAGATGATATTACTGCTGAGATAAAGCAGCATCGTCTTGCGGAAATCGTGGAACTGCAATTACAGCATAGCGCATTTCGTACAAAACAAAACCTAGGTAAAGTGGTAGAAGTACTGATTGAAAAATCATCAAAAAAGAGTGATACAGAATGGAGTGGGCGCACACCGCAAAGTACAGTAGCAGTATTTCCGAAAGAACATTATAAAATCGGCGATTTCGTCAATGTAAAAATACATGATTGCACAGGAGCCACCCTTATAGGGAAAGCTGTTGGATATTCAAATAATAATTAAGAAATGGAATCAGTTCAAGCTATAAAACAACGTTTCGGCATCATAGGTAATGACGCAAAACTTAATCGCGCTGTTGAGAAAGCCATCCAAGTTGCACCTACAGACATCTCTGTTTTAGTGACTGGAGAAAGTGGTGTTGGAAAAGAGAGCATTCCTAAGATCATACACCAATTATCGCATAGAAAACATGGCAAATATATTGCTGTAAACTGTGGTGCTATACCAGAAGGCACTATCGACAGCGAACTTTTTGGACATGAAAAGGGATCCTTTACGGGTGCCACGCAAACACGTAATGGTTATTTTGAAGTCGCAGATGGCGGCACTATTTTCTTAGATGAAGTTGGTGAATTACCACTTACTACTCAAGTGCGTTTACTGCGTGTATTGGAAAATGGAGAGTTTATTAAAGTAGGAAGCAGTAAAGTACAGAAGACCGATGTCCGCATCGTGGCTGCTACTAATCTAAATATGGCAGAAGCTATCAAAAAAGACAAGTTTCGGGAAGATTTATACTATCGTTTAAGCACTGTCGAAATAGCACTTCCTCCACTTCGTGAACGCAAGGAAGACATCCACTTACTATTTAGAAAATTCGCAAGTGACTTCGCCTTAAAATACAAAATGCCGACTATTAGGTTAACGGATAACGCAGTGAATATGCTCTTGAATTATCGTTGGAACGGTAATATTCGTCAATTACGCAACGTTGCCGAACAATTGTCTGTTTTAGAACAAGACCGAACCATTCATCCAAATAGACTTAGAGAATATTTGCCAAATCTTGGTAATAACCTACCAGCTGTTATTGGTAATACTAAATCTGAAAGTGATTTTAGCAGTGAACGTGAGATTATGTACAAAGTACTATTCGACATGAAAAGTGACCTCAACGACCTCAAAAAACTCACTTTAGAACTAATGAAAAGCGGAAGCACAAGGGATGTTGAGCATAAAAATGAAGGGTTGATAGAAAAAATATATGGCGAACCCGAAACTAATTACGAAAAGCGTATTGACGATGCCATGGAAGTTATGCCAATTCCATCAGACACTACTGATGCCTATATTGAGCAAGACTCAGGGCAAGACAAGTACCATTTTGCAGAAGAAATTGAAGAAGAAGAAACTTTATCGCTTCATGATAAAGAATTGGAACTTATCAAAAAATCTTTAGAACGCCATAAAGGCAAACGTAAGATGGCAGCAGCTGAATTGGGCATTAGTGAGCGAACCTTATATAGAAAAATTAAACAATTTGACCTTTAAGACAAGTTTATGAAAGCAGTAGAAATATTCATGATTAAAAAATCGTTTAGACCCAATAGTTCGGAAGTAATACGTCAAGAAGCTGAGAACTTGGTTAATGAAAAACATTACCAAGGATATAGATTGATTAATGTAGATTTTGATGTTGCCGATAATGCGGGCTATATTTACGCGTTCATTACCATGAAACGACCTAATACATATTAATGAAACTTAAATGTAACCTCGAGAATAGTTGAGAGGTCTCAAGCAAATGAATTATTTAAAACACGCCTTAGTACTAACAATCTCATTGATCATATTTGGTTGTGGCTCTGTACAATATTCTTTTTCTGGAGCGTCTATTTCTGAAGATACCAAAACATTTCAAGTCAATTATTTTCAGAACAATGCACCTTTAATTGAGCCAGGACTAGAGAGAACTTTTACTTTAGCGCTTCAAGACCTTATTCTTAATCAAACCAAGTTAGATTTGGTTCGATCTAATGGTGACTTAGTGTACGAAGGTGAAATTGTAGAATATCGTATTGCTCCAATGACAGCTACAGCTCAAAATACAGCAGCACAAAACAGACTTACCATTGGTGTAAATGTTAGATTTTTTGACAAGAACGATCCAGAAGCCGCTTTAGAACAGCGTTTCTCTTTTTACTTCGATTATCCTGGAAATGCACAGTTAGTAGGAAGCCAAAAAGACACCGCTATAGAAGACATTTTTGAACGTATTACACAAGACATTTTTAATGCATCACTCGCAAAGTGGTAATGAATACAAATAACTTTACATATCTCTTACAGCATCCGCAATCCATTAACTCAGAACAAACTTCTGAACTAAAAGGTGTTTTACAACAATTCCCGTATTTTCAATCGGCTCGAGCTGTATACTTAAAAGGTCTTAAAAACAAAGAAAGCTTTAAGTATAATCAAGAATTAAAAACGACTGCTGCCTATACTACTGATAGAAGTATTTTATTTGATTTTATCACTTCAGAAATTTTCGTGCAAAACGAAATATCACAATACATAAAGCAAAGTACCGAACACCTCAAGGAAATAGACGTCAGAGATGAAGAGGATATCTCAGTACATAAAAGTGTGACTATAGATCATGCTCTTAAAAAACAAGTTCAGGATACAAAAGGGGTATTAGACCCAGCGTTATTTCAACCAAAAATAGATATAGAGAAAGTAGCTAATTTTTCTGAAAATGAAGAATTATTAGAAATTGATGCTCAAAATATCGAACAACTTCCAGAACAGAAATTGAAAATTGGCACTCCCTTAGATTTTGACAAGAGCGAAACTCATTCTTTTTCCGAATGGTTAAAAATTACCGATTTCAAACCTATTCAGAGAGTATCTATTACAACGCGTGAATCAAAAATTGAAGATCTTAAAAAAGAAGTGAGAACTAAAAAATATGATTTGATTGATAAGTTTTTAGCAGACATGCCAAAAATCGACCCTCACAAATCTTCAAGCAGTTCAAAAAACCTTGCTAAAGCACAAATGATTCAGCCAGAATCTCTAATGACAGAGACTCTAGCACGTATTTATCTTGAGCAAAAAAACTACGAAAAAGCCATTCAATCTTATAGAATCTTAAGTTTGAAATATCCAGAAAAAAGTGGTTTCTTTGCAGATCAAATTAAAGCAGTAAAACAATTACAAGAACAAAACAATAAATAGTAATGGACAAATTTATAATATTCTTGATACTCATAGTGATCGTTGCATTTTTGCTTGTGGTCGTTGTTATGGTACAAAACCCTAAAGGTGGTGGCTTATCTTCTACTTTTGGCGGTGGTGGATCTCAGCAATTAGGAGGTGTTAAAAAAACAACCGATTTCTTAGATAAAAGCACATGGGCATTGGCTACCTTATTATTGATACTCATATTACTATCTAATGTTGCAATTGACAAAGGCAGTGTCAATACAGATTCAAGAGTCTTAGATGATAACACTACAACACCTGTACAGAATGTCATCCCTGATACACAACAACAAACCCCTGCTACACAAACTGACACTACAGGGAACTAATATTACATGAAAACTAAATACAAAAATGCCAGCTTGTCAATCACGCTGGCATTTTTTGTTTCAATCTGTCAGAATTTCAGTGTTTTTGTATTGGCATAATTTCTGAATAGCATTATAGAATAAAAATTTAATTAATCAAAATACACATATACAATGAGTAAAGTAAAAATCAAACCATTAGCAGATCGTGTGTTGGTAGAACCTCTACCAGCAGAGACCAAAACTGCTTCTGGTCTATACATTCCAGATTCAGCACAAGAAAAACAACATAAAGGAACTGTTGTCGCAGCAGGAAAAGGCAAGAAAGATGAACCTTTAACTGTAAAAGTTGGTGACGTCGTACTTTATGGAAAGTATTCTGGTTCTGAAATCAACCTAGATGGCATCAACTACCTAATGATGCGTGAAGAAGATATATTGGCAATCATATAATTATTAAAAATAATGGCAAAAGACATAAAATTTGATATAGAAGCTCGCGACGGTCTCAAGCGAGGTGTAGATGCTTTAGCAAATGCAGTTAAAGTAACATTAGGACCTAAAGGACGTAACGTTATTATTAGCAAATCGTTTGGAGCACCACAAGTCACAAAAGACGGTGTTACCGTGGCTAAAGAAGTTGAATTAGAAAATGAGCTCGAAAACATGGGTGCTCAAATGGTTAAAGAAGTTGCTTCTAAAACCAATGACCTAGCAGGAGATGGTACTACTACAGCCACAGTTTTAGCGCAAGCTATCGTAAAAGAAGGTTTAAAAAATGTTGCTGCAGGTGCCAACCCAATGGATTTAAAGCGTGGTATTGACAAAGCAGTTAATGCGATTACAAAAGATTTGGAAAAACAATCAACTAAAGTTGGAAACTCTTCAGAAAAGATAAAACAAGTAGCTTCTATTTCTGCAAATAACGACGACGTTATTGGTGATTTGATTGCTAACGCTTTTGGAAAAGTAGGTAAGGAAGGGGTTATTACTGTTGAAGAAGCTAAAGGAACTGACACCTATGTAGATGTTGTTGAAGGTATGCAATTTGACAGAGGGTATTTATCTCCTTATTTTGTTACGGATAGCGAAAAAATGTTAGCGGACCTTGAAAATCCATATATTTTATTGTACGATAAAAAAATATCGACAATGAAGGATTTGCTTCCTATTTTAGAGCCAGTTGCACAATCTGGAAAACCTCTATTAATTATTGCTGAAGATGTTGATGGAGAAGCACTGGCAACATTAGTTGTAAACAAGCTAAGAGGAGCCCTTAAAATTGCCGCTGTAAAAGCACCAGGATTTGGTGACAGACGCAAAGCCATGCTTGAAGACATTGCTGTTTTAACTGGCGGTTCTGTTATTTCTGAAGAGCAAGGATTGACATTAGAAGGTGCTACAATTGAATCACTTGGTACTGCAGAACGTATAACTATAGACAAAGACAATACAACTATCGTTAATGGTTCTGGATCTAAAAGCTTAATCAAGAATAGAGTCAACCAAATCAAATCGCAAATTGAATCTACAACTAGTGACTATGATAAGGAAAAACTTCAAGAGCGTCTAGCTAAATTAGCTGGAGGTGTCGCAGTACTTTATGTGGGTGCAGCTAGTGAAGTAGAAATGAAAGAAAAGAAAGATCGTGTTGATGATGCCTTGCATGCTACTAGAGCTGCCGTTGAAGAAGGCATCGTTGCTGGTGGTGGTGTTGCTTTCGTTAGAGCTAAACCTCTCTTAGAAAAATTAGTAACTGATAATCTAGATGAAACAACTGGCGTACAAATAATAGCAAAAGCTATAGAAGCGCCTCTTAGAACCATTGTAGAAAATGCAGGTGGCGAAGGGAGTGTTGTTGTTGCAAAAGTCATGGAAGGAAAGAAAGATTTTGGTTTCGATGCAAAATCTGAAAAATACGTGAGCATGCTTAAAGCAGGTATTATCGATCCTAAGAAAGTAGCCCGTATCGCGCTTGAAAATGCCGCTTCAGTTGCGGGTATGATCTTAACCACAGAATGTGCGTTAGTAGACATCAAAGAAGACGCTCCAGCTGCTATGCCAGGAGGCATGGGTGGCGGAATGCCAGGAATGATGTAATTGTGACAGATATCAAAACAAAAAAAGCCTCAAAAATTTGAGGCTTTTTTTGTTTTGATATATTCCATAGCTTTAAGGTAACTAACTCTTTTATAATGAAAAAGATAAATTGGCAGTACACACTTGGCGAAATATTAATCGTAATTATTGGAATCACCATTGCTTTCAGTATGAATAAATGCGCAGATGAAACCAATAATAAAACACAAAAAGAGCAATATATTAATAGCTTGATCAATGATATTGAAGCAGACAAAGTAACCTTGTCAGGCAATTTGATCTCGATTAAAGAAAAGTTTAATAAGGTCAATGAAATCATGCCCCTATTAGGTAACGATGATCAGAATAAAATGGCCATAACTAAAAATGTATTTGAAATTGCTCGACTCGTTAATTTCAGGCCAAACAATATTACCTACCAGGCACTTATTAATTCAGGAGATTTTAAATTAATTCATGATTTCAAAACGAAAACCGCTATCGAAAAGCACTACTCAAACTACGATCTAACACTAAAGGATTATGAACGTATGGAAAATATTAATAAAGAGTATTTAGGTAGTTATTTTATACATAATAGTAATTATGACAATATGAAGTTAGATAAATCTCCATTTCAAGATGAACAACTTTTAAAGAACATCATACAAAGCATTTCTGGAGCTCTAAGGTTAAAAACTGATGCAACCCAAAGAGCTATTGATAGTTGTGATGAACTACTCAAAATCCTTAAACTGGATATAAGTTAAATCAATTTTAATCAATTCAGCGATATTTTTTTACTGATATCTATTCCATTATTTTGGGTAATACTCACGATATAAACACCTGTCTTAAAATCGTCCATTTGCAGTCCAGATTCCAATGTTGTTTTTCTGATAGAGCCATAAATTGAAGTTACTTCTTGGCCTAATAAATTAATTATCTTCAAAGCCTTTACATCTTCTTGCAAGCCTTTTACATATAATTTATTATCCGAAGAACTTACAAATATTGAAATGTTATTATTAATGTCGCTATCGTTATTGGATAATGTCTCATTATTATTTTTGAACACTAACTTAAATCTGTCTGGGTTCTTTCCTTCTGGAGCAGTAAACTCGTATATCTCTTCATTAACAATGTCAAAATATATATCCGTTTCTGTATCATAGATATAGATTTCTTGCGATGAATCAATATTTTCTGTAGTTAATAATCTTATTCCTAAATCATAATCTCCACTACTACTCAATATTAAATCAATGATTTTTTCATCGGTAATTGGAGAAAATGCTTGTATAACCATTTCTTCACCATTTAAAGATGTCGCAAGGTCATTACTATTAAACTTATTTGGTCTAGAATCATAACCATAATCAAATGTATCTGAAGTTGAATCACTAAAGCCTAGAACCAGCTCCCTACTCAAGTCATTTGAAACTCTAAACTCTAATCGTATCATTTTAATAGCATTCTCACTATTCTCTGTACTTCCGTTTTCATTGAAAGAATGTTCTTCTCCTCTAAAGAAAACAGATTCTCCTAAAGATTCTTCTTTGAATATTCTTTGACTATTATTAAATTCTATAGTTCCATCCGCTACTACCTCTGTCATAAAACCTTGACCAACTGGTATAAATTGCGTAGGTGTTTTTGTTCCATCTTGAGAGCCATTATTTGCACCATTTATACCAACAAACTGATAAGCTCTCGTCTTTGCCATCTTATTCAATATGGCATACCCACCTTCATATTCATCTAATATATGACTACTACCTGACCATTGTTCCCAAAGATATAGTGTACCACTACTCACTCCCACATTATCGTCGATAAATTCATGAGCATCTAATGCTGATGGGTAAGGATTACCCAATAAGTATTGTGTTTTTGAAACACCTTCGACAGAACCTGGACCTCCAGTATCTGTAGCAGTTAACGATATAACACCGTTATTTGGCTTGCCCTCAAATAGATATTGATGATCTGTTCCTGCTGTCCCAGGTCCTTTATGAATATATCCAACACCAGCTGGAATGCTTGAAGTGGATGCTTCTGCATTCCATTGCCAATAGCTATATCCATTTTGATAGGTATACAACCATGTTGTACTAATAGTTGCCGGACTAGTAATTGGCGGATCGAAGGCCGTAGTAAATTGAATACTACCGCTCCCATCTTGATGCATATTCATCGCATAATCAGTATTGTTTGCAATTGTACTCTGAGCTCCTACAGGTGATCCCCAATAATTATACCTATACATATTGCTCAGCCCTTCTTGTCGTCTTAATATTTTTCCTGCACTGGTTACTTCGAGGTCGCTTTCTTCAGTTTGTACTAATTGTGAATCATCCGAAAGGTCTATTGTTCCATTTAGGTTTAAATACCATGTATTATTCAACTCATTGGTTCCATTAATAGTTAATGTATTCCCTGAGTCTACAAAAAGTCCTAATTGGGTATGGCTGGTATTCGTATTAATATTATCATGTATTTCTACTATTGTCCAATCTTTGTTTGGTAGATTTTCTATATCCCATACATCACCGTGCAACCAAGTATTTTGTGTTGTCCATGGACCATTGTTAGTAGTTTCGTACGGCATTGGACTAGTTTGGGATTGAATAGTGCTTGCAGGCAAATTATAGAGTCGTCCATTAACCGCATTGGTTGTTTCATCTAAAAGACAATTTCCTCTAAATTTTGTCATTGGGTAGTAAGCATCTATATCGGACCATAGAACGTTTGCATTTGTAGTTGTATCCTCTATATCTTTTGGGATTATTGCTCCTCTAACATTTCCACCATTATTTTGTATTTCTTGATACACCATTTGCTGCACTTGCTCATCTGTTAAAGCTGTATCGAATACTCGTACCTCGTCTATCAAACCATCAAAGTGTTTACCGAGCCCTCCTAATGATGCATATCCACCAATATTGAGATTTGTAGTTGTCGATGTCGATAGCGACGTATTACCTGAAGCATCAACTGTGTTATTGACTAATGCTCCATTAAAGTATAATTTGATAGTACCACTATTAAATGATACCGCGACATGGTTCCAAGATTCATTAGTATTACCAAGACCAGTTGTCGTCCAATGTATACCGTATGAAGTAATATTTCCTCCGTAGGTAAATGTCATACTATCATCCCTGAAATTTAAACTAGCAACACCAATCTGTCCGATAATCCCAGTAAAATTGGGGTCACTATTATTGTCTCTCTTGAACCAAGCACTCATTGTTAATTGTGATTTCCCACTTAAGTCCATTCCTGTAGATACATAATCATCTGTACCATCAAATTCCATATGGTATGAATCATTATATACTTGAGGTGTCCCCAAAGTAAAATACTCTCCATCATCAAAACTAATTCCTGTAAAAGTCAAGATATTGGTAGTAGTATTATAAGAACCTGCTATATTTTTATAATTATTAAAGCTCGTATTATCGGCAATAAAAATATCAAGGTTTGTAGCTTCTGCATCTGTAATTGAAGACGTACTTAAATCGAACTCAAGAGTAACGGTTCCTGCATCATTAGTGCTTTCACGTGCCAGCCATATTCTCTCTAGAAGACTTGTTGACCTTACTGGCAAACCAGTTACCTTAAGTGCAATATTACCACTATCGTTTCCTGCAAGAAGATAACTCAGGTCGGTACTTAAACCTCCTATCTCACTTTCCATAGAAAGTATAGGTTCAGGGATGATGTTTACACTTTTTGATTTCGTCTGTAATAAATTCGAGTTATCATCTCTAGCGATTCCGAAAACATTATATCCATAACCAGCATTAGTGCTTCCATCCCAAAGCACACTTCCATCAGATGCTAAATAGTCATTACTCGTTCCTGCATACCCAAATGGAGATGATGTATTTGAAGGAGTATCCCAATAGGCATCATTAGATCCCAAAGTGACTCCGTATTTTATAGCAAGATATGATTCAACTTTCTGTCTTTCTGTAGATGTTAAATCTCTATTGTACATTATGACTTCTGCAATATCTCCCGTAAATCTATAACCAGATCCAGAATTACCAGTTTGTCGCCTAGCTCCTACCAATACATCTATAGACGAATCTCCTCCAGAATGTGTACCATTATTAGTATCTGCTGGATCAACAACGCCATTAACATATGGCGTAAGTCTTGTCATTGGATTCCCAGTATTTGCAACAATACCTGTAGTTATTTTTGGTTCGTTTAAGGCATAAATCGTTCCCCAACGCACAGGGTCATAGCTACTATCACGACCTAAAGTATGATGCAAAACCCTATCTGTAGATCCAAACCAAACTTGATAGTTTCTATCTGGCCCATTGTCATTTTCGGCTTTAGAAATAACCGTTCCAGTAGTAGAGCCACCAGTAACAACCATCGTGATAATGGTCATCTCATCTGTATTTGGTTGTAAATCCAATACAGCTGGATTTCCTAAGTTATAGAATGAATTACCTGCGAATCTTAATACAGGATTAAAATTAAGTCCCGTGGCTACATATTGAGCATCAGCAGACCCTTGAGATGCACCAACAAATCCATTAGTAGATTGGCCAGTCCAAGAATCTACATCCGTTCCTGTAAGTGATGTTCCTTGATCAGCACGTAGCCATAATTGCAGGTTAGTTGACACATTTCCAGGTCCTTGCGCATTCACGAAACCCAGAAAACTTATGCACAACAAAAGAGTAAAAGTAAATCTTTTCATAAGTAGGTAAATTAATACAAATTAACATGCTTCTAGAGGGAAGAAGAGAGCAAATAAACTAATTTCGAGGCAGTTATGCTAATGTTTCTTAAAATATTTGTTAAAAACTATCGATAAAATGCTATTTTATTCGTTAAATTGACAAAAATGTTTAAATTTTGTACGAAAAATATGATGTCTCGTTTTAGTTAGAAATAGACAGATTATCATAGTAGTATTCTGCACGTAAATATTTCTTATTAAGAAGACTGTCTACCCTATAACTTTTCCTGTGTTTATTAAATACCAATCCATAAGCATTTTGAAGCTCTAAATTCTCTATTAAACTTTTATGGTCAGTTAAGATTACGGAATTAGCAATTAATATATCATCATCGTTAAAATAAAAGGTCCATTTATCAGACTCTTTTATATCTCCCTTATATCTAACACTCACAGCTTGGGCGATTACTGAGTCATTTAATTGCACATTATTCTCTAAGGATAAAATAGTATTCTCATCTACCAATCCAAACGGTTGAAAAAACACATATGCCGCAGCTTTTGCAGTGTTTTTGGCTTTCACTATTTCTAATGAATCTGTTATCACCTTTCCGTCGATGGTCTTAATGGCATTATTGCCATTATAGAAAATAACATGAGTACTCCCTTTCTTCTGCCATTCAATCTGAACTCTATAATCTGGCTTAAATTGAAAAGATTGTTTTTGCACTACTTCATAGTCTATACTACCATCTTCCAAAAACAAACGCGAAGTCTTTACAAAACTTATAGATTTTAGTGCATCATACTTTTGTTGACCTCCATGTGCTTTGATACTACTTTTAACCAAAGAAACAGCCTCATTTTGGGTGCTATTTGAACATGCAATCAAAGCGCTTATAAAAAAAAGCCCGAAAACAATTTTCGAGCTTTTAATTATGAATAGTAGGGTTTTTATCATTGATTAAAGATACAAATTCTCAATAAAAATTTAAAACATTTTTATCAGCATAACGACTGCCATTATGATCATAATTACATTTTCAATAATAGTGGCTCTTGTCATCGGCAATTTTAAGACTGTACCCAAACAAGCACATTCTATGGCCTTTTTATCTAGCAATGTTTTTGCAACTCCTACTGTTGTAATACCAAGAATAATTAATGTGGCAATTAAAGCTATCGGAATCTCGAATCGCATCAGAAACATAAGCCCCAACATAACCTCCATAAAAGGATATATCTTACCATAAAATGGTACTGCTTTAGCTAAAGGGTCATACATTTTAAATGACTCTGAAAATCCTTTTAAGTCTAGTAATTTAAAAAAACTAAACACAATATAAAATAAGCCCATAAAGTCTAACATGAAATCGCTTAAATTCCACGGATTTCTATTCAACATTAAAGAAGCTAAAAATATATAACCCAAAATCATAAACAATGGGAACAACTGTTTTAGCTCTGGTTTTTCTTCTTCTTGAATTATCGCATTAGAAGATTGAAAAATATTTCGCTCATTCTTTTCTTTAATCGCGTATTTGTCTGACAATGTTTTTTGCAATATTTCAGTAGAAATATGCTGGCTCATTTCAACAATAGCTTCATGAGCCTCTAAATTAACTGATGCATTTATTACATTTTCAATTGTCTTCAATTTTTCTTCAACTGAAGCGCGACAACCATTACAGGTCATTCCTGTGACTGCATATGTACGTGTCATAACCTAATGATCGTGGTCGTCGTGATGCGTCTCTTCTAAATGTTGCTTTTCAGCTTCTTTCCATTCGTATGCATTCAGATATCCTGAACGATAATTAATAACATACAATGTATCATCCTTGATAATCATATCTGTTGGCTTTTCAACCTTATCGGAAAGTTCCTGTTTCAAAACACCTTCATGGTCGAAAATTAAGATTCTATCGTTTTCAAAATCGGTGACAAACACTTCATTTTTAGAAATGAAAACACCAGTCGCAGCATTCATTTTTTGATCCTCACCAATAACTTTTAAGAATTTTCCAGTTTTATCAAATACTTGAACACGATTATTGTAAGCGTCGGCTACCCATATTTCGCTTTCTGTTATTTGCACATCTGTAGGATAATAAAAATCTCCATGTGCCCTACCCTCTTTTCCGAAAGACATCCAATTACTTCCATCATTATATAGAATTCTGTTATTATAAAAATCTGCAATTGCTTTTTCAGTTTTATAAATTGAAAAACCAGCAGGTGCATCCAAACTATCTGTAATTTGGAGCATTGTCCTTTCTGTTCCTTTTACATTAATGACTGCATCAGAACCATACTCTGGCACATATATCTGTGTATCATCAGAGTCGATATGCATTGGACGTTCAAAACCATCAATAGTTTCTACGATTTTTCCTGAGGCGTCTATTCTTACTAATCTATTATGGTCACCGTCTGATAACCAAATAGCATTATTGAATTCAGTAATACCGATTGGATTAACTCCTTCAATCTTTAATTGTTGATTTAAAACCCATTCTTTAGGCATTTCGTCTTTACACGAAAAAAAGAATAGTGTAGCTAATGCTACATAATGTATGTGTTTCATTTTAATTCTTGTTTTGGTTAGGATAAGACCTTGCAGGTTTTAAGAACCTGTAAGGTCTATCAAAAATTTACTGAATACGTTCATAATGGCAACATCCTGGTAAACCTTTATAAGTTTTCTCATCTGCTTTATGGCTTTTTGTATCGTGTCCAGAAACTGCAATCACTTTTTCAATAACATTTGTAGAAGTTACTGAAGCATCAAATTTTAGTGTCATTAATTTTGTGTCTTTATCCCACTCAGCCGACGCAACACCTTCAATAGATTTTGCTGCTTTTTCAACTCTTGCTTCACACATTCCACAATTACCTCCTACAGTTATCGAGGCTTCTGCAAGTACTGTATTTTCATTGATGGTTTTAGTTTCAACCCCAGAAGTTTCCACCATACCATCTGCGCGCTGAATCTTGGCCGTTATTGGTGTGTAACCAGCTTTTACGACTTGTTTTTCTATATCAACTAATGTCAATTTCTTTTCCGAAGGATAGGAAAATGTAAACATTCCAGTTTCAATATCAATGGCAACTTTCTTGATGCCCTTAAACTCCTTGAATTTTTTCTCAAGTCCGAAGGCACAGAATGGGCAACCTAGCCCGTCTACCTGAATGGCAAACTCGTCCATACTTTTCTTTTGTGCTTTTACTGTGGTTGTCGATAATCCGATTATCGCTACAACACATATCATTATTATTTTTTTCATCATTATTGTTTTAAACATTATACTTATCTAGAATACATATCTCGTGCCAAGAAGTATACTATAGTTTCTTTTATTTAATTCTGGCACATTATTTTGAATCAATGGGAGTTGTACAGCAACTTCCCAGGTAAATTGTTTTTTTGCGTATTGAATGCCTTGCGCATACAATAGTTCATAACTTTTGGAATCAGGTTGATATAAGTTAGCATATTCAAAATACAAATTCAATTGATTTACAGGATATGTTGGTTTTAATAACGGTAACCCAAAGCCTAATTGGTATTTAAATTCATCGAAATTACCATCGGGTACAATATTATAGCCTATTTCGTTAGAAATACCATATTTCAAAGATTCATAACCTGCTACTAAACCTATGTAGCTTTGATAAACTCCAGTACTGATTCCTTCAACCCCAATTTCTTTTCCCGTAGGAAGTGTTTGCAATGTCTTTACTACCATCCTAAAGGATTTAGCTGTAGCGTCTTTGCGATAAAATTGATACTTTGCTAAGATATTGATATCTCCTAACCCGCTTCCTGACTCAATATTTGAGTCATCAAAATCATAAGACACATATGGTATATGTACCGCAATCAACGAGTTTGATGTTGGTAGATAGTGAGCCATTAATGGCACTCTCACAAAAGTTCCTGTTTCTGTATTTCGTATTTCAGTTAATGTTTTTAAAATAACCGCTTTCCCTCCAAGCATAATTGGCTTGTCCGCCGTTATTGGAGGTCCTTGAGCGCTGATTTTGCTTCCAGAAGCTATTATTATAATGGCTATAAGCCAAATTCTTGATTTCATTTTTTTTTTAAATTTAATTATACAACTCATATTTGAAAGACATTAACGAAGTCTCTCAATCTTTCAATAAGAATTGTAAAATCAAATCAGGTATGTTTCATGTAGAACCTGCCTATCATAGAAAAGATTAGGAGGCGAATAGTCTTTAAAAGGAATGACCTGTTCTGGTAATCCTTCAAATAAATCTAAGTATGTATAAACAAATGTTGCAACAAACTGTTGTTGATCAAGGCTTAAATCATTGAAAGAATACTTCAATTCATCTTGACCTTTAATAATCTCTACGTCATTCTTACAACAAGGTTTTTCGATATCCGAAGGTATTTCCATACCACAACCATGCGCTTGAGTAAATATGGCAACATCGACTAGTGTAGTCCCACAGAAATGCTTCTCTATAGCAAAAGACATGGTTGAAAACAACACCAAAAGTGCCATTACAACTGAAACTCTTTTATGTAATATCGTATGTTTCACTTTGCAAAGGTAGACAAAATAGCTTCAAACTGTTTTTTATTAACAGTTCCTTACGATTTCTTGAAGTAATAAAATGCTGGCAATAGTAACAAAAGAAAAATAGGCTGAATCAAGAATCTTCTTATATAAAAGAAAATTAAGTAATCTTCCTGCTTAGGATTCAAGACAAAATACAAGAAAAATAGTAATAGAATAATATAGGCTATTATATAAAGCATTCCAGCAAACTTAATCATGCTTCTGTCCCTAAAAATCACATAAATGATTCCTAATGAAATTACAGAATTCAATACATATCGTAAGGTCGTAAATGCCGTTAGTTTAAAAATTTCTCTATTTGGATAATCCATGCGTAAATAATCGTCTTGGAAGAATAACAAATAAGGGTCATAAAACAGCTCATTTTCAAAAACTCTTATTAAGATAAGTAATCCTGCTAAAACCCCAACCGCTATGATCTTAGGAAGGCTATTCATGTTTTTGATTTAGATTAGAAAAACGATTCACCCAAAACATCCAAAGTAAGAATACCATTCCATAGATGATTAATGGAAAAATGACTGTATGTAAAATCTCTCTTCTCCATGGGTAATGAAACAATCCTATAGAGAGTACCACAATTCGTAATAAGTTAACCACATAAATAAGAACACTTCCCGCCAAAATGTAAATGAAAGTTGTTCGTTTTCTACCTGCAAATGCGATAATAAAAGAGGCAAATAATATAATAACACTCACCGAATTACAGCCTTCAATAACCCTAGCTACATACTTATTATTCACGATAAGCTTCATTGTGGGCTCATCTGGATGAGGTAATGCTTCTGATTCATATCCAAACACATTTAATAATTCTTCGCTTTGCTTTGCTACTATATGGGTAATATAATCTGGATAATATTTTGAATCTTCTGAAAAATCTAAATAGAATTTATAAACCAGTGACAAAACTATATATACAGATAAGAATGTAAGGATAAATCGAACTACCGACTTATATTTCGTAAAGAGTTCGCGCACAATTTTTCATTTAATGAATTAGACAAAATTATACAAATGAGCGAATGATTTTAAAGTGTTTTTAAATACTTTTGACTAAACTTTTCAACACACATGACATTCGAAGAATTAAAACCTGAAATTACAGGCATTATAGCCGATGATACAACATCAAAATTTGAAAAATTAATGACTGTTTGCGAACTATTAGAAGCTCATATTGATTATTATGATTGGGTTGGATTTTATTTTAAAAATGGTAATAAGAATGAACTAAAACTTGGGCCATATGTAGGCGAACCAACAGATCATACCATCATTCCGTTTGGTAAAGGTATTTGTGGTCAAGTGGCTGTTAGCGATAAAAATTTCGTAGTACCAGATGTAGCAGCACAGGACAATTATATTGCGTGCAGTATTACTGTTAAAGCTGAAATCGTTATTCCAATCTTTGTATATGGAGAAAACATAGGCCAAATAGATATAGATTCAAATACTGCAAACCCGTTCACAGAAGAAGATGAACGCTTTTTAGAATTTGTTTGTGAAGAAGTCGCTACCCTACTAGAATAATTGAGTTACATCCCTGTTCTAATGGCTTCAACTGGATCCAATCTTGATGCCGAAATTGCTGGTAAAACACCAGACAACAACCCTATAAATGTAGAAAGGGAGAATCCAATAATCATATTCTTAGGAGAGAGAATAAATGTAAAGGCATCTGAGCTGGCGACCAATGAGGTCAACCAAACTAAAATCAATCCAACCACACCTCCAATTACTGCTAATACTACAGCTTCAAACAAAAACTGAAACAAGATAAATCTGTTCTTGGCGCCAAGAGATTTCTGAATCCCAATAAGATTCGTTCGTTCTTTAACCGAAACAAACATGATATTCGCAATTCCGAATCCACCTACCAATAAAGAGAACCCACTAATAATCCAACCTATCATATTCAACATTCCTATAATCCCATCTATGGCATCCGTCATACCTGAGAGCTTATTAACAAAAAAATTATCAGGCTCTCCAGCCTTAAGACCTCTATAATTTCTGAATTTTTGTTTTAATACTTGCTCAAACGCCCCTATATCTACTCCCGCCTTTGGCTTGATAACAACAGCTCCGGGAATACCATCAGAACCTCCATTACGAAACCTGCGTACAAAATTAGCAGGAATAAAAGCTTTTTCGTCAGGAGAATCAAAAATGGTTTGCCCAAATTTCTTTAGTTTACCAACTACAGTAACTTTACGACCATAAACGCGTATTTGTTTTCCGATGGGATTAGAATTTTCAAATAGGTTCTTGGCCAATCCATCTCCAATAACAATCACAGGTTGACCAGAATTAGATTCGGCTTCCGTATACATTCTTCCCGCGTCAATCTTCAAATCATCAATTTCGTATATTCCATTTGATACTGGAGTAACATCAACGCCAGCTATAGTTTTATCTTCAAATTTCATAGTTTCTCCACCTCCAAACATCACATAAGCAACGGCTTGGATATCTGGCACATTTCTTTGCACAAATTCAAACGCATCATTCTCCACTTGCTTATAACTTTCACGTTGCCATCTCGGCACACTAGTTGGCCCAAAAGAATATTTAGCAAGATATATGGTATTCTTATCTAATCCAGAAAGATCATCCATGATGCTCTTTTCTAATGATTCAACGGCAGCCAGTACGCCAATAATTGAAAAAATACCCACTGTTACACCTAGGAGCGATAAAAAAGTACGTAACTTATTGTTTTTCAGCGCATTTACCGCAAATGAAAAACTTTCTTTAAAAAGACGGAGATATACTAACATGAGTTATTTTCTGATTGATTTTCACTCTGATATAAAGATAAGACGTTCTTTGTTAATAATCGTTACAAAAAAGTTAATTAAATGACTTGCAACTGTCGGATATTTAGCACCTAAATCTCTACTTTTGAAACATTCAAAAAACAACGCAATACATCTCAAAAATGAATAACAAAAAACACATCAAATCTGCATTAATATCTGTCTTCAGTAAAGATGGTTTGGAACCAATTGTTAAGAAATTAGATAGTCTTGGAGTGACTATTTATTCAACTGGTGGTACACAAAAATTCATTAATGATCTTGACATAAATGTGGTACCTGTAGAAGAAGTCACCTCTTATCCATCAATATTAGGAGGACGTGTAAAAACACTTCACCCAAAGGTGTTTGGCGGCATTTTAAATAGGCAAAACAACGAAAGTGATGTTGCTGAATTAGAAAGCTTTGAAATCCCTCAGATAGATGTGGTGATCGTTGATCTCTATCCTTTTGAAAAAACAGTTGCTTCCGGAGCAAGTGAGCAAGATATTATTGAAAAAATAGATATTGGAGGCATTTCTTTAATACGTGCTGCTGCTAAGAATTTTGCAGATGTCATTTGTGTTTCATCTGTTGATGATTATTCAGAATTTTTAGATCTTATTTTCAACACAAACGGGCATATTTCAGAAGAAGACAGAAAACGTTTTGCTATCAAAGCTTTTAATGTGTCTTCGCATTATGATTCTGCCATTTTTAATTATTTTAACAAGAATCATGACGAAGCGGTCCTTAAGATAAGTGAGACTAAAGGAAAGGTATTACGTTACGGTGAAAATCCACATCAAAAAGGGTTTTTCTTTGGGAATTTTAATGACGTATTCGACAAACTTCACGGCAAAGAATTAAGTTATAATAATCTCCTAGATGTAGATGCAGCTGTGACCCTAATGAACGAATTCAAAAACGATGACCCCACCTTCGCTATACTAAAACATAATAACGCCTGTGGAATCTCAACACGAAATACTATACATCAAGCATATGTTGATGCATTGGCAGGTGATCCAATATCTGCTTTTGGAGGTATTTTAATTAGCAATACTCAAATTGATAAAGCCACCGCAGAAGATATTCATAATTTATTCTGTGAAGTGGTGATTGCACCGTCATTTTCAGAGGAAGCATTAGACATCTTAAAAGGTAAAAAGAATCGGATCATTTTAATCCTTCAAGATTTTGAGTTACCAGAGACTACCGTCAGGACTTGCTTGAATGGTGCCCTAGTACAATTCAGGGACAATAAAACGGACAGTATTGAAGATTTAAGTCATATAACAAACAATAAACCTACGGAAAGTGAGTTAGAGGACTTGATATTTGCTTCAAAAATTTGCAAGCACACCAAATCGAACACCATCGTTTTAACAAAAAACAGACAATTATGCGCTAGTGGCACAGGACAAACAAGTCGTGTAGACGCTTTAAATCAAGCCATTCATAAAGCTAAATCATTTAAATTTGATTTAAAAGGTGCTGTAATGGCAAGTGATGCGTTCTTCCCATTTCCGGATTGCGTTGAAATTGCAGACAAAGCTGGAATTACTGCTGTAATACAGCCTGGAGGCTCAATCAAAGATCAGTTAAGTATAGATTATTGTAATGAAAATGATGTTGCAATGGTATTTACTGGAACACGTCATTTTAAGCATTAATTTTATTACTTTTACAGCTATTCAAGCAAGACGCTAATTAAACTTAAATAACCAATTAATACGCATGGGATTTTTTGACTTCCTAACAGAAGAAATCGCTATAGATCTTGGTACTGCAAACACGCTTATCATTCACAATGATAAAGTAGTGGTTGACAGTCCATCCATTGTTGCTCGTGATAGAATTTCGGGTAAAATTATTGCTGTTGGCCAAGAGGCTAATATGATGCAGGGAAAAACACACGAAAACATTAAAACTATTAGACCATTAAAAGATGGTGTAATTGCAGATTTTGATGCCTCCGAGCAAATGATCAGTATGTTCATAAAAAACATCCCTGCACTTAAGAAAAAACTGTTCACTCCTGCATTACGCATGGTTATTTGTATACCTTCAGGTATTACTGAAGTTGAAATGCGAGCAGTTAAAGAATCTGCTGAACGCGTCAATGGCAAAGAAGTATATTTAATTCATGAACCAATGGCTGCAGCTATTGGTATAGGCGTAGATATCATGCAACCTAAAGGAAATATGATTGTTGACATAGGTGGTGGTACAACTGAAATTGCTGTCATTGCCTTGGGTGGTATTGTTTGTGACAAATCGGTTAAAATTGCTGGTGATGTTTTCACTAATGATATTGTTTATTATATGAGAACGCAACATAATCTTTATGTTGGTGAACGAACTGCTGAAAAAATAAAAATACAGATTGGAGCAGCAACTGAAGATTTGGAACTTCCTCCAGAAGACATGAGCGTACAAGGACGTGATCTTCTAACAGGAAAACCAAAACAAGTCCAAATTTCTTTTCGTGAAATTGCCAAAGCATTGGACAAATCGATTCTTCGTATTGAAGATGCTGTGATGGAAACCTTATCACAGACACCTCCTGAATTAGCGGCAGATATTTACAATACTGGTATTTATCTTGCTGGTGGTGGGTCTATGCTTCGTGGGTTAGATAAACGTTTATCACAAAAAACTGATTTGCCAGTTTATATCGCTGAAGACCCATTAAGAGCTGTTGTTCGTGGTACAGGCATTACATTAAAAAACCTCAACAAATACAAAAGCGTATTGATAAAATAGAAGATTAAAGCATGCAACGGATTATTAATTTTATCATTAGAAACCAAAATTTTCTATTGTTTGCGTTGCTGTTCGCCCTCTCTGTTTTCTTTACAATTCAATCCCATTCTTACCATAAGAGTAAGTTCATTAATTCTGCGAACTTCATATCTGGCGGTATTTATAATAGTTCAAATAGCATTTCGCAATACTTTGGGCTAAAAGAAGAAAATCAGGTATTACTAGAAGAGAACAATCGATTGAAATCAATTTTGTTCAATACAAATGTCACGAATATAGATTCATCTTTGGTAGATAGTACGTCGTTCGACTCTAAATATAGATTGATTTCTGCCTCAGTAATCAAGAATAGTTACTCTTTAACAACTAATAAGTTAACGATTAACAAAGGTGTAAAAGATGGTTTAAAAGAGGATTTAGGAGTTATAACCTCAAAAGGCATTGTTGGAATTCTAGACAACCTCAGTGGCAATTATGCAAGCATAATTTCAATTCTAAATACTAATAGCAAGATTAATGCCCAACTTAAAAAAACAAATCATTTTGGAACTCTTGAATGGAATACCGTTTCTTCCGAAATTGTACAACTTGTTGATATGCCAAAAATCGCGCCAGTTAACATTGGCGACACTATTGTAACTGGTGGGCGTTCTACCATTTTTCCGAAAGGGATACCTATAGGCCTTGTGACCGATTTTAAATTAGATGCTGCAGAAGATTATTATACGATAAATGTGAAACTCTTTAATGATATGACCAACATCGGTCATGTGTATGTTATTGAGAATATTGATGCCGAAGAAATCATGAACTTATTGAATAACGATGAATAATTCGATAACAATCAATAGCATTCGTTTTATCGTACTTATTTTGGTACAAGTCCTTATATTGAACAATATCAATTTCATGGGTTATATAAACCCATACATATACATACTATTTATCATCTTATATCCCATCAAGAATAATAGGTCCTTATTTATTTTCTTAAGCTTCTTACTTGGATTGACTGTTGATATGTTTTCAGATTCTGGTGGTGTTCATGCTGCTGCATGTGTTACTATAGCATTTATTCGTCCCGCTGCATTAAAATTTACTTTCGGAGCTATGTACGACCATCAAACGGTAAAGTTTGCTACAGCAGAATTTATCTCCAACCTGACCTATGTATCGATTTTAACAATCATTCATCACTTTGTTTTATTTTCATTGGAAGTTTTTAACACTTCTGAAATAATTTTGATACTCCAAAAGACGTTATTTTCAAGTATTTTCACCATAATACTCTGTATATTCACTATCATAATTTTTGGTAAACGTAAATGAGGCCATTATTACTTCTTCTTTCTGTAATTGCTGTTGGACTAATCTTTATTTCTAGATTATTCTATCTTCAGGTTTATAATGCGCCATCAGAAGATTTATTTACTGACAACGCGATTCGTAAAGAGTTTGATTACCCAAAGCGCGGATACATTTATGATCGTAATGGCAAATTATTGGTTTCCAATCAACCTTCATATGATGTGATGGTTATTCCACGCGAAGTGGAGCCGTTAGATACGCTCGAGTTTTGTCTTCTATTAAAAATCAATAAGGAATATTTTAAGAAAACTTACGACAAAGCTTATCATTTTTCGCCACGCTTACCATCCGTATTCCTTTCACATCTATCAAAAGAAGATTATGCATCTCTCCAAGAAAAAATGCGAAAATTTGATGGTTTTTATATCCAAAAACGATCTCTCAGAGATTACAGAACATCAATAGGTGCTAATGTTCTTGGATATATAGCAGAAGCTAACCCAGAACAAATTAAGAAAAACCCCTATTACCGAAGAGGAGATCTTATTGGTAAATCTGGCATAGAATTATCGTATGAAAATGAATTACGTGGTGTGAAGGGCATCAAATTTATACAGAAAGACCGGTTCAATCGTGATATTGGACCATTTAAAAACGGAACACGCGATACTATTCCTCAACCGGGAAAAGACATAACTATAACTATAGATGCCGATTTACAAGAATATGGCGAACGTTTGATGATTAACAAACGTGGTGGCATAATCGCTATTGAGCCTAGTTCTGGAGAAATTTTGACGATGATAACCGCTCCAAACTACAATCCAAATCTTTTGGTTGGGCGCGTTCGCTCCAAAAATTACACGAAATTGCATAACGACACCATAGCAAAACCATTGTTTGATAGAGGATTGAAGGCCATGTACGAACCAGGGTCTCCTTTCAAAGTACTGAATGCCCTTATTGGGCTTCAAGAAGGTGTCATAAATACTCAAGAGCGATTTGTATGCAGACGTGGCTATAATTATGGTGGCAAAAAACCCATGGGATGCCATATTCATAAGAGTCCCGCTAATATGAATCTCGGGATTTATGAATCATGCAATGCTTATTTCGCAAACGTATACCGACGTATCATAGATGCTTTTCCTAGTCCTGCCGAAGGTATGGATGTATGGAGCAACCACGTAAAAAGTTTTGGTTTAGGAAATTATTTAGGATATGACCTAAAAATAGGGGCACCAGGATTAATACCATCCGCAAAATATTATGATAAAGCCTATGGAAAGAATCGATGGTTCACAACTTTTACCATCTCCAACGCCATTGGTCAAGGAGAGGTACTTGCCACACCAATACAGTTAGCCAACATGATAGCCGCCATAGCCAACAGAGGCCATTTTTACACACCACACATCATTAAACAAATTTATGATGAAACTATTGATAAAAACTACACTATTCCTAAAAGGACAACTATAGATTCCAAACACTTTGAGCCAGTAGTTCAAGGGATGTTTGATGTTTACAATAAGGGAACTGCAAAATATATAAAAATCCCAGATATAGACATTTGTGGAAAAACTGGAACCGCTGAAAATTTCACAATTATAGATGGTAAAAAAGTACAATTAACAGATCACTCTATTTTTGTTGCTTTTGCTCCAAAAGACAATCCGAAAATTGCTATTGCTGTGTATGTAGAGAATGGCTATTGGGGTAGTCGTTGGGCTGGACGTATTGCTGGGTTGATGATTGAAAAATACATCAAAGGAGAAGTAACGCAGAAACAGATGGAACGCTTTGTCATAGAAGGTAGCTTAGAAGAAGAATATGCCAAGCCATTATCAGGTGAATCTTTTTCCATCAATGATGGCAGTAAATTCAATATCATAGAAACACCAACTGAAGATGAGTCCGGACAGGAATAGAAACTACAATTTTGATTGGATTTCCATTCTAATTTATGTATTACTAGTTGGTTTTGGCTGGATTAATATCTTATCAGCATCACATACAGGAGACGTAAACAGTTATTTCGATATTAGTCAACCATATGGAAAGCAAGCGATATTCATCATTTTATCCTTTGTTCTAATCATACTTATTCTATCTATTGAATCTAAGTTTTATGAACGGTTCTCAAGCATCATATATATACTCTCTATTGTATTGTTGCTTGGGCTTTTTCTTTTTGGCAAAACAGTTTCTGGTGCGACTTCTTGGTATGGCATTGGTGGTTTCACCGTACAACCTAGTGAATTTGCTAAGGTTGCCACATCTTTAGCCGTTGCAAAATATATTAGTGACCTACAAACTAATATAAAAACATTTAAGGATCAGGTTCGTTTATTTGTAATTATTGGAATTCCTGCTATATTAATCTTACTTCAAAACGATGCAGGTAGCACCATTGTCTATAGTGCTTTCTTTTTTGTGTTTTATAGAGAAGGCTTGCCTCAGTGGTATTTATTAGTTGCCGTATTCTTGATATTAGTAGGTATTTTAACTCTTAAATTTGGAGTTTTATCAGCTGTCCTGCTAACCGCTGCGATTATTTTTATAATACATTTCTTTGGTCGAAAAAAACGACCTAATCTATTACAACCATTATCTATCATCATTCTTTCTATAGGTTTATCTTTTGGTGTTAAATTCTTCTACAACAGCATCTTACAACCACATCAACAAGACAGAATTAGTTTATGGCTTCGTTTAGAGAAAGATCCAGTGAAATTGGAGAAGATGAAGAAAACCATCCTCTATAACCTCAATGAATCAGAAAAAGCCATTGGTTCAGGTGGATTTACAGGAAAAGGATTTATGGAAGGCACACGTACTACAGGTAAATTCGTGCCTGAGCAACATACAGATTACATTTTCAGTACTGTAGGTGAAGAATGGGGTTTTATAGGAAGCACCATAGTGGTTCTTCTTTTTGTATTACTTATTATTAGAATTCTCCAACGCGCAGAATTACAAAAAAGTCAATTTAGTCGAGTTTATGGCTACGCAGTGGCTTCCATTTTCTTTATTCATTTCTTAATCAATATAGGAATGGTCATGGGTCTGATTCCTACCATTGGAATCCCTCTACCATTCTTTAGTTATGGTGGTTCAGGTATTTTAGCTTATACGTTATTACTATTCATCTTTATTAGATTAGACAGCAATAGAATTAATGAATGGTAGAATAAATATCCGTTGTTTTTAAAGCATATTTACACAAGAAACAAAATGATATAAAAGAGGCTTGCATAGAGCTTCTTTTATATCATTTTCAGTATTCACACTAACAACCTAGTCCAGATACAGAAGGAGAACCATCTGGACAATCACTATTGCAATCCACTTCAATTATTTCTAGAATTCCATTTGAGTTTGGTGTAATACACCCACAACAGAAACGTCCAAGCGGTAAAAAACCACCTGTAATTAATTTCTGTTGGCCAGAATCAAGTATTTTGGCATCTTTTAAATCTCTTAGTTTTTTCATTTTATATTAATTTAATAAACTTATAATGCCTTGAACATTTTAAAGACACTCAAGACTTATGTCTATCCCTTTTCATCCTATTTTTATTTCGCCATCATACGCCCTCAATTAACTAATGCAGCAAGATTCATAATATTCAAATAGGCCTCCAACCTAAAACATAATAAGTACGGCATGATGATGTACTATCAATTTTCAACCCAAGCTAGTTAACACATCTCTGATATAAAATAAATAGTTCCTCAAATAAGTCAAAATGAGGTATACAAACTATGGAGTAAATTAACTATCAAATTAACCAAGAAATAATTGAGTCTATTTTGAAACGTGTCATCGTTATTTAACAAAGTTTATTTGAACGCATCTTACTTAATTGAAAAAGACTATTTCAGACAACTTCCTATTTTAATCAAATACTAATGAAAAACAATGAGTGTTTTTCCCCATTCTCCGTAGTTTGAATTGTATTGAGTTTATATGTGCTTAATTCCTATTTGGAATCATTTATTTAGATAGGGATAAGCTAATACATGATTTTGTTTTTTATGATATTATCAATAGCTCTTAAAGAAAGATTTTTACTACTTTTATACTACCCATCTTTTAGAAAATGTATAATAAAAACACCTGCTTATACTTAGGGTATTTTGATTCCTTATAGCAATAGTATGACACACGGATTATATATGTTTTTAAAAGCGTCAATTACCACGGTGTTGTTTATAATTATTACAACATCAGAGGTTCAAGCTCAAGACGTTTCAATAAACGACTTAATAGTCCTTATCAAGGATTCAGATACAGAACATGCAAAAGTACATGAAGAAGTTTTACTAGAATTTCCCATTGACAAGAAAGAACTTGCCGAAATCTATCTTGATATTAGCTATGCCTTTTACAAAAAAGAAACGTATCAACGCAGTCAGTACTACTTAGACAAAGCCATTGGTTTTGCAAAAAATATTGAGAACGATAGACTCTTGTCCCTTGCATATCTAAGGCAAGGAAATGTCTTTCTACTAGATTGGAAGAATCAACAAGCCCTCGGTGCTTATTATGAATCAATAGACTATTCAAAAAAAACGAAAGACCTTAACTGTAAAGCTAAAGCTCTATCGGGTATTGCCATTATCTATAGACGGATGAAAAAAAACGAGGAGGCCCTAAAAATATGTCATGATGCCTCAAAACTAATCCTTGAAGAAAAAAATTCTATTAACATCATAACTATTTTAAGTGAAATCCATATCGATCTCAAGCAATTGGATTCTTCATCCTTCTATGCTGATAAAGGTATTGCATTGAGCAAGAAAATAAGCTATCATAATGGTATGATAGACCTTTATATAAAAAAAGGCATTATCCATTGCCTGAACAAAGATTTTGAAGGAGCCATGGATTATTTAGGCAAGGCCGAAAGGACTATCAAAGACAATGATATTAAAAACAATAAGTTTCTTATCAACCTGAAATATGCCAAAGCACATTGTTTTTACGAAAAAGAAATGTATCATAAAGCGATTTCGCTCCTAAAGGAAATCTTACCTCTTTTTGGCGACCCAATAGATCCAAGGAAAGGGCAAGTTCTTAAGGCACATCGTCTCTTAGCTAAAAGTCTCGAAAAAATTGGTTCAGCAGATGAAGCTCTCAGCTGGTATGCTAAACACGATCAATTAAAGGATCAGTCTCATCAAAACCAGCGTCAAACCGTTGATAAAATACATAAAAAAGACACCAAAGATCTTGACCTAAAAATCGAGAAATTAAGGAAAGATCAATTAAAACGTAAAAGAAACTACTGGTATATATTGATTATTTTATCTATCGGCATACTCACGCTTATTATGCTCTTAATCAAGTATCGAAAAAAACAGAAATCCAATAAAGTTGTATTCAACAATCTAATGGAAAAAATCACCACATTAGAAGCTTTAGAGCAAAAAGCTACGTCTTCAGTTAAGGAAATCATCATCAATGACAATAAGATAGCCGCCATCATTGAACGATTGAACAAACTCGAAAAACAAGAATATTACCTGAATTCTAGCTGTAATTTACGTTCCGTTGCCAAGAAGGTCAAAACCAATGCGACGTATCTATCTAAGATTATCAACACCCACAAAGCCAAGAATTTTAATGACTATATCAATGACCTTCGCATAGATTATACTATAAAACGCTTAAGAAATGATAAGCAATTTCGCTCGTTCTCCATAAAATCCATTGCAACTGAAGTAGGCTATAAAAGTGACTATTCGTTCGCTAAGCATTTTAAATCCAAGACAGGATTGAATCCTTCATACTATATAAAACAAATTAATCAATTACAGATTCAAACCAACCAATAATACACACCCTAAATCGTTCAATATAGGGTCTATAAATTATGTCTTAAATTGTTTTAATGGTATATTCAAAATACTAAAGTCATGATTCCAAGATCATGACCATTCATTAACTATTAAAAAGCAACTCATGAAAAAACAAGCAGAAGGCAAGATTTCTTTAAAAAAACTAACGATAGCGAAGATAAGTCGTGACATGATGTCTACCATAAAAGGAGGCGATTGTCTTCCAACTGAGGAAGGTTGGACAACGCATGAATCAGATATTTTTTGCAACGGTGGTCACACCCCTTAAGAGTTCAAAATCAGCAATTAAAAACCCTATAAATTTATAGGGTTTTTTTATGCCCTATTTTATTCAATATAAGGAACCCCTTCTTTTTAATACACCTTTATAACTCTAATTTTAAACTAAGAATTTTATTACTGTACAGTATATAAGGGGAAACCGAAAACCTTTTAATAGAGTAGGTATTTATAAAACTTAATTTTCAATATCATGAAGAAGTCATTAAAAAGTTTAACACTTAAAAAAGAAGTTATTAGCAAATTAGAATTGAGTAAAATAAAAGGTGGCGATACACATTGTTGTCCAACTTATGACGCTTTTAATTCTTGTCCACCTCCTGGAAGACAATGTTATTAATGTAACAAGCTTAATAGATTTGTTGTTTTGTATTCAATCATTATATAGAACCTAATCTTTTAACTATTTTTAAAAGCTGTCTATGTTTAGACAGCTTTTATCCTTATTATCATCTATGGTAAAAAACAGTCAATTATTAAGTAAGCTTGAAGAAATAAATGCTATACTTCAAGTAGATTATAAAGACATTGATAACATAGGAGTTTTAACTGGCTCTACTGGCATTGCTTTGTTTCACTTTTATTATTCCAAGTTCAAACAGCAAGAAATCAATGCATCTATTGGCTCAGACATCATTAGCTCGGTCGTTCAAAAGATAAATAAAGGTTACCATATGCCTACATTTTGTACAGGCATTGCAGGTGCAGCTTGGGCCATAGAGTTGCTACGAGAAGAAGATTTCATCGAGCTTGACTCTGATGCCTTACTAGGCAATTTAGATGATTTTTTAGAAAGCTCATTACAAGTCGATAAACGCTATAATTTCTATGATTTTCTTCATGGTAATATTGGTATTGGCTTATACTTCTTAAAACGTTATGAAAACACGGCTTCTACAGAGCTTAAATCAAACTATAAAAGATACTTACTAAAAATTATAAGCAAATTACAAGAAACAGCTTTAATAAAAGGCAATACTGCTAAATGGGAATCTAATTTAATCTTTTCAGAAAAACTAAGAGGTTATAATCTTAGTTTATCTCACGGCATATCTAGCATTACCAATTTCTTGGCACGTCTTGCCGAACATAGCGATTTTAAGGACGCTACAATAACACTCTTGCAACAAGCAACTAACTATATTTTACAACAGCATTACGATTCTGTTACTAGTACTTCATGCTTTCCGGATTGGATTACGACCACTAACGAAAAAAGTAAGAATGCAAGATTAGCATGGTGTTACGGAGACTTAGGCATTGGTATATCTTTATGGAGGGCTGGTAAAATATTGTCAGATCAAGAATTATGCAAAAAAGCGCTAACAGTTCTTAAACACTCAACAAAACGTAGAGATATCGAAGAAGCCAGAATAATGGATGCTGGGTTATGTCATGGTTCTTATGGTGTGGCTCATATCTTTAATTATATGTACAAAGAGACACAAGAGCCTGTATTTAAAGAAACAGCTATATATTGGCTACAACAAGCTCTTGACATGGCCATACATAAAGACGGTTATGCTGGGTATTATCAATGGCGTGGCGGGGATAATCCAGGTTGGCGTAAGGAAGTAAACCTTCTGGAAGGCATATCAGGTATAGGCTTGGCAATCATATCGCATTTAGCGTCTTTTGAAACTAAATGGGATGAATGCTTGATGATTGGGTAGAAAAAAGACCTTGTTTTTAATAAGGAATAGCGTGCTATCGACAATAGGTATAAGAATGAAGTATTGCTATAATTAATCTAACCACCTGTACGCGCTATCAATGATCTATAGTAGCGACACAAAAAATCGTAACATACCATTTCATGCATACGGTTTTTTGATTTAAAAAGACGGTTCATATGCATGTGTATATAACTAGCTATCAAATCATTAAGTTGCACTTCAAGTTTGTCATTTTCTTTACACTTCAGCACAGATTTAGCAATAGATTCTATTGCTTTATGCCTTGTATCCAACACATTTAGTATTGCGCTATGATCAGGATTTTCTTTTGCTGTAAAAGTCATGAAAGCATCTATGCGTTCACGATATTTTCTGTACTTATCATTAAGTTGCTTTCCTAATGCTTTAGAGGTATCGAATTCACCCCTAAAACTCGTTTTCAAAATATCCATTAATTTTAATTTCTCGTTATTGTCTAAATTGAAAACATTCAAAAGAGCATCAATGGCCCTCAATGAAAACAACCAGCGTAATTCTTCTCCTTCATCTCCTTCTATCATATCAATAAAATTAACAATCATCTTACTATCATGATAAAATAATGCTTCAGACAATATCATGGTATTACTACCATATCGTTCTAACTCCCTCTGATAGGTATCTATTTGTACGCTCCAAATGAGATCTTGTTCAACAAATTCATTAAAGTACGGTTTCAATCTATTGATAATTATTTCAACATTACTAGATTTTGTATAATGAAATCGTATGCGCAAATGATGTTTAGGATCTCTGTATCTAATAAAAAACCATTGGTCGCAAATTCCTTCTGCAAACAATTGCTCTGATACTGGCTTTATTATGGTCGTTAAAATTATGTCTGAGGTCTTAGCTCCAGTATACAACTTATAATACAGCCAGCTATCCCCTGGAAGGAAGCGGCGTTGAATACTATCATGCTTCACTATCATTGAGACTCGATTTTTAGTTTGTCACTATTATAAAAAGATACAATGACCTGATTAGTGTATCGTTCATTCTTTCCTTTAACACTACAATCATCAATGAATAGAAATTCTTTAAGCTTGAATGTTGGACGCTTGCTAACGATACTGAGAAGCATCCTGACCGAAGTAAGGTTTTCCATGTTTATTAATAATTCATTATCTCCGTCAACAAGCATAACATACTCTGGCATTCTTAATTTTTTTCGCATCCTTTTTATAGCCTCCAAAAGTTTTTTATCATCTTTTTGGGTAGCTATCAAGATTTCGATGTGTAATTTTCCTAGATTCCAGGTTGCATTATGAAGTATCAAATTTTCATATTCTACTCTTGGCAAAAACTCATATTCATTAACTAAAGGGCCAAAGTTAAATCCTATGCCACGACGTAAATCTTGGGTTTGTAAATCACAAAGGAAATGATAAATAGGCAATGAATTAGATGAAAAATTATGAGCATTGGTAAGATGAGGACGGATTTCTTTATTGAGTTTCTTAGAAATTAATATGATTTTTCCTCTTCTAACCGAAATCATGAGATCATCCAAAGGTAACTGATAAACTTCTGACTTAGTGGACCTCGCTAAATATGGAATCTCATAATCACGAAAATCTGGACGCATCAAAATATTACCTACACGAGATTCGGGAAGGTGTACTATTTCTGCAAGTATAATATTAGGATTCATTTTGGATTCCATGGCAACAATCTCTCGAGCATAATCATTGAGTTCTTTATCTGCATGACAAAAGCGTCCCATCAAATTAGCAGCACTAGATCCGCCGCAGCCACTAAACTTAATTTTTTCTTGACCATCTATGCTCAACAATTCTACCATGCACGATATTGTATCTGGTAAATTACTCCATTGTGCTTCATGACCCTCAAACTCTGTATCCGTTATCTTAACTACATATGCTTTTTCTTGAAAAGCTTTTGTCAACTTCCTATGCATCAAATTATCAACAGTACTCCATTTTAAATCTACTACTCTATCTTTTGAAGAAGGTATCGATAATACAAGATCGTCAATCAATGGATTAACGTCTCCATGACTTCTATCCTGAAGGTAACCTAACCCTATTTCAACGTCTAAAGCTTTGGATAATGCTATTTGTCGCTGTTCATAACGCTTTAAAAAAGCATCTTTAAAATCAGCTATATCAGTATTCTCAACATATTGGGACATTCTATTCATTAATAACATCCCTTTCTTTATATTATTAAGGAGTTCTTTATTGATAGTGTTCTCCTTAGCATTTAATATCATGTCTGTCTGATACAAGTATTTTAAGTCGTAATCAGTGCCTAATATTTTGATATAATCGCTTAAATCGATGTATAACTGTGGGTCATTCCCTATATGCTGGTCAATCTTTAATAATTTTCTTTCGATTTCTTCTAGAGTAGTGAGAATCTTTTCAACACCTTTTAGGTTCTTCAAGACATCATAAATCTGCTTCAAAAATTCAGTTCCAGATACTGAAGGCTCCAACTCACTAACCAATAATTGACTATCTATAAGTTCATCAATAAACCCATAAGCTTCTTCCATAGTAATCTCATCATCCATCAGAGTGCTTACAAGATCTTTTAACAAAGCACCTTCATAAGCTTTTTTCAGCACTTTTTGTAAGTATATAGAATTGGATACAGCAACTATTTGGTGAACTCGTTTACTATTGAGATAATAATACTCTACATAACGTAATTGGTCTCCAGCCTTATAAATACTAGTATTTGGAAAAAACAATAATTGTTTCTTGATGTTTGGGTCTTTTGTCAAATCCTGAGACAAAGCCACTAGATAGTTCATATCCAATCTGGTCTGACGTTTATTCTCAGTGGCTCCTTTTATCTCTAATTCTGTAGCGTCTCCAAAATGCCCAACCCCACATCCTGCAAAAAGACCAAAAGGTGTACATCTAGAACACATTCGGGAAATGTATTTGAATACAGAATATCTTAACTTTTCGATTTTCCTTTCATCTTCTAAATCTCCAGCAAGCCATCTTATTACTTCATTATATAATGATGGTGAAGCTAAAAATAAAGCTTCTTTAAAATTAGAATCTTTCAGAATCTCTTTTAAGTCTTTATTGGCAAGCTTATTTTTTGTAGTGAATTGTTTGTAAAAGGAGAATGAAAACAAAGGAACTCTTAATACATATTTTAAAAAAGGTTTATAAGGATTGTTCCCGCTCATTTGTATTATTCATGAATATTTTAAATATAGTTAAATCTATTTTAACTTAGATTATATCATTCCCAACTGCTACCTCAATTCAATCAATTTAGGGTGAATTTGTGTGATCAATTTTTAAACTTAAAATACTTTTAAAACTGAAGTTTTTTTGCGCCTTAATTTATCAAAAATTTGTTCGATTTGAGGTGACTTAGCTTTCTTACTACAGCAAACCTTTATACATTTAATAAAAAAGGCTAGCATTTTAAATGTTAACGTTTGCTTATTTCTTGAGCATTTTTATTATTTATTTTAATCCCTCTTAGGCATGAATGACAATGTATTTTTTGTATTAGATAAGTTATTATCTCATTTAAAAATAATGATTAACCGAAGTGAACTTAAACTACAAATTGAATCTCATCCTTCCTACCCTAGTTTACATGCTATTACTGGCGTTTTAGACCATTTCAATATTGAAAATTTAGCACTTGAAGTTTTACCCAATCTAGAAACGCTTTCTCAACTTCCAAAATTTTTCATTGCATTGATTGACAACGAAAATGATAAAGAATTTTCGGTCATTGTTAAGCGTAAAAATAGTGTAGAAGTAATTTCAGGAGATAAAAAGAAAACTTCAATGCCTGTAGATAATTTTTTAAGTATCTGGGACGGAATTATTGTGGCTGTAGAAAAAAATGAATTTATAACCAAAACGAAACAAACAAATAATCCAGCATTTATTAATAGTTTGTATATATTAAGTGGGTTCTTTATACTCGCAGCATTCTTTTTCGCCAAGCCTACTCTATTTTCATCTTTACATTTTGTACTATCACTCGTTGGTATATTTATTAGTTTGCAAATTATTAAACATGAGTTTGGATTTCGATCTAAAATTGTAAATAAATTTTGTACAGCCAATAAATCTACAAGTTGTGATGCTGCTTTAAACTCTAAAGGAGCTACCATTTTAAAGCATTATAAGCTAAGTGATATTAGTCTTATTTACTTTATAGGCTTAACATTGTCTTGGATAATTTTTGTAAATATTAGCGTTAGTATTGTTTCAATTATTACAATATCTCTATTCGTAATTCCTGCAACTCTATATTCGATTTACTATCAGTACTTCGTCATAAAAAAATGGTGCCCATTATGTTTAGTTATAGTAGCAGTATTATGGTTACAGTGCTGTTCTTTATTTACTCTTAATGGGTTAATGGAAAATATAACTCTCAGCTTAAAAAGTGGTGTTATACTTTTTTTTAGCTTCATCCTGACTGCAGCATTATGGCTTTTTATAAAACCTCTTATTATAAAACGTCAAGATTTAGAGAAACTTCAAATCAAACACTATAAGTTCAAACGAAATTTCGATTTGTTTAATGCCATTTATAGTAAAGGTAAAGTTTTAAACACACAACCTGTTCATGAATCAGAAATTATTCTGGGCAATAAAAATGCACCGTTGCATATACTTCTTGTAACAAACCCACAGTGTTATTTTTGCAAAACTGTGCATACAGATATAGAAAAACTATTAAAGAAACATCCTAATCACCTCAAGGTAACACTACGCTTCAGTATAAATGTTAGCGATAAAAACAACATTGCTTATAAAGTAACCAGCAGGCTTCTAGAATTATACAATACAAAACCTGAAACCATCTTTGCAAATGCTTTACATAATGCCTATAAAAATGATGTGAATTTAGATAATTGGATAAAGCATTGGAAAAACGCCAGTCATTCTTTTGATACAGTTTTAGAAAAACAACAAACATGGTGTCATGACAATGACATAAACTTTACACCTGCACTATATATTAATGGCAAAGAATTTCCTAAAGAATATGAAAGAAGTGATATTTCCTATTTTATTGAAGATTTAATTGAATATAATTCAACAATAAATACATCTATTGAATCAGATTCAATAGCAGTTTAATAGAAAACCAATGCAAACACTTTTCCGCATTAGCGGAAAAGTTGCGCAAAGGGAACAATATCTTCTCGCGAGAGATAGACACAAATTGTGAGTGTCTTTAAATGTTCACATCAAATATAATTTATAATTATTTTATTATGAAAAATTTAAAACATTTAGGAAAAACCTTAAATAGAAAAGAACAAAAAGCCATTAATGGTGGAGCTGGATGGCGACCATGTGGCGAAGGTTTTTGTTGCAGAACGACAAACACAGGTGAACAACTTAGAGAACCATGCCAATGTTGGAAAATTCTTGGTATTGTGTCTTTTTGTATTTTATTATAATCTATTTTAGATAGTTTAATCAAAAAAAGCATATTCTATATAGAGTGTGCTTTTTATACTAGCTTTATTTAGTTGAAAAAATTCCCACACTACACAAACCGAAGATAAATATTTTGGCTAGACATAAATTAAAATATGGACTGAAATAAGTAATAAAATCTCACGAGAGATAGACATAAATTGAGAATGTCTTTAAATGTTCGCAGGAAATTTGATTGTTAAATAGTTTAATTATGAAAAAAATAAAAAACTTAGAAAAATCCAAAACAAAAAGAACAAAAAACTATTACTGATAGTGCAAGGTGACACTGTTATGGCAATCGTTGATGTATAGCAGTAAGCACGCTTTCATTATCTGAACTTGGCCATTACGCAGATAATAATATTTGTATATTTATTAATCAATAATTCTTATTCTAAAAGCATACTCTATATAGAATATACTTTTCATTAAATAATATTCTTTGAAAAAATTCCCACACTATACTCAAACTGAAGCCAAAGATTGCGGTCCAACCTGTATTAAAATTATTTCCAAACACTACGGAAAAACAATTAATACACAACAACTCCGTACACTAAGCGAAACCACACGAGAAGGCAGTAGCTTACTTGGACTTAGTGAGGCTGTAGAAAGCATGGGGTTTCATTCTTTAGGTGTTAGATTAACGTATAATAAGCTCTTAGAAGCTCCTTTACCTTGCATTGTACATTGGAATAAAAACCACTATGTCGTCATCTATAAAATAAAAAAGGGAATTGTGTATGTTTCAGATCCTGCACATGGCTTACTCACTTATACTAAAGAAGAATTTTTAAAGCATTGGATTGGCAATAATGCTAGCGAGTTTACCCAAGAAGGTATTGCACTGATGGTGGAGCCAACGCCTCTATTTTATGAAAGTGCCTTTGAGGAAGATCAAAAGTTTGGATTTGGTTTTATATTTAAATATCTCTTTAAATACAAAGCTTTTATTGTACAACTCATTATTGGTTTACTTGCTGGGAGTTTACTGCAACTCATCTTGCCTTTTCTTACACAAAGTGTCGTTGATGTTGGTATAAAAAATCAAGATCTAAATTTCATTTACCTTATTTTAATAGCGCAACTCTTTCTCTTTATTGGTAAAGCCGCATTAGAAATTATACGTAGTTGGATCTTGCTACACTTAAGTACTCGCATAAATATTTCTTTAATTTCAGATTTCTTTATCAAACTCATGAAATTGCCCATTTCTTTTTTCGATGTACGTATGACTGGGGATCTGTTGCAACGGATCAATGACCATAGTCGTATTGAGCGCATTCTAACGACATCATCACTTACCGTTCTTTTTTCGATGTTCAATCTCATTATTTTCAGCTTTGTTTTAGGCTATTATAGCATGCAAATACTTGGGGTCTTCGTATTGGGTAGCATATTATATTTTGTATGGGTACTATTCTTCTTTAAAAAACGAAAAGAACTCGATTATAAACGCTTCTCGCAGCTAAGCGATGAGCAAAGTAAGGTCATTGAACTTATTAATGGCATGCAGGAAATTAAATTGCATAATGCCGAAAGACGCATGCGTTGGAATTGGGAATATGTTCAAGCGCGGCTCTTTAAGATCGCATCTAAAAGTTTAGCCTTAGAGCAGACACAAAGTGTTGGTTCCAATTTTATTAATGAGATTAAGAATATGCTCATTACCGTTTTATCTGCAAAATTGGTTATTGATGGTGATATCACCTTAGGAATGATGCTGGCCATTAGTTATATTATTGGGCAATTAAATGCACCTATTACACAGCTCATTGAATTTATGAGAGATGTGCAAGACGCCAAAATATCTATTGATCGTTTAGGAGAAATCCACAATAAAGAAGATGAAGAAAATCCGGATAATCAAACGATTAAAGACATTCCAGAGCAAGCAGATATTCAACTAAAAAATATTTCATTTCGCTATACTGGTGGATTAGAGCCTGTTTTAAAAGACGTATCACTTACCATTCCTGCTAACAAAACAACAGCTATAGTAGGCGTTTCTGGTAGTGGAAAAACTACTTTAATGAAGCTATTACTGCATTTTTACGCTGTTGATACAGGTGACATACTTATTGATAACTTTAATTTAAATAATATATCGCAAAAAGTCTGGCGAGACCATTGTGGAACGGTGATGCAGGAAGGTTATATTTTTAATGACACTATTGCTAGTAACATAGCTGTTGGTGCAGATTTTGTTGACAAGGAAAAACTCGCGCATGCCATTAATGTTGCTAATATTTCTGACTATATCGACGGGCTTCCTCTTGGTTTTAATACCAAAATTGGCAACGAAGGTATTGGTTTAAGCACAGGTCAAAAACAACGCTTACTCATAGCCAGAGCAGTTTACAAGGATCCCAAATTCTTATTCTTTGATGAAGCAACTTCAGCACTCGATGCCAATAACGAAAAAACTATTATGGAAAATTTAAATACCTTTTTTACTGATAAAACCGTGGTAGTTATCGCACATCGATTAAGCACCGTACAAAACGCTCATCAAATCGTGGTGCTAGATCAAGGTAAAATTGTAGAAAAAGGGAATCACGAGGAACTCATAAAACAAAGAGGAAACTATTACAATCTAGTAAAAAATCAACTTAATTTGGGTAAATAAAAATGCCAGAAGAAACAAAACACCATATAGAATTAAGAAGTGAAGAAGTTCAAGATATTCTTGAAGCTATCCCGCATTGGATGATCCGTTGGGGAAATATTCTTTTTTTAGGTTTAATACTCATGCTTTTGTTTATAACTTGGTTTGTAAGATATCCGGATATTATTGACTCAGAAGCGCTTATTACAACTCAAATACCGCCACAAAAAGAGTTTGCAAAAATCACGGGTAAAATAAATGCTATTTTAGTAGAAGATAATCAAGAAGTTACATCTAATGAACCATTAGCAATAATAGAAAACACTGCTAATTATGCTGATGTTTATAAACTTAAATCCATATTAGATACCATACAGGTCAATAGTAAATCTTTCAGTTTTCCGATAGATAGTTTACCAATTCTATTTTTGGGAAACATCGAATCACAATATGCCTTGTTTGAGAACAACTACATCCAATATCAATTCAATAAAGAATTACAACCATTTTCAAATGAAGCTACAGCCAATAGGATTTCAGTCTCTGAATTGAACAGAAGATTAAGGAGTCTGCAATCACAACGAGATATTAATAAAACAGAATTAGAGTTTAAACAAAATGATCTCAATAGGAATAAATCACTTTATGAAAAAGGCGTGATTTCTGAACAAGATTATGATAACAAGCAATTGGAATATGCCCAAGCAGGACGTAATTTCAAAAATTTTGAATCTTCTATTTCCCAAATACGAGAAAGCATTAGCAATGCAAATAGAACTTCAAAAGGAACAGAAATAAATAGAGTCAAGGAAGAAATGATATTGCTCAAAAGCGTGATTCAATCATTTAATCAATTAAAGAAAGCACTCAGGGATTGGGAGCATCTATATGTTCTTAAATCAAATATTGATGGTAACGTCTCTTTTTTAAACTATTGGAACACAAACCAAACAGTAAATCAAGGCGATTTAGTATTTACCATTATCCCAAGTAAAAACTCTTCTTATATAGCAAAACTAAAAACACCTGCTCAAAACTCAGGAAAAATAAAAACCGGTCAAATCGTTAATATCAAACTCGAGAATTATCCAGATGCTGAGTTTGGAGTTTTGAATGGCATAATAAAGAACATATCTCTCATCCCTGATAATGAAGGCTTATATCTAATTGACGTGACGCTTCCCAAAAAACTTATTACATCTTATAAAAAAGAAATAGAATTCAGGCAAGAAATGAGAGGAACCGCTGAAATCATTACCGAAGACCTTAGGCTGATTGAACGTTTTTTCTATCAATTCAGAGAGGCTTTCAAACGGTAAGCAAGTCAACTCTTCACATCTAGGGCGTCACCTATAAACATAAAAGCCATTACCAAACTCTTAATACAAGGTTATAGAAGTTCAGGCATCCTATCACTATTCATCTTTATTAGATTAGACAGCAATAGAATTAATGAATGGTAATTGATTTGATTAGCCCTATCTTGCCTACAAAATCTTAATATTCTTGCATCCTAAAAACCCACATATTAATGGATATGATCTTCCTGCCCTAACTATTGCTAATCCTGAACTTAAGCATCATACGTTTATAAATAAATTTAACACTTCAACTATTGATTTTTCTGATAATGTGGCTGTATTTGAACTAAATAAAGCCTTATTGCTACACCATTATAAGCTTGAAGATTACACTATCCCTGAAAACTATTTATGCCCTGCTATTCCTGGAAGAGTTGATTATCTTTTATATATAAACGACTTATTAGAAAATGTATACGACAAGCAGCCTTCTCAGTTGAAAGGTCTAGATATTGGTGTTGGTGCGAATTGCATTTATCCAATTTTAGGAGCTTGTTTGTTTGAATGGTATATGGTAGGTGCTGATATTGATTCTAAAGCCGTTGAAGCTGCTACTCAAAACGTAAAAACCAATGAAACTTTAAAGCAGCATATTGAGATACGACATCAAAAAACAAATGCTCATATATTTGAAGGCATTATCTTAAAAGACGACTATTTCCATTTCACAATGTGTAATCCTCCTTTCTATGCTTCAGAAGAAGAAGCCAATAAGGTGGCGTTTCAAAAAATAAAAAATTTAAACCCTGATAAAACCATTGCGGAATTAAAACGAAACTTTAACGGTCAATCTAATGAATTATGGTGTAATGGTGGCGAAGCATTGTTCATAAAGCGTATGATGAAACAAAGTACGTCATACAAAACACAAGTAGGGGTCTTCACGACACTTGTATCTAGAAAAGAACACTTAAACACTTTCTACAAACAATTACATAAATTAAAAGCGACACATCAGACCATTAAAATGACTCAAGGTAATAAAATAAGCCACTTATTAATGTGGCATTTCAACGAGTCATAAAAATTAACTCTTCACATCCAAAGCATCTCTCAACGCGTTTCCAATTAGCATAAACGCCATCACAAGACTCATAATACAAAGCCCAGGAATTAAGGCCAGATAAGGCTTTCCAAGAATAATATAACTATAATGATCTTTTATCATAGCTCCCCAACTCGCCATTGGTGGTTGTGCTCCTATACCTAAAAAACTAAGTCCGCTTTCTATCAATATAGCAGCTGCAAAGTTTGCTGCTGAAATAACAATGACTGGTGCCATAATGTTAGGCAAGATATGCTTGGTTATGATTCTAAAATCTGTATATCCTAATGCTCTTGCTGCTGTAACATACTGCATTTCTTTAACACTAAGTATTTGTCCTCTCACCACCCTAGCAACCTCAACCCACATAGTCAACCCAACCGCAATAAACACTTGCCAAAATCCTTTACCTAATGCTATTGTAATGGCTATAACTAACAACAGCGTGGGAATGGACCAGGTGACATTAATAATCCACATAATAAAAGCATCCACTTTACCGCCAAAGTATCCCGCTAAGCTTCCCATAAAAATACCTATCACTAAGGAGATAAAAACGGCAATAAATCCTATAAAAAAAGATATTCTAGCACCTACCAAAACACGACTTAATAAATCTCTACCGTATTTATCTGTTCCAAAGACAAAAGTTCTTTCTTTGATAAATTCTTTTGAAGGGCTATTAATAATGAAATCCGCATTTATAGTTTTTGTAATGCCTTCTAATCCATCCGCGGTATATTCAGTATACCTGAGTTTGTTTGCTTCTAATACATGCTCTATAATCGGAATTTCTGTATCTCCGCTTTGCTTTCCGAAGAACAGTTTATCAAAAAATGATTGTTCTGTATCAATTTCCGATGGAATAGTGAGCATTAACACTTTATAGCCAGGCGGTTTTGAATGTATTGACAAATGCATTTGATTAGCATACTGTGAGTTGTCCGGTGCTAAAGTGTAGGCAAATACAGATACTAAGCCAATTAATATAATGAACCAAAAACTGAAAACGCCCCAAACGTTCTTTTTGAACTTCTGGAGCGCTAATTGTGATAATGATTTAGCCGATTGGCTCATAGTAAAAAATGCTTTTTTACTTAGATTCCCGTTTTCACGGGAATGACAATTTTATTAGAACTCTCTCGATGCAAGCATCGAGGTGTTTTTGCAATTTAATCTTTTACTTCTGCCACTTTATTGATACCATATGTTAGCTTCAAGTCATTCAATACATTAAGAGCTTCTTCTACATAAACATCTTTGCTCAAACTTTCGTGCCATCGTTTACGCTTTTCTCTTAAAATAGTATCCTTGGCTACCAATGTCATCTCATATGGTAGTGATTTAAATGTTAGATCTGTTTTGTAATCTGCTATCTTATCAAAACGTTTAGCTTCTAACTCATTACGTTCAGTCTTTGCTTTGTAATTGTCATAATTAAGAGAGTGCGTATCTATATCTCTTACTTTCTTTACCCATTTTGCACTTTCTTCAATAAGTTTTAACTGCTCATTGGTTGCCATACGCTCTTTACTTTTCTGAATAGTACCATCATAATCAAAATAACTATTCCAAATAGCATAATCAACAGGTTCTATTTGATCCCAAGGCAATGGATTTTCTTGGTCTTTCTCTCCTACATCAATAAAGCTATATCTGTCCGGAACGACAACATCACTTTTAACACCTTCTAACTGCGTAGAACCCCCATTGATTCTATAGAATTTTTGAGTAGTCAACTTTAGAGCTCCCATATCTGCTCCCTTATTATTACGCACCATACGGTTAAGATCAATAACATTTTGTACAGTCCCTTTCCCATAGGTTTGTTTACTTCCTATAACAATAGCTCGTTTATAATCTTGCATTGCAGCTGCCAATATTTCAGAAGCTGAAGCCGATAATTCGTTCACTAAAATTACAAAAGGACCATCCCAAACAATAGATTTATCTCTATCTGATAGTACTTCCTTTGGTTCTCCAGTTGAGCGCACTTGAACAATTGGGCCATCTTTTATAAACAACCCAGCCATGTCGACCACCGTTTGAAGTGATCCACCGCCATTATTACGAAGATCTAAAACAAGCCCTTCCATACCTTCAGCCTTCAATCTCTCTATTTCTTTTTTGATATCTGATGCTGCATTTCGTTTGTTGTAGTCATCAAAATCGACATAAAATTTAGGAAGATTGATGATTCCGAAAGTTTTCCCATCTTTCTCAACTTTAGATGATTTAGCATATGTTTCCTCTAACTCAACCACATCTCTTACAATTGCTATATCCTCAACAGTTCCATCTATTTTCTTCATAGTCAAGAACACCTTAGAACCTTTAGGTCCTTTAATGAGCTTAATAGCATCATCTAAACGCATACCAACAATACTAACGGCTTCTTCTTCATCTTCTTGCCTGACTTTCAAAATAATATCTCCTACTTCTATTTTGTTTTGTCTCCAAACAGGTCCGCCAGAGATAATATCAACAATCTTAGTATTATCCATTCTCTTTTGAAGTCTAGCACCAATACCTTCAAAACTTCCTTTCATAGCCGTATCAAAACGATCTTTATCTTGTGGTGCAAAATAGAATGTATGTGGGTCAAATTCTTCAACAATGGCATTAATATACACAGTGAAATAATCTTTCCGTTCTAAGTCTCCTGTAAAATCAAAGTACTCTTCAAACGATTTTGAAGTGGCTTCTCGAGCTTCTTTTTCGATATCTTCCAACTTTCTTAAGTCAGCTGTAAATGTCTTTTCATTCTGATTTTCTTTGTTAAAGGCTTTTTCAAGATTCTCTAGTTTTTCATCAAAATTAGAAAGTGTGCTATATTTTAGTTGCTGTCTCCACCGTTCTTTCATTTGCTTTTTGGACCTCACATAAGGTAAGTTTTCATAGTCAGAATCAAATGTTTCATCTTTAGAGAAATCAAATGGTTTTGATAAAATAGTTTGATGGATTTCTTTGGCTTCCGTCATACGCTTTAACAAACGTTCATGTGTGAGTTTGAAAAATGAAATATCGTAAGCTTTTAATTGATCATCAATTTCGTTTTTGTATTTGTCAAATTCCTTGATATCAGATTCATAGAAATAACGTTTTAGAGGATCTAAATTTTCCAAATAATCAACATACACCTCTTGAGAAAATGCATCATCAACAGTTTTAGGGTCAAAATGTCCTCTTTCTAAAACATAGGTAATGATTTGAATGAGCATTTTATCTTTATCTGGATCATTGAAGGTTTTAGTAGTAAAACTGCATGAAGCAAATGCCAGTAGCAAAACGAGCATTAAAATGTTATAATTCCTTTTCATAAGATCGTAGGGTTTCATTCTATAATTTTCATCTAAAATAAAGAAAATACCATGCCATTAATCGGTTGTGGTACTAATTTTTTGTTAAACCACTAAAATTAGGCGATTCAACACATAATTACTTACTTTTGCTATGTTAAATTTTACTCTTACAATGCAAAAAAAGCCTTTAATACTTGTCACTAATGACGATGGGATTACTGCTCCTGGAATCAGGACGCTTATTAATATTATGAAAACTATTGGAGATGTGGTCGTTGTAGCTCCAGATAGCCCTCAGAGCGGCATGGGTCATGCTATAACAGTTGATTCTACATTACATTGCGATAAAGTAAGTAAAAATAATGCCGAAATTATTGAATATAGTTGTTCTGGCACACCTGCAGACTGTGTAAAGTTGGCTGTTCACGAAATTTTGGACAGACGACCTGATCTATGCGTTTCAGGGATAAATCATGGTTCAAATTCATCGATTAATGTCATCTATTCAGGTACTATGAGCGCCGCTATTGAAGCTGGGATTGAAGGTATTCCTGCCATTGGGTTTTCGTTATTAGATTATAATTGGGATGCAGATTTTTCGCAGATTGAAGATTATATTAAAACCATTGTCATCAATCTATTAAGCAGTGGTTTACCTAACGATGTTGTGTTAAATGTGAATTTCCCGAAACTTAAAAAAGAAAACATCAAAGGTATTAAGGTGTGTAGACAGGCAAAAGGAAATTGGGTTGAAGATTTTGACAAACGCGTAAGTCCAATGGGTAAAGATTATTACTGGTTAAGCGGCAAGTTTGTTAGCTCAGATAAAGGCGAAGATACAGATATATGGGCCCTAGAAAATGGTTATGTTTCCTTAGTCCCATGCCAATTTGATTTAACCGCCCATCATACCTTACAAAAACTTAACACCTGGAAATTAAATGATTAAAAAAGAACTATTAATTGGCTTTGTTGTTAGTATTATTTTCACGGCGTTAGGGTTTGCCCTTTCTGTTTTAATATTTAGTGTTTATAAAGAGCTTACTTTTGCTACAACATTAAAGACTATTCTAGAACAGGATAGGCTTTGGGCACTATTAGCGCTAAGCTCTATTCCAAGTTTATTAGCCTTTCATAGATTTTTAAACACTAATAGAATTTATAGAGCACGTGGTGTTTTAATATCAACTTTTTTAATGGCATTTATTGTTTACTATTTGTATCTTTTCTAGTATATGAAATATTACATTATTGTAGGAGAAGCTTCTGGAGATCTTCATGGTTCCAATCTTATGAAAGCATTGCAGCAATCGGATGCCGATGCTGACTTTAGATTTTGGGGAGGTGATTTAATGCAAGCAATTGGAGGCACATTAGTTAAACACTATCGCGATCTAGCGTTTATGGGGTTTGCTGAAGTTATCATGAACCTAAGAACTATTGCGAAAAACTTATCTTTTTGCAAAGAGGATATAGAAAACTATAGCCCTGACGCAATTATTTTTATCGATTATCCTGGGTTTAACTTACGTATTGCCAAGTGGGCAAAACTGAAAAACGTCAAAACTCATTATTATATTTCTCCTCAGATATGGGCTTGGAAAGAGAACCGTATTAAGTCCATTAAGCGTGATGTGGATGAAATGTATGTGATATTACCTTTTGAAAAGGATTTCTACGAAAAAAAGCATAATTATCCTGTAAATTTTGTTGGCCATCCATTGATTGATGCCATTGCAGGCAGAAATCAAGTAGATGAACATGAATTCAGAAAAACACATAATCTTAGTGAAAAACCAATTATAGCACTGCTTCCGGGAAGCAGGAAGCAAGAAATAACAAAAATGTTATCGGTGATGTTAAGCGTAACCCATGATTTTCCAGAGTATCAATTTGTTATTGCTGGCGCACCAAGTCAAGATTTTTCGTTTTACTCACCTTTCATTACGACTCCAGATGTACATTTTATAAGTAATAAAACATATGACTTACTAAGCGTGTCAACGGCTGCTTTAGTAACTTCAGGTACTGCTACCTTAGAAACAGCGCTTTTTAAAGTTCCTCAAGTGGTCTGTTATAAAGGCGGTTGGATTTCCTACCAAATAGGTAAACGCGTTGTAAATCTAGACTATATATCACTTGTCAATCTAATTATGGATCAAGAGGTTGTCACAGAATTGATTCAGAATGACTTCAATGCTAAAAACTTAAAGCTCGAGCTTACCAAGATTTTAGATGAGTTCGAACGCACCAAGTTCTTTATAAACTATTATGAACTGGAAAAAAAATTAGGAGGTAAAGGTGCTAGCGAAAAGACAGCTGAATTAATATATTCTAAATTCAAGTAGAGAAATCCCAAATCCAACTGAACGAAAAATGATCTCCAATAGTCCAAATAAACGTATCAAATGGTGTAATTATAAGTATACCCATCATTGAGTACAAAAAAAACTTACTAATTAAAGAAAGCTTTTTTGGTTGATTAAGGTCAATTGTTTTTGTGTTTGTAGAGTCAAAACTAAAGGTGTAGTTCCCAAGGCTTTGATTTTTTTTTGGAATGAAATAAATAGGTTTTTTACGCAAAATCCTATTCAATAGCAGAAAAAACAACAATGCAGAAAATACTATCAGGAAACTCCCAAAATTCATTCCTTGATCAGGATAATAACGCGGTATAATTTCTGTTGCAAACATATTATTGGCTTTAAAACAAGTTACAATATTTAATTTTAAATAAAAATCCTTTAATTTGTGTTCATGCAAAAGATTGCCTTTATCCTACTTATTAGTTTTTGTTTGTCTTCATGCAAATCGGCAAAACGACCAAAAGTCATTACCAAAAAAAGTGAGCAGACCCAAACGGTTTCTAAACCAGCTTCTAAAGCTCCAAAAACTGTCGATATTGCTAGTTATGATGTTGTTTCTACTATTATTAACAATGCTAAAGAATACAACGGTGTTCGCTACAAATATGGTGGTACAACAGCAAAAGGCATGGATTGTTCAGGATTAATTTATGTCGCTTTCAAAGAAGAGGCTATTGCCATTCCTAGAACATCGTTAGCCATGTCTAAAAAAGGAACACGTATTTCTTTAGACGATGTACAAAAAGGAGATCTGCTTTTCTTTCAAACTAATAAAAACAAGAAAGTGGTCAATCATGTTGGTTTAGTTGTTGAGTCTCTTCCTGGTTTAATCGAGTTCATTCATTCTACTTCTAGTAAAGGCGTTATAATCTCTGATTTGAATCAAAGTTATTGGCGTCTTGCTTTCTATGAAGCACGGCGTGTGTTGTAGTTTTTAGTATCTTTTAAGAATGAAATTAATCAACTTTACCATTATAAAGCTGACCTTATTCTTGATTTTAGGTGTTTTATTTGGCAATTATATACAAGTTGAATTACATATTTCTTTCATTCTTACAATAGCATTTTTGCTTATACTAGCCATTGTATATATCATTAGCAAAAGACAGGTATTAACTAATTTCTATTTTGGAGTAACTGCATTGGTAACTATGTTTTCTATTGGCCTATTAACAACCAATATACATGACCAAAGACACTGGGAAAACCATTATACACAATCTAATAGCTTTGATCTTACTAAAACAAAAAGCCTTAACCTTAAAGTTATTGAGGTTTTAAAACCATCTCTTTACCAAGACAAGTATTTTGTAGAAATAAACACTTTTAATAACTATAAAGTGAAAGGAAAACTTCTACTTAATATTGATAAGGATTCTTTAATAAAGCCTCTACAAGTAGATGACTTATTATTTACTACAACTACTTTAACAACAATTACCAAACCTCTAAACCCTTATCAATTTGATTATAGTGAGTATCTCAAAAGAAAGAATGTCTATCACCAAATTCATGTTACAAAGGGCGAATTAAAAATAAAAAAACCTAAGTCGAGCTCAATTTTCGGAATGGCAGCACAGATTCGTGAAACTATTAACTTTAAATTAAATGAGCATCACTTTAATGATGACCAATTGGCCATAATTAATGCCATTCTACTTGGTCAAAAACGTGATCTATCTAAAAACATGTATCAACAATATGCTTCTGCAGGAGTGATTCATATTCTGGCAGTCTCAGGGTTGCATGTTGGCATTCTCTTAATGATTCTTCAATTCTTATTAAAACCAATAGGGCGTTCAAGGAAAGGGCGTTTAATTAAAACCTTTATTATTATGAGTCTCCTTTGGTTTTTTGCCATTATAGCGGGCTTATCTCCATCTATAGTTAGGGCAGTTACGATGTTTAGCATTGTGGCTATTGGCTTGAATATGAAGCGTCCTGCAAATATTTTCAACACACTAGCTACGTCAATATTGATTCTATTGCTTTTTAAACCCACATTTTTATTTGATGTTGGTTTTCAATTAAGCTATATAGCAGTTTTTGCTATTGTTTGGATACAACCTATGCTTTATAAATTATGGTTGCCTAAGCTCAAGGTTACCAATTATTTTTGGAAGCTTTTTACAGTGACCATTGCCGCTCAAATTGGTGTAGCTCCATTGAGTCTATTTTATTTTCATCAGTTTCCCGGATTATTCTTTATATCCAATTTAGTTATCATTCCAGTTTTAGGAGTCATTCTAGGGTTAGGGGTTTTGGTCATCATACTTGCGATTATAAATGCTTTACCAGAATTTATAGTACAATTGTTTGGAGGTATGATTAGTACTTTAAATAATTTTGTTGGTTGGATTGCTCAACAAGAAGCGTTCCTATTTAAAGGCATTTCGTTTGGAATATCAGCAATCATCATCAGTTATCTTTTAATTGTTCTAGGATTTCGCACACTTAAAGAGCCAAAATCTAAAAGACTTGTGCCCTTATTACTCGCTATCGTATTGGCACAAACTATATTTATATACAATAAAACGGAGACATCAGGCTCTTTTACTGTATTTCATAAAAATAGGCATAGTATCGTGGCATTTCAAAATTCAAACAACTTGAAAGTGTATCACAACATTGACTCAATTAGCCCAAACTCTGAAAAAGTACTGAATAACTACATTATTGGAGAAGACATCAAAAACACTGACTTAGATAGTTTAAGTTCGGTTTATAAAGTAAAAGACAAAATATTACTGGTAGTTGATAGTTTATCGACTTATAAGGTAAGTTTTAAACCTGATATAGTATTGCTTCGTGATTCTCCAAAAGTAAATTTAGATCGTCTTATCGAACAACTCAAGCCAAAGCTCATTATAGCAGATGGAAGTAATTACAAAAGTTATGTGTCTCGATGGGAAGCAACATGCCAACATAAAAAACTCCCTTTCCATGCTACTGCAAAAAAGGGAGCTCTCACAATTGATTACGCTAAATAATTAGCGCTACAATTAACATTAACTCTTGAACTCAGGCTTAAATGCTTGACTATAAGCATTAAATTTTTCCTGATCCGTCATTTTTTTATACTCATCAGACTTAAATAGCTTTAAATATAGCTCTAGTTGTTGAGGCGATTGGTATCCTTTTACTGGTGTTATAAAGTCTCCTTTTTCATCAAAGAACACGAGTGTTGGGTAGGCATTGATTCTCATATAACTTGCAAACTGATGCGCGCTGTTTCTCTTATTAGCTTTTGCCGGGTTAAATTGAGGGTTTGTGAATGTATTCTCTTTATAATTAACCGTATCATCTCCTTCTCCATTAAACTTTACAGCATAAAAATTCTCATTGATATAATTTGCAACATCCTTGTTTTTAAATGTGTTTCTATCCAACAATTTACAAGGTCCACACCAATTGGTATACACATCCATGATAATTTTCTTAGGCTGAGTCTTTTGAAGCTCTAGAGCTTCTTCTATGCTTACCCATTTAATGTCTTGAGCCTGAGACATCGTTGCAGAAAGCAACAGAAATGTATATATAAGTAGTTTTTTCATGATTATAGAGTCGCAATTATTATTCCAAATTTACAAAAAAAAGAAAACGCCCAATAAAAGGCGCTTTCTTATACCAAAAATCTCTTTATTCTATACCGTGCATTTTCCGTTTCATCATTGGGTTCAGCAACATCATAATTATTGCCGCAGCAATAGGAATTATAGTGAATATCAAGAAGAATGTTGACAATCCATATTCCTCAGAAATTGGATCGATGAAGCTTCCTGTAAAGCCTCCTAATAGATTCGCAAAAAAGTTCGCCGTAAACCAAACACCAAACATTAAACCAACAAGTTTAATGGGTGCCAACTTACTGACATAAGATAACCCGACAGGAGAAACACAAAGCTCTCCCATGGTATGGAAGAAGTAAGCAAATACTAGGAACATTAAACTTACTGAGGCGGTTTTTGCACCATCTGGTATCCCTGTAGCTCCATACGCTAACACAGCAAACCCTAAACCAACTAAGAATAGACCAATAGCAAATTTCACTGGCCCAGACGGGTTATATTTACTTTGCCAAATCTTTGAAAACACAGGTGCAAATAAAATAATAAACAAAGAGTTCAAGACAGAGAACCATGATGCTGGAACCTCTGTTTTTTCTGCTTGAAAATCTCTGTTTAGCATCCAAATCACAATACCCCAAATAATAACAAAACTGATTCCAAGGAAAATGTTCGATAAGGAATATTTACCATAAGTCTGTTTGAATAACATCATCAAAACCCAAGTAATAACAAGCATAGGCACAACCGTAATTATAGTATTGACTATTTTAAACGTCAATGCTGCATCACCAACCAAAGCTCTATCTGTATAATCGGCAGCAAAAATCGTCATCGATCCACCTGCTTGTTCAAATGCCCACCAGAAAAATATTACAAATAATGAAAATATTCCTATTACAATAAGTCTATCTCTTACCACTTTAGAGTTTTCAGCTTCATCCTTGACTTCTTCAATAGTATCACCTATTTCTTCAATACTATCTTCCACAACATCATCAAAATCTCCTAACTGTTTTGGTGTTAACCCTATTTTACCAAATATTTTTTGAGCGAAATAGAATTGCAACATCCCGAAAAACATAAAAATACCAGCTAATCCAAATCCATAGTGCCAACCAATATTTTCACCGATATAACCACACAATAGAATACCTAAAAAGGCCCCTGCATTGATTCCCATGTAAAAAATAGTGTATCCAGCATCTTTTTCTTTTCCTTGCGTTTTGTATAACTGACCCACCATTGAAGAAATATTTGGTTTGAACAATCCGTTACCAATAATCAGAAATGATAATCCCGCATAAAAGAACATAGAAGTCATCCCTTCTAATGCCATGGAAGCGTGCCCTAAAGTCATAATGAAAGCACCCAAGATTACAGCCTTTCTGTAACCCATAAATTTATCGGCAATAAAACCGCCAATAATAGGGGTTAAATAAACCAAACCAGTATACCATCCATACAACACTAAAGCATCTGCCCGATCCCATCCCCAACCTGCGTTTTCATCCAGCATCGTTGTTACTAAAAATAGTACCAAAAGCGCTCGCATACCGTAATAAGAAAATCGTTCCCACATTTCTGTAAAGAATAAAACGAATAATCCTGATGGGTGACCGAGCACCGTACGTTGGTTTATTTCTGAACCTCCAAATTTAAATTCCATAGATAATTTATTAGTTAGTAATTATTGTTAGTTATTTTTTTTCTTGACGTCTTTCTTCTTGGTTTTTCCACTCATATCCACACCAGTTGGCTTAGAACGATTTGCAGATTTAGGAATATCCTCTTTCTGTACCCTTAATACTTTATTGGTGGTTACAGCATTCTTGTTACCAATTGTGCTATTAACAAAATTAGTCATCTTTCTATACAGATGCTTTCTCGTATTACCACCACGAATACTGTGACTCTTGTCAGGGTAGATCATCCACTCAAAATCCTTATCAGCTTGCACCAAGGCTTCCACCATACGCATGGTATTTTGTAAATGTACATTGTCGTCTCCAGTACCATGAACAATCATATAATGCCCTTTAAGTTTATCAACATGGTTTATTGGTGAGTTCTCATCATAACCTGTTGGATTCTCTTCAGGAGTCGTCATATAACGTTCTGTATAAATAGTGTCATAAAAACGCCAGCTTGATACTGGAGCCACTGCAATCGCCATTTTAAAAACATCGTTTCCTTTCAGTATTGCATTACTGCTCATAAAACCGCCATAGCTCCAACCCCAAATACCTATATTATCGGCATCGATATAAGGCAATTTTCCCAATTGCTTAGCAGCCTGTATTTGATCTTCTACTTCGTATTTACCTAGTTCGTTCTGAGTCACTTTTTTGAATGCAGCTCCTTTAAAACCTGTACCTCTTCCATCCACACATGCAACAATATAGCCTTGTTGCGCCAAAGATTGATACCAATAATCGTTACTGCTATTCCAACGGTTGGAAACCGATTGGGATCCTGGTCCAGAATATTGATACATCAATAATGGATATTTTTTGGTAACATCAAAATTTGGTGGTTTTATCGTCCACATATTCAAATCATTTCCATTGACCGAAATAGTGCCAAATTCTTTTTCAGACATTTGAAATCCAGAAAGTACGTCAACAAGCTGTTCATTATCTTCAATAGTCTTTACAATATCACCTTTTGAAGATTCGTTAAGCGTGTATTGTGTTGGTGTGGTTGCACTGGAATACGTGTTTATAAAATACGAATGATTAGCGCTAAACGCAGCGCTATTTTGCCCTTCTTTATCAGCTAGTGCTTTCTTATTTTTTCCTTTAAGATTAATCGAATACACACCACGATTTATAGAACCATTCTCCGTTGATTGGTAAAATATTTTATTTTGAGCTTCATCATATCCGTAATAGTTCGTCACTTCCCAATTTCCACTAGTTACTTGCTTACGGAGTTGTCCGTCAAGACTGTAATGATAAATATGATTGTTTCCGCTCTTTTCACTCGTCCATATAAAGCTATTATCGGGAAGAAATGTTAAATCAAACGTCACATCTACATAGGCTTTATCTTCTTCAGTCAGTGCAATAACGCTTTCATAGCCGTTGGCATTAATCATCCAAAGGTCCAATTTGTTTTGGTGACGATTCATATATTGAGCACTCAATACATCTGAGTCATTAGTCCACTTGATTCTTGGAATGTAATAATCTTTATAATCTTCGCTCAAAAACACTTTTTTGGATTCAGATTTTAATAAATCATATATGTGAAGTGTCACCTCTGAATTCAACTCTCCAGCCTTAGGGTATTTGAATTTTTGCTGCGTCTGATATAATTCGGCACCATAAACATCCATTGAAAATTCGGGCACAAAGGTTTCGTCAAATTTTAAATATGCAATGCGGTCTCCTTTAGCATTCCACTCAAAAGCTCTAACAAAACTAAACTCTTCTTCATATACCCAATCTGTAATCCCATTTATTATTTCATCTTTTAAGCCATCACTCGTCAAACGCTTTGTTTGCTGAGTGGCTAAATCTCGTACATATATATCATTACTAAATCCATAAGCAATCTTTGTTCCATCTGGTGAGAACGTTGGCTCTTGTATTTTTTCTTCAGATATAGCCTGAACAGAATTATTTGAAGCATCATAAACGTAATATTTCGCTCTCTTTGAGCGTCTGAATATTGGCTCTACTTCAGTTGCTAAAATCACTTTTGTTTCGTCCGAACTAAAGGTATAATCAGTAAAATAATCAAATTCTTGAAAATCTTTAGAGTCGACAAAAGTTTTCACTTTCTGAAGTGTCTCGTAATCGTATATTTCGATTGAAGATGTGCTCAGGTTTTCATCAGCATACAAGACAGAATATTGCTGTCCGTTTTTCATAGAATGAAGTACATCCATAGACTTTGCTTTGAAAGTATCATCCCAAATGTCCTCTAGAGTAATCGCTTTTTTCTGAGCAAGAAGAGGGTTTGCAAACAGAAAACACAACAGTAGCGTAACTTTAAGATATTTCATTTAGTAGTTCTATTAGATTATTCGCAGTATAATCATCCCTGCAATGTAAAAAAACATAGTGAGTATCACAACCTTTTAGCATTTCAACAATGAACAGACTGTACACAAAATTATAAGCACTCAAAGAAAGCGCTCAATAATAATACCAAGAATAGTATCTTTGCATCGCTAAAACGCCTATAAATGAGTACATCGGTTTCTGGATTTTCAAAATTCTCTAAATCAAAAAAAATAGATTGGATTGTTGAGCACTACTTTTCAGGTAAAGAAGAAACCAAGGAAATCATAAAAAGGTATTGGAATTCTGATAGTACGTTGCAACAGCTTCATGATGAATTTATAGAAAATACGATCACCAATTATTATTTACCTTTTGGCATTGCACCAAATTTCCTAATTAACAATAGTATTTATGCCATACCAATGGCCATTGAAGAAAGTTCTGTTGTGGCTGCTGCAAGTAAAGCCGCGAAATTTTGGTTTGATCGAGGTGGGTTCAAGGCAAAGGTCATTTCCACTACAAAAATTGGTCAAGTACATTTTATGTACAAAGGCGATTTTGATAAACTAGAACGGTTTTTTAAAAACGTAAAGAATACTCTTGTTTCTGAGGCGAGTTCTATTACCAAAAACATGCGAAAACGCGGTGGAGGTATTCTTGATATTATTTTAGTAAACAAGACTAGAGATTTAGAAAACTATTATCAGCTCCATGCGACGTTTGAAACATTAGACGCTATGGGTGCTAACTTCATTAATTCTTGTTTAGAGCAATTTGCAAAAGTCTTTACAAATGAAGCTCGAAAATATATAGAGTTTAGTGATATAGAAAAAGATATTCAAATCGTGATGAGCATACTTTCTAATTATGTTCCCGAATGTCTGGTAAGAGCTGAAGTAAGCTGTAAAATTGAAGAATTGACTGAAGACAGCACTATATCCTCAGAAGAGTTTGTAGAAAAATTTGTCAGAGCCGTCAATATAGCTAAGATAGAACCTTATCGAGCTGTCACTCACAATAAAGGTATTATGAACGGCATAGATGCCGTAGTACTAGCGACAGGAAATGATTTTAGAGCTGTTGAGGCTGGTGTTCATGCCTATGCTTCAAGACATGGAAGGTATTCAAGCTTAACGGATGTATCTATTGACAATGGTATTTTTAAATTTTGGATGGAAATCCCACTAGCTTTAGGAACCGTTGGAGGACTTACACGCTTGCATCCGATGGTAAAGGTAGCATTAGAGTTGCTTAAAAATCCTTCTGCCAAAGACCTGATGAACATAGTTGCTGTTGCCGGGCTGGCTCAGAATTTTGCGGCATTGCGTTCGCTAACCACTACAGGAATTCAGCAAGGACATATGAAAATGCATTTAATGAATATATTGAATCAGTTTGACGCTACTCCTTCTGAAAAAGATACACTTATTGAATATTTTAAAACACATATGGTGACTCACCGTTCTGTTATTGATGAACTTGAAAAACTAAGACACTAATGCATTCTTTTTACAGTCATGGTAAATTATTACTTACAGGAGAGTATGTGGTCTTAGATGGCGCGCTAGGTCTGGCCCTACCAACTAAAAAAGGGCAATCCCTAACTATTAAACCCATCGATGATAATAAACTCTATTGGAAGAGTATTCGTTTTGATGGAAGCATATGGTTTAAAGATAACTTTGAGTTAGAACATCTCGATTCCGTTATAAATAAAAATGAGATTGCGAACATGCTGCAAAAAATATTAGGTGTATCAAAGCAACTAAATTCCGAGTTTTTATCTGATAACCGAGGATATGAAATCACGACAACATTAGAATTTCCTACAGATTGGGGATTAGGTTCTTCTTCAACTCTGATCAACAATATAGCTAGTTGGGCGCAGGTCGATCCGTATAAGCTGCTTAAAAGCACTTTTGGTGGTAGTGGCTATGATGTTGCTTGCGCAAAAAGTAATGGCCCGTTAATTTATCAATTAAAAGAATCTTTTGGTTCTGAACAAGACGATAATAGATTGGTAGAAAAAGTAACTTTTGAGCCCGTATTTTCAGGTGCTTTATATTTTGTTCACCTAAACAAAAAACAAGATAGCCGCGAAGGCATTTCTAGATACACCTCAAAAAAGAACGCGAACTCATCGGCCATAGATACTATAAGTGGTATTACAAAGAGCATCTTGGGGTGTTCTTCTCTAAATGATTTTAATGTTCTTATTAATAAACATGAAGAGGTTATATCGAAATTGATTGATCAGCCTACAGTTAAAGAACAGCGTTTTCATGACTTTAATGGAAGTGTAAAAAGTCTTGGTGCTTGGGGAGGTGATTTTGTACTTGCAACTGCAACCAAGGATCCTACAGAATATTTTAAAGAAAAAGGGTATGAAACCATAATCCCTTTTGATACAATGATTTTAAAATAAAAAGGTCTTGCATCTGCAAGACCTTTTTATGAATCATTAACTATTTTTTTTAATAAAATACAGCTCTATTATCTTCAATATCGGCCGCTTCTTTAAGGGCGTTATAGAGTTTTGTGGTTACAGCATTTCCTCTTTGGGTAGACAACTGACTCACTTTTGCTTGATAACTATCTAATTTAACTCCAGGTGTCTTTTTTGTTACTTGAATTATATACACACCATTGCTACCATCGATTGGTTTAGAGGTTGCTCCTTCTTGCAATCCAAAAGCAGCGCCAACAACTTTAAGTTCTCTACCTGCACCACTAATGGTTGGGTTTTTCATATTCAGAGCCGAAGCGACTTTTATAGTTTGGTTTTCTGAAGCACCAACATCCTCAAAAGATTTTCCGGAAATTCTTTCTCTTATAATTTCAGCCTTCTTCTCTTTTCTTATTGCAGGTAAGGCAGTAACGGATGCATCTTCAGTACTCATTAAACCAGCTTTGTTTTGCGCTCTTAATTGCACTACGGCATAACCACCATTAAAACTAAATCGTTTCACATCACCTACCTTACTTTCTTCATTAAAAGCCCATCTTACAATGTCTCTTTGGTTACCAACACCAGGAATATTCTCATCTAACTCTTTAATGCTATTTACAGGTCTCAAACTATAATTATTATCTTTAGCTACAGCTTCAAATTCCCCCTTTGCTACTGCAATCTCAAATTTCGAAGTTTCGTTAAATGTATTATCAATAGTTCTTGATGAAGGTTCAATCTTTTCTGCAATAGTAGCTACTTTAACAGCTTTATTAGAGTTTTTCTGACCTTCAATTTCAATGATATGGAAACCATAAGGTGCTTTAACAATTCCAATATCTCCTGTTTTCCCTTCAAAAGCAAAATCTCTGATATCTGGTCCTATACCATTATACGTGAACCAATCAATAACACCACCTTTTTCTATACTATTTTTATCAGCAGAAAAGGCTGTTACCAATTCAGGAAATTTAGAGCGGTTTCTTTTTACCACCGTCAAAAGACTATCAGTAAGTGTCTTTGCCTCTTCTTCTGATTTAATTTGAGACTCATCTCCTCCAAAAGAACCGCCATACGGCACAAGGATGTGTCTCACTTTAACAGAGTCTGGTAATTGTTTTACTGCCACAAGTTTTGATAGTTTGATATAGCCGCTTTCTTTATACGGGCCATACGTCTGCCCAACATTTAAATTAAATAAGCTATCTGCAGACGCTATTGGTAAATCAGATTTAAACATATATTGATTCGCATACTTTATTGCTGAATTGGCAGTCACATTAACATATGTATTATAATCGGTAACGTCTTTAAATGCAGGTATCGTAATCGTGTCTTGCACGCCACTATCAAAAATAGGTTCTGGAATTAATCTCTTTCTTAATTTAAGAATCAAATCATTTTCATCTTCTAAAGATGCTTCTTCTTTAAATTGTACATAGACTATATCTCTAGATTCTTCTACTTCGAAACGGTTTTTGTTTTCTTCAATATATTTACTAATATCAGATTTAGAAACAGTTATAGTACTATCTGGAATTGAATTAAATGGAATCTGAATATATTTTATATCAACTAACTCACTCTCCATCATATGCTCTAATTCTCCTTCAGCAACAGTAGCTCCTAATCCAGACTTAACCATATTAAAATAGTTTTGCTGCATAGCGTTAGATGCTAAGTTATTTTCATATTCAACCCACTGAGCATAACCAACACTTTTAGATGTTTCCTTAAGATTTGCAATATATTCGTTAAGTCTATTTTCATCAAACAATCCCGCTTCATTTTGAAAATCTGGCGTAGTTGCTAGACTAGTTCTCAGCAAATCCTTCATTTCTTCTGTTTCAACAGATAAACCAAGTTCATTAAACTCAGATTCCATCACTGCTTTTCTAGTTTCCTGATCCCAAACTCTATTCATTGCCTGAATACTGCTTGAATTAGGTCCCATTTGTCTCTGTGCAAGCTCTACTTTCTCCATAAATTCTTGTCTAGAGATATCTTTACCATTAATTGTGGCAACAATATTTTGACCTTTGCTTGTCAGAGCATCGCTGTTTCTGAAAAGATCCGCTAATACAAAAGAGAATAACGCTAATGCTATTACTATTATGAGGAATAACCCTCTTTGTCTAATTTTATTTAAAACTGCCATTTGTAGTAGAATTTAATCTATTTAAGTGCGCGAAAATACCATTTTCCATTCAATTATAAAAGTTAATTTGCTATTCTTAAGCATTAGTTAAGCTCCATTTTGAAACCCCATTCTACTCGATTAACTATTTCTTCTCAATAAGAGTCATCTTAATCATTTCTTTGGCTTGTTTAGAAGAGCTTGAAATTTTTAAGACAATATCATCCTTAGAATGTAACTTTGTTTCAAACGTAAAAAATGGACAACAATTATTCTCCGCCATAACATAGTCAGTCATTTTCAACAAAAAAGTCTTTTCATATTTAAAATAGAAAATATAGCCAGTCTCAGTTTCTTCAATCTTTTTTACTTGAGAAAAGATTTCCTTCTGTAATATTTCTTTTCGCTCAGCTTGCTCAATTCCTGTTAGCATACAAACTAAAGGTTTGTCTGAATTGAATTCAAATCTCATGCTCTCATTTTTTACATTATTTGATTTAAAAACGTATGAACTATCATTGTCTTGAACAACATTTGATGTCGTCTTGGTAGTCTTACAATCGCTAGAACAGTGTCTAGCATCCATGTTACCACAACTGGTAGTCAAGATTATCAAAATGATAACCACGTTGATTTTGTTTAATATTTTCATGCTTCCTATTTTTAATATTTAAAATTATTTTACAAAAATAAACCATGGAGTATAGTCAACGGTCTAGGGAAAAAGTGATAAATTGTAAAAAAAAATGCTGATTGGAGAAATAGTAAACAAAACGAAGTTAACAAGAGATACAATTCGATTTTACGAAAAGAAGGGGCTCATAAAAGTCAATCGAACAGATTCGGAATGGAATAATTACAAAAATTATAATGAGGAAACTCTTAATAGATTGTTTTTGATAAAGAAGGCTAAAGGTTTTGGCTTTACATTAAACGAAATTGCAGAACTATTGGAGATGTTTGACATGAACATAGCTACCTGTGAAATAATGGCAATTAAAGTCAAAGAAAAACTTACTAGAATTGATGAAAAAATAAAAGGTTTAAATGAAATGAAAGTAATGATCCTAGATAAAATTGAAAAAACTCAGAATGAATGCTCTCTAGTCTCCAAAAATAATTGTGAAAATTTCTAAAAAATTACAAAACCTAGCATTGAATATTGAAAATAGTAGAATAAGTATTAATACGTAATGAAATTTATGAATTCAAGGTCATTGTTTTACCTAAAAGTTGATTCCTAAAATTCGCTACGTTTTATATACCAGGTCAATATCATGAGTTTAAGCAAAAAACCAATTTTATTCTTCAACATTGACTGTGAGTTCAACAAGATCAATCTTAGTGTTAGAAACTTCGAGGATTACAAATTGAAAATTATTTATAGTAACCTCTTCATTTTGTCGAGGTATCTCTTCGGTAAAATCTACAATGAGTCCGCCAAGAGTTTCATAGTTTTCATTTTCAGGAAGATTAAGCTTATAAGTATCATTTAAATAATCAACTTCTAATCTCGCAGACAGCCTGTAATGATTATGGTCTAACTTTTCATCTATAAACTCCAGAGTATCATGTTCATCTTCAATCTCTCCAAAAAGTTCTTCTACTATATCTTCAACTGTCATTAATCCAGAGGTTCCACCATATTCGTCGAGCACGATAGCTATACTCTTGCTTTTTTTGATTAGTACATTTAACACATCATTAGCGAGCATCGTTTCTGGTACAAACTCCACTGGCAAAATAATTGATTTTATTGTTTTCGGTTTTTTAAACAATTCAAACGAATGTACATAGCCTATTACATCGTCCATATTATTTTTATAAACTAATATTTTTGAAAGCCCTGTAGATGTAAATAAATCTTTAAGTGTTTTTATGGTCTCTCCTATTTCAACTCCAATGATTTCTGTACGTGGTACCATAACCTCGCGCGATTTCACTTCGGAAAATTGAAGGGCATTCTGAAAAATTTGTATTTCAGCGTCTACCTCATCATGTTCTTCAATAGTTTGCATTTGTTCAGAAATGTAATTCCCCAATTCTATTTTAGTAAATGCGAGTTGTACTTCATCTCCATCAGTACTAAAAAAATTTTTTAAGACCATGTCTGATATCCAAATAACAAAATCTGAGATAAAAGTGAATAAACCATAAAATACATATGCAGGAAACGCCAATACTTTTATTAAGTTATTGGCATAAATTTGAAAAAAAACTTTCGGAAGGAATTCTGCAGTAACCAATATAATTAAGGTCGATATTATTGTTTGTGATAATAAACTAAAATCGGTTAATAAGGCATTAACTATTTGATATTGGTTAGGCAATAATGATTGAAACCAATTCATAAGTACATCTCCCATAAAAAAGCCATATACTACAAGGGCAATATTATTGCCTATGAGCATTGTAGCAATAAATTTCGAAGGTTTTTTAGTTAGCTTAGCAAGTATTCTCGCTAGAAATGTCTCTTGTTTCTTCTCTATTTCTATATGCATCTTATTAGAAGACACATAGGCTATTTCCATCCCTGAAAAAAATGCAGAAAGGATTAATGTGAGAACGATAATGACAAATTCTATCGTCATGATGACTATTTCTGATTCTGTCTATCTTCAAATTTTTTCCTGAATTTCTTCCGGAAGAAGAACATGAATATAGCTAGTGCAAAAAACAAAAGCGAGATATACGATCTATTTCTATCTACTGACCAATTACTTATAGCATCATATAAGAATAAGGCAGCAAATATGACATAGGCGTATTGAAAAAGTTTAAGGAGTTTCATTTTATTAGTTGTTTTTTTCTTCAATATACATAGTTCCACTGTTTTCTAAAACACTTGCCTTCGAAAAATCTAGATTAGAATCAAATCCACCGCCATTTATCGTTGCATCTTGAGTTGTAAATTTCACCGGTTGATTTGTAAAAAGCCAGTCTTTTACTTGATCATAATACAATTGTTCAGCGTTAAGCACATTACCATCATGAGTAGTAAGAACAACATTACCTTGAAGATCGATTAAATTAGTATGGTCGTAGGCGATGGCATAATCAGAAACCACTGTGCTCTTTCTTCCAATGTCATCAAACAATGTCAAATGAACACCTTCTGGAAACTCATTAAATGCAAAATCTCGATTAGAATAATCCATCATTTTTGGGCTGATAAGGTGTGCTTTTAACTTTGTAGAATCGGTATACTTCAAACTAATATCTTTAGCAATACCAATTGGTTCATTCTCAGAAATACCAATTTTCTGTACTTCCTTCAAGTTGTTTTGACATGAAAAAAACATAGTCACCGCTATCACGGTGACTATGTTTAATATAGTATATGTTATTCTACTTGGCATTATAAGTTTGGCACTGTAACGCTTCGCCCAATCCAACAACCAATATTTATTTTTTGTCCTGCATTACCTTTTGAAAATATCTCATTTTTTTGAGGTGCTTTAGCCATATAATTTGCCGCTGTGCTAGATGAACCACCTTTTCTAGCCATTTTAGCCGCTAACCAGAATACTGCTCTTTTGTTAAAGTTGTCTGATCCACAGTTATTAGCGCTAGACGCATACATCTGTGCAATAGCCAAGTAAGGTCTTACATCTGATGGGTTAGCATCTAAAGCTTTCATATAGTAACCTCTAGCCTGACCATATTTACGACTCTTTCTAAGTTTTCCAGCAATCTTTTTTAAGATTTTTGATTTCTCAAAATTATCAGTCTCCAAACCAATTGCTTGATTGTAATAATTGATCGCTTCAGTAGTATTTCCTTCTTTATCCTTTAACAATCCCAAATAGTAAGCTGAGTTAGCAGATGGGCTAATATTATGGTAAGCATTTACCAATTTAAAGAACAATGGATCACTTGTACAGTCTTTAGCAGACATTCTTCCTGCTGCTCTCTGTAACCAAACTGGATCTGTCTTCATTTGCTCAAAATCTCTATTATATAATGGAATTAAGTTCTCACAGTTAGCTAATATTCCTAACTTAGAATCAATACTCCCAGAAATTTTATCATAAGCATTTAAGAAACTCTTTGCAGACTTCTTAACTTTTCCTTCTTTAGACGTCAACGCCGTTCCTCCGTTTTCTTTAGAGATTAGAGCATTAAGCTTTTCAGAATAATTCTTGATTTCTCTATTGATCTTCTCAGTAATATCATCGTACTTATTGAACACATCTTGAACTGGAACAGCTCCTGCATTATGAAGATCAACTAAAGTCGAAAAATAAGTATATAAGGCTTTAGGGTTCGTAAATGTCTTTTTATCTTCAGTATATGCTTTATCAAAAGCATCGTAGACCTCTTTATCAGGCATAGCCATTTCGCTCTTGTTATCATACATCAATTGAGCTTTCTTGGACATAAAATTACCCTTTGGTGTTTTAGCTTCGAAATACTGCATTCTCTCATCCCATAACTTCATTAGATCTTTTACATAGGCAACTTTTTTAGCACCAGATGATTTCTTGATTCTATCTTTCAAGATTCTTTCACCATAGGTATATATAGCTCTATTGAACTTAGGGTTTCTTTGTCTTAATTCCATCCAAGGTGCATAAGCAGCATCGTAGTTCTTTGCTTTAGCGTACTCACTAAAGATTGAAAGTGTATTTAGATCTTCTTCATTAGGTTGTGCAGCCACAAAATTAAAGCTTAAAAAAAGCACAGCTAATAATAATGTAATTTTCGTCTTCATAATGTTTAATTTAATCTCGTTAGTCATATTTTCTTTTTACAAACCATCTATCATTAAGCGATAGACTTATGTTGAAGTTTATAAAGTTCTCTTGAATTAAATTTTGCTTTGTGGTTCCTCTTTTTCCAACCTCAAAACCAACGTTCGCATTAGAGAACAATCGTCCAACTGGTAATCCTACTCCAAAAGATATGCCAAACTCATTAATAGATTCGGTATTGATATTCAAGCCTGTATTTTCAAAACGCAATCCAGCACGATATACGGCTCTTTTCCAGTAACTTGAAAGCGAATTATATTTAGGGATGTAAAATCCTCCAAGTGCAAATGTATTCGCATCTTCAAAGGTAGCATTTTCTATATTAAAAATTCTATTAGAGAACTTACTTGTTTTTTGAGAGGTATATTCTGCACCAACAAACCACTTTTTTGGCTTACCTAATCCTAATCCAAAAGATAATTTAGATGGTAAAATTTGTGTAGTTTCCTTTAGACCATCAGCTTCAAGGTCTTCTTCTATGCTATTCACTACAGCCTCAAAACCAGTGAGGTCATTAATAACAATAGTAGCAATAGTTCTTTCATTAATTGAATTAAGATCACTCTTAGGTGTGAATGTCAGTCCTGATACTAATTCCAGATCTTTATTGATCATCCCCTTATATGTCAAACCAAAATTATAGTTCAGACCACTGAGATCAGATCGATTTTCTTCTTTACTCTGGTATTGCACAGGATCTCCATTAGCGTCATATACGAATTCAATGGCATTGTTCTGAATATTTCCAAAATTATAATTCGCTTCTGCGCCAACGCTAAAGTTTTTATTCAATTGATATCCAGCCGAAAAGAAAGCCTTGTTAACACCTCCACTACCATTATATCTATTTGTAGGCATTTCAGGGGCGCCAGATTCAATCTTATATCCAACAGAAGTATACGGTAACAAACCAAGACCAAATCCAAATTTTCCAACAGGAATACCAATAGCTATATAATCAAACGTTGTTGATGATGTTTGGTCTTCTGAAGCATCTGTCTTTAAATTAAGCCCAGAATAACCACCACCAACTGTAAACTTTATGGGTCTGCTTTCGCCACCTAAAGAACTTAAATTCAATCCTCCATAAGATGCAGGATTCCTAAGGTTCATATGAATACTATCTGTATAAATACTCAATCCTCCCATGCTCCTATTCTCAACTGTCCCCTTGAACTTAAGACTTCCTATACCATAAAATGAATATGGAGAAGCTGTACCTTCTTGTCCATATGAGCTATAAGTAACTATGGCAATTAAAACTACTACTAGTTTCTTTATCATTAGTGTGAATTATATTCCAAAATAAAGTTTAATCCCTCTAATAGAAAATTAGAGTTCGCAAATATGCTATTTTTTAATCGTTTTGCCAAGAAATCCGTGTCTCCTCCTGTTAAAATAACTGTTAAATCTTGATAATCTTGTAGATATTCGTCAATAACACCATCCATCTCTTTTAGAACTCCATTCACAACTCCAGAATGAATGGATTGTTGTGTGGAGTCTCCAATGATATCAGTAGGATACTCAGCCTTTAATAACGGTAGGTTTGCTGTTAAATTATGAAGTGCTTGATATCTGAGTTGTATTCCTGGAGAAATAGCACCACCTAAATAATGATTCTTGGTATTAATAAAATCATAGGTAATACACGTGCCTGCATCAATGATTAAGGTGTTGTTTTTTGAGAAATTTTCAACCGAAGCGCTCACCAATGCAATTCTATCGACACCAAGTGTTTTAGGAGTACTATACGTATTCTTGAATGGTAATTCCGTTCTGGAATTCAAAACCAATAAATCCATCTCTTTTTTAACAATCTTTTTGAGTGCATCATTTCTCTTTCCAACAGAAGAAATGATTGCTTTTTTTAGTTGAGGGTACCTCTTAATGATTTTTTTTACACTCGGCAGAGCATTTTTATGTGAAATTGATTGCTTAAACAAAAGGGTATTATCTGCAAAAACTGCAAGTTTAACGAAGGTATTGCCTACATCTATGATAAGGTTCATGTGACTGCTAAAAGCTACAAATTTACGAAAGCATTTTTTTATTATAATCTTTTTGGGAATAATAAAAATGCAACTATATTTGCACCCGCATTCATGCGAATGGTGCCTTAGCTCAGTTGGTAGAGCAATGGACTGAAAATCCATGTGTCCCTGGTTCGATTCCTGGAGGCACCACATTAAAATCCCGAACTTAGGTTTGGGATTTTTTGTTTATAACATTCTTATGAAGCATTTCTTATATATCATATACTCTAAAAACATTGACAAATACTATGTAGGTGAAAGCCCCAATGTTCTAAACCGATTGGAACAACATAATAATCATTACTTCAAGACGAATTTCACAAAAGTTGCTACAGATTGGAAATTAATGTTAAGTTATTCCTGTAAATGCAAAGAAGATGCACTTTACCTTGAGCGTTTTATCAAGCGGATGAAAAGCAGAAAATTTATTAATAAAGTGATAGAAAATCAATTAATTCTTGATGACATTCTACAAAAAAGAAAATAACATCTCTGGTTCCCCCGAAGCTTCGGGGCTGGAGGCACCACATTAAAATCCCGAACTTAGGTTTGGGGTTTTTTGTTTATAATTTCATAAATTCATTGCCGATTGCTCTAAAAATCAGTATCTTATCTTTTCTTAAAGATCACTGCACATGCCATCATACATCGATTTACATTGTCATCCGTCGTTAAAACCTTACGGAAAGAGTTTTAAATACGACCCGATTAAACAAAACAACTTAAATAGTGGAAGAAAAAACTCCATATGGCACTATAGCCCGCCTAATTTCTTAGAAAGACAGGTGAGCAAACTACTAACACTTACCAAATTCACTCAGACAGATCTCACAACATTAGCAAAGGCAAATTGTGATGTTGTAGTTATCGCATTATATCCGTTTGAAAAGCATTTTTTAAAAAGACGTATTATAGGCTTTAAATTTATAGCCGATTTCCTTGTGAATCTGGCTGCTGGCGTTAGTCAAAAAAGAATAGATCATGTAAGAAATCATCATAGTTATTTTCAAGACCTTAATGATGAGTACCAATTTTATTTACAACTCAATAATTTTGCCCAGAAAATTAACGGTATTCATTATACCTACAGACTCGTCTCTAATTATGAAGATATCCAAAACAATAAGAGACAGTCTTCAGATACCAGAAAGGTCATTAGCCTCGTGAACTCTATTGAAGGGGCTCATGCATTTGAAACTGGATTGAACTTGAATCAAGATACAGCCATCGAAACAGATGTTTTAAATCATATAAATACTGTAAAAAATTGGCAACATCGACCTCTTTTTGTTACACTAGCGCATCATTTTTACAATGAGGTTTGTGGTCACGCAAGAAGCATTACTATCGGAGCTATTAAAAAAAATCAAGATAGAGGACTAAATACAGACATAACAAATCTAGGTTTTAAAGTGATACGGAAGTTATTAGACAATAACAATGATAAACGCATACTTATTGACATAAAGCATATGAGTACGGCGTCCAGAAAATCATATTATAAACTTCTTGAACTAGAACATGCAAACGATAACATTCCTATTATCGTAAGTCATGGTGCGCTAAATGGAAAACGCTCTATTGAAGAATGGGATATATCTGATTCTGAAATGAGCAAGAATTTCAAGAATATAGATATTAACCTCTACGACTCAGAAATCGTTAGGATTGGAAAGTCAAAAGGCATTTTTGGTATTCAACTAGACGAAAGACGTATTGGAAGCAATAAAGCTATTGCAAGGTCTAGAATCTACTTTCCTAGTAAGAAAAGACGATTAAAACGCAAATCACTTTTAATATGGAGGCAATTAGAACATTGTGCTTTAATTCTCAATAAAACGGGCTTGTTTTGCTGGGAAACCGTTGCCATTGGCTCAGATTTTGACGGTATTATTAACCCTATGAAAGGTATTTGGACATCTGAAAACATGAAAGATATTAGAGAGCACCTTATATTCCATGCAAACAACTTCCTAAGAGATCATTCTGACAAACTATTACCCAACAATAAAATTAGCGCTGAAGAAATCATAGATCGGTTATTATTTATAAATGCTGATAATTTCCTACAAAAAAATTATCTCTAATTTAAGATTAAGTATTTTTGTTGTTTTACGACTTAATCACATAGATTTATATTCTTTAGAACTCATTGTTATGCAAAAAACATATTACGACCCAGCTGATCTCAGAAAATTTGGCAAAATAACAGAATGGAGTGAAGAACTTGGAGAAAAATTCTTTGAGTATTACGGTAAGGTCTTTGAAGAAGGTGCGTTAACTGCTCGCGAAAAATCACTAATTGCCTTAGCTGTTTCTCACGTCGTGAAATGCCCTTATTGTATTGATGCCTATAGTAAGGATGGCTTACAACGCGGTATTACTAAAGAAGAAATGATGGAAGCAGTACATGTTGGTGCCGCTATAGAAAGTGGGGCAACACTTGTACATGCTGTCCAAATGATGAACAAAGTAAATAAGTTAGAGATGTAAGTTTCTTTAATTGAAGCGTCTTACTATAGATATCTCATACTCATAACGAATACATGGCTACAAAATCCCTACATAAAAGAAATGATGAATTAGCGAATGCCAATCGTCAATTGGAAATTCTCTCAAACGGAATCTTCCAAAATGGTGAGTTACCAACATTCAAGAATAAAATATCTGAAACGAGTCAATTTCCATTAAAAGCTAAAAAATTAGAAATACTACAAATTAATGTTGGTTATATGTGTAACCAAGTTTGTGAGCACTGTCATGTGGATGCAGGTCCTGACCGAAAGGAAATAATGACACGCAACACAATGAAACAGTGTTTAGAAGTTATCAAAAATTCGGGTGCTCACACGCTAGATTTAACAGGTGGTGCCCCCGAAATGAATCCTGATTTTCGATGGTTTGTTGAAGAGGCCGCGAAAGTCGGTATTAAAGATTTTATAGTACGCTCTAATCTAACGATTATTCGTGCCAATAAAAAATATTACGATTTACCCGAATTCTTTAAAAAACATAATGTACACGTTGTGAGCTCCATGCCACATTGGACTCGCGGAAAAACAGACAAACAGCGTGGAGATGGCGTTTTTGACAAATCGATAAAAGCACTTCAAGAATTAAATGCAGTTGGTTATGGTATGCCAGATAGCGATTTACGTTTAGATTTGGTTTATAATCCTTCGGGTGCATTTTTACCAGGTGATCAGATGTCTATGGAAAAGGATTTTAAAAAGGCACTTTTGGAAGATTTCAATATCCAGTTTCATAGTCTATTCGCTATTACCAACCTTCCTATAGCTCGTTTTCTAGATTATTTAATAGCCTCAGAAAATTATGAAGATTATATGTATGCTCTAGTGGAGGCGTATAATCCAGCGGCTGTCGCAAACGTTATGTGTATCAATACATTATCTATTAGCTGGGATGGTTATTTATATGACTGCGATTTCAATCAAATGCTAAAGCTCCCAGTCAATAGTAAAGCTAGACACATTTCAGAATTTAATGAAGAATTATTAGAAGGTCGAAATATTGTAATATCTCAACATTGTTATGGCTGTACTGCTGGTGCAGGGAGTAGCTGTCAGGGCGTTGTTGCATAACATGAAAAATCTAATATTTTACATATTTGTCTTTTTTTCAATATCTGGCTTCTCCCAAGAGACCTTGTCTCAAGTATTGGACAGATTCAATAATGAAAGTATTCCGTATATGTCTGTTGAAGAACTGGCAATGCCTAAGACCAAAGCTATAATTCTTGACGCACGTGAAAGGCTTGAATACGATGTAAGCCATCTTAAAAATGCCATCTTTGTGGGTTATGATTATTTCACGTTAAATACAGTTATGGATAAAATTGAGAACAAGAACCAAAAAATAGTTGTGTATTGTTCACTTGGTGTTAGATCCGAAGATATAGCTGAAAAACTTAAAAAAGCGGGTTACAAAAATGTCTATAATCTTTATGGCGGTATCTTCGAATGGAAAAATAAGAACTTCCCAGTTTATGACAATACTAATAGGGAGACCGAAAGTGTTCATGCATGTAGTAAGCAATGGAGCAAATGGTTAATCAATGGCAAGAAGGTTTTTTGATGAAGGATAACTTACTCATTATATTTACCCGCAATCCAGAATTGGGTAAAGTCAAGACACGGTTAGCGGCTGGCATAGGTAATCAAAAAGCACTTGAGGTTTATCAGTTTCTTCTTCAACATACGGTCAATATCTCCAAAGACTTAAATCTAACTAAAGAAGTACATTACTCAGTTAAGATCAGGGATAAGGATATGTGGTCGAATGACTTCTACACTAAGAAACAGCAATTAGGAAATGATTTGGGAGAACGTATGATGTCCGCTTTTGCCAATGGATTCAAGAACGGATTCAAAAATATTATTATTATTGGTTCTGACATGTTTGACCTAGACCAATCTGACTTGGAAAATGCCTTTGAACGGTTAGAATCAAACGATACGATTGTTGGACCTGCAGAAGATGGAGGTTATTACCTCCTTGGTTTAACAAAAATGATTCCTGAATTATTTCAAAATAAAAAATGGGGTACGGATTCCGTTTTAAATGATACATTAGTTAACTTGGTCAACGAAAAGTATATGCTTTTAGAAGAGAGAAATGATATAGATACTTTTGACGACTTAAAACAATTTGACGCTTTAAAAGCGCTTATTAATAATTAAACCAACTTAATGATAAAACATATAAAAGAAACTTCTGAATACCTACAATCCAAAGGTTTTGAAAATCCAGAAATAGGAATTATTCTCGGTACTGGACTTGGCACACTTATTAATGATGTCGATATTATTTCTGAGGTGAGTTATAATCACATTCCCAACTTTCCAACAGCCACAGTAGAGTTTCACAAAGGGAAACTTATTTATGGAGTATTGTCAGGTAAAAAAGTAATTGTTATGCAAGGTCGCTTTCATTTATATGAAGGGTATACATTACAAGATGTTACATACCCTGTAAGAGTCATGCATCAATTAGGGATTAAAACCTTATTAGTTTCTAATGCTTCTGGAGCTATCAATCTAAATTTTAAAAAGGGAGAGCTCATGCTTATTGAGGATCATATTAACCTACAAGGAAGTTCTCCACTAGCATTTAAAGGGGTCGAAGATCTAGGAGAACGTTTTACTGATATGAGCGCACCGTACGATTCCAAAACCAATTCAGCTATTGAAAACATTGCAAAACAAAACAACATTAGATTACATAAAGGTGTTTACGCATCGGTAGTTGGCCCACAATTAGAAACACGTGCTGAATATAGAATGCTTAAAATAATTGGAGCAGATGCCGTAGGTATGAGTACTGTTCCTGAGATCATAGTAGCTAATCATTTAAAATTATCTGTAGTTGCCGTGTCAGTTTTGACTGATGAATGCGACCCAGATAACTTAAAGCCTGTTGACATACCAGAAATTATTGCAATGGCCGGTAAGGCGGAACCACATATGATTACTATTTTTAAAGAACTAATTAAGACCCTATAATATGAGTAATTACTTAGAAGCAACTCACGATTTATATAAAGAAGCGGCATTAACTCCAGATGTTGGATTATGCTGTACAACCAACCCTATATGGGAATTACCTGGTTTGAAAATCCCGAAAATAATGCAAGAAATGAACTATGGATGTGGAAGCACTGTTCATGCTAGGGACCTAACTAATAATCCAAAAATGCTATATGTTGGTGTTGGTGGTGGCATGGAACTATTGCAATTTGCTTATTTTAATCGTCAAAAAGAAGGCGTGATTGGTGTAGATGTAGTTGATGAAATGCTGGAAGCATCTCGTCAGAACTTCAAAGAAGCTGAAAAACAAAACCCATGGTTTAAGAGTGATTTTGTTGACCTTAAAAAAGGAGATGCCATGAATCTTCCAGTTGAAGACAATAGCATTGATGTCGCAGCTCAAAATTGCTTGTTTAACATATTTAAAGCTGAAGATTTAAAGAAAGCTATTGCAGAAATGTATCGGGTTTTAAAGCCACATGGCCGATTGGTTATGAGCGACCCTACGTGCGAGCAGCCAATGAACGACAATCTTCGTAATGACGATAGGCTACGTGCTTTATGTTTAAGCGGAAGTTTGCCAATAGCCGAATATGTAAAAATGTTAACAGATGCTGGTTTCGGCACCATAGAAATTCGTGCTCGAAAGCCATACAGAATCCTTGATACTAAGAATTATGATACTGATGAATTAATCTATATAGAATCTATTGAAGTCGCTGCAATTAAAGATCCTATGCCTGCAGATGGACCTTGTGTATTTACAGGAAAAGCAGCCATTTACTTTGGTGATGACGATTATGTTGACGATAATGCTGGGCATATCTTATTAAAGAATCAACCTTTAGCGGTTTGCGATAAAACTGCTGGGACTTTAGCGGCACTCAACAGAGATGATATATTTATTAGTGATTCCACATATCATTATGATGGTGGTGGTTGCTGTTAATTAAAAGTTGAAAATATAAAAGGGCTAGAATTAAAATTAATTCCAGCCCTTTTGAACTAACACAAAGTAAAACACAATTAACCACCACTTCCAGCAGTACCAACTTCTGGATGCATTGTAAATTCTACAAAATTTGCTCCAGTTGTAATTGATAAAGTAATATTTCGTATTTCTCCAGGTTGCATATCAACTCCTGGAGTCGGTCCAAATTCTGTACTATTCCCATTAGCATCAAAAACATGAGTCTCTAACCTTGTTTGTTGAGCAACATTTGAGTTTAAGTTTTCAAATGTTCCTTCAAAAGCATTAGCAGCTGCATTATAAGTAATAATGGCATGGATACCATTAATAACCTCATCAGCAGTTTGGTTAATTCCCCATCGCATACCAGATTCGCCCTGCTCACTTCCACCTTCTGCACCTTCTCCATTACCTTGCTCCGTTCCTTCGGGTCCTTCCGATCCAGATTCTCCAGTACTGTCTTTTGAGCAAGAAACTGAGATAAGAGATAATGTCAAGAGCATTGTAAAAATTAAAATTGTCTTCTTCATAATAAATAAAATTTAAAGGTTTGTAAAATTGATAAACAAGTAATTTTAATTCATTGGCCAGTTCGTTTATTTTGATATTTTGTTCTACGCATATAGAACGTTATTTTTGTTCTAAAAGTGTAGAACATTTTAATTTTAACATGCATTTAACTTATAGCTAAAAACTAATGATTGTGGTATATAAAAGCCGAGAAAAATAATCTCGGCTTAAAATGTAGTGTTATGAAATAGCTATTAATCAAGACCCAGATCCACCAACCTCTGGATGCATATTAAACTGTATAAAGGTTGTTCCACCGGTTATGGTCAAGGTGACATCCCTCATTTCTCCAGGATCCATATCAATTGGAGTTGTCGGTCCGAATTCTGTGCTATTGTTATTGGCATCAAATACATGAACTTCTACTCTCACTTGAGGCACTCTATTTGTATTTATGTTTTCTAGGGTTCCAATAAAGGATGATGTCGTGGCATCATAAGTCAAAATTAGATGAATACCATTTACTATCTCGTCTGCTGTATCATTGATTCCCCAGAGCATGCCTGACTCATTGCCACCTTCATTGCCTCCTTCAGGTCCCTCTGACCCTTCTCCTCCTTCTTTTGAGCAACAAAAGGCTATCATAATTAGTGCTAAAATTAAAACTGCTTTTTTCATGATACTGTTTTCGTTCTAAATAAATTATTGATTATCCTTTTTGTCACCTCCATGTTCTCCCTTTTCCCTTTTAGAATGACCTTCTCTCATTTCTGACTCATGACCATGTTCATTATTACCAACTTCGGCATGTGTTGACCAAGATTTAAAAGGCTTATCCGTTGCTTTGAGCACAACTTCCTGTTTCATTTTAGGCGCCAAAGTTATTGCCTTGGTTGGACCCAGTTCAGTACCATTGGACAAATGAACTTCAACTCTTGCGCGTTCAATGTTTTTAACTGTAGTATTTAACATATAGCCTTTAAAAGCATTGCTCGATCTGTCGTACTTCAATATTAATTGCACACCGTGTTTGGTTACATTATAAGTATCGTTCAAACTAAATTGAGTTCCGTCTTCTTCTCCTTCTCGACTTTCGCCAGTGTCTCTATTATGTTCACCACGTTCACCTTCTAGGTGCTCACCTCTTTCTTTGGACATCTTATGTCTAGAATCATTGTCATGACCTTTTACTTCTTTACCATGACCTTCACCATCTCTGTCATGTCCGGCCCCTTCTTTATGTGTTCTTTCTTTTTCTTTATGCTCTTGAGCATTGGACTTGCACGAACAAAGAAATAGGCCACACATCATTAGTGACATCAACAAAGTTTTTCTCGGAATTCTGAACGTATTAAATTTTTTAGTCATTTCGTTTCTTTTTAGTTAATATTGAATTTTGTTCTACAAATATAGAATATATATTTTTGTTCTACAAATATAGAACATTATTTAACTAAAACTTAACTAACAATTGTATAAACAGATGCAACTACCACAAAAAGATAAGATCAAGGTCGATCTGAGAATAATAAAGAGATTGCATTTAAAAAAGAAGATATAAAATAATTTTTGATGAGTAAGAAACAATTAAGATGCCCTAATCATTATGTTCCAAGTTCCGATTTTCATTTCCATGGCTTTCATTAGAACCTTCAATTTCATGATGATTTCTTTCCTCCTCATCTAAAACAGCATTTTCGTAGCCATGCTCTCCTCCTTTATGCTCTTCAGAAACGCTTGTATTAGCAAATAAAAAAACAAATAGCATCAAAATAGGGATTATTGAAAAACGCGTTATATTCATTCTAAGATTAGAGCTTTTTTTGACCATCATTGAAAACCTCTTTTTAGTAAGTGAATAATTCAAATTACTTGTTAAACCATTACTATTATCCCATGTGGCTAAGGTCAACAGAATATGCTGATATTCGATGGTGTCTTCAAACGTGTTTATAACAGCATCATCCGCGATGAATTCGTGATTTAATCGAATGGACTTTTTTAACAAAACTACTATTGGGTTGAACCAAAAAATAATATGGAACAATTCAACTAAAAGTATATCAATTGTATGCCTTTCCCCGACATGCGTAAGTTCATGTGTTAATAATTCATCTCCAATCTCTTGTGATTCGTACGTTTCTTTATTTACAAAAACATATCCTAAAAAAGTATGAGGTAGTATGTTTTCCTTTAATAACACAATGGTGCTGGTATTGTAGTTAATTTTAGGGTTTTCTTTAATAGTCCTAAGAACAGATTGTAGAACAATCAAAAATCTATATGATAATACCACCACCACTATCGTATAAACTCCTATGATATAGTTCATATAATCCACCAACTGGAAAGAATCGAGTGCCACATTAGATATATAATTTAACGGCGAAATAACTTCAGATTCTGTGTGTATTACCAAATTTGGCAGGACTATTGAAAATATAGGAATACTAAGCAAGTAAAATCGATTAAACTGATGCATTTTTTGCTTTTCCAAGAAAATAACATAAACAGCATATAATAATGCCGAACAAACAATTGACTTAATTATAAAGGCTATCATTTTTTTTGCTTTTTGATTTTTTCATCAATAAGACCCCTAAGTTCCTCTAACTCAGAAGTGGATAAATTGGTTTCTGTAGTACAGAAAGAAGCCAATTGAGCAGGAGAATCATTGAAAAAACTTTTAATTAATCGGTTAATACGCTTAGAAGAATACGCATGCTTTTTTATTAAAGGATAATATTCTCTTTTACCATTTATTTCTTTATAGGATATGAATTTTTTATCTATCATCCTCTTTAATAATGTTGCTACCGTAGTTTTAGCAGGTTTTGGTTCTGGAAAATCATTTAGCAAATCCTTCAAGCCCGACTTTTTCCGTTCCCATAAAAAGTGCATTAATTTTTCTTCCGTTGGCGTAAGTTGCATAGCAAAATTATTAAGTTTATTCTACGAATATAGAACGTATTTTTTGTTCTATTAGCATAGAACATAATGTTTTTAACAGAAGATTAACGAAAGTACTGCATGAAAGAGTAAACCCTAGCGGCACTTAATAGAACAGAGAGGGTATATTTATTAGTGATTCTACATATCACTATGGTCGTGATTGCTGTTAAAATAATAGTCCTTATTTCTAATAATACAAAAAGATCATTTTAATAATGGTCCTTTTGTATTAGCTGAAGCAGTTATAATTACAATCTTAGATACATGTTTCCATTTATAGTATTTAGTCGTAAATTATTACTTCCATTTCCCGTACTGCCTGATATTTTTTGCCCAACATGACGATTACGAAACGCTAGATCTAACTTTTCATCTGCAAAAATATCGCCATGAATTGTTTCTGCCACTAGATTGGCATTAATCATTTTCAAATCTATAATACCATTAATGGTTTTCAAGTCAAGATTGCCAGAATAATTTGCTATCTCAATATTTCCATTGATTAGATCCGCCGTAAACTCGCCTTCAACATTATCAGATTTTAAATTTCCGTTAATACTACTGACCTTGAATTGAGCATTCTTTGGCACGTAAAGCACATAGTTAAATTCAAACAGGTCTCCTGTATTATAACAGTTCTCTTTTTTACCTGTGTTATTCTTTTTACAATCTTTTCTAGCCGCTTTAAAAACCGGAGCAGCATTCGATATAATAGCAATCCTACTTGAACCCTCATCTACGTCCAATTCGTAAAGGTCTATGAATTTATCATCGAATGATTTAATGTCTGCCTTAAAATAAACAGTTGATTTATCCCAAGTTTTTACTTCTATATTGGATGCGAATTTTACGTCCAAATCTATTCGTTGATTGTTGTAATTTATGGTTTTTTCAATTATTTTTTGTGCATTCATTGTAAGGCTAATGAAGCTTAACAATAATATAATTACTGATTGTCTCATAATATTCGTTTTTCTTGATTATTGTTTTCTTAAATAAATGTTACCGTTTGTAGTACTTAATCGAATATCAACACCTCCATTATTAATGACACCTTTAACCTTTTTAGCTGCAATAGGTTTAAGTCCCTTTTTTTCTGGCAGCTTCAATTCAAAATCGGTATAAATAGCGCCGTTTATTGAGCTAAGCACTAAGTCTGCAGGCGTATTTCCTTGCATAGCAATATCTAGAGCCCCATTAGTAGAGTATATTGTAATGGGAGATTCTTGGCTCACTTTAGAGAAAACGACATCAATTTGTCCGTTTAAAGAGTTTGCAGTTAAAGGGCCACTAACGTTCTCTATTACAACACTTCCGTTCAACCTAGAATTCGCTTCGACTTCTCCTTTAAAACCATCTATCTTGATTCCACCATTCCAATTTGTAGTTACAGAAATGTTTTGTGAAGCTGGTAAGTAAATTTCTGCTTTTTTGGATCTCCGAAGATTTTTGACAATTAATGTACTTCCTTCCTTGATCACATAAAAACCAACGTCGGTGTTATCTTTTCCTTCTTCACCAACCAACTTAAGGCCCTTGGCTCGTTCTGGGACTTGATACTTAATTCCTCCGGTTATGTGTAGTTCATTATTGCTATGGGTTTTTACGATGACATCGGTTCTCGATTCAATTTTTACCCATTCCACATCTTGAAGAGAATGCGTATATTCTTGTGCACTTGCCGTTAAGACAAACAACAGCACTACATAAAGGATTCTTGTTTTTTTCATGACTATTCGTTTTTTGATTTTAAATGATATTTGATATAGTTGATTTGATTTCTTCTTTTACAAAAAGTTGCGTTTCATTATTTTCCAATAACCGTTGCATAGGCAACAACGCTTTCTTCTCTTGAATCTTCACTAATGCTTGGATAATTGTTATCTGGATACCTGGATCCTTTTCTGTTCCCAATGCCTTTACAAATCCGTTTTTAACAGTTTCAGATGCTATGAATGCTTGCAAAGCATTTACGGCGGTTAAACGAACATTTGTATTCTCATCAAGCAACATTCTGGCGACTAAAGCTTTTACGATGGTTTCATCTGGATTAGAAAATTCATCTAAGTATTGTACACCTTGAATACGCTTGCTTGCAGATCGGTTATCCATCATGGCAAGCATCATATTTTCTTTTAATTCTATAGTTTGTTCTTGTAGCACGGCTATTTCTTCTGAAGCTTTCTGCTTTGATGTATAATTACCAGCAAAGAAGCCTAAAAATAGCAGCAAGAAAGAGGCGGCAATTTGAAACGCTTGTTTCCAGTTAAAACTAGGTGCTTGATTTAATTGAACTACCTGCGTCTGTTGTAACTGTTTTTCTTCATCCAATTGGTTCAAAAAGTTCTTTCTTAAATCATCACTTGGGGTTATCTGCTCTTCATTTTTAAAAGCGCCCATCAAAACCATTGTTTCTTCATAATTAGCCTTACAAGAAATACACGAATCAATATGTTCTTGCATTAGCTTCGATTCACTTTCTGACAATTGCTTATCAATAAAGTCTATTATTTTAATCTCTATGTCTTTACAGTTCATAACTAAGTAGTTTCAAAATATACCGTTCTTAATTTTTTTATTATTCTATGCACCTTCACTTTTACAGCACCTTCTGTACTGTTCGTAATCACTGCGATCGCGTCATACTTCATGCCTTGTAATCTATTCATAATGATCAATTCACGATCTTCCTCTTTTAATGTCTTTAAAACACTATGCAAATGCGCAATATCTTCTGTGCTATCGCGCTTATTGATTTCAATCTCTTCGCTCAAATCATCAACTTTTATATTGTTGAATGAACGCTGCTTTTCTTGGTAATGACTAGACAACAAATTTCTGGCTATCTTAAAAATCCAAGACACAAACTGACCTCCTTTATACGATGATCGGTAACGAATAGCTTTATAAAATACATTTTGAGTGATATCCTCTGCTACATCTTTATCTCTTAACATTTGATAGAGAAAATTGTATATTCTCAAATGATAGCGTTCAAAAATAAAGGTCATAGCATCCAAATTGCCTCCTGCAACATCATGCATTAACTCTTCGTCGGTTAGCTGTTTCAATTCTTTTTTTGTTGGTGGTTTGCAATGAAGACCATTAAATTACAAAAAGGTTACATTTAAGCTTAATTATTTAAAACTACAATTATTAAACTTTCGTAAGTAACTACATAATCTAACGTCAAAAACATCATCAACACAATACTATATGATTTTAGTCCTCTTATTTATTTCGGCATGTTTCCTAGCCTACAGTAATGGAGCAAATGATAATTTCAAAGGTGTAGCCACCCTTTTCGGAAGTGGAACCACCAATTACAAAAAGGCAATAAGCTGGGCTACAATCACTACTTTTTCTGGATCGGTCGCAGCAATTTTCTTAGCTTCTGAATTGATCAAGAATTTTTCTGGTAAAGGATTAGTACCTAATGAATTGATCCAAATGCCCATTTTTGCTATTTCAATAGCATTAGGCGCTGCTATAACAGTATTGATTGCAACCAAAATAGGAATGCCTATTTCAACGACTCACAGTCTCGTTGGAGCTCTCTTTGGTGCAGGCGTCATGGCTGTTGGCACTGATTTTAATTTCGCACGACTAGGAAATACCTTTTTAATGCCACTTATTGTTAGTCCCTTAATGGCCGCATTACTTAGTTTAATTGTTTATGTGATTTTTAGATTTTTCAGAAAACGGCTTGGGGTTACTAAAAAAACAAGCTTGTTAATTCGTGAAGAAGAAGGTGTAAAAGTTCAAACCCATAACATGGATCAGGCAGCATCACTTAAAACAAAAATTTCTGCCACTATTACAAATAAAAATATTGAAATTTATGAAGGCAAACTTTTCGGAATTAGTTCTCAAAGTCTTTTAGACAGCCTTCATTATTTAAGTGCTGGAGTCGTAAGTTTTGCACGTGGACTTAATGACACACCAAAAATTGTAGGTCTTTTATTAATCATAAATGCCTTTGATATAAAATGGAGTATGATTGTGGTAGCAATTACCATGGCAATAGGTGGGTTAATGAATGCAAAAAAAGTGGGCGTGAATATCAGCAAGAAAATTACGCCTATGAATACTGGACAAGGATTTACAGCTAATCTTATTACAGGATTACTAGTAACAACAGCAAGTATTCATGGACTTCCGGTATCCACCACCCATGTATCTGTAGGTTCCATTTTCGGAATTGGCACAGCTACCAAAAAAGCAGATACTAAAATGATTTCTAAAATAGTTTTATCTTGGGTACTTACGCTTCCTATTGCGGCAGCTATAAGCGCATTATTGTTTAAAGTACTTGAAATCATCTAAAAATTTATAAAATACCTAGATATTTAAAATCTTATAAGCTAAAAAATGAAACACCTAAGCCTCATAGTAATCACCTTATTAATTTCTTCTTGTTGCGGAACAAAACGTATTGCAGAGAAAACCGCAAAACAAGACTCAAAAGAGATGGCAAAAGTAGAAGTTACTGAAACTCCTAAGACTTCTAAATCAATTACAACTGTAGAAACTCCAAAAATTAACGAAGAGACTGAAAAAGAAGACATAAATACTGAAGTAACAAACGATGTCGTAAACTTAGATGAAAACTCGATAATTATTGAAGAGGTAACTTCTATAGTATTTGACCATAGCTTGTGGGATGATTTATTGCAAAAGCACGTTTCAAATAAAGGCAATGTCAACTATAAAGGGTTTAGAGCCGACAAAAAAGAATTTAACTTTTATCTAAAATCTTTATCCGAAAACCCTCCTCAAGAATCGTGGTCTAAAAGTGCCACTTTGGCTTATTGGATGAACGTATATAATGCTTTCACAGTAAAACTCATTCTAGACAATTACCCCACAAAAAGTATTAAAGATATAAAAGGACCGTGGAGTCACCGCTTCATAAAAATAGGTGAAAAATGGTATACACTTAATGATGTAGAACATAGAATTATAAGAAAAATGGGCGAACCAAGAATTCATTTTGCTTTGGTTTGTGCTGCTGTATCCTGTCCAAAATTGTATAACAAGGCATTTACAGCTAATAATCTTGAAGAAGATTTATCCTTACTAACTCGCGGTTTCCTAAATGATAGTACGAAAAACAATATTTCTGAAAAAGGCATTAAACTTTCTAAGATTTTTAAATGGTACGGTGGAGATTTTAAAAAGAACGGAAATTCATTAATTGACTTCTTGAATGCATATACAGATGTGACGATCTCTCCAAATGCAAAAAAGAGTTTTAAAGATTATAATTGGGCGTTGAATGAATAAAATATCCATTATTATTCCTGTGTTAAATGAAGAAAAAACCATTGAGAAATTGTTAACTCATCTGATTGAAAACTCTTCAAAAGAAAACATAGCTGATATAATCGTGGTTGATGGTGGCAGTATCGATAGAACTGAAGAAATTGTAAAAAACATTGTCACTTCGAGTGATTCTGGGTCAAGTGAAGAATCGTATCGAGAAACTAATAAAAAGGTTCTCGATACAAAATTCTCTAAAGAGAATTTCACTCGAACTGACGTCAAATTCCTAAATTCTAAAAAAGGCCGTGCTAAACAGATGAATGCTGGAGCTAAAGTTACTTCAGGGCAAATTCTCTATTTCTTACATGCAGATTCTTTTCCGCCTAAAAATTTTGACAAATCAATTATTTTGGAAGTAAACAATGGAAATCCTGCTGGATGCTTTAAGATGAAATTCGACCATTCTCATTGGTGGTTACGATTGGTAAGTTGGTTAACGCAATTTAAATGGCGAGCTTGTCGTGGAGGTGACCAAAGTCAATTCATTACTAAAACCTTGTTTGAAGAACTCGGTAAGTTTGATGAAAGATTTACCATATACGAAGATAACGACCTAATTAATAAGCTCTATGCTCGTAATCAATTTGTGGTAATCCAGCAATGGATAACTACCTCAGCGCGTCGCTATGACAACAATGGTATTTGGAAATTACAGTACCATTTCTGTACCATTTATTTAAAAAAATGGTTTGGTGCAAGTGCCGAAGAATTGCATCGGTATTACCTAAAGAATATTTCTTAGTCTCTTTTTATAATATTTCTTATTCTTAAAAGTGGGTCTTATATTTCTCAAATACAAGATTAGAACCTGTACACTCAATGTAACACCTGCTATACTCAGTCAAGTACAACACTCACTCAATATAGTTTTTCACCTTTCTCCAAAGGGTGTAATTTCATTCAAAACTAAAAATCACAACTATGAAAACAAAGACAATATTGGTCGGTCTATCTTTACTAGTAATTAGTTTATTCGTACTGACTTCAATTAAGAACTCTGACAAGAAGGATAAAAGAACCTTGACAACCATAGATGGTTGTGTATTTCAGACCGTAATGGGAGAGCAATCATCTGAAAACTTCAATATTTACAAAACAAATGAAAATCTGAATTTCGCAGTTAAAGATGGACTGTTGTGGCTTTCAAAAGCACAGTTATCTAATGGTGGTTATGGAGCCGGAAGTCATAGCGCTCAAAATGTAAGAAACCCTCACGCAGTACCTGCGGATCCTGCAACAACTTCAATGGTTGCCATGTCTCTATTAAGAAGTGGTATCGATTTGAAGAATAGTGAACACTCTTCAAACCTTAAAAAAGCTATAAATTATATCCTTGTAACAATAGAAGGAACTCCAAAGAACTCTAAATATATTACTGATGTTCGAGGCACACAAATACAAAGAAAACTTGGCGAAAACATCGACGCTGTTATGACCGCCCAATTACTGTCAAATTTGATTGCTAGGGATATTGAAGGTCTAGACAGAAAACGACTGGAGCGTTGTCTCGATATTTGCGTTTCAAAAATTCAAGACGGCACTGATGAATACGGAAAACAACGTGGAGCTGGTTGGGCAGGTGTTCTGCAAAGTAGTATGGCAAATAGCGCTCTAGAATCTGCTCAAGCTGTGGGAGTAATTGTAGATGCTAAAATCTTAGAAAAGACAAAAAATTATAATGAGCAAAATTTCGACGAAAAAACGGGTTCCGTTAAAACTGAAGATGGTGCAGGTATAATGCTATATGCCGTTAGCGGAAGTGTACGAGCTAGCTCGAAAGATGCTCGTAAAGCAAAAGAAATTTTAGCAGAGGCAAAAGTCAATGGAAAATTAAATAAGAACGATAAAATTACCGTTGAAAACTTACAAAAATCTGGATTATCGGAGAGCGAAGCTTTAAAATACTCAACTTCGTACAATGTATATCAATCAGCGAAAACTACAGCTCAAAGAGAAGATGTTCTAGATGGGTTTGGTAACAATGGTGGAGAGGAATTCTTGAGTTTTTTACAGACAGGTGAATCTTTAGTCGTGAATCAAGACAAAGATTGGAAAAAATGGTACGATAATATGAGTGGTCGGATATTAAAAATACAGAACGAAGATGGTAGTTGGAATGGTCATCATTGCATAACAAGTCCCGTGTTCTGCACTGCAACTAGCCTAATGTTGCTTACCGTTGAAAATGATATAGAATATTTAAGAAAAATTGGTGAATAAGACATCCTTCTTGTAGTGATTTGAATGGCTGAATTCAAAAAGCCATTCAAATCTTTAATCTTTACTGTATGTCATTCTTACCAATTCCTCTGCTGGTTTATTCTGAGGTGTGAATTGAGAATCGTTCTTACCTCCAACTCTATCGTGCGCATGAAACCATTTCCAAATAAATCCACCGGCAAACCAATCTTCTTGCCAGAATTCATCAAATAATGCCTGAAGAGCGATAGTTTGTCCTTCAAGGTTCATATCCTTTTTTTTGTGATTTGAGTCCCAAGGCTCTTTGGCTGTAAAATTCGTGCTTCTATAACCAAACTCTGTAAATAAAATGGGTTTATCTATCTCTCTATGTAGTTTCAAAATCTTTTCTTTATGTGGCTGCCAACCTAATTTAAGAGAATCGAGCGTAGGCGTTTTTTCATCGCTTAAAGGAAAATAAGCATCAATACCTATAAAATCTAATGCTTTCCAAAAGGGCACATTAGCAAAGGTATCCCAGTTTTCGGCATAGGTCAACTTGCCTTTGTATATAGTTTTAATCTTTTCTATTAACTGATTCCAAAATTCTGGCCTGGCACTAACAAACGCATTAAGTTCTGTCCCGATGCAATACATATCAGCTTTAACTTCTTCTGCTAATTCGGCATATTCCATAATAAAACTTTCATAGGAAGTTTCTAAAGCTTTCCAACTATCTTCCGATTCCATTTTTAAATGCCCAGTAAACTCTCCTCTCCAAATCCATATTTGAGGCTTGACCATCACTTTGATATTATTTTTGTGTAGCATCTCAATATATTGCTTTGCCCCAGCACGTGTTTCGCCGAACCATTGTCTATCAGTATTGTGAACTATCTCAGGTGACTGTAAATCGCGAATAAACCCGAACGGCATGACTGCAGCATAATTAGCATTTACCTTAACTACAGGATTTACATGTTCTTGTGATACAGCTTCGGGAGAAGCTACAAAACTAACGCCATTGATTTTTTCTTGCGTAGGGATTATAGCAGCACAAGACATTAAGAATACAACGATAAAAAGAGTAGGGAATAGCTTTGACATGTCTAAATATAAACAAAGCTAAAATGCCATTTAAGAATTTAACAGAATCTTAAAAATATTGACCTATACCAAATACCAATCCGCTAGTTGCATCTTGTGTGATACCATATCCATAATCAATTCTAAAAATAGCATTAAAAATACGCTTATGTATGAATCGCAACCCTAAACCTGGATAAATCCTTATATTTTGTGAATCACTAAAATCGCCGAAATCACCTCCTGGATTCCTCCAAGATCCAGCATCGACAAAAGCATTGCCCTGCAGAGTGAACCAACCTTTCTCATAAAGTGTATGTCTATATTCTGTATTAAGGACAATAGCTGCAGTACCGCGATCAATAATATTACCAACACCCCTGACATTCAAATTATTATCTACCGAAAATGGCGCGAAAGGAGAGTCGTTATTTGTAGAGATCCCCAATCTTAATCGTGTTGCCCAATTGCCTTTTTGCCCTATTCTCTTAAAATATGAAAAGTCATTCCACCCTATCAAGAATTCTGGTAAAGTTTCATCCCTACTTGTGACATATTGAAAATTGAAAGTGCTCTTGAAACCAGAAACATATTGATAATAATAATCTAGGTTATTGTACTCATAAATTCCTTTGTAAAGAAGTTTCTTGACACTAAGGTCCTGAGGCACATCAGGGCTAGTAGCTCCAGATTTATAGTCGTAATTCTCTGTAAAATAATTGATTCCGAGTTCTAGTCGATTATGAAAATCAAATTCATACAAACCTAACACCTCAAACGATTTATTATTATACTTATAATCTGCTGTGGTATTATTAAAAAAAACTGGTTCTTGAGTGGTTAAATCTTGATAGTTGATGGTTAAACCAGCCTTCTTACTGAATAGATAAGGTGCTCTCAGGTTAATACCATAAGAATCATAGATATCCTTTTGATAAAATCCTCCAAAGGTTACACCTTGTCCCAATAAATTAAACTCATAAAGTCCTACACGATACGCAAATTCGTCATCATTTGTAGTATACAAGCTTGCGGATGGTATAATGGTAAAATTCTCTTCTATATTATAAAATACATTATATCTATTATCATGGGATAAAAAGATTTGATAGTAAGCATGCGCTACAGATGGCAGGCGTTTTAAGCGTTTAATATCTTCTTCAATTAACAAAGAATCTAGAGTGACACCAGCTTTAATAGACGACAATTTTTTAACAAAAGATGTCTTTAGTTTTTTATTGCCTTGCACCTTAAGATCTTCTACTATAGCATCTTGCGCTAAGGAGTAAAAACAAGTGAATATCAAAAAAAAGATGAGTTTATTTCTCAGCATTATATATAGATTATCTTAAAATTAATGCTTTATATTCAAAAATATTGTCCAATACCAAAAACAATTCCATTAGTAGCATCATTCCCTATGCCATAACCATAATCTAATCTGAAAACAGCATTGAATATTTTTTTATGAATAAATCTAAATCCTAAACCTGGATAAAACCTAATGGTACTACCATCTATCAACCCTTTCAGGTTTCCTCCTGGGTTTCTCCAAGACCCTGCATCTATAAACGCGTTACCTTGCACAACAAACCAACCTTTTTCGTATAATGTGTGCCTGTATTCTGTATTAATAACAATAGCTGCAGTGCCTCTATCAATAGTATTTCCTGTACCTCTAATGTTAAGCTGATTATCCACCGCAAAAGGGGCGAAAGGTGTATTATCATTAGAAGCAAAGGCTAAACGTAATCGATTTGCCCAATTTCCTTTTAGGCCAATACGCCTAAAATACTCGAAATCATTGCGTCCAATAAATGTGTTTTTCAGAAAGTCGTTACCTCCAGTTACAAGTCTAAAGTTCAACAAACTCCTAAATCCTGATTTGTACTGATAGTCAATATTGATAGTATTGTATTCATACTCACCAATTAAAGCAATTTTATTAGCATCTAATTGATTTGGGGTTCCGTTTGGTAAATTCCCTTCTATAAAGTTATAATCTTCTTTAGATACGTTTATACCAAGTTCAAAGCGGTTATGAAAATTATATTCGTACTGAAAGTATATTTCAAAAGCCTTGCTATCGAACTTATAATTAACAGTATTATCATTTTCAAAGAAAACAGGCTCTTGGGACACTAAATTTTGATAATTTAGTCCAATACCTAATTTACGTGTAAATATATATGGAGCTTCCCAAAAGGCACCAAAAGAATTAAACACATCGCGACGATAAAACCCACCTATTAGCTGATTTCTTCCGAATAAATTGAACTCGAATATAGATGCTCGAAATGCAAATTCTCCGTTATTCGCTGTAGATATATTAAGACCTGGAATGATAGTGAAGTTTTCATCTATACTATAAATAACATCATAGCTGTTTTGTGTAACAGAAGTTACTATATAAGTCGCATTTGCTACAGAAGGCAACAGCTTTAAACGTCTAATATCTGCTTCAATAGCTGTAGAATCTAGAATGCTTCCAGATTTAACTAGTGTTAATCGTTTTAAAAAAGAAGATTTTGTTTTTTCATTCCCTTCTATTTTCAATTCAGATACAACAGATTCTTGAGCAAATGTAAAGTTTGTAAAAAAAGTAACGCATAGAAATAAATATAGCATATGTTTCATTGCGCCACAAAGGTTTTTTGGATGATGGTATTTACCCAATTATCTTCACTTACATCCATAAGCGTGAACTTATACAGATTTCCTACCAATAAATTTGGTGGGGTTTCTGTAGTAATGTTCAACACCACATTGGAAGTATTATAATACTGAAATTCATTTTCAAACGTATATGTGCCTGAAAGCAAATTATCTTCTGTATCCGAAATCACTTGAAAATATATAGCATTGCCTCCAAAAGCATTATTTGTCCAATTGAATCTTGGCATCAATGCTGCTGTATAATCTATATTCACTGCATCTGACCAAATTGATGGCTTGGTAAATTGTTTCGTTCGGATAGGATTAGAAACTTTAACATCATTATTGAGCTCATACGTTACAATAATCCATTTCTCCGAGGCTATGTCTCTAGTGAATTTTCCAAGATAACCATTAAAAAATGGTGTAGGTTCGACTTCAACAATAGTATAATTTAAAAACTCATTAGGGTTTATTTCCATATCAAGTGATTCGTACAACCTTATATTTGAAGCACCTATTTCAGCATAATAAAACACTAAAACATCATTTGCATTCTCAGCACTGGCTGCACAAGTTATAACAGCCCCTGTTTCAAAAACCCTACTTTTTAAATACGTTGATAAACTATCATCACTGAGTACATTCTCTTTATTAGAACATGACACTATCGTTAATGATAGTACAAATATATATACGTAGCGACTTAATTTAATGATCATTAAAATAAAGCTCTCAAGCCTATGTTAAACGTTTGCCCTAAACCTGTATTATTCCCTCTAACAAAGTTGGTATATAAAGCTTCAATGTTCAACACATCGTTTAATTGATACTTCGCGCCTCCACCTACTGCTGTAAAATCCTGTTCGAAATCATTTCCCGTATCAATACGTTGTGAATGCTGTACTAATGCCAGAACAGTGAATTTTTGACTAGGGAAATAGCTTAAAAACACGCCTGGCGTAAGGCTTAAACTATTGTTAGCGAAACTTCCTTCAATGGTATCGAAATTAGAATCTTGTACGGTTTTTTTTCCAAAGTTATACTCTGCATTGAGCTCAGTAAATAACTGCCAATCACCACTTGGAAAAGTGTAATCATAGAAAAAACGATTCTGAAAAATAAATCCTTTTTGATCTAAAAACACGCCGCCATCTGTTTCCTGATCTACCAACGGAATATGAAATGCCGATTGAATTGTAAAATTGCTAACACTCTTAATTGGGTTAAACTTTACAGCTGGAGCAAACGATGTAAACCCAGAACGTGCTGTCCCTGATTCTCCATCAAAAGAAAACACATCAAATGCACTTCTGTTGCCAATAACATTAGATCTAAATTCTAATAACAATCCAACATTAAATGTACTGTTTTCAGAAACTCCTGTAAACACATCAATTGTTGAAGTGAAAAATGTTTGTCTAGGCTCTTTCCCTTCACTAAAAGTACTTTCAGTTTGGGTGTATAAATTATTAAACCATTTAATGTCCCATTGCCCTTTACTTAGAAGTTTTGAAGGCGTATACTCTTGGATATTACTTTTTACTGGCTGATCATCATCTTGAGCAAAGCTTGCTAAAGTAATTAGCAATGCAAATGTTGAAATAATTGTCTTTTTCATAATTTGTTGTTTTAATTCGTTTGGTTGTGCCTCACCTACCAGCCAAGCTTCCCCTTTTAAAGCCAAGCCGGTTAAGTGAAGACTAGTTATTGTTTGTTTATGTTCCAATTATAAGGAAAGTACGATAGCTTAAAATTTTCAGGAATTTTCTCTTTCCTGTACTTATTTAGAAAGTCAATTTCTGATCCATCCTTTACAAAATCTTCCTTATACCACTTCAAAATCTCAGAACCTTGTACTCTTTTCTTCTTAGCATTCACTCTAATAAAGCTCCCATTAATAGCAATCTTTGTTTGCTTTTCAAGTTGTGCATCTAATGTATTAGGAAGATAGACTTGACTAATTAATGGAGGGCAACCTAAAGCCCCGCAGACCAAAACAAAGTGAAATCGAGCATCATTGAATTGCCCTCGAAGTAATTTATGTTCAATATCGTTCAAAGTGATATTTTTTCCTCCTAAATCATGCTTAGTCTTATCAAAGAATCCAGCCTTATCTAATGGTGATTTAATAGGATAGTTATCTATTATTCCTCTAATGACCGATATGTTGTAAGCATTGATCCAAAAAGCTTGATATACTTCTGCATCGTTTTTAGAGACTTTAATCTCCTTTGCAAGCAACAAGAGCTCATTTAAACTCGTTGCGTCATTATTTATAGACTTATAGTCAACTTTACCGTTAGATACATAGGTTTTAAAAAATGTATTCGCATTAGCAAAGAAGGTATTTACATCTTGTCCAAATGCTCCGTTAGATAGGAACAATAAACCAATTGTCAGTAAGGCTATTCTGGTTTTCATAACTGTTAAATTTTCATTATTTGTTGGTGCTTATGTCGAGGACATTTCAAGCGACTTACAATAAAAATCAAAAAAATGTGCGTCCACAATTATAACAGTAACTTACAGAAATACCCTAATTTATATCTATTCTAAATTAAAACTATCACTTTAAGTTTCTATCTTTAAAAACGACTTACAACTCATCAACTAAGAATCTATGGAGCATATTGTTATTATAGGAAATGGTATTTCTGGTGTTACTGCTGCGAGGCATATTAGAAAACTATCCGATAAGAAAATTACCATTGTTTCAGCCGAAACAGATTATTTCTTTTCTCGCACTGCACTTATGTACGTATATATGGGTCATATGAAGTTCGAACATACCCAACCATATGAGGATTGGTTCTGGAAAAAAAACAGAATCAATCTCAAAAAAGGATATGTAAAACACATAGAAACCAAATCGAAAACCCTTCATTTTACCGAAGGTGATACTTTAGAATATGATACATTGGTGATTGCCACTGGTAGTAAGCCTAACAAATTTGGTTGGCCAGGACAAGATCTTGATGGTGTTATGGGTATGTATCATAAACAAGATCTCGACAACCTTGAAAAGTACGCGCCTAACAATAAAATTTGCAAACGCGCTGTAATCGTGGGTGGTGGACTTATAGGTATTGAATTAGCAGAGATGTTGCATTCAAGACATATTCCAGTAACTTTTCTAGTTCGAGAAACTAGTTTCTGGGATGGTGTTTTACCAGAAGGTGAATCGGCGATGATAAATCGAGAAATCATCAATAACGGTATTGATTTGCGCTTGTCTAACAACTTAAAAGAAATTGTTTCGGACGAGAACGGGAAAGTAAAATCTGTTATTATACAGGAAACTGGAGAAGAAATTGCTTGCGATGTCGTTGGATTGACTGCAGGTGTTTCACCCAACATTGATTTTATAAAAGATTCAGGTATTGAAACAGGTCGTGGCGTAAAAGTCAATCGTTTTTTAGAAACCAACCTGCCTGACATTTATGCTATTGGCGATTGTGCCGAACAACATGAAGCCATTGACCAGCGACGGCCAATTGAAGCCGTTTGGTATACAGGACGAATGATGGGAGAAACATTGGCCCAAACCATTTGTGGCAATCGCATTGAATATAAACCTGGACACTGGTTCAACTCTGCAAAATTTATAGATATTGAATACCAGACCTACGGTTGGGTATGGGCACAACCAAAAGACAATGAAGCTCGCTTTTATTGGGAACATAAAGATGGCAACAAGTGCATTCACATTAATTACGATAAGAATACACATGAGTTTATAGGTATTAACAACTTTGGAATTCGAATGCGCCATGAATTCTTTGATAAAATATTGACAGAAAAGCGTTCGGTACATTATGTTCTAGAACATTTAGCTGATGCAAATTTTGATCCGGAATTCTATAAACTTCATGAAAAGGATATTGTTTCAAAATTTAATCAAGAGAACAGCACTAATATTCAACTGAAAAAGAAAAGCTGGAAACGCATTTTCGCGTAAATCAAATAAAGCATATGAAAGCAATACGATATATAGGATTAGTCATATTCTTAACTGGATTGGCAATTTTCACAGGTAGTCTTTTTACAGGCTCTTTCAGTCTCACTGAATCAGAATTAGACACCTTTCTTGATTCTAAAGGTTATAAAAGTGAGATTATAAAAGGCGTACTCAAAAAGGCCGTTGTCACTAAGGAAGACTTAAATATTTTTCAATTTTCAAGCCGTGTCCGCGATGCCTATCAAGCTTCTAATGACCATTACGACGCCTTGATCGCAAAATATGACGCGGAAAAAAACTGGGATAAAAAAGGAGAGCAATTCCAATATAAAATTTATGGAAAGCCACATACCTTAAGTTATGACATTGCAAAAAAAGCAGGCTCTGGAGTCATCAAAGAAAATGCTGGACTTATGTGGTGGCTGACATTTGGGTTAAGTATTATAGGTGCGTTATTGTTCATCTTACCAAACCTCATCCTCTTGGGTAGAAAAGGCATTAAGAATAATGGCGTATATCATGAGGCAAGTACTAATCGCGGTTGGATTGCTTGGATGGTATTGATATTTCTGGTCACCTTCTACCTAATGCTTTATTTCATGCCAGATTATGTGGTTAATTGGACCTTCATTCTAGACCCTATTAGTAAGGTATTGAGCGGTGGCGAGGCGAGTCAATGGTTTGTCTACGGATTCTTGTACTGCACGGTTATGATGGTCATGGCAGTGCGTATGTATATTAAATACAGACATAATAAGTATCAGGTCATGCGTACCACCTCGGTCCTGTTCTTCCAGATTGTATTCGCATTCCTGATTCCAGAGATTATGACTAGCTTGAATATGCCTGGTTACGACTTTAAGAATGCTTTCCCTTTGGATTACGATTTCTTCTTTGAATGGAATCTCGATGCCTTAACAGAAAGTGGCTCCATTGGTCTATTCATACTAGTTTGGGGTATCGTACTCACTCTTATTATCGTGCCGTTAATGGTTTATTTCTTCGGAAAAAGATGGTATTGTAGCTGGGTTTGTGGTTGTGGCGGACTTGCCGAAACGCTTGGCGACCCTTACAGACAACATTCTAGCAAAACATTGAAATCATGGAAGTTGGAGCGTTGGGTGGTACATAGCGTACTCGTATTCTCATTGATCATGACCGTAGTGACCTTATATTGTTATTTCTCTGGTGCCGAAGCGTTTTTAGGTATTAAGTCTCAGTGGATCAAGGATACTTATAGTTTCTTGATTGGTGCTTGGTTCGCAGGTGTCATCGGAACTGGTTTCTATCCGATATTCGGAAATCGCGTTTGGTGTCGTTTTGGATGCCCATTAGCAGCATATCTTGGACTTGTACAACGTTTTAAATCACGTTTCAGGATTACAACCAATGGTGGACAATGTATCTCATGTGGAAATTGCTCTACGTATTGTGAGCAAGGCATTGATGTGCGTGCATACGCACAGAAAGGCGAGAATATCGTTCGTTCTAGCTGTGTAGGTTGTGGCATTTGCTCAGCAGTATGCCCAAGAGGTGTTTTGAAATTAGAGAACGGTCCGGAAGCGGGGCGCATAAACCCCACAGATGTTCTTTTGGGTAATGATGTAAATTTAATGGACCTAGTAAATCAAAAATAATGAGATTATTTATCCTTATTTGTTTTTTGAGCACTGCAGTAGCAGCACAAAAGGCCTATCAAAAAAATTATTTTGACAACGGCACTATAAAAGAAGAAGGGTGGCAAGAAAACAATCAAAAAACAGATTACTGGAAATTTTATCATCATGATGGAACTCTTAAAAAAACAGGGGAATTCATTAATAATAAAGAAACGGGGTATTGGAATTTCTACTACAATGACAAGACTCTTAAAGCTATTGGACGCTTTCAAGAGGGAAAAAAAACAGGTTTTTGGAGTTACTATTCCAACAATGAAAAGCTTAAAAAAGAAGGCTATTACGATAACGATAAAGAAGCCAATCATTGGAAGCATTATCATGAAAATGGTTCTTTAAAACAAGAAGGGAATTATATAGATGGAAAGCAATCTGGTTATTCCAAAGTATATTTCAATAACGGAAAATTAAAAAATGAAGGCGCACTAAATAAAGGAAAACCTTCAAGGTATTGGAAAGCATACTACAAAAATGGTAAATTGAAAAATGAAGGAAACTTTAACGATGGTTTACAAAATGGCTACTGGAAATTCTATCATAAAAACGGTAAATTAGAAAAATCCGGGAATATAAAATTAGGAAAACCTTCAGATTATTGGCATTTTTATCGCCAAGACGGCACTAAGAAAAGTGAAGGCCACTATGTAAATGGCTTAAAGAGCAAATGGTGGTTGTTTTATGATGACATGGAAGTGATAAATCACAAATGTCAGTTAAAAAACAATCAAAAAAACGGGTATTGTTTAAGATATGAAAACAAAAAACTCATTAAGGCAGAAAAATACAGTGCTGGAAAAAAATTAAAGGAATGGACCGACCTCAAATCCTTTAAAAAAGAAAATAAACTATCGGATCTTCAATGACCAAAATAAAAGTCATCATTCCTGCTTATAACGAAGCAGATTCTATTGTGCATGTCGTAAACGATATCCCTAACATAACTGACGAAGTCATTGTAGTAAGTAACAATTCAACTGACGATACTGAACTCAATGCAAAGAAAGCTGGTGCCACTGTGCTTTCTGAAACCAGAAGAGGTTATGGTTATGCCTGTTTAAAGGGTATGGAGCATATAGCCTCTCAAGATGAAAAACCAGATATTATCGTTTTCTTGGATGGTGATTATAGTGATTATCCAGAAGAATTGACAAAAATTGTGTCTCCAATAATAAATGAAGGCTTAGATTTTGTAATTGGTGCTAGAGTAAAACGACTACGTGAAGAAGGATCTATGACGTTTCCGCAAATATTTGGCAATTGGTTAGCAACATCATTAATGCGATTGTTCTTTCGTGCTAAATTCAGTGATCTTGGGCCATTTAGAGCCATAAAATATGATAAGTTGTTAGCTCTAAATATGGAAGACAAAACGTATGGCTGGACAGTAGAAATGCAATTAAAAGTCTTAAAGAAAAAAATGACATATACAGAAATCCCTGTTAATTATCGTAACAGAATTGGTGTGTCAAAAGTTTCTGGAACGGTAAAAGGTGCTATATTTGCAGGCGTGAAAATCTTAAGTTGGATTTTTAAATACAGTTTCAAAAAATGATTTTCGAATCTATAATTATCATCATATATACCATTGCACTAGTGCTCATATTTGCTTATGCTCTTGCGCAATTGAACCTTCTATTCAATTATATTCGAGCACAGTCAAAGGCTAAAGATGACAATAGTCCTAAGTTTAACTTGAATGACCCAAAAGAAATCCCTCATGTTACTATACAACTTCCTGTTTTTAATGAGATGTATGTGATGGAACGCTTGTTAGACAATATTGCGGAAATTGACTACCCAAAAAACAAACTTGAAATTCAAGTATTAGACGATTCTACAGATGAAACTGTTCAATCTACAGCAGCTCAAATAAAAAAATTACAATCTTCTGGATTAGACATTATACATATACACCGTACTAATCGTGAGGGTTTTAAAGCTGGTGCTTTAAAAGAAGGCCTGAGAATTGCTAAAGGTGAATTCATTGCTATTTTCGATTCGGATTTCTTACCGAAAAAAGATTGGTTAAAACGTACCATTCCTCATTTTAAGAATGAAGAAATTGGTGTTGTTCAAACGCGTTGGAGTCATATTAACAGAGATTACTCACTGCTTACAAAAGTTCAAGCCTTTGCATTGGATGCACATTTTACCTTGGAACAAACTGGACGTAATAGTCATGGGCATTTTATAAACTTTAATGGTACCGCAGGAGTCTGGAGAAAGGAATGTATAATAGATGCTGGTAATTGGTCTGGAGATACATTGACGGAGGATTTAGATTTAAGTTATAGAGCACAACTAAAAAACTGGAAATTCAAATACTTGGAAGATGTAGAGACGCCTTCAGAATTACCAGTTGTAATAAGTGCTGCACGATCACAACAATTTAGATGGAATAAAGGCGGGGCGGAGAATTTTAGAAAAATGCTTGGCCAGATCATTAAGAGTAAAGCCATGCCATTCAAAACTAAAGTCCACGGTATTTTACATTTACTAAATAGCACTATGTTCTTGAATATACTTATAGTGGCTGTTTTGAGTATTCCAATGCTTTATATAAAGAATGAATATGAGCATTTAAAGGCGTATTTCTTCGTCATGAGCTTCTTTGTTATTAGCACCGTCATTTTCTTTATCTGTTATTGGTTTATGTATAAGAAAATTTATGGAGGAGGCGCCAAGAGCTTCTTTAATTACATAGCGATGTTCTTTACATTCTTTTCCATAGCAATGGGTTTTTCATTACATAACTCAATTGCTGTTTTTGAAGGCCATATTGGTAAACGAAGTGATTTTATACGCACGCCTAAATTTAACATAAACTCATTAAAAGATTCTTGGAAAGGCAATAAATACCTTAAGAAAAAGCTATCAACAAACGTTATTCTTGAAGGCTTATTAATGATTTATTTTGCTTTCGGAATGTATAGTGCCTTTGTGGTTGGAGATCAAGGTGGTGACTTTGGGCTATTTCCGTTTCATTTAATGCTTTTCTGTGGTTTTGGTTACGTATTCTTTAAATCACTAACTTCGAGAGCGTAATGCTATCTAAAATTAACAGAATACCATTGATGCTTTCATTACTAAGCATCATTTTTTATGCTGTTTTTGCTTACGACCTAGTTAGGACGGACTACATTAAGCTTGTTAGCCTATATACGGCTTTGTTTTTCTTGTTTTACAAACTGATACAGATCAAGAAACATGATTTTAGGTTCTTGATCGGTATTGCTATACTTTTCAGGCTAGTATTACTTCTTGCTACGCCGAATCTATCTCAGGATTTCTATCGTTTTATATGGGACGGCCGTATGATTATAGAAGGATTCAATCCTTATTTATATACTGTTGAATCTTTTCTAATAAATAATGAACTTCCAATAAATCAAGCTCAAGAATTATATGCCGGGATGGGTGCTCTTAATGCAAGTCATTACACCAATTATCCACCTATTAATCAACTTTGTTTTGTCATTGCTGGCCTATTTTCCGGAAAGAGTATTTTGGGTTCTGCTGTTGTGATGCGTATACTCATTATTGCTGCAGATATTGGTACCCTTTACTTCGGAAAAAAGCTATTAGAGCGACTCAATATTCCTGTAAATCGTATTTTCTGGTATATCCTAAATCCATTTATTATTATTGAATTGACTGGTAATCTTCATTTTGAAGGAGTGATGATTTTCTTCTTGATTTGGAGTATGTATGTGCTTCATAAAGGAAAATGGCAATGGGCAGCTGTTTTATTTGCCTTGTCGGTTTCAGTTAAATTAATTCCATTGATATTTTTACCGTTGTTTTTTCAGTGGTTCGTTTCGAAAAAACCTCTCGACTCCGCTCGGGGCGACACAATGATTAACAGAGAAAATGATACTGTCCTTTCGAGCGGAGTCGAGAAATCTCAAGTAATACATTCTTCACTAATATTTAGAATGACTAAGCTAATTGGGTTTTATGCTATTGTTGGTTTCGTTACTATGCTTCTTTTTTCACCTTTTTATTCTCCAAAATTCGTAACTAATTACGCTGAAACGGTTGGGCTTTGGTTCCAGAATTTTGAGTTTAATGCGAGTTTGTATTACATCGCTCGCGAGATAGGCTACACTTTTAGAGGTTATAATGAGATTGCCATTATTGGGAAGTACATTCCTCTTATAGTTGTTGGGCTTGTATTGTTAATGACATTTATCAGAAGAAATAAAAATATGCCTCAACTCATGTCGGCTATGTTATTAGTATTATCCTTCTATTTCTTTACAGCAACAACAGTACATCCTTGGTATGTGGCCACATTATTGCTGCTTTCAATCTTTACGAATTATAAGTTTCCGCTAGTGTGGAGTTTTGTCATTATTTTGAGTTATTTAGCTTATATCAATATTGACAAAGCTGACAAGTCGGAAAACCTCTGGATCATTGGTTTGGAGTATGTAATCATTTATGGAGTTTTCTTTTGGGATATTATAAGAATCCATCACAAAACTAAACTTGACTTACTTAAATAAAAAGTCGAACTTCGTTTAACTGTTGATATAAATAATTAAAACAGTTCATATCATACTTATTGTAACCAATTTAAAATGATTAAGGTAATTTTAGTCAAACACATTATATACAAAGTATATCTTTTTGTAGTTCTTTTAATGCCTTTTTCTGTTATATCACAAGAATCGCTTACTGTGGTAATGAAACAAGATACTATCATTATAAATGATTCAAACGCTTCAACAAATATAGATTCTACTAAAAATTCAGATATAAGGTCTTATAATATTACTAAAAATGGAGACTCTCTTCAATTAATTAGCATAGACAATTCAAAAAGCACCAAAAAGCTATATAGTTGGGCCTTATTTGGTATTATACTACTTATAGCTGGAATAATAGGCTTATCTATTTACTATTTTTTTAAGAGAAAAAAAGGTAGCTCTAAAAATAGGTTAACAAAACAGGAACTCAATATAGTAAGGCTAATTAATTCAGATAAAACAAATCTTCAAATCGCAGAAGAACTTTGTATTAGCATGAGTACTGTAAAAACACATGTAAACAATATTTATAGAAAATTAAACATTTCATCAAGAAAAGAGCTTAAAACTAATCTTAATTATTTTTAAGAAAATTCATGGGTTTAGACCCTAAAATCCACCCCAAATAATTTCTCTTAATTAGCTATTTTGTTTTCATTTACTCAATATTTAAATTAACTCTATAGCTATGAAAACCCTGATTACATTTTTATTGTTCACCAGTGCATTATTCTTATTCTCTTGCAATAATATTGGGACAAATAAATCATCTGATGTAATGCAAAAAAAGAAAGTTGATGAAGTTTTGCTGGATAGTATTTATAATGCTGCTATGGCACATTACGAAACAAAAGATTATAAAAATTCAGCTAAAAATTTTGATTTATTTTTTGAAGAGAATGGAAATTTAATCTATAATAATGGCATATATAATGCTGCTTGTACTTACTCATTAAATGGCGAACATAAGAAAGCATTAAATTGGCTAGAATATGTTGTAGAGGAAAAGTTTTATTCAAATTTAGATCATATAAAATCTGATACAGATTTAAAAGAACTACATAAGTATTCTAGCAGATGGAATAATATATTAAAGAACGTGCAACAAAATATAGATACAGCACCTGAGAGGAATCGTAAAGCTATTAAAAAAGAACTTTTTAAAGCAAAAGAAATTCTTACTTCCGACTATGGCTCATTGTGGAAAATAAATTTATGGAATCCAAAAGTTTTAGTCATCGATTATGATAAAACTATCTACAGTCTTGAAGAACTTATAGGTAGTGAAACAAAAGATTCTATTTTGTATTACACAAAGTTTAAAGAAAATGAGTTAAGCTTTACAAATACGACTCAAGATTACAGAGGAGTCAAGTATGCTACAGTAATGATTAATTCTATAAATGATAACAGTGCCACGATTATTCACGAACTTTTTCATCTAGCACACCTTGCAGACAATACTAATTTAAGAGCTAATCCAATACCGTATTTAGACAAATTTGACGCAAGACTCTTAATGCGTCTAGAGTATCAAGCACTTAAAAATGCCTTACATCAAGCTGATAAAAGTGCAGATGCAACTATTGTGGCATCATATGTTAATGATGCCTTGATAATGAGAAAAATAAGACAGGCAAAATATAGTGCTTATTTAGAAGAAGAAATTGAATTAGAAACAGTTGAAGGACTTGCAAATTATACTGGAATTAAACTATCAACCGTAACCAATAAGTATCAGTACGCCATAAATGAAATCAATAACAGAGAGTCTGCTGAAACCTATACAAGACCTTTTCCATATGCAACAGGACCTGCTTATGGAATATTATTTGATTATTTAAAAATGGATTGGAGACTTGAATTAGACAAGATTTTTAATTTTTTAGAGATCTACGAAAAGCAGTATTTAAAAAACACGATTCTAACAGACGAAAACGCAATATTCGCAGCGAAACAAAGAAATAATTTTAAGAACATTAACCAAGAAGAAGCAGAGAGAAAAATTGAATTTGAAAAACTTACTGCTTATTACACAAATTTATTGATCACACAGCCCACACTTAAAACAATTTTGGTAGACAAAAAGTTTAGTCTGTCCTTTAATATGAATGGGACTTTAATTTTAGATGATTATGGGATTGTTTATTCAGGAGCTAAGGGAACTGACCTTTCTGGTGAAAATTTTGGAAACTTTCATATCATTTCTGGAAAAGATAAGTTAGGAGAGGGAGGTATATTAAAACTTAAAAATATTGAAACCACAACTTACATGTTTCCATTACCAACAAAAATAGAAGGAAATAAAATCTATGGAGATTTTTATGAAATAGAATTAAATGAAGGATGGGAAGTAGCTAAAATAAAAGGTACAGAAGATTTGGAAATTGTAAAGAAATAATATTGGGTTAAAACTATTTACAACAACGTGTATAAAGCATAGCTAAAATAGTAAAGAGAATGAAAAACTTTACACTTAATAAACAAAACATAAATCTAAAAAAACAGTAGTCAAAACACTACGTTTAATACACAAGACCGTAAAACGAAACTTCAAAACTAAACTTGACTTACTGAAATAAAAAGTCGAACTTCGTTTAACTGCTGATATAAACAACTCATATCATGTTTGTTGTGACAATTATTAGGTGATTTATGATTCAAAAGATATACATCCCAAAAGATAAAGGACTAAGACAAATAATCAATTTCATCAGCTACGTTGAAATTACTTCAGAAGATCATTTTGATGGCTTTACGGCCATTTTCCCTAACGCTACCAGTAATCTTGTATTGTCTTTAGATAAAGATATTTATATCAATCATTCTTTAACTGAACATTCCTTGTATGCATCTTGCGCCAGTACAGTTGCTTTTCTACCATACATAGGTATGAAATTCATGACAGTTCAATTCAATAGCTATGGCCTTTATTACTTAAACCCTATTCCTGCACAAGAATTACATGATTCTTTATCTGATCCAAACATATTTTTTTCAGAGAGTGACCTGAGCAGAATCAAGTGCCAGTTAAAAGAGCTTACTTCTATTGAGCAGAAATTTATTGCTCTAGAATTATTCCTAGTTCAAAGAATTGAATTAACCGATCTTGATTCAAGATTACCTTTCGCTATTAATGCACTGAAATCTAAACAATATGTCTCTTTAGATAAGCTCAGCGAATCACTTTGTATATCCAATCGCGGATTACAAAAACTCTTCAAAAAATACGTTGGAATGAGTCCTGTCTATTTTCGAAGGATAGCAAGATTTAATCATGCCGCCAATTTTATCCTGAATCACCCTGATTTGTCGTTGACAAATATCACATATGAATGTGGATATTATGACCAAGCACACTTTATTAAAGATTTCAAGAAATTTGGAGGTGTTTCACCTTCCACGTTTTCCAGCCTAAAAGCAAAGTGTTCGGATTTTTACAATTACAACTTAAAAGATATTGATACATTAGATCACAATTAAACTAATGAAAAATGAAAAAAATCTTACTGATGATTTGCTTGTTTTCATTTATTGAAAATATTGAAGCACAAAACTATACTGGCCCGATTATCGATATGCACATTCATGCTTACAATATGAAAAGCGCGCCTGAAATGTTTGGGCATGATTATCCCAATCCGTTGAAAAACGAAACTTATAAAGGCGTAAAAACACCCAAAGACCAAAGAATAGAAACTTTTAAAAAATTTGATGAGTATAATATTGTAAAGGCTCTTACTTCTGATGGCCACTTATGGTATGATCATGATCCTGATCGAATTCTTATCAGTGGAAGAAATCTACCAAATGATTCATTGAGAGCATTGCACAAAAAAGGTAAACTCTTTGCCATTGGTGAACTAGCTCCATTTTATGCTGGAATTACTGCAGATCATGAATCACAAAAAAGATTTTTTGACTTAGCAGAAGAATTGAAAATACCTTTAGGTTTTCACATAATGCCCGGTGGACCTCCAGGAGGAATATACCACTATGGCATGGACAAGATGAGGGTAAGTAATGCTAATCCTAAACAATTAGAAGAAGTTTTAATTTCTCATCCTAATTTAAAAATTTTTATAATGCATGGTGGGTGGCCATATTTGGATGATATGAAAGCAATGATGTATGCCCATCCTCAGCTTTATATTGATACTGCAGCTATTAGCTGGATTCTTCCTAAAGCTGAATTTCACTACTATTTAAAAGGTTTAATTAATGCAGGATTTGGTAAACGAATAATGTTTGGATCTGATCAAATGACATGGCCAGAAACAATCGGCATTGCTGTGGATGCTGTAAATTCGGCCGAATTCTTAACTTTCGAACAAAAAGCGGATATTTTCTACAATAATGCCGCAGAATTTTTAGGATTGACTAAACAGGAAATTGAGAAGCACAAAGGTTAAAGAATACTACCCATAACAACATGTATAGTTCATGTTGTTCAATAATGGTTCAGGAATTTCTAACAAAATTCTAACGCGTTGACCTCTTTTTGCTAACTTAATTCTCCAACAACACAAACCATGCATGAACACGATGAGAACACATTCGCCAAAATCGAACTTAAAACTAAAGCATCTGAAGCGTATTCACTTCTTGCTCTGTTAAGTGCTTCCAGCTGCCTCTAGGGATATCTTTCTTGGTCAAATGTCCAATAGCGACACAATCTAACTTCACGATCTCATACTTGAGATAATCAAAGATGTCACGTAGAATAGTATTTCCTGTATTCTTTATTTTAATACCTACCTCCTTTTTGGATGCACCATCTATATAGCTAATGTCTTCAACGCTTATCAGTTTTCCTTTTATTTTAAAGCCTTCTTGAATCTTCTTAAGATCCTCCAACTTCATATTCTTATCTAACTCGACATGAAACAATCGTGCTACACCATGCTTTGAGTTCGTGAATTTTTTGTGCACAACTTCGTCATTGGTAAACAATAGTAGTCCAAGAGAACTTCTTCCCAATCTTCCTATAGGTCTTATTTTAGCACTTGTAGCATTAGCTACTAAATCCATTACTGTTCTGCCTTTACCTTCGCTAGTGGTAGTTGCAAATCCCTTAGGTTTATTTAACAGGACGTAAGCATTCTTTTCAGGTTGAATTCTGGCGCCATCAAAACGTACCTCATCGTCCAATTTTACCTTAAAGCCCATTTCAGTAATTACCTTTCCGTTTACAGTCACACTACCAACACTTATGTGCATATCTGCATCTCTTCGCGAACACATACCAGAATTAGCGATGTATTTATTTAGGCGAATTTCATTAGGATTAGATGTCTTTTTTTGTGATACATTCTTCTTTACAGGTGTATTTCCCTTTTTATTAGTTTTTACGCCTCTCAAAGATCTACTTTTTTTATTTTCGTGTTGTGGTTTGCCCATCGGATTATTTTCGGCAAAGATAAGGAACCTCAACTCAAATCCTACTTTGGTATAAAAATTGTAATTTGCTCACAATACATTTTAAAATCAGTTGATTATGAAAAATCTAACCCTATTATTCATAACTATACTCTTACTAAATTGTTCGTCTGACGATTCTTCCAATATTGATCCTAATGATGATAATCCACCTATAGGAACCGATATTGCTTTGGAATCTAAATGGGAAAAAGAAGATCCAACGTATTTACCTCAAGGTATGGTTTACGATGAATTGAATAGACCTTACTTATTTCTTGCCGCAAAAGGCGCAGGATTATTAATTTTAAATGATAATGGTGAGCAAGAACCTACACAAGCTGCCAACGTGCCTATTGGAGATTTGCACATGCTACATGCTATGAATATTTATCAAAAAGGAAACTATTTGTATATAGCATTAGGTGATTTTTTTGATGGTCAAAATGGTTCTGAAGCTGGCTTGGCTATTATAAACATAGAGAATCCGACAAATCCCGTCATAGAAGATATTTGGGAAAGTGATACCGTTATCGGCGGCAGTGCCATAGTTGTTGTAGAAGGTGATTACGCCTATTTAGGTGCTATGGAGTTTGGCTTTTATATATTCGATGTCTCTAACCCTACAGATATTATAGAAAAATCGAATTATGTGCCTGACTTAGATTATCCAGTTGAAAACCCTCAAGGTCCACAAATACCTAATGCTAGAGGTATGACTGTTGTTGGCAATACCATGTATTTATGCTATGATGCTGGAGGTATTCGTATTATAGATATTACCAATAAAGAGATACCAGATGAAATTGGCAGTTTTCACAATTTTGAATCGATTGAAAACACACCTAAAGCTTATAATAATATTATTATCAATGGAAGTTTGGCTTACTGTGCGGTTGATTATTGTGGTTTTGAAATTTGGGATATTTCTACATTAGGGCAAGAAGAATTAATTGGTTGGTGGAATCCATGGGATTGTGAACTTTTAAGCAACATATGGCTTAATAGTCCTGGTCATGCTAACCAAATGGTTTATGACACCACAAACAATCTCATTTTTGTAAATACAGGTCGTAGTGACCTTTCAATTCTCGATGTTTCTATTCCCGAAAACCCAACATTAAAACAGTCGTTCGGTGTTTTTGATGATATGCAAGCAACATGGGGTATGGCAATGCACAATAACGACATCTATTTATTATATATAGCGGCAGGCGTACCTCTTTACGCCAATTGGTCAGGCATCAAGAAACTGACCTGGTCTTACGAATAATATTCTATTCGTTTTTATCAAATGAAATGGTTGACTGACGCTCTCTGTTTACATGAAGTTTTGTAATATCAGGACGCGAATAATGCCCTACTGGATCGAAATTGTGACGTTCTTCGTATACACGATTGAAATCTATTGTTTCAATGATCAAACCTTCTTTATTACAAACAGGAGGTATTATCCATTCACCATCAGGTCCAGCAATACAACTACCGCCATTTGCTAATACATTGGGGGATTTTTTAAGAATCTCTTCAAGATGTGGTGTGTCTTTCGGAAAATCCGTTACGTTCATCATACTCGATACAGAAATAACATACGATCTAGATTCTCTAGCAATAAAACGGGTAATATCCTTAGTGTTATGTTCGCTTCCTGGCCAAACTGCAATATGCAAATTTTCTCCTTGACCATATAAAGCAGCTCTTGGTAATGGCATCCAATTCTCCCAACAATTCAATCCACCTACGGTAAATTGCTTTAAGGTATGTACTTGCAATCCGTTACCGTCTCCTGGCGACCACGTCATACGTTCGTCGTAAGTTGGCTGTAGCTTGCGATGCACAGATTTTATGTTTCCTTTCTCATTGATATAGATTAAAGAGGCATATAGGCTATGCCCTCCACGGTCTTGAGGTCGTTCTATAGCACCCAAATAAATTGCCATTTTATGTGTCTTAGCCAATTTACAAATGGCATCTAAATCTCCAGATTCTATGCTTACTGAATTGCGAGCGTAATGCGCATGAATCTCTTTATTGACTTTAGTATTCCATGCAGCACCATCTGTCAATGCCAACCAAAAGGGGTAACCTGGCACTAATCCTTCTCCAAATACAATCAGTTCGCAGCCCTGCTCAGCAGCTTCACTAATACACTTTTCAACCTTTTGAAGTGTTTGTTGCTTATTCAACCAAACTGGCGCGATTTGCCCCAAGGCAACTTTTAGCGTGTTTTTCATTATAAAATTCGTTTTAAAACCAAGTCAATATCAATAAGCAAAATACTAAAAACTCCAGCTAGAATAATCAATTTTAAGATATTATGAAGAATTAAGTATTGTGCTTTTTTTGAAGATTTCCATAATAGTACAAGAAATACAATCAATAGTATAGAGCTTATGTAAAAATAGATGTACATATGGCCTATTTCATAGTATTTCAAAAGAAAAAATATAGGTACAAGTGTTAATACTACTAATATTGTAAGGAATATCTTGGACATTTTATCCCCATACAGTACAGGAATTGTTTTATATCCATTGGCCAAATCACCCTTAATATTTTCAAGATCCTTGCTCAATTCTCGCATGGAAATTATCAAGAATAAGAAAATGGCATGAACAAAAATGACACTACTAAAGTTCTTGAAATACATAAAAATGGCAAAAAAAGGCAATATGGTTAATATTGCAGAGGTCAAATTACCAATAAATGGAAGTCTTTTTAGTTTATGCGAATAAAACCAGATAGCAAAGATGTATACTGAAAAAAACAATACTGCTCTAAACGATACATAACTCGCCATTATTGCAGCAGAAAAATTTAGTATAAAATAAATAGAGAGCTTGGTGTTTTGACTTACAAGTCTATCGAGCTTTGATTTTTCAGGGCGATTAATCAAATCTTTTTCAGAATCATAGAAGTTATTAATGATATAGCCAGCAGCTATAACCGCCGAAGATGCCAAAACCAACATCAATAGATTTAAATCAAAAAGAACGTTTCTAAGAGGTCTATCTGGAGCCAGTATATATATAGATGCAAGATATTGGGCTATAACTATTATCAATACATTATAGCCTCTTACTACCGAAAACAAGCTAAACGCTTTAGCGAGAAAGCTTTTTTGTTTTGGAGTAACCATAGAGCAGCTTTAGAAATTATAAACTACTTCTAATTTATAATCTTTTAACGAATGTTTTGCCTTCTCAATATCCTGAGTAAATCCAAGAATATAACCTCCGCCACCAGACCCACAAAGTTTTAAATAATACTCATTGGTTTCAATACCCTTTTTCCATAATTCATGGAACTGTTTAGGAATCATAGGCTTGAAGTGATTCAGCACCACTTTAGACAACTGTTTGGTATTCTTAAACAACGATTTGATATCGCCCTTTAAGAAGTCATCAACACAGGCGTCCGTGTGTTTCACAAATTGGTTTTTAAGCATTTTACGAAATCCTTCTTGTTTCATGTTTTTCATAAAAATGTTCACCATAGGTGCTGTTTCACCTACAATACCAGAGTCTAATAAAAATACCGCTCCTTGCCCTGTATTGCTCTGAGAAGGGATACCTGTAGCTTCAATATTATCTTTACTATTAATAAGAATTGGTATACTTAAATAACTATTTAGCGGATCTAAACCTGATGATTTTCCATGGAAAAAAGATTCCATTTCAGAGAAAATATTTTTTAATTTCAAAAGTTTTTCTCTTGTAAGATTCTCAAGAACCGTAATTTTTTCTAAAGCGTATTTATCGTAGATAGCAGCTACTAAAGCACCACTACTACCAACACCATATCCCTGTGGGATACTACTATCAAAATACATTCCAGCGTTAACATCTTTTTGCATACGCAAAAGATTGAATCGAACCAACGATTCATCCATATTCTGAAGGTATCTAACAAATTTTCTTAGATGTCCATTAGACGATACGGCTTCATCAGAAGGATTTTCATCTAACTTCAATGCTCCTTTAAAAAAATTATATGGAATAGAGAGTCCTTTCGAATCTTTGATGATTCCATATTCACCAAAGAGTAGGATTTTTGAATAAAAAAGAGGTCCTTTCATAGACAGTTTTCAGTGAGCAATGTTCAGTCACTAATCAAATATAAGCTAAATATCTATTTGTTTAGCTCCAAAACCGATTCTGTCACAAATATAGTGACCGTTTTGGCAATATGCAACTAACTCATTCTTAATGAAGTCATAAATTTCTTCTGCTTCATTTTCAGGATATAGTACATGTACATTAGCACCTGCATCCAAAGTAAAGCAAATATGTAATCCCGTTTTCTCTCTAAAAGCCCATATCTTATTAATGACCTCTAATGTATTAGGTTTCATTAACATAAAATACGGCAAGCTTGTCATCATCATGGCGTGTAGCGTCAACGCCTCGCTTTCTACTATCTCCATAAACCCATTCAAATCTCCATTTTGAAGAATTATAGACAGCTTCGCCAAATTATTTTTTGCTTGGTTAAATCTATTCTGAGCAAAGGGATGTCCGTGCATTAAATTGTGACCAATAGTACTACTAACTTGCTTTTCTCCTTTATCTACTAATAAAATAGTATCGTGATAATTTCTGAAAATTTTATGTGCCTCATGCGGAAATTTAACACCAAATAAATCGGAACTATTAGGTATATCAATATGTCTACCCCAAACAATCAAATCGCCTTCTATACTTCTACAAGCGCTTCCAGAACCCAATCTTGCAAGAAAAGATGCTTTTTGATTAAAATAATCGTCTGTCATCTCCGGCATCAATTCTTTTTCAATGCTCATCAAACATAAAGCTAGAGCACTCATTCCAGAAGCTGATGAGGCAATACCAGAACTATGAGGAAAGGAATTGGATGTTTTGATTATAAAATGATATGCCTTTAAAAACGGTATATACTTTTCAATTCGCTCAAAAAAAGTGGTAATCTTTGGTTTAAAATCTTCTAGTAAAACATTATCCAAATAAATATCAAAAGAGAAATCCGTTTTAGACTGTTCTCGTTTTTTGAACTCCAATGACGTTGTTGTTCTACAAGCATCTAAAGTAAAACTAATTGAAGGGTTCTCTGGAATTTGATTCGTCTTCTTACCCCAATATTTTACCAAAGCTATATTGCTAGGGGATTGCCAAGAGAACCTACCATGAGTTACTTGTTTTGTAAAAGGTTTACTAACAAAGTTCGTTTCAGTCATTAAAACAAAAAATTTTTAGCAAATATAAGGGTTACCGCTTTTTATCTGGATTCATTTAAAAAAATTAATCACTATTTTAGTGGAATAACCACTACTAATAACTCTAGTAGTTTTACTAATACTAATTATTTTGATTATAAAATGATTTAGAGTTGTAAATAAAGTAACGGCATTATTACTTATCCCTTACCTATTATGGGTAAGTTTTTCATCTATATTGAACTATTCTATTTGGCAACTTAACTGAGTGTTAAATATTTCTTTACTTTTACAACCGAATGAATATTCGCTCAAAATGAATAAGAGACAAAAAATTGTTTTGACGATGTTGGAGTTAGTCGTGAAGCAGGGCGTACATGCTACTCCTATGTCACAATTAGCTAGAGAGTCAAACGTGGCTATAGGTACCATATACCACCATTTTAAAAATAAAGGACAAATCATAGAAGAAATTTATAAAATGATTTTCAAAGATTTAGGCACTGTAGTAACCGCAAATTTAGAGGAAGAGGGAAATTATAAAGACACTTTTAAAACTGGATGGCTCAATGTTTATAATTATTTCGTGACCAATCCATTAGCATTTAAATTTTCAGAATGGGTGGGTGTTCCTCCAATAATAAGCCAAAGCGTTGTCGACGAAACTAAACCTCATTACGAGAATATAAAAATGTTTTTCCTGAGAGGCATCAAAGAACAAAAGATTCGTAATATACACCTTAGACTTATCATGCAAATAACGTATGGAAATGTGATTTCAGCAGTAAGATTAAAAGACAAAAACGAGTTACCAATGAATAAGAAACAAATAGAGGATGCTATTGAGTCTGCTTGGGATGCTATTAAATATATGGGAGACTAGTATATGAGTAAAAACCATATTAAAAACAGTCTCAAAAAGAAACAGACAATCCTTGCTACAATGTTAGAGTTAGCGGTTAAACAAGGAGTTCATGCTACACCAATGTCTCAATTAGCTAGGGAATCTAATGTAGCTATTGGCACTATCTATCACCATTTTAAAAACAAAGAAGCTATTGTCTGTGAAATATACAGAATGATTCGTCAAGATTTTGCTACTATTTTAATTCAAGAAATAAACGGAAAAACACAAGAAGAGATTTTTAAAGGATATTGGAAAAGCATTTACCAATATTATATCTCTCATCCTACAGCGTTTCAGTTTTATGAATACATTGCCAAGCCTCCTGTAATTCCTATTGAACTTATGGAAGAGACTAAAGATTATTATAGAATGCACGCTGATTTCTTTTGGAAAGGCATAAAAAATGGTTTACTTAAAAACATGCATGTAACCTTGTTAGTTCAACTTGCTTATAGCAATATTGTTGCTGCGGTTGAACTCAAAATAAAGAATGAAGTTAGTATGAACAAAGAACAAATTGAACATGCCGCAAGTGCTTCTTGGGATGCCGTTAGACTCATTAATTAGCAGACATATCGATAAGTTTCATCATAGTTCGGTAATTTCTAGCTGTCATAGAAACTTTAAGTTTTTTTTCAAACCAATTGGTGCCCAATTTTGCTTTTCCAGCTCCTATAGCATAGAAGATAAAAATACAGTTAGAAGCAATTACAAACTCCTCTTTATCTGAAGATATTTTCTGAATTTCTACAATATCATTGTTTTCTGGTTCAGAATTAAGCAAAATAAAATAGCTGCTTTCCATTTTCTCTTCTGAAAATGGGCAAGCATCAAGAATTGATTGTAATTCTGAATGCGTTTTCACAAACACAGGAACATCAAAACCAAAATGACTTAAAATAGCTTGATTTATAACATTTTCAAGTTTAGAATTGTCAGTGATTTTAGATTGAAAAACAACGTTACCGCTCTGAATATAGGTTCGTACATTATGCAATCTTATGTTACTTAAAAGTTCTCGCAATTCAGCCATTGGGATTTTCTTATGTCCACTAACATTGATTCCTCTAAGCAAAGCTATATATGTCATCATTTGTTTATGTTTTGAGCAACGATATACGCCCCTGTCCAAGCATTCTGAAAATTAAAACCTCCAGTTACCGCGTCTATATTAAGGACTTCACCAGCAAAATATAGCCCTTTATGAAATTTACTTTCAAAAGTCTTGAAATTAACTTCTCTTAAATCAATGCCTCCAGCTGTTACAAATTCTTCCTTGAAAGTACTTTTTCCATCCACATCAAAAACAGCTTGTGTGAGTTGCTGAACTAAATTTTCTAATTGTTTCTTATTAATATCAGCCCAGCGCGATTCTACATCCATTCCCGAAGCCAATACCAACTGTCGCCATAATCGTTTAGGCATATTGAATTGAGTTGAATTAAAAACTGTTTTCTTTGATAGCTCTTGCTTAAGTTCTTTTAAAACTTGTAAACAATCTTCAAAACTTTTTCGGATAAAATTGACCTCAATTTCAAACTTATAATTTCGTTTAGCCAATTCCAACGCACCAAAAGCAGATAATTTTAAAATAGCAGGGGCACTCATTCCCCAATGCGTAATAAGCAATGGCCCTTCAGACCACAAATTTGTGTCTAACACTTTTATTTCTACATCCTTTGCAACGACACCAGGAATATCTTTTATCCGTTTATCTTTTATATTAAACGTAAATAGGGACGGAACAGCATTAGCCGTTGTATGTCCCAAATCTTCTAAAAGTTTCCAAATCTTTGGATTACTGCCAGTAGCAATAATTAATTTATCAGATTGAAACTCCGTATCATTTACTATAACTTTCCAGGCATTATCTAGTTTCTCAATCACTTTAACCGAATGACTCCTCAAAACTTCCACACCTAATCGTTTAGATTCATTCAAGAAACAATCAATAATCGTTTGTGACGAATCCGATACTGGAAACATTCGGCCATCTTCTTCTATTTTTAATTCAATTCCACGTTTCTCAAACCATTCAATAGTATCTCCTGTCATAAATTGATGGAAAGGACCTAATAATTCTTTTTGGCCTCTTGGATAATTTTTCACTAGTTCAGATGGAACAAATTCTGCATGAGTAACATTACAACGTCCTCCACCAGACACTTTAACCTTAGTGAGTACATCTTTGCCGCGTTCAAGAATTATTACTTTAAAATTAGGATTCAATTCAGCAATGTTAATCGCTGCAAAGAATCCGGCAGCACCGCCACCTATTATAATAACATCTGCTTGAATCATACTTTATCTGGACAATTCGCTATTATGCCGTAAATTTTTAAATCAAGTATTTTTTTAAAGTTTTTAGGTTCGTTTTCAAACCAAGCAAGAACTTTATATCCTTTTTTCTTGAGGCTTTTAACAATATCTTCTGTTAGTGTATTACCTTCAGCATGAATCGTTTTTGCCTTCAGTTTTTTTGCCAATGGCAATGCTTCTAGAGCACTTTGATTTTCATCTGTTAAAATGCCAACAGAAACATTCTTGTTTTTTTTATAAAATGCCTCTAATTCATCCCAATTAAAACTAGAAATTATGATATCATCTTCCGCAAACATATCAAACTCAAGATACATGTTCACTATCTTACTCACAGCATTGGCTGTATTGCTTCCTTTAAGCTCAATGTTTACAATGCATTGACCATTCACTAAATTAAGTACATCTTTAAGCAATGGTATTTTATGATCGCCCTTTACGGTCAATTGAAGCAACTCTTCATAGGTTTTCTCTTCTATAGGTCCTATGCCATCGGTAAGCCTATCTAGTTCTTTATCATGAAACACAACAATTTCACCTGATTTGCACTTAAAAACATCGATTTCAATACCATCGACTTTGAGGCCTAATGCTTTCTTGATTGAGGCTAACGTATTTTCCGTTTCGTAACCCATAGCACCTCTGTGCCCAATTACTAATGGTTTTTTCATTTTACAGTAACGATTAAAGTATTCCTTAAAGCTATAAAAAGAATAGCTATTTTTATAATAAGTTTAAGAAAATCACTCTTAATTCGGTCTATATTCTAGTTATATTGAACTCTTTTGGATTTAAAAACCTTCTATCTATGATCCGTTTACTCATTCTTCTATTGCTTGCGACGTCATGTGATACTGGAAACATGATTGTTGTTGCAGATTTACCATTGGACTTAAATGAAGTTTCCGGAACAGAAATCTCTTCACATAATGGTTCCATTTGGATGATCAATGACAGCGGAAATAAACCTATTCTATATGGACTGAATGAAAACGGGACTATAATGAAAGCCATTAGAATCAATGCCAAAAATAGGGACTGGGAAGATTTAACCATCGATTTGGATGGTAATATCTATATCGGCAATTTTGGTAACAATGCTAATGACAGTAAAAACCTTTCGATACTTAAAATTTCTATCGATTCTTTAAATGCTAACTTAACATCTATAACGCCAGAAATTATTGAGTTTACTTACCCTGATCAGTCAAAATTTCCTCCGAAGAAAGCTAAACGACATTTTGATTGTGAATCATTTTTTTTCTACAGAGACAGTTTATATTTATTTACCAAGAGTCGTGCTCCAAAAAAAAGAGGTACAACAAATCTCTATCAATTACCCTCAATTTCCGGTCGGTATGAGGCTAAATACATTAGTTCTTTCAACACATGTGAAGATAGTGGTTGTTGGGTAACTTCGGCAGACATAGATCCAGAAGAAAATCAAATGGCCTTACTCACAGAAAATAGTGTATTCATTTTCTCTGAATTCATAGGCAGGGATTTTTTCAGTGCTGAATTTAAACGCTATCCGTTTCAATTTAATTCACAAAAAGAGAGTGTCTGTTTCAAAAACGATTCAACGCTTTACATTACGGATGAATATCTAGGGATGCATGGTGGAAATCTGTATGAATTCAAGATCAATTAGCTTTACTTATTTTATTGTTTTGGATATACTTGCCAATAACAAATGCTGTAATGATTACCATATAGAACTGTCCGATTAAACCAACTAAAATAGCTGCTTTTTGAGCAACAGCCGTTACAGGAATAATTTCGCCATATCCTATGGTCATTAATGTTATAAAGCTGTAGTAAAGTAAGCTATCAATCTTTTGATCAATTCCATCTGAAGCTATCAAAATTCCAGAGAATGAACCTGGTTCAATCAATTCTACAGTTGCGAAAATAAAAAACCCAACAAGGCCTAAACTAATGTATCCAGAAATCACTCCAATAATAACATTTTTATTCATCTCTTTGGCTTTTAAAATTTGCTTTATTATTTCAAAAGCTATAACCACATAAAACAAAAAATATAAAACGAACCTCACATAATCTACGTCCAAGTTTTCATCCTGAAACATAGAATACCCAAACGAGCAAGCCGATAAAACAAATAAAACACCAAATAATACTCGCACTTTATTGTTAGAGATTAAATTGATTCCAGCAACAATATTGAGAAGCACCCCTATTGGGAATAGATATGTACTATAAAGGGTATCAGTAAAAACTAAAGATCCGAATAAATTGAAGCATAGTGCAAATAGGAATATCTCAAATTTATAATGTTCAAAGATTTGTTTTGATGCACCCATAATACTAAAATCCAAAACCAAGCTTAAACGCCAGTCGCAAACCATCATCACTGTTAAACGCTGAAATATTTCCAGTCATCATATCTGCCATATTCACGAAAAACCCTCCTCCAAACGAGTTGTTCCATTTGTCAGAACTATCATTATCTATCCAAACACGACCATAGTCTACACCTCCGAACACACCAATATGAATTGGTAACAATCCTGTCTTTAAGTCACTGAAATTCCAGCGCAAATCTGTACTCTGCACAAAAGCTGTTTTCCCTGTAAAACGCTCATTTCTATAGCCACGTAATCCATTATTTGCACCTAAAGTTGCCCCTTGATAAAACTCAAAATCATCACCTAAATTAATATTGGCTCGAAAATCTGTAGCCAATACTAATTGCCCGCTCGGCACCAATTTATAATCAAATCCTAGTTCTGGAATAAGATATCCAAAACCTTTTGACGTATCAACATTGTTTTTATAACCTACCTGCAGTGCCACTTGCATCCCTAAAGTTGGAAAGGCATCATTATCTTTATTCTCAAAATGGTATTTAGCATCAATACCGTAAAAATCTTGTTTGTCAAAAACAGCATTATTCGCTGGAAGCCCTTCTATAAAGCGATTAGGTGTACGCTCGACTTCATTAGTTTCGTAGAAAATCCCTGCTTTAAAGCTTCCTCCTTGTTCGCCTCTCCATATTAAGGAAGGCATGGCTTTAAATGTTCTTATTTTTACACGATTAAAATCTAAATCGACATCTATGCCATCGTCTTCATCAGCTTCAAAATTTGGTGTTTCATTTCCAAAACCAAAAAAGTTTACTGCATAGTTAGGGCTATTAAAATGTATGTCCAGGCCTAAATTTGTTCTTCCTATTAGATTTGCAAATTCTCCCTTGTAAGTAGCATCAAATCCTTGCGTGGCAAAATAATAAGCCGCAGAAATAGTATGTTGAGATGTAAAAGGATTGCGTTCAAAGCCATAATTTGTATACGTATTAGATAATCCGATTTTAAAACCATCGTCTGGATTAGAACCAAGGGTTGGAATGAGTTGGTTGGTATTATTTTTCAATTTTTTATAATCATACACATTGGTGTTGTAATCATCACGTAATCGCAATTTTGCTTTTGATGCTTGAGAAGCATCATTTTTCTTGCTTTGATAATCATACACATAGATTTTCCCTCCTTCAGGAATGATATAGGTGTCATTATTTTGACCTCCAATCAATCGAATTTTAATCTTAGCATTTTTTCCTTTTGCTTCGAATACATCGGTATCATCCAATCCGTATACCCAAATCTCTTCAGTTTGCTCTTTGTCATAAGTGCGCTCGTGAAACACCTCACCTTTTTTTCCTTTTTTAATACGCTGGGCTACTATCTTTACTTTACCATCTGAAAGACATTCAATAGTAAAATAATCGTCCTTATTAGTCCCTTTTACCACTGCAAACTTATTGACTAAATTATAATATCTATCGGCAATTGTCTGAAGATTGCCTCGTCGTGCTTTTAGTTTTCGTTTAATCTCATCAACCGTATTATCACGTATTTCTTTTGGGAAATTCAAAAACGCCTTTTCAATAACAGCATCAGTAATTCCGTTTTGGATTGTTTTTACTTCGGCATCCCAAACAGCTTTGTCAGATTGTTGAATAAGTTCGATATCTAAAGGAAAAGGCTCTACATTCACTCCTTTTACATCAATCAAATCATCATCATACTTCCTTAATAACCTAGCAGTTGGAATTAAAGCAACAGCCGATTTCAATAAGAAACCATCAGACATAATAGAAAATGCTTGATCACGATCTCGAGGCAAAGGACGATAGATTTTTTTTCTATTTTCCTTGAATTCTATCCAACGCCATTGATCTTGATGTCTATCCCAATCGCCTATCAACATATCAAATAATCGTGCACGAATGTAAGCTGCCTCATCAATAAGAATATCTTCATCTTTATGAATTTTCTTCATCATATCGTCTGTACTGATAATTTTATCCTGAAAACCAAAGCTTGCCAGATCACTATGGCCTTCGGAAGTATGTTCTTCAATCATATATAATTCATCACCAAACTCCTCATTGTAATGCCCTAGAGCGTTTTGCTTTGGTATATAATACAATACAGGGTTGGTATGATAAATATCTACGGCATCCGACAACGTACCAATAGCAAAAGGTGCATAAGGATGTGCTCCCGTAAATACATCAAGAATTAAATCTTCAGTAGCAGTATCATCAAATTGACCTTCTATATATTGATTTTTAAACATGACTGCTTGTAAGTATTGCACGGCGTTTTTGCGTAGCGCTCTCATAACGTATTGCGCTCCATTTTTGTCTTTCAAGCGTAAGGATTTAGATTGGTTTCCTCCACCTTTGCGAACAACTGTCAGGCCACCAAAAATGGTATCTAAATTTACCGTTGGTGCGGTTACCTCAGTACTATATAATTTCCTGTATCGATCTCCCCATAGAAATTTATGAGTTCCTGATTTATCCGTTTCTTCCTCAGAGTAAATAGAAGCTGATTTTTCCTTTTGAAATGATGCTGGATATGTGGTGAATGATTTCTTTTCCTTAGGCTGAAACACTTCTGTTTCATAAACAATCGAATCATCTTCACTGGAATAAAACCTCACGTAAGAAGAGCCATCTTTAAAAACATCAAGTCTTGCATATCCTGGTGTACCATACGAAAATTGACCGCCTCCTACATTGCGCGTTGCGGAAACTTTAGAAGCTGATCCGCTTACTATTTGCTTCAAGTTATCTTCTATAAGGTATTGCAAACTATGCTCATGACCAGATACAAATACGACCTTTTTGTTCTCTTGAGATATGGTTACTAGCCGCTGTTTAAACTCGTTATAGCGTTTATTTTGCAAATCGACATTGGCGACTCCACTGGTTTTTCGAATAACGTTCTTTAATGTTCCTAAAACCGGAAGTGGCTTCATGTGACTTCCAAATGTAAACTGACCTCCATGAGACCCATTAGTATACATTGGGTGGTGTAATGCTACAATTGTCGTTTTGCCTCTAGATTTTTTTATAAGACTAGAGTATTCATCAAAAAAACGAGCTCTTGTCTTTATTTCGCAATCATCATTTAAAGTTGGGTGCTTATCCCATTTCGTTATATACCACTGACTATCGATTAGGATTAATTCAATATCATCAGAAATATGAATGTTTTCGATAGGGCATCCATTTTCAGGCAAAAAAGTGTTTTTCCCTAAAGCATCTTCTACAAACTTCTCTTGGCGTTTTAAGCCCTCAAGACCATCACTATACCAATCATGATTTCCTGGAATAAAAATGGCTTGCCCTTTAAAATCTTTGGCAGTATTAGCTTGCGTACTAAGCTGATGCTCAGCAAATGCTCTGTCTTCATTACCTTTCTTTGGCAGTCCATTTTCATAGATATTATCACCTAAAAACAATGCTGTACTATTTTGTGAAGCCTTATTTAGGTCTTCTTTAAAAGACTTTAAAGTTTTGGATGATTCTCCTAAAGGTGAATTACCGCCATCACCAATTAAATAAAACGAGTGCTGGATCTCTTTCTCAGGCATACTAATATTCTGCTTAGCGCTTTTATATTGCGGAGCATACGTAGCACAAGCACTTAACAAAAAGAGCACTAGTGCTAAAGTTATTACTGGTTTATAAAATTTCATATGGTTGGATTAATTAGTACTTATAAAAATAAGGATTCCTATTCAAATTATATTGACATAATGCGTAGGATTTACTTAAGGTGACAGCGCTTGCTTTTTAAGATGCACCTCAAATTTATTCGTTAAAATCTTTAGTTTAGGATCGATATAGGTTTTACAAAATGGTTTCTCAGGGTTCTTATAGTAGTAATTTGTAATTTGCTCTCTAGATGGCTTAAATATCTTAAACTGATATACTTGAGTTATAATCTGATAATCAAAATCTTCCTGTATTTTCTCTAATGCTAATAATACTTGATTTTCTTGCTCTTTATTAAACCAATAAATAGCAGATCGATATTTTTGCCTCATTGAATGCTCAGAAGTGCTTTTATGTGTATGCAAGTGTATTGTAATTAATGTTCTTAAATTGATTTCTTCTTCATTAAAATGAACAATAACAGCTTCAGAAAAAGCACCATTTATCCCAGTTGAAGCCACATGCCCTTGTTCCACCTTTTCAACGCCTTTTAAGGATTGAAAAACAGCTTCTGTACACCAATGACATCCACCTCCTAATGCTATTTTGTTTAAATTAATTTTCAAGATCATAAATTATGATTATCATTAAATTGATCTTTTCTAATTTTTACTGCTCTAAAAGCATATGAAATTAATAAGGTAAGTGCTATAAAAACTAAAACAGTTCCTATATATAATGCAATACTTGGCAGACTTAAAACAGCTTCAGTTTCAAAAATAACACCCAAAATCCCTGATAAAACATAACAACCTGTTGCGAGATACAATAAAGCACTTGCTCGTGTAAGCAAGCCCAATTGCTTAATTTTTCGTTCAGAAATCTTATGTTGATAAGATGTACATTTATTTGATAAAAGGGTTCCTATTTCAGAACTTAAGCTCATCATTTGGGATGTTGTTGATAAAATTAACATTCCTAATCCTGGAATAATTGTTATAGGCAAATACCAATTCATTGTTTTTCTTTTATGTTTAATTCCAAAGTAATTGTTTTCTCTCTTTCCAATAAAAATCAGCTTCAATGCCAAAATTTTTAAGCGCTCTCAATTCATCTTCGGTTAACGATATCTCATTTATTTTAATATTAGACTCTAGATGACTATTAGTAGAAGCGCCGCTTAAAACTATACTATTCGGGATTGTTTGCGTACAAAATTTTAATGCAATCACGTCTATTCCAACATCCTTTCTCCTTGCAATTCTCTCTAGAGCATCATATACTCCATTATAATGCTTATAATTATCATTCCTGAACAGCCTTCCATTTGCTAGTGCTTCTTTTATAATGATTGATTTCCCATCTTGTCTTAATCTTTCAGAAAGATGGCCTAAGCTTTGATCAAGCACGTTGAAAGTGACTTGAAAGACGTCGAAAAGTGGTCTATTATTAACCTCAACATCCAAAGCTTTCTTGATAACTTCTGTTTGATTCGCTCCTGTTGTGGTAATTCCAATCTCTAACTGATGTTCTTCCTTTAAAAATGCCAATCGATCTAAAATTGCTTCATTTTCCAAGACACCCGTTTCTAGTGTCGCCGAATGTATCTGGTATACTTTTAAGTGTGGTAAGAATGCCTTAGAAATTTCCCATTGTTCATTCAACTTATTTAAGCTGTGCTCTTTAATTTCATGAATTTTAGCGTTGGATTCAAAATTGCCAACATATGTATATCCCCATTTAGTAGCTATTTTAATGCTATCATCTTTTTTTGTATGCAACCACTCTATAAGTAATTCTTCTGCCAAGCCATAGCCAGGTGCTGTGTCAAAATAACGTATACCTAATCGATAAGCATTTTCAAGAATATCAAACCCTTTTAACTTAAAGGCATCTATATCTTGTGTCAAAGCTTTTTCTTGACGCAAATTAATATACTGTGGCCTTCCTAAAGCAGCAGTCCCAAGCCCTAATTGGATGTCTAAATTCATAGTACTTCCATATTATTTAAAAAATGAATCACTTTATCCTTTGGCATCTCACATGGTTTTAAATTTCCTCCCCTACTTGTGATATAATAATTTAAGCTTATAACATCGTTACCACCTAGTTCTTCTGCATAAATTTTGATGCTTTTCCCGTTATTAAATTCTTCTTTAGTAACTGCATACTTTTGATTATTATATAGAGCTTCAGAATAACCTAGTTCAATGCTATCAATTATCTTTAATAGATTCATTTGCTATTCAATAGTATATAACCATTCTAATATTTGTTTCTTTTCATATTCTGATAACTTGGCGTTGGAATGAATCATAGTATAACTTGGCAAAGGCATTTTATTTTCCATGATATTAATTGCGATTTCTGATATTATACCTGCTTTATCTCTTGAATCTTTAGTTGCCCATTCAGAAAAATTAAGTTTAGATTTCGCCTCTTTTATATGTCCATCTACTATCCAGGCGGCAGGAACAATGTTATCGTACCAGTAGTATTCTGTATAATCAGAATGACAATTATAACAGGAATTCTTAAACAAGTCCTTCACATATGAGGGTGCTTTTTGGGCAATCAAGAAATCATCTGGCGTCACCTCTTTTTGAACGTTTTTATTTGGCCTATAAAACTGTATCGCCACGACGATAAGCAATAAGATTAAAAGCGTTTTCTTTAATAATGACATATTCATATTAATGTCCAATGATGGCACTCCATTTTTCACTTCTTTTGGCCACAGCTCTTACATAGCTACAAACAGCTATCGCATGATATCCCTCCTCACTCAGTTTCTCGAAAGTTTTTTCCACTAACACTTTACCAATACCTTGTCCTCTTAAATTGTAAGGCACTTCAGAATGCACTAAATACATTTTATCATCTCTCAAAGTATATTCAACCTTAGCTACCTCTTCATTAATATCTAATATAAATCGTTTGTTCTCTATATCGTGTGCGATGCTCAATCTACTTGGTATTAGCTTATTAATCCATTTAATTAATTCTTCCTTATACGGATTTCGTAATTTCTTTTTCCCGATGGTAATTGTTGGAAAATTAAGTTTCCTGTTTTCATAAAGATCACGCAGTTCTTCTGCATGACTATCATTTTGTTCAACGTCCAAAAACTCATATGGAAGTCCTATTTCATCCAAAATCAACTGATAATATTTAGTCTTATGACAGCCAGATGCTCCATATAGTTTTATGTTTGGTATCATTTCTATGACTACAAAGCTTTTAAAAATTCGATAGCGGTATCTGGATTTAAATGAAAATCACTAAACACTACATTGTTTCGTTTATCGATAAACAGAAACCATGGCGTTCCGCCAGTTTGATAATTTATCATGATATTCGACCTTGATTTTCCATCATCTCCTGCGTCATGCCCAAATGGTATTTGTAACTCATATTTTTTTTGAGTTTCCACCATTTTGTCGTAGGTATTGGATTCGTGTCCTTCGAAAACAGTTTGAATCGCTAAAAAAACAACATTGTCGTTACCTTCTAAAGCATTGACCATTTTCTTAAGATCTGGCAGCCCTTTACTATGACAACCTGGACACCAACTCTGGAAACAATACACAATCTTAAATTTACCATCAAAATTTGATAATTTTATTGGTTCCGTTTTGCTTCCTTTAGCATCAATCCATTGATTGACGTCAAATTCTGGCGCCTTAAATACTTCTTTTGTTTGTTTCTGATTTAACATTTCAATGTCCTTTCTTTTTTAATCTATTATTTCAAATAATTTCTAATTCCATAACTCGCCAAAACACCTTCTCCAGTTGCTGCAGCTACTTGTGCAATAGCTCCTTCTCTACAATCTCCAGCAGCAAATATGCCATCTACCGATGTTTGTGCCAAGCCCGTTGTTTGAATAAACCCATTATCATCAAGTTTTACTATACCCTTGAAAGATTTGGTATTTGGAAGTAATCCTATAAAAATAAAGACACCATCTGCCTCTAAAATAGATTCTTCTTTAGTATCATTATCCTTAACTTTTAACCCCTTAAACAATTGGTTTTCGTCCGAAACGAATTCAAGTGACGTTTTGTTCATATAGGTCGAAATGTTATCGATTGTTTCTAGTTTTTCAACATATGTTTCCGACGCCGAAAAATTCTTAGACCTATTTACAATTTTGACGCTCTTGCAAAATCCTGCCAAAAAGATACCTTCTTCTAACGCCGAATTCCCTCCTCCAACAACAATAATATCCTTATCTCTATAAAAAGCACCATCACAGGTAGCACAAAAATGAATTCCAGAACCTATCAATTCATCTTCATTAGGGATACCTAATTTACGATAGGTTGAACCTGTAGATAAGACTATTGTTTTTCCTAAAAATGTGGTGCTTTTGGTCTTAACAGAAAAAAGACCGTCTTGCTTTTCAATATCCACAACTTCCTCACCCGTTTTAATGACAGCTCCGTATGTTTTAGCCTGCTCCTCCATTTTTTCCATTAGTTTGGGGCCTGAAATTGACTGAAAACCAGGATAGTTTTCGATTTTTTCGGTTAGGAAGGCATTCCCGCCAATAGTCGATTTCTCTAATATCAACGTATCAAAACGATCTCTTTGTGCATAAATTGATGTGGTCAGTCCAGCCGCGCCGCCACCAATAATGATGGTATCATAAATTTTATGTTCTTTCTCTATATTTATTGAAAGAAGATCCGTCAATTGAACATTATCTGGGTTAGTATAAGGTAGTCCATTAATCAATATCGTAGGAATGATTCTCTTTCCATTATTGATTTCTTCAACTTTTTGAGTCGCCCAGTCAAACTGATCAACATCGATAAATTCAAAATTAATACCATTATCCCTTAAAAAACTTTTAGCCCTTCTACAATCTGGACACCAATCTGCTCCGTACAATTGTACTCTCCCTACATCGTTTATCCCCAAAACGGATGCTAACTCAACATTGTCGGGATTTGTATAGGATTTATCTTTGATAATAACCGTTGGAATAATTCGCTTTCCATTATTAATAGCTTCGACTTTGGCTGTAGCTTCTTTATCTAAATCAACATCTATAAAAGTGTAGGCAATATTATTTTCTTTTAAATATGCTTTAGCTCTTCTACAATCTGGGCACCAATCGGCGCCATAAAGTAATATCTCGTTCATCAGTTTTTAGTGTTTAAAAATAGATTCCCAAACACATGTAGTTTGGAAATCTATTTCATTTTTATTTTAATTTATCTGCATGAAGTTTACGCAATTTTGCCAATTTTGGAGTAATCACGAAACTACAATAGCCTTGTGCTTGATTATTCCTATAGTAGTCTTGATGTTCCTTTTCCGCCTCATAAAAAACATCTAAAGGAGATACCTCTGTAACTATTGGGTTTTCGTAATAAGGCGCTACTTCTTTGGCTACTACTTCGGCAATTTCTTTCTGGTTTTCATTGTGATAGTAAACAACTGAACGATATTGCGTCCCGCGATCCGCTCCTTGTTTATTTAACGTTGTTGGATCATGCGTGGTCATAAAAATGACTAAGATATCTTCATACGAAATCACATTCGCATCAAAAGTGATTTGTATCACTTCCGCATGTCCAGTCAATCCAGAACAAATCTCTCGATATGTAGGATGTCCAGGCGCACTTCCTCCTGAATAACCAGAAACCACTTTCTCAACACCTTTTACTTCTTGAAATACAGCTTCTGTACACCAAAAGCATCCGCCACCAAATGTGGCTAATTTTAAATCTTTAGTTGTCATTTGCAACCTCCTTTTCCAATTGCATAGATTCAGAATTAATACAATAGCGTAATCCGCTTGGTTCTGGGCCGTCAGGAAATACGTGTCCCAAATGGGCATCACATGTATTACACATTACTTCTACACGAACCATCCCAAATGCCGTGTCTCTTTCATATTTAATGGCATTTTCTGTAATAGGTTGCGTAAAACTCGGCCAACCAGTTCCAGAACTAAACTTAATAGTAGAATCGAACAACGATGTATCGCAACACACGCAATTATATTTACCTGCGTCATGAATACTACAAAGGGCACCACTATGTGGTCGTTCCGTTCCTTTTTGTCTGGTAATCCTGAACTGCTCTGGAGTCAATAGAGATTTCCATTCAGTCTCTGTTTTCTCAACACGTCTATCTGGAATTGGGTTTCCTTTTATTGAAAAATTAATTACTTCTTTCCAAGTAAGCATAATATGTTCCTTTCTTTGGTTTAATTATTAATAGTGCAAAAATACAATCCTAATGAGCTATATAAGATACCTATTTTCCCCAATGAATTGTACTTTTTTCCTTAAAAGATATGATGCTATTATAATCGAAAATATATTTTAAATTTTCGTCAATGACATATTAAAATTCATAACTAATATGCCATCCGCCAAAACTCTTAAAAGTCTCACCTACTAGTGCTCCAAGTGTTGGTCCTGAATGAAAACTTCCCAATTTAAAAGCAAACTCTCCTTCCAAATAAGCAGATACTTCAGTGTCCTTATGCGAATTTGGCAAAGAAAAACTAGGACCCGTATTAATAGTCAAGAAAGACCACGGTTTATGACTAACCAATGCTGCGACTTCATGTCCAATTCTTTTATCCTCTTCAAACACAAAGGTATATCCAATACCAAACGCCCATTTATGAGAAATCCAATACGTAAGATGCAGCTCGGTTGCTGGGTCAAAAACATCTTCATCATAGATAAATAACCCTGAAAGAACGAACTCAAAACCAGGGTCCTTTTCGCTATTCTGGGATTCTTCGTCAGAATTATGTTCTTGTGAAAGTAAGGTGAAGTTGCACCCAAAAACAAATATTAAAAAGATATTCTTAATCATATTTCACAAATATTAAAAAGGATAAAAAACCCAAAAGCAAACATAAAAGTTCGCTTTTGGGATCACACTAAAACTATTACAAATGAATAATAGTTTTCTATCAATCAATTTACTATCGTTTGGATGTGTTTTCTGGAACAACATCCATTCCAACGTTTTTTGCTGCTCTTAATACAGGATAATGTTGTGTAAATACAAAATCGTCTCCTGCACTACTGTCATGACAAGAATTACATTGAGCAGTAGCAAAAGCCTTACCTGTGTTAGCAAGTGTACCACTTTTGGGGTTTGTAAAACTGAAATACGCCCAATTACCTGGTTCATTAGGAAAATGTTCTTTACTTTTAATAGTGGCTTCTAAACCTATAAAATCTCCCATAAAATAACCATTGCCACTAGCAGCAATTTTACCGCCTACACTGACTAACTCCTTAATTAGTATAGTTCCTTCTCTCCAGGTTCCGGTTTTTTTATAGTGTGTATAACTCATCGGGTCAATGTACACATTATGAAATTCTGGAAAAGCTGCTTTACCATTATTCATATCATTAGGTGTTAAGGGCGTGCCTACGTATACCCAACTTCTAAAATCTGTTGGCCTCACTAATTCACCATTCGCGTCCATTGTAAAATAAGATACCTTTTCGTAGTTACCTTCTTGATTACAGGATGTTACCATTGTCATCGCGAAAACCGATAGTATTACTAGTTTTATTGTTTTCATTTTAGTTGTGTTTTTTGATATTATATTTGATTTAACTTATTTTAAAGGGTATGCCGTTCTTACCATATCTCTACCAGATGCATGGCAACTTACACAACCTTCTACACCATTGCCAATAGCTGCAATTTTAGTAGCGTCTTTTGAATCCGTGACTTCATACCAAAACCATCCATTTCCTCCATCAGATGTATCATGCGTCTTGGCCATAACAGCCCATCCTGCAGGTATTTCATCCTTATCATACATCTCTTTTACAATGACCGAACCTAATGGATGTTCATCGTTATTTTTATCTAATGATTCCGCCAGAATATCATTAATGAACACCTTTACCGGTAAGCCTAGTTTTTGGTGTGGCCCGAGTGATGGATGTAACTCTTTTTCTTGATTTTTGTAAGATCTGTATTTACCAGAAGCCAAATATTTGAACAATGCCTCTTTATCTAGTGGAATTTCTAAAGTCAAGTTCTCTGGTGTAGGCGCCATAGCGTCCCACTTGCCAGCATCGCTATAAGCTTTGGCCTCAGCAGAAACTCGACTAGCAGCATTTTCTGGTGTTACATTAGCACCTATCCCTTTTGCAGCAATCAATACAGGGTAATGTTGTGTAAATACAAAATCATCATCTGCACTAGAATTGTGACATGAATTACATTGCGCGGTTGCAAAAGCTTTTCCTGTATTCGCTAAATCACCTCCTTTTGGGTTCGTAAAACTAAAGTAAGCCCAATTTCCCGGTTCGTTAGGAAAGTGCTTTTTACTTTTAATCGTAGCTTCCAACCCTATAAATTCTCCCATAAAGTACCCATTACCACTAGCTGCTATTTTACTATCTACACTTATTAGTTCTTTAACTAAAATGGTTCCTTCTCTCCATTCCCCTTTTGCCTTCCAGTAATCATAACTTTGTGGGTCGATATATACATTATGAAATTCGGGAAATGCCGCTTTCCCACCATTCATATCATTCGGTGTTACTGGCGTGCCGACATAGATCCATGTTCTATAATCTTGTGGTCTTTCAAGGTCGCCTTGTTCATTCATAGCAAAATAGGCTATATCTTGGTAACTTTCTTTTGTATTATTACAAGACGTAATCATTAATGCTGCAAACGCCATAAGCATCAAGATTTTATTGGCTTTTTTAAACATGATATTCATTTGTTTTAGGTTAGTGATTTATTAATTTATATTGCATTTTATTGATATAATTATCTTCCCAATTGTTACTTACACATATTTCAGTAAAATCGAGTGTTCCATTTAATTTTTTACAAATCATAAATATCTTAAAACTAGATTCTTCATCTTTCCCTGAAATCTTTTCTACTTTAAATTGAACTACTTCGGTAAACTTATTTAAGATGGTTCTATTCAAATATTGAATCCATGTTTTTTTTGGAACGAATCGTTCTTTGTTATTATAATTTATAAGAATGCCTTTATGCACATAAGCATTTATTGCTGCTTTAATTTTTTGATTCTTAAGAAGTCCGAAAAAAATATCTTGATTGATATTTTCATTCATCTTCACATTGTCTTTAATTAAATCCATAAACTATAATTGTTAAAATTATCATTTTACGTTTCTATTGCATTGTACTATTTTCCATTTTTACCGTTCTTAAATCGCTGGCATATTGCTTTCTAAAAGATTGAGCTGTCACTCCAACATGCTTTTTAAAAAACCGAGAAAAGTAAGCTGGATCATAAAAACCAACTTCAAAACAAATTTCTCTAATACTCTTATTTGTGTAAACAATCATCAGCTTAACTTCTAATAATAGTTTTGCTCTAATTATTTCGCTTGGATTTTTAAGATTATGTTTTTGGAACTTTCGTAGTAAATTTTTCGGCTCCATGTTTAATTGCAAAGCGTAATCTGACACATTATGAAATATGTTAAATTGTTTGCTTAATATCTCGCCAAAAAGATTGATATATCTGATATCTTGAATAAATCTCTCTACAAGTGCCTTTTGTAATAATTTATAAATATTAAATTTTAACTTTTCAATATCCATCGAGGAGCAATCATTTAAAATTTGTTCAATGTTTTTAAATATCTCTTCAATTTCTGGAGTTTGTTCATTTTTAAAAAAGAGTAGTGTACTGTTTTTAGAATTCCTTTTACCAAACGCGTTTATAAAACCGCACAAAAAAATCATTGAAGGTGAAAATATTTCGGCATTTACACGTAGTACTTTGATATGCGACACATTATTACTGTCACAACTAAACGAATCTCCTGTATTTAATAAAACAATAGTGTTAGAAGGAATAACGGCTTCTTGGCCATTTATTACACATTTTAAACTGCATTTAGCATTCCAGATTAAATCGGCAGAATTTATACTTTCTAAGTTAAAAGCATCTGTTTTAAGATTGTGATAGCTTATGAAAGGATATGTTTGTAATGGCCCTATTTCTAATTGCATCTTATTTACAGTCTTTAAGAGATACAAAAATAGAAGAGGAATCAGCTATAAGCGATGGACATTCTACCCAATTAGATGCCTATTTCACTCCATTAAGAATGAAAAGTTAGAGTCTACTAATACATAATGTATCCTTCTCTAATAGATGGAGCTTGATTATTTCGTTAACCTTTACGGCATATCGTGCTTGTTAACATACTGCTGCAAACAGGCTATTGCAGCCTGATATTTGAAACAGTGCTTTTTCACTAAACTGGCTTGTTTTAACAAGTTTTCTGCCACATCTTTTTTATTGGCCATTTTTTTTGCTTCTATTTCTAGTGATTTCGCTTCTTCCTGTTTTAACAAAATGATTTTTTGTAATGCCAAAATATCTGCTTGGACCTTTAAATTTACAATAGCATCCTCATTCATGTACTTTTCAGTTTTGGGAGAACTAAATCCTATCGAAACCAAAACTACAAGTCCAATAATTAATCGTTTCATAATAAATAATATCTTATAAGTTTAGCCAATTTATCAAAAAAACATCCTGTTTAGTTGATGTAACGATGAATCGTTTTATTAAAGTTAGCGCTAATAAAATTGAAATAATTGGACTTTTTTCCTTAAAAATGGAATTGAACCTTAATGAATGTTCAGTGTGTCCTTTTTAAAATGAATGGGTGATACTCCTTCTTGATTCTTAAAAAATTTTGAGAAGTGTGAAGCTTCAGAAAATCCCAAACTATAGGCTATCTCTTTTGAAGATTTTTCGGAAAGCAACAGTAACTTTTTAGCCTCTAACACTATGCGTCCGTTAATGACTTGTAAGGGTGTTTTATTATTATATTTTGCAAATAGATTTGATAATGTCTTTGGTGATTTATGCAATAGATTAGCATAATCAGAAACTTTATGTTTTTCTCTAAAATGAGCTTCAACCAATAAATTAAATTGCCTTATAATATCTACCTTAGGTTGTTCTAAGGTTGGATCAACTATTGTTTTCTTTAAAAGTCTTACCGATTTTATAAGTAATCTTTTAAGTAGCACTCTTAGCATTTCGCCCTGAATATGGTCTTCTGTTTCAAACTCTTCTTCAAGAAACATGAAGTGTAATTCAAAACTTTTTCGTTCTTTTTCAGTTAATTTAACCATGGCTGGCGCTGAGGACCCCATAAACAAAAACCCATTGCATGAAACCTCATAATCATGATCTCTAATACAATAAAACTCACGATCAAAAATTAAAGAAATAACGCCTTTTAAAAATGGCTTTATCTGTATCATATTGTATGGTGTACAAAACAGAACATGATCTTTTTCTATCTCAACTGAATAGCCGTCAATAGCAATAGAAATATCGTTCTCTTTTGCCCAAATTATTTTATAATAATCTCCGGCTCCAAGTCTATTTTCAAAAGAGGCGCAATTAAAATCTGTTAAAACCAGATTACCTTGCTCTGGATGTTTTGAATATCTAAAGTTCATTATAATTCTATTTCAAATAGACTCATTCAATAAAAAAATACGTGTGGTGTAAACTTACACCATATTTTTTTAACGATATATATACGTAAAAAAAGCACCCTCTTGAATGTTTTATCCAAAAGCATGCTTTCTTTTAATTTGAGTATTATACTAATTAAAAGTTTTACTTAAGCTTTTCCAATTTTTATCTGCTCCCGCAACAAGTTTCTCATGATTTTTTTCATTTAACCACAATAGCTGAGCATCTAAATTAAGGTCATACAAGAATAAAAAATATTTTCCGTCTTTTACGATGAACTTATTAGGGTCAGGTCTAAACTTGGCTCCTGCATAGGTTCCAAAAGCACAGAATCCACCATATTGAGGTTTATATTTTACAGGGTTTTTATCAAACGTTGCTTTCTGTTCTGCAGATGTAAAATAATACGTTATTTTTTCATGTACAGATTTAAACTCTTTTAATCCTTTTTGTGCAATTCCTAAATCTAAATATGATACTGGACTATATCCTTGTAGATGTATCGTACTGTTATCTACATTATTTGACATTCTATTTTGAGCAAATGTCATTGAACTTACGACTAAAGCAAGTCCCAAAACTGATGTTCTTATTAAATTTTTCATCTTTTATAATTCTTTAATTTTAATATTGGATTACTCTGCATTAAAGTATTCCTCTTGAATCACTTTTCCTTCGTCATTCCAAATACGACGAATAATTTCATGCCAATAAATTTTTCCTCCACCCTTCATATCGAAATCGAAAGTAAACTCTGAGGCTGATACATTACCGTCTACGATTGTATGATGTAAGGTAATTCCGTTAACTTTTTCGATTCCCGCTGTGAAACCTTCCATTTTCGCCACCATATCAGCTTTATTTGATGTTGTTCCTCCCTCTCCATGATCTGAAGTGCTAGCGCTTTCTGCGAAAAATTGTTTTACTGCATCTACTACTGCCCCAGTTGAAACTACGGCGTCCATTTTTGTTGCTTGTTCTTTAATATTCATTTTTATATTTTTTAGTGATTAAACAAATTGTATAATGTAATTACACTGCAAATATGCGAATGAACTTAAGTCTGTCGCGTATACAAAACACGCTATAAATTGTACTTTTTACTTTTTGAAGGTCGAAGGTGAAACACCAACGTAATTTGTGAAGAATCTGGAAAAATGATTGGCCTCTTCAAAGCCTAATTCGTATGCTACGTCTTTAACATTATTACTTTCTGATAACATTATTTTAGCAGAATGAATAATTTGATGACGAATTAATTGCCCTAGAGAGCTATTCATTTTTTGCTTTACTTTTTTTAATAATACCTTTACGCTAAGATTCATCTTATCTGCATAAAATCCTATTGCATGTTCTTCTTGGTGAAATAATTGAATAAGCTCGATAATATTTTGAGAAAACATATCTCTGTTTTCATAATCAAATGTATTCCTGAACTGATTAGGTGTTTCTCCAACTTTATTTTTAAATACTCGATTAAAATAAGCAGGATCTTTGTAACCTTGTTCAAAAGCAATTTCTTGAATACTCTTATCTGTAAAAGCAATATCCTTTTTACTTTCGAGTAATTGCTTTTTATTAATTAGCTTGTTAATTGTAATTCCTAATTTATCTCTAACCAAATGTTGTGCATTATAATCGTGATGCATATGATTTATCAGAGATTTTATATCTATTTTATTAGAAAACTCTGTATCTATAACATCCTTAACATCAAAGATAACCTGATACTCTTCTTTATTAGCTTGAAACGGGTTTTGCCAATACCATTGTTTAGTGGAGACATCAATAAGGTTGCTCATTTGGTCATTAAAAACCGTGTTGCTCAAAAATGCTTGGCAATCCACACATTCCTTAAAATTGATGTAGCCTAACGAGATTAAATGCTTAAATAAGATTCTTACATCCTTAGATTTGTGCAGTATTTCATTCGGAAACTCTATAAAACGTACTAGAAAATCATCAGACATGAATTTAATATACTGTCCTTTTTCTAGAAAAATAGCTTTGTCTTCCCAGTCTTCATAACTTTTAAAATCCACTTGGATATTTCCGGTTCCATCAAGTATATGAACCAAAGTGTATTTATTAATAAAATACACTTTATTAATCTCAGCCTGGATTTTATGAACCATTAAATAATACTTATGTTATGATAAATATAGTTAGATTATAAATACATTCCTGACAATCATTTTTCATGAACATGAAAGCATTGTTATAATTTACGACCAATACTGGCGTTATTCAATCATCAAATTCACTAATTTAAAGTTTAGTATTTTTACTTTATAAATCATCACTCTTTTATGAATACTCTTATTGCTAAAGCTGAGAAATATGTAGTTCATTTATTAAATGAAAAACTTGATAGCACGTATGTATATCACAATCTAGCACACACCCAACGTGTTGTTTCAAAAACGGGCGAACTTGCGGAACTTTCTGGTGTAGATAGAGCTGAAAAAGATCAGTTACTTATAAGTGCTTGGTTTCATGACACTGGTTATATAAAAGGAGCTGACAATCATGAAAAAGAAAGTGTGAAAATTGCGAGCGAATTTTTGGCGAAACATAATGTCTCTAAAGAAGATGTCGCTATAATTTCGGATCTGATTTTAGCTACTAAAATGGAGCATATTCCACAAAACCAACTAGAGAAGATAATTCGTGATGCCGATTGCGCACATATAGGCAACAAAAACTACATTGATATTTCTGAATTACTTCGTAAAGAATGGGAATTAACCGCGAACAAAAGATTATCTGAAGCAGAATGGTTAGAAGGAAATATTGATTTTTTAAGTACAAAACATAAGTTTCATACTGATGAAGCATTGATAAATTGGGACAAAGCTAAAGGCAAAAATTTATCTCAGTTATTAAAAATTCAAAAAAGGGTTAAAGGAGATAATAGCAAACTAAAGCAAAAAAGAGAGGAACTAAATTTTAAAAAGAATAAAATCGAATTGCCAGAACGTGGTATAGAAACAATGTTTAGAGTGGCTCTTCGCAATCATATTACCTTATCGGACATTGCTGATACAAAGGCTAATATTTTGCTATCTGTCAACGCTATTATTATTTCTTTAGTACTCTCCAATTTAGTGTCAAAACTAGACAATCCTTCCAATGATTACTTAATATGGCCCACAGCTATATTTGCCCTCTCCACTGTTATTTCAATAGTACTCTCTGTATTAGCTACGCGACCAAATGTCACAAGTGGAAAATTCAGTAAAGAAGATGTTGCCAATAAAAAAGTGAACTTACTATTCTTTGGAAACTTCCATAAAATGAAGTTGGATGAATTTGAATGGGCTATGCAAGAAATGATGCAAGACAGAGATTATCTCTATAGTTCTCTTACTAAAGATTTATATTTTCTAGGCTTAGTACTTAATAGAAAATACAGCTTGTTACGACTAACGTATACTGTATTTATGCTAGGAATAATAATAAGTGTGATTTCATTTGCAGTAGCATTTATAACATCAGGACAAGCCGCTTGATACAGCTATTTTAACTAACCTTAAAATAATTTTCCTAAATCTATATTCACGAATGGAACATAATAGAGTTTGTATTAAAATATAAAAGTAAGCAGGGTTCTATTTCTCTATACTCTTTGACATATTCATACGTAATGAATTTGCATTAGCAATTCTAGATTTTATTTTGTTGTGGTAAGGGTACAATTTATAAGTTTAAAGTAGAAACTAAGCTTTAATCTCTTTCATGAGATCATCGTACGTATAAAACGCCTTATCGTCTTTATCTTTATGATATAAAACACTAACACGAATAGCTTTTAACCCAGTAACAGCCTGTAAATCTTGAAGCTCTACAATTTCTAAATCATCATCTAAATATTTTTTAGACTGCAAAAATTTAATATACCTTAAGTATTCGCGTTCATCTTGTTTTTGAGAATAAATAATACTTATTTTCCCTTTTTGTGTCACACGTTCTGTTGTTCCTTTTATGTATGCTTTATCAACACGTTTTTTAACAATTTCATATCGAGCATTGTATGTTCCGTCAACATCAAACTGCTTCTCATCCATTCTAAAGCTTATGGACAATGGTTGGTTAAACACCAAAATCATAGAAGCAACATCCAATTTAACAGGAAATCCAGATTGCATTAAATAATATGAGTTTTCCATCTCACACATCACTTGCAACTGCCATAATCGTAGATTATATAGATAAATAGGATTGAAGCTATCTTCTTTAGTAATCGACTCTCCAATGTACATATTATGCTCAACACCATCTGTTTTAAAGCGCTCGAAATAGTGAGGGTACATTAACTGAGCGTCAACTTGTTTTTTATCAAGCAGTGATGCCATTTCTTTGTTGATCAAGGCAATGGTATCATCATATTGTTTTCTATGATTATATAATACATCTACTTTGTCGTCAATGCTATTGAAATAATCATCAATCTGAGATTTTAGTTCATCGGTAGTATACAAATGTTTCAATATAGGTTCTATATCATCTCTAAAAAATGCAGAAATCTGCTGTTCGCTATCAACTTGAAAATGCTCCTCTAAACCCTTTAAATAATCATTTATTTGATAAATAAATTGTTCATAAATTGGAAGGTTTTCAGTTTTAGAAGCCGATTCTAAAACATCTTTTACTCCAGTTAATTGTAAAGTCAAATCTTGCTTGGTTGCCCAATTCCTGGCCTCAGAAGAACCTTTAATATCTATTTGTCCATACAAAGGGTAAATGTTTTCGAACGCAATTTTATTAAAACTAGGTTTTTCACCAGTCATTTGATCTTTAATAAAATTCTTTGCTTCTTTTTCAAATTTCCAATGAACGCTAGGATGAATGGACGTACATTCTTTTTGTATGATGGCTTCAATCAAATTTTCTTCATCATTTTTGGATCGCTCCACGGCAGACACAATAAATGGCATTACATCTGCCAATTTATTAGCATTAATACTATTAAGCACCTGTGCTTTATCTGAAACTATTTCTAGAATCCCCATTAAGCCTTGTTCATTTGCTATAGGTGCTAAAATTGCGCTTTTTATGCCTTGCATCTTCAAAGTTTTCATTTGAGGCGCTTTTCCTTTAGACAATTCGTAATACTTGTCGACATTGGAAATTGCATAGAATTTCTTATCCCTAAGTAAATGATCGTACGACCAACTACATAAGGCTCCTGCACATTTATGAGAATCCAACTCATTGAGCAAGAAACTATTCATGCCCACACCGTAAACGCGTTCAAAGGAGTCTTCTTCCTCGTTATAAATTGAAAAGCCAACCCTTATGTCCTTCAAGCCTAGTAGTGACCTAAATATATCATGAAAGCCTTCCATAAAGCCTTCATCTTTACGCTTGTCCTCGCCTATTAATGTTGATTTAATATTAGAAATGGACTGATCATCAGTAACATCGAATATGTTGGATATAACAAAACCCTTGAAGATATAGCTGTCTTCAGGAAATTTTTCTTTCCATAGATCAATATTTTCAAAATTATCAAGCAATTCATCATAATCTTTTTGAGTAATCTTTGGCGCTTTATCCGTTGGGATGATTTCTGTAAAATCTGCGTTATACAAAATCTTATAAAAACGCATAATTCCATTGGCGTCAGGGATTTCATAATAGAATGGACGTTTGAAATTCAAATTATAACCATAACAAAAATTCAGGATGATTGTACAAGCAATAATATAGGTGTCATCAACTGGCATGTTTTGAATCTTTAGTTCAAAATCGTCTCCAGCGGTTTTTACAATGCTATTAAATCGTTCTGAAGAATTGAAAATATGATTATGAAAAGGTACTGCAGCTGTTTTAATCTCATTTTTGGTCAATAATGGACTAAAAACATCCTGTAAAATGAGTTTTATCTCTTTTTCTCTTTTATTCAAAATCAATACATCACTGATACCATCACGCAACTCAGGAAATGCCTTAGCTGTCTCCAATACACGCTCAGCATTAGCCGAAACAATAGTATCCTTACTTTTCGCAAGTGCCTCATATTGAGCTATAAGCTTGTTAAAACTAACTTTTAACTTAAAAGGCGATTCTATGTTATCGTTGATATCCATGTCTTCTATCTTATGACATATAAAGGTACAATTTATATAAACAGCTAGGTATCCTTAGTCGTGGGTTTTAAGAATAATTAACATAAATTTTGTAATTTCAAATCATACTAACTAATAAAATCAAGAATTATGTTTTCAAAAACTAACTTAGTTTCAACAATTGTAACTGCTATTTGGTCGTTTGCTGGTGGCTTTTTATTGTGGGGCATCATTGGAGATCCTTTCATTAAAGATCATTTAGGATCTGCTACAGGTGTTATGAAAGACCCTGTAGATTTTGGAATGCTAGCTTTAGGCTGTGTTATCCAAGGTTTATTATTCTCCACTATTTATTCTAAATGGGCAAGAGGGCATCATAGTGTCTCTGAAGGAGCAAAATTTGGACTAAGCATTGGTGCCTTAGCAGGATTTGGCAATGGTGTTATTGATTTTGCAACCTCCAATATGTTAGATCTTACAGGAACTATTGTAAACGGAGTCATTTATGTTGTCTTTTTTACTATTATGGGTGTTTTGGCAAGTCTTATTTACAATAAGATGTCACCTTCTGCTGATTAACAATAGTTAAAATAAAAAAGCCTTCTCAACTGAGAAGGCTTTTTTATTTGTTTGTCAAAAGCACAAACTTCCATGGTGAAAGCTTGTATTTAGTTTTGATTTGTTTTATGGATGAAAAACTCAATAATACTACAAAAACGCATCCTTAAGACTCTAACACAACTTTTATCTCTTCTGAAGTAATCTTAGGATTCGCGCCTTTTTTTGAAGCGACTAAAGAGCCAACGGCGCAAGCAAAATCAATAGCTGCTTGCGGCTCTTCATTCTCTAACAAAAGTTTTGTTATAAGACTAGCCAAGAACGAATCTCCTGCGCCTACTGTATCTTCAACAATTACCTTGTAACCTTTGTTCTTGTAAAATTTGTCATTTTGAAAAAGAACAGCACCATCACTGCCTTTAGTTATGCAAAGTGTATTGGTATTAGTTTCTTTTGAAATGAACTGTATTTGTTCTTCAATAGTTGGGGCATAAGAGCCTATATCAGTACATATTTGAACCAATTCTTCGTCATTCATTTTTATAAAATCGGCCTTTTGAGCTAGTTGAATTATCAAGGAAACAGTATAATCTGGAGGACGAAGATTAACATCGAAGATCTTATAATTCGCCTTTTCGATAAGTTTTAGCAGAGTTTCTTTAGTTGCGTTTTCTCGGCAAGCTAAACTACCAAACACAAAAACTTGAGAATTAGAAACGAGTTCTAAATTCGCTTGATTTACTTGAATATTATCCCAAGCTACCGGTTTGGATACTTCATAGGAAGCTGAACCTTTGTCATCAAGAGTCACTATTACGTGTCCTGTTTCTAATACTTTATCTTTTTGTACAAAAGAGCCAATGATTTCATTATCGATAAAGTAATTAAGTGCTTTATCTCCGTTATCGTCATCTCCAATACGGCTTATCACGGCAACATCCACACCTAAAGATTGTAATCTTAGTGCAACATTCAAAGGAGCACCACCAATGACTTTACGGGTTGGAAACACATCCCAAAGCACTTCACCAAAGCAAGCAACTTGAACCTTACTCATCTTCTGGTGCTAATTGCTTTTCAAGCTCTTCAAGCGAAACTCCTTTAGTCTCTGGCATTTTAAAGATTGCCCACAATAGTTGAAGCACCATCATACCAGCAAAGAAATAATAAATAACTTCAAGGTTATCTCTAAAAACACCTTCTTTATCATCTATGAAAAAAGGTGTGATTAATGTAATTATTGCTGCAAAAACCCAGTGTGTTCCGGTTCCCCAGCTCTGACCATAAGATCGTACGCGATTTGGGAAAATTTCTGAAATAAACACCCAAATTACCGCGCCTTGACCAATAGCATGAGACGCTACAAACAGACAGATGAAGGTTATTAATAATGTTGGACTTAAATCTAATTGAAAACAAAGACCAACCATGATTAAACTAAATATATAACCTATAGAACCAATAATTAGTAATTGGCGTCGACCTAATTTATCAATTAATCGCACTCCGATAAGTGTAAAAACAAGGTTGACAATACCAATAGCTATCGAATTAAATAAAGAATCTGCACCACCTAATCCAGCTTGCTCTAATATTTGTGGAGCATAATATAGCACAAAATTAATTCCGGATAACTGATTAAAAAAGGCAATCAGAAAACCAAGCCACAAAACACGTTTGTATCTTTTATTAAAAAGGTTATCACCGCTAATAGATTCGACAGCATCCTGCTTTATTTCTATAAGTTTCTCTTTTGCCTTTTCAATTGAGCCGTAAATAATATTCAATACAGGTAAAGCGGCCTCATCATCTCTTTTTTGTAGAATTAGCCATCTTGGACTATTAGGCACTTTTAACACCATAATTGTATACAATAGTGCTGGAATAGCTTCCACACCTAACATCCAACGCCAATCATTAATGCCACCTACACCTTTAAGTGTCCAATTGCTAATAAAGGCAATCATGATTCCAAATACCAAACAGAACTGATACAAGGCTCCTAGTCGTCCACGGTTTTTGGGTGATGTAATTTCGGATATATAAATTGGTGCTGCGACTGAGCTAACTCCAACGCCAACACCACCAATAAATCTAAAAAAGGAAAACAGATAAGGGTCATTAACCAAGGCACTACCTATAGCTGAAACAAAAAACAGGATTCCAATCCAAAATAAGGTTTTCTTTCGCCCAAGTCGTTTAGTAGGAATACCTCCCATTAACGACCCTAAAACAGTACCCCAAAGAGCCATGGACATAATAAATGTACCATGATTTATTGGAGACAAATTCCATAGTTCCTGAAGTGGTTTATTAGCACCACTTATTACAACAGTATCAAACCCGAATAAAAATCCAGCCAATGCTACCGTAATTGCCCAAACACCTACTTTGTTATTACTCATCTTCTTTCCAAATTGGTTCAACTAAAAATACTTTTATATCTTTATAATAGGGCGCAGATACCGAAGCGAATTCAACTTGGCTAAACGGTTCTGAAGGAAACACCTGTTCCGTGAACACATAGCGTCCTTCATCCACAAAAATTTCGACAGATGATCTATCAACTATCATACGGACATTAACTAATGTATCTGAAGATGTATAGAATTGCTTATGCACCTCAGCAAACGTTTTTTCGAAATCAATCAAACCTGACTTGCTCCTATCAACTGTCATAACACTAGTCTCAGGATTTAAGTTAAAAGTAAACACATCATTCTTCGTATTCTTTAAGGTTACCGTAAAATCATCTTTTAAGTTCACTTTAAAACTTATCTCACTAGTACTTAAGCGACTATGCTCTAACTTGAACGATCCTTTATTCATGATTTTATGAATACGCTTATAATCTTCAAGCTGACTATCGAATTGCTTTATTGGATAGTTTTTCAATACAAAACTACTGTCGGTGTTTTTATGCAAAGATAGCCTTCGCGGCAAGGTCATGGCAGATCGCCATTTTTTAGTTGGTGTTTTTTGAGCATAATTCCAGTTACTCATCCAACCAATTAAAATGCGTTCATCATTCGGGTCATCATTATAGGTCACGCCAGCATAATTATCCGTACCCATGTCTATCCATTTTCCATCATTATGTTCAGTCGTAAAAGTTCTCCCATCAAAATCCCCTACAAAATACTGGGTACCTGAACCACCATTTGGAGCTCCTGGGTTTATACTGATCAATAACACCCATCTTTCTTCTTCAGAGCCTTCAACCTTCAACTTAAACAAATCTGGACACTCCCACACACCTCCATGTGCGCCTTTGTTCTTCCCAAACTCTCCAGTCAATTGCCAGTACTTTAAATTTCTAGATCGGTAAAACTTAGCATGATCTCCAGCCACTAAGGCCATAACCCACTGTCTAGACTCCTCGTGCCAGAACACTTTTGGGTCCCTAAAATCTTTTATCTCATCCTTATTAGGAATAACTGGATTTCGATCATAAACTGTCCAGGTGTCACCATTATCCAAGCTATAGGCTATACCTTGGGTTTGATAATCTGTACGCCCTTCTTTTTCACCTTCTGCATTATGATAGGTGAAGATAGCTACCAAAGGCGGGTTATCTTTGGTGCCAAAACGAGATGTATTGTTAATATCTACAACAGCGCTACCAGAGAAAATATAGCCATGTTCATCAGGAAATAAGGCAATAGGTTTATTTTCCCAAGTGATAAGATCTTTACTTATGGCATGTCCCCAATGCATCGGACCCCACACGATATCATCTGGGTAATACTGATAGAATAAGTGATAGATTCCATTATTATAAACTAGCCCATTTGGGTCGTTCATCCATTTCTCTTGTGGTGAAAAATGAAATTGAGGCCTGAAAGGTTCTTGATATAAGGTTTCTTCACTTATTCCTAAGATAGTATTTAAGTCCTCTTGTTGGTTAGAATCCTCTTTACATGAATTAAGGGTGAAGAGCATTAGCAAAAAAAGAAGGTAGATCTTACGCATAAATCACTGGGTATATCGAAAGATTAAATATAGGGTATTTTTAGTAGTTGAATTAGGGGCAAATAAAAAAACTCCTCGTTTCCAAGAAGCTTTTATCCTATTTTTGCGAGCAAAGAGATTCGAACTTCCACACCTACAGATACTAGGCCATAAATTCTATAACATGCTTATTATAACTGTTTTCAAATCATGTAGGAATATGAATAATTAATATATGGCTAGAAACAGAAACTAATGAATGTTTTCACCGATACTTTTGTTAAAGTCTAATACTTCTTATATTTAGTCATTCCAGCACAAAACCTTTTCCGTGTACATTTCTAATGGTAATTTTACTTTCAGAAAGATACCTACGCAAGCGCGAAATATACACATCCATAGAATTTCGGGAGAATTCATCTTGATTTTCCCATAAGTTTTGCAAAATAACTTTGCGTTCAACTAGAATTTCTGGTTGTGAAAGCAACGCGATCATTAACAAACATTCACGTTCAGTAAGTTGAAAGATGGTCTTTCCTACAGTAAGTTCTCGCTTATTTTTATGTAATGAAATATCTTGCCAGATCAGTTCACTTACGGACTCTCTTGTTTGATTCCTACGAGTTATAATAGCGTCTATTTTAGCCAATAAGATTTCTTCATCTATAGGTTTGGTCACATATTCTTCTGCCCCTAATTGATATCCTTTAAGTTGGTCAATCTTTAAATCTCTTGCAGTTAAGAATATAAAAGGAACAGATATATTTTCTTCCCGAATCACTTTGGCAATATCATAACCACTGGCTTGCTTCAAATTGATATCTAGAATTACTAGATCAAATGCAGATGACTTAAGCGCTTCAAGTGCCTCTTTCTCAGTTTCCACCCAATTGACATTGTAATTCTTTAGCTGTATATATTCACTCAATACATATCCAAAGCTCTTGTCGTCTTCTACTAAAAGAATATTAATCATTGTTTGGAAAATTTAAATGAACTGTTAGCCCTTGGTCGTCGTTACCCTTTAATTCCATAGTTCCATTATGCGCTTCCATAATTCGGTTTACATATGCTAAACCAAGACCTTTGAACTTTTCAGAAACGATATTCTCTTGTAAACCTTTGCCATTATCAATAGTACTAATGCAAATATGCGTTTCAATATTTACACAGTCAATCTTCAAATTAATAGGGTTTTCATTATGCTTTATCGCGTTTTCCCAGATATTGAAAAGCATTAATTGTAAGTGGTTCGTGTCAGCAATTATATGAAGCTCTTCTTCAGGCGGGATAAAATTAACAGTAGTGTTATTCGTCAAAAAAACAGGCTTCATTTGTTTTAATGATTGCTCAATAACATCTGTTACGCTAATGATTTCTTTACTAATATGCAATCTATCAGCATCAGACTTTACCCAATGCAGTACAGTTTTAATATGGTTTTCAAGCCGATTACTTTCAGTCTGTATAATCTTAACTAGTTCATCTTGATTCGTTGTTTCTTTTTTAGACAGTAGATTTGCACTTAATTTTATAGATGAAAGCGGTGTTTGAAATTGATGAGACAAATGATTAACAAATTCATTTTTCTGCTTTATCAACTTACTTTGCTTGTTATTTAAATAAAGTAGCCATAAAAATAAAGAAGAAAGACCTATTAAAAATATACTTGGGATTATATAGGATGCCAAACTCACTCCAGTTGGGGAGCTATACACATGTATATATCGCAGATTGGCAACATCTAATCCTTGCATATCACGCATTTGAGCCGGCGTTTGGTCTAAAATATAGCCACGGTCGTTAAGATCATTTCTATCTACCTCATCATCTCCAGCAGCCTCTATTAGCCCAATCATTATCAAACACGACATACATACTTTAAGAGATGAATTGGCTAGCTCTTTGTTGCTAGCTTCATCGTTCAATCCATCAATAGGTTCTCCTAATCCGTTGTAGAATCCCCATTGTATATCTTGATTGAATTTTTTTAAATTCTTGAGTAAAACACTATTGGTTAGTGTCTTTGTTCTTTGAATATCTGTTCGTAATTCGTCGTCATCTTTTTCAGCTTTTCGCAACTCTATCGCACTATCTAATAGCGCAGCTTGCATCTCTTGTTGTTCTATTTCAGCCTTTAGTTGATGTGATTCTTTTAAGTGTTTTATTTGCCATATAACGAGTCCTCCCAAAATTAGGAACGATAATAGGATGATTATGTTACTGCGGTTTTTCATTGATTTAAAGGTTAAAAATACAAATAAGAATGACTTGCAGCTTAATTTTCAGTTTTCATTCAGTTTTTTAAGTTTTCATTATAAAACCTTCATTTTTAATTCATTAAGATTCAGGAATTGACACTTTAGATTTGCTGTATAATCATAAAATCATAATGAGATGAAAAAATCAATCATAAGTATCTGTTTACTATCTGTTACTGTTTGTGGTGCTCAAATCAATTTCGCCAAGCACGCAGATTTGCTACTAAATGCGCATCGGGCAAAAGAATTAAATGACACCAAAAAATCCCTTTCTCTATATGAAGAAGCGTTTATTCTACATAGTGATAACGCCATTGTAGACTATTTGAATGCTGCAAATTGTGCCGCCCAATTGAACAATGAGATCTCTTGTAAAAAATGGATCATTGAAGCCATAGTTAAACAGAAAGTTGAAAAGAAAAGTATCTTGAAATTTTCTGAAAATGAAACATATCAATGGTGCGTAGCAGAAATACTATCTAAGTATAGTATGTATTTGTCAAAACACTATGAAGCTCTTGAAAATCCAGTAGCCTATTTTAAAATTCAAAAACTCATAGATCGCGATCAATTCTCTAGAAAAATAGACGATTACCATTTGGGTATTTCTGAAACAGATAAAGACATTGCTTTTGAAGGTTTTATTAAATCACAGGCACCAAAAGATAGTATTGCTCGAAAAAAATATCAGGCAATCCTATTTCCAAAAATATCCAAAGAACATAGAGCATATCAATTAAAATTAATGCGATACACAGATAGCTTGAATATTGTTTCGTTGATGGATATTACGAGGGAACACGGCTGGCAAAAAGAAGCTTGGTTATTACTTTGGCACCAACGCGGTTCATATGGAAAGAAAAGTTGGATATGGAATTATTTTAAGCCTCTCATTGACAATGAAATCAAACAAGGTAAGGTTTCATCTAGTTTTTGGGCAGAATTTGAAGACTTTAAATCTATTAATGAAACAGGAACGAGTGTCTATGGGTATCATCCAGGAAAAGTAGATATAATTACTGTAAATGAAAAACGCAAATCTATAGGACTTCCATTACTCACGGATGCAGAAATTGCTAATAGAAACAATAATCCTTACGGAGGACGAAAGTATTAATCAATATCAAAAATCAGTAATTATGAAATCGGCAAATATTATAACTGTGTTGATATATATGTTAATACATAGCACTCAAGCACAAGAAATTATAATGGATTATTATCCAGAAAAACCAACGACTACTGCTGATGTAGACTATGCCAGAGGTAAACAAATGCTGTCTAATATTTATCAAAGCATTAAAGATCATAATAATGAGATGGTGTATGCCGATTATTGGAATGTAGGTATTGCCTATTCTTATATGAGATTAGAAGACACGCTTATTCTTTCGTTTCTTAAAAAAGCAAAGACTATTAATGAAGATTCCTTCTGCCACATTATAGCATATGCGCTTGATAGAAAATCTGTTGAGGAAAATAGGTTGTTCAAACTATTAGGAAGTCCTTTTAAGAATCTTGTTAGTGATTGTGATATAGGTATATTAAAGCGTACAGATATTTCAGAACGCTATAAAATAAAGGATGGCATGAATCTTACGGGTCTAAATGAGCACCTCATAGATAAACTCATCATACTAATGGACAAAGACCAATACTACCGTTTTTCTCCAACAGAATATAACAGTAATTGGGAAACTCAAACTAAATTGGACAAAGAGATTGAAATTGAATTGGCTGAAATTTTTGACACGTATGGGTATCCTGGGAAAAGTCTTGTGGGTGAAGAGTTTATGAATCATGCATGTTTATTATTAGAACATGGTGGGACATTGGCACATCAGGAAAAATATTTTCCACTAGTTACAAGAGCTTTAGCAAATGAAGAAGTCGATAAATCTTTTGTACGAATGTTAATAGATAGAATACATTGGAAAAAAACCAGAAAACAAATCTTTGGCAGTCACGCAGGCGTGCCTTTTGATGAAAGCGCCATTATAGAGAAAATCAAGAAAACTTACGGATTGTAATGCAAGTTTAGATGACTATTTCACCTAATTCAATAAAATTGATGATAGATTAAAAATTATAAGCAACACAGCAACTAGACAAGACTATACTTAAGATACGCACGATGTTGTACTTGAATAAAAAAAGCTCCTTGTCTCCAAGAAGCTTTTGTCCTATTTCGTGCGGGCGGGGAGACTCGAACTCCCACACCTCGCGGCACTAGATCCTAAGTCTAGCGTGTCTACCAATTCCACCACGCCCGCATAGTCCCGATAATTATCGGGATGCAAATATAGGTATAAGTTTCAATATTCAAAACGGTTATTTCAAGAAAAATGATTCCTATTAAAAGACACTCTTAAGGGCATTGCTCATTTTGGTCCAACCAGCAATATCATCTCTTAATTTTGTTTTTTCCTGCTCAATATGAATAAACCTTCCAGAAGTAGTAATGGCTGATTCTGTGCAATGATTATTTGAACTGTTAATCAAACGGCCTTGACTATTTGTGAAACCAATTAAGCGTGTCCATGTTGTATCGATATGTGCCAACTTAAATGTTAGTGTATTATCTTCAACAATGAGGGCATTCATAATTAATGTAGCATAATCAGTAACGGGTGTTTCTCTAGTCCCATTACTCATGATCACATAGGGATCTGTTGCTTGTTTTGAAAAACCATGTAATTGAACAAATACTGAGTTTGGGTCATTTGTAAACACATTTTCAGTTGTCTTTTGGAACATTGAAGTTGTTGTATGTGCCATGTCAGAAAGTCTAAATGCGTCTGAAGAACCACAAGCGCTGGTAGTGCCCGAACACGACGACAATTGACTGCTGTTGCAACGATGTGTTCCGTTAAGAAACAGTACTTTTGCCAGGTTATCCTTAAAACTAAAAACCGCTTCCTTTCCTGTATTAGTGTCATATTTAGAATGTGGCGCCATAATGATCAAATTAGCTCTTTCGGGTGTTTTACTAAACACATAAGTACCCCAATAATTAGATTCTGAGGTTTTCTTTTCTAGTACATAAAAAACTTGATTTGGAGATAATGTGGTATCAGTAAATTCTGTGATTTGGTATCCCACTTCTCCAACTTTTGTAACAGCATTTGTAATATCATCTTGCAGAATAGAGGTCACAGCCACATCCCAAGCTGTTAATTGCGACGAATTTGGTTCGCTGTAATCATCCCCAGAACTATCAGGAGCATTATCAACAATGGCATTAACATATACTTCTAGGTCACCAGATGCCATTTGCAAAGTACTTACATCGGCAAGTGTCATTGCGGTTACGGCATTACTGAATGCTGATTCGTTTCCAGCCGCATCCTTAGCTTTTATCTTAAATTCATAAGATGTTTCTGGGCTCAGCCCATTTGCTACATAATTAGTTAACTGTATACTAGTTAATATATTTCCATCTCTATAAATACTATAATTTGCAACACCAATATTGTCTGTTGATGCTCCCCAAGAGAGATTCATAGAATTCTGAGTTATTTGAGACGCTACAAGATTAGTTGGTTGTGTTGGAGCTATTGTATCCGAATTATTAATATCTGGACCATTATCATTTGAAGAACATCCTAAAAAGACTAACATTAGTAATAATATTACTTTCTGCGCGCTATTTGCTCTCTTTGTATTGCTCATTTCTTTAAATTTTACTCTTTTCAGAAAGATTTTTCGTTTTCACATTGTCGTTATTAAAGTTCTGCATTAACTGATAAACATATGGGATTTGCTTTTGAAACCGTGTAAGAATATCATATGATATGTTATCTCTACTAAACGGAACTACTTTAACATATTCTTGAATATCACCTGCATTTCTGCCGTATTTATAATCATAAGGAAAACGTCCATTCTGATCTATTATATTACTCTCGTTCTCTTTATTAGCAACACTTATATAAAACTCGCTATCCTTAATATTACCATTAGGATTGAATAATGATTTTACTTTTAAATACTCATGTAATTCTTTAGCAGTATCTACTGCAGGATCTACAAGCTTTATATTCTTCTCCATAAGATGGCGATATATATACTTTTCGTCTTTTCCTTTATAATCATATAACTCACTTAAAATGGTAGAAATCTCTTCAGTCATATAAGGATAATGAGTGCAACCCAAAATAATCGAGGTCAATTTATTTGTCGTTTTTGATAGCCTTATCTGCTCTAACAAAGTCACTAAATGATAACGCACATAATTTTGAGCGTCATTAATTTGAAGTATAGAGCAGTCATCGGTTTTTTCAGTATCACATAACATTTTGCAATCATTGAAATCAAAATTATAAACATCAAATAATGCCTTGTCAATTTTAACATCGCCTCCTAAACTTGGTCCTTTGTAATCTTTGCGAGGCGTCTTCAAATTTTTATCGAAATAATCTGGATCTTCATCCACAGCTTCAGCTATACCAACTCCTCCTTGCGAAAACACTTCAATATTTCCAGTATAACCTAACTCATCCTTAAACTTCATAATAGTATTATGATACCCTTTTGACGTAACTGTTCCTACTGTTGCCAATACTCCAATAATAGCATCCTCATCCTTGCTAATACTTTGCAATGTTCCTCTAACTCCAGCATCAATAACACCGATTACTTTTATATTTAGATTAGCTTTTTTTATAAACTCTTCAATATATTCTTTTCCGTAGGCTGTTGCAGTATTACAAGCAATCACAAGAGCTTTTACAGGCTCTTTATCGGTATTTACAGTATTATCTTTTGAATCAGAGTAGTACTTATTACTCATCAAGAATTGAGCATCCTTGATAATATGTTCGTTCAATAGATCTACCTTGTTTTCCTTAGAATAATTTCCATAAGGCATATTGGCTTGATCTCCAAGGTAGATAAAGGATTCTTTATCAAAATCCAGAACTCCATCACTTCCTTGACTATGCGTGTTATTTTGATTTTGATCATAATTCACAATAGCTTTTAATACCGTTAAACCTCCAGTTCCAGAGTCAAAAACACCAATTGGCAATCTCTTATCTGACGTAGGATAATTGTCAAAATTTATATGATAAAAACTGTTCTTATCATTTATTATAGTACCTACGATATCTCCTTTAAGGCTTTTTTCTTGAACAACTTCCGCTTCCTTAGAATTCTCTTTGCACCCAAAGACTAGGAAAGCCATGAAGATCATACTCAGTATCCCTGTTTTTTTCATGCTTCTATTTTTTTAAGACTTTACCATTTAATTTTTTAGTAAAATTTCCTTCACGTACTGATATTTTACCGTTGATAATACTATACTCAAGTCCTTCAGACAACTGAAATGCGTCATTATAATCGGCAACATCTTTAAAGGTCTCTGGATTGAAAATAATGATATCAGCATAAAATCCTTCTTTCAATTTCCCTCTATTAGGAATCTTGAATATTTCAGCAGTTTTGGATGTACTATTATTAATAAAAGTTGGAACATCGATTACCTTATCCTCTTTAACATACTTATTGTACTTTCTTGGGAAAGATCCATATTTTCTTGGATGCCCAGCATTACCATCCGAACCAGTAACCAACCAAGGTTGTTTCATAAAGTTGGTAATGTCCTCCGTAATCATATTAAATGAGACCACTTTAACCACACTTGTTTTTAAAAGAGAATAAACTGCTTCTTCATGTGGTAGGTTTAGTGTTTCGGAAATTTCCAATAGGTTCTTACCAACATACTCTTTATCATCAGTCTTAACTATCAATAATTTATCTGGGCCACCTCTTCGTTTTATATTTTTTCTAGTGCCCTTTAAAATTTGAGTTTTTTGTTTTGGTTGCATGTATCTTATATACAAAGAATCTTTTCCACCACTTTCCGCCCATCTAGGTACTACTGCACCATTTAGACTTGTTGACGAGGCATCATATGGATATTGATTTGCTGTTACAGCTATACCTTCTGCTCTACTATTCTCTATTAATTTGATGATGTCATCACTCTTGTTCCAAACATCAGCACCTAAACATTTAATATGTGATATATGAATTGGTAAATTTGCTTGTCTTCCTATCTCGATTGCTTCTTCTATTGCAGAAATCAATCCAACTGTATAAGAGCTTTCATCTCGCAAATGTGTATCGTAAATGCCATCATTTTCAGCAACAGTTTTTGCTAAGGCAACCACTTCTTCTGTGTTAGAATAACTACCAGGTGCATAATACAATCCTGTAGACATGCCAAAAGCTCCTGCATCCATTTCTTTCTGCACTAAGGCTTTCATCTTAGCAATATCTTCTGGAGTTGCTTTTTTATCACTTTTACCAACAACCTGCTGTCTTATAGTCCCATGACCAACTAATGGAACAACATTAGTACCAATCCCTTGCGATTCGTATAGATTCTTGTACTTTGAAATTGGATAAAAACTACCACCATCATTACCTACAACAACCGTGGTAACACCTTGAAATAAGAATGGTTTATTATGAGATTTTTCAAGCTCATTTAAATCTCTATCTGCATGTGTATGTGGGTCAATAAACCCAGGAGACACTATCATTCCTGCAGCATCAATTGTCTTTTTTGCAGAAATTCTCGCAGATTCCTCATCTCCTATAAATACAATTTTATCATCTAGAATTGCGATTGATACATTTATTGGTGTTTTATCAATGCCATTATAAACTGTACCATTTTTTATAAGGATATCTGCATTGATATCGCTCTTATTACATGAAATGAAACAAAAAATTAAACCGATAAAAAAAACCAATTTTGATACCCTCATAACTTTACTGTATATATCCAGGCACTCCAATATCAGACATTGTATGTAACCCTGGTGATGCTTTAATAACACTTTTAATACTATTGATTGCTATGGCACAAGTAGCAATGTCGCCATTGATTCCACCATCTATCTCAGATGTAAAAGAAGGTGTCCCTTTTATGGTAACTTTATCGAACGATCGTTCTTCTCCAATCGCTGCTTTAAAATGCATTTTTACTTTGCAATCTCCATTTTGATAACCATATCCTATTTGTTCAACACCTCTTGCATTACCTTTTTTGATTTCTAGATGTTTTGTAATGATGTCTTTCGTTGAGATAACTGGTTGTAAATCTTCGGTTACACGATCTAATTTAATACCTAAACTATTGGCTAATAAATAAATGGATTCTTGAAGCCCAACATGGCGTAATGTCCCCTCCAATTCTTTAGCCTTGAAGGTTTCCAAATCCAAGCCTGCTCCAATTTTTTTCTGAAAAGGAATTCGACGAGATGTTGCATCCTGTATCCGCTCCACCGTTACTTGCTCAATATCCTTACATACTGAACTTAGAACAGATGGCAGGTAATCCATTAAAAATCCTGGATTGATACCTGTACCTAAACAGGCAATACCATGCGTTTTACAAAGCTCGTCTAATTCTGTGCTCAATCTTGGTTGTAATTCCCAAGGATAGGATAATTCTTCACAAGTTGAAACAACCGGAATTCCGAACATGGCCATTTCCTTTACTTGAGGAATTAACTTTTCTAAACTAGAAACCGTTGTTATAATAGCAACATCTGGTTTCTCCGATAAATTCTTTAAAGCATTTTCAACAGAATTAAATATGAATACATCCTCTGGAAGCTCTTCAGAAATATCATGTAATGCTCTTCCAATTAAAGCTTGATCTATATCTACTGCAGCGATTGTTTTTACTTCAGATTTGCCATTAATATATCTGGCGACCTGGATTCCTAAAGGACCCAGCCCCATTTGTAAGACTTTCATATGAGCGTTGTTTTTAAAAAAGAGGTTGATTAAAAACAGTTGTTCTTAAACAACCTCTTCGACTAATCAAAATATGCTTATTGATTTACTGGTGTTGCCGTAAATAGATCAGGAATAGGGCTTGGGAAATTGCTATTTCCATCAATTCCATCCTGAGGATACAGTAAACGTTGTGGGTTTACTGTCGTTGTATTATTATTCAGCGGGAATGGTACGATAACATCACTATCTCCAGCTCTTAATCTTCTTGCATCATTGAAAGGCATATAAGTACTGAAACCAGACACATATCGTTCCTCAATAATCTCTCTAAGAATAGCGCGGTCGACTGCAATGTTATCCATGTTCTCCATGCCTCCTGCAGAAAAATCTGCTAGCACGTAAGCGTCATATAGCAAAGGATCTCCATTCAAAACATTAAAAGCATTTCCAGAAGCTAGATGAGCTCTTAATTCATTAAGTTTATCGATAGCGCCTTGATTATCGCTATTGGCCCTTAAGATACACTCTGCCCAGATAAGCAAATTTTCCTCGTAGCTTACCAATTTCATAGGTGTTGTAGCATCGTCAATACCACCAGCTTGTTCTCCATCACCATCTATATAAGAGTAATTTCTACGAGCCGTTTCATTCGTTTTGGCATTGTTACGTCCATTTGCATTTGCAGGATTCAATAACTCCCTATAGAAAGCACCATCACCAGTCATGTCTCCAGCTCTACTACTATTCACGAAATTGTAAAGGATATTACTATTTCCATCTACAGAACCAGTTGGATTATATGCCATTGTTTGAGCTGGACTACTTATGCCATTAGCAACTTGTGCTAATGCTTGAGCATATTGTTTTGATTGTAAATAGTAACGTGCCTTCAATGTATAAGCCGATGCTATCCAACCCGCTGCATTTCCTCCAAAATAATTATCTTGAGAATTCGTAATACCTGTGGTACTTCCATCTTGTAATTTAGGAATTGCATTGGATAACAAAGTCTGTAAACTTGCATAAATATCAGTTTGTGCATCCAAAGTGGGATCTGGTGATTCTAGACTTGGATCATCTGGAACGGCTGTTGAATAAGGTATATCTCCAAATAGAGAAACACCAGTTCCAATTGCTAAAGCTTCATTAACATCAATAATACCTTGTAGTCTACCAATATCTGGTGACAATCGTCTAATCTCCTTGTTCTGCACCAAAATGCCATTGTAAATATGTCCCCAAACGGCATCAGAATCGCCTGGTGTGTAATCGTAATTATACAGCGTTTGTTGTACCAAATTCAAACCAATCAAACCACCTGTATAATACATGGAGGTACGAGCCAATTGTCCCTGTTGTACTTGAGCATTGGCCAATAATGTTCCCAATAGCATCAAATCTCCAGAAGGAAGTTCGACAAGTTGGTTTGGGTTGTCATTCACATCTAAATAGCTATCGCATGAAGCCGCAGACATAATAAAAACAAATGACAACAGTATTTTATATATCGTTTTCATAATTTCTTGTTTTTTTATTAATAATTAAACTTAATGCCAAATGCATATGTTCTAGAACCTGGATTAGAGAAATAGTCCAAACCTTTTCCTCGACCTACACCAAATTGGTTGATATCCGGATCGATACCTACTACATCTGTCCAAATCACCAAGTTTCTTCCAGATGCTGTAAACTCAATAGAGTTCAATCCAGTTGCTCTTTTAAATCCATCTGTATCCAATGTATAAGACAATGACAATTCTCTCAATCGTGTCCAGCTACCATCATCTACAGCGAATTCATTCAACTTACCATCTCCAAAACCATATAATGTCCTATAATAATTTTCATCTAATAGGACATTACCAGCACCGAAGTTACCAACATTACCTCTTACTATAGATCCTGACGGAATCAAATCACCATCGTGATTCAATAGATCTTCGGTCAATGTAATAGTATTACCTACATCTGCATGTGTGCCAAAATAAGATGTTATAAAACGTGTTCTTTGCGCAAAGTCGTTTCCTTGACTCGTATCAAATAAAGCAGAAAGTGATAATTTTTTATAGGACAGGTCAAATTGAATACCACCTCTCCAATCTGGATTAGGATCTCCAACTATTAAATTACCTCCCGTATCCACTTGCGGAAAACCATTGGCATCTAAAACAAAATCTCCATTGGCATCTCTCAATGCTCCTTGCGTATAAAGCACCCCTAACGGGTGTCCTTCTATAGCTACGGATTGTATAGAACTTCCAGAAGTAAAGTTAATGACACCTCCACCTTCAAGCTTAGACACAACATTATCGTTGGTACTAAAATTCAATGCAACAGAACCTCTCCAATCTGGTTTTTTCAAGAAATCATATCTTAATTCTGCTTCAAACCCTTTGTTTTCAATTGTTGCGCCATTACCATATACATTATCAAATCCTAGTGATGGAGGAATCGCTATGGTAAGTAAAACATCTTCTGTTTTATTTGAGTAATACGTAGTTGACAATGTCAATCTGTTTCTCAAGAAACGGAGATCCAGACCTACTTCGTATTCTGTCTTGATCTCAGGCTTTAAATTAGGATTCCCCAAGGTTTCATCAAGTTGAAACCCTCCTCCAAAATCTTCTATTGCAATCGCATCAGAAAATGTTGAGAAAGAACCCACTTCAAAAACAGTCTGTTCTCTATGTGCTAATGGTACATTGGCCACTTGACCGTAAGCTAGTCTTAGTTTACCAAAAGTCAGTGGACCTGTCTCTTCTATAGCCTTTGTAAAGGTCCAACCAAGTTCTGCACTCGGGTAGAAGAATCCGTTATTGTCTTTAGGCAATACAGAATGCCTTTCATAAGCACCTCCAAGTTGTAAAATCAATTGGTCAGCATAATCAAAATTAGCAGTACCATAGAAACGATAATTTCTTCTAGAGGTTCTTGTAGTTTCACTTCCTATATTCTCTCTAGGTGATAATTCTGCTGGATCCAACGGGCTTCTAAAATTAGCAATGAAGTTGTCAGCCTCAAGAAAATCACGTTTTCTTCTTCGATCATTAATACCGTATCCTAGCGTAATATTCGTGTTCAAATCATCTGTAAGGGCATATTGAAAATTCGTCAATATATCCATACTAAACTCCTTATTATTTATAGTTTCATCATTCAGTAATCCATATCGTCTTGCAGAACCCGCTGTATAATATGGAAAGAAATAAACTCTCCCATCTGTATAGAAATCAACACCTCCTCTTAGTATAGAGCTAATATTATCATTCCATTGATAGTTCAATGATCCTGTTCCGATCAATCTATCAACTTTAGCTGTACTCTTTTGTTCATTAATAGTCCATAGTGGATTATTATAAATAGCATTATCGCTATTACCTAAATATCGACGATATGAACGATGACGTGATTGTGTTACTACACCTGAACTACTATGATAATTACCAATATAATCAGTAATATCGAAATCAGGAGCCGTACGCAACAACCCTAAATATAGACCTGCCGTATTCGATCCTTGCTGAGTTCTATTAGAACCCGTATGAATATAGTTGGCTTTGGCATTGGCTGTGAGTCGATCAGATAGATTATGTGATGTAGATACTGTAAAGTTGGTTTTCTTATAGAAGCTACTTTCAATAATTCCATCTTGCTTCACATGTCCTCCACTCATATAAAAGGTACCCTTTTCTCCACCACTACTAACAGAAAATCTATTATCATAGGTAACACCTGTTCCGAATACTTTATCAAAATTTCTATTAGTATAGACTTCAGTTGAGTTTTTTCCACCACTATTAATTGGATAGATAATATTATCTGATACTAAGGATTCAAAAAATTGTCCTGATGTATTTACATCATCAGCACCGCCTGATCTATCAGAAATCCTATCACCCCAAGAAAAAGCAGACGTAGGACTATAGTTGCCATTAGTTCCTTGTCCAAAACTTGTTTGTAAAGGGTGCTTATATGACACTTCATCAAAAGAAACCCCAGACGAGAATGTTGCATTGAATTGTCCTTTCTTTCCTTTCTTAGTCGTTATAACGATAACCCCATTCAAAGCTCTAGATCCATAAAGTGCTCCAGCGGATGCTCCTTTAAATACTTGAAACGATTCAATGTCATCTGGATTGATATCATTAAGTCTTGATTGTTGCGAGACACCTGCCGATGTATCACCGCTACCAGACCCTTCAATAGAATCATTATTCAATGGAACACCATCAACAATAATAAGCGGTTGACTCGAGCCACCTAAGGAACTGGTTCCCCTAATTTGAATGTTAGAGCCCGCACCAGGATCACCAGAAGTTGCTCCAATATTAACACCTGCAGCTTTACCGGCAATACCATCAATAATTTTATTCTCAACAGGTTGCACTAACTTATCAGCTTCAATTTTTGAATATGTAGAAGCCAATTTATCTCGACGTTCCCTAAAACCAAGTGCTGTTACAACTACTTCGCTCAAGCTTTCTGCATCTTCTACCAACTCAACATTTATTGTTGTTTGGTCTCCGACAGTGACCTCTTGTGTCTTAAAGCCTATATAGCTTATGACAAGAACATCGCTGTTCTCTACTTCTAGGCTATAATTCCCGTCAAAATCGGTTGAGGCCCCGTTTGATGTTCCTTTGACGACGACAGATGCGCCTGGCAAGGGAATTCCTCCGTTTTCACTTACAGTACCCGTAACTGTCTTCTGCGCATAAATAAATACGCCTGAAAACAGTGCAATAAGCACCGTAAAAATCTGTTTTTTGTTCATACTTTTTAGATTAGTTAATAATTATTTGTGGTTAGCAAAATTTTCATCATTTCTTGAGCAGATGTCCTGCCAATGATCTCTATATTTTGTTTAGATGTTGTGTCTCCAATTTCATAGGTGATACCTACAGCATTATGTCCGTACAAAAACCATCCTTTAGAAACTGGTTTCGTACTATTTCCAGAAGCTTCATTTACTTTGTAATCCGGAATGTTCTCCTCTAAAGAGGAAAACCAATCGTCGATAAAGTTTGGCAATGTCGTTCCCTCGCGAATCTTGTTTGTATAAAAAACATCGTACCAAGTTGAATGAAAATCCAATCCTAATGCCAATCTTGCTTTGTCCTTTTTCATTGTTTTGGTAATATATTTAACCGCTTGCTTGATTTCTGGTTGGTTATATATCGACCAATCCCTATTGGTATCTACACCATTAGCATTATGACGCCAATGGCCAAGGTCTACACCATCAGGATTCATAATAGGAAATGCCAAAACATGATACTTATTCAAGAACTGTTGAGATAATTCAGAATTGTCTAATATTGTTTCTAAAAAACTTTGAAACGCATAGTAACCCGTAACTTCAGGTGGATGTTGCCGCGTTAATAACACAATAACATCTTTACCCCTTCTATCTCCTCGACCTATATTTAAGACCGGTAAATTTCTACCTAAAGTAGATTTACCTATACTTTCTAAACTAACGTACTCCTTTTTCTCTTTAATTAAATTAGTATACCAATTCTTTACATCAGTCGAAGACTGAACCTCTTGGGCGGCAATAGTTTGTGGTGTTTTGGTTAGATGTATTTTAATGGTTACAATACTATCTGTTCTAAAGACATCCAACGTGTCTATAATCCCCCATTGGTTCTTAGCCTTTATTTTAGGGATGTATCGATGTTTATATCCTTTTGGATATTTAAAAGTGAAATAAAAAGGTTTAGGACTATTTGACCAGGTTTCAAAGGCGTAATAGGCACTATTGTTTATTGGGCCGTTTTCAGGATTAATTAAAACTAATGCCGTGCTATCATTCTTCTTTACAAAATCATTTAATCTTGCGCCATCAAACTGATTGCTTGCATATACGCCTAACCCATTAAGAAAAAACGTTTTCTTCACCTGAGTGGTAATTGATTTTTTCGTAGTATCAACAGGAGTTTTAAAGTTTACAGTTTTGACAGATGCACATCCAGACAAAAACAGAAAACTAAAAAACACTATTTTAATAATTGATTGATGATAAATTAATTTCATAAAAATTAAGAATCTATTATAAAGTTAACTGAATATCATTGTATATTGAGCATACCAATTTTACAATTTCATAACATACCAATTTGCAATTCAACATAAAAAACATCCTAATTGATTGTGGTTTTGACAAAAAAGACAGCACTACACACATATACTCAAGTTTGTACGATTCCATAAAAAAAGCAATCATAAACAGGATGCTTGCCAATGACTTTAAATTACCTCCAACAAGAATACTTGCTAAAGACCTAGATATTTCACGAAGCACCGTTATTAAGGCCTACGATTTATTATTATTGGAAAAATACATTACATCAAGTCAAGGATCTGGATACTATGTAAGCTCTGCGAAAAACAAGAAGATAAAATATACTATTAGGGTGACTCAACAAAAAGGCAAGTACCCCAAAGTTTCTAAGCGTAGTCAAGCCTTTAATAAGAACTTCCATATCGTTAATAACACTTCTGAACGCAGCATTGCTTTTAGACCTGGATTACCTCCGCTAGATATATTCCCAATCAATCAATGGAAAAACTTGTCCAATAATTATTGGAAATCAGTACGGTCGTCTGAATTGACCTACTCAATGACTACTGGCATAGAATCCCTTCGTTATAATATTGCGAACTATTTAAAAATCTACAGAAACATAGATTGTGATGCCTCTCAAATCATCATTACAACTGGTTCACTTCACTCACTGTATTTAATTGGCAGTTCATTGATTGATAAAAATGATGAAGTGATTCTTGAGAACCCTGTTTATCCTCACGCCTATAACCTTTTTAAAAGCCTCACAGCAAAAATTCATTCCGCCACTATTGATGAAGAAGGCATCAATATGACCAGTGTGAGCCCAGCAAAACCAAAATTAGTGTATACCACACCATCTAATCAATACCCTACTGGTATAAAGATGAGCATTAAGAGGAGATTGGAAGTATTAAAATGGGCCGACAATAAAAATGCAATTATAATTGAAGACGATTATGATCATGAGTTTAGCAATTGGGAAAATCCAGTAGCTTCAATGCTTAGTTTAGACAGTCAGAATCGAGTGATTTATTTGGGCACTTTCAACAAACTTTTGCATCCATCCATAAGAATGGGGTATATGATCGTACCTCACTATTTAATTGAACCTATAAGTGCGATATATCAGCAATCAAGCAGGTTCGTAGCTCCAGCACAGCAGAGAATTTTAAGTTCTTTCATCGAAAAAGATTACCTCAACAAGCATTTGAGAAATGTTATTGAAGTTTCAATTGAACGCAAAAAAATATTTCAAGATGTTTTTTTATCAAATTTCAATGATGAAATTTCTCTTGATTCAAACAATACTGGATTGCATATAATAGGCTCTTTAAAAGAAGGTGTTAAAGACCAGCAACTAGCCAGTTATTTGGCTAATAAAGGGCTTATCGCACACCCTTTAAGCAATTATTTCATTAATGGATCTAAAGAAAATGGTCTTGTCATGGGTTATTGTTCAGTAAATAATAAAGTTATAAAAGACACCATTAAGAAAATGAAAGAATTTTACACAGAATTTCTTGTCGAGAATAATCAATAGAGTTTAAAATGAGATATTAAGTAACCATTACATTTTAGTAATTTTGAACAAAACCAATCATAAATGAAACACATAAAAACTTACATAGAAGAGCATAAAGAACGCTTTCTAAAAGAACTTATCGACCTTCTTAAACTACCTTCAATTAGCGCCAATTCCGCTTACAAAAATGATGTTCTTAAAACAGCTGATGAAATCAAAAAAAGCCTAGAAAAAGCAGGTTGTGATAGTGTTGAAATCTGTGAAACAGAAGGATACCCTATTGTTTATGGCGAAAAAATAATCGACAAAAACTTACCGACCGTTTTAGTTTATGGTCATTATGATGTGCAACCGCCAGATCCAATGGATTTGTGGGATTCACCTCCTTTTGAGCCAGTTATCAAAAAAACTGATATTCATCCTGAAGGTGCCATTTTTGCTCGTGGATCTTGTGACGACAAAGGACAAATGTACATGCACGTTAAAGCCTTTGAGTTTATGACTTCTACCAATCAACTACCATGCAATGTTAAGTTCATGATTGAAGGCGAAGAAGAAGTTGGCAGTAAGAGTTTAAGTGGGTTTGTAAAAAAGAATCAAGAGAAACTTAAAAACGATGTCATTTTGATTTCCGATACGGGAATGATTGCTAAAGATGTTCCGTCGATAACAACTGGGCTTCGCGGACTTAGTTATGTAGAAGTGGAAGTTACAGGTCCTAATCGCGATTTGCATTCTGGATTGTATGGTGGAGCGGTCGCCAATCCTATTAATATTCTCACAAAAATGGTTGCCTCGCTACATGATGAAAACAATCATATTACTATTCCTGGGTTTTATGACAAGGTCGAGAATCTTTCAAAAGAAGAGCGTATAGAAATGGCAAAAGCACCGTTCTCGCTAGAAGCCTATAAAAAATCATTAGATATTGAAGCAGTATATGGGGAAGAGGGCTATTCTACAAACGAGCGTAATTCCATAAGACCAACCTTAGATGTTAATGGTATTTGGGGTGGGTATACTGGTGAAGGTGCAAAAACAGTGATTGCTAGTAAAGCTTACGCGAAAATTTCTATGCGTTTAGTACCACATCAAGATTGGGAAGAGATTACCGAGCTATTCAAGAAGCATTTTGAAAGCATAGCTCCCAAAGGTGTGACCATAAAGGTAACACCTCATCATGGAGGGCAAGGTTATGTAACACCAATTGATAGTCTAGGTTATAAAGCAGCAGCTAAAGCCTATAGTGATACATTTGGGCAAACACCAATTCCGCAACGTAGTGGTGGCAGCATCCCCATAGTGTCGCTATTTGAGCAAGAATTAAAAAGTAAAACAATATTAATGGGATTCGGATTGGACAGCGATGCTATACATTCACCTAACGAGCATTTTGGGGTATGGAATTATTTAAAAGGCATTGAGACGATTCCTTTATTCTATAAATATTTTACCGAAATGTCGAAGTAAACTAACTCAAATCAACTATCTAAACTATAAAAGAGTATGCTATTAACACAAGAGTATCACGATGTATGGGGTTTTACTAAAAAAGCTTTATTCAAGTTCATTTTCGCTTATTTTTCACTGTATATTTTTCTCATGTTCTTCAGTGCTCTTGTTGAGGCACCTACTAGATGGTTTGGTGATATATTAGGTTTTGATTACGAATATAACGTGAGTGGCTTTGGCAGCGGCGATCACACCTATGCGTATGCAACACTTTTTATGAATGTGGTCTTGGCATTTCTTGTGTCTCTTTTATGGATAGTTTTGGATCGCTCTAGAAAAAGTTATAACAAACTGTTTTATTGGTTCATAGTTATTCTCAGAGTCTACTTAATCTTTTTTATGTTCACCTATGGATTCGTGAAAATTATTCAACTTCAATTTCCTTATCCGTCATTAACACGAATGTTAGAGCCTTTAGGTAATTTTTCTCCAATGGGTCTCGCTTGGACATATCTCGGATATTCTAAAGGATTTAACCTTTTTATGGGCATTATGGAAATTTCTGGTGGCCTTCTTTTAATTCCTAGAAAAACATCAACTCTTGGAGCTTTTATTACTATGGGTGTCATGATGCACGTAGCTGTGATGAACTTTATGTATGATATTCCTGTAAAAATCTTCTCAGTACATCTTGCATTAATGGCCTTATTTATTTTCAGTACTGACTTGAAACGATTTATAAACGTTTTTATACAGAACAAAGCGATCAAGAAGTACGATTATTACAACCCGATAAAAGACAAAACATATCATAAGGTCATCTTTTGGTTGAAACTAGTTTTTGTAGTCGTACTCACTGGATTTTTCCTTATACAAGGATTAAATAATGATCGAGGTAAAAATAGAGACGATAAACCCCATATGTTTGGTATTTGGGAAGTATCACATTTTATTAAAAATAACGATACGCTACAGCCAATAATTACAGATACAGAACGCTGGCGTTATTTGATCATAGATCAAAAAAATCGAGCTGTTGTTAAAACTATGGACGATATAAAGCATCGCTATACATTTAAACCTGACTCAACAACTAGGAAAATATTAATGTATAAAAAAGATTCTGATACTACCTACTTCAATTATTCTAGATCTAATGCTGTTTTCTTAGAAATGAATGGGAGTATAGACGGTGATAGCTTAAAAATCATTTTCTCTAAAAAAGACTTAAATGACATATTATTATACTCAAGAGGCTTTAATTGGATAAATGAAAGACCTTATAATCGTTAAATGAGAAACCAACATTTAAGGCAAGTCCTTGAACTAAATCTAGCAACACTTTTTATAAGTACATCTGGAGCCTTAGGGAAATTTATTGACATGCCTACACCTGTAATTATATGGTGGCGGTGTTTTTTAGCAGTTATTTTTCTATTTATCTTTTGTAAATACAAAAAAGCCAATCTCAAATTACATTCAAAAAAAGATGTAACTACATTCATACTCAGTTCACTGTTCTTAGGAGCTCACTGGATTACCTATTTCTACTCTTTAAAACTTTCGAATGTGGCGATTGGTATGTTATCGTTATTCACATTTCCAATTATTACGGCCTTACTAGAGCCTCTTTTTGTAAAAGTAAAGTTCGACCCAATGCATATAGTACTTGGTTTACTGGTATTATTGGGTATTTACATACTCGCTCCAGAGTTTGATTTTGGCAGTAACGAGGTAAGAGGAATCTTGTTAGGAGTTGTCTCAGCAACATGCTACTCACTTAGAACACTCATTCTCAAGCGTCATGTAACCAATTATAATGGCACTGTACTTATGTTCTATCAAGTTTTTATTTTGAGCATTGTACTTATTCCTACCTTATATTTTATGGATACATCAGGTATAAAATCTCAATTCCCTTATGTTATTCTTTTAGCATTACTTACAACAGCAATAGGGCATACGATGTTCATAGCCAGCTTAAAGTACTTTAAAGTAAGTACGGCTAGTATTATTGCAAGCATGCAACCTATCTACGGAATTATTATAGCTTATTTCTTCTTGAATGAAATTCCAAATACGAATACTTTTTTTGGAGGATTGCTAATTATAGCAACAGTCATTATAGAAAGTCTGAGAACTAAAAAGAAAACTACTTCTTGACCAACTTTAAAGTACGCTCTCCTTTATTATTCATCAACTTAACAAAATAGATTCCTGACGAGAATTCAGAAACGTCTATTGTTGTATTTATATTTGATATTTTTTGTTCATGAAGTTTCTTTCCATTGATATCGTAGATATTAACTTTTGTTTCTACAACATTAGATAGCTTTATGTTCAGATTATCTTTGATAGGATTTGGGAACAAATTCACGTTTAAGCCATCAAACTCAGCAACAGATAATGTATTCAATCCAGCCTTAGTTGCTGTGTAAGCCATTGCCAATTTTACCATATCGTGATAATAATCTAAATCCAGAGTACTTATTCTATCTGTAGGCAGATGCCAATGTGGTGTACGATCACCTGTTGACCATGCCTCGCCTAAAAGTAATGCCGTAAAGCCTTCATCCCAAAAAGGTTTATGATCACTTTGTGGCGTGCCTGGATCTACAACATTAGCCGTTAAATCAATAGCATTACTAAGTTTATATGTATTTAAAGCACTTATTATGTCATCCTTCATAGCAAGAGAATTTCCGATATTACGAACATCAATATCAAACTCGTTGTCGCCGTCATTTTCATATGCCATCATGTCCATATTAAGAACGGCTAAAATATTATCTCCTCTAACGGTTGCTGCTTCAGCATAGTTATTTGATCCTACCAGACCTATTTCTTCTTGATCCCAAAGTGCGTAAACTATGGTATTATCTGTATTTTGTTGCGACAGGATTCTTGCAATTTCCAACACCGCTGCGGTTCCACTTACGTTATCATCTGCACAGTAATTAGCAACAGAATCGTAGTGCGCACAGATAATATAAATGTCATTCGGATTGGTCTGTCCTAGTTGCGTAGCAATAATATTGCGGCCGCCATTAGCACCTGCCGCATATATATCATTATTTACGGTAAGGCCTGAGATAGCGTTGAATTTTTGCAATAGATAGTCTGCCGCCAAATTGTTATCGCTATTACTCACACGATTGAGAATGGTCACAGTATTGCCATCAACCACAGTAGATACTTCGCCGCTGAATTCATTAAGTGTTAATGTGAGTTCACTGATATCTACCGCATTGATCAAATCGCTTACAGTTTGAGATATCCCATAATTAAACGCTACAAGACAAAAAATAAGTAGTAATCGTTTCATCATAAAGTGCTTTTGTTCATTATAAAATTACATTTTTTGATAATCTTAACATGAGGAAATTTGGATTTTATTATTTTTATTCTACATTTGTAGAGTTAATTCTAATTTTGTAGAGTATGAAATTGTCAAAAACTGAAGAAGACCTAATGAACCACCTATGGAAGTTTGAAAAAGCTTTCATGAAAGATCTATTAGATGCATATCCAGAACCAAAGCCAGCAACTACGACTATTGCTACCTTATTAAAGCGAATGTCTGACAAAGGTTTTGTTGCCTATACACTTTATGGTAAGTCTCGCGAATATTATCCTTTGGTCAAGAAAAAGGATTATTTCTCTAAACACGTTAATGGACTGATTAAGAATTTCTTTAACGATAGTGCTTCTCAGTTTGCTTCTTTTTTTACTAAGGAAACCAATTTGACCAAAGAAGAACTAGAAGACCTAAAGGCTTTAATAGACAACGAAATTAAAAAGAAGTAGTTATGGAAATGTACTTAATAAAATCGGCGGCCTGTCTTACTATTTTGTTAGTGTTTTACAAGGTTTTTCTTGAAAAAGAGAGCATGCATACGTTCAAACGTTTCTATCTTCTATTTGCATTAGGTCTATCGTTTTACATACCCTTGTTGACATTTACACATTATATTGAAGTAGCTCCGAGTACTAATTTACAAGTCATTAATACTGTTGCGACATCCAATATCCAGCTAATCGAGGAAGAACCCAGTATCATTAATTGGTTGAATATACTGTGGACAATCTATGCTTTAGGCGTTATATTCTTCGGAATCAGATTTTTACTTAATCTTTCTATGATTGCCAATAGAATCAGGAGAAATGCGACTTTGAAAAACAACAATTTCATCAACGTTTTGATGACGGATTATGTGATTCCTCATACATTTTTCAATTATATCTTCTTGAACAAATCAAAGTTCGAAAGAAAAGAAATTCCAGAAGAGGTATTATTGCATGAACAAACTCACGCATCTCAAAAACATTCGATAGATATATTGATTATTGAACTCTTGCAAATCATATGTTGGTTCAATCCATTAATATATTTAATGAAAAAAGCCATCAAACTAAATCACGAATTCTTGGCAGATCGTGCAGTTGTAAACCAAGGAGTAAGTCCAACAACATACCAAGAATTATTATTAGCATTCTCATCAAATGCAGCAGAACCTCTCCCGATAGATATCGGGATGGCAAACGCCATCAATTATTCATCAATTAAAAAACGATTTACAGTTATGAAAACACAAACATCGAAGAAAAATGTCTGGATAAAGAGTTTTATCCTATTACCCTTGTTAGCCATTATGGTTTATGGGTTTAGTACTACAAAAGAAATCGAAAAAGAAGTTGAACCTCAAATAAAAAATTATTCAACTACAAAACACACTGCCCGAAGTATTGATTTAAAAATTTTAAAGGACAGCAACTATTTGGTTAATGATATCAAGGCTACTAAGAAAACATTGGCAACAGTAGTCAACACCTTACATAAGGATATCACACCAGAGATACGTAATAACATAATGAATATTCATGTTAGCAGCACGAAAGAGGTTTCTAACAACGAAGTTTGGTTTATCTACAATACATTATTAGATTATGGTTTTTATCGCATAGTAACACCCAATCAAGAAGTCGTTAAAGGAAAAGGGAACACCCCATTTAAAATGACGAATGTTGATACTAAAGATTCTCCAGAAATCAGCGCTCAACAAAGCGCATCTCGAGAGCAAATGAAAGAGTATAACAAACTCGCCAAGCACTATAATGCGATGTTAAAGAAAAAGGACGTCACCATAAAAATGAGTGACGCAAAACGTCTTGAATACATCTATAGCATCATGTCCAAAAAACAAAGAATGGATGCAGAACCATTTCCAAATTTTCCAATTCCACCACCTGCTCCAGAAGTTCTGGAAATAATTGAAGAAGAAGTTCCAAATGCTCCACCTCCACCACCAATTCATGAAAATGCTACACCAGCTCAGCGCGCAAAATATAAAGCGGTAATAGCAGAATACGCTAAAAAGCATCCTGAAAGTATATCTAAAATAAAAACTCCTGATGGTGAGTTAGTTGAAGTTGTTGAAATTCCAAATGACGCATTGAACATTCAGCCACCTCCACCTCCTCCACCATTAAGCAAAACTGATGTTAAAACCGGCTATAAAGAAATTAACGGACAAACACATTATTTTGTGGCATCTAGCAGCAAGACTAGATACTTTAACCGTTGGGGAGTGGAAGTAGATGAAAAAGGCAACGAATATCATGGAGGTAAACAAACTAAATCCAATGACGTTATTCCTGGACAGTACGTATCTAAAGTATATAAAGACGGTAAAGTCATAAGTGAATTTGATACGACAGGCGCACCACCACCTCCACCACCTCCACCCGCACCACCTACTATGGAAGACATGGCTAAAAAAGGCGCTGCATTTTACCTAGAAGGAAAGCGCATTTCTGCTGAGGAAGCGATAAAAATCGTGAACAAGAACAAAGATATCAATATTCAAATCCTTGGCGTAAACTCTAAGAGGCCAAAGGTCAAGCTTTCAAAAAAAGGCTATACACACAAAAAAACAAAGGCTAAGGAACAAGCGAATATCAATCTCGAAACAGGTAATATCAAAATTAATGGTAAAGAACATTTATACGCTAAAAAAGATGGACATACCAGCTATCTCAATGAGAACGGCAATCTTGTTGATAAGAATGGAGAAGCCCTTACAGGTAAAGCTCCCAAGTTTTATTACAACGGACAACACATATCCTCTCGAAAAGCACACAAACTTTTGAGTAAGAATACATCATCTCTTTCAGTTTCAACCAAAAATAACACTGATGGTAGTTATAAAGTACTTTTGAGTGACACTAATAGAACGTATAACAATATAAATAGGAGCAATTCAAACCCTAATTCAAACAATCGTAACTTAAATGAAAATCATAATAAGCTTAATAATAACCAGAGTAATCCAAATTCGGTAATAGATCTTACTGAAGTCATTTCTAAAGGAGCGACATTCTTTTATGAGAACAAAAAGATTTCAACTGAAAAAGCATTGATGCTAACAAGAAGTAATGACATTGAACGTGTTCAAACAAAACAAGGTCAAGACGGAAAACCTGAGGTTTATTTTTGGAAAAAGGCTTAACTACTCTATTTTTTTGAACCCTCGATGCACATTGAGGGTTTTTTATTGTAACATTTTATAGTAAAAAGCGTTCTAATAGTCTATCAACCTACCTGCCAATAGGCAAGTCAAATCAAAAATCGACATGTTAAAACAATTTTTTCTCATCTGCTCTGGATCCGATACTGATATCCTTGAGTCGTGTTCTGTTGGAGAGCAGAACAAGTATGCTGGCATTGGCGCCACAGTGTTCTTTACTGCTGTCATGGCTTTCATAGCGTCTAGTTATGCTCTTTATACCGTTTTCGATAATATACTGGCCTCCGTTTTCTTTGGATTTGTATGGGGATTGCTCATCTTTAATTTAGACAGGTTCATAGTATCCACAATCAAAAAACGTGGCAATGTTATTGACGAGCTTATACAAGCGTCGCCAAGAATAATATTAGCAGTGATTATTGCTGTGGTCATTTCTAAACCTTTAGAACTGAAAATATTTCAAAAAGAGATTGACCAAGTCTTACTTGAACAAAAAAATGACTTAACGCTTGCCAATAAAGACCAAATTGCCTTGCAATACACGCCTAAAGTAGAAGCAATTCAAAACGATATTACAACACTACAGCAACAGATAGACACTAAAGAATCTGAGGTAAATGCTCTTTACGATGTTTACATTGGGGAAGCAGAAGGAACCTCAGGAACCAACCTGCTAGGAAAGGGTCCTGTTTATACTGAAAAACGTGAAAAACATGATGCGGCCTTGGCAGAATTACAACAACTTAAAACAGAAAACAAAGCTAAAATAACTGCCGCAGAAAACAGCATAACAACATTACAAAGTGAGTATACAGATCAGGTCACCACCTCACAACCAATTATTGATGGTTTTGATGGCTTGATGGCACGTGTTAATGCTTTAGGCGAATTACCTTGGCTACCATCCTTTTTTATATTCTTGTTGTTTTTAGCAATTGAAACCTCACCAATATTTGCGAAATTACTATCTCCAAAAGGTGAATACGATTATAAATTTGAAGATGCAGAAACAGCTGTAAAAACTTGGGTAGAGCAAAAAATAAATGAGCGTAAACTATTACTTAATACGGATATGACATTGAATAACCGTATATATAATGACATTGCAGAAGAAGATGAACTCTATCAATACAAACGCAAACGCGCTCGTGAATTAATGCAGTTACAAGCAGATGCGTTTTTCAAACATCAGAAAAACGCACTCTAAATGTCATTCTAAATATTATCTAAGCAGCAGACTCAACAGTACTGAAATGCTCATGCAAATCCTTTGATCCAAGTCCTATAATAAAAAACTTTGATTGATTTTCTAAAGATTGAGAATATAGTTTCACTAAGGCGTTTACGCCTACGCGATCTATACTGTCTAAACCTTCAATGTTGATTGTAACTTCCTGTGAATCCTTAATCACCTCTTTAAAATAAGTGGTGAACGTGTCTACATTAGCTTTGTTAAGAGCTCCCATAACTTGGAAGCATTCTTTTTGGTCAATAATTTGTAATCCCATTGTAAAATGATTTAAATGTTAGGTGCTATTAATCATTTTACTATCGCCAATATCGCATATAATTCTGATTATCAATATCTTTTTCGACATATAACACAAAGTTTAGACAAATAGCGTTTTAACGACAATCACGGTAAGCATTAGACTACAAGGTGTTGATTTTAGGAGAATTTCAACTTAAGGCAGCTAATATTATAATTCAAAACAAGAATTATTTACTTTTAACTTATGGAATCCATAACTCAAATAAGTGCTGATTTTATTGAAAACAATACCCTTTTTTCGGAACTTATAGAGGCATTAAGATTAGGGTTTCTAAACAAAGAAATTGTGGTTCCCATGCGACATCATCACGATTTCCCCAATCCCCAAGTTAGTGTAGACTCTACTTTATTATTGATGCCAGCATGGAACCCAAGTGAAAATGCTGGAGTGAAGATTGTGACCGTAAATCCAGAAAATGATCAATTCAAACTACCTTCGATACAAGGAATCTATATTTACCTTGATGCTGTAAAAGGCACCATGAAAGCTATTCTAGAAGCAAAAAGCCTTACTGTTAAACGCACAGCTGCCGCATCTGCTCTAGCATCATCTTTCCTGTCCAAACAAAATTCTAAATCAATGTTAATGATTGGAACAGGCGCCCTATCAATTAACCTCATCAAAGCTCATGCCTCTGTAAGACCAATAGAAGTGGTATATATATGGGGGCGAAATTTCGAGAAAGCACGGGACATAGCATCTAAACTAAAAAATGAAAACTTCTCAATTCAGGCTATTAAAACCATAGAAGAGAAAATTAGCGATGTTGATATAATTTCATGTGCTACACTTTCAAGAACACCCTTAGTGCTTGGCAAGTACATACATGAAGGACAGCATATCGATCTTGTAGGTGCCTACAAGATCGATATGCGTGAAGCTGATGACGACATCATTAAAAAAGCTTCTGTTTTTGTAGATACATTTCAAGGAGGATTAAAAGAAAGTGGTGATATAGTGATTCCCATTGAAAACGGAGTAATATCAAAAGAAGACATCAAAGCTGACCTTTTTGATCTTACATCTTCAACGAAACAAGGGAGAGAAAACGACAAAGAAATCACTCTTTTTAAATCAGTCGGACATGCATTAGAGGATTTAGTAGCTGCAACATACTATTACAATAAACACATAAATGAGTAAGATTTACAAAAATATACTTGCCAACACCAGTTTTGTTCTCAACCCAGATTGGCTAGCCATAAAAACAATAGATATGCACACAGGTGGGGAACCACTTCGAGTAATTATCGATGGATTTCCTGAGTTAAAAGGAAGTTCCGTTCTGGAATATCGTAGGTACTGCAAAGAACATTTTGACCATCTGAGAAAAGCCTTAATGTTCGAACCTAGAGGTCATGCAGATATGTATGGCTGTATTCTTCTCCCTCCTAATGATAATCAAGGGGACTTTGGCATTATCTTTTTACACAATGAAGGTTACTCTACTATGTGTGGACATGCCATTATTGCCATATCAACTTTAGCAATAGAAATGGATTGGATAGATGTACAAGAAGGTGATAACATAATTAAGATTGATGCCCCTTGTGGAAGGATTACATCGTTCGCACATGTGAAGAATGGACAAATTACAGGGGTTCGCTTTCATTGTGTACCAAGTTTTGTAGTAGGTCTAAATCGTATTGTTAATGTAGATGGTTTAGGAAAAGTAACATACGACCTCGCGTATGGAGGTGCCTTTTACGCATATATTGACATGGCGAAAAATGATTTTAGTTTTGATTTAAGTCCTGAATCATATAGATCTTTAATTGCCAAGGGCATGGATATTAAACATGCCGTCATGGCTTCTGACAAAGAAATTATTCACCCTTTTGAAGATGATTTAAGTTTTCTTTACGGAACTATTTTTATTGATAATAATAAACAAAAATCTGGAGTAGATAGTAGAAATATTTGCATTTTTGCTGAAGGTGAAGTAGACCGTTGCCCTACAGGTTCTGGAGTTTCAGGAAGAATGGCCATTCACAAAAAAAGAAAAGAAATTAATTTTGGAGAAACTATGACTATTGAGAGCATTACGAGTTCTGTATTTAAAGGATCTATAGTCTCTGAAGTAGATTATGGGCCGTATAAGGCGGTTATTCCACAAGTGGAAGGAACGGCTCATATAACTGGTATTCAAACATTTGTAATTGACCCAAACGACCCTATGAAAAATGGGTTTATACTAAGATAATGACATGAAAGAAATTGTAGTTTTTCTTATTTTATTGATCACTTTTTCAAATTGCTCAAGTGACAAAACATTAAATCATGGTTATGAATATAAATATCTAGATTATAGTCAGAATATCCTAGACTATAGAATTACTCCTAAAGATTCTGTTGACAGATCTGGACTCATGTTTTCGGACCAAGGTGCTTGGTTTGCGTATAGTTCTCCAAAAACTAATAAAAATTTAATTGGCTTTTCTGGTCCTTTTTTAATGACTCAGCAAAATGGGATTTGGAGTAGTCCATCATTATCAAGATTATCTTTAACAACTAACCACCATAACGATAAACTAATCAATTTTAAAGACGATATAATTGAGCAAAACAGTTACTCAAGTCATTTAGAGCAGCTTTTTAAAAATGAAAAAATCGTGCTAAAGCAAGAACTCGTTTTCTTGTCCGGCCATACCGCATTACAAAGGTCTACTATTACAAACGTTACGGATAACTCACTTCAAATCCAGACAACTATTCAAGGTGGGGTTTCTAATATTGGCCTCGAACTTTCGCAAGAAAACAATGCTATTAAGATAGCCTCTGAAAATTCACCTGCGATTGGATATATCCAAACAAACAATAATATTCATCGCATAGATATTCTAAATGAGAATAGAGCTTATGCACTTATGTTGAAAGGATTCAACTTATCGCCTAACGAGTCGAAAGAAATCATTATTTCACAAACTTTCATTTTCCCAGAATATTCATGGGAGAAAGAACAAAAGCTAATTGCACATACGAATTTCGATTCTATTTTAGATGCTCGAAAGGCTGAAAAAGAAAACCAACTCCAAACAATAATACAAAATAGAAAACCTCAATTTTTAGATAAAAAATATGCTCAAGTTTTAGCAAAAGCACATTTGACACTTCAAAATAATTGGCGTATTCCAGCTGGAGAGATTAAGCACGAAGGCTTGTTCCCAAGTTATCATTATAAATGGTTTAATGGATTCTGGTCATGGGATTCTTGGAAACATGCCGTTGGTCTATCATATTATGATACTGATTTAGCAAAAAAACAAATAAAGCTCATGTTTGAGTTTCAAAACGATGATGGTTTTGTAGCAGATTGTGTGTACCGCGATACAACTATCGAAGCTCATAATTATCGCGATACAAAACCGCCTCTATCAGCTTGGTCCGTTTTAAAAGTGTATGAAAAAGATAAGGATCTTGATTTCATCAAAGAACTCTACCCTAAACTAAAAAAGTATCACTATTGGTGGTATAATAAGAGAGATAATGATCAAGATGGCTTGTGCGAATATGGCTCGACAGATGGTAGTTTAATTGCAGCAAAATGGGAAAGTGGTATGGACAATGCCATTCGTTTCGACAATTCTAAAATTTTAAAAAACAGTGAAGGCGCCTACTCTTTAGACCAGGAAAGTGTCGATTTAAACGCCTATTTATACGCTGAAAAACTATACTTGAGTAAGTTAGCAATTACACTTCAACTTAATAAAGACAGTGAAAAATTTACATCTGAAGCGTTATTATTAAAACAAAAGATACAATCTCAATTTTACGATTCAGAAGATGGATGGTTTTATGACACAAACTTAAAGGGCGATATATTTATTAAAGGTGAAGGCAGCGAAGGTTGGACTGCTTTATGGGCAAATGCAGCCTCTCAAGAACAAGCAAAATCTGTTAAAACCAAAATGATGGATCCCGAAAAATTCTTTACTAAAGTACCATTTCAAACCATGAGTGCAGATCATCCAAAATTCGATCCTTTAAAAGGCTATTGGAGAGGGCCAAATTGGTTAGATCAAGCTTATTTTGGCGTCGTTGGTTTGCAGAATTATGGATTCAAGAAAGAGGCAGATAGGGCGACTGTACAAATCATTGAAGGCGCTGAAGGATTATTAGGCAAAGGCAAATCAATTAGAGAGAATTATCATCCATTAACAGGTAAAGGATTACATGCTCAAAATTTTAGTTGGAGCGCCGCACATCTTATTATGTTATTATCAGAGGAATAATGAATTACGACAGCTTACAAATATTGAATCAACAAGCAGAAGATATACTCTTCAAACTACACGCTATTAAAGGAACAGCATTGCCGCTTCCTGGAGAAGTCGATTTTAATTTTAGAATTAAAACCGAGAATAGTGATGGCTATATTTTAAAAGTATCAAGACCTAATGAAAATGAAAACTATTTAGATTTTCAGCAAAAACTATTACAATTTGTCGAAGCAAAGGGACAAAATCTCATTGCTCCAAAAGTAATGACCGATATGGATGGTAATGCCATTTCAGAAATTACAGATGATTATGGAAACCAACGTAAAGTACGTTTATTAAGTTGGGTATCTGGACGTGTCTGGAGCGACGTAAATCCACAATTAGATGATTTACGTTTTAGTTTAGGTGAGCAATGTGGTTTACTAACAAAAGCCTTACAGGGTTTTGATCATCCAGAAGCACATCGAGAGTTTGTTTGGGATATCGCCCAATCTCTTTGGACGAAATCACATATACAATTATTCAAAGATGATCAAAAAGAAATTATAGAATATTTTCAAGCTCAATTTGAGACGTCACAAGAAGCTTATTCAAAGCTGCGCAAAGCAGTAGTTCATAACGATGCAAATGACAATAATGTGATTGTCACTTCAGAATTGATCAATCCAAAAGTAAAAGCGGCAATTGATTATGGCGATGCAATTTACACTCAAGTTATAAACGATGTTGCTATTGCTTGCTCGTATGCTATTATGCATCATAATGACCCATTGGAGGCAGCATTGTCAATAGTAAAAGGGTATCATTCTACTTTCCCTTTAAATGAAGATGAATTGACTCATTTGTATATTGCCATCGCAATGAGATTAGTAATCTCATTAACTAAATCGGCAATTAACAAGGACAAAGAGCCAAATAACGAGTATTTACTAATTAGTGAAAAGCCAGCTTGGGAATTATTACAAAAATGGCGTCAAATAAATCCAGAATTTGCCTACTATAGTTTTCGAGAAGCTTGTGGATTTAATGGTCATCCTAAACAAAATGAATTTGAAAATTGGGTTTCAAATCAGCAATTTCAACTTAATGAACTATTCCCAACTGAAGCCAAAAACAAAGTCCATCATCTTGATTTAAGTGTGTCCAGTAAATGGATAGGGCATCAACACGATTTCAATGACCTAGATTTATTTCAGTTTAAAATAGAACAACTTCAAAAACAAATACCAAACAAAATAATAGCAGGAGGTTATTTAGAGCCAAGAGCTTTATACACTTCGACAGAGTATGACAAAATTGGAAATCAAGGAATAGAAAGTAGGACTGTACATTTAGGAATAGACTTTTGGTTACCAGCTAATACACCAGTCCATTCTTTATTAGATGGAGAAGTCGTCACTGCAGTCAATGATGCTGGTGATAAAGAATATGGTGGATTGGTGATTTTAAAACACACCATTGAACATCTTGAGTTCTTTACCCTATATGGTCATTTAACCATTTTAAGTGCTACCAAATGCAGTGTTGGAGATATCATAAAAAAGGGTGAAAAAATTGCAGAATTGGGCAATTATCCAGAAAACGGAAACTGGGCACCTCATCTGCATTTTCAAGTAATGCTATCTATGCTAGATTATGACATAGATTTTCCTGGTGTTGCTTACCCAAAGCAAATTGATGTCTGGAAAAGCCTATGTCCAAATCCAAATAGTTTATTTAAATCTGAAGCACTTGAAAACATTTCCTTAAACTCTAATAACGAACTCATTAACTACAGGCAGCAACATTTAGGTAAGAGTTTAAGTTTACAATATAAAATTCCCATACAAATGGTTCGTGGTGCTGGTCAATATTTAATGGATCCATTTGGTAAAAAATACCTTGACACAGTCAACAATGTGGCTCATGTAGGCCATGAAAATTACAATGTAGTGAAGGCCGGGCAAGAGCAAATGGCTTTAATTAATACAAACTCTCGCTATTTACATGAAAACATAAATGCTTTAGCAAAAGAACTCATAGAAACATTGCCGCCAGAATTAAACGTTTTGCATTTTGTGAATTCTGGGAGTGAAGCCAACGAATTAGCTATTCGAATGGTAAAAGCCAATACTGGTCAACGAGACATTATTGCGAGCGAAGTAGGTTATCATGGAAATGCTAATATGTGCATTGATATCAGTTCGTATAAATTTGACGGGAAAGGAGGGAAAGGTACACCAGAACATACTCATATTTTTCCATTACCAGATGCTTTTAGAGGTAAATATAGAGGGGGAAACACAGCCGAGGCATATGCTGAAGAAGTTCAAAAACAAATTGAGTCAATACACGAAAAAGGGCGTGGTGTCGGTGCTTTTATTATAGAGCCTATTATAAGTTGTGGTGGGCAAATAGAATTACCTGAAGGGTTTCTGACTCAAGCATATAAGTTAGTTCGCAAAGCAGGAGGCTTATGTATTTCAGATGAAGTACAAGTGGGTTGCGGTCGCATGGGAAAAACATTTTGGGGGTTCCAGTTACATGATGTAGTTCCTGATATTGTTACTATTGGAAAACCCCTTGGTAATGGGCATCCAATTGCTGCTGTTGCATGCACTCAAGAAGTCGCCGATAAATTTGCCAACGGCATGGAATATTTCAACACCTTTGGTGGAAACCCAGTCTCATGTGCTATTGCAACTGAAGTTCTAAGGACTGTTAAGCGTGAAAAACTACAAAAGAATGCATTAGAGGTTGGTGAGTTTTTAAAATCTGAATTGAACCTTTTATCCAAAGATTTTCCAATTATTGGTGAGGTTCGTGGTCAAGGTTTATTTCTAGGAATTGAGTTAGTAGATTCTCACATGAACCCTTTAGCTTCTCAAACAGAATATCTTGCCAATAGAATGAAAGATTATGGTATTTTAATGAGTACTGATGGGCTGGATCATAATGTTTTAAAAATAAAACCGCCAATGGTTTTCAATAAAGAGAATGCAGACGAATTACTTTTTTACTTAAAAAAAATATGTTCAGAAAATTTCATGACATCTTATTAAATTATGACACCAATTGTTAGAAAAGCCACCCTAGAAGATCTACCAACACTCCTTGAGTTTGAACAAGGTCTTATTACTGCAGAACGACCAATGGATTCTACGATTAAAGATGGAGACATTAGTTATTACGATATCTCCTTGCTCATAAAAAATGACAATTCAGATGTTTTCGTTGTTGACTTTGACAATACTATTGTTGCATCTGGATACGCAAAAATATTGGATGACCGAAGTTATCTAAAACATGACAAACAAGGTTATCTCGGATTTATGTTTGTCCCTAAGGAGCATCGAGGCAAGGGCTTAAATAAATTAATTCTGGATGCCCTTTTGAAATGGTGCAAAGAGCGACACGTTTTCGAGTTGAGATTAGATGTCTATGATGTAAATCCTTCAGCCATTAAAGCTTATGAAAAAGCAGGATTCGAAAAACACCTTATTAATATGCGGCTTAATATTGAAAACTTAGATTTTTAATCTTCCATTAAGGCCTCTATATCTACTATTTCTATAGGCATAGCTTCTGTTAGGTTAATGTTTCCGTCTTTTATTAGCAGATAATCATTCTCCAATCTACAACCAATACCTTCTTCAGGAATATAAATACCAGGTTCGCAAGTTAACACCATACCTGCTTCAAATGGTCGAGAATACAGTCCTACATCATGGACATCTAACCCAATATGATGCGCTGTTCCATGCATGAAATACTTTTTATACAAGGGGTTTTCAGAATCTTGATTAGCTACATCATCTGCATTAAGTAATTCTAATTTTATTAATTCGCCTTCAACCAAACCAGCCATTTGCTTTTCATATTCCAAAGAATTTATGCCAGGCTTAAGTAATTTACTTCCTTCTTTTAAACAGTGCAAAATAGACGTATATATATCTCTTTGTCTTTTTGAGAATTTTCCATTTACAGGAAAGCAACGTGTCGTATCACTATTATAATTAGCATAGCAGACACCGAAGTCCATCAAAATCATATCACCATCATTACAGGTGCTGTCGTTGGTATTATAATGTAAGGCACAAGCATTCTTCCCAGATGCAACAATAGGTTTAAAAGCATGTCGTGTCGCGCCAGATTTCGTTAGGTTGTATGTCAATTCAGCCTCTAACTCGTACTCCTTGATGTTAGGTTTGCACGCTTTCAGGACGTTTTTAAAAGAAACTACGCTAATTTCTGCTGCTCTTTTTATTAACTCGATCTCTTCATCTGATTTTATAGGCCTTAACGCTCTCGTAATCTTAGCCGCTCGATAATACTCATGAATCGGGTATTTCTCTTTGCACCAAGAAATCATCCTATCTTGCTGTGTCTGTTGATTTTTTGTAATGCGTTTTAAATGCTCGTTATGTCCAAGATAAAAACCATCGGACTCAAAAGCCATGTATTGCAACACCATTTCGAAATCCTGAAGCCATTCTATACGCCTAATTCCAGAAACTTCTGTAGCTTGCTTTTTTGTAAGTTTTTCGCCATCCCAGATCTTAATATGGTCGTTGGTTTCCTTTACAAATAAAATTTCACGATTTTCCTTTTTATAGGCATCTGGATATAAAACTAAAATCGTTCCCTCTTGATCAATTCCTGATAGGTAAAACAAATCATTGTTTTGAGCAAACCCCATAACATCATCTGCATTATTGTGTTTTACATCATTAGACGTTAAAACTGCAATAGTGTTATCCTTCATCCGAGAAGTGAAATTCTTTCTGTTATTTTGAAACAATGAATTAGGAACCTGGTCGTATCGCATGTTTAAAATCTTCTATCTGGATTAAATGATTCTATAGCCATTGAAGTTTTTACGCCATCCACTATTTCTTGAACCAATTTCCCCGTGGCGGTAGCCATACTCCACCCCATCATGGCATGACCAGAAGCCAGTGTTAAGTTTTGACATGTCGTTGATTTTCCAATATATGGCAATCCATCAGGGCTTACTGGCCTTAAACCACACGCAGCTCCAGACTTCTCTTCTTCCGTTACTTCAAAATCAGGATAATATTGATGTACTCCTTCAGCAATCGCATCTACCCTTACTCTGTTGATATTGTGATTAATACCAGCAATTTCCATAGTTCCAGCAAAACGTGTAAATCCGTTCATAGGTGTTACAGCTACCTTTCTTTCTGCAAGAATAGCCGGAATAGTAATTCCCGTTTCTCTTGACGTATTAATACGATATCCTTTTCCTGCTTGCAATAATAATTTAAGACCTAGTTTTTTACTTAATAATGAACTCCACGATCCTGCTGCTAAGACATACTCATCTGCTACTAATATTTGTTTAGTAGTCTTGATAGATCTAATTTTTTCCTTTTCTACCGTGATATCTTTTACCTTTTCATTTAAACGAAAGATAACACCCGATGATTTCAAATGCGCTTTCATGTCCTCCATAAATTCATGTGGTGTCGTGTGAGAATCACAAGTATAATACGTTGCGCCAATGGCGTTTATTTGAGCTTGAGGTTCTAGCTTTTTAACATCGTCCATCGATAAAGTCGTCACATCTAAACCTTGATCTCTTGCGATATCTGCCACTCCAATTTCTTCTTCTAACATCTTTTCGGTTTGACACAGCATTAGCAAGCCCTTTTTATCATACTGAAACCTAAATTTTTCTGTAGACTTTATATCATCATACAAATCTTGACTTAATAGAGTTATATCTTTAATAGCAGGAATGGCTCTTTCTACATGTTTGGGAGTGCATGACTTATTAAAAGCTAGAGCCCACTTAATAAAATTTGGATCTAGTCTTGGCTTAATGTACAATGGGCTAGAGGAATTAAACATCCATTTGATACCCTTCTTCATCACACCAGGTGCTGACAAAGGGATTATATGACTCGGAGAAAGGTATCCTGCATTGACATATGAAGCACCAGCGTCCATGTTAGATTGATCGACAACAGTAACGTGATGTCCTTCTTTATTAAGATAATAAGCAGAACACAAGCCTATAATTCCACCTCCGATAACGATTATGTTTTTACTCATTTACTCCCATTTAAAATCCCAAATTGGTGTACTCCCTCTTAAATGTTCTATAAAATAATTCCATCGTTTCTTAATGAAATATTTTCTATGCTCACCATCATAACCATGGCGTTGGCTAGGCAAAATTAGCAAATCGAATTCTTTATCGGCTTTGACCAAAGCTTCAGCCAATTTAAAAGTGGCAGATGGATTCACATTATCATCCATACCTCCATGAACCAAGAGCAATTTCCCTTTTAGGTTTTTTGCATTAGTAATGTTAGAAACTTTTTGGTAGGTCGAATCAATAGGCCAACCTTGGTACATTTCTGGCCACCATGCTTTCTCCATTCTAAAATCGTGATCTGCGGAACTCGCGACTCCAACTTTATAAATATCAGGGAATGCTAACATCGCCCTACCTGTATCATATCCTCCTGCTGAATGACCAAAAATCCCAACTCTACTGGCATCGATCCAACTATACTTATCTCCAAGATATTTAATTGCTAAGACATGATCTTCAAGGTTATTACCCATATTCTTATAGGAATGGTCATGAAATTCTTTTGATCTACCTGATGTCCCCAATCCATCCATCTGCATTATCACAAAACCAAGCTCTGCCAGAGACTGATTATTAAATACGCCATTGAAGGATTTTGGAAACCTTTGTGTATGTGGGCCAGTATAAGTTGCATCAATAATTGGGTATTTTTTATCAGGGTCGAAATTTGTTGGTTTCCACAAAGCTCCATAGATAGTTGTTTTGCCATCCTTCGCTATTAATTGAAATACTTCAGGAGCTTTCCAATCGTTTATCGCAGCTTCAGAAATATCAGCTTCGGTTAAATTTGTTACTGTTTTTCCAGTTGTTGATTCACGTAAAACTGTTTTTGTTGGAATACTGATTGTGGAATAATTGTCAACAAAATAAAGACCATCCTTGGAAAAAGAAATTCTATGATGCACATTTTCTGAAGTTAGCAATGTGATCTTACCGCTAAGGTCGACCTTATACAATTGTTGATGATAAATGTTATTTCCTTTGTCTTTACCACTTGCCATAAAATATACAACACCCTTTTCCTTATCTATGTGACTAATTCCATTCACATAATAGGCTCCATTGGTTAGTGAGGTTGTATTACCAGTTTTAAGATCTAATGCATAAAGTTGTCGCCAACCACTACGTTCTGAAAGAAAAATGAGCTTATCGTTCTCTTCCAATAACCAGTACCTGAAATTATCGATATTGGTCTTGCTCTCTTCTGTAATTAATGTTCTTTCTGTATTGGTGTTTAGATTGATTTCTTTTACACGTTCTTTCTGATAACCCCTATCTTGATAATTTGCATATATAATACCCGGTTTCTCCGACCATTGTACAGAAACAGCATTAATATGTGTATTAGTTGGAAGACTAGTTTTAACTTCTTTTTTACTTTCTACATTGAAGAACGCTGGCTTTACATGCACCATTGTTGTATCGCCTGGAGATCCTCGGTAATAAGATAATAATTTAGGTTTATACAATGTATCAATGCTATAATCTAACAAATACATTTTTTCAGCATTTCTTAAATCGACAATATTTGTAGATATCCATTTAGAATCTTTAGACCAATCTACATAAAAGTGTTTTGGACGCTCACCGTTTTCGCCTTCCATCTTATCATACCAGCCATACCAACTAGCATATTCGTAGTTTTTATCACCATCAAAACTTAGTTGATGCTTTGCTTCAGTTTTAGTAGATTTTATAAAAAGGTTATGATTTTCTGAATACGCTATCCATTTGCCATCTGGCGATTTACTTTCAAATTCATTAGGCTCTTCTTTTTCATCCTTTTCTTTTTCCCGAAGTTGATACGTTTTTAGATTTAATACATAAGCTCTATCTGCATTTTTAAATGCGAGCGAGTCATTACCGATCCGTTCAAAATCAGATAATGATAGTTGATTCGCCTCAACCTTTGTTTCAAGAACTTTGTTTAATTCATCCGCAACTCTTTTCTGGTCAAATAACAATTCTGTTTTAAAACCTTTGAAAGAAATAGTTTTATAAACCCCTCCTTGTTTACTGTAATCTACAAACCAAATGCCAGAGCTATCTTTAAACCATTTAACCTCATTATACAGATTAAATGCCGTTTTATTATTATAATTGTCATACATGAAACTTACAGCCCTCTTGTAATCATCTTTTGTAATGCTTTGCGCTAGAGAAGACGTTACTGATACACTCAAGCCAATTAATAAACATAAAAACTGTTTCATCTTCTTATTTTTTAAATCACTTGAAAACCGTGTGCATATGGATCATCTTCATCATCTATTGTAATTGTATTATGTCCGTAAATTTTTGCCCAGCCTTTAATGCTAGGTATAATTGCCGTTTTTCCATCTAAAGTTGTCTCTTCTTCTACGTTACCAATAAATTTACTGCCAATAAAGCTCTCATGGATATAATCTTCTCCTTTTTTTAATTGACCTTTAGCATGTAATTGTGCTAACCTTGCAGATGTTCCCGTTCCGCATGGGCTTCTATCTATTGCTTTATCTCCATAAAACACGGCATTTCTCCCTGATGATGCAGAGTCAATCGTATTACCTGTCCATAGCAAATGTGTGACGTCTTTAATTGTGTCATTCTCTGGATGGATGAACATGTTTGGGTACTTTTTATTTATTCTATCACGAACTATCTGCGAATACTGTATGATTTTACTAGCGGTAAAATCATGAACTCCAGAAAAGTTTTTTTGAGGATCCACTATCGCATAATAATTTCCGCCATAAGCAACATCAAAAGTGAGCTCTCCTAATTCTGGGCATTCAATGGTCAAATTCTCTGCTGCCAAATAACTTTTTACATTTTTGAGTTTTACCCAATCAACTTTAGTTCCTATTTGTTGGTATTCTATTTCAACCAACCCTGCAGGTGCTTCCATTCTAATTTTACCAGGGTTTTTTGGTATTACCAAACCTTCTTCAATAGCAATGGTAATTGTGCCTATTGTACCATGTCCGCACATCGGTAAACATCCTGATGTCTCAATAAATAGAATGGCAAAATCGTTTTCTGGATTGTGTGGAGGAAATAAAATACTTCCGCTCATCATATCATGGCCACGAGGTTCGAACATCAATCCTTTACGAATCCAATCATATTCTCTAAGGAAATACTGACGCTTTTCACTCATCGTATTCCCTATAAGTTCTGGACCACCTTCCTTTATAACTCGAACTGGATTGCCACAGGTATGCGCATCTATGCAAACAAATGTATTACTCGCCATCCTTTACTCTATCTATATATATATTTACTCTATTCTCTAAAATAGCCAAGGTAACTGTACCCTGCTCTAATACAATTTCATGAAACTCTCGAATATCAAAATCACTACCTAACTCTTTTTTGGCTCTTTTTCGAAGTTCTCTAATTTTAAGCTCTCCGATTTTATAAGACAACGCTTGTCCGGGCCAAGAAATGTAGCGATCAGTTTCCGTATTCACTTCATGCAAAGACAACGCTGTATTCGAAGCCATGAAATCAACCACCTGTTCGCGAGTCCAACCTTTGGCATGAATTCCTGTATCAACTACTAACCGGCAAGCACGCCACATTTCATAAGTAAGTTGTCCAAATTTTTCATAAGGCGTGGTATACATACCCATTTCATCTGCTAAAAATTCTGTATACAATCCCCAACCTTCTCCATAAGCTGACAAGTATAAATTTTTTCTAAATTGTGGAATACTATCACCCAGTTCATTATTTAATGACCCTTGTAAGTGGTGTCCCGGAACAGCCTCATGGACTGTCAATGACGGCAAAGTGTATAGTGTTCTACTTGGTAAATCATAAGTATTCACCCAATAATACCCTGGATTTGTACTCTCTGCGCTCGTGCCAATATAACGTCCACCTGTATATTTAGGAGCAATAGCATCGGGCACTGGGGCTACTCCATAAGGTTTTCTCGGTAACGTTTTGAAAAAGCGCGGCAATTGCTCATCGGCGCGTTTAGCCATGTCTCTAGCGATCATTAATAATTCCTTCGGCGTTTTGGCATAAAACTGCTCATCTGTTCTTAAAAATTTCAAGAAATCGTCGAAACTTCCTTTAAAGTTCAAATCGGAAATAATAATCTCCATTTGTGCCCTAATACGTGCCACTTCTTTGAGTCCAATTTGATGTATGTCATCAGCAGTATATTGATTGCTGGTAGTATAAAAATTAATTCTATTTTGATAATATTCCCTTCCATTTGGAGTGTCAGATACTCCTAAAGTTGTTCTGGTTTTTGGAAGGTATTCAGTTTCAAAAAAGGCTTTTATCCTTTTGAATTGCGGAATCACTTTTCCTTCAACAACCTCTTTAGCTGCAGTTAAAATAGAATCTTTTTGAGATTTAGTAAGGCTTTCTGGCAAATTCTTAAAGGGTGAATAAAAATAACTTTCTTCTACGCCATCAACAATATGGTCATTATAGGTAGACTCATAACCCTTAAAAATCACTCTTGGTTGAGAAACACCTTTTTCTAATCCAGCACGTAGATTCACGAAATGTTGATCCACAAAGCTTGGGATTGCATTTAATTCCTTAAGATACTCAATGACTTCTGAATAATTGTTTAAAGGTCTTACGTGATAATTTAAGCTGCTGTGAAATCCAGAATCTGATAGTAGCGGATTCAAGTAACGTTCAAACTCAAAATAATCAATTTGGTCTTGCAGAACGAACTTCAATAGTTCAGCCGAAATCCTATCCGTCTCTTTTAACTTGTCTAAATCTATTTTAGAAAGTTCTTCAAGTTTAGATTTAGCAAATTCAGCTTGGGTTTGGTAATATTCTTTTGTAGAGACTCCTAAGGGGTATTCTTTTTCATCATAGCCTTCATAATCTTGATACCTTTCGATTATTGAATTCAGTCGCTCTGCAGAACTATTAGATTCATCTGAAGAGCATGAAGTTATAAGGAAAATTAAGGCTAACGAAATACACTTTAGGAAACTCATAAGCTTAAATTTTACGTGACGTATTTTCATTGTTTATTAGCCTAGAAATCTCAAGTGGATTTTCATCTTTAAGTTCATTAGGCAGTATTTCATTTGGCCAATCCTGAAAACTCAAAGGTCGTACCCAACGTTTAATAGAATGAATCCCAACAGCTGTGAATCTACTATCTGTAGATGCTGGATATGGACCACCATGCAACATTGATGGACATACTTCAACACCTGTAGGAACACCATTAAAAATAACACGTCCCACTCGATTTTGAAGCGCAGCAATGACGTCTGAATAATGAGATGCTTCTCCTTCTTCTGAAATCACCGTACCCGTTAATTGTCCTTCAAGTCTAGAAATAATAGTTTCCATTTGTTTAGCATCTTCACATTGAACAACCATAGAAAATGGGCCAAACACTTCTTGATGCAAGGTTGGGTTTTCTAAAAACGTCTTTCCTTCAACAGTTGTAATGGTTTGTCTAGCAAAATTGGTTTGTACATCTGAATCATAATCTGCTGTAATTGTTAATCCGCTTTGAGAAACCGCTCTATCCTTATTACTTTCATAAGCACCAATAATGTTTGGGTGCAACATGCAAGAAGGTTCTATTTTTACAATTTCTCCTGAAAGTTCATTAAGAAAACTAGTGAGTTCCTCTCCCTTAATTCCTAATAATAAACCTGGATTAGTACAGAATTGCCCTGTTCCTAAAGTAATGGATTTTGCATAAGTTGATGCCAATTGCATTCCTCTTTCCTTTAGAGCATTAGGCAGAATAATAACAGGGTTTATACTCCCCATTTCTGCGAATACAGGAATTGGTTCCTCTCTTTTTGATGCCAAATCGAACAAGGCTCTTCCTCCTCTAATACTACCTGTAAATCCAACAGCTTTTACTCCTGGATGTTCCACCAATTGAACTCCTACTTCAATTCCGCTACTGTTCAAGTTTGAGAAAACACCATTAGGCATATTTGTTCTTTGAGCAGCTTTAATAATTGCCGAGGACACTAATTCTCCAGTTCCAGCGTGCATGGGGTGTGATTTTACAATTACTGGGCATCCCGCTGCCAAAGCAGCAGCTGTATCTCCTCCAGCAGTTGAATATGCCAAAGGAAAATTACTAGCACCAAAAACTACAACTGGTCCTAAAGGCACCATCATTTTACGCACATCAGATTTTGGCATAGGTTGTCTATCAGGAATTGCGGTATCTATTGTTGCTTCGACCCAAGAGCCTTCAATCACTAAATCGGCAAAGGTTCTTAACTGGCCAACCGTTCTTCCGCGTTCTCCTTTGGCACGACCTTCTGGTAATCCAGTTTCTGAGCAGTAGACTTGAATCAATTCGTCATCCAATGCCAATATTTCATCGGCTATTGCATTCAAGAATTCCGCTTTTTTAATACCAGGAATGTTTTGAAATTCCTTGAACGTTTTTGACGCCAAATTTACTGTTTCATTAATTTCGCCTGTAGTTGCTTCGGTAAAAACAGATGCGTTTTCAAGATTCAATTTAGGGTTGAACGTTTTGTATGTCTTATTTCCCTTTGCAGATTGATTATTTCCTATATAATTTTTTCCTGTTATCATTATTCTTTTAGTCTTTTTAAATGTGCTTTAATATCAACTGGTTTATGCACAACTTTAGTAGATATTGGATACTTTTCTAACAAACTCTTTGGACGAATTGGACGCTTTTCAAATCCACCGCCACAATTAGGACAAACGTCTTGCAAAACACTTTCAACACAGTCCTGGCAAAATGTGCACTCAAACGTACAAATCATTGCCTCTTCAGAATCGAAAGGCAATAATTTATTACAATGTTCGCATGTGGGTCTTATCTCTAGCATTACTGCAATGATTTATAGTCCGGTAACGTTGGTCTATTCTTTAAGCCATCTTCAATAACCTTTAAAACATGTGTACGTTCTTCGCCATGTAATGGTAATCTTGGCGCTCGAACGTTTTCAGTACCTATTCCAGTAGCTACTTCTGCCAATTTGATATTCTGTACTAATTTAGGGTTTATATCTAACTCCAACAATGGTAAGAACCAACGATATATTTCTAAAGCTTCTTTGATTCGTCCTGCTTTCTGAAGTTCATAAATAGCAACGGTTTCAGCTGGGAAAGCACAAACTAGACCTGCTATCCAACCGTCTGCTCCCATTAGTAAACTTTCGAGTGCCAAAGTATCTACTCCTGTCATGATTTTCAATCTATCTCCAAAACGATTCTTTATTCTTGTGACGTTTGAAATATCTCTAGTAGATTCTTTTACAGCTTCTATATTACTACATTTAAGCAAGTCATCAAACATATCCATGGTTACCTCTATCTTATAATCTACTGGGTTATTATAAATCATGATGGGTAAGGATGTACTATTTGCCGTTGATTTAAAATATTCAACCGTTTCTCTATCTCCAGCTTTATAGCGCATTGGCGGCAACATCATCAACCCTTTAGCGCCATCTTCTTCTGCCTTCTGAGCGGCTTCAATAGCTCCTTTAGTCGTTTGTTCTGCTATATTAATAAGAACAGGAACCTTTCCTTTTACAATACCTACTGTTGTTCGCGTTAATATTCGTTTTTCAGAATCGCTTAATGTACTTGCTTCGCCTAAAGTTCCTCCCAAAACGATACCATGTACTCCAGCATCTAATTGCGCGTTAATATTCAATTCGAAGTTTTTTAAGTCTAAGTCGTCATTATCTGTAAATTTTGTGGTTACAGCCGGCATAACGCCTTTCCATTGTATGCTCATAAGTATATGTTTTTAATAGTGTAAAATTAATACTCATAGCAGAACATAATTAATATGTGATTATCAAAAATTAATACTATATTATCCTAAATTTAATATTTTATCAATTTTAGGCATTATATATCATGAAAGTATTCCCTTTTAAAATACCAAAACCTAATGATGATGCTCTCGTATATCAGGAAGACATTGAAATCGTGTTTTATGACAAATTACATCAACATGAAGAAATTCAAGTAAGTTTTATTGCTGAGGGAGAAGGTACATTTATAGTTGGCGACAGCATCAATAATTATAATAAAGGCGATATAATTGTTATTGGCAGCAACCTACCTCATGTTTTCAAGAGCGAAAAAAGCACTAAAAAATCTGTGATGTTGTCCATATTTTTTACTAATAATTCCTTTGGCAATCATTTTTTCAAATTAGAAGAACTAGAAGTATCGCGTAAATTCTTCAAACGTTCATCAAATGGATTCAAAGCAATATCACATAAACTAATACTCCAAGATTTCTTTCTTAATTTAAAAGAAAACTCAAAGTTACATAGATTCATTCTACTGCTAAAAATTATTGAAGTTCTTTCTAAATGTAAATCTAAGAGTCTATCGACATTCATTAATAAAAAGCAATATTCTGATATCGAAGGCAATCGTATGAGAGATGTTTTCGAATACACTATGTCTCACTATACTCAGGAGATAACATTAAATCAGATTTCTGAAACTGCCGCAATGACTCCAAATGCTTTTTGTAAGTATTTTAAAAAGCGTACTAATAAATCTTATTTTACTTTTCTTAACGAGTTGCGTATTGAGCACGCTTGTAAGCTATTGGTTGTAGGAAATGAATTAACCGTTGCAGACATTGCTGAGAAATCTGGCTTTAACAACATATCTAATTTTAATAGAAAATTTAAGGTTGTGAAAGGGATTACACCCTCCAAATTCAGAAAATTGGTTTAAAGTTTTTTAACGTAGTCCGTAATAATTACGATTTGGGTTGGTCCAACCTTTCCTTCGATGTATTTTTCGTTTTCATGGTCTAAAGAAATACGCCTCACAGCTGTACCTTGTTTAGCCACCATACTTGAGCCTTTAACTTTTAAATCTTTTACTAATACTACAGAATCCCCAGCTTGTAATACAACGCCATTAACATCTCTATGCACTAATGCATTTTCGTCAGCTTCTCCTTCACCAGTTGCTTTTGCCCATTCTAAAACTTCATCCTCCAAGTACATCATGTCTAATAAATCTTGTGGCCAGCCTTCAGATTTGAGCCTGTTTAGCATGCGCCAAGCAATCACTTTTACAGCATCATGCTCACTCCACATACTATCATTAAGGCATCGCCAATGATTAGCGTCTGTATTGTCAGGGTTTTCGATTTGCGAAACACAAGTGCTACATGCATATAAGCTATTAGTTGCCGTTATTTCTTTTGAAGGTTTTACAGCATAAGCTTGTAAATTTTCTTCTGAAGCACACAACTCGCATTTTGAATCGCTACGTTTTTGAAGGGCTCTTTCTAGGCTCATTATTGAATATTGAATATTTGACAAAAATACACTTATTATTAAGGTGAATTATATGATTGCAAATAACAAAGTATTATAAGTTCTGCTAGGCTCTATAAGCAGGGAAAAAATTTGAATCTTGATGCTCTTCTTCTCTATGGTTGGCCTCAATATTCTCATCTACTAGTTCCTTATAGGCCTCCTGATCAACTATATATTTCCATAGTTTAAAATCTTTAAAATCTTTAGAAAACAAAGACTTGAATCTAAACAAAGAATCTTCTTGAGCTCCTAATCCTCCACCTAAATTAAAATATGAATACTCTTCTTCAGTTGCTAATAAGCGCATTTCGTCTATAAGAAGTTTAATAGGATTGAGGTGTAAAAATGCTTCTTTGACACCAGATAAATGATACTGGACTATGTTATTTTTCTTAACAAACATAGCGCCAGCAATTATCTCTTGAGATTCATTGTCTAAGGCGATTAGGATATCTTTTTCAAAATCTTTAGCGTCTATGAGCTTGTAGAAATACTCTTTATCAAAATAATAGCCTTTTGTGGCATTAACGCGATTCATGTTCTCGTAGTAGACATCTATATATGCAAGTATTTCCGCATCTGAAGAGGCCTTTTTTACCGTGCACTGCTTACGCGCTTTATTAACATACGATTTGAGGCGTCTGTTATACTTTGCTCTTTGAATCTCTAGAGCTTCAGTTATATCGATATTCACTATTTGACCGTGAAAATTAACACTACCTATCCCATCTAAAACACTTTCTTGAAAAGGTATAAATGGATTCAACCTTGAAAAAACAGAGATAATTCTATTTTCTACAAATAAGGATTGTAGATTATTAATAAAATTTGCATTATCAAAATTACCACCTACCTTATTACTTAATGGTCCTGCGTATCCGTAAACAGATGTGGCATCCTTATATTTTGAATTTTCAATATTCCTTATCAAGAGCGGCAAGGCTATTAAAACATCACCTTCACTATACTTAATAATTACAGGAGTTTCGTTTTCATTCTTAGAGATATTATGATACTCATAAGTATGATAAAAATCTGAGCTATCAAACAAATTAATTACGGATTCCCAATCTTGTTTGTTTGTTAAAATTTCAATTTTAATCATGCAGCTTTGACTAATCGTTTAGAGTTTTTAAAAGTACGACTTGCCTGCAAATTAAAGCTATATTTTAGCCCAAACGTAACATATTTCGTTCTAATATCCTTAATATCTGATTTATAGCTAATCCTAGATAAATAAACACTAAATATATTGTCACTCATCATTTCTATACTTATTTTTAAATCGAATTTTACTAATTGAAAATAATGAAACGCATTTTAGATAAGGTAGCATTTTTAATAGGTCTAATAAAAAAAGGAGAATTAAAATTCTTATGGTCTGGGATATCTAAAAGATTGTATTCAACGCACTTGTCTTACGGCCTTAAAAGAGATTTAAACATAGAGATTCCTACGCCTCCTAGCCTATTAAAATTGGAGTTTAGACATTATCAAGATGAGGATGCTCCCTATTTCGAATTAGACAATATGAATCATGGACTTATAGAGAAAAATATAAATCATTGCTTTGTAGCCACTAAAAATAATGAACCTGTATATCGTGTATGGCTTATGGGGCCAGATCAGAGTCAAAAGATTGAGGATTTCTGGGGAAACTCGTTTCCTACCTTAAAGAAAAATGAAGTTTTATGTGAAAATTCTTTTACGGTCCCTAAATATAGAGGCTTTGGAATCATGCCATTTGCCATGACAAAAATTGCTGAAAAAGGTAAGGATTTAGGAGCAGACACCTCAATAATTTATACTGATACCAATCATATAGTTTCTTTAAGAGCTGGAGATTATGCAGGCTATCATCCTTTTATTTTAAGAACGGAAAAATGGTTCTTATTCAAAAAATCTGTTTCGTTTAGTGATATTCCAGAAGCATTATTAGAACATTATAAAAAAGCCACACAGCGAAGACAAAGAAAGAAAAAGGTATCTTAACTATTTCTTCTTTTGAAGGCTTTTCACCTTTTTTCCAGTGACATTCATGGCTATTGATTTTTCAAAGACAATGTGCTGAGGAATTTTATAAACAGCAAGGTTTTTACCGCATTCATTCTGAATCTTTTCTTTCATTTGGACCTCATCATCGCTTCCATTAAGAACAATGGTAGCTTTTAACGCTTCTCCCAACAACTCATCTTCTACACCACTAATCGTGCAATCAACAACTTCAGGAATCCTAAGAATTACTTCTTCAATCTCTTTGGGACTAACACGCTTACCGCCTACTTTGATAATCTCCTTTTTTCTAGCCATTAAATAGATGTACCCTTCTTCATCTATTTTAGCAATATCGCCTGTATATAACCAACCATCTTTTATAGTCTTTGCTGTATCTTCTTCGTCCTTATAATATCCGAGCATCACATTATCTCCCATTGCTAATAACTCTCCTTCCTCGTCTACCGCAGCTTCATCTCCGTTAACATTAACAACTTTGAGTTTTACGCCTGGAATCCCCTTGCCGATGGAGCTCGTTTTAGTTTTAATAACTTCTGGAGGCAAATAGGATAATCGTGCTGTTGCTTCTGTTTGTCCATACATCACGAAAAATTCCTTATCTGGGAAAGCCTTAATAAATTCTTCTATTATAACTGCGTGCAATTTTCCACCTGCTTGAGTGACATATCGTAAGTCCGGAAATTTCGTTTCCTTAAAAGTTTGGGATTTCTTAAGTAATATCTGATAATGACTAGGAACTCCAGCAAATCCAGTACACTTGAAGTTCTTAAGATCATTGATTACTGTTCCTAAAAACATAAAGCTATTATTCAATACCATGGAACCACCAACTTTAAGATGTGTATGCATTAAAGACAAACCATAACAGTAGAAAAAAGGTAGGACTACTCCAATAATATCTTTTTCTGTTAGCTTTAAATACTCAATAATAGAGTCGGTATTGGCTATAATATTTTGATGACTAATCATCACGCCCTTAGGTTCTCCCGTAGAGCCAGATGTAAATATAATTTCAGCAACACTGTTCCTTTCAAAAGTGGCATCAAAAGTACTGAGTACTTGTTCTGCAATAATTTGTGTGGACTCAATCTCTGTAATGAGTGAGATGTCATCGTTAAAATTGACCCTTGACTTTAAACCTTTCGTTATAAAGACCGTATTACAGCTAGTTGTATTTACTATAAAATCTAGATTATCCTGTTCGACCACATAGTTTAAAGGAATACAGATATTACCAGATTTTAAAATCCCTAAATAAGCCGTTATGAAGAATACTGAATTTGGGCTAATTAATATAATATTTTGATTTTTACCAACATGCTCTTTCAGATATGACGCTATCTTTAAGCTGTTCTCATGTAATTGCTTAAAAGAAATCGTCTCTTTTGAGCCTAACACAAAATCCTTTTCAAGATTCTGTGTCGTGCTAAAAAAGTAATCAAAAACGTTCATATTGTTTAAAATGAATGAATTAAAATATTGGTTTCATTCTAAGGTAAGCAGTAGTCTTCTGCTTTCTCTCCATATTCTTGTAGATGTTCTCAACATCTTCTGTAGATTTACCCATCACCTTTCCTACTTCTTCTGCAGGATAGCCATTCTCAAAACCGTACCAAAAAAGATCCATTTCTTTATGTGGCATTTGGTAAAAGAAATCTTCTTGAGTTTGCTCAGCAGTATATGTATCAGTGGTAGGGGTTCTATCCAAAATACCTTGAGGCACACCTAAATGTGCAGATATTTGGAACACTTGAGTTTTGTATAAGTGACCAATTGGCATAATATCTGCTCCACCATCTCCATATTTCACAAAGAATCCTTGCTCTACTTCGTGCTTGTTTGGTGTCCCGATAACTGCACAGTGTAGCCTTTCAGCATGGTAGTATAACATAGACATTCTACTACGTTGTTTAAAGTTAGTAGCAGCTACAATTTGTAAATACTCCATCGCTGGTAAAAGCTTACTTACAACATCGCCATTCGGTTTGATAACCGTAATAGAGAAAATTGGAGGCAACGTACTTGCAGGATCTTGTTTTATTTCAATTTTAGCTTTATCTACTGCTGGGTCAAAATCTGTTACAACTCGCCCAATAGCTTCATCTCTTCTTTGGTAACAACCAAATCCTTCTAAAGCACCTGTAATGTTCTCTACCAATGTTTGTGTTACACCAAACGCCGCTGCAAGTTCTTCAGCTAAATTTCTACTGTCATCACTTGAATCTTGCTCAGGAAGCATGATGGCTGTTACGTTCTTAGGGCCAAAAGCTTTAGCCGATAATGCTAAACATGCTGAAGAATCAATTCCTCCACTAATACCGATAACGGCGCCTCTACGTTGCAGTTTTTTTGCAACATCAGTTCTCATCTTTGCAATAATCTCATTACAAACAGTATCAATATCCTCGATATGTAATATATCTTTAGAGAAAGGTTTTTTCGTTGTAGATGTCATTTTTAAATGTTTTTTAGTTGATTAAATTGCTAATCAAGTATAGATTTATCTAACTTCACTAGCTCGTTTTCTTGTAATTCTGGTATCGACTTATTTACAAATAAATCATGCAATATTTGAGTGGACAGAATTGCGGTTACCGCCATATTATCTATTTCGGACACCTGTCCTGTCGTTGTCATTTTTGCCAATAAACGTCGTACATGATTAGGGTTAAAAATGCCAAAGTCTTTTATTTTTTCATCTGAAAGCATTATTTTTAAGTACTCTGGTAATTCATCAGAAATAAAAGTACTTCTAATTGGTGCTCTATACGCTTGCTTTGGCCTATCTAATATCTCTTCTGGTAATCTACCTTTCATCATTTTCTTCAACAAGTATTTTTCGTTTAGTCCATTTAGTTTTAAATCTGGATGCAAAGACATACAAAACTCAATAACGCGATGATCTAAAAATGGGTATCGTCCTTCAATTGAATTCGCCATTCCCATACGGTCTCCTTGAGAAGACAATAAATAGCCTGACATAAAAATGCTCAATTCTATATATTGTGCTTTCGTAAGATAATCATACCCTTCTAGTTTTGGCTCCAATGTCTTTTCGAAATCTAATACTGGATCATAACCATTTATCGCTTCTCTGTTAGTAGCAGATAAATAATTCTTGATTCTGGACGTATTGTTCCATCTCAATAAATGTGAGTAAATCGGTGATTTTGTTTCACTCAATTTATAGCCAAAGAACATTTTAAGCACGTTGCTAGTAGCATTTTTAATCTGTGGTAAGTAAGGATATAAATTCTTTAATAAAAGAGGTCGATATTTAGAATTTGGGTCTTTCGCCCAAAAATTCCTGATTTTCGCTTCTTTAAAAATATTATAGCCTCCTAACAATTCATCGGCACCTTCTCCTGTAATAACTACCTTAATATTCTCATCTCTCACACTTTTAGCCAACAAACTCATAGGTGTTGGTGCTGTTCTAAGTAATGGTGCTTCAGAATGCCAAATCACACTTTTGAAATTTTCAGCTATATCTTTAGGGCCACACGTAATACTAGAGTGTTCTGTATCAAAATACTTAGCCGCGATATTCTGAAAAGAAGATTCGTCATAATCTTTTTCAGTGAATCCTAAAGAAAACGTTCTTAGATTATCTGGTGATATGTCCTTTATAAAAGACGTCGTGACACTAGAGTCAATACCTCCACTAAGGTAGGCTGCTACTTGTACATCAGCCCTAAGTCGTAACTTTACAGCATCTGCAAAAATCTCTTCAAATTTGTCCGCAGCTTCTTCTAGATTCGTGTATTTATATGCATCAGGCTTTTTAATAGGTAATTCCCAATAGGTATTACTTGTTTTACCTTTTGAATTTATTTTCATATAAGTACCTGGAGGCACTTCGTAAATATCATCAAACGCCGTAGTTGGAGATAATGATGTCCAAAACGTGTAATATTCTGCCAATGCTTTAGGCGCAATCTTAGGATTAACACCTGGAAATTCCACAATCGCTTTAATTTCGGAGCCAAATATAAAAGATTCTCCAACTTCGGTAAAATACAATGGTCTAATACCCACTCTATCTCGAGCTAAAAATAATTCTTCTTTATTCTTATCCCAGATTGCAATTGCGAACTGACCGTTTAGCTTATGTAAGAAATCAACGCCGTATTCTTCATACAAATGAACTATCACTTCAGTATCACTGGATGTTTTAAACGTATGACCTTTAGCTTTTAACTCTTCGCGTAATTCAATATAATTAAAAATTTCACCATTAAAAACAACCCACAACGATTCATCAGTATTCGCCAACGGCATAGTCCCCGAGCTCAAGTCGATAATACTCAGGCGTACGCTGCCTAAACCAACACCTTCAGATATAAATACACCACTTTGATCAGGACCTCTATGCCTGATTCTCGTGAGCATTTTCCTTAGAGTGTGCTTTTTGACCTCAACATCTTCATTAAATTGAAAAAATCCAGCAATTCCGCACATAGTTATTGGAAAATTACAGGATTATTGTTTACTCTCTAGAAATGTAACAATATTGTTAATTGATTCGAAGTTTTCCACAACCAACTCATCATCATTAGTGGTAACACCAAATTCTTCTTTTAAAAATTCGATTAGGAAAAGTAGGCCCATTGAATCTAATACACCTTTTTCGAAAATCAAGGTATCGTCTGTTATATTTTCAACATCGTCAAAGGTTGACTCTAAAATATAGTCCCTGATTTTGTTTTTTGTTTCGATTACTGGTAACATAAGTATTTGAGTTTTAAAAATTTATTGATTATATATAGCTTATTTCTAATTATTTACAGTTAAGTGTTTTATTAACAGGCCCCTAAAGTAATTTTAATTTCGGATTTCATATAAAGGTTAATTAACAATTCGCTGTAAAGTAGCAAAAAATCGATTTAGTGGAGAAATACGATGCATTACTGTAGCCATTTTCAGTCTAAATAGTATTTATTTTATGATTTTGGTGTCCCTGTGAACATTCCCATCGTTTCCGTTTCACTAGCGGAAATGCCTTCTCGTTTAAAAACTTTCTCCATGGTTTTAAATATGATTTTCATATCGGTTAAAAAACTAATGTTATTTACATACCAAACATCAAAATTGAATTTCTGCTCCCAACTTATAGCATTCCTTCCATTCACCTGAGCCCAACCTGTTATGCCTGGCTTTACATCATGTCTTTTGGCTTGCTCTTCATTATACAAAGGTAAATATGCAATTAAAAGTGGTCTTGGACCTACTATGGACATATCTCCTTTCAACACATTGAATAACTGCAATAGCTCATCTAATGATGTGTTTCTAACAAAACCACCTACTTTAGTAATGCGCTTATAGTCAGGCAACAGCTCTCCGTTTTCGTCCTTTGCATCATTCATCGTCTTGAACTTGATAATCGTAAAAATAGTTTCATTTTTACCTGGTCTTTTTTGAAAGAAAAAGGGTTTGCCGTGATTGGTAAACAAAAGCAATACACTAAGTATCAGAATAAAAGGAGACAGCAGCAGTAATGCCACAAGCGAAGCAATAATATCTCCAAGCCTTTTGATGATGTTTTTATACATGTATTACTATTCAATTATAAATCACAAAAATAGGATTTTAATCAAAAGCCTTAGCCTCGATTAACCTTTATGCTTTTACTAATTTTTCATATTCTTTAAGAATAGCTTCCCATACAATAGGTTGAGAATATCTATCCTTTATCATGCTTCTAATTAATCCACGATATTCTTGATTTGCTTTTCCTTTCATTAAAAACGTCATCATAGCTTCTTTTAATTGAGGAATGTTTTTTGACGGGATTAAAACACCATTTTTATTTGGTATTATTATTTCGTTACACCCATTTATATTAGAAGCTATAGTAGGTAAGCCCATAGCTCCAGCTTGCATAACAACATTAGGAAATCCTTCTCTATAGCTAGGAAATACCAAACAATCTGAAATGACAAGATAAGGTCTTACATCTTTTTGTAAACCGACAGCAACAACTTGTTCGTTAGATTTAATATAAGCTACTGTCTCTACTTCTAAGGCATCTGAAGTCTTTAGCACATTTTCAGGACTCTTCTCAAAAGGCCCTACCAATAACAACTTAACATTCTTATTTTGCATTGCAATATCTTTGAAAGCTGCTATCATTTCGTTAATACCCTTATCCTTAACTAAGCGTCCAACAAAAACAAATACAAAATCCGTGTCTTTGATTCCAAGTTGTTCTCTTAATTCGTCTCTTTGAGAATCATCAATAAGGCTGGGATTAAAATGAGTAACATCTATCCCATTGGAGCTCCCATTACCAATAACTTTTAGTTTGGTTTGTTTAGTGTACTTATTCTTAACAATGATGTCATGAAGCCCAAAAGAGTTTGGATATATCTTAGTGGCACATCTATATGTTAGTTTTTCAACAGCGTCAAGTAAAATTCGCTTCTTTCCTTTCGCTTCCAATAAAGGCAGCCCTGCTATAGTATGTAGTCGGTTCGGAACCTTAGCCAAATAAGCTGCTAGCATACCTACAGTACCAGCTTTAGGTGTATGGGTGTGCACTATAAATGGTTTTTCTTTTCTAAAAGTTCTATATAATCTCCAAGTAGCCTTTAGATCCTGTATGGGTGTTATGTTTCTAGTCATTTCTACAGGAATGACTTTTGTACTTTCTTCTTTAGATACAGCATCTAAAACACCGTTGCCATTAGATGACATGCATATGACATCAAAATAGCTTGACATAAATTTAGGTTGTCCTTTTAGGAGAGTTGCAAGCGATTGTGGGATAGTAGTTATCCTTATTAGCTTTTTTTTTGCAGTCATTTGTAGGTCATAAATATATAGCTAGAACAAAAATACATTTATTATTGAAGTGTTTCCCTTAATTTTTTCGGTAGTTTACTCACAACGAGATTATATGAACAATCAATCATTTCTATAATCAAATCGGTAGGCAACTTTTCTATAACCACTGTATTCCAATGTTTTTTGTTCATATGGTAACCTCCATATATTAATCCATCATAGGTTTCGCGAAGTTCAATGGCTTTATCAGGGTCGCACTTTACATTAATCTCATGTGGGATTCGCTCTAAACCAGATAATACAAACATCTTACCCAACACCTTAAATACAAGTGTATTCTCGTCAAAAGGAAACTCTTCGGTTACGGCTTTCTTCGTTAAACAATAATCTCTGATCTGCTCTATATTCATAATAAAATGCGTTCCATTACTTTATCTGAATGACCAAGTTCGGTAAATCCAAATTGCTTATAAAGAGTATGTGCATCTGATGTTTTTAGCATCCATATTTTACAAATACTTAACTCAGAAGCTTGTGTAATTTCTTTCATTAATGCCTTAGAATATCCATTACCTCTATACTTTTGGTCAATAAACACATCCATTATATAAGCAAAAACGGTGTAATCTGTAGCAACTCTAGCGAAACCTATTTGTTCGTTGTCTAAGTATACTCCAAAACAAAGGGAATGATCAATAGATTTCTGGACGTCTTCTTTAGTTCTCCCCTTTGCCCAATAAGCTTTGGTGAGAAACGCATAAATAAACTCGACATTAAGTTTGCTTTTATCTTTTGAAATCTCAATCAATTCTTTAAACTCTTTACAGGTTCGTTTTCAATCTTTAACGTTGAATAATCTAATCTCCAGCCAATGGTCTGTACAATATTTTCAATAAGCAACACTGTTTCTAAAGCCTCTTTACCCGCAATTTCGTATAATCCACTTTCTGGAATTTTGTCCTCTATATGTTTTTTAGCCTCAGTATGTAATTCGGTCAGATCGGCTGCTTCAAACTTATTGAAGTACCCGTCACTCTTATCATAATAATTTAAATTGGTTTCGATGCTTAATACTTCTGGTTTTGGAAAATGCTGCAACACAACCGTTTTAGAATTGGCATTGGCTTCCATTTTTACTTTTGAAAAATCAAAACCTACATGTGCTTTTGCATTAACAACTACAAGTGCTTTCTTCTTACTAGTAATGAGCTTCAAAAACTTTTCTTTTACGTCTTCATAATGATAAATCTCTGCAAAATCACCCTCAACTGTGATGAATTTACAAACACTCCTAATTTTTTCTAATAAAATAACAGATTGCGAATTAGCTAACTTCTTCTTTTGTAGACTTTTGAAATAAGTAACACCACCAAGAGTTACTAATACACCTATGATAATTCCTAAAAATGCTTCCATTTACTTATCCTTTCCTATTCTTCCTAAATGCGTGTTGAAAAAACTGTCTTCAAATTTAAGTCCATACCCTAACATACGATCCATTGCCGAATGCGAAAACAATACAATTCCAATAAGCTGTAATATATAACTCTCCAAATATATACCCAAAAGATACAAAGCTATAGCGACTCCTTTATGATGAAGTAAATTGTAAGTCATAGACCCCATTTTCGGGTTCTTTAAATATCCGAGCATCCCAATATCTGGAAGAAGTATTAATGCAGGAAACCACCACCAATCCATATTAAGTAATGTAAATAAATACACTCCTAAAATGAACATACATACTTCCTCAATTCTTAACGCCTTTTTCATAATTAATCAATTTTATATAAAATCGGTTTGCTTGGTGCCGCATCATTCTCGAAAGGTGCTATTTGAAGATTCAAAATATAAGGCCCATCTTTCACCTTATTAGGTACGAATATAAGTTCTGTAATGGTGCAATCCTTCCTAATAGTTCCTTCAATATCCCAAAAAGTCTTATGGGCCATCAATTGTCCATCATCTTTTTCTCGATCCACACTTGGTTGATCTATTAATAAATGTTTAACCCCTTTCTTTCGAATGTACTCTACAGCATCGGTCTGTAAATAAGGCCAATTGGTATTTGAATATTGCTTACTTTTTTTTTCAGAAGTATTTGGTATCGTACGTATTATTAATGCCTCAGGGGCTTTATCCTCCATCAGGTATGTAATCTGCTGCTTTGAAAATACAAAATCTTTTAGATGTTTTTCGGGCGCAAGTGTAATTAATTCTGCCGTAAAAAAGAACTGTCTTAGACACTTATTAATACTATACATCTCTTTTGTAATATGGCCTACACTTTCAGTATGCGTTCCATGAGCGTGAGGGTTAAAAGTAAACGTATTGAAGTTTACGGCATCTCCTTTAGCAATGCTGAGCACAGTATCTACTTTAGGTTCTTCTACATACCAAGCATTTACATTTTTTTTTGAGGCTCTTAATGGTATTGAAATATCAAGCGGTTTTGCTAAATCAATATTATATGTTTTACTGCCAATAGTAATTATTGTCTTCACTCTAAATTCAATTTAAATAGATCCGATGCAATCCCGTCACTCAAAAATTTACCCTTTTTAGTGACTTTCAGTTTATCTTTATCAATATACAACAAATGTTTATTCATGTATTTTTGAGACTGTTCTAAAAGATATGTTTTATATGCTTCTCCAAAATCTGTCACAACCTTTTTTAAAGATACACCCCAAATTGTTCGTAAGCCAGTCATAATATATTCATTGTATTTATCGGTTGTTGAAAGCGTTTCTATTTCCATTGGCAAGGTATTAATTTGAAGCGCTTTTATGTATTTTGAATTGTTTCGTACGTTCCAACTGCGTTGATTTCCATTAAAAGAATGCGCAGACGGACCAATACCAATATATGTTTTGCCTTGCCAATACCCTGAATTATTTTTACTAAAATATCCTTGCTTCCCAAAGTTAGACAATTCATAATGACTAAAATCATGAGCCTCTAATGCATCAATTAATATATAAAACTGTTGCTGCGCTTGTTCATCATTTACTTCGTCAATAATCCCTTTCTTTATTAAGGATTCTAAAGCCGTTTTTGGCTCTACTGTCAAAGCATAGCTTGAAATGTGTGAAATATTATAAGACAATGCCATTTTAATATTATCAATCCAGCGCTCATTACTCATTCCAGGAATACCATATATCAAATCAATGGAAATATTATCGAAATATTTACTTGCTTCAGTCAAGCACTCCTTTGCCTCTTGGGCATCATGAGCCCGATTCATGAGTTTTAAGTCTTCCTCAAAAAAGGATTGAATACCAATGCTTAATCTATTGATTGGGGTATTTGCTAACGCTTTAATTCGCTCCTTGCCAAGATCATCTGGATTAGCCTCTATAGTAATTTCTGGATCTTCTATAACGGTATAGTTTTTATAGACCGCATCAATAATCTTTAATAGTTCATCATTCGTCAGTACACTTGGCGTACCACCTCCAAAATAAATGGTTTCCACAGTAATATTGGCAAACTCATCCTTTCGTAGTTCAATCTCCCATATTAATGCTAAAATAAGGGTATCCTTCTTTTTCAAAGATGTAGAAAAATGAAAGTCACAATAATGACATGCTTGCTTGCAAAATGGTATGTGGATATAGATTCCGCTCATAGAAACCTACTTCTTAACTCGCTTTTCATTCTGCTTTACAAACGCGTCCCAACCTGAATAACTCTTACCAATTGTAGATTTACCCATATTATAAAAATGGCACACCGCAGCAGCTAAGCCGTCAGTAGCATCCAGGTTTTTAGGTAAGGTCTTTAGCCCTAGCATACTTTGAAGCATCTTAGCAACCTGTTCTTTACTAGCATTCCCGTTACCAGTAATGGCCATCTTTATCTTTTTAGGTAAATATTCTGTTATTGGTATCTCCCTGGACAAACCTGCCGCCATGGCCACACCTTGTGCGCGACCTAATTTGAGCATACTCTGCACATTCTTGCCATAAAAAGGAGCTTCTATAGCAATCTCGTCTGGATGATGTGTTTCAATGAGTTCGATGGTACGCTCGAAGATAAGTTTCAATTTTACGTAATGATCATCATATTTTTTGAGATTAAGCTCATTAAGTTGGATAAATTCCATCTTCTTATTAATCACTTTTATAAGTCCAAACCCCATGATGGTTGTTCCTGGATCAATACCTAATATAATTGTCTCCTTTACCATCAATCGCAATATTGACAACCACTTAAGGATACAGAAATTCCAAAACTCACCGTAAATAAACTTCCTCTAAAAGCTCCAAAACCTTCGCGAACAGGATCGTAAGTTTTATTTCCACCCAAACCATATATATAAGACAGATCACTAAACACAGATACTGTATCAGTAATCCCATAATGAAATTCAAAACCTGCTAGTAAATTAACATACGTTTGCTTGTTGGCCGTAAAATTGCCAAGTGGTTTCATAAACGTTAGTCCTGGTCCGATATGACCAACTACGCCTGTATGAGGTGGTAAGAAATTTAGGCTTTTCGTAGCATCGTATACAAATTGCACGTTCAAGCGCGTATAATTAGTCTTAAATTCTGGTGTGCTATCAGCATTAGAAAATCGATTGTACCCAAAATCAAGTTTCGCTCCTAACTCACTCGTAAACAAATGTTGTATTCCTAAATTTATAGTGGGGAAATTAAGTGGTTTGGGCTCATACGGATTCACAAATCCTGTGTTCTCAGGAAAATTAACTCCAAATCCTATCTGAAACTTCCATTTACTGGTCTCACTTTGGGCAAATCCATTTAAAGTAACCAAGCCTAGTAAAAATAGACATGTAACTCGTTTATATTTTAATGAATAGAATTCCATATCGCAATAATAGTTTTAATTTGTGGGTATGTACTATACGTTGCCTTACAAAACTAAACAATTCTTTTTTGTATTAATTAAATTAGCTATTGTGGTTGGTGCATCCTATTATATTTATAATAAATTGATAAATAATGGCACATTAGATTTTCGTGTTTTTGTTGATTTTTTATCAAAAAACAACGTTTTCACATCAAAAAACATGGTTTTTGTACTCTTTTTAACCATTTTTAATTGGTTTTTAGAAATATTGAAATGGAAAAAATTAGTCTCTATAATTAAAAATATCTCTATTTCACAAGCGACAAAACAGAGCTTAAGTGCCCTTACGGCCTCGTTATTCACACCCAATAGAATTGGTGAATATGGAGCTAAAGCCATTTATTTTCCAAAACGTTTTAGGAAACGCATCCTATTGTTAAATCTAATCGGTAATGTCTCTCAAATGAGTATTACAGTTATTTTAGGTGTTATTGGGTTGTATTACTTTATTTCGACCTATAGTGTAGAAATCTCTTATTATAGGGTTTCACGATTTGGGCTCTTATTATTAATGGTTTCTATATTTGGAGTATTGGGGGTGACACAAAATCGTTATAAGATCAAAGGGTTTTCAATGAACCGAATTATGACCTTTCTTAAAGAAATCTCCTTTCAAAAAAAAAGCCTCATACTACTACTTTCACTTATCAGATATGCTATATTCTCTTACCAATTTTACTTTTTACTAACGCTTCTAGGTGTTGAATTGAACTATCCAGAGATCATGATTGGAATTACTTCCATGTACTTACTATCATCCGTAATTCCTTCACTTTTTATTTTTGATGTGGTTGTAAAAGGAAGTGTTGCGGTGTATATATTTGGCTTTATGGGTATCAACGAATTCACAGTTTTATGTGTAACAACACTCATGTGGATTCTTAACTTTGTATTACCTTCGGTTTTTGGAAGTTTTCACGTTCTGAATTTCAACTATTTTTCTTCAGAAGACCAATGATATTAGCATTTATAAGCATTACACTCATTTATCTTGTTGTCATCGGACGCTTTATACTGGGTTTTGATAAAATTAAGGATTTCGAATTAACAGATTCTGAATCCAATACATCATTTTCAATCGTCATACCATTCAGAAACGAAGCTGAGAACCTGCCAAACCTTTTAGAATCCCTATCTCAACTGAATTATCCTGAAACCTTATATGAAATTATTCTAGTCAATGATGAATCTACCGATGAATCCGTAGAGATAATAACCAAACATATAGCAAATTCTCAAAATACTATCACACTAATAAACAGCATAAGAAATACTGGATCACCAAAGAAAGATGCTATTAATACTGCTATTAATGCCTCAAAAAAGGACTGGATATTAACCTCAGATGCCGATTGTACTTTTAATGAGAAATGGCTGATAACTTTTGATACATGCATTCAAGAAAAGCAACCAAAGATGGTTATCGGACCAGTAACTTACACTATAAACAATTCATTTTTAGAACGTTTCCAACTTTTAGATTTCATGAGTTTAGTTGGCGCTACTATCGGTGGTTTTGGCATCAACAAACCTTTTTTGTGCAATGGTGCTAATCTGGCTTATTCAAAGGTTGCATTCAAAAATGTCAATGGTTTTGATGGCAATGATCATATTGCTTCAGGAGACGATATTTTCTTAATGGAAAAAATGATTCAAAAATATCCAGATGATCTGATGTATTTAAAACAAAAAGAGGCTATAGTCACAACAAAACCGCAAAATTCGGTATCTCGATTAATTTCACAACGTAAACGATGGGCAGCAAAAACGTCTTCTTATTCTAATTCTTTTGGAAAATTAGTTGGTTCCGTTGTATTGCTAATGAATTTTTCGCTAATAGCTGCCGCATTTTTCAGTCTTTTTGGTGTTTTCAGTTTTAAGATGATAGGCTATGTGTTTCTTATAAAATTTAGCGTTGACTTATTGCTTATTTTCAAAACGGCACAATTTTTCAATAAAACGAAGCATTTAAGCGCATACACTATAAGTAGTCTATTATACCCATTCTTTAATGTATATATAGCTATAAGCTCTTGGTATAGTGGTTATACTTGGAAAGGGCGTTCTTTCAAGAAATAATCCGATTTCATATTAATTTCTTATATTTAATCTGAATTTCAATCCCAAATCGAAATGAAAACAATACTTATAACAGCATTGGTAATACTCTGTGCCATTCAACTAAATGCGCAACAAGCCTACACTGTTAACGGAGAATCTTACGAGTTAAAAACAGAAGTCAGTGGAACCATGGGTCTTTTATGGAATATAATTGACCGTGAATATCGCTATTTTGTCACTAAAGATGGTGCTATTAAAGAACTCATAAACACCAAAAATGAGAGCGGTAAGTATAATCAAGAATACATTGCTACATTAAAAGAATTCACTGCAGATGCCGACTTGAATTATGACAAAGTAAAGCTCTTGCTTTTTAGTTTAAAAGACTTTGTTAATGCCTATAATTCATCAATGGATCCAAACTATACATATAATACCAATAGGATTTCTGTAAAAACGCGTCTAGGTTTTTCAGGTGGTATTACAAATAGTCCTTTTATCGCTAATCCAGATAACGAATTATCTCCATTAGTCGCCGCTGAGTTAGAATTGTATGATGATAATAAAGCCAAGCGACATGCAGCCTTTTTAGGGCTCAGACAGACACTTAAAAGTAACAAATTAAACTACTCTGCAACAGAATTATCATTAGGCTATCGCTATCGTTTTATACTAAAAGAAGGTTTTAACATCTATGGAAACCTGAAATTAGCAACATTTAGTGCGTCTAAAGGCGATTTTACATATTTAGATGATATGGATATGCCCGTAACAGAAGAACGGTCAGCTAATAATTTTGATGCACCAGTTATTTTTGGTCTTGGAGCAGATATTAAAGTTGGAGAGAATGCTTTTTTAACCCTATCTTACGGTGAGTTATTCGCATTGTTCTTGGATAATGAGGGGAACTTCTCAACAGATTTTAGTATTGGTTACAAGTTTAATTTATAGTGGGTTTATTCAATTATAAAACATCAAATCCAGCATTTACAGGTTACTTTTGGGATGGAGACAATCACTCTTCCAAAAAAATGACGGTCACTGGGATTTTTATAAAATCCCTAGCAATGATTCTTATCATAGCTTCCATGACAGTATATGTTTGGAATCTCTATACCGAAGGAGTAGACATCAAATGGTATACTTATGGCGGCATGCTTGCTGCTATTGTATGTAGCATCCTAATTTCACTCAAAAACCATTGGGCACATATCTTAGTGCCTATTTATGCCATTTCTAAAGGACTATTTTTAGGAGGCCTTAGTTCATGGGCACATGCCAAGTTCCCAGATCTACCCTATCAAGCGATAGGAGTTACGATCATTACATTTTTTGTAATATTATTCTTATATCAAACGCGTATCATCATCGTCACAAAACAATTAAGGAGTGTCATTATTACAGCAGCAACTACCATATTTGTCATCTATATCATCTCATGGATTTTAAGCTTTTTTGGAATAAAAGCCACTTTTATTTGGGGTACGTCTTGGATAGCCATTAGTTTCAACATTATTGCCGCAGTAGTGGCCTCTTTCTCACTGCTTCTAGATTTCGATTATATAGAACGTTACAAAAACAAGGCACCAAAATACAAAGAATGGTTAGCTACTTGGGGGCTATTGGTTACGCTTGTATGGTTATACTACGAAATTTTACGATTGATGAAGAAACTAGCAATCCGTTTTTAATTTACTGCAATAACAACAGGCAATTTAAATTGTGATGTTACTTGCTGGCCTCTTTTTAATCCTGGGAATATAGATGGAAGAGAATCAGTACTTCTCAAGATGACCTCTTTTATATTCGGTAGTGCTTTTAGTGTTTCTTCTTTTACTTTAACATTTGTGATAGTGGCTTTTCCTTTATCTGAAATAACAACTGTTAACTCTAATGTATCACTTATATTTTGTCCTACCACAAAATGTTGATGACTCAAATAGTGAGTCAATTGGGCAGTCAATTCATTTTCAAAACATTGCTTCTTTTCTAGTTTCGTAACTGCCGAATCACACTTTGAAAACGTAGGATAAACATCTAATTCATTCCAATTAAAACTCTGTAATTCTTCCTTCAAGATATCCTCAGAAGATGTCTTTTTTACATTCAAATAATCACAGGATGTAAATAGCAAAAAAAGGATTGTAAAACAAGCGTACTTCATGAGTTCATTAATTGATTCGAAAGTACGATTTTTTTGGATTTTAGTTTTTCTCCATGAATTTTTCCTCCTTCAAATCACGCAACAACAGTTTAACAAACCGCCCATGTCGTGTGTTAGGGTATTTTTTAATGAACGCTTCATGTAACCTGATTTTCTCATCAATATCCTTATAATAAGCCGATTTTGCAGTCAGCATAAAGAACTTGGCTTGCATGTTCTTAGGATTCTCCTCTATGGCCTTTTGAAGTGTCTTTATAGCCTCATCATATTTTTTCTGTGCATTCAAGGCCGTTGCCAATTTGGTGTACTCCGCATCTAAAGGAGTGTCTAAAATCTCTATAGATTTTTTATAATATTTTTCGGCATTCGCGTAATCATGTTCCTGCTGATAGATCTGTCCGAGAATATATAAGTTTGTTGGATTCCTTGGTTCATATCTTAAAGCCTTTTCGCAATGAATCAAAGCATTCTTATTATCATATAAACGCACGTAACAAAAGCTCAACTTCTCATGAATAAATTGTGATGATTCTCCTAATGCAATTAGTTTCTCAAACCAAACAGCCGCATCATCATACATTTCTTGCCAATAAAAATTTTGCGCCTTTAAGCTTATCAACTGCCTATTAGCAGCATATGATGTCAATCCTTTATCTACATACTGATCTACAAGCACATAATATCGTTTTTGCAAATTGAATTTTGCTAACTTATAAATGGCCTTTTGATGTGTGTCATCTAAATCAAAGGCGGTCTTAAAACTTTTTTGTGCTACTCCTACCGTATCAGGCAACTTTTCTTGCACCAAACCTAACTCATAATGAAAATTGGGGTTTTCACTATCTGCCTCAATGAGCTCAGAGAAAAAAGAAGACGCTTTATCATAGTTCTTCATTCTTGCAAGCAATTTCGCATAGTCGTACTTCAGTAAAGCATTTTCTTGATCACTATGTAAAGCCCTATCATAATATAAAAGAGCTTCGTCGTAATTCCCTAAAGCCAAATAGGCTTTAGCTATAGGCTCGAAAGTATCTTCTTTAACTGGATGCGTCTTGTAAGTATCAATAGCCTTACTATAATTACCCATTGTGTACAGACTATCTGCAACTGTTAAAACCGAAGATTGCGCTTCGGTTTTAACGATTGATAACACTATTAAAATGAATAAAATTCTCCTCACTAATCTTTTATTTTAAAAATTATGGGAAGCGAATACATAACACCTACGTTACTACCCTTATGGGATGCAGGAACCATGTCCGGCAATTTCTTTATAACGCGAACCGCTTCCGCTTGTAAAACTAAATTGGTATTTCTAACTTTTAGATTTGATATTTTACCTTTCTTGTCGATTTTGAAAAATATCACAATTTTTTGAGCGCCAGATAAGTTGAGACTATCTGCAATATCTGGATTAAACTCAGCACTAACGAATTTAGTAATATTATTAATAAAACATTCTTTTATTCCTTCTTGAGGTAGGTTTTCACAACCAGGATAAACTGGTCCATTTTCTACATCATTAAAAGAAATAGCATCATCAATAAGTGGGTCATCCATACCATCAGAAGAAACGAGACTTGCTAAACTTAAAATAGCTTGTTTTTCTTTTTCGGTTATATTTCCTTGTTTTTGCATTTGCTCCTGCACTGCTATAACTCTTTTAAGCAACTCTGTATCTGCATACTCAGAAGTATTAGATTCTTGAGTACAAGAAACAGATAATGCTATCACACTGATACAAATCAGAAATAGTAATCCTTTGAACTTGTTTTTCATATATAACCTAATTGCTGTCATTATTCTTTTACAGTAAAAATTATAGGCAACGAATAAAGAACCGTTACAGCCTTCCCTTGTTGCATTCCAGGTTGCATTTGCGGAAAATTACTAATCACTCGAACAGCTTCTTTTTCAAGTTCCGGATGAGGCGCTCTAGTTCTAATGTCTTCAATATTACCTTCCGCGTTAATTTTGAATACTGCACTTATTCTTGCACTTCCTTCTAATCCTAAAGAACTTGCTAGTTTTTTATTGAAATTAGCATGAATATGTTCCGTTATTGCTATAACTGTACATTCTTTGTTTTCTAAATTGGTTTTACCATTACAGCCGGGAAATACGGGCACCTGTTCAACGACTCCAAAAGGTATCTCTACAGAATCTATGCCTTCTTCTAAGGCCGGATTACTAAGTCCATCCTCGGTAACCAAGATTAAAAAACCTTTTAGTGCCTCCTCTTCTTTTTTAGAAATATTACCCTGGATCTGGACCTGTTCAAATACATCTGAAATTTTCTCCATTAATAGTGTTCTCTCTTTTAGAGAGGTATATCTCTGGGTTTCTTTTACTAATTCTGGGTTAAATTTAGTGCCAGTCACGACTTCCAATAATAAATCAAATCCTTTTTGCTCTTTATCGTTGGTATGTCCTTGAACTTCGATTTGCTTTCTCATCGCAATCAGCTTTTCGATAAGTGGTGTCAAAGCAGCTGAACCATCTCCTTTAACTTGAAAAATAATAGGTAATGAATAAGGCACGATAACAGGTTTCCCTTTATGCATTCCTGGCATCATTCTCGGTAAACTAGAAATAACTCGTATTACTTCTGTTTCTAAAGCTGGATGTGGAGCTCTAGAGCGAATTCCAGTAATATATCCATTTTTATCTATCTTAAAAACCACATTTATTTTTTGTCTCCCAACTAGCTTAAGGCTTCTGGCCAATTCAATATTGAAGTTTTTTTGTACATGCTTAGATATTTCTCTGGATAAACAATCCTTTTGCTGTTTATTATCATCAGTCTCACAGCCTGGATACATAGGAGGTTGCTCTATTATGGCAAAAGGCACTTCAAGTTCTCCACTTGATATGTCTGGAGATCCTTTGGCAATGCGTTTACTTTTTTTAGTGTTCTCAAAAACCTTGGTAGATTTACCATCTGTTAAAATCAGTTTGTAGAAATCAATGAATTTTTCTTGATCTACAAAACTTTTACCTTCTATTAACCTTTCCGACTCCGCTTCTGTCAAATTATTTATATCACTCACAACTTGTCTGATCACACCAGAAGTTGGTGAAAGTTCCCATTTTTTCAATCCTTCATCGGTTTTCAAAAATTGTAGGTACTCCTTATAATTATGTTTAGGTGCTAGCTTAATTTTCATCTCTGAAAGTTTTTCCTCGGAAAGTCCCTTTTTTTTCATGTTTTCTACGAATTCCTTGACAGAATATTCTCGATAAACAAAAGCTCGATAAAATTCTTCTTTATTAGGTTCTAGACTTTCAATAAATGGCGAAAAAGCGTGTATTACTTCAGACGGTGTAGCATCCTGATCCTGCATTTTTTGCAACTCTAATTTCAACTCATTATACATTTCTTGATCCACTAGTTTAGATACATTTATTTCCTGTGCACTAGCAGAAGTGTACATTAACATTCCAAATACCATAGGTATTAATAAGGCATATTTTAATAGTTGTGTTTGCTTTGATGGATGTTTGCTTAACATGACGATTCGCTTTTTAATTAATGATTTTTTAAAAAATGGATTGATGAATGACAAATTCTGTGTCTCAAAAACTTGAGATAATAAGTTTTCATAATATGCGGACCTATCTTGATGTTTTACGGCTCTTGCATCTGCAATAAATTCATGAAGCTCGGCCATCCTGTTTTGGTACATATATATCAACGGATTAAACCAAAACACAATTCGTAATGCTTCAAAAAAGAGAAGATCTAATGTGTGTCTTTGCTCCACGTGCACTTGTTCGTGTTTTAAAATGGAAACTCTATCTGAGGCTGCGATTCTTTCTCCTAAAAAAATATAGTGAAAAAACGAAAATGCCCTAGTACTATTTAATAACTTAACAATAAGAAGGTTGTCTTTCCAGCTTTTTGGATTTCTTTGAATCATGACCGCTAGTTTGATCATCTTGACCAAAAGAATCATAAAAGCGACGACCATACCAAGATAAAGCAATAACTCCCATGACCATATAGATGTATCTTGCATTGTAACATTGGTCAAATTCATTGCATCAATCTTTTGCTCAGAAAGAGAACCAATGACTACCTGAGGTAGATTCACTATATATTCTTGCGGGATGACTTGACTAAAGCGGTCTATTTTAATAAATGGCAAAGCCAATGATAATGCAGAGGTAATCAAAAGATACACTCTATTCCAATTAAAGAATGTTTCTTTCTTCAAGAATAGATCATAGACAATCAAGAAAAACAACTGGAATGCGATGGTTTGTAATATGTAGTGTAACATGTTATTTTTCTTTGTTAATTTCCTTTAGGATCGCTTCCATTTCCTGAATATCAATATCATTTTTCTTCATGAAAAAGGACACCATACTCTTAAAGGATCCTTGAAAATAGTTGTCAACCAACTTATTGATGGATTGGTTACTATATTCATGTTGCTTTACGACAGGAAAATAGGTATGGCCTTTCCCCTGTTTTTCGTAATCCACAAACCCTTTGTTTTCCAAGATTCTCACCATAGTAGACACCGTATTATACGCTGGCTTCGGATTAGGAAATTGCTCAATTATAGCCTTTACATTGGCTTTTTCGAGCTTCCACAGGATTTGCATAATATCTTCTTCGGCTTTTGTCAGTTGCTTCATTTCTCAACTAATTTTGTAGTTCTATCACACAAACATAAACTAAAATTTTAGTTTGAACTAATTTTTTAGTTAATAAATGTAACAATTCATCTATTCCATCGTCAGATAGACACATTGCATTAACCTATGGACATCTTATTATTACTTTTAGGGCTTTTCTTTGTCATTCTTGGCATTATCGGGAGCTTTTTACCCATACTACCTGGCCCTCTAACGGGTTGGATTGGTTTACTGATTTTACACTTCACAAAAGCAGTACCTATGAATCAGACATTTTTAGGTATTACACTAGTCGTGGCCATAGCCATTTGGATTCTCGATTATATCATTCCAATTATAGGGACCAAAAAATTTGGCGGAAGTAAAGCGGGTATGATTGGCACCTTTTTAGGGCTTATTATAGGGCTTTTATCTCCTATTCCCTTTGGAATCATTATTGGACCTTTTGTAGGTGCTTTAGTAGGTGAATTGATTCACCAAGGAGATACTGAAAAAGCCATAAAAGCTGCTTTTGGGTCTTTTATCGGTTTTTTAACTGGCACCTTCTTGAAGTTTATTGTAGCCATAATTTTTACTGGCTACTTTGTAGGAATTGCTTGGGAAAATGCAAGCGCGTTTGTATAGTGAAAAGGGATAAAAAAAACCCTACGTTTTACAAATAAATTTGCTAAACATAGGGCTGATTTAAATTGCTATTAATCAACAAATAATTTCGAGGGATTAATTAATTGTACTGTTGATTCTTCAAATCTAAACAATACTTAGGACTTTTTGTTACGGAAAAACCGCAATTTTTCTACGGTATAAATTCACTATTCAGCAATAGCAAGGCTTTCGAGCACGTCGTTAATTTCGAAAATCGACGAATTTAACATAAGTTAATGTGAAAATTTAGATGAAGCCTTTATTTCGAGCTTCATTGATCAAGCTTTCATCTTGACCATCTTGCACCTTAAAAAGTTCTTTCAGTTGTTTCTTACGCTTTTCAACAGCACTTAAAGATAAGTTTAAATGCTCCGCTAGGTTTTTAGTTTTAACACCTTGTGATAGCAGATGAAGAATCTTCCTGTTTTTATCATCTACATAAATATCTGAAGTAATAGATTGCCTCACAAACCCATTAACGGTACTACTATAATATGGTGGATTCACTAAAATTGATTGAAATGCTTTAGCCAATTCGCTAGAGGTCAAATCACTCTTAATTAAAAACCCATCTGGATTAATGGCCTTAAGTATATTGTGTATACGATACGACTCGTTAAACATCGTCAAGATGATCACCTTGGCATTAGGTAATATTTTTCGAGCAATCATCGCTAGATCTTCACCTGACGTAATGGTACCATCTTTTGATGGCGGTAATTTAATATCCACAAACAAGATATCATAAGGGTTTTGATGCTTAATAGAAGCCAACATCATCTCATTAGCCATATCGCAGGTAGAGGCAATATCAATAGACAACTCTTGGTCGTCAGTTTTTGTAGCTAACAAGGTGTTTTGATACCCTTCTATGATCATAGGGTGATCATCAACCATTAAGATATTTAGTTTCTGCATAGGTTCTTTTTATAATGGGACACTTATAGAGATACTGGTTCCGGCATCTTTCTGTGAATTTATGAATAATTCTCCTTTTAATTCCTCTACACGCGAACGAATATTCTTGAGACCAATGCCTTTTTTAGCTTTATTGACTACAAACCCTTCGCCATCATCAACAATACTCAAGAAAATTTGCTTTTTCCGCATCTCAAAACTAATGTCTACCTGTTTGGCATTGGCATGTTTATAAATGTTTTGTAAAGATTCTTGTATCATCCTATAAAAATGGATCTTGGTCTTGTTGGACACACGCTCCCAATCGATCTCGTCTTTATGGGTAAAGTCAAATTCAAGATCATAGGCTTGGGTTTGGTTCTCGATCAAGGTAGTTACAATGTCCAAATACCCAGAACCAGCCACAAAGTCGGAATTCAGGTCATGCGAAATACGTCGTATCTCTTGTTCAATAGACTTAAGTTCATCTATATACTGCCCCCTGTTTTTTACGGCATTGTCATCAGAGCTCATGTTCAGGCTATCCAAACTCAATCGTGTACCAAAGAGTCGTCCTAAAATACCATCATGAAGATCCTCAGAGATGCGTTGCTTTTCTTTGGCACGTCCTTCATCTATTTTATCCTGCTGCGAGAGCATCAGGTTGTAGATCTCTTCATTGGCTTTTTGTTGTTCTTGATTGAATTTTAATTCTTTGTTTTTTGATCGCTGAGATATAATAATATAGATCAAGAAGGCTGCCACCAAACCGGCAATGGCCAATATTAAAAACAGCTCTCTCTCTCTAGATATTTTTACATTTTGTTCTTCAATTTGATCAGTTCGAAATTCAATACGTGCAAATTTGTTTGTAATAGCACGCTCAACCTTCTGCAAGCTATCACTTAGGCCAATATACCGATAAGTATAATCAAGAGATTTGTTTTGATTTTTTTCAACTTTAGAGAGTAAAAGCAATGTTTCAAGAACGTCATCATATAACTTATATTTTTTAGCAATATTATAAGCATTTTGTCCATAACTCCTAGCAAGTTCTTTGTCATTGCGTACCAAGTAGTAATTTGAAATATCAATATTACTTCTCATTACTCCAGTTTTATCATTAATACTCTCTCTAATGCTCAAAGCTTCCATATATAGGCTAGGTAGCTCAGTATCTTCGTTATCCAATAGAAATCGATTTCTAGCATAGTTATTTAATACTCTTGCATAAAAAGGAGATCTTTTATCCAAAAATTCTTCGTTCTTTAAAACATTTGAAAAATAATTTAGTGATCTATCATAGTTACCAAGCTTTTCGTAGACTATTCCTAAATTATTTTCGTAAACTAACTGACTAAGTCCTTCAGAACCTTCATATTCTTTGCGAAGAGCACTTGCCTTTAGATAATATTCAATCGCTTCATCATATAAGTCTAATTCCACAGAAACTATTCCTAGATTGTTATATATGCCGGCTAAATTAATGTAAGCATTTTTATTAGTTTTCAAAAAAGGGATAATATATTTAACAGCTTTTATGGCTGTTTTCTCACTTCCAATAAAATCTTTTGCATTTTGTTGTATTACTGCCATATTCTGGAGTACTATCCCTGCATTTAATAGGTCATTTAAATTAGTGTACATTTTTTCGGCATTGTAATAATAGTAATAGGCACTATCGTTTTCTAACGTATTATAAAAATAATTTCCAAGATTAAAATTAGCTTTTGCTATGGAAGCAGAATCACTAGTTTTTTTTGCTAGCTTTAATGTCTCATGATTAATTTTTTTGAAAAGATTAAAATTCTTCATTTCATAATACACCGTAGAAATGCGTCGATTACTCTTAATTATGGTAGAATCTATCCCTGATTCGACGGAAAGGCGCCTTGCTCTTTCAGCTAACATGAAACGTTCATTTAAAGGACGCTTCCTATCTTTAGATTCAAGACGTAGCAGGAGAATACTGTCAATTTTGCGTTGTTTTTCGTCAATTTCCTTATTTTGTTGACTTACAACACTTATTGATAAGAATAATACTAATATGATATTTCGTAGAAACAAGAGAAAAAATGTTACTTCCCAAAGTTATTCATTATTTTCAATAAAAAAAGCCCTTGATTATAATCAAGGGCTTTTTTTATTTTTCAACAACCTAACTAGTCGCCATTTGTACCAACTTGAACTTCACTGTCACCAGTTCCAGAGAGAATTTCAGATTCTTCTACAAGTTGTTCATCTTCGGTAATGGATTCTGCCACGCATGACGTCATAAAGGCGCCAAAGATAGCAGCTACTGCAAGTAATTTTAGGGATTTCATAATGTATCTATTTTAGTTAATTATTAGCAATTCCGATATATCGGATATTATTGTTCACAACATTTAATAATAGTTTCCGTTAAGAAACATTGAGGGTAGGGAATGGATAATTAACTAAAATGTCCTGGTCAAAAACCAAAACGTACTATGAGGGAGGATGTGACCCTTATATAAAGAGTCTACTAAAATGGATTAAAAATGTTCCTTGAAAGCTGAAACTTACTAGTTTTTGGGGCTCAGAAGGACGGCTAATATATGATGTTTTTTGATATCTGCAAAAATAAATTTGTAAACCACTAATTATCAGCTATTTAAATTTTAACATTTTGTTAAAATATGTTAAATTTCATTAATAATTAGGAATTTTCCTTCAAAAATTGCAGTAAGAAATCCAATAATACTACAAGAGCAGTACTAAAAACAAAAAAGCATCCCAATCTTCAGGTAATACTCTTTCGCCAAGGCTTCGGAGCACTAAAGAAAGGAAAGCTTTCCATTGGTGTTTGTCAAGTTTCACTTGACTTACAACCTTTTCCGACGCTACGGTCGGAACAACACAACGTCTTTATAACAAAAAAGCTCCTTCCCGATAGCTATCGGGACCAGAAGCTTTAGTTGCGGTCTGGACGGGACTCGAACCCGCGACCCCCTGCGTGACAGGCAGATATTCTAACCAACTGAACTACCAGACCGTTGCTCAATGCGGTTGCAAATATACATCTCATTTTTATTACAGCAAATGTTTTTTGTAATTTTTCACTTAAAATATCAAACGAATTTTTGTCGCTCCACCATATAGGTGGTAAGTATCTTATTAAAGGACTCATTTATGTCTACATCCACATACTTTATACGGTACTGGCCACATTTTAACTTAAGGTCATTAAAGTATGTTTGAACCGCCTTTTCATAGTTGTCTTTAATAGTATCGGCATACAAATTAATGAACTCTCCCGTTTCAACATCAACAAATCGCCTAGGCTTGTTATCAAAATCAAACGCCATTTCCTTTTGCTTGTCGTACACATGAAACAATATAACTTCGTGCTTATTATGCTTTAAATGCCGTAAGGCTTCAAATAACTTTACATCATCAACCGAAGTTTGTAACATATCTGTAAACAAAAAGATCATGGATCGCCTATGTATCTTTTCAGCTATTTGGTGCAAATAGGTATACGTTTCCGTTTTTTTATTGATTGGCTTAGAAACAACAGTACTACTCAATTGATCCAATAACATGCTATGATGTCGCTCACTTCCCTTTTCAGGGGCATAATAATCGTAAGCATCACTATAAACACTTAACCCGACAGCATCTCTTTGCTTCTTTAAGATATTCATTAGCGATGCTGCTGCCAAAACAGAAAATGAAATCTTGTTCAACGCATCTATAGAAAACTCTTTTTGCTCTGGGTAATGCATCGAACTCGAACTGTCAACAATAATATGACAACGAAGATTAGTTTCTTCATCGTAACGTTTGGTATAAAGTTTATCGGTTTTTGCATAGAGCTTCCAATCAATATGCCTTGTGCTTTCACCTTGATTATAGATCTTATGTTCGGCAAACTCTGCTGAAAACCCATGAAACGGACTCTTATGCATACCCGCAATAAACCCTTCAACCACTTGTTTTGCAAGTAGTTCAAGGTTCTTGAATCCTGATGTTTTATTGAGTTCGTTCTGTAAGTTCATGCTGATATTGCTATAGAATGCCGTCTACAATACCATAGGCTACAGATTCTTCTGCGCCCATCCAATGATCGCGATTAAAATCTTTCAAGACCTTGTCAACTTTCTGTCCGCAATTATCGGCTAATATTTGGGCACTTAATTCTTTAGTTTTCACGATTTCTTTTGCCGTAATTTCGATATCACTAGCTTGGCCACGAGCACCGCCACTGGGTTGGTGAATCATAACACGTGCGTGAGGCTGGATAAAACGTTTCCCTTTTTTTCCAACAGATAACAAAATAGAGCCCATTGAGGCTGCTAAACCAGTACAAATTGTTGACACATCACTATTCAAGGATTTTACACAGTCGTACATAGCAAATCCAGAGGTAACATATCCTCCTGGACTATTAATATATAAGTGAATATCTTTAGTTTCCAATGCATCCAAATACAAAAGTCTATCAATCACATGCTTTGCTGATCTGTCGTCCACTTGCCCCCATAAAAACACCTTACGCTCTTCAAGTAGTTTACTATCTATTAAATCTTGAGTCTTTGGTTGTTTGCTCATATTGTCTATTTTCCTCTAAACTAAAAAAGGTCTGGCACAACACCAAACCTTTTTATATTCTTTAAGATTTATATATTACAAAAGCGTATCTATTGCTTCTGCATACACATTTTTAGGTGCAACTCCTACTTGACGTCCTACAACTTCACCATTTTGGAACACCAAAACTGTTGGAATGTTACGAACACCATATTTAGCAGCAAATTCTTGATTTGCATCTACATCAACCTTACCTACAACGGCTTTGCCATCATATTCTTTGCTGATCTCATCAATGATCGGGCCTACCATACGGCAAGGACCACACCACGCTGCCCAAAAATCTACCATTACTGGCTTATCGCTGTTTAATACTGTTTCTTCAAAAGTTGCATCTGTTATTTCTAATGCCATGATATTTAATTTAATGAGATAATCTCTTATTTATACACAAAATTAGTCAAAAATTCTGCCAAAACTTACAGCCTGACAATTTGTTTTGTTTATGCATCGATTGTCAGGGTTTATATATTTACTTAGGGCGCATACTCTTTAGCAAAAGCACAAGAGTATCAGGCTTTCTGCTATATCTTTTTATTCGTTCTTGTAGTGAGACTCCTTACGATGTGGTTGATAGAACTGACATAAAAAGGATGCCGCTTCAATCCTTTGCGCAAAGGACATGTTTAATTATACAACCAAAAAGTTGCGTATTATAAATATAGAATCTATATTTGCAACCAATTAGTTGCTTATTAATATTAAAACACACATTATGAAAGACGTTATCACGAAAGAAAAAGTATTCCATCATCCAATAGACACCATTTGGAATGCCATTAGCCAAGCCAAAGAAATATCTACTTGGTTCATACAAGCAGACTTCAAAGCTGAAAAAGGATATCAATATACATTTACCGCTAGTGAAGAAAAAGGATGCCTCACCATTACAGGAGAAGTAAAAGAATCAAATCCATATGTCTTGGTCTATACTTGGATCGTTGAAAATACTGACGTTGAAACAACAGTCTCATGGAGACTAGAAAGTTTAGATGGAGGGACAAAGCTTTACTTAGAACATTCAGGAATCTCTAATTATGCTGGCGACACAGCTATAGCCATGTTCGAGAGTTTCAATGGCGGATGGGATGGTTGTATAAGTCAATTGTCAGATTATCTAAAAAGTGAAGTTAATGCAAGATAGACTCACCAAACTTTTTAAGGCTATTTCAGATCCAAAAAGGCGTGACATCTTTCACGCCTTAGTGATTACCACATCGGCTCTATCCATTACCCAGATCTCAAATCAGTTTGACATTAGCAGACAAGGTGTCACAAAGCACATCAAAACACTTGAAGAAGCTGGACTCGTTTATATTGACAGTAAAGGGCGCGAACGCTTTTGCAATGCAAATGCAAAACCTCTAGAAGAGGTAAACAAATGGATGAAGCTCTACGAGCAGTTCTGGGATGATTCTCTTACAAAACTTGAAGATTATTTGGATGAAAAAAAACCAAGTTGAATTATTAATTCAACTTATACTTTACACCTTCATTGTCCAATTCATCTAGCAGTTCTTGAGAGACCTTTACTTTTTGTTTTCTGCTAGGCATATGGAGTTTCAGTTTGTCTTCCATATCAAATATTTCAAAATTCAGTGCATGGTTTCCTTGGTGTGCTGTAAACAAGTCTTTTAAGGTATTGATCCTGCTTTCTTTCAAATCTTTGATATTAAGTTGTATAGATAGCTTCTTAGCATGGGATTCCATGATATCTTGAAGTAATTGAAAACTATTGAACTGCAATCTTGGATCTCCTTTTTTACCAGTGTCTCTATTGGTCCAACCTTCTCTTACATACACCTTGACATGCACGAAGGAATTTTTGACAAAGAAGTGCCTAAACTTCAAATATTCTTCTCCAAAAATCCTGAATTCATGTGTATTGGAATAATCTTCAACCGTAAACAAGGCCCATCCTTTTCCGTTCTTTGAGATACGATGTTGCACATCTGTAACCACACCACCAAACGTCAACTCATTATTGACACAAGCTTCAAGGTCTTCAAAATCGACAATCACAGCATTGCAGAACGTTTTCATCTCAATCCTGAAATCATCTAAAGGATGTCCAGATATATATATGCCAACCACTTCTTTCTCCCTTGCTAATTTTTCCATAGTGCCCCATTCTTCACATGGTGGTACTTGTGGCTCTGCTATCTGCACCTCACTAGCTTCACCAAATAGACTTACTTGAGCTGAATTCTCGTTCTCTTGGAACTTATTGGCATATTTTATCACTTTCTCCAAAAACGTAATACCATCACCTTCATCATGAAAATATTGAGCACGATGCGTATCAGAGAAACAATCAAAGCCGCCTGCATTTACCAAATTCTCAAAAGCTTTTTTGTTAGCAGCTCTTAGATCAATACGTTTTGCCATATCGAAAATAGACTTATACACGCCGCTTTCCTTCCGAGTTTTAACAATAGATCGTACCGCACCTGCTCCTACGCCTTTTATGGCTCCCATTCCAAATCTAACAGCATTGTCTTTATTGACTGAGAACTTATAATAAGATTCATTAACATCAGGTCCTAAAACATTTAGTTTCATACGTTTACACTCTTCCATAAAGAATGTCACCGATTTGATATCGTTCATATTATTAGACAGTACTGCAGCCATATACTCTGCAGGATAATGAGCTTTCAGATATGCCGTTTGATAAGCAATCCATGCATAACAGGTAGAATGCGACTTGTTAAATGCATAGCTCGCAAAAGCTTCCCAGTCTTTCCAAATTTTTTCTAGCACTTTTTCGTCATGCCCTTTTGCTGCAGCCTGCTCAATAAATTTTGGCTTCATCTTATCAAGAACCGCGCGTTGCTTTTTACCCATCGCTTTACGCAAAACATCAGCTTCACCTTTAGTAAAGTCCGCTAACTTCTGCGACAGCAACATCACTTGCTCTTGATATACTGTTATGCCATAGGTTTCCTTTAGGTTTTCTTCCATTATTGGAAGATCATATACAATATCTTCATCACCGTGTTTCCTCCTTACAAAACTTGGTATATATTCCATCGGACCAGGACGGTACAAGGCATTCATGGCAATTAAATCATCAAAAACGGTAGGTTTTAGATCTTTTAAATGCTTTTGCATTCCAGCAGATTCATATTGAAAGACTCCAACAGTTTCTCCTCTCTGAAAAAGTTCATACGTTTCAACATCATCTAAAGGAAAATTATCAGGGTCTAGATCTATATTATGTTTCGCCTTAACAATCTTGACGGTATCTTTAATAAGGGTCAAGGTCTTTAAACCTAAAAAATCCATTTTAAGCAAGCCTGCTTCCTCAACAACAGAGTTGTCAAACTGAGTAACATATAAATCGGAATCTTTAGCCGTTGCTACAGGAACAAAATTGGTAATATCATCTGGAGTAATAATTACACCACATGCATGAATACCTGTATTACGTACTGAACCTTCTAAAATTTTTGCTTGATTCAATGTTTCAGCCTGAAGATCTTCACCATCAGCAATATTCAACAGTTCATTCACTTTCTCTAGATCCTCCGCTCTAAACTGTTTCTTTAAGATCTTTTCATCTACACCAAAGATTTTTCCCAATTTAGACATTGTAGGAATTAGCTTTGCAATACGATCTGCATCACCTAAAGGTAAATCGAGGACTCTTGCTGTATCTCTGATTGAAGATTTAGCAGCCATGGTACCATAAGTAATAATTTGTGCCACTTGATTGCTTCCGTATTTATCAATCACATAATCCATGACACGACTTCGACCTTCATCATCAAAATCGATATCGATATCGGGCATACTCACACGATCAGGATTCAAGAAACGCTCAAAAAGCAAATCGTACTTTAGTGGATCTATATTCGTGATCCAAAGACAATAGGCAACCACGGAACCCGCTGCAGAACCACGACCAGGACCTACAGATACATCCATATTTCTTGCCTCTCGAATAAAATCTTCAACAATCAAGAAATATCCTGGATACCCTGTGTTTTCGATAACGTCAAGCTCGAAATCTAAGCGTTCTTTTATCTCAGGCGTAATTTCTTCATAGCGTTTCTCAGCGCCTTGATAAGTTAAATATTTTAAATAGGCATCTTCATTATCGAACTCTTCAGGGATATCGAATTTAGGAAGCAATACTTCTCTTGCCAATTGATAACTCTCAATTTTATCGACTACTTCCTGAATATTCACGATCGCTTCTGGAATATCCTTAAAAAGCGATTTCATTTCATCAGACGACTTATAATAGTATTCTTGATTAGGTAATCCGTAACGGTAACCGCGACCTCTCCCAATTGGTGTCGCCTGCTTTTCACCATCTTTTACACACAAAAGAATATCGTGTGCATTAGCATTCTCTTTATCGCAATAATAGGTGTTATTAGAAGCTATTATTTTAACATCATGCTTTTTTGAAAGACTGACAAGTACAGGGTTTACGCGATTTTCATCTTCCTGATCATGGCGCATCAGTTCTATGTACAAATCATCTCCAAACTGTTCTTTCCACCACAACAGAGCGTCTTCTGCTTGTTTCTCGCCAACATTCAATACCTTTCCAGGAACTTCTCCATAAAGGTTTCCAGTCAAGACAATAATATCTTCTTTGTATTGCTCAATAATACGTTTATCAATTCTTGGCACATAATAAAACCCATTTGTATATGCTATGGATGACATTTTTGCTAAGTTGTGATAGCCATTCTTGTTCTTCGCCAATAACACTACTTGATAACCATAATCTTTAACCGATTTGTTTGTGTGATCATCACAAACAAAAAATTCACAACCAAGAATTGGTTTAATTTCTTTCTCAGTTGGTTGTTCACCACTCTCAATGAGCTCGTTATTTCTTAATTGCGCTTGTTTATTATGTGCATTAATAGCTTTTACAAAATGAAAAGCTCCCATCATATTTGCATGGTCAGTCAAGGCAACAGCAGGCATTTTTGCCTTGGCAGTAACGTCCACCAAATCCTTGATACTAATAGTAGATTGCAATACTGAAAATTGCGAGTGATTATGAAGGTGGACAAAATCGACATCTGACAATCCTGAAAGGTTCTTTTCTACATCAACAACGACTTCATCACTTTTCTGCGCTTCTTCTAAACGCTTTTTAATGCTTTCACTTTCCGCTTTAAGATTGATGTGTTTCAATCCTATAAGCTGAATGGTCTTCGGGTTTGCTTCAGAAAAACGTTCAAAGTAATCTGGTTGAACATCTAACTGTTCTTTGGTGTACTCTCCTAAGCGAAGGAGTTCAAAGAAACAACGGGTAGTGGCCTCAACATCTGCTGTCGCATTATGCGCTTCTGCAAAAGGAGCATTAAAAAGAAATTCATGTAATTCAGTTAACGTAGGGAGTTTAAATTTACCACCTCGCCCACCAGGAATTTTACATAATTGAGCTGTATGTTCTGTACAAGTATCTAATACTGGTAATTCTTGAAGTTGATTGGCGATATCCTCACGAACAAATTCAGCTCCCATAATATTTAAATCGAACCCAACATTTTGCCCGACTACAAATTTGGTTCGTTCTAATACTTGATTGAATTTCTCTAAAACCTCAACTAAAGGAACACCTTGTTCTTGCGCCAATTCTGTTGAAATACCGTGAATTTTTTCAGCATCATAAGGAATATTAAACCCCTCAGGTTGTATTAAATAATCTTGATTCTCAATACAATTACCCAAGTCATCATGCAATTGCCAAGCAATTTGAATACAACGCGGCCAATTATCTGTATCAGTAATGGGCGCGTTCCAACGCTTTGGCAATCCTGTGGTTTCTGTATCAAATATCAAGTACATAAATAGCTATGTTTTCAGCGTGGAAAAAGAGCTTAAAAATAAGAAATATTTTATGCTTCTAAGGCTTTAACTTATCAACAATAAATGTCTTTTTCAACAAAAAAAGCCCGAACGATTGTCCAAGCTTTTGTTATATTCTTAAAATTATTTTAGTAAAACGCTATAAAACTTCCGTTCTCTACCGACACACTATTTGGCAATAAGGTAGTAAACACAAAAGATCCTTTTATCTTACTGGATAAAATATCGTGTTCACTAATAAATAAGGTACCAAATTGAGCTACACTAGTCACACCATTAGCATACCCATAAATAGCATAGGTTCCTGAAGCTGATTGTTCATTCAAATTATAACTTCCAATAGTAATGGTTTCTGGTAAAAAAATCTTGATAAAACTTCCATCTGCAGCAATTCCTTGAATCTCAATAATACCACCTCCTTTTGTTGATATTACATCATCAGCCACAAGTTCAACATCATCTACAGAAGCCCTTAACTCTCCTTCAATATCAATATTCACTACGTCTACAATTGGAACTTTAAAGAAAACTCCATTGATAAAATTAACGACGTCTCCATTAGCAGAAAATGTATTAAACCCAAACGTACCTGAGATAGTTTGCTCAATAACATTATAGTTTTGAACCACTATTTGTCCATTACCACGATTAAGCGTAGAGAAAACAGGAGAATTAGATGTTGTATAAGTCGCACTACTAGGCGAATCAATTCCAAGTTCATAAGTAGCTTCTGCAGATCCAGAAACATTCAAAATTAAAACTTCATCATTAAAACTAGCAACAATCTTAAGCGTTCCATCTTCATTGATTTGCGCATTAAAGTTTGGCGCTTTCCAAAGCACGTTATCTTTTATTGCTTGAAAAGCCTGTGTATTGAATTCCAAATCATTGGAGCAGTTACATAGTGCTAGTAAGAAGGTAGTTAATAGCAAAAACTTCTTCATTGTAATGTAATTAATTAGGGAGGCTAAAAATAAATAATTAGCCATAAGGTAAACTATAAGTTAGTTTAAATGACGAAAAAATTCGACAAAGGCATTTAAACAATGTATTCAGAATGTTTTTGATTAAAAATTTAGATAAAAATATATTCCTGTTTATCAAAAAATATAGTAAATTTGCGCTCTCATTAATAACAGGGGTCGAGAACCTCATTAATTAATTTATATGTCAGTTAAAATAAGATTACAGAGACACGGTAAAAAAGGAAAGCCTTATTACTGGATCGTAGCAGCAGATGCAAGAGCAAAAAGAGATGGTAAATACCTTGAAAAATTAGGTCATTACAATCCTAATGTTAATCCAGCAGATATCAACGTTGATGTTGATAGCGCTGTAAAATGGCTAAACAATGGTGCTCAACCTACAGATACAGCAAGAGCTATTTTATCTTACAAAGGTGTACTATTAAAAAAGCATTTAGCAGTAGGTATTAAGAAAGGCGCTATTACGGAAGAACAAGCGGAGAAGAAATTCCAAGCTTGGTTAGACGAAAAGCAAGCTAAGGTAGATGCCAAAAAAGATGGCTTATCTAAAGCTGATGCGGATGCTAAAGCGAAAGCACTAGAAGCAGAAAAAGCAGTTAACGAAGCTCGTACTGCAGCTCCAGTTGTTGAAGAAGAAGTTGCTGAGGAAGCTGCAGAAGCAATTGTCACAGAAGAAACTTCAGAAGAAGCAACTCCAGCACAAGCATCAAACGAAGAAGAATAGACAACTATTTTTTATACTTTAGACCCAGACTTTAACTGTCTGGGTTTTTTGTTTCCAATTATGAATATCGAAGATTGTTTTTATTTAGGAAAAATTGTAAAGAAGTATAGTTTTAAAGGAGAGCTCCTGATAAAACTAGATACAGATGAACCTGAATTATACGACCAATTAGATTCAGTTTTCATGATGGTCAGAAATAATTTCATCCCTTTTTTCATTGAATCATCTCAATTACATAAGTCGAATTTGCTACGTGTAAAATTTGAAGATGTAAATACCGAGGAAGACGCTGATTCTTTGCTTAAATGTGAACTATACCTCCCTTTAGAATTTCTTCCAAAGTTAGAGGGCACTAAATTCTATTTTCATGAAATTATTGGATTTACTGTTGAAGACACAGTTTTTGGGGAGGTAGGTATTATTACTGGCATTAACGACAGTACGGCTCAAGCCTTATTTGAGATTAACAGAGATGGCACTGAAATATTAATTCCAATGAATGATGAATTTATCAAAACATTAGATAGGGACAAAAAAATCATTCACGTTGAAACACCTGAAGGGCTAATTGATTTATACTTGGAATAATGTCCAAGCCTTTCACATTCAAACAATTCGAAGTACAGCAAGATAAATGTGCTATGAAAATTGGAACCGATGCGGTGCTCCTTGGCGCATGGGCATCTATACGGCTCAATCCATTTAGCATTTTAGATATTGGTGCAGGTACAGGTATTATCTCTTTGATGTTAGCACAGAGAAGTTCAGCAGAGGTCATTGAAGCTATTGAGATAGATGATAATGCCTACGAACAATGTGTTGATAATTTTGAAAACTCAGAGTGGTCAGACAGACTGTTCTGTTATCATGCTTCTCTTCAAGAGTTTGCCGAAGAAATTGATGATACTTACGACTTAGTTGTATGTAATCCACCTTTTTATTCAGAAGATTATAAAACTTCAGATGCGTCTAGAGATTTAGCTAGGTTTCAAGACGCCATGCCTTTTGAGCATTTAATTCCATGTGTATCTAAATTGCTTTCAGACATTGGAAAATTTTCAGTTATCATTCCGTTTAAAGAAGAAAATCGATTTATTGATTTAGCTTTAAAAACCGGGCTATATATAAATGATATTTTACGAGTTCGTGGTAATTCAACTTCAGAAATTAAACGAAGCTTGTTGGAGTTTTCGTTTGTCGAAAATAATGTGGAAACAAAAGAACTGACTATTGAAACAGAGCGTCATAAGTATACTCAGGACTATATAGGTTTAACTAAGGATTTCTACCAGAAAATGTAAGTTTAATAACTTCTTAACATTGGACGTGTTAAACAGGTTGGTCCACCACCACCCATAACGCTAATATGTTCGCCCTTATACTCAGCAACCTCACAACCAGCTTTAATAAGTGCATTGTAGGTTTTTGGGTTACCAGCTACCATTAAGCATTTTCTAGGAGCCATTGCCAAAACATTGCACCCCATAGATTCAAATTCATCATCTGGAACTTCTATAAGGTCAAAACCTCTGCTTGTAAGTTCATCTCTAAATCTAATAGGCATTAAAGGAGAATATACAACAGCCAAATCCTTATCTACCGGACTTAATATTGACATTAAATGAAACACGTCTTCTTTGCCTTTGTAGTGCGGTAAATCAGCGACTAAAACGTCTATTCCTTTAGGTTCAAGTAGTTGCTTTAATTGATTAATCCCTTCTTGATTGGTTCTATAAGTCAACCCAACAGCCAATGTTTTTTCATCTAACCAAGCAACATCGCCGCCTTCAATCGTACCAGGTAAAGAGATTTCTCCAAGAATATCTATACCACTATCATTATATGCTTTCTTTTGAGATTGGGGCTCATTAATTCTCCCTGATTTACCCATATTACACAAGATAATTCCGAAGTTTGTCGCAATAGAAGCATCTCTGCAATAGATGGAATCCATAGTTACATTTTTATCCAATGGAAAATAATGTAGTTCTGAAGTTTCTTTTCCTAAAAAATTTTCAAAATTAACATACTCCATAATTGACTTTTGAAGATTAGGCTGACTTATGTAGTTTAATGTCTTCCATTGTTCACTTATGACCTCATCTGAAATAAAGGCGTCTTTAACCTTTTTTATATAGACAGATTCTAATTTTAAATACTCTGAATGATGCGTTGTTTTCATTTACTGATTTCTATTGTTCCACTTCATTAACATATAAAAAGGAATTCCTAATAGCAACAACAAGAACCCATAAAAAACAGTATCGCTTCCAGATCCGTAAATAGCCCAAAATGCGTATAGAAACCCTAGGAAAGACAATCCTATTGGTAAGGATTGGTTTTTTAAATCTAGCTTCTTGTCAATGACAACCAAAATATAGGCCGCTGCTGTAAACAAATACGGCACTAGGCATGTTAGAGTTGTAAGCAGCACCATAAATTCAAACTGATTTACGAGATTATCAGAATAATTCATGAACATAACTATAGAAGACAAGACGCTTCCAATAATCAAACCTATTACAGGAGCGCCATTTTTGTTTTCCCTCTTAAAAACTCTAGGAAATAATTTGTCTTTAGCCGTTGCCATTGGAATTTGACCTGACACCAAAATCCATCCATTCAAAGCTCCAATGGCCGCAATGGCTGCACCTGCTGCTACAAAATATCCGGCATAAGTGCCTCCAATCATTTCTGCGGCTTCGGCAAATGGCGTTGGAGAGTTTTGTAATGTCTCGTTAGGAACAATTCCAAACAACACAACAGTTCCAAAAATGTAAACCAATGTTGCTATTATTGTCCCGAGCATTGTAGCCTTCGGAACCGTGACTTTAGGGTTTTCAATATTTTCAGCAGGAATCGTGGCACTCTCAATTCCCAAGAAAGCATACAAGGTTAAGGTAGCTACAATAGATATTGTAGCAATATTACTCTCTGAGGTTACATTAAATTCAGGAAAATTATCAAAGCTAAAAAAGAAAAACCCAAGAAGGATAACAAACACCAAAGGCAAGAGTTTCATAATGGTCGTAATAATCTGAATTCTACCAGACGTTTTAACTCCTTTAGCATTTACCCATGTAAACAGCCAAATAAAGGCCAATCCTAAGCTAATGGAATACAACGAATTGCTTGCCAATGACGGGAAAAAGAAACTCAAAGCACTGACAATAGCAATAGCAATGGCGCTATTGGTTATCCAAATAGAAATCCAATATCCCCACGCTACTAAGAACCCAATAAAATCGCCAAAACCTGCTCTAGAATAAGCATAGGGTCCTCCACTTTTATTAGTTATTATCTTACTGAAGTTGCTAAACACCTTCGCCAAGACTAAAGCTCCCGCCGCAGTCAAGAACCAACCCAAAAGACTAATGCTTCCATATTTTGCTAAAGCAGCTGGTAAAACAAAAATACCAGCACCAATCATATTACCAACTACCAATGAAGTAGCTGCTAATAATCCAATTTTTGAAAACTTATCACCCATTACTTATTACTTGCTTTTGAGTTGTTACACATTAATTACTTAAATTTAGACACCTATTTGCAATATACAATTAAGTTAAGAATGGCAAAGCACTTCAATATTGACTCAGATATCACAAAAGCCGAAACACTTCCTGCGTCTTTTTACAGAGATAAAGATGTGTTTGAAGTTATCAAGGAACATATCTTCTTGAAATCTTGGCAATGGATCGGAGACGAAAATTTAGTAAAGCTTCCACAGTCTGTTCATCCATTTGTTTTATTAGACAGTTACTTAACTGAACCCATGGTACTCACTCGAAATGCAGAAGATAAGATTAGCTGTTTAACAAACGTGTGCACGCACCGTGGAAATTTGGTAGCGCTTAACCCAGGTAAATCGAAGAAATTGACCTGTATGTATCATGGTAGGCGTTTTGATCTTAATGGAAAGTTTGAGCATATGCCAGAATTCAAAGATGCCGAAGATTTTCCAAGACCTTGTGATAACTTAAACAAATTTCCGTTAAAAAAATGGGGGCCATTGTTATTCGTAGGATTGAATCCAACCTTTGATTTCGAAAAAGTAATAGACAAAATGAGTGAGCGTGTTGGGTTCTTGCCACTACACGAATTCTCATATAATGAGTCTCGCTCTAAAGACTATTTAGTTCATGCACATTGGGCCTTGTATTGTGATAATTACTTGGAGGGGTTTCATATTCCGTTTGTTCATGAAGGCTTAAATGAGGTGTTAGATTATGGTGACTATACTACCGAAATATATGAATACTGCAATCTTCAAATTGGTTATGCCAACGATGCCACAGAAGTTTTTAATCTACCAGAAGGTCATCCTGATTTCGGAAAGAATGTTGCTGCGTACTATTATTGGGTGTTCCCTAATATGATGTTTAACTTTTATCCTTGGGGATTATCTATCAACATAGTACGACCAATCGATGTCAATACCACCAAAGTGTCGTTTTTAAGTTATGTATATGATGAAAGTAAAATAGCAAAAGGTGCAGGAAGTGCTATTGATAAAGTGGAACGTGAAGATGAATTTGTTGTCGAAAACGTACAAAAAGGTGTTCGCTCTTCATTTTATAAAGCTGGTCGATTTTCACCAACAAGAGAAAAAGGCGTGCATCATTTTCATAGATTGATTGCTAAATTCTTAAATCAATAACTCATTATTTTCTTGCAAATATTTTTTACTTAAAACTTTAAGTAATTAATAGCATTAATTACCTTTGGCCCATAATGAGTATTTGGCAACAGGTCTCATTAATTGTTACATCATAACACGTAATATATAACTAAATATATTTTCATGAAACCGGATCTTTTCGAAGCACCTGATTATTATAATCTTGACGAATTACTTTCAGACGAACATAAATTGGTACGTGACGCGGCCCGCGAATGGGTAAAACGTGACGTTTCGCCAATCATTGAGGACTATGCCCAAAAGGCAGAATTCCCTACTCAAATTATTAATGGGTTGGCAGAAATCGGTGCCTTTGGACCTTACATTCCTGAAGAATATGGTGGTGCTGGATTGGATCAAATCTCTTATGGTTTGATTATGCAGGAAATAGAACGTGGCGATTCTGGAGTGCGAAGTACAGCTTCTGTACAATCGTCATTAGTGATGTACCCTATCTGGAAATACGGTAACGAAGAACAGCGTCAAAAGTACCTTCCCAAATTAGCGTCAGGTGAGTGGATAGGATCCTTTGGACTTACAGAGCCAGATCATGGTAGTAATCCAAGTGGGATGACCACTAATTTTAAGGATATGGGAGACCATTATTTATTAAATGGTGCAAAAATGTGGATTTCAAATGCTCCTTTTTGTCAAGTAGCGGTTGTTTGGGCAAAAGATGAATCTGGACGAATTCACGGGTTGATTGTTGAACGAGGTATGGAAGGGTTCTCAACACCTGAGACTCATGGTAAGTGGTCACTTCGTGCCAGTGCCACAGGCGAGTTGATTTTTGATAATGTAAAGATTCCAAAAGAAAATCTTTTACCGAACAAATCAGGATTGGGAGCACCTCTTGGCTGCTTGGATTCTGCTCGTTACGGTATTGCTTGGGGCGCTATTGGAGCAGCCATGGATTGCTATGATACCGCTTTAAGATATAGTAAAGAGCGTATACAATTTGGGAAACCGATTGGACAATTTCAGTTGCAACAAAAAAAATTGGCAGAAATGATAACTGAAATCACTAAAGCGCAATTATTGGCTTGGAGATTAGGTGTCATGCGAGAAGCAGGTACAGCTACATCAGCACAAATATCGATGGCAAAACGAAACAATGTAGACATGGCGATAACTATTGCTAGAGAAGCAAGACAAATGTTGGGTGGTATGGGCATTACTGGAGAATACAGTATTATGCGCCACTCTATGAATCTAGAAAGTGTGATCACTTACGAAGGTACTCATGATATACATTTGCTTATCACTGGCTTGGATGTTACCGGCTTGAATGCATTTAAGTAAAGCCTAAGGCTTATTTAATTATCTCACTCGAGCGTAAAAAACATTAAAAGACTTCTATTTAATAGAGGTCTTTTTTTATGCGATTTTGTTTACATTTATACCTATGTTTTCAGCAAAAAAACGATTAGATCGTGCATATAATAATGCCAAAATCATCTCCTTTGACGATTCGTCCAAATTTATTCTTTTTAGCGATTGTCATCGTGGCGATAATAGTTTTGCCGATGATTTTGCCAACAATCGCAACATATATTTTCATGCATTAAAGCATTATTACGCTGAAGGTTTTAGTTACTGTGAAATAGGTGATGGTGATGAACTATGGGAAAACCTGTCGTTCGAATCTATTTTGAATGCACATAAGAATGTTTACGAATTGTTACGTCTCTTTTTTAATCAAGAGCGGCTACATATGATTTGGGGAAACCATGATATGGTATATCGTAATCAGAGTTATGTAGAAAAACATCTATACACTTATTTCGACGCAAAGACAGGAGAAGATATGCCTTTGTTTCCAGGAATTATCTACCATGAAGGCCTTGTTTTGAAACATAAAAACACACAACAAGAACTGTTTTTAACACATGGTCATCAAGGCGACTGGTGGAATTATATCTTCTGGAAGTGGAGTCGTTTTATGGTCAGAGTCCTATGGAAACCTCTTAATGTCATGGGCATTGCAGATCCAACAAGTCCTGCAAAAAATTACAAAGAACTTATTAAAGTTGAGCGTCGTATAAAAAAGTGGATTGCAGAAAACAAGAACCGATTGACCATCGTTGGACATACGCACAGGCCAAGATTTCCAGAGCCAGGTGATTTGGCATTCTTTAACGATGGAAGTTGCGTACACCCACGAAGTATTACAGGCATTGAGATAGAAAACGGCAAAATATCACTTATTAAGTGGCAAATTGCTACTAGTGATGATGGTACATTAAAAATTGTACGAGTGTTATTAGAAGGTCCTCAAAAATTGACGGATTATAAAACAGAATAACCTAACTCTCTGGCGCCAGTTCCACTTCAAGACCATTCATCTGCGGAGTCATTTGTATCTGGCAACCTAAACGACTAATGTCTTTAACGTAAAAAGCTTCAGCTAGCATTGCATCTTCGTCATCTTGCATTTCTGGGAGCTCATGATTTGATAGTACATAACATTGACAAGAAGCACACATAGCCATACCTCCACAAATACCAATTGTACCTTCTGGAGCTAGTTCATAGGAACGAACCACTTCCATAAGATTCATAGCCATATCTGTAGGGGCTATGACTTCATGCGTAGCACCTTCTCTATCGGTTATTTTAATTATAATATCCTGTTCCACTATTCTATTTTCTTAACAACAGCTTTTGGCGCTTCTTTACGAGTACCATCAAAACCATCAATTCCGCTGACGGTTGTATACTTCATTACATATTTCTTGCCAGGATTTATAATTTGATACGCCGCTTGACACATTAGTGTTGCTTCATGGAAACCACAGAGGATTAATTTTAATTTTCCTGGGTAGGTATTTACATCTCCAATAGCAAAGATACCTGGGATGTTAGTTTGATAATCCAAGGCATTGTTTACTTTAATAGCATTCTTCTCTATCTCCAATCCCCAATTAGCGATTGGACCAAGTTTAGGTGAAAGTCCGAACAATGGAATGAAATGATCGGTCTCTAAAACGTATTCTTTTTCTATATGGATATTATCCGATTGTTTAATCACAACCCCATCTACTTTCTGGTCGCCAATGATACCAATTATTTGGGCAGGTGTTATGAGGCTTATTTTTCCATTATCTTTTAATTCTTGAACCTTATCAACAGAATCCAAGTGTCCACGAAATTCATTTCGTCTATGAATTAATGTAACTTCACTAGCAACATCGCTCAAAAAAATACTCCAATCCAATGCAGAATCTCCTCCGCCTGCAATAACAACTTTTTTGTCTTTATAAATTTCAGGGTTCTTAATTATGTACTCTACACCTTTATCCTCAAAATCAGTAATATTATGAATCAAGGGCTTACGAGGCTCAAAACTTCCTAATCCTCCAGCAATAGCCACAACTGGAGCTTGGTGTTGTGTCCCTTTATTAGTAGTTACAATAAAATCACCATCTTCTTGTTTTTCTATAGTCTCTGCCCGTTCACCTAGTGTAAATCCAGGTTCAAACTGTTTGCATTGTTCTAATAAATTATCTGTTAAATCTCCAGCCAATATCTCTGGAAATCCGGGAATATCGTAAATAGGCTTTTTAGGATAAATCTCTGAACACTGCCCACCTGGTTGTGGCAGAGCATCAATTAAGTGGCATTTCAACTTTAGGAGTCCAGCTTCAAATACAGTAAATAAACCTGTAGGACCTGCACCAATTATAAGTATGTCGGTTTTAATCATTAATATTCAATTAGGGGAAACAAAGATATACTAGTGTTTCGTGACACATATCATGCTAGGTTGTCAATACTAATGACTTGCTCTATTTGAGGCGCATACTTTTTGATAGTCATCTCAACACCAGATTTTAATGTCATTTGATTGACACTACATGATGTGCAAGCACCTTCTAACTGCACTTTTACAAACTTACCATCCTCAATGGACACCAATGAAATATCTCCTCCATCACTTTGCAAGAATGGACGAATCTCATCCAAGGCCTTTTCTATATTCAGTTTTAGTTCTTCTTTTGTCATATCTATTTCTTTACTGCTGAACATCCAGCCATGGTTGTTATCTTAATTGCTTCGGTAGGTGGTAAATCATCATTTCGTTTAACCACTTCTTGAACCACATTTTGTGTGAGTTTCTCAAAAGCTTGTTCTAAAGGGCCTGCTGTTTGCAAAGCTGCTGGCCGTCCAACATCTCCGGCTTCCCTAATACTTTGCACTAATGGTAATTCTCCTAAAAATGGCACTACTAAATCTTCAGCAAGATTTTTTGCGCCCTGTTTTCCAAAGATATAATATTTATTATCTGGTAATTCATTAGGTGTAAAATAGGCCATATTCTCTATAATCCCAAGAACTGGGACATTAATACTTTCTTGTTGAAACATGGCAACACCTTTTTTAGCATCAGCTAAGGCTACATTCTGAGGTGTACTTACAATAACGGCACCAGTGATAGGTAATGACTGCATAATACTTAGATGAATATCTCCCGTTCCTGGAGGTAAATCAATCAACATAAAATCCAATGCACCCCAATGCGCGTCAAAAATCATCTGATTTAGTGCTTTGGCAGCCATTGGACCTCTCCAAACTACTGCTTGATCTGGTTTTGTAAAAAAGCCGATTGAGAGCACTTTTACTCCATAATTTTCAACAGGCTTCATTTTTGATTTGCCCTCAATGGTCACTGCCAATGGGCGTTCCATTTCCATATCAAACATGATTGGTATTGAAGGTCCATAAATATCTGCATCAAGTATGCCTACTTTAAAACCCATTTTAGCCAAGGTCACTGCAAGATTAGCGGTTACCGTAGATTTACCAACACCTCCTTTGCCTGAAGCCACAGCTACTATATTCTGTATACCAGGAATTGGTTTTCCTTTAATCTCATTTGTTGGAGTTGTCGTTGGAGCATCAACTTTGAGATTGACTTTTACTTGCGCTTTTTGATGTACCTTTTCATGAATCGTTTTCATGATTTCTACCTCAGTTTTCTTTCTTGCTTGCAATGTCGGGTTACTTATGGTTATATCAACAATTACCTCATCTGCAAATGTTACCACATTGGTTACCGCCCCGCTTTCAACCATATTTTTCCCTTCTCCTGGCGCAGAAATAGTTTCTAAAGCCTTTAATATATCTTGTTTGTTAAGTTTCAATTTTTCTAATTTAGATTAATTCTAAAGTGCAAATATAGTGCGAAAACCTTAGATTTTGAAGTGGTTAAATGGAAATGATTTATGAGGTTATCACTCTAAACTATAATGTCTATAGTTCTTTAGAAGGATCCCAATATACAGTCTCTAAATCTTGTATTTGGTTATCGACAACCTTGATACCTTCACTTTCTAACAATTGCTGCATTAAATTAGTGCCCTCAAAATGATGCTTCCCAGTAAGTAGTCCTTTACGGTTTACTACACGATGTGCTGGCACATCCTTACCTCCAGAACCATTCATGGCATAACCCACCATACGTGAACTTCTTGCAGCTCCTAGATACTTAGCAATAGCACCATAGCTGGTGACTCTTCCATAAGGCACTAGTTTTGCTATTTCATAGACTTTATCGAAAAAATTAAGGGTCTCTTGTTTCACTATGCTTCTCTTAAAATATTAATTAATGTAATAACAGCTATCATACCTGTAATACCTCCAATAATATAATTCATATTCTTGTGCGAGGTCCATGCATTATTTTTTATTTTGTCGAAAAAGAAAATATATACATACAACATTACAAAAGTACCTGTAGCCGCTCCAGCTACATAAGATATAATGGATGTTTGATCAAAAGCCATAAGCCCAAAAGAAGCCAAGGTGATACTCATATATGCTTGGTAAGGTATAGGAAAAACGTTGATACTTGATAGAAACATACCCATAAAAAAACGGCTGCGTTTACTTTTAACCGAAGGGTCCTCTTGATTTTCAGGTTTTGCTTTAGCAATAAAAATGTAATAAATGGCAATTAGAAAAAATATGACCATTGCAACGCGTTGCAAAACATCAACAATATCCTGATGATTACTCAAATACCTTGCAAACAATACGGCTATATAACACTGACTCGCCACAACTATACAAACCCCAATAGAAAAGGTAACACCTCTGCTGTATCCTTCCTTAAGGCTTATTTTGGCAGCTGTTATATTCAACAAACCTGGTGGAACTACTCCAACAAAGGCAATGATAAGGCCCAGAAAAAAAATAATCGTTATGTTCAATTACCTTTAAGTTTAAATTTAACAAAGGTGATGGGTTTCCCTTGTTCAAGATACTGTTTTTCGTAGAATGTCTGTATTTTAATCACTTCTTTTGGCGAATACTCATTTTTATAGACGTTGTGATTGGCATGTAAGATTTCATGTCCCTCTCCGTGTAGCAATCCCAATGTATAGCCATGCATAAACTCGCTATCTGTTTTTAAATTAACAACGCCTCCTTTTTTTAGCACTTTCTTATACTTCTGCAAAAATTCAGTATTCGTTAATCTATGCTTGGTACGCTTATATTTTATCTGAGGGTCCGGAAATGTAATCCAAATTTCATCAACTTCATTTTCAGCAAAAATAAGATCAATAAGTTCGATTTGTGTTCTAATAAAAACAGCATTATTAATGTTTTCATCCAAAGCCGTTTTAGCACCACGCCAGAATCTAGCTCCTTTGATGTCAATTCCAATAAAATTCTTCTTGGGGTATTCTTGTGCCAATCCAACAGTATACTCTCCTTTTCCACAACCCAATTCTAATACCAACGGATTATCATTATTGAAAATCTCTTGCTTCCATCTCCCCTTATACTCATAATTACCTTGAATCAATTCCTCCCTTTTTGGTTGGAACACATTCGAAAAAGTGTCATTTTCTCTAAATCGTTTCAGTTTGTTTTTACTACCCACAATTATTTAAAATTTTGGTAAAAGTAAGGAAACAAAATAGTATTACATTTGTTTTTAATGAATTCTAAAAAACGCATTTTAGTTGCTCCTCTGAATTGGGGCTTAGGCCATGCCACACGATGCATTCCTATCATTCATGCTCTTATTGTTAATGATTTCGAACCTATAATAGCATCTGATGGCAATCCTTTGAAATTATTAAAAAAAGAGTTCCCAGAATTAATTGCTTTAGAGTTACCACCTTACCAAATTTCATATTCAAAAAAAGGAAAGAGCCTCAAGTTAAAACTCTTAAAGGATTCACCAACAATTCTAAAAGCCATTAAGAAAGAAAAAAAAGTTGTCAATCAGATAATTGAAGCTTATAATATTTCTGGTATCATTTCGGACAATAGATTTGGTGTCAGAAATAAGAGCATTCCTTCAGTATTTATTACTCATCAATTACAGGTTTTAAGTGGAAACACCTCATGGTTGAGTTCAAAAATGCATGAACAACTTATATCCAAATTTGATGAATATTGGGTTCCAGATGTTGAAGGCTTTCCCAATCTTAGTGGCAAATTAGGGCATATAAAACGCTTAAAATCTAATGTAACATATATTGGCCCTATAAGTAGGTTTAAAAAAAAAGTACTTGACTACAAATATGATGTAACAGTTTTGTTGTCTGGGCCAGAACCACAACGAACACTTTTAGAAGGCATCTTATTCGAAGAACTAAAAAAATTCGATGGCCATGTTCTTTTTATTAAAGGCATCGTTGAAGACACCCAAGTCTCTGAGCGTAAAGACAACTTTACTATTTATAATTTCATGCAGGCTCAGGAGTTAGAAACCGCTTTAAATCAAAGTAGAACCGTCCTATCTCGCTCTGGTTACACAACTATTATGGATTTAGCTAAATTAGAAAAGAACGCTTTTTTTATACCTACTCCTGGACAATATGAGCAAGAATATTTAGCCAAGACACTTAGCGACATGAAATTGGTTCCTTTTTGTAAACAAGAAGCGTTTTCTTTAGAAAAATTAAATGAAATCAAAGATTATACAGGACTATCCAATATTAACGACGAAACAGATTTTAAGATTTTATTTAGCTTTTTCAAGAGTGAATGAGAATTCGCTGCCTACATTAGGTTCACTTTCAACATATATCTTCTCATCATGTGCTTCTATAATATGTTTAACTATAGATAATCCTAGACCCGAACCACCAACTTTGCGAGATCCGCTTTTATCTACTCTATAAAAACGTTCAAAAAGTCTTGGAATATGAGACTTCTCTATGCCTTCACCATTGTCGGTAATTCTAACAATAACTTTGCTTTTTATCAGATTTTCGATACTCACTTCTGTAGTCCCATTATCTTCACCATACTTTATTGAATTAACGACAAGGTTTGTCAGAACCTGTTCAATTCGCTCTTTATCTCCACGAACTATAATTGGTTTATGATAATCTATATCGAATGTCAAGGTAATTTTCTTTTTGATAGCTTTCATTTCGAACAATTCAAACACGGTCTTAATCAATTCAACAATGTCAAACTCTTCAATATTAAGACTCAAATCACCCGTTTCAAGTTTTGTGATCATATCTAAATCCCTAATAATATAAGTGAGACGTTCGACACCTTTATTGGCCCTTTCAAGATATTTCCGGTTGATTTTCTCATCTTGAAGAGCGCCATCTAATAATGTTTCAATATACCCTTGTACTGTAAAAAGAGGCGTTTTTAGTTCATGAGATACATTACCCATAAACTCTTTTCGATACTGTTCCCTAATCTTTAGTGTTTCAATCTCTAGCTTCTTATCTCTAGCATACTTATCAATTTCTTCAGTAAGGGTTGCCATATCTGTAGTAATTTGCTGTTTTACAAACGACTTAGATTCTAATAAGGTAAGATCGTCATAGATTTTCTTAACGCGCTTATAAATAAAATTCTGAACTCTGTACTGTGTGATAATAAACGAAAGAAAAAAACATATTACAACGAATGTGGTAAGGAATATATAGTTAAGCTCAAAAAAGAAATACAAAAAAACACCCAAGAAGAGTGATAAGAAAAGCGTTAAATACAATGCGGTTCTTAAAGCAAACCTATACGATCTTTTAAATTCTTTCGCCATTAATCTACGAACTTGTAGCCAACACCTTTTATGGTCTTTATACGTTTATCTCCTATTTTTTCACGAAGTTTCCTAATATGCACATCAATGGTCCTACCACCAACTATCACTTCGCTACCCCACACTTTATCTAGAATATCCTCTCGCTTAAAGACTTTTCCTGGCTTGGATGACAACAAAGATAATAATTCGAACTCTTTACGAGGAAGTACGATTTCTTTCCCTTTTAAAATAATTTTGTATTCATCCCTATCAATAGTAAGTTCTCCAATTCTTGTGACATTCTCTTTAGCGTCATCGTCTCTCAAACGTCTCATTAAAGCTTTCACTTTACTTACTAAAACTTTAGGCTTAATAGGTTTTGTTATATAATCATCTGCTCCAGCATCAAATCCAGCAACCTGCGAATAATCCTCTCCTCTTGCTGTCAAGAAGGTAATAATAACATCTTCGAGTCCAGAGGTCTTTCTAATTTGTTCGCAAGCTTCAATACCATCCATTTCTGGCATCATAACGTCTAAGATGATTAATTGTGGCTTCTCTTTTTTTGCCTTCTTGACTCCTTCAATACCATTTTCTGCGGTCACTATTTGATATCCTTCAGAAGACAGATTGTACCCAACAATTTCTAGAATATCTGGCTCATCATCTACCAGAAGAATCTTTATATCACTTTTTTTCATTTACGAAGTATCACTTAGTAGATGTAAAGATATGGCTATTCCAATGACTTTTTAAAAACATACTTATTTCTTAACAATTAGGTAACGTTGCTTTTTAATTGGCATAACAATTAGGAAATCAATGCTATATTGTTGATAACATAAGAGTTTCTTTGTTCTAAAACCAGTTAATTCTCATTATATTTATAGCCTTAATTTAAATTAATCCTTATGAAAAAAATTTACTTATTATTATTTACTTTATTGATTTCCATAGCGTCCATTGGGCAAACTACAGTTTTCATAAATGAAATACATTATGATAACGGAAATGGCTCAGATGTTAACGAAGGGTTTGAAATCGCTGGGCCAGTTGGCACAGATCTTACCGGATGGACTGTTGCAAAATACAATGGCAGCAGCACTCAATTAAGTGTATATGGTACAGAAGCCTTAAGTGGCATGATAAGTGATCAGCAGGGAGGATATGGAACATTATGGTTCGGCTTACCATCTAATGGTCTGCAAAATGGGTCTCCAGATGGCTTAGCATTAGTTGCTGCTGATGGGACTACTGTTATACAATTCCTTAGTTATGAAGGATCATTTACAGCTGCGGACGGACCTGCTATGGGCATGACGTCTGTTGATATTGGTGTTGCCGAAAGTGGCATTACACTTGGGACAGAATCCCTACAATTGCAAGGTTCTGGAACGGAATATGAAAACTTTACTTGGGCCAGTCCCGCTGCTAGTACAAATGGCGCTGTGAATAACAACCAAACTTTTGGCGCACCAGTTCCTACTGTTTCAATTACATCTCCTGCTGATTTTGCAGTGATACCATCTGGAACTACGAGTGTTGACATTGTTTTTTCTACCACCAATACTATGGCAGGTGATACTGTTGATATTACAGTAACTATCGATGGTGGAACACCTACAACAACAAACGATGTCGCAAGTCCTTTTACAATTACACCTACAGCTGATGGTGAGATGTACGAAGTGACAGCAGAATTAATAAGAGCTGCGAGTCAGATTGATTTTGAAACGATAGATTTTTCTATAGCCTATCCATGTGACCTTCAATTAGGAACAATTACAACAACTTGTGATGCGACAACCTCTAATGAAGATACTTACACAACAACAATAGATTATACTGGAGGCGCAACATCCACTTATATGATGAATACAGGCGGTATGGGATCAATTAGTGGTGACGACCCTAGCGTAACAGCTTCAGGAACAATCATTATTACTGGTGTAAATGAAGAAGTGGATTTTACACTCAATATAACTGGAGATGTAGCCAATAGCAGCTGTAATATTATGCAACTCGTTAATGGACCAACATGTGTTCCGACTGTATGTGCAAATCCTGGAGATATTGTTATTACAGAAGTTATGCGTAACCCATCTGCAGTTAGCGACAGCAATGGCGAGTATTTTGAAGTATATAACGCATCAGCTGGAACCATCGATATGCAAGGTTGGGTCATCAAGGATGATGCTTCCCCAACCGAAACACATACTATTGCTTCTTCTGTTTCTATTGCTTCAGGAGGATATGCTGTGTTTGTAATTAATGGCAATATGGCAACTAACGGAGGTATTACAGCGAGTTATAGCTATAATGGTGACATAAGCCTAGGTAATAGTGGTACGGATGGAATTATCATAGAGTGTGCCTCAACGGTAATCGATCAAGTAATATGGGACGGCACTTTCCCTAGTGCAACTGCCGGAGTGAGTATGGAGCTCACTACCTCTGTTCTTGCTAGAAATAATACGGATAACGATATAGGCACAAATTGGGGTGCAGCTGTAACTGCTTATGGCGATGGTGATCTTGGAACTCCAGGAGCAGCCAATGATTTTACACTTTCAAATGATGACTTCAGCGCAAATAGGTTTAGTGTTTATCCTAATCCAACAGCAACAGGGTTTGTAAATATTAAAACAAATTCTGGAGATGTGATTAATGTTCAAGTATTTGACGTATTAGGTAAGAGCGTAATTAGCCAATCTATACACAATGAAAAATTAGATGTGTCTAGCTTAAAAACTGGCATATATATCATGAGAATATCTCAAAACAACAATTCAGCTACTAAAAAGCTAGTGATAAAATAAATTTATCATATTTATAAAATGAAAGCATCCCAAGTATGGGATGCTTTTTTATTTCTGTATACTTTTGCTTCAGATAATATGATTAGTACTAAAGACATATTTAATATCAGCTCTGAAGAGGATTTCGAGACCTTAACGTTACAGGTTTTTAAATTTCAATTTGAGAACAATCCAATATATCGTTCGTTCTGTGATTTATTATTTGTGCATTCGAGTGATATAAAACGTATCGAAGATATTCCCTTTTTACCCATTCAATTCTTTAAATCTCATGAGGTATTATCCTCTGATATCATCCAAAAAACATTTAGTAGTTCTGGTACAACAGGAAGCATAATAAGCAAACACTTTGTTTCGGACCTTTCTGTTTATGAAGATAGCTTCCGAAAAGGATTCAATCATTTTTATAGAGACACTAGCGAATATACTATATTGGCCTTATTACCATCTTATTTAGAACGCGACGGATCTTCTTTAGTATATATGGTAGATGATTTAATTAAACAATCCCGTCATCCAGAAAGCGGGTTCTATCTAGACAATGTATCAGAATTAAAAGACATGCTTATTCAACTGGATGCTAAAGGTCGTAAAGTGTTACTCATTGGCGTGTCTTTTGCTTTGTTAGATCTCGTTGAAAATCATTCATTCCATTTAAAAAATACACTGATTATGGAAACTGGTGGCATGAAAGGGAGACGAAAAGAACTAATCAGAGAAGAGCTTCACAATGTTCTAAAATCTGGCTTTGATGTTGATGAGATTCATAGTGAGTACGGGATGACAGAATTACTGTCACAAGCTTACTCTCATGGTGGTGGCATATTTAATTGCCCTCCATGGATGAAAATTCTTATTAGAAACACAGAAGATGCACTAACTCTAGAATCTCATGGGAAAACTGGAGGCATCAATATTATCGACCTAGCGAATATTAATTCGTGTTCTTTCATTGCTACACAAGATTTAGGCAAAACTCATAAGAATGGTAGTTTTGAAGTTTTAGGACGTTTTGACCATTCAGACATTCGTGGTTGTAATCTTATGGCTTTGTAATTTAAGTTATTGTCCTCCGACTTATACTTTAAATCTTTAAAATGAAATATTATCTAATTGCATTTCTATTTATAACAACCATCATTAGTGCACAAAGTATAGACTACAATACAAAAAAAGGATATGCTGCCGAAGGTTATGACGTTGTGTCCTATTTCAGTAATAAAGCTTTAGAGGGAGACAAGCAATTCTCAACAGAATATGACGGTGTGAAATACAAATTTGTTTCGCAACAACATCTCAACACGTTTTTAGAGAGTCCAGAAAAATATATACCTCAATATGGCGGTTATTGCGCTTATGCTGTAGCTTTAAAATCAAAAAAAGTAGGAATCAATCCTAAAACCTTCGAAATAAGAGACGAGAAACTATATCTGTTTTATAATTCTTGGGGAACAAATACATTAGAACTCTGGAAAAACGAAAATGTGAAAGGTTTACAACAAAAAGGCGACTATAATTGGGAGTTGATTAAACTCGATTAAAATTTTCTTGAAAAAGAGAAATTTTTAAGTTGGTTAGTTTTTCTTAGACCTGATGTTCCCGCATCAGGTCTTTGCGTTTATAACACCTTAATTAAGTAAGAGAAACGCTTTCCCTTGTTAATCAAAACATATCTATTCTTGATTAAATCCTTAGAAGTGATTTTAAAATTTTCATTTACTTTTTCCTTATTTACAGATACAGCATTTTCTTTAAGGGCTCTTCTTGCCTCACTATTAGATTTCAGAAAACCAGTTTTTGCTGCTAAAGCTGCAATCATATCTAACCCTTCATTAATTTCTAATCTTGATATTTCTGTCTGAGGAACACCATCAAAAACATCTAAAAAAATTTCATCATCCAATGTTTCGATATCTTGTCTAAAAGATTTACTAAATAAAATTTCTGAAGCTCTTTTGGCGCTTTCGAATTCTTCATTTGAATGAACTATTTTTGTTACTTCTTCAGCCAGTCTTTTTTGCAAACTTTTAAACCCTTTGTTTTCATTATGACTTTCAATTAACTCATCAATAGTTTTCTTATCCAAGAAAGTAAATATTTTGATATGTTTTTCTACGTCTTCATCTCTAGTATTCAACCAATACTGGTAGAATTTGTATGGCGAAGTCCTTTTTGCATCTAACCACACATTACCTCCTTGAGATTTTCCGAATTTAGACCCATCTGACTTGGTAATCAAAGGGCACGTAATAGCATAGCCTTTTCCTCCACCTATTCTTCTGATAAGCTCGGTTCCTGTTGTAATATTTCCCCACTGATCACTCCCACCCATTTGGAGGGTACAACTATGTTCTCTATACAAATGCAAAAAGTCATATCCCTGTACCATTTGATATGTGAATTCTGTAAATGACATACCTTCAGAATCATCAGAAGTTATCCTATTTTTTACGGAGTCTTTTGCCATCATATAATTCACCGTAATGTGTTTCCCAACATCTCTTATAAAATCTAGAAATGAGAACTCCTTCATCCAATCGTAATTATTTACAAGAACAGCAGCATTTTTTTTATCACTCTCAAAATCTAAAAAATGTGACAACTGTTTTCTCACTGATTCTTGATTATGGCGAAGCGTTTTCTCATCCAACAAATTGCGCTCATCTGAACGTCCAGAAGGATCCCCGATCATTCCTGTTGCACCGCCAACTAAGGCATAGGGCTTATGCCCAGATCTTTGGAAATGAGCCAATAACATAATAGGCACAAGATTACCAATATGTAAAGAATCTGCCGTGGGATCAAACCCAATATAAGCTGAGCGCATCTCTTCTAACAAATGGGATTCGGTACCAGGCATATCCTGATGCAACATTCCTCTCCACTTAAGCTCTTCGGTGAAATTCTTTAACATTTGATATTGTTTATATTAATTTATGGCAAAGATATATTTATAAGTGCAATGACAAAAGACAATTACAAAAAAGGGTAACTTAGCTCTATGATATTAGTTACTGGTGGTACAGGATTGGTAGGGTCTCATCTACTTTATAAACTAACTCAAACAGAAGATACTGTTAGAGCTATATATAGAAGCGAAGAAAAAATTAAATTAACTAGGCGCGTCTTCTCTTACTTTACTAATGATTTTGAGTCTTTATTTTCAAAAATTGAATGGGTAAAAGGTGACATACTAGATATCTCTTTATTACAGGAACACTTCATTGGAATCAAGAAAGTGTATCATTGTGCTGCTTTAGTATCATTTGACCCTAATGATTATTACATCCTTCGTAAAGTCAACATAGAAGGTACGGCTAATGTAGTCAACCTTTGTATTGTAAATGCTATTTCCAAACTTTGCTATGTAAGCAGTATTGCTGCCATTGGAGAAGAAAAACCAGGCCTTCGAATAACAGAAGAATCTCCTTGGAATCCTGAGGCAGATCATAGCGTTTATGCCATTACAAAATATGGTGCAGAAATGGAAGTTTGGCGTGGTACACAAGAAGGTTTAAACGCTGTGATTGTTAATCCAGGAATTATTTTAGGTGGTGGCTCCTGGCGCTCAGGTAGTGGTAGTTTGTTCAAGCGCGTTCGAAAAGGCATGACATACTATACAAATGGAGTCACTGGATATGTTGATATACATGATGTTATTGATGTTATGACCATTCTAATGAATAATAACATTAGTAGTGAACGCTATATATTAGTTTCGGAGAATTGGAGCTTCAAGAAATTTGCGGAACATGTGGCCTCAGAATTAAAAATTCAACCACCAAAGAAAGAAGCTAAAGCCCAAATGCTAAATATGGCATGGCGTTTAGATTGGCTTCGTCATTTACTTAGAAAGAAACGTAGGAGGCTAACAAAACAAATGGCGAGGTCAATACGTGTTGAATCTATTTACTCGAATACCAAAATAAAAGAGAGTATTGATTTTCAATTCAAGCCCATAAAAAGATCTATTCAGGAAGTGAGTCGTTTATTTTTAAAGGACTTTTGATATTCTTAAGTTTATCGTATTGTTCCTTAGATATTTTATTAGCTCTATTCTTAATGCGCCTTAAGGAGTCCAGCCTTTTTTTCTCCTTAGCTTCCTGATCACCCATCTTTTTATATTTTATTTTTTCTTGTTCAAGCCTTGCCTTTATTTGCACATACATCTCTTCATAGGCATCTATATTATGAGCGTAATATTCATTACTCTTAAAGAATTGTAAACTATCAATATCATACTTTTTATAAATAAAAGCTTCAGGTGAAATACCTTTATCATCAAGTATAGATTTATTTAGTCCTTGAGCCGAATTTAGTAAAGTAAGATCGACAATAACATCTACCATTTGGTTCTGCGAAATAAGATTATCAGGCTTTTTTATCTTGGTGTTACTGCAAGATACTAGTATCCCTAAAACAACTGTCCAGGTTAAGTGTTTTTTCATCTGTTAAAAGTAAGTCTCATTGCAGTATTAACGTCATAGAACTTAAAATTCTTATATGCTAGCTCTCCATTTATAAAAGTATGTGTCACTCTAGATTTAAATGTTGTGCCTTCAAACGGAGACCAGCCACATTTGTAAAGTATATTATCTTTATTGACTGTCCATGGATTATTTAAGTCTACAAATACAAGATCTGCAAAATAACCTTCCTTAATATATCCTCTTTTCTCTATTTGAAACAATATAGAAGGATTATGACACATTTTCTCAACAATTTTCTCCAAGCTTATCTTTTCTGAATGGTAGTTCTCCAACATGGCTACCAAACCATGTTGAACTAAAGGTCCTCCAGATGGCGCTTTAGTATAAACGTTCTCTTTTTCCTCTAGTGTATGAGGTGCATGATCTGTTGCAATAACATCAATCCTATCGTCCAATAGAGCCTCCCACAGCTTATTTTTGTCAGTCTCGGTCTTTATCGCTGGATTCCATTTTATCAACGTGCCCTTATCTTTATAATCTTTATCCGAGAACCACAAATGATGAATACATACCTCTGCCGTAATTTTTTTATCTTTTAAAGGAACATTATTTGACAACAGTTCTGTTTCCTTTCCACTAGATAAATGAAACACATGTAAACGAGCGCCAGTTTTCTTAGCCAATGCAATGGCATTAGAAGAAGATAAATAACATGCTTCTTCACTCCTAATTTCAGGATGGTATTCCATAGGAATATCATCTCCATAGGTTTCCTTGTATTTTTGAAAATTCTTTCTGATGGTTGTTTCGTCTTCGCAATGTGCAGAAATCAACAAATCAGTGCTTGAGAATATCCTTTCTAAAACTTCAGAATCATCCACCAACATATTACCCGTTGAAGAACCTAAAAACAATTTCAAACCAGCTACAGTTTTTGGGTTTACTTTCAGGATTTCATCAAGATTATCATTAGTTCCGCCAAACATAAAAGAATAATTCGCAGAAGATGTTCTTGAAGCAATCTCAAATTTCTTCTCTAATTCTTCAATAGTTGTAGATTGCGGATTTGTATTTGGCATCTCAATAAATGATGTAATACCACCAGCAATAGCAGCTTTAGATTCTGTTTTTATAGTCGCTTTATGTGTTAGGCCTGGTTCTCTAAAATGTACTTGATCATCAATAACTCCTGGAAATACGTGTTTTCCTTCAGCATCAAACACATGAACATCAGCATGTTTAGCACTTATAGACGTAGATACCTCCTTAATAAATTTCCCTTCAATAAGAATATCGCCATGAATAATTTTACCTGCATTGACGATATTAGCATTTTTAATAAGTACCGTTCTTTTTTTCATATTAATTCTTAGAAAACAAACTTTTTAATTTCATCGAAATAACTCCAAATACTGCCTCAGAAATTATGCCACCACTTAATTTTGATTGCCCTTTCTCTCTATCCATGAAAATTACAGGAATCTCAACAATCTTAAACTTCTTTAAATAGGCCTTAAACTTCATCTCTATCTGAAACGCATAACCTACAAATTTTATCTTATCTAAACTCAAAGTCTCTAATACGTGTCGTTTATAGCACACAAAACCAGCAGTGGTGTCTTGAATTTTCATTCTTGTTATTAATCTTACGTATTTTGATGCTAGATAAGACATCAACACTCTTTGCATTGGCCAATTCACAACATTAACACCTTTAATGTATCTAGATCCAATGGCAACATCGGCGCCATCAATAGAACATGCATTATACAATCGTATGAGATCATTAGGATTATGTGAGAAATCAGCATCCATCTCAAATATATAAAGATAGTTACGCTTCAAACACCATTTAAAGCCCGCAATATAGGCCGTTCCTAAACCAGATTTCTCCTTACGTTTTAACAAGAAGAGCTTATCATGAAAAACATGCTGTAATTCTTCTACTTTTAAGGCTGTTAAATCCGGAGAATTATCATCGACGACTAATATGTGAAACTGTTTTTCTTGCGAAAAAACGGCATTCACAATAGCCTCAAGATTCTCAATTTCATTATAGGTAGGTATAATGACAATGGCATCACTCATTTGCTAATGCTTTTTGACAAAAGTAATCTATTTCGTTAATACGATTTATGTTATTTAAGGACTTATTATGCATAAAATAGGGTTATTTATAATAATTTAGCATTATGCTTAGGGAGATACTTTCAAATGAATGGTTTACAATCTTATTGGTTATTTCAATTGCTTTAGTAGCAACTACAAAACTAGCATTTGCCTCACGATTTAATGACTTCTTAACTTTGGTTGGCAATTCCAAGTATCTTAAAATTCACTCTAGAGATCAAAAATTTATTGATGCTTTTGATGGTTTGATGTTTTTGAATCTTATAATTTCATCTGTATTGTTCATTATGCTTATAATGAGGAAACAATCTAATGACTTTGAGTTATCACTTGATTTATTCGCGAAATTAGCGATTGGATTAGGGACTATTTTCTTAATAAAGATACTGGCTGAGCGACTAATTGGAAGCCTATTTGAAATAGATGAGTTAATCGATTCTTATCTTTTTCAAAAAATAAGTTATCGAAATTACCTTGGTTTAATTCTCATACCGTTCAACATATTGCTACTGTATACCATAAATCCAACCAAAAATATTATTTACATAACTGTTTTTATCCTTTTTATAGTAAATTTAATTGGCATTCTAACCACGATAAAAAATCATCAAAAGTTAATAATCAACAACTTATTTTATTTTATTTTGTATCTTTGCGCACTTGAAATTTCGCCTTACATTATTTTATATAAAATAATGATTGGCGTTGCAGAAAAGTAGCAGCCTATGAAAGTGAAAACAATTTTGGTTTCTCAACCAGAGCCTAAAATAGAAAATTCGCCATATTTCGAGCTTCAAGAAAAGCAGCGCGTCAAAATAGATTTTAGACCATTCATTCATGTTGAAGGGGTAGAAGCTAAAGACATCAGACTACAAAAAATAGATCTTAACAACTATTCGGCCATAATATTAACGAGTAGAAATGCTGTAGATCACTTCTTTAGAGTAGCAGAAGAAATGCGTTTTAAAGTACCTGATGCGATGAAATATTTTTGCCAATCCGAAGCAGTAGCTTTTTATTTGCAGAAATACGTTGTTTATAGAAAGCGTAAAATATATGTTGGTAAGCGAACATTCCAAGAATTATCACCACTCATCAAAAAATATAAAGATGAGACGTTCCTATTGCCGACTACAGACAAATTAAAACCACAAGTTCCCGCGACTCTAAATGAACTAGATATTAATTGGAAGCAAGGGACATTTTATAAAACTGTAGTTAGCGATCTTTCGGATCTTGCAAACGTGTACTATGATATTCTGGTGTTTTTCAGTCCATCTGGAATAGATTCTTTACTCAAGAATTTTCCAAATTTCAAGCAAAACGATACACGTATAGCAGTATTTGGAAACACTACTATAAAGGCCGTAGAAGATCATGGATTAAGAGTGGATATATCGGCTCCAACACCTGAAACACCTTCTATGACTATGGCTTTGAAAAAGTACATTGAAAAAGCTAATAAAAAATAGAGAAAATTTTATATACTAAAAAAAGCCGATACAAATGTATCGGCTTTTTTTTGCGCTGAAGACGGAAATTGCCTGCGGCGAGTCCTTGTTTCAATAAGTTAAAATAAAACCCAGCAACTATGGGGCTATTCTTTTGTTTCTTCACATTCTCAAAAACAAACTTTTTCGAAATGTTCTGAAACAAGAAAACCAAGACTTTCGTCTTGGTTTTCTCATTTGTACTGAAGACGGGACTTGAACCCGTACGTCCCAAGGGACATTGGATTTTAAGTCCAACGTGTCTACCAATTCCACCACTTCAGCGTGCTGCGACTATGTTAAACACATCGCTTGGTATAAATTTAGTATTCAGAGCGAAAGACGGGATTTGAACCCGCGACCCTCACCTTGGCAAGGTGATGCTCTACCCCTGAGCTACTTTCGCATTGTTTTAAAAGAACATGCAATAAATATTATTGCGGTTGCAAATTTAAGATATTTGAATTAATTGCAAAGTCTTTTACTTAAAAAGAACGTAAAAATTATGCTCTTTTTTGCTTGCGTAACATTCGCTTGATTTCATTCAACTTCATCAATGCTTCAACAGGGGTTAATGTATCAATATCTGTTGTCAATATCTCCTCTTTTATTTGCTCCAGTAAAGGGTCATCAAGATTAAAGAAACTTAATTGCATTTCATTATCCTGCAAGGTTTTCACCTTGTCTGACAATTCTTCGCTAGAATGAGATTTTTCTAATTTCTTCAGAACCTTATTAGCTCTTTTTATAACTTGTTGAGGCATACCAGCCATCTTAGCAACATGTATCCCAAAACTATGCTCACTTCCACCTTTCACCAACTTTCTCAAGAAAAGCACATTATCTTTTAACTCTTTAATAGATACATTGAAGTTCTTAATACGTTCAAATGTTTGAGTCATTTCATTAAGCTCATGATAATGAGTAGCAAAGAGCGTCTTAGCTTTTGCGGGATGTTCGTGTAAGTACTCACTAATGGCCCATGCAATAGAAATGCCATCATACGTACTTGTACCTCTGCCTATTTCATCGAGTAACACCAGACTCCTTTCTGATATATTATTTAATATTGAGGCAGTTTCATTCATCTCAACCATAAACGTTGATTCGCCCATCGAAATGTTATCACTAGCACCTACGCGTGTAAATATTTTATCAATCAACCCTATTTTTGCAGTTTTTGCAGGAACAAAACTTCCAATTTGTGCCAACAATACAATAAGGGCCGTTTGTCTCAATATAGCCGACTTACCTGACATATTAGGTCCGGTAATCATAATGATTTGTTGAGAATCTCTATTTAAGAATACATCGTTAGCAATATATGCTTCACCTAATGGCAATTGTTTTTCTATAACGGGATGACGACCATCTCTAATATCAAGTTCGTAAGAATCATCTATAATTGGTCGATTATAGAGATTATCTGACGCTAGCTGAGCAAATCCACAGAGGCAGTCTATTTGAGCTATCACGAATGCATTTTGTTGTATAGGCTCGATGAATTTAGATGTGAATTGCACCAATTCAGAAAACAATTGCTGTTCAATGGCTAATATGCGTTCTTCAGCTCCTAAAATTTTCGATTCGTATTCTTTAAGTTCTTCTGTTATATAACGCTCAGCATTAACAAGCGTTTGTTTACGAATCCACTCTTCAGGTACTTTATCTTTATGAGTGTTTCTTACTTCGATATAATATCCAAATACATTATTCGAAGCTATCTTTAATGACGTAATACCTGTACGTTTAGACTCTCGTTCAAGCATTTTATCTAAATAATCCTTACCAGAGAATGCTAACGCCCTTAACTCGCTTAATTCTTGCGAAAAACTTGAAGCGATCGTGTTTCCCTTTAGGATATTAACAGGCGCTTCTTCATTCAAGGTTTCTTTGATTCTATCACGTAAGTCATCACAGGTATCAAAAAAAGCACTTAATGCATTTAAAGATTTATCTTTACATTGATCAATTAATACTTTAATTGGTGCTACGGCCTCGAGAGAATTTTTTAATTGAACCACTTCTCTTGGGCTTATTTTTTGAGTCGCTACTTTTGACACTAAACGCTCTAAATCACCTATTTTTTTTATATAATTTCTTATTTTTTCTGATAGTTCATTATTCTCCATCAAATACTCAACGACATCATGACGCTTCTTTATGTCTTCTATTTTTTTTAAGGGTAAAGCCAGCCAACGTTTCAATAACCTACCTCCCATTGGAGAAATTGTTTTGTCAATAACACTCAATAGTGTAACAGCATTCTGGTTATTAGAATGATATAGTTCTAAATTTCGAATGGTGAAACGATCCATCCAAACATATTCGTCTTCAGCAATACGAGTGATTGCCGTAATATGCTGTAATTTTTTATGTTGTGTTTCCTCTAGATAATGAAGAATAGAACCTGAAGCAACAATACCTTCATATAAATCATCAACACCAAAGCCTTTTAATGATTTTGTTCGAAAATGTCGAACGAGTTTCTCATTAGCATAATCATCTTGATATACCCAATCTTCTAAAAGAAAAACATTAAAGTTTCCTGGAAAAGATGTTTCAAAATCCTTTCGATGTTTTTTGGAAATAAGAATTTCGCTAGGGTTAAAATTTTGAAGCAATTTATCAATATAATCAACACTACCTTGAGAGATCAAGAATTCTCCAGTGGAGATATCTAAAAACGATACACCTATTAAATTACGGCCAAAATGTACTGATGCTAAGAAATTATTGCTCTTTGAGTGTAATACCTCATCATTTAACGCAACACCAGGAGTCACCAATTCTGTAACACCTCTCTTAACTATCGTTTTGGTTTGTTTTGGATCTTCCAATTGATCACAAATCGCAACACGCGCACCAGCTTTTACTAGTTTTGGCAAATATGTATTTAAAGAGTGATGAGGAAATCCTGCCAATTCGGTTTCAGTTTCGCTTCCAGCACCTCGCTTTGTTAGTATAATACCTAAAATTCCTGCTGCTTTAACAGCATCTTCACCAAAAGTTTCGTAAAAATCTCCTACTCGAAATAATAATAATGCATCAGGATATTTCACCTTAATAGCATTATACTGCTGCATTAACGGAGTTACTTTTTTTGCTTTACCTGCCAATCTTCGGATTTGTTTATAAATACTAATTTTGCAACAATAAAAATAAGTATATTTCAATGGAGGCCGTTCATAAGTTATCCATAATTATTCACAAATATCAGAATGAAAAAGCTAAAGAATAGCGAACTAGAGCGATTGAGTGTAGAGGCGTTTAAAAGTGTAGAGAAAACACCTTTGATAGTCATTTTGGACAACATTAGAAGCTTGAATAACATAGGCTCTGTCTTTAGAACATGTGATGCGTTTTTAATCAAAAAAATCTACTTATGCGGTATCACAGCAAAACCTCCTCATAAGGATATTCACAAAACCGCACTAGGAAGTACAGATAGTGTGGCTTGGGAGTATGCTGAAAACACTGCTGATTTAATCAAAAAATTGCAACAAGAAAAAATAAGTATATGCTCAATAGAGCAAGCTAAAAAAGCCATAATGCTCAATGCTTTTACTCCTATTAAGGATACAATTTATGCCATTGTTTTTGGAAACGAGGTAAAAGGTGTATCTCAAGAAGTTGTTAACCTAAGTGACCATGTTTTAGAAATTCCTCAATATGGCACAAAACATTCTTTGAATATCTCAGTAAGTGCTGGAGTGGTTATATGGGATCTATTCACAAAACTCAAAGCATAAAAAAAGAGCTTCATTACTGAAGCTCTTTTTTTGATTATTAAGAAGTCTTAATTCTGATCTGGATTTATTAAGTTGATCTCAACACGACGGTTTAATTGTCGTCCTCCAGGAGAACTATTAGATTCTATAGGTCGAGATTCTCCGAATCCACGAGACTCTAATTGTCTTCCATCTACACCTTTATTTTCGATAAACACTGCAACCGCAGCTGCACGTCTTCTCGATAAAGCGAGATTATAAGTATCGTTACCTACATTATCTGTATGCCCATCAATATAGAATCGGACATTCGGGAACTCTTGAAGAATATCAGCAATTCTTGTCAAATCTCCATAAGATCTTGGTTTGATAACAGCTTTATTCGTTTCAAAATAAATGTTCTTAGCTATATAATTAAGCTCTTGCAGAACAGATTCTGGAATCGTAGGACAGCCATTATTTGAAATCGGCCCTGGAATGGTAGGACAATCATCTACATCATCAAATACACCATCACCATCCGTATCTTTTGTTGGAGGACATCCTTGCAAGTAAGGCTTACCTTTCTTAAACGGACATTTATCCTTGTAATCAGGTGTCTGATCTTGATCAGAATCGATGGAGGTACCATCACCATATACTTTAACCCCTTTAGGCGTGTAATTATCTTTATCTAATTCATCTATAACACCATCACCATCAATATCCTTAATCTCAAAGTCGTTTCCTCCATCTCCTATTTCTATAAGAGCTTCATCATAAGCATTCGTCCATTTAAGGTGTTTACGTTTCGGTCCAAATTTATAAATAGCTCCTAAACTAGTAGTAAAGAACAATTCAAAATTTTGCTTATCAGAAATAGCTGCATCTAAATCATCCTCGTGATTTATATTTAGAGCCGGTCGGAATTCTAGATCAATTCTTCTGCTCAATCTATAACTCACACCTAATTCAAATGGTAAGAACCATGAACTTGCATAGTCATTACGTAATTCGTTATCTTGGAAATTCGCTCCAGTCAATGGCTCGTCTGTTTCTAAATCGAATAGTTTAGATGTATATTGATGGTATCCAACACCTGTATAAAAAGCAAAATTGAAACGTCTTTGATATCGTTTGCCGCTTGGCGCAAAATTACTTAGATTAAAAACTCCAAGTATTTTTACACCCACAGATTTTCCTTCAAAGTAAACTTGATCTAGTTCTCTATCTGTATAGCGTACATCATAACCGTTTGACCACTGTTGTGGTTCTCCGTAAATATCGTCGAAATGAAATTTAGCTTCAATTCCAAGAATAGAATTGAACATATAGCCACCATAACCATAAAATCCATAACTAAATTGGCCTTTATTGTCATTGACTCCAAAATTCCTTAAGTCTGCATGTACAAAAATATGGTGAACTCCTCCTCCTGCGTACCAACGGTTATAATTCTTAACATTAACCTTTGATAATGCAGTAACTTGGGGCTTACTCTTATTTGTACTACTCTGTGAAAATGACAAGTTGCTCATAAGGATTAGAGCAATAATTGTCACAATTAATCCCTTATTTTTCATCAAAATTGTACTTGTTAATGGCCAAATATAACAATACAAAGTTTTAAAAAACAAATATTTAGCTCGGTTTCTCTCTAAAGAGACTTCTTAACGGCAAAAGAACACATTTCGTCCAGTATTTGTAGGAAATCCCTTCTATTTTTGACAAAATCCAAATCTGAAATATCAATTATTTTAACATTTATGTCTGTTTGGCTCTTCAAAAAATCAATATAGCCAGTATTTATTTTTTCTAAATACTCACTATCTATATTCTGTTCGTAGTCACGGCCTCGCTTTCGAATATTCTCCCTTAAACGCTCAGTATTCTGATATAAATAGATGTATAAATCTGGTTTAGGGATATCCTTGTACATCAAATAAAATAGCTTTCTATACAAGGTAAATTCATCCTCTTGCAAGGTGATTTTAGAAAAGATCAGGGATTTGAACACATCGTAATCAGATACAATGAAGTCTTTAAACAAATCTAATTGCGACAAATCATCACTGATCTGCTGATATCGATCTGCAAGAAATGACATCTCTAAAGGGAACGCATAGCGATTTTGGTCTTCGTAGAATTTAGGCAAAAAAGGATTGTCGGCAAAGCGCTCTAATATTAGTTTAGCGTTAAAATCTCTTGCAATCATGGTTGCTAAACTTGTTTTACCTGCTCCTATATTACCTTCAATTGCCAGGTAGTTGAAATCTGTGAAACAGTGTTTTTTTCTTGGATTCTTTAACCAAATTCTAATAGGCTCCAAAATACTATCATCATCACATTCTTGAAGCAATTCGTTTACAGGTTTTTTATATTTTGGATGCTCAAATCCAGAAGCAATATCGTTTAAAGGCTGAAGCACAAATCTGCGCTTGGTCATTTCTGGGTGAGGCACTTGTAGTGCTTTAGTGCTAATAATAGCATCTTCAAAAAAAAGAATATCTATATCAATAGTCCTGGCCTCATAACTACCAGATGTCCTCTGCCTCCCTAAACGCTCTTCTATCTTAAGAAGTTGTTTCATTGTTTGAGAGGCAGTTAATCCCGTTTCAACAATTAAACATGTATTAAGAAAATCATCGCTCTCGAATCCGAAAGATGGTGATTGGTAGACTTTAGAAATCAATTTTACATTACCAATATAGGTGTAAACCTCATCGACCGCATCTTGAAGATTCTTGAACTTATCTCCTTTATTACTTCCTAATGACAAATATGCAGTTTTCAATTCCATCATAAACAGGAGCAAAATAACTAAAAGAAATTTACTTTATCCTATCTTTGATAGTATCTGTTAATAAGTTTATATGACACAAAAAGACAAACGGGTTGCTCATCGAATTTATCTATATCTGGGTGCTTTGTTTATCACTTCTCTAGTGGTTTCTAATCTTATCTTCCAGAAATTCTTTTATTGGCATCCAGTGGATGTCGAAGTTTTCGGGTCGAAACTTTTTGAAATTTCTGTTGGCATATTACCATACCCAATTACATTCTTAATAACAGATTTAATAAGTGAAATTTATGGAAAGAAAAACGCCAATCAGATAGTAATTGCAGGGATTTTTGCTTCATTATTTTCATTAGCCATCATCTTAGTAGCTGATTCTGTTCCTGCCACTTCGTGGTCTTATGTCGATGACAAAACATTCAAAACAGTTTTCGGGAATTCCTCTATAGCCGTTTTTGCTAGTATGATTACTTATTTATTCGCGCAATTTGTGGATATCCAGATTTATCATTTTTGGAAGCGTCTTACTAAAGGAAAACATTTGTGGTTACGTAATAATTTCTCTACTTGGTTATCGCAATTCATAGACACCTTTACAATCGTTTTTCTACTTTGCTCTTTCAAAATTATTGATTGGGAAAATTTCTATGGCTTACTGATTAGTGGGTTCTTGTTTAAAGTATTTATAGCTGCCTTAGACACGCCATTTTTGTATTTTGGTGTCTATCTTTTCAGAAAACGATTTAATCTAAAAATAAACGAGGAAATATCATTAGATTAACAAAAGCTTAAATTTTTATTAAACTTTAGGCATCATGTATCCTTACTGCTATATTAATACGTAGATACTTACAAACTATGACTCATGAAAAAAATTCTGAAAATCCTCGGTATTTCTCTACTAATTGTTATTCTACTTTTAATTGCGATACCTTTTGTTTTTGAGTCGCAGATTAAAGATGTTGTTAAAAATTATATCAATAATAGTGTTGATGCCCAAGTAGATTTTACAGATCTAAACTTGAGCCTTTTAAGTAGTTTCCCAAAAGCAAAAGTCCGCATTGATGACCTCTCTATCATTAACAATGCACCTTTTAAAGGAGAAACCTTCGCTATTGCTAAGACCCTCTCATTAGAAATGCCTATAAAAGATTTGTTTAAAAAATCGAGTGATGACCCCATACAAATTAATGAAATTGTCTTGAAGGAAGCCTTAATAACTTTGAAAACAGATGCCTTTGGCAATAACAATTATGACATTGCAAAATCTGACGATAGCACTAGTACATCAAATAATAACAATAATACTTTCAGTTTTGATATCGAGGATTATGCTATAGACGAAAGTGCATTGTATTATTTGGATGAAAAATCAGGTTTGAAAATTGCAATCGTCGATTTAAATCATACAGGGGAAGGCAATTTCTCCACTAATATTTCTGAGCTTAATACTACTTCAGAGGCCAGAGTATCTCTAGAAATTGATAGCACATCTTACTTAAAAAACAATTATGTAAAATTAGATGCTATAATAGATCTAAATCTTAAAAAGAACATCTATACGTTTAAAGAGAATAAAGGTTTCATCAATAATCTTCCCTTAAGATTTGACGGATTTGTTAAACAGTTGGAAGATGGCCAAGATATTAATATTAGGTTTGAAAATCCAGAATCATCTTTCAAAGATTTTCTAGCAGTTATTCCTTCTCAGTATTCTAAAAACATCGAAAATGTTACTACTACAGGTAATTTTAAAGTAGATGGGGAAATAAAAGGTGTCAGTAATGCTAAACGCATTCCTAATATAGATATCAATATCGTATCTAATAATGCTTCGTTCAAATATCCAGAGCTGCCGAAAAGCGTTGAAAACATTAACATCAACGCTACTATAAAAAATGAAACCGGAATGGCTAACGACACATATATTGCTATCAACAATCTTAATTTCAAGATAGATTCAGATGAATTTAAGGGCAATGGCACATTCAAGAATCTAACTAATAATATACTGGTTAATGCTAATATTGATGGCGTATTAAACCTAGCCAATATTAATAAAGCATACCCCATAGATTTAAAAAATGAACTCCAAGGTATTTTAAAAGGGAAACTCAATACGACTTTTGATATGAATGCTATTGAAACTAATGCCTATGAAAGAATTAAAAACAATGGAGATATAACAATAAGTGATTTCATTTTTTCATCAGAAGAGATTGTTAACCCTATACATGTTTCTAAAGCGGCCGTGAATTTTAAACCTGGAACTACGACATTAGAAAGCTTTAGTGCCGTAACAGGCGGTAGTGATATAGCGGCAACAGGATCTCTGAAAAATCTATTAGGGTTTTTACTAAGTGACAAAAATCTTCAAGGGATTTTTAATGTGACCTCTAATCGTTTTGCTGTTAACGATTTTATGGTCGAAAACACCTCAGAAGGAAATACAACGAATAAAACTGATGGTAATACTCCGTTAAAAATTCCATCATTTTTAGACGCTATAATGTATGCAAATGCAAAAACCGTCATTTATGACAACCTAAAGCTTGAAGATGTAAAAGGCAAACTGACAATCAAACAAGAAATTGCAACATTAGAAAACGTTACATCAAGTTTATTTGATGGAAAAATAGCTATTAAAGGCAATGTAAATACTACTAAAGATATTCCTGTCTTTAATATGAATTTAGGCATTGATAATTTTGATATTTCAGAATCCTTTGAAAATCTAGAGTTACTACAGACACTTGCACCTATTGCTAAAATTTTGCAAGGAAAACTGAATACTACCATAAATTTGTCAGGAAACCTTAGTAATGATTATACTCCAGAAATATCAAGTATTTCAGGAGATGCATTTGCAGAAGTATTGACTTCAAAAATTTTATCGAATAGCTCAGGCGTATTAGATGGATTAAAAGGAGCCTTAAATTTTGTTGAGTTTGACAAACTAGATTTAAAAGATCTTAAAACAACGTTGAATTTTAAAAACGGACAAGTCACTGTAAATCCATTCACCATAAAATATAAGGACATCGATATTACAGTTACTGGATCTCATGGTTTTAATGAAACTCTTAGCTATAATGCTGTTTTCAATGTACCGGCTAAATATCTTGGTAGCGACATAAATAGATTGATTGGAAAGATCAACGACCCAGAGGTCAATAAAATTACGATTCCGGTGACCGCTAATATTACAGGAAACTATAAAAGTCCTAACGTTAAGACTGACCTAACCAGTGGAATTTCCAATTTGACCAAACAGCTTATTGAAATCGAAAAACAGAAATTGATCAATGACGGAAAAGACAAGATCAAAGATTTATTAAGTGATGTGCTTGGCAAAAACAAAGAAGAGAACTCTACAAAAAAAGATTCGACCGATACCAAATCGAAAGACAGTACCGCAACTGATACTAGCACACCGCCACTTAATGGAGACAATGCCATAAAAGATGTACTTGATGGTTTAATTAACAAAACAAAGAAGAAAAAGGATTCCACTGCAAAAGACACTATCAATTAATTATTCTTAAACTTTGTAAGTTTTGAGTTGTCATTCCTACAAACAATTCATGACTTTAGTATATTTCATATTAGGTTTTATTGCCGCTGTTTTAGGAGCGCTTCCTATAGGAGCTTCAAACATAGCAGTGATGAACACCACCTTAAAACAAAGCTCACACCAAGCTCTTAAGATCATAATTGCTGCTGGTGTGGCAGAAGTCATCCTATCGCTTTATGCATTGCATTGTACAACTGTTGTACAAAATTTTGTAAACAAGAATATGTGGATTCAATTCATTATTGCAACAGTTCTCTTAGCGGTAGGCACCTATTTACTACTTAAAAATAAAAAAGAGAATAGTGAGAAAAAACCCAGAAGAAAAATCTCAAAATATCTTGTTGGTTTTGTATTAGGTTTACTCAACCCACCAGTGCTAATCTATTGGATTATCGCTATAGGTTTTATTAATATGAAAAATTTTAATTTAGCCATGGATTCATCACTTTCTATTATAGTGCTTTTCTTTTCAGGTATTTACTTGGGTAAAATAGTAACGCTGTATGCATACAGCAAATTCAGTAATTTTATAAAATCTAGGAGTCAGAATATTACCTTAGTCCTAAACAAAGTAACTGGAATTTTACTCATCTCTATTGGACTATTTCAGGCCCTAAAGCTCTACTTTATATAAAAAATCCTATTTTTAACGTTAGCTAATTAAACTTTTAGACTAATGAATACGCTAACCACTACCCTCATAGTGCTCTTCTGTTTTCTTTCATTTGAATCTGTTGCACAAAACAAAGACAATTTTGAATCATTGATTACCACCTTACAAGACAAAGATTCTCAAGAGATTATTTATACAGTTCAATTAGGAGCTTTTATGAAAAATCATAGAGAAGGACACTTCAATAACGTTGAAAATTTGTTTTCTCAAACATACAGTGATGGGATGACTCGATTTTTCACCAAGTTATTCAAATCTCTTCCCGATGCTGTTGTTTATAGAAACAAGATGCGTCAAGACAGATTTCCAGATGCCTTTGTACTTGGTCTTGATGGTGGTTTTGATAGAATATTAATTGAAGTAGATTAGAGTTTCATAAAATTGTAAAGGCAAAACATATTTGATGTATCGTGTTTGATTTTTCAACCCAAAAAATCATCCCACAACAATATCCACCATATAACCTTCATTAGCTCGAATATTAAAAACGGTGTCATCTTCAAAAATAAGATACTGTCCTTTTATGCCTTTTAACGTCCCAGAATAGCTAGGCGTTTTGTTTAAATTTAGGCTTTTAGGTTTTTCAGGATATCTAAACACTGGAAACTCTATACTAGTTTCTGTGTTACTTTCAATAAAATAGTCTTTAGCCTCATCCGGGATATATCCTTTCAATTTGGTTCGCCACTCAACTAAATCTTGATCTTCGATATCGTTTTTAAGCATTGTCCTCCAATTGGTCTTATCACTCACATGGTCTTTTAGCGCAACTTCAGTAATTCCGGCTAGATACCTATTAGGCACCTCAACAATTTCAATGGCTTCATGCGCCCCTTGATCTATCCATCGTGTTGGCACTTGACTTTTCCTAGTAACTCCAACTTTTACATTACTTGAATTTGCCAAATACACTATATGTGGTTGTAACTGGACTTTTTTTTCGTACTCTAAATCACGGTCTTCTTTATCTAAATGGGCTGTACTGAGTTCAGGTCGCATAATCCAATCTGCAGCCTGAGGAATCTCAAAAAAACAAGTTTTACAAAACCCTTGTCTATAAATAGACCTATCATTCTTACAGTTAATACATTGATGTTTGATAAATGATATCTTAATCTTTTTATTGAGGAGTTGGTTCATATGAATAAAGTCATTCTCAAACACTAAATAATATTGTATTGGGTTTGAAAATTCAGTCTGCATTTTGGTCAACACTCCTTGATAACTCATTTAAAAGATTTTAGTAATTTTAGCTCCGTAAAGATAACTAATATATGCCAATCCCTCTAGTCAATTCAATTGCTACATGGTTCTTGAAAAAGCGCTTTCATCAGATTGAATTGTTCTTAAAATACCCTAATGAAGTACAACATGAATTACTTCAAACCCTTATTGACACTGCAAAAGATACGGAAATTGGAAAGCAATATGATTTTGCATCCATAAATAGCTACGAAACCTTTTCTGAAAGAGTTAGGGTGTCATCTTATGAAGATTATCAAGATACTATAGAGCGTTCTCGAAAAGGAGAGCAAAATATATTTTGGCCAACACCTATTAAATGGTTCGCTAAATCTAGCGGGACTACAAATGCTAAAAGTAAATTCATTCCCGTTAGCACAGATTCTCTTGAAGACTGTCATTATGCTGCAAGCAAGGATTTGCTGTGTATGTATTTAAACAATAATGAGAATTCGCAATTATTTACAGGAAAAAGTCTTCGTCTTGGCGGCAGCAAAGAATTATACGAAGAAAACGGAACCGTTTTTGGCGATCTATCCGCTATCTTGATTGACAACATGCCTTTTTGGGCAGAATTCAGTAGCACACCCAGCAATAAAGTATCATTAATGAGTGATTGGGAAGCTAAAATGCAAGCTATTGTTGATGAAACCATACAAGAGAATGTCACCAGTCTAGCTGGCGTACCCTCATGGATGCTAGTGCTCTTGAATAATGTTTTGGAAACCACTGGAAAATCTAATTTAATTGAGATTTGGCCAAATCTTGAAGTCTATTTTCATGGCGGTGTAAGTTTTATGCCTTACAAGGATCAGTACAAAAATATTCTGCCGAAGAAAAATTTTAAATATTATGAAATTTATAATGCATCTGAAGGATTCTTTGCCATTCAAGATCTAAACAACTCGTCTGAACTTCTTTTAATGTTAGACTATGGTATTTTTTACGAATTCATTCCAATGAATACCTATGGAACTACAAACCAAAAAATCATTCCACTTTCTGAAGTAGAAAAGGATACAAATTATGCAGTGATCATCACCACTAATGCCGGGCTTTGGCGATACAAAATAGGAGACACCGTTCGCTTTACTTCAATTGATCCCTATAGAATAAAAGTATCTGGACGTACAAAACATCATATTAATGCTTTTGGAGAAGAATTAATTATTGAAAACGCTGAAGATGCATTAAAAAAAGTCTGTAAGAAAACCAAAGCCGAAATCGTGGATTACACAGCTGCACCCATTTTTATGGAAGGGAAGGAAAAAGGCGCTCATGAATGGCTTATAGAATTCAAGACACCACCAAAGGACATAGACTACTTCAATGAGCTCCTTGATAATGCTTTAAAATCACTTAACTCAGATTATGAAGCAAAGAGATACAATAATATGACACTTAACAAACCTAAGATAAACCAAGCTCGAGAACATCTATTCTATGATTGGCTTAAAGGTAACAATAAGCTTGGTGGTCAGCATAAAGTCCCACGTTTATCTAATACTAGAGACTATTTAGATGAATTATTAAATATGAATGGTTAAAACACTAAATCTATACATGCTATTCATCGAAACGAAAATGTAAGCTTTTTCGACCTTTAATGATTAAGTGTAAATTATGTCGTTTAAGGCCAAAATCGATGAACTACATCTTCTTTTAACATTCAATTATTCTCATTCAATTTGATGTTTTTTGATATTTTTTCTGTAAAACCTACATTTTAGTTCATAAAAAGTCAATTAAAACGTCGTTTATATGTGTTTTCGACAAACGGTAAGTCACAAAAACGTCGTTTATCGAGTATAAAATCATCTTCATCTAAAAGTCCGCTAAGGATTGTGCATAATCTAACAATACTAATACTTTTACACCAGCTATTAATTAACTGTAGATTATGAAAGCTTTTACTAAATTATTTATCGCCGTCTGTTTTGTTGGAAATCTAGCAAACGCACAAGCACCATTTAACATGTCTTTTGATGCTATAAATAGTATTGATTTAAAAGAGAATGTTGTGAATGCTACAAATGGAGCTGATTACTCAATTCTAACAACTGCCATAAATACTAAGTATTCTGAAATTGGTTCTGGTCTTTTTAAAGACAAATTAATGATGGTGTCGTCAAAAAAAATTGGTGCGCTTGGAAATGGTGTGGATGCAAATACAGGACAGCCGTATACAGATCTTTTTTGTATTGATGTAAAAAAGGATGGCCAATTAAAGAGACCATTATTATTCTCTAGGATATTAAATACAAAAGATAATGAAGGGCAAGTAGCTTTTACAGAAGATGAACAAACAATTTACTTTACAAGAAGCACTAGAGAAAATTCAAAAAACTATCAGTTATTTAAAGCTGATTTAATGGAAAATTCTAATGGAAACTGGATAAACATCCAAAGACTAGATATTAGCAGTGATTTCCATTCTGTTGAAAGTCCTTTTGTTAGAGACAATGTTTTATATTTTTCTTCGGATAAATTAGGCGGCTTAGGTGGTTTTGACCTTTACAGTGCTAAAATAAAAGAAGATGGTACACTTGAAGAGGCAATTAACCTTGGAGACAAAGTAAATACAGATAACGATGAAAAATACCCTTTCTTAACTAAAGAAGGCAAATACTTATATTTTTCATCTAAAGGTCATCAAACAGTTGGTGGTTTTGATGTGTTTGCTAGTCGTGTGGCAAATGGTCAATTCAAGAGCCCTAAGAATTTAGGTTCTGAATTTAATTCGAAAAGTAACGAGATCGCTTTTTTCTTAACTAAAGACAATCAAGGATATGTTACTTCTGATAAAGATAGTGGTGAAGGCAACTTCGATATCTATAGATTCTATAAAGAAGACATCAAGCAATTAATTCAAGGTGTTGTGGTAGATGCTGAAACTCAAATTCCATTACCAAACTCTGAAGTTATTTTGGTTGATGAAGAAGGACGAGAGATAGGACGCCAAATTACTAACGATAAAGCTGAATACGATTTTCCAGTAGTGCCTTTTGATGCCTATACAATTACTGTATTAAAAGACGGATTTGTAGATAACACTATTATGTTTGAAGCTGACAAAGGAAGTAAGCATACGTATACTAAAAACCTTGAGTTGAATCCTACTAAAGCAACAATTGTTGAAGTAGAAGATAAAACAATCATCGATATTGAAAATATTTATTTCGATTTTAATAAGTGGTCTATTAAACAAGAATCGACAATTTCATTGAACAAGGTTGTTGATATTCTTAATGGAAATCCAGAAATGAGAATTAACATCTATGCGCATACAGATAACAAGGGTACTAAAAATTACAACTTGGACCTTTCAGAAAATCGTGCTGCTGCAGCTATGAAATTTCTCATCAATAAAGGTGTTGACGCTAATCGAATGATATCTCATGGTCTAGGCGAGACAGAATTATTGATTGATTGCAAAAATGATTGTACAAAAGCAGAGGATCAAATCAATCGCCGTATTGAATTCGTTATAATAAAATAAATAATCCCTTTAAATAAATAACTAACTAAAACCCATTGAACAATGAAAAAACCAGCTGCTATTATGGTTGTAGTGTTTCTTTTTACCCTAAGCTCCTGCGGAAGTAGCTGGAGTTGCAAAAAAAGATATTGCGATACTGACAAAGAACAAACCAAAACCAGTATTGTTACTACAAATGACGTTGTTTAAAACGATAGGCATACCAACCCTAACTAAAAAAAACCACTCTATAAATAGAGTGGTTTTTTTATGATTTATATCATAATAGCCAAGGTATAACTATATTAAGATTAAGAGACCGCTTTTAATTTCTTAAGTGTTGTCTTACTAAGTTTCTCCTCAGCATATGCTTTGGTAACCTTCAGTGATTTTTCATCGCTTCCTGGAAGATTAAACATGGCATCAGTCAACACCTCTTCACATAATGAACGAAGACCACGAGCTCCCAATTTATATTCTATAGCTTTTTCCACAATATACTCTAGAGCACCTTCTGTTAAACTTAACTTTATATCGTCCATTTCAAACAGCTTCTTGTACTGTTTTATAATCGCATTCTTAGGCTCGGTAAGTATGGCTCTTAAAGTATTCGCATCTAGTGGGTCCATAAATGTTAATACAGGTAATCTTCCAATGATCTCAGGAATCAAACCAAAATCTTTCAAATCCTTAGGGATTATATACTGCAATAAATTATCATGATCTACAACCTCTTCAGCTTTAGAGGCACTATAACCAACAGCTTGCATATTCAATCTCTTAGATATCACACGATCTATACCATCAAAAGCTCCTCCAGCAATAAATAAGATGTTTTCTGTATTCACCTCTATAAACTTCTGATCAGGATGTTTACGTCCGCCTTTAGGTGGTACATTAACAACTGTTCCTTCTAATAGTTTCAGCAACGCCTGTTGAACACCTTCTCCAGAAACATCTCTTGTAATGGATGGATTATCACTTTTGCGAGCAATTTTATCTATTTCGTCGATAAAAACGATGCCTTTTTCAGCTTTCTCAAGGTTATAATCGGCAGCTTGTAATAATCTAGTTAATATACTCTCCACATCTTCTCCAACATAACCAGCTTCTGTCAATACTGTGGCATCAACAATAGCTAATGGTACATTGAGCATTCTTGCAATAGTCTTGGCCATTAAGGTTTTTCCAGTACCTGTTTGCCCAACCATAATAATATTACTTTTTTGGATCTCAATATTATCATCTGATGGAGGTTGCAGTAAACGCTTATAATGATTGTAAACAGCAACAGACATAACACGTTTAGTATGTTCTTGACCGATAATGTACTCATCTAGAAAAGACTTTATCTGAATAGGTTTACGCAGCATTAATTCAGCAGAAAGATCTGTTGTATTATTTTGTTTAGATTCTTCTATAACAATACCATGTGCCTGTTCAATACATCTATCACATATATGAGCATCTAAACCAGCAATCAATAAATTGGTTTCTGGTTTTTTTCTACCGCAAAACGAGCATTCTAGTTCTTCTTTTGCCATTAATTCTTAAGTATTAAACGCAATTAATCGCGAGCTAATATCTCGTCAATCATTCCGTATTCTTTTGCCTTATCAGCTTTCATCCAGTAATCACGATCACTGTCTTCGTATACTTTGTCGTAATCTTGCCCAGAATGCTTACTGATAATCTTATATAATTCTTCTTTTAAAATCAGTATCTCTCTAGCCGTGATTTCTATATCACTAGCTTGTCCTTGCGCACCACCTAGAGGTTGATGTATCATCACTCTTGCATGTGTCAATCCGCTACGCTTTCCTTTCTCTCCGGCACACAACAAAACAGCTCCCATAGAGGCTGCCATACCTGTACAAATTGTTGCTACATCTGGCTTTATAAACTGCATAGTATCATAAATACCAAGTCCTGCATATACGCTTCCACCAGGAGAATTGATATATATCTGAATATCCTTAGAAGCATCCGTGCTTTCTAAGAATAATAATTGTGCCTGTATGATATTAGCAACTTGATCATTGATTCCTGTACCTAGAAAAATGATACGATCCATCATCAATCTTGAAAACACATCAAATATGGCGATATTCATGTGTCGTTCTTCAATAATATTAGGAGTCAAGTTCGTTGGGTACATACTACTTATAATCTTGTTATAATATGTACTGCTGATACCTTGGTCTTTTATAGCAAATTTTTCGAATTCTTTTCCGTAATCCATTATTTAACTTAGCATTTAGGGTTAAAAAAAGCGTTAAACACATAGTGCATTTAACGCCTAAATATAATCATTTATTCTGACTACAACTTTTAACAAAGTTATAAATAAACCTAGCCATACACTTCTTTAACGAAGTTTTCATAGGTTATTTCCTTGGTTTTCAGGTTCGCCTTTTCTTTATAAAGCTCTAATAATTTCTGACTCATCAATTGCTCAGACAAACGCTTTACTTCTTCTTGATTAGACAGTACACGTGCTGCAATATCATCTAGTTCTTTATCCGTAGGATTCATTTGTCCGAATTGCGCCATTTGTCCTTTGATCATTTCTTTTGAATGCGATTTCAAATCTTCAAAATCCACTTTAACTTCATGATCTTGCATGATTTTACCTTCTATAAGCTGGTAACGCATGCTTTTCTCAGACTTTTCATATTCTTCCTTCGCTTGATCCGCATCCAATGGCTCTTCACCAGCTGCTTGAATCCAACGCTGAAGAAACTCTGACGGCAAATCGAATTTGGTTGTCTCAACTAAACTTTCAGTCACATCGTTCAGTAGTTTCTGCTCTGATTGTTGAAGAAACTGTTTCTCTGCATCTTCCTTTATTTTTTCTTTAAGCTCAGACACTGAGGTCACGATTCCTTTTCCGAAAAGCTTGTCAAACAGTTCTTGGTCTAAATCTGCTAACTCTCTTGTATTCACTTCGGTAATCTCAAAGGTTACTGAAATAGCCAATCCATGAGCTTTATCGTGTGGTACTTTAAGCGCATTCATTAAATCATGATCATCGCTATACAGTCCTTTGGTCTTTAACTCTATAATATCACCAATTTTGGCACCACTGAATTTTTTAGCATTCGCTTTCCCCTTGAATTTCTCCAAATCTAATGTGGTAGAATTCTCAATACCTTCTTCCTCATTCTTGAAAACACCTGTGATTTCATCGCCTTCAGCTACGACACTTTTAGACACTAGCTTACCATACTGCTTCTGGATAGTTTCAATCTGATTGTCTATCATCTTTTTATCAGCCGTAATTTTATAATGCGTGATGGCTTTTTTGCTTTTTAAGTTAACTTCAAATTCTGGAGCTAATCCTAGTTCAAACTCAAACGAAAATGCATCGGCATCCCAATCTAGATCATCTTGTGCTTTTGGCAACGGATTACCAAGAACATCTAACTTTTCTTCAGTTAGATATTTGTTAAGAGCATCTTGAAGTAATTTATTAACCTCATCCACCAATACAGCTTTACCGTATTGTTTTTTCACCAAGCCCATTGGTACGTGCCCTTTCCTAAAACCAGGAATGTTTGCAGTCTTACGATAGTCAGATAGTATTTTCTCTACTTTCTCACTATAATCGGTTTTTTCAATATCGACCTTAACGACTGCATTAAGTTTATCGATGTTTTCTCTTGTAATGTTCATTGAAATATCAACTAAAAATTGGTGTGCAAAAGTACAGTATTTTTATAAGTTGACAAAGTTTTTAACGTGCTGAAGCAGTGTCTATTTTTTATCCTCTTTAAGTAAAGAATACAATAGAGATTGCAAAATAGAAAGCAAGACACTAAACAGTATTGCTGTCCAAATACTACTTACGGCAAAGCCATCAATAAACTTATCTGCCAACAACACCATACAAGCATTAATAATAAGTAAGAATAAACCTAAAGTCAGAATGGTGATTGGCAAAGTGAGGATTACCAATATTGGACGCAGTATATTATTCAATAACACCAAAACAACTGCTACAATTATACCTGTGGTATAGGTATCTAAAGACACACCTGGTAAGAATTTAGCTAAAATCAATACGGCGAAAGCTGACAAAAGAAGTCTGATGATAAGTTTCATGCTTAAGGGTTTTAGGTGAATCTAAAATTACAAAACTTTAAATGAAGCTCATGACTTCTTTATAAAAATCATTAGGATTCTCAGCATGTAACCAATGCCCCGCATTACTAATAGTGACAATCTGAGCTTTCTCAAAATGATTTTTGATAATAGCTTCATCATCGGTTCCGATATATTCTGACTTGTCACCACGAAGAAACAAGGTATCTCCACTATATTTAGCGTGCACGGGCAAGGCTTCTCCCACCTCTTCAACATGTTCTTTCAAAACCTCTAAATGTATTCGTAAGGCTAACCGCCCTTTTTCTTTCCAATACAGGTTTTTTAGTAAGAACTGACGGGTTCCAAAATCTGGAACATAGGCCTCTAGATGTTTTTCTGCAGCTCCTCTGCTTGTAATTTCAATGAAATCTAAAGCGCTCAATCCTTCTAAAATAGTATCGTGATGTATAGGGTAAAAACGAGGTGAAATATCTGCTACTAACAATTTAGATATCATGTCTGGATAGGTTGTTGCAAACAACATGGCGGTCTTACCTCCCATAGAATGCCCTAATAAGATCATATCCTCCAATTGATGCTCATCGCAATACGTTTTTAGATCTTCAACCATGACCTCATAATCAAAAGAAGCATCATGAAAACTACGTCCGTGATTACGCTGATCCACTAAATGCACTTGAAAACCCTGTTCGGCAAACTTCCTGCTTAAGGTTTTCCAATTATCACCCATACCCAAAAAACCGTGCAAGATTACAAAAGACTTCCCTTCACCTATAATATTTGAGTGTAATAACATTATACTAATCTGTGTAAATACATTTGCACTACATTCTCAACACCCATATACAAGCTTTCCGCTATTAAAGCATGACCTATAGACACTTCTAACAAGCCTGGCATATGTTCTTTGAAGAATTTTATGTTATTCAATGACAGATCATGACCTGCATTTATACCTAATTCTAATTCGTTTGCCAATATTGCACATGCCGTATAAGGCTCAATAGCTTGTTTATTGCCCAATCCATATTGATGCGCAAAAACTTCTGTATAGAGCTCAATGCGATCAGTACCAGTATTTTTGGCGCCTTCAATTTGCTTAAGGTCCGGATCCACGAAAATGGCTGTCCTGATATTGTTTCGCTTAAATTCATTAATCACATCTATCAAGAACTCTTTATGCTGTATGGTATCCCAACCTGCATTAGATGTAATAGCATCTACTGAATCAGGCACCAAGGTCACTTGAGTCGGCCGTACTTCAAGCACTAAATCAATGAATTTTTTAATTGGATTACCCTCAATATTATACTCCGTATGCACTACTGGTTTTAAATCGTAGGCATCTTGATAACGTATATGCCGCTCATCTGGTCTTGGATGAACTGTGACTCCTTCAGCACCAAATCTTTGTACGTCTTTCGCAAATTCTATCAAATTTGGAACGTCCCCACCTCTTGAATTTCGTAAAGTCGCAATCTTATTTATATTCACACTTAATTTTGTCATACAACACCATTTAAAGCACAAAAATACAAAGTACAGCAGCCTTATTGTACTAAATTTTGATTAATTTGCGGAGCATTATCCTTCTATATGAACCTATCTCAATACATCATAAACGACATTAAGGCATTGTTAATTACTGACTTAGCTAGCGAGTTACAAATGCTATTCAATCAACTCACATATTCTCACATTCCTGTTCAGCATGACAGGGTTTATATAGGATGTATTTCTGAAACCGATGCACATTGTTTTGAGAGTGATAAATCAATAGAAGCATTTAAATATGCTTTGGAAGGTTTTTTTGTTCGCGACACTACTGTCTGGTTAGATGTTTTAGAAGCATTTGCTCAAAATTCCACTAACATTATGCCAGTTTTAGACGGTAACAATCACTATTTGGGATATTATGAATTGAATGATATTATCAATCTTTTTAACGAAACACCTTTCTTTTCGGAACCAGGTGGTATACTAATTGTAGAGAAAGGATTAGCTGATTATTCCTTTAGTGAAATAAGTCAAATTGTGGAATCCAACAATGGCAAATTACTAGGAGCATTTATTTCTAAAGCTGAGAATGATGTTGTCCAAGTGACACTCAAAATAGGAAATTCAAGCTTAAATGACATTATTCAAACGTTTAGAAGGTATAGCTATAATATAGTTTCCGGACATGAAGAAGACTCATTTACCGAGAATTTGAAAGAGCGCTCAGAATATCTTAAGAAATACTTAAACATATAAGTATGAAAATCGCCATCTACGGACAATTTTATCATAAAAACTCTGAAACTTCTACAGAAGTACTATTGGATTTTCTTCAAAAGAAAGATTGTGACGTCTTTATTGAAGACAACTTCTTTAATATGATCAAGCATGAAGATGATATAGAAAAAGATTATCATTTTAAGACATTTACAGCTCTAGACACCAGTTATGATGCACTGATAAGTATTGGAGGAGATGGCACCATTTTAAGAGCTGTTACCTATATTAAAAATCTTGGCATCCCAATTATTGGCATTAATACAGGCCGATTAGGTTTTCTTGCAACCATTCAAAAAGAAGATATAGAAGCGGCGCTTACTGAAATACTGAATGGTAATTTTAAAATTTCTGAAAGAAGCCTTCTTAGCATTGAAACTTCAACTGAGAATAAAGATATTGAAGAACTTAATTTTGCTTTAAATGAAATAGCTGTTAGTCGAAAAAATACGACCTCCATGATTACTGTAGAAACGCAATTAAATGATGAGTATTTAACATCTTATTGGGCGGATGGATTAATAGTTTCGACACCAACTGGGTCAACAGGATATTCTCTAAGCTGTGGTGGGCCTGTCATTACACCTTCTGCTAACAATTTTGTATTAACACCTATAGCACCACATAATCTTAACGCCAGACCTCTGGTAATTCCAGATTCAACCGAAATCAAATTAAAGGTAAGCGGTCGTGAAGAAAGCTATTTAGTGTCATTGGACTCAAGAATTGCAACATTAAAAAACAACACTGTAATAACAATCAAGAAAGCGTCTTTTAGCGTTAAAATGATCGAACTTGAAAAAGAGAGTTTTCTTGATACCCTTAGAAAAAAATTACTTTGGGGCGAAGACCGCCGTAATTAGGCAATAAAACCAGACATTTTCTGTTTTACACTCATACATATTAACCCAAATTATAATAGGCTCATCTTATTTATTATATTTGCAAACTTTTGAATATCTATGAGGTATCTGATCATATTATTGATGATTTTTAGCGTCAACGATTTAATCTATTCGCAAACACACGAAATTGGTGGCTTTGTTGGTGGTAGTAATTTTATTGGAGATGTTGGGTCTACGAGTTATATATCCCCAAATCAATTGGCATTTGGAGGTATTTATAAATGGAATCGAAGCCCAAGACATTCCTTTAGATTCACAGCTATTGTTACTGATTTAGAAGGTGTTGATGCAAAGTCTGATGATGTGCGTCGCAAACAAAGAGGTTTTTCCTTTACCACAAGTATTATAGAGCTTTCTGCTGGAATAGAATTTAATTTCTTGGATTTTGACCTCCATGAAGAAGACGGGAAGACAAAATCTTCTCCTTATATATATACAGGTATTTCATATTTCAATTTAGACAATTACTATTTTGACTCAAACGGAATTAAAAGAGGCGAAAACACTAAATCCAATGTTTTCGGGATTCCTATTGTACTAGGATACAAAACTACCTTTACCGAGAAAATAGTAGCAGCACTTGAAGTCGGTGCCAGATATACCTTTACTGATGAAATAGATGGAAGTGTTCCAGATTCTGATACATTAGCTCAACGTAGTTTCGGAAATGTTAATAATAATGATTGGTATGTTTTCACTGGTATCACTCTAACCTTTACCTTTGGCCGCAAACCCTGCGACTGCTATTTTTAAAGTGACACTTAAAGAGCAAATACATATAGACAAATTGCCTAAGCATATTGCCATTATTATGGATGGTAACGGTCGTTGGGCAAAACAGAAGGGTATGATAAGAGCTTTTGGTCATGAAAATGGCACAAAAGCTGTTCGTGAGGCGGTGGAGAGTGCTTCAGAGATAGGCATAGAATTTCTTACCCTTTATGCTTTTTCTACAGAAAATTGGAACCGCCCTAAGTTAGAAGTACAAACTTTAATGAAACTACTGGTATCTTCACTTAAAAAAGAAATAAGCACGCTACAAGACAACAATATTAAACTATCAACCATTGGCAATATTAATGCACTTCCTGTAAGTGCAAAAAAAGAGCTATTGGAAGTTGTTGAGAAAACAAAAGATAACAATAGGATGACTTTAACCTTGGCTTTAAGTTATGGTTCAAGAGAAGAGATTACCAATGCTTTAAAAGAAATAAGCCTTAAAGTTAAAAATAATATAATTTCTCCCGAAAATATTGATGAATCAGTTATTATTGAGCATCTTTACACGCAAAATTTACCAGATGTAGATTTGCTTGTGAGAACAAGTGGAGAACAACGAATAAGTAATTTCCTTTTATGGCAAATCGCATATGCCGAGCTATATTTTACGGAAATATTATGGCCTGATTTTACAAAAAATCATTTGTATGAGGCAATTTTAAATTATCAACAAAGAGAAAGAAGATTTGGGAAAACAAGTGAACAGATTAAGTAGCCATTTATATAATAGAACACTTTTACAATATAGTCTTGTTTTAATTTTAGCTGTTTTTACAGTTTTTTCGGCATATGCGCAAGACTCAGGCTTAGAAAAAGGAAAAAAATACATCATTGGAGATGTTTCAGTTTCTGGAAATACCAGTTTTGGTGCTTCAACAGTCGTGGCCTACTCTGGATTAAGAAAAGGAGATGCCATAATTATTGGTGATGAAAAAATTGGGAAAGCCATTAAAAAACTTTGGAGCAGTAATTTGTTCAGCGATATTAACCTCTACATAATTAAGATCGAGGAGAATGCTTTATTTCTTGAAATACGTCTTACTGATTTACCTGAACTAAATGTGCTGAAAATCGAAGGAATTAAAAAGTCTAAGATTGAAGATATTGTTAAAGAAAATAAACTTAATAAAGGTGTAAAGGTTACAGAAAACTTAATTACCACAACCAAAAATTATCTAACAAATAAATACCGCAAAACTGGATATTTAAATACCAAAGTCAACATCACTACTAATGAGGTGACCGATTCTATTCAGAAAGTAAGGGTTGATATGTTAGTTGATATTGATAAAGGAGAAAAAATAAAGGTTAAAGACATTGTGTTTGATGGCAATGAAAAACTTAGTGACAAGAAGTTGCGCAAGGCAATGAAGAACACTAAGAAAAAGAATCCTATACGTTTCTTAAAACGATCAAAATACATTGAAGCAGATTATAAAGAAGATCTTTCAAATATTATAGACAGATACAAAGAAAAAGGATATAGAGATGCTCGTGTCATTTCGGACACAATAATAAAGAACAACGATAACACTATATCAATCAATATTGATGTTGAAGAAGGAGAACAGTATAGTTTTGGAAAAATTACCTTCTTAGGCAATACAGTATATACAGATGCACAACTAACAAGGCAACTAGGAATTAGTGAAGGAGACACCTATAATGGTGTTTTCTTGAAAGAACGTATTGCTGACGAAAAACCTGACGCAGACGATCTCACCAATCTATACCAAAATAGCGGTTATTTGTTCTCAACGATTAATCCTGTTGAAGTAAATGCAGACGGAAATGTTATTGATATGGAAATCCGCATTTCAGAAGGTAAACCTGCATATTTCAATAATGTTACTGTTGTTGGCAATGACAAAACAAATGATCATGTTATCTATAGAGAGCTCCGTACGCGTCCTGGACAATTATATAGTAAGGCAAATGTTATTCGTACTATTCGAGAACTAAGTCAGCTAGGGTTTTTCGATGCAGAGCAAGTTGTTCCAGATTTCAAGAATCCTAATCCTAATGATGGAACTTTAGATATGGAATATTCTGTTGTAGAAAAAGGATCCAGTCAAATAGAGTTGCAAGGTGGTTATGGCGGCGGCGGTTTTATTGGAACTTTAGGGCTTTCTTTCTCAAATTTCTCGATTAAAGACATCTTTAAAAAAGATGCTTACAAACCTATTCCTATGGGAGACGGCCAGAGATTGTCGCTAAGGTTACAAGCAAGCAGGTTCTACCAAACCTATAGTTTTTCGTTTTCAGAACCATGGTTAGGAGGTAAGAAACCTGTACAACTTTCTACTTCAATTTCTCATACCAAACAATTCTTATTTAATCCACAAACAAGAAAAGCTGACAAAAGCAGACGTTTCAATATTACAGGACTTTCCGTTGGTTTAGCAAAAAAATTATCTGTTCCAGATGATTATTTCGTTTTATCGCAAGCGCTTAGTTTTCAACATTACAATTTAAAAAATTATAACACAGGACTATTTACTTTTGGTGATGGGTTCTCTAATAACTTATCTTATACTGTAGGGTTGAGTAGAAATAGTTCAGGTCCAAATCCGATATACCCAATGGGTGGGTCAAATTTTAGTGTATCTGCAAAGATATCGCTACCATATTCCTTATTCAGTGATGTTGACTATGGCGCTTTGAAGACTGAAAGAGAGCAAACCGAAGAGACTATTGGAAACTTAGGGAATAGTACAGACCCAGATGATATTGCTTTAGTAACTGCAGCAGCCGACAGACGTTCAGAAATCGATCAAGAACGTTTTAAGTGGCTAGAGTTTTATAAAGTAAAGTTTAGCGGCGAGTGGTACACTCGAATCGTAGATAAATTGGTGTTAAGACCTAAAGTAGAATTCGGTTTCTTAGGAGCTTATAATAATGACAGAGGTATCATCCCATTCGAGCGTTTCTTTTTAGGCGGAAGTGGTCTCGGGCAATTTTCTTTAGATGGTCGTGAAGTCGTAGCACTTCGTGGGTATGATGATCAAGCACTTTCATCTCAAGATGGTGGTAGTATATACAACAAGTTTTCATTAGAATTACGATATCCAATTACTTTGAAGCAATCAGCCTCAATCTATGGATTAGCATTCTTGGAAGGTGGTGCTTCTTATAATAGTTTTAGGGACTACAATCCATTCAATATACAGCGTTCGGCTGGTGCTGGTATTCGTATTTTTATGCCTGCATTTGGTTTGCTAGGAATTGATTTTGGGTATGGTTATGACCCAATTCCTGGTCAAACCATTAATAGTGGTTGGCAAACACACTTTATAATTGGTCAACAGTTTTAATACAGATACTATTGCTTTTTAACGGAAACCCAATGTTTTAAAGTAATAGTTGAAATTTTTCAGATATAATTTCGTTATTTTTGGAGAATTGTTGCAAAAACTATGATAAAATTATAAATGACATTAAGATGAAAATCAAAGCGCTCTTTTTACTAAGCATGATTACCCTTATGAGTTACACTCTAAATGCTCAAAGAGGTGTAAGGATAGGCTATATTGATACTGAATATATTTTAGAGAATGTTCCTGAATATCAAGAGGCAACTTCTCAATTAGATAGCAAGGTTCAGAAATGGAAAGGTGAAATCGAACAGAAGCTAGGACAGATTGATCAAAAGAGAAATGATTTAAGTAATGAAAGTGTTCTTTTAACTCCTGAATTAATAAAGGAGCGTGAAGAGGATATTCTTTTTGAAGAAAAAGAGATATTGGATTATCAACAAAAGCGTTTTGGGCCGAATGGAGATTTAATGATTCAAAAAAAGCAGCTCGCCCAACCTATACAGGATCAGATTTTCGCTGCAGTTCAAGATATTGCCGCAAACAAAAAATTTGATTTTATAGTAGACAAGTCTGAATTAAACCTTCTATTTTCTGCAGATCGTTTTGATATAAGTGAGCAAGTATTAAGAACCATTACAAGAGCTTCAAGAAGAAAACAAATTCAAAATAAAAGAGATCGAAAAGCTGCTGAGGCAGAAGAAGTAGTTCCAGTAATAAATGAAGCAGCTGAGGCCAAAAAGAAAGAAGTTGAAGCAAATAAAAAGGCTAGAGCAAAAATTGCCGAAGACAAAAAGCAAGCTGCATTAGATGCTAGAGCAGTGAAAAAAGCTGAAGCTGCTGAAAGAAGAAAAAAAATCCTAGAAGATCGCGCTAAGAAAAAAGCAGCCAATTCACCACAAAAAAAACTGCCATTTGAAGTCAAACCAGATGAAAAAATGGAAAATGGCACGCCTTTTGAAGATGGTGGTAAAGAAGATGAAAATTCAGCTTCTGAAACTAAAGAAGATCTAAAGGATAAAGCTCCAGCAAAAACAGAAGAAACTCCTGAAAAGGCAGTTCCAAAAACACGAGAGGAACGAAAAAAAGAACTCGAAGAACGAAAAAAGAAAATTCTAGAAGCTAGAGCCAAAGCCAAAGAAGAACGAGAAGCAAAAAAGAAAGCTAAAGACAGTACAAATAACAACTAATAATAAATTTATAACACAATTAATACTATTTAAAATGAAACGATTAAAAACCCTATTATTCGCAACTGTATTCTTTATTGGAATGACGAGTTTTATGCAAGCGCAAAGTAACGTTGCTCATATAAACACCCAAGAACTTATACAAGCTATGCCTGCTATGAAAAGTGCTCAAGCTGATGTCGAGAAGTTAGGAAAGACGTATGAAGCGGAAATCAAGGAATTAGCAGCATCTTTACAGAACAAGATGAAACAATACGATTCTGAAGCAGCAACACAGACAGACGAAGAAAATCAAAAACGCGTTCAAGAAGTCCAAGGATTACAACGTAATATCCAGGAATATCAGGCGAATGCACAAAAAGATCTTCAGCAAAAAGAATTTGATCTTTTGAAACCAATTACTGAAAAAGCGAAAGCAGCTATTGATAAAGTTGCCAAAGCTCATGGCATACAATATGTATTGGATTCAGCAACATTAATTGTTGCAGATGGAAAAGACCTTATGGTTGACGTAAAAAAAGAATTAGGAATATAATTCTACTTTGAAAATATATTATTTTAAAAAGCTGCCTTTGATAGGCAGCTTTTTTATTTTTGTACCTCTATGAGTAATAATCATCCTATTGGCATTTTTGATTCTGGTGTTGGAGGTACTTCTATTTGGAAAGAAACACACAGGCTATTACCAAAAGAACATACTATTTATCTTGCCGATAGCAAATTTGCACCCTATGGTGAAAAGTCAAAAGAAGACATTATAGCCCTAAGCATTAAAAACACAGAGTATTTACTTGATCAAAACTGTAAGCTTATTATCGTTGCCTGTAACACGGCAACAACCAACGCCATTAAAACACTCCGTAAAAACTACGATATTCCTTTTATTGGAATAGAACCTGCTATTAAGCCCGCTGCATTGAACACCAAAACAAAAGCAATAGGGATTCTTGCCACCAAAGGCACGCTATCAAGTGATTTATTTCACAAAACTACCAATCTATTTGCCAACGATGTAACCCTTATAGAGCAAGAAGGAGATGGCATTGTATCATTGATTGAAAATGGACAAATAAACAGTGTAGAGATGACAGCACTCTTGAAGCATTACTTACAGCCCATGTTAGATGTAGATATAGATCATTTGGTGCTAGGTTGCACACATTACCCTTACCTTATCCCGCAACTGCTTGAAATGCTTCCCAAACACATAAAAATTATAGATTCTGGTGAAGCTGTTGCTAAACAAACAAAAGCTATTTTACAAAAAAATGAGTTAATTAATACAACTACGGAAAAACCTAGTTTGAAATTTTACTCGAATGGGAATCCTAACGTATTGAAAATGCTATTGGATAGAAATTATACGGTTGAGTTTTTAAATTTTTAGAACAATATAGAATTCATATTTTTATGAGAACATTAAACTAATCAAAAGATTAATTTTCCTACTTTTAGTCAAAATCCATGAAAATTTGGAAACTCAATTCTTATTCTTCTTTAGCGCTCTAGGTGTTTTTAATGCATTGCTTATAAGTTTCTATTTTTTCTTTTATAAAAAGCCGAAGACAATATCGAACTTCTTTTTTGGGCTCTTGTTGTTAATGTTAGCAATTCGAGTTGGCAAATCCGTTTTTTTCTACTTTAATCCAAATTTATCGAGAACGTTCTTACAAATAGGCATATCTGCTTGTTTATTCATTGGTCCTGCTTTATATTTTTATTTGAAATCGGTTGTAAAAACCGGCAATAATAGCATTAAACACTGGAAATACCATTTTGCACTACTATTTCTAGGTATTTCAATTATTGGAATACTATGTCCTTGGTCAGAATATCCCGAATTTTGGTTTACCAAAGGTGTATATATTGTATACTGGATTTGGTTTGTATATATACTCGCCTCAGGATATACCTTAAGAAATACACTTAAAAAATTATTCATCAAAAGTGAGAAAGTAAATGGCCTAGATTTTTGGCTATTAAGCATTTTTATTGGCAATTTTCTTGTATGGATAGCCTATAAAACAGTTGCTTACACGTCCTATATTGTTGGTGCGTTATCCTTTACATTTATATTTTATCTACTATTTCTTATAATTCATTTTAAAAGAAAGCAGATATCTATCTTTAGTAATACTCTCAAGTATTCAGATAAAAAAATAGACACCAATGAAGCTAAGTTACTATCTAAGAATCTGAAACAATTAATGAAAACTGAAGTCTTGTATAAAGATGCAAACTTAAAACTTCAAGATGTTGCCAAGAAATTACATATCAACCCTCATCTATTATCACAATTATTAAATGACAATTTAGATATCAGCTTCACGAATTTCATAAATAAATACCGCATCAATGCCGCCAAGCAATTAATTTTGTCTGATGAAAAGTTAACGCTAGAAGCTATTGGTTATGAATGTGGCTTCAATTCAAAATCCACCTTCTACACGGCTTTTAAGAAGCAAACCAGAATGACACCTTCTCAGTTCAAAACCCAGTAAGTACGTACAGATTTATAAATCCGAACTCCCGATTTATAAACCATTATTTCCTTTTTGTTATAACTAGTTATCATTGTTTCAAATTTCGAAATATCTGTTTTCATGAAAAATGTAACAATATACATACTACTAGTAATTTGGTTAGGCAGTTGCTCACAAAATAACAACTTAATTAACGAAAATCGCATTTTGTTCATTGTCTCAAATGCGCATTATTACGGCAACTCCAAATTGAGTACTTCTAATCATTTTGCAGAGATAGTATTAGCATACGACGAGTTCGTTAAAGTTGGTTACTCTGTAGATTTTGTAAGCCCTGAAGGAGGAGCTATTCCGATAGGGTATTTAAACACCTCCAGCGAAATACAAAAAAAGTACCTCTATAGTCCAGAATTTATGCACCTATTAAAACACACGAAATCACCAAAAGAAATAAATACATCAAACTACAAAGCTGTTTATTATGGTGGCGGTGGAGCCGCTATGTTTGGTGTCCCAGAAAATATCGCCATACAGAACATATCAATGACCATTTACGAAGAACAAAAGGGTATTATTTCAGCGATTTGTCATGGTAGTGCTGGACTAACGAACCTTAAAACCAAAGATGGTAACTTCTTAGTTAACGGGAAAAAAGTTAATGGGTTTCCAGACAAATTTGAAAGAATGGACGCAGAGTATTATGCCACTTTCCCATTTTCTATTGAAAAAAAGTTAATAGAAAGAGGTGCTGATTTTACATTCTCAGAAAAAGGATGGGATGACTATTCTCAAGTAGATGGACGGCTAGTAACAGGTCAAGATCCTACTGCTGCTAAAAGTGTAGCCGAAAAAGTAATAGAACTATTAAACTAAACAAACATGATAACGAACAAAACCTTAATGATACTATTTTCATTTTTTGCAATACAAATTTGCAATTCACAAACAGAATTGGATCAAATCACAAGTACATTAAACGATTATATTGAAGGCACAGCAAATGGAGAGCCGGAAAGAGTTAAAAGAGCATTTCATCCTGAATTAAACCTTTACACCATTGCTAACGATAGTGTTAGGATTTGGTACGGCCAAAATTATATAAAGGGCATAAAGGAAGGTAGAAAGAGTAATCGGATAGGTAGAATAGTTTCAATAGATTATGAAAACAATGCGGCATCAGCAAAGATTGAAATTTTAATACCTAACGCTAAAAGAAAATATACAGATTATTTGCTTTTATTGAAATATCAAGGGCGTTGGAAAATAATACACAAATCTTATACTTACGTTACCCATCCTAAATCAGACCACTAAACATCAATCAAAAATGAAACAACGAACAGTTATATTCCTTTTTACAAACTTATTATCTTCAATAGGAATGACTCAAATTCCATCTGATTTTGAGAAAAACATAGATACGGTATTTGAGGTTTGGAACAATCCTGACAAACCAGGAGGAGCCGCAGGAATAATTAAAGATGGAGAAATTGTATATCTAAAAGGTTTTGGTAGTGCTAATATTGAGGCTAAGGAGTTAATTACACCACAAACAAAGTTTCAACTTGGAGAGATGTCCAAGCAGTTTACTACTTTGGCTATTCTTCTTCTAGAAAAGCAAGGGAAAATTACTCGGAACGAAGACATTCGCAAGTACTTGCCCGAATTGCCCGAGTATGCTCATACAATAAAAATAACACATTTATTGAATCATTCTAGCGGTCTTCACGGTATGAACCAAATTAGTAATATGGTTAATGGCTCTACAAATATTCCGACCCAAGCAAAAGCGCTGGAATTGATTGCTTCCCAAAAATCACTTTCTTTCCAACCAGGAACGGATTTTTCGTTTCATGAGTCTGTTACGGAATCTGTTTTAATGGCTGAAATCGTTGAGAGAAGTTCAAATCAATCTTTTGCGGATTTTGTTAAAAGAAACATTTTTGAACCTCTTGGAATGAAAAATTCACTAATTCGAGATGATATTAATACTATAATCACTAATGTAGCCCAGCCATATCAGAAAGAAGAAGGCGAGGATTACAAGAAACTTGAAATCAATAGTAGTATCGTTGGTGCTATCAATGCTTACAGTTCGGTAGAAGATCTTGCAAAATGGTATTTGAATTATACAAACCCTAAAGGTAGCCTTGGGCTATTGATACAAAAATTGGATACACCAGTTCAACTTTCTAACGGTAAAAAATTCAATTATTACTGGGGAGATATGGCAATCGGACGTGAGTTTACACACCCAGAAAGGGGTCTTCCAATATTTTGGAATTTCGGTTTACAAGGTGGTTATGGCACTAATGTATTCCGGTATCTTGATCAAAACATCACTTCCTTCGCCTTGGGAAATAGTAATCAATACAATGGAGCTTTGGCTATGGGCGCGATAGAACCATTTGTAAAAAATCTCTATCTACTTCCTCCAGTTATTGACTACAAGGCTCTTAAAACCAAAAAATTGAGCACCAAGAAACTAAAAGCTTTTGAGGGTCATTATTGGTTTAAAAAAGCAGGCTATGCCTCGAAGTTATTTGTCGAAAACGATACGTTACGCTCTCAATGGATCTTTACCAAGCAATCGCAGAAATTGGTTCCTCTTTCCGATAATACTTTTCAGCAGATAGGAACAAATGAGGACATAAGGCTTTTTAAATTTAAAAAAGAGGGGGCTGGCACGACACTTTTCTTTACTTACAATGATAGCGAACCTGATATTATGGAGACATATGAACCGGCAAACCCATCCGTACAAGCTTTGCAATCATATGTAGGAACTTATTATAATAAAGCATATACATCGCTATTCTCTTTTTATGTAGAAGATGACCAATTGGTTGCAAGGAATTTAGAACATCGAGGCATTAAGTTAAGACCAGTAAAAAAGGATGTATTCACTAGTACTTCTGCTTTCTTTAATGCTTTAGAATTCCATCACGACAAATCGAATAGAATCATAGGCTTTACAGTAGATACCGATGGGATATACAATCTTGTGTTCAAAAAAATCATGGATAGTCCAAACTAAAAAAACAAAGGAAACAGGTTGATGTATATCAAGTGTTTCCTTTGCAAATCGTATTCCTATGTTGGCATTACCCAATCAAGTATTATGGGTCTTTTCTCAGCCGCTAATGTAAGTCAGCACCCCAATACAATAGTTTAAATATAGGAAAAATATTTTTAATTAAACTACTGATTTTTAGATTATTGCAAATTACTCCTTAAACCAACTGGAATATTTAACGTAGTTTTCGGCAATTCTATTAATCTCGCCATTGATTAATTCTTGGCTGATATCTTTTACTTTCTTAGCAGGAATACCTGCATAAATACTACCAGCTTCTACTTTAGTGTTTTTAGTTACAACAGCGCCTGCAGCTATAATGCTATTACTCTCAACTATACAATCATCCATTACGATACTGCCCATACCGATAAGCACATTATCATGAATCGTACAGCCGTGCACGATAGCATTATGACCAATAGATACGTTATTACCTATAGTAGTCGGCGATTTTTGGTATGTAGCATGTATCACGGCGCCATCTTGCACATTTACCTTATCGCCCATTTTAATAAAATGCACATCACCGCGCAATACTGCATTAAACCAAATGCTACATTGGTTTCCCATACTTACTTCACCGACAATAGTCGCGTTTTCAGCAATAAAGCAATCGTCGCCGAACTCTGGTGATTTTCCGTTGACTGGTTTTATAATTGGCATGTTTTCTATTTAAAATAAGACAATAAATCTGCTTTTTTAGAAGCAGATACCATAATTTCTTTTCCATTACTTAATACGACGCTTCCTCCCTTTCCTTTTCGATATTTAGTCACCTCATTGACGTTTACTAAATAACTTTTATGCACTCTTGCAAAAGAAGAACTCGTTAAAGCCTCTTCAAAATACTTTAGGGTTTTACTTACCAACTTCTTTTTATTATTATTTAGATAAATCTCTGTATAATTATCATCGGCTTTACAGTATAATATATCTGACGTTTCCAGGACCTCAAAACCGTCCAGTTGCGGAATGGTTATCTTACCATTTACATTATTAGTTTTAGGCACTAAAACCTCATCTTGCAAAGCACTTTCTTTGGTTTTTATTTCGACCACATAATCTACGGCTTTTATAAGCTCATCAATAGAGATAGGCTTCATTAAATAGTAAGATGCATGAGCATTTAAGGCATCGATTGCATAATGATCGTATGCCGTTACAAACACCGTTTCAAAGGTTCTGTTGCCTACCTTATCCAATAAATCAAAGGCATTACCATAAGGCATCTCCACATCCAAGAACACAAGATCTAAATCGTTATTTCTTATTAATATAAGAGCTTCATCAACATTTGTTGCTTCACCTAATACCGACACGTTTGGACAGTATTTCTTGAGGTAATTCTTTAGAATCTCTCTACTGGTTTCTTCATCTTCTACTATGATAGTGTTTAACTTCATCTAGTCTTTTTTAAGTGTTACAACAACTTTGGTACCAGCATCATCTTGCTCTTGGTAATCGTCAATAAACACATCCACTTTATCTTTGTACATATCATTGAGGATTGCCACACGTTTCTTAATATTCCCCATGCCCTTGGAGTTCTGGTTTTTTTGGTTTTGCGTTTTCAAAGCCTTCGATTTTTTACGCCCAATTCCATCATCAGCAATAACGATTTCTATAACATCTTTTCGTGTCTGTTGGATAGAGATCTCCAAATGCCCTTTTTCCTTTTTATATCGCAATCCATGCCAAACAGCATTTTCAATATAAGGCTGTAAGAGCATAGGAGGAATTTGGAATTCCTCTACATTGACATGCTCGTCTACATAAATTGTATAATCAAATTTATCTTGAAACCTAAAGTGCTCCAGTTTAGTATACAGTTCTAGCAATTCTATTTCCTTTGTTAGCGGAATAAAATCTTCTTCACTATTTTCTAATACAGAACGCATTAATTGTGAAAAATCTGATAGGTATTTATTAGCTGTACGCTCGTCATTTGTGGCAATAAAACTGTTAACCGAATTTAAAGCATTGAAAATAAAATGCGGATTCATTTGGCTGCGCAATGATTTTAAAGCCAATAGGTTATTGGCAAATTTTTGTTGTTTGATGTTCTTGTACATCAAGAAGGCAGCTAATGTCAATAATAATAGGCCTCCGATTAAGGCGTAAATAACAATTTGTTGACGTTTGTTATTCGCTTCGGTTAAAGCAAATCTACTTTCAGTTAACTGACGGTCCGTCTCTAGACTTGTAATTAAATTCTTCTTATCTGCTATATCTCGACTAAATCGAGTCGCTTGAGATATTTCTTGTTCATTCTTTATTACCAATTTGTCAACTAACTCTACATAACTTTGATAGGCTTCAAATGCGTTTTTGTAGTCTCCAATATCACGATACAACTCTGATATTTTTCGCGTTGCATCCTTCTGCACTATAAGATCTTCCCTCTTATCCGCTTCTTTACGGCTCTTCTCTAAGTAATTCAAGGCTTCTGGAATACTGTCTTGAGCTGCGTAAGCATTCCCGATCTTATAATTTTGTTTTTGAGGTGTAAACGCGCTTTCATTGTCCAACATCGCATCATCGCCGTCAATCTCTTTAAGACCTTTTAAAGCATCCTTGCGCAATTCTATTTCTTTGCCATATGCTTTATTGGTGTTTTGAAAATCAGCTACTTTAATTTTTTCTTCAACAGATCGTTTTTTATTCTGCTGAGACGCCAGTTCAAGAGAATTTTCATATGATATTTCGGCTTGCTGAATAGCCCCACTTGCCTCATAGGTTTGCGCTATTTTAGAATTAAGATCTGTAATCTTTGGTGAGATTAAATGCTTATTAGCTATCCTTAAACCTTCCTTATAAACCTCTATGGCTTTTGCATAATCTTTAGTGGCCCTATACACATCACCTAAACCTTCTTGTACTTCTATTTTTTGCCAGTTACTCAAACGTTCTTTTGCGATTCTTCTGGTATAGGTTTCAATACTTTCTTGATAATTACCATTGAGTTCAAGTGTTTTGGCAAGCTTCAAAAATCGATCGTTAGAAATTTCGCTTTGTAAGCTGATTTCATAATTACTAACAGCTAGGTCGTACTGCTTTAAATTAAAGAAGACATCAGCTAAGGTTTCATAAGCTTCAGCATTCTGTTTTTTAGACTTACTAACTTCTAAAGCATCAGTTACAAACTGTATACTTTTTTCAGGGCTCTTCTTCAAATTAGAAGTGGCCGAATCTAATAATGTATTAAAGGTTCCAACGCTCGTTTTGGACTTAGTATCGTAATTCATAAACCCTTGTATATTATTCGGCTGCACTCTCACCTGAATACGTTCATTATCTTTAATGACATATCGAACCGTTTCAAAATCCTTATGTCGTATCACTAACTCATCATCTTTTCGCACTTGAATCTTGAATTCACCTGCGCTATTGGTCGTTGTATATGCACCTCCATTAACTTCAATATTCACTTTGGCTATTGGTTTATCTGAATTGTCTTCGACCACAGAGCCTCTAACTGTAAATCGTGGTGTTTCAACTGACATCGCTTCATTTTGCTCTTGTGCAAACAACAATGAGCTATGATTCACAAAGGCTAGAAGTAATAATATATATAGATTTTTGAATTTCATTGGGATAAACTTACACACTTTACTTGGCATAATAAAACGACTATTACCTTATCAGACTACTTTTTGGAGTACCAATCACCCTTTTACTCAATGAAAAGTATCATTCACTCAATGGGGCTTGTTCTACTCTCATTATCGATTTTTATAGAAAAAAGTTAGTCATAAGTTTACCCAATAATCAAGAAACTATGAAAACACTACTTAAAACAACCCTCTGTTTAGGGCTTTTATTGAGCCTATCATGCAATGCTAATGAGAAAAAAACTCTCGCAATCAATGAGTTTAACGCAAAAGAATCAACCCACAAACCAAGTAAACAATACGTAAAGGTTGCTCTACTCCTAGATACCAGTAATAGTATGGATGGCCTTATAGATCAAGCTAAAGCACAACTCTGGGAAATTGTTAACGAACTATCTTATGCAAGATGTGATAACGATAGACCTAATTTACAGATTGCTTTATACGAATACGGGAATGACCATTTAAACGCTGACGAAGGGTATATAAGACAAGTATTAGACTTTAGCGATGACCTAGATGAGATATCAAAAGAATTATTCTCACTGTCAACCAAAGGAGGTAACGAGTATTGTGGTCAAGTCATACAAACTTCTTTAGATCAATTGAATTGGGGAACCAATGCAGATGACTTAAAACTTATCTTCATTGCGGGAAATGAGCCTTTTACACAAGGAAAAGTAAATTACAAAGATGCTGCCACTAATGCCAATGAAAAAGACGTCACCGTAAATACTATTTTCTGTGGAGATTATAGAAGCGGTATTTCAACCTTCTGGAAAGATGGTGCTGATGCTACTAATGGAGATTATATGGCTATTAATCATAATAGAGCAACAGTTCATATCGCCACGCCTTATGATGCTGAAATATTGAGATATAATCAAAAACTCAATAAAACGTATGTTGCATATGGTGCTATTGGAGAAGAAAAAATGCTATTACAAAGCAATCAGGATAGCAATGCGAGAGGATATAGTGACGCCAATGCTGTGAGTAGAACCGTAAGCAAGAGTTCTCATTTATACAAAAACTCTTCTTGGGATTTGGTGGATGCCGTTGAAACTGAAGAAATTGTAGTTGAAGATATAAAAGAGGAGGAACTTCCAAAAGAGTTAAAAGGTAAGTCTGATAAGGATATAAAAGCCTATGTTAAAGCTAAAAGCAAGGAACGATCAGATATTCAAAACAAAATACAGGAATTAAATGCTAAAAGAAAACAACATATAGCTGAAAATAAACAAAAAAAAGAAAATAACGGTCTCCAAAATGCCATGATCAATGCCATAAAAACTCAAGCGAAAAAGAAGAACTATAAGTGGTAATCTTAATTACAGTTCTTTTATACAAAAAAGCTCTCAAGTTAATTGAGAGCTTTTTGTTTTTAGTTTACATAAGGACAATTACAATCGTAAGCCTCTCGCCTACAATTAAAGTTAAGCCCTAAAGTTATTTGATGAAATCCACCACTATTGAAAACAATAGAATTAGACTGATAAGAATAGGTATAAGCAAACACAAAATTCTTATAATCAACGCCTATTAGAGGTGTAATATATTGTAGTTTCTGACTACTAACACCAGTACCATTCAAGAATTCAGCACCATCAAGGCTTCTTCTATATGATATTCCGCCCCAAAGTTTACCAAACTCTGTTTTCTTGTATGCCTTTGCATTGATATCTATTGTCGATTCTGCTGTGGCATCTCTATATTGAAACATAACTGAAGGTTCAAAAGACCATTCACTACCAAGTTTTCCAAACACACCTCCAGCAGACAATAAATAACGTCTCAAATTACTTGAAACCTGAATGTTATTATTGATTCCTGAGTTATTCAAAACATTCTTCACCGTAGCATGTGCATAGTAGTCAAGAAAGTTATAAGAGAATCCAAAATCTATATTAAATTCTGCTGAACTTTGCTCTATTCCAGCAATTATGGGGTCAAACCCTTCTGATAAAAATGTGGTTTCATCTAATTTGTATTGAATAAAACCTGCACTCAAGCCAAAAGATAACTGATTTAAATCTACTTCGTTTCTCGAAAACAATAAATGATGTGCATAGGTTAAGTAAGCACCAGTTTGTGAATGAAATCCGTTTTTATCATTAAAAAGAATCACGCCATATCCAGATTGAGAATCTCCAAATCGTCCGTTAAGACTCAATGTTTGTAACTGTGGCGCATCATCTTGGCCAAACCACTGTTGTCTTCCTGTAAGTCTCAGTTTATCACAATTTGCAGCACCTGCCATTGAAGGATGTATCAGATAATAATTATCTGTCAGATAATCGACATATACTGGAAGTCCTTCTTGAGAAAACGTAATGTTAGAAAGTGTCGCTACAACGACTAAAATTATATATTTTTTTAAGTTCATGATGCTATCTTTTCAATGTAAAATGGGCTTTAAATATTTTCATTGTGTTATCTATCGGATCCACAAATTCTACTGTAAACCAATATCCTCCTGTTGGCATTTTCCTTCCATTAAAGCTGCCATCCCAACCTGTACTACTCGCACTCAACTGCTTTAAAAG
>JABABD010000031.1 GCA_014238425.1 Flavobacteriaceae bacterium | reverse complement strand
GTTGGATGATACGTTATCGTATAATCTGCCACATTCTGGGCACCATAAACAGTAGCATTGAAACCCGCCAGGTCCAAGGTCCAAAAACCATCATTGTCATCATCACAGATCAACTGGTCTAAAACCAAATTGGCAGTGGGTCTTTCCGCAAATTGTACAATAATTGAATCTGAGGCATCACAACCCGTACCAAAGCTTACTTCTACAGAATAAGTGCCATCTACCACAGCATCTAGCATGTCATCTGTATCAGTAGTAATCTCCACACCATCTAAATACCAAGTATGGACAAGACCAGGAAAGCCAGTACTTAATACCTGAGTACTACCATCACAAGGTGCGTTATTATTGGTAATCGTAAGATCCTGTCCAAGATCCAAACCTATATTAAAACTGCCTGCTTCTAAAAAAATAGCAGAATCCCAAGCAGAATCTCCTTGATCGGCTACTACTAATTTAATTTCGTAGGTACGGCCAGGTATTACTGTAGAACTAGCCGTTAAAATCACGGTTTGCCCTCCATAATTAGTACTGCCTAAGTTATAACCTTCGAAAAAAGGTACATTCGAGGCACAATTGGTTGAGTTATTTATATTTCTAACGCTCACTGGAGTACCATCAGGTAAAACTGCGAGATTTGTATAATTTGGTGTTCCCACTTCTCTCAGTAAAAAAGCAAAACTATCAGCAAATTGACATTCAGTATTATTAAAGTACTCCTCAGAAGCCATTAGAAATCGAAAGCTAAAATCAGCCGATGTGGGTACAAAATCGAATTTAATAAATGTAGCATCCTCTGTACCTGTTTGTCCCAAAGCTGCTTCAAGATCGGCATCACCAGGCAACCCATTGTTAAAATCAGGATTGGCGGCAACAGTTGGTGGCGGTGCAATTGTATTACCAGCAGCAAAAGCATTCCCTGTTGTTAAGATGACACCTTCTTCAAATGGGAATCTCGTTAAACCTGTTCTTTTAAAAAACCCATAACTTTTGTTAGTGGATTGAGTTGGAATACCGCTAACTTGTTCTGTAAAATTGCTAACATCTGAGCAGGCACCTGTAATCAGTACATTCTCTACTAGTTCTTGCAAAGACATAGTCGCCTCTGGTTCAGCTGCATTGTTAATCTCTAAGATTTGAGAAAACCCTATAAAAGGGCATAAAAACCATACTAAATAGAGTAATTTTTTATTCACCGCTTTTTTTTGAATCTCAAATATATTGAAACTCAGGCGTTCTTATGTTAAATTCCTGAAAAATTAGATAACTTGACAAAAAACAAGGTTTCCATGTAAAAACCATCCTTATTTTGGCATCTTTAAAGAAACGCTAATCTTCATTAGTTTATTATCTTTGCATAAAAATTGCTGTTATGCCAGATTTTCAAATTTCTATACACCCAACTACCAATCCTGCCATTATAAAATTTGAAGCTACCGAGTTCTTAACACAGCACGAAAGCTTTGAGTTTAACAATATAGATGAAGCAAAGAATTCGCCATTGGCACAGGAATTATTCTATTTGCCATTTGTTAAAAAAATATATATCTCAGGAAATTTTATTGCCATTGAGAGATTTAACATCATTGAATGGGACGACGTTAAAGAAGAAGTAAAAACGCAAATAGAGGCCTATTTAAATGATGGTGGTGTAATCGTTACTGAAGGTATTAAAAACAAGAAAGTACCTGTTACTGTATATGCTGAAAGCACACCTAATCCATCAGCTGTTAAATTCGTGGCTAATAAAAGGATTGTTACAGCAACACATGAGTTTACCTCTATAGATGAGGCGTCTTATTCGCCTTTTGCAACAGAATTGTTTCATTTTCCTTTTGTCAAGAATGTATTCATCGATGAAAACTATATCTCTATTACTAAGTTTGAGATGGCTGACTGGGAAGATATCACCATGGAATTACGTGAGTTTATTCGAGCATATATAGAAAACGGAAAAACAATTGTTTCTACCGATGCACCAGAAGTGAAGCAAAAAACCCTTCAACAACAAGAAAAAGAGTTTGAGAATCTTGATGACATCTCTAAAGAAATCGTTAATATTCTAGAAGAATATATCAAACCCGCCGTTGCCAGTGATGGTGGTAACATTCAGTTTGAATCTTATGATCCAAACAGCAAAATTGTAAAGGTGATTTTGCAAGGAGCGTGCAGCGGTTGTCCATCATCAACCTTCACCTTAAAAAATGGTATTGAAAATATGCTAAAGGAAATGCTCAAGGATAAAGTGAGTATGGTAGAGGCTATAAACGGATAAGTGTTATTTATCTGATAAATGCGTATTTCGTCTATGATCTAGGTTTTATTTTAAGAGTATCCTGTCTGTAATTCTTCTATTATTCAGTAATTTTATAATTCACATAAAAATTAACTCAAAAAAATAAAAGATTATGGCAGTATTAAAGGTAATTGAAGTATTATCAAATTCTAACTCAAGCTGGGAAGATGCAACAAAAAAGGCTGTGAAGCATGCATCTAAAACAGTCAAGAACATACGATCTGTTTATGTACAAGATCAAAGCGCCATTGTTAAAGGCGATGAGGTAACAGAATTTAGGGTTAACCTGAAAGTGACTTTTGAAGTAAACTAAATTCACTTAAACAAAACATAAAAAGCGCTCTTAAGAAGGGCGCTTTTTTGTTATAATCTGTTACCTTTGGTAGTATGCAGAAACATCTTCTACTTATCATAATTGCGGCATCAGCCCTTTTCAATTGTAAAAGTCAAACTTCCGAACAAATGACTCATAAATATACCAATGACCTCATTAATGAGACGAGTCCTTACTTACTTCAACACGCCCATAACCCTGTAAATTGGAGAGCTTGGAACGATGAAACCCTAAAAGAAGCCAAAGACAAAAACAAACTACTACTTATTAGTGTTGGGTATTCTGCTTGTCATTGGTGTCATGTGATGGAACACGAGAGTTTTGAAGACAGCCTAGTAGCTCAGGTGATGAACGATAATTTTATTAATGTTAAGGTCGATCGTGAAGAACGACCAGATGTAGATCAAGTGTACATGAATGCTGTGCAGCTTATGACTGGCAGCGGAGGATGGCCTTTAAATGTTATTGCTTTGCCAGATGGAAGACCCGTTTGGGGAGGCACTTATTTCAGGAAAAATGATTGGATAAACGCTTTAGAACAGATATCTGATGTATACATTAAAACTCCAGAGCAATTGCGCGAATATGCAACTAAACTAGAAGAAGGTATCAAATCGATGGACTTGGTGACCTTGAATACAGATGCTGCTGTTTTCAAAAAAGAAACAATAGCTAATAGCGTTGCGAAATGGTCAAATTCATTTGATAAAAGAAAAGGTGGTATGAATCGCGCGCCCAAATTCATGATGCCCAACAATTATCATTTTTTAATGCGTTATGCTCATCAAACTGATGATGAAAAGCTTCTAGAATATGTTAATACTACATTAACGCAAATGGCATATGGGGGTGTTTATGACCAAATTGGAGGTGGGTTTTCAAGATATTCAGTCGATGACAAATGGCATGTCCCTCATTTTGAGAAAATGCTCTATGATAATGCACAATTAGTAAGTTTATATTCTGATGCTTATCTATTAACAAAAAATGACTTGTACAAAACTATCGTATATGAGACATTAGAGTTTGTCAAGAGAGAATTAACAACAGACGAAGGTGTTTTTTATTCGTCTTTAGACGCCGATAGCTTAGATGAAACTGAGGAATTAGAAGAAGGTGCCTTTTATGTCTGGACAAAAGATAACTTAAAACAGTTGTTAGGCGCCGATTTTGAGCTGTTTTCAGATTATTATAATATTAATAATTACGGACTTTGGGAAAAAGGCAACTATGTACTGATACGAAACCAAAGCGATAACGTTATTTCCGAAAAACATAATATCTCGATAGAGGATTTAGCAAAAAAAGTGACAAGTTGGAAAAAATCGCTGTTAGTAGAAAGAGAAAAACGTCCAAGACCGAGGCTTGATGACAAATCCTTGACATCATGGAATGGATTAATGTTAAAGGCCTATTGTGATGCCTATCGTGCTTTTGGTAAAGAATCATTTCTAGAATCAGCGAAAAAAAATGCCGAATTTCTTGTGAATAAAAGAATGCAAGAAGATGGAGGCTTATATCGTTCTTATAAAGAAGGCGAAAACTCAATTAATGGCTATTTAGAAGATTATGCCTCTTCTATTGAAGGCCTTATAACACTTTACGAAATCTCTTTTAATGAAACATGGCTCCTAAAAGCAAGAGATCTTAATAATTATGCTCTTGACCATTTCTTTGATGACACCAATAAGATGTTTTATTTTACATCAGATCAAGATCCTTTATTGGTTACAAGAAATGTGGAATACCGAGACAATGTGATTCCTGCCAGCAATTCGATAATGGCTAAAAACCTATTTAAACTGTCTCACTATTTTGATAATGAAGCTTATGCTGACACAGCCAGAACAATGTTAAATAATGTGTCATCGGAAATTGCGGCTTATCCTTCAGCATATTCGAATTGGCTGGATCTTATGCTAAATTACACGAACAACTATTATGAAGTTGCAGTCGCTGGTAACAATGCTTTCAAGAAAATACAGGAATTGAACGCATACTATATCCCAAATAAACTCTTAGCTGCAACCGAAAAAGAAAACAATATGCCTTTGTTATTGAATAGGTTCAACGACGATGATACTATGATTTATGTTTGTGTGAATAGAGCCTGCAAACTTCCAGTATCAGAGGTCAACCAAGCACTAAAACTAATCGATAAATAAAAACATATGAAAACAGTTGCAACCATTCTCGTTATCTTTGTAGCACTAGAACACATCTACTTCCTGGTGTTGGAAATGTTTCTATGGACAATGCCAAAAGGCATAAAGACATTCGGATTGAAATCCAAAGAATTTGCAGAAGAAACCAAAGTATTGGCTGCTAATCAAGGTTTGTACAATGGTTTTTTAGCGAGCGGATTGCTCTTTTCTTTATGGAAAGAAAACATCTCTTTTATACTTTTCTTTTTAGGATGTATTGTTATAGCCGGAATCTATGGTGCCTACTCCACCAAAAAAGTTAGATTATTCTATGTACAATCCATTCCTGCGATTATTGCTTTTACCATAATAATGTTAAATAATCACTAATTTTTTCGGTATGATTGTTGACACCTTATATTTGTAAAAAAAATAGTTAAGAATCAATTAAAAAAATGATTATGAAAAAATCCGTATTAAGTGCAGTTCTTGCAGTAACTTTTGTGAGTTTTGGTTTCTCTCAAAGATTAGTTCAAATATCTAATAGTGGTAATAGTGGCGGTGCCTCGATGGCAGTGCTTTTACCATCTACTCCTATTAATGTAGAAAATATCGCTGGCTCTCCTTATATACCAACTAATTTTGTGCCTGGAAAAGTATCGACTATGCCAAACCAAGTATATATGGTAAGATACAATGCTGTCAATGACGAAATGGTAATAAAGGATAATGAAAAAGCCTTAGCTCTTAATAAAAACATCCCTGGTGTTTTTGTGACCGTTATGAGTTCAAAGAAAAGGTATCAGACCTTTAACATTGCTGATTCAAAGAAAAAAACAGGCTTTTTTATAGTAGAAAGCAGTCCTAATGCAAATATAAAACTTCTTAATAAAGAATATGTTGAGTTTATAAACAAACAAGTAGCTGCTAATAGCTATCAGTCAGATAGACCTGCAAAATTCAAAAGAGCAGATGATACTTTTTACTTAAGTATGGAAGAAAACACAGCCATTCTCATGCCAAGAAAAAAGAAAGAGCTTATAAAATTATTCCCAGGTAAAGATGTAGCAAAATTCATCAAAAAAGAAAGAATTAGTTTAAAAGACAAACAAGACCTTATTAAACTTGTAAATTTCTTAAATAGCTAAAACGAATTTAAACATAGTTGTTTTAAATAGTTGTTTTAAATTATAAAAAGGATGCTGAATCAGCATCCTTTTTTAATGTTAGATTATCGATTAAATTTTTAAGTTAATCGATATCGCATAAATCTTAAGCTCAAAAGAACTTCATACTCTTACCTTAATCTTGTAAATTCGAGGCATTAATTAACCCAAAATATGTGTTACAATGGAATTAGAAAAATGGATAGATAAAGGAATAGATTTTGCTTCAGAATATGGTATCAAAGTTATTGCTGCTATTGCCATATGGATTATTGGTTCTTGGATTATCAAGAGAATAACACGTGGCCTTGAAGTCGTCATGACCAAAAAAGACTACGATAAAAGCTTACAAAAATTCTTACTAAATCTAGTAGGCTGGATATTAAAAATATTACTCATAATTGCTATTCTAGGAAAACTAGGTGTCGAAACCACATCTTTTGCTGCTGTTATTGCGGCGGCTGGTCTGGCTATAGGATTAGCCTTGCAAGGTTCTCTTGGTAATTTTGCTGGCGGTGTATTACTTATGATCTTCAAACCCATAAAAATTGGAGATTTAATCGAAGCTCAAGGAGAATTAGGAGTTGTTAAAGAGATTGAGATTTTTACAACAAAAATTCTCACACCTACCAATAAAGAAGTCATTATACCTAATGGCGCTCTGTCTAACGGCAATATAACGAATTATAGTTCTGAGGGTAAACTTAGAGTTGACCTAACCATAGGTGTGGGTTATGATGAAGACATAAAAAAAACTAAAGATGTATTAATGAAAGTTTTGACATCCGATCCTAAAGTCTTGAAAGATCCAGCACCATCAATAAATGTATCTGAATTGGCGGATAGCTCTGTTAATTTCGCAGTACGACCTTGGTCATCTGTTGCGGATTATTGGGATGTGTATTTTGGAACATTGGAAAGATGTAAATTGGCATTAGATGAAGCTGGAATAGAAATACCTTATCCACACGCTGTTGAAATACAAAAAGAAGGTTAATTATTAGGTTTTATTGCAACAAAATCCTTTAGATAATAGGGCTCAAAATAGGCGACATTTTCGGTGTCGTCTATTTTATATTTATTATAAGAGAGGGCACTCATCTCATTAGCTGAAGGCAATTTATTCTCAATAAAAACGGCGTTCTTATGTTTAATAATATCTTTTGTTTTTTCAACTCCCGTCCCAATAAAATAAACAATTCCCTTGTTTAAATATTCTATAAAAGAGTTTTCATCAAGTATTTGTGCTTGAGTTTCGCGTATTTGAATATGTGATGCATCAAAAATAGCAGAATACACTTCCATACGCCTAGCATCTAACATAGGGATAATATATCCATCAGATATGCTTACTTGATATGAAAGAGACCTTAGTGTTGACACCGAAATAAGAGGTTTATTTACAGCAAAACATAGCCCTTTAGCTGCTGAGACACCAATCCGTAAACCCGTGTAAGAACCAGGCCCATTACTTACCGCAATAGCATCTAGTGATTTCGCATTTATCTTTGATTCTTTGAGAACCTCATCTATATATGTATGCAAACGTTCTGCATGCGAAAAACCCTGACTATAATCTTCTTTAATAGCTAGGGTTTCTCCGTTTTTCGCAATAGCAACAGAGCAATTAGTTGTTGCTGTTTCTATATTAAGTATTATAGCCACATTTACTCTTCTGTTTCCTCTTCTTTAGTAACTGCTTTATCTTTTTTAGGCTCTACACTATCACCTGGTTTCAATGTTTTAGAAACTACCGTATATGGACCTACTATTATTTCTTCATCTGCCTTAAGACCAGAAACTACTTCAATGTTAGAATCATCTTGAATTCCTGTTTGTACTACTCGCAATTTAGCTTTGCCATTTTCATGAATGAAGACACATTCAAATTTTTCTTCTTTACCTCCATCAGATTTTACTTTAACACCAGCACCTTTAGTTGAAGACGTGTCTGTTTTTATAACAATTGCGCTAATTGGAATGCCGACGATATCATTTCGTTTTTTAGTAATAATATCAACTGTAGCAGTCATACCAGGACGGAAAGGTGAAAAATGTTCAGGTTTTCCTTCTAGTAAATCTTGATACGATTCTTCAAGAATTCTAACTTTCACCTTGAAATTTGTGACTTGATCAGCAGTTAATGTGGCTCCAGCCGAATTAGCAATCTCTGTTACCAATCCTTTAAATTTCTTTTTTAAATAAGCATCCACTTCAACTATGGTAGAATCTCCTATAGTAACTTTAACTATATCATTCTCGTTAACATCTACTTCAACTTCCATATTGTTTAGGTTAGCAACTCTCAATATTTCTGTTCCAGTCATTTGTTGAGTTCCAACAACGCGCTCACCTAGTTCAACATCCAACTTAGAAATGGTACCGCTCATTGGCGCATAAATGTTTGTTCTATTAAGATTATCTCTTTGTTCATTTACAGTAGCTCCGGCACTCTGCACATTATAGTAAGCCGATTCTCTATTCGCTTTGGCGCCTTCATAGGCTGATATTGCCCTATCCCAATCAGCTTTCGAAATAATTCCTTTCTCGAAGAGTGATTTATTTCTATTATAACTAGCTCGAGCTTCTTTCAAAGTAGCTTCGGCCTGATCCAGTCCAGCCTTGACATTTTGCAGGGTTGCCTGAGAGCGGTTTAATCCAGCTTTGTAAATATCTGGATTAACTCGAACAAGCAATTGCCCTTTCTTTACTTGTTGGCCCTCAATAACAGGAAGGTCAATAATTTCTCCTGAGACCTCACTTGATAGTTTGACCTCTATTTCAGGTTGAATTTTCCCTGTGGCAGAAACAGTCTCAACAATGTCCATAGTCGAAATCTTCTTGATTTCAACCTGTTTACCAGTTGTTTGGTTACCAAACCATCCTGCTTTCTTACCGCCAATAAGCAAAGCTAATAGGCCTAAAACAATAACAGTAATAATTATGAGTGTCTTTCTTTTCATGTGATGTAAATTTATTATTTTCTATCTGTCATCTGTAGCATCTATATCAATGTATTTTCTGATTTTAAAGATATTACAATAGATGTAGCATGGTGACGGTTAATTTAAGTTTGTGATAGGGATACCAAAATAGTATTCTAATACTTTAAGCTTAAATATATAATCGTATTTCGTTCTGATAACATCAGATTCGGCTGTTTCTAATTGTGTTCTTGATTGATTAAAATCAAAAGCATTTAGTAAGCCTACATTGTAGCGTTCTTGCGAATAGGTAAACGCCTCTTTTCTCGCCGTAAGTGTTTTTAACGCCGCTTCGTAAGCCTTCTTTGCACCTTTCGTATCATTATACGCTTGATAAACTGTTGACTCTAAATCTAAATTAGCTTGCTCCAATTGGATTTTAGAACGCTCTAAGTTAATTTGGTTTCTTTTGACATTGTTTTTCCCTGCAAACCCATTAAATATAGGAATGCTCAAATTCACTCCAAAATTATGATTTTTGTTATCAGTAATTTGAGTTTCGAAATTAGGAGTGTCAAACAATCCAGATGTAAAATAATTACTACTAAAGCTATACGACCCTCTTAATGTTGGTTGTAAAGCTCCTTTAGCGATTTTTAGGTTATCTTCAGCTATCTCAGCATTGGTTTGAGCAATAAGAATATCTTTTCTTGTCTCTTTTGCCTTACTTATTATAACGGCAGGTAACTCATTTAAAATACTTGTTGGCGGCACTTCATATTGCACATCGGCTATATCAAATCCTTCATAGTCCTCAATCAATAATACTTGAGCTAAATTAATTTTAGATAGCAATACTGCGTTCTCTGCATTAACTATTTGTTGTTCTTGCGTTGCAAGTGTTGCTTGTATTTCGAGTAAATCTCCTCTCGGTAACACTCCTGCATCAACTAGTTCTTGCGTTCTTTTTAACTCTTCAGTAGACACTATATTTTGCCCTTGAAGCACTTTCAATTGTTCTTTGCCAAATAATATCTGCAAAAATGAATTTGCTACCAATAGAGAAATATCATCTTTCATATTATCTAAACGGTACTGACTTGCTAATATCTCAAGATTTGAACGATGTAGTTGATTCACATTTCGTAAACCATCATATAAATTGATACCAGAATTAATTCCTCCAGATAAGTTTTTTGTAGTGGCATTAACGGCACTAAAAGTTACCGGATCCTGTCCCAGACCAATACTCCAAGAATGACCTGCATTTGCATTTAATGTTGGCAAGAAATTACCTATTGCGTCTTTTTTATTAATCTCTGATGTTTTAAGATCTAATTCAGATTGCTTAATGGAAATATTCTTCTCTAATGCATAATCTACGCATTCTTGAAGTGTCCATTTTTTCTGTTGAGCCTGGGCTACTAATCCAAAAACGGTAAAAAGTATTAAGGTTAGTTTAATTTTCATAGTTACTGTTATAAAAATATATGTCTATATATTGATTAAAGTGTTACAGTTTATTTACCCTAACACAAAATTAATTTTAATTATTAAATGTGCCTGGCTTAACCTGATTCCAAATTTTAATTTTATCGTCTTTGGTAATACCTTTTAATATTTCTACAAAAATACCATCACTAATACCAAGCTCAAGATTTTTTCTTTCGAATTGTTGATCCCCGCTCTCTACTTCAACAAATGGTGCTTGCGTCTTTGGGTCAAATTGAATCAATGCTTCTTTAAGGGCCATAACACTATCAGCTCTTGCCAATATTATGGAGGCATTAGCACTTAATCCAGCACGTATAAAAGTGGTGTCTTTCTTGTTTAGAGTTCCTTTTATCTCAAACTGAATAGCCCCATTTTCAATTACGCCCTTTGGTGCAATATAATCAAGAATAGCGTCGAATTTTTTATTTTCAATAGCACCAACAGTTATTTCCAGTGGCAGGTTTTCCTTGATCTTACCCACTTCAGATTCATCTACTTTTCCTTCAAAGATCATCTTATCTACATCGGCTAAAGTTGCTATAGTCGTCCCATCATTAAAATTATTAGCTTCAATGACTTGATTTCCTGTTTTCACAGGTACATCTAGGACCATTCCTGAGACAGTCGCCCTAATCTCTGTATTTGCAGAAGCTCCAAGACCTCGTGTAGTTCCTGTCTTTACAATGTCGTAGTTTTGCTGTGCTCCAGTAAGATTCACCTTTTCCTGATTATATCGTTGTTGGGCCTGATCAAACGTAATTTGAGCTGTATCAAATGCATTAGCCGAAATCACTCCCTTCTCAAACAATTCTTTCTGACGTGTATAGATTTTCCTTTGGTTCTCTAATCCCAGTCTTGCTGTTTCCACCTGAGTTCTAGATGCCGTAATATTATTCTTAGCACTTGTAAGTGACGACACGTTTGGCACAACCTTAACTTTGGCAATAAGGTCTCCCCTTTTAATAATGTCTCCTGCCTCTACAAAGATCTCATCAATGATACCTGAAATATTAGGCTTTATTAAAACTTCTTCTTTAGGAACAATACTGCCGGTTGCCACCGTTTTCTTCACAATAGTTTTTGTACTGGCTTGTTCCGTTTTATAGACCACTGGGTCTTCGGCATTTTTCTGGTATAAATAATACAAGGATCCACCAAATATGATGGCTATGAGTATTAAGATGATGATTGTAACTGACTTTTTCATTTTAAATGGTTGATTGATATCATGGTTAATTTTTTATTCTGTCCTTAAAGCTTCAACTGGTTTAATTTTAATGGCATTTTGCGCTGGAATGAATCCGGCCAATAATCCTGCAATTATTAGTATTGTCAAGGCTAATAATATAACTGAAAGGTTTACACTTGGGTTTGCAAACATATCTACCGGTCCACTAGCTTCCAATATCGCATTTAGAGCGTAAATAACTAAGGTTCCAAAAATAATACCTACCATTCCTGAAATTATGGTAAGAAAAATAGATTCTAGCAATATTTGCCCTTTAATAGACCAAGGAGTTGCGCCTAATGCACGTCTAATTCCTATTTCTTTTGTACGCTCTTTTACAACGATAAGCATAATGTTGCTAATGCCAATAACACCCGAAAGCAATACGAGTATCCCTACAACAAATGCTACAAGGTTCAATGCTCCAAAAAGTCCTTCTATCTTACTATATTCGGCATACAAATCAAAATGACCAATGGCACGTTTATCATCTGGATGAATTGTGTGTCTTTCTCTTATAACATCGAAAACCTGTTCCTTTAAACTGGTTATTGACGAACCATCATTTGCTGTTATAGCAAACCAGCCTACCCTATCACCTCTATTGAATGCTTGTGAAAATGCCGTAAAAGGAACAAAGATTTGTTTCTGTCCTTCTTCGCCATCACCATCATTACTTTTCTTTTTATATGTTCCAACGACTGTAAAATTAACGCCGTTAATTTTGATATAACTATTTAATGGATCTTCTCCCTTTTCGTATAATTCTTTCTGAACTCCATCACCTATGATAGCAACTTTTCTATTATCATTTATATCATTATAATTAATAAATCGTCCTCTGGTTATGGTCATTGGTTCTTGCTTGATAATTTCTGGATAATCACCATACACATTAAATGCTCCTGACTTAAGCCCTTTAACAACATTGTTTGCACCACCAAAACCACCCAATTGATTTCTTGGAGAAACAAATCTGAGGTTTGGAACGTTATCTCTTATCGCTGCAACGTCATCAATCTTGTATGTAAAACGTCTTCCTTTTGGCAAACCTTTATATGGTTTAGAAATGCCTTGTGTCCACATGAACATGGTATTAGTAGCCCTATCTCCAAAATCTTGCTTCACGCCATTTTCTAGGCCTTTCCCCGCAGCTAAAAGAATAATTAAAATGAAGATACCCCAGAATACACCAAAAGCCGTCAATATGGTCCTGAACACATTGCTAGTAAGCGCTTCTATTATTTCGTTCCAACGATCCTTATTAAACATTTTATTCTTCTCTTAAAGCTTCTATTGGTTTTATTTTTGCTGCTCTCCATGCTGGAAAAAAACCTGCAAGAGCTCCTGCAACTATCAAAACAATGACCGTTGTTAGGGCCACGTTAAAATTAACTGAAGGATTTACGATATAGTCAATCTCGATATTCGGGCCTAGGATTTCCAAAAGCCCCATACTAAAAATAAGACCTCCAAAGCCAGCAATAGCAGTTACAAAAATAGCCTCATGTAAAATCATTCCTATAATTGCACGTGGTTGTGCACCAATAGCCTTTCGAATACCGATCTCTCTTGTTCTCTCTTTAACTATTATCAGCATGATATTACTAACTCCAACAACACCAGCTATAATGGTGCAAATACCTACAAACCAGAAAAAGAATTTGATATTTCCTATCAATGAAAAATAACGTTTTGCCTCTTCCAGTGTATTAAACGTTCCTATAGCGCTGGTATCATCTGGCGCAACGGTATGAGCTTGCTTAAGATATTGCTGCATTTCCGCAATAAATTGCTCTGAAGCAGCAAGTGTTTCATCGAACGTCTCTTTTGGTTTTAGGGTAAAGGATAAATTCCTAACCTTGTTGCTACCATTAAAAACACGTTGTGCGGTAGATTGTGGCAAGAAAATACGTGTTTCCTCTCTATCTCCACCTGGATCCGTATAAATACCTATAACCTTAAAGTTTATACCATTAATTTGTATTGTCTTATTAATAGGATCATCGTCTTTCTTAAATAACTCTTTCTTAACCTTATTACCTAAAACCACAACCTTCTCAAGGTTTTCATGGTCTTTATAATTTAAATAGCGTCCCTCTTTCATACCAGCATTCTCTATGAATTGGTAATCTGGATGTACGCCTTCTATACGATAATTTCCAGCTTCGTTCTTATAATTGACAGCGCCTTGCCAAATACGAAATACAGAAGATTTAAACTCTATATCATCTTCATACTTCTTGGCCAAATATTCATAGTTTTCATTCTCCATTTGAATGAAACGCCCAGGATTTAACCCTTTATATTCTTTAGAAGTAACTTGCGTCCACACCCATATCCTATTAGACGCATCTTCTTCAAACTCTTTTGCTATCCCGTTAGCCAGCCCTTCTCCAAATCCCAATAAAATAACCAAAATGAAGATTCCAGAGGCTACAGAAAGGCCTGTTAAAAAAGTTCGCAATTTGTTTTTACGAATAGTCTCAAATATTTCTTGCCAACGTTCTAGACTAAACATTTATAGAAGCTTTTATTTGATTTACCTGGATATCGTCAATGATGAGACCGTCTTTTAAATTCACGATGCGCTTTGTCATATGAGCAATATCATCTTCATGTGTCACAATTAATATAGTCTTGCCTTCGTCATTAATACCTTGGATAAGTTCCATGACTTCACGAGAAGTTATACTGTCTAATGCTCCTGTAGGCTCATCTGCTAACAACACCTTAGGGTCACTCGCCAACGCTCTAGCAATAGCAACTCGCTGTTTCTGCCCACCAGACAATTCACTAGGTAAGTGATGATGCCAATCGGCAAGACCCACTTTTTCTAGGTAATGCATAGCTCGCTCATTACGTTCTTTACGCTTGGCACCTTGATAATACAATGGCATGGCCACATTATCTAAGGCACTTTTATAATTAATAAGGTTGAAAGATTGAAAAATGAATCCAAGGAACTTATTGCGATACTGAGCTGCAACTTTCTCATTGAGATTTTTAATGGTTACACCATCTAGAGTATAACTGCCTTCATCGGCTTCATCTAGCATTCCGAGAATATTAAGCAACGTAGATTTACCAGAACCTGAAGAACCCATTATGGATACTAATTCACCTTCCTTTACATCAAAGTCTATACCTTTTAGAACATGTAAAGAATTACTTCCAGTAGTGTAAGACTTATGAAGATCTTTAATTGAAATCATTGATTGATGGTTAGTTCTTACAATTTTACGGATAAGCCCTAAGGATTAGTGCCAATAAACTGTTAAGAATTAATTGATTGATTGTTATACTAAGACTACTTAAAGGGGAAAATGTTACAGGTTTTACACTATAAAGTATTAAAAAAAGCTTATTTCGTCGATTTTTCTTTTTTGGAAAGCATTCGATAGATAAAATAACCAAGTCCACCTACGAGAATATATGGAATCATCATCAAGTAAACAATACCATCATTTACCCCTTTAGCCGTCCCTTGCCCCTCCTCACTTTCCAACACTGCACGACACATAGCACATTGCGCTTCTGCCGGTGTTACCACCAGAAACAGCAAAATTAATATGGCAGCATATTTTACTTTCATATGTAATAGGGGGAAATCATAAGGTAGACAATAACGCCTGATATAGCCACATAAAGCCATATCGGAAATGTAATTCTTGCTATTTTTTTATGGCGTTCAAAACTATTTGCCAACGCCCTTACATATGTTATTAATACAAATGGAATAACAACTATGGATAATAAAATATGTGTAAGCAAAATAATATAATACACATACTTAATTACACCTTCTCCGCCAAATTTGGTAGAATCGCTTGTCATATGATACGCGACATACATTCCAAGGAACAGTACAGAACAGATAATGGCTGTTTTCATTAAGTTTTCATGAAGCGTTCTTTTTCCGCTTTTAATCGCCCAAAATGCAATTAATAGTAATATTGCTGTAACACCATTTATCGTAGCATAAATTGGTGGCAAGAAAGACAATGGTTTTACATTTGGAATCTTAATGGTAAATAAAATTGCCACCAAAACAGGAATTACAATAGATAGAATCCATATCCATTTATTATATTTTTTTTCTGCTTCTGTTGCTTGTGATTTACCCATTACTCTTGAAGTAGTTTTGCTATATCTTCTTTTAAAATGCTAATTTCTTCAGCTTCGCCATCGTCATTGTACTTCTGAGCTTCAGTAACTGTACCTCGATAATATACTTTAGGATTTCCAAAATTATCTACTCGGCTACGTAGGAAACCATTTTTATCTATTAGAGCAAAATAACCAGAGTGTTCAAAACCTCCTTCAGCTTCAGTATCTTCTGCGGCATATAAATTAAATCCTGAATTTGCTAACTCATAAATATGTTCTTCCTTTCCAGTCATTAAATGCCAATTAGGATTTGACACGCCATAACCGTCAGCATATTTTTTAAGGATTTCAACCGTGTCATATTCTGGATTAATAGAAAAAGACGCTATACCAAAATCATCAAAATCTTTAAACTCATTTTGAATCTGAATCAAATTAGTATTCATCAAAGGGCAGATGGTTGGACAGGTCGTAAAAAAGAACTCCACAACATAGACTTTTCCTTGATAATCCTCATTAGAAATCATCTTTCCGTATTGGTTCATGAAACTAAAATTGGGAACTTTTTTTGGTTCATCATTAATATCTATAAATGATAAATCGCTGAGTTTTGCAGTATCTTTTGTACTACTTAATCTATCATTTTTTGTAACATCGTCATTACTGATCCGGTCGATAATTCTTGGAATAAATATGATTCCGAATACGAGAATGATAAACGAAATACCTATATATGAATAATTAGTCTTGCTCATTTGTTGGTTTTATATCTTCTTGTCTTCTTTTTGATGTGTCGAAATTACCTTTACGCTTTTGTCTGTATTCCGTAAACAGTACTCGCATGTCGTCACTCATCTTGTTTTTGAGGACATCGATACTTATACAATCGTAACCTTTAAGCTCATAGGGTTTCGTTTTTCTTTCAATCTCTTTATCAGTTCTATCATCTATTCGCCCTCGTAAATTACGTTCTTTGTCTATGATATAAACTAGGTTGGTAGAGCCATATTTATCTAGATCATTTATAACACCAAGGCTCTGATATGTTTTTAGAATATCTTGAGGATGTCCATAAACAAATTTCCAATATTTAAGGTCTTCATATTTTCCTATTTCTTCTTTTAATCTGTCAATTTCTTCTTCAAGTCCGTTTGGTACCAACGAAACAATCTGGAACTTTTTAAAACCTTTAAATTTTCCGTAGATCATTTGGCTCAGATTCAGGACGGCAGTACTCTTTTCCATAGGTTTACTTCCTAAGAAATTGAGTACGGTTATATTATCTTGAAGTGTTACTTTCTCATCAGAATCTGAGATAAAAGCATCAATCTCTAAAACATCAGCTTGAACCGAATCCAATACAGAATAATTATGTTTAGCAGGGTATAAAAACAATAAGAACATTACTGGGAGAAAGAACAAGATCCCTAGTACAACATTCTTTTTTATGGCCTTGTTTTGCATAGTGCAAAAATAAAAAAAGGCGGGTTGAAAACCGCCTTTTATATATACTTTAACTCCTTAGAAGTCTCGTTTTATAAATCCAGATTCATAAATCCGTTGTATGTATCCTCCTTCTTGTAAAAGTATGAACACTAAATAACAAATCAAGAATACCGCAGTCCAAACCACCATACGTCTTAAACTTGCTGTTTCATCTCTCATGTGCATAAAATCCCAAGTAATATAATATGCTTTAACAATCGTAAGTATAATGAAAATCCAGTTTAAGGCTTTCATTCCTAAAAGCTTTGCTTTCAAAGCTTCAGGTTTATAGATACCTAATACAACTTCTACTAATGTAATGATCGTAAGAAGTATTAATACTCCCCAAATCTTAGATGTGTTCGATTTGAATTTTATTAAACCTCTTAATATTTCTAATTTATGTGCTTCTGCCATTTCTAACTATTATTATCTTATTATACAAGATAGAAGAAGGTAAATACAAATACCCAAACTAAATCTACAAAGTGCCAATATAATCCAACTTTCTCCACCATTTCATAGCTACCTCTTCGCTCATAAGTGCCTAAAATAACATTGAAGAAAATAATGATATTAATCACAACTCCCGAGAATACGTGAAATCCATGAAATCCTGTAATAAAGAAAAAGAAATCGGCAAATAAATTGGTTCCATATTCATTAATAACAAGATTAGCACCACTGACTACCTGCTTTCCATTGTTCTTTATCATATCAATACTCTCGGCACGAGACATCACTGTCTTCTCTCCTTCTGCATTGATTATCTGTGTTCGAGCTACAATATTACTATTGGCTTGTAATCCTTTAACAACATCATCTACAGTAAATTCAGGCAAGGCTTTTTCGTCCGAATACCAAATACCATTCTCACTTTCATGGCGTATTCTTTCTGAAGCTGAAGCTATTGTAAAATCTGCTACAGCAACACGCTTGAACTTTTGTTCTCCATCTACATCTACATATTCTCCAAACTGAATAATATTACCTCCATTGGTTTGTACTGCACTATAATCTCCCTTAATGAATGTTGCCCATTCCCAGGCTTGAGACCCAACGAAAATAGCACCGCCAATAATGGTCAAGAACATATACCAAATCACTTTGTTCTTCTTCATATGATGCCCAGCATCAACAGCTAGCACCATAGTAACAGACGACATGATCAAAACGAATGTCATGAAAGCCACGTAAATCATTGGGTAGTTACCATGAAAAAACGGAACGTGAGTAAAGACCTCATCCGCTATTGGCCATGAATCAATAAATTTGAACCTAGAAAAGCCATAGGCTACTAAAAATCCTGAAAATGTCAATGCATCCGACACTATGAAAAACCACATCATCAACTTACCATAACTTGCTCCTAGAGGTTTATTGCCTCCTCCCCAAGTCTTTCCTTCTGTATCAGTACTAACAGCTGTAGTATCCATAAAAAAAATCTATTTTTTAAAGTTGCACAAAAATAATCATTTTATTTATCTAAAGAAACATCGTAAGATTAATTTTAAACGTTCTAAATAACCTTTTTTTCTCTCGAACTCTATAGTAAAAATCAACTCATAAAATATAGAAATATAAAGAGATATAGCCATAGTATATCCACAAAATGCCAAAATGTTGCAGCAAGCTCCAAGCCTAGCATATTATTCGCATTATATTTCTGCTTTAAATGATTGAAGATTACTACTAATAGGCAAATTAAACCAACAACAACATGTGCTATATGCACAGCGGCAATCAAAAAAATAAATGTCATCGTAATATTACTCGTCGGGCCAGTAAAATTATATCCAGATGTCATCATTTGCCCAAATCCTTGAAGTTGCAAAGCGATGAAAATTATCCCTAGCATCAAAGTCGTTATAAGGTAGATAGTCGTTAATTGATGCTTGTTAGATTTTAAAGCTCTTCTTGCCAAAACAAAAGTAACACTGCTTAAAAGAATGATAATTACACTCCACATAAACGCATCTGGTAATTCATACCCTTTTAACCAATCTTTTCGCGTCCTACTGACAACGAAAGCACTAGTCCAACCTGCAAAAGACATAATTAGTGATGCAATACCAAACCAAAGCATCATCTTTTTTGCTCTCTTATTTTTTTCCTCGAAACTACCTTGAGTTAAATCCATTTATCTTATAAACTTATCTAATACATAAACAATCTGTATTAATGTAATATACGACACACTTGCTAGCATTAATTGTCTTGCTGCTTTAGCTGTCATTTTCTTGAATAATAAAATGGCATAATACAGCATGCCTAAGCCTAATAAAAATACAATAATAGCAGCTATTGGTGTTAAGTACAATTTACCTGTAAATCCAAAAACAGGAATTACAGAAATTATAATCGTCCAAACTGTATACATAATAATTTGAACAGCAGTGGCCTTATCCTTTTTCCCAGTTGGAAGCATAAAAAACCCTCCTTTTTTATAGTCATCATATAAAAACCACCCTATTGCCCAAAAATGTGGGAACTGCCAAAAGAACTGCAAGGCAAATAAGGTTCCAGGTTCAATCCCAAAATCATCTGTTGCAGCCACCCAACCTAACATGAAAGGAATAGCGCCTGGTATGGCACCCACAAATACAGATAAAGGTGTTTTGGTTTTTAACGGTGTATAGGCACTAGTATATAAAAAAATTGAAATCGCCCCAAACATTGCTGTTTGAGGGTTGATAATATACAAAATGACCAAGCCAAGAATCGTCAATACAGAAGCTATGGCAAAAGCTGTATTCACAGACATTCTGCCTGATGGCACTGGTCTGTTTTTAGTACGATCCATTAAAGCGTCTAAATCTCTTTCAATAATTTGATTGTAGGCATTTGATGCTCCTACCATACAATAGCCACCTATTGCCAACAACAAAAGCGTTTTAACGTCTACAACATCTGCACCTAAAAGATATCCTGCAAGTGAAGAAAACACAACACTTACTGCTAAACGAATCTTCGTTATTTCCTTAAAACTTGATACTGCCGAAGCTATAGTAAGTGGCGAATTAGTTTGGCTCAAAAGAGATAATATTTATGGCTTTTAATGCGATTGCAAAGATACTTCATAAAACACATTTCTACAATGAATTATAAAGGATAATTTTCTTCAACTATTATTTTCATTGTAAGATTTTGTAATTTTAATCGTCCAACACAAAAACGAATAATCATGACACTTTTCAAGGCTTTATTTACTGGGATATTAATAATGACATTTTCTTTGTCATGTGCCCAAAACAATCAAGAAATCACAATAAAAATCAATAAAATCTCTGATAATGTATACATGTTAGTTGGGCAGGGAGGAAACATTGGTGTTTCAGTTGGTGAAGATGGTGTGTTTATCATTGACGATCAATTTGCACCACTTTCATCAAAAATAATAACAGCTATTCGCACCTTAAGCGACAAACCTATTAAGTTCTTAGCAAATACTCATTGGCATGGTGATCATACTGGAGGCAATGTTAATTTCCAAAAAGAAGGTGCTGTTATTATGGCTCATGATAATGTTCGAAAACGTTTAAAAGAAACTCCTGGTCGTGATGGTTCTATGAAACCAAAAGAAGCACTTCCTGTAATTACTTTTAATGACAAAATGAGTTTACATATTAATGGTGAAGAAATTGCAATCTTCCATCCAGATAATGCTCATACTGATGGTGATGCCATATTGTATTTTACAGAAAGCAATGTGCTTCATACTGGTGATACCTATTTTAAAGGATGGTATCCATATATTGACCTTGGTTCAGGAGGAAGTGTTAACGGCTATATTGAAGCTGTTAAGAGTTCACTTATGCTAATCGATGACAATACCAAAATCATTCCTGGCCATGGCCCCATTTCTAATAAAAAAGAGTACGCTGCTTTTCTTGACATGATGCAAGGTTTAAAAACAATTATATTAGCTGAAATCGAAAAAGGACAAACAGAAGAAGACGTTGCTAATAACAAGAGCCTTACTAAAACATATGATGCCCAAGGTTATAGTTGGAATTTCATAACATCTAAAAAAATTCGAAGGACTTTTTATAAAAGTTTGAAACAATAATTATCACATTGTTTTAAAAAAAAGATAGAATAACCAACCTCCTGCCAATAACAAAACAAAGCTTATCATCATTATTTGGGGGTTTTCTACTTCGTTAAAATTTGTAGGTGGGTCAGTTTCCTTCTTATTACCTAAGGACATATTAAACGCCTTATTGCCAAAATAAAAAAAAAGAAGTGAAGCAAATAAAAACAAAATATCAGTCATATCTAAAAATCAAAATACCAGTTAAACAAATCTGTTCTAACACCAACGTTAAACCATAAGGTGTTATTGCTTATTGTACTGGTACTTTGAGCTTCCGGATTAAAATCTCGATAACTTATATAGGTAAATACTTTTAAATTGGTTTTCGGATTTAATAAATATCCTGTCTGTAATTCAGCGTGAAATATATTTGTCTTAAGACCTTGTCCAATTTTTATACCTGTATCACTAGGTCTTTCTCTTTCATCTCCAAAAATATCACCTCCATAATTTGCAGAATCTTCCGTAGTATTAAAATCAAACCCTTTAACTCCAACAACTATTTTCGCATCGGCAAACCAACGCTTATAATGATATCGACCAATAAAAACGGCCTCTCTGAAATTAGAATTCCATAGATGTGCCATACTTTGGTAATTATGAGCATAATTAAGTACGATGGAGTTATGAGAATAGGTATATGGTCGAACTTGATTGTATTCAAACTGAAGCATTAAGTCCTTGACATCAAATGCGTTGTAATATTTAGCACCTAATTGAAACCCAAATTTATTCTTCCAACTCTTATTTCCGGCTTTTACATCATTAAGTGAAAATTCATCTATTATAAATTGTCCATAAATGTTTACATTATCATTCCACTTATATTTTGAAGACAACCCAATGATCGCGTTACCTGCATCTGGACCAGTTGCAAACTCAATCGCTCTATAAAATATAATCGGATTTAAGTAATTAATATCAAAACCTCTATCGTTAGTATTGGTCCACATAACAGACTCAAACAATCCTATGTTAAATTTTTTAGACACATTCCAACTTAAATAATGATTGGCTATATACTTTGTTAAAAACGCTCCATCCTCTGTTACTTCTGGTCTTACATCTCTTAACCACATCCAAGTATTCGTATATTTTATTTTCCAGAACTTCGTGTTTAATTTCAAATAAGGATGTGGACTTGCATTATCACTTAAAAGTAGCGATCGGTATCCATCTCCAATAAAATTCTTACCATGTCCAAATTGAATACTTAAGAAATCAGCTGGTGCATAAGACAAGTATCCTTCAGCAACAGGATAATCGTAAGCATCATCTTTAAAACGCTTAGCTATACCTCTTCCTGGTATAATTCCTGGATCTGGACCAAAGGGTTTTAAAGACTCTGCAAATTGATTAAAATAATCGGGAAATCTACCTTGACTCTCGAAAATAGAAGCGGAAAAGTTCAATTTCTTACCTAATCCTCCTTGAATAAATAACCCTCTTGTGTTATTAAAAGTTCCTTTATGTTCAGAATCAGTATTCTTCCCAACCGAAAAATCAACTACAGGATCTAGCGTAAACCAATAATCTTTTGATTGAACTTGCACTAAATGTTCATCAAATAATTTTTTTGACCACCAAGAATTTTCACCTTTTAAAAGTGCTTGATTCTCTTTTTTAAAATCATAATATCTAGAAACATCACTGTAAACATATGGTTTTGCTGCCGTATGACTATTTGTTCCTACAAGATTCATTTGTCTGTCAAACTTGGCATAACGGCTATGTGTAAAAGGAATATTTAATTGGCTTGTATATTCAGAATCTTTATAAGGTACCAAAGTAGATTTCAAACTATCAAACTCTCTCTTTGCCTTTCTTTCAATTTCAGTTAATTGGTTAACTTCCGCAACTACGCTATCAGTTGCTGCATCAACTTGATACTCTTCCAATGGAATCGGTATTGCTATGGAGTATTGCGAAAACGTATTGTTACCATTATACTTAGCAGGCATAATCTTAGGTAACATCTCAAATACACGTTTTGCTTCGGTTTTTAATTCATCATATACTGCATCAGTATATAATAATTTGAACTTACCATCCTTATCGACTTCAAATAACACAACTATTTGACCTTTATAGTTTTCCTTTTCAACTATATCTGGCACCTCATAATTCTCATTGATAAATTTGTAAAGTGTTACGTTAAAGCATTCTTTTAATTCATTTATGGCTTTCGATTGACACTCTGTAAAAACAGGTGGTATATGGTAGTTGCCGTCTTGAGAAAATGCATTTATACAGGTGGTAAATGCGATAAGTAGGATTAGTCTCTTCATGCTAGTAGTATGAAAAACATTTGTTTTGCTCGAAGATACTATTTTTTTGAGAATGGAAATTAAAAAAACCGCTGCCATAACTTAGCAACGGTTATATAGCCGATTAATTTCGTATTAGTTTTGTACTTGAAAAATAATAGGAAGAGAATACACAACATCAACAGGGATTTCGCTTTGTTTACCTGGTTGCATATTTGGTACTTTCGTCATAACTCGTTTAGCTTCTTTTGCTAAACTAGGATGGGGAGCTCTAGCTTTAACATTGGTGACGTGTCCTGTTTTATCGATTGTGAATTGAACAAATATACGTTGCACACCTTCTAACCCATGATCTACGGCGGCATCTCCATTAAATTTTCTTTGTATAATTTTCGCAAGCTTATCAGACATGCATTTAACCCTCTCCACATTGCTAATCAGCTCTTCACAACCTGGGAAAATTGGTACTTGCTCCACATTCATGGTATTATAGGTTTTTGTATGACTCACTTTAGGAGGCTTTGTTGCCACAAGTTTCGTTGGTTCAACAGTTTTTACACTTACTGGTTTTTCAGGCTTCTCAACATAATCGTTGTCCTTAATAATAGGGGACTCAATCAATCGTCTAGGTTTAATATCTAGTTTCGGTTCTGCCATTGCAATTAATATCGGTTTCTTCTCGATAACTGGTACAACATTATAAGGTTCTTCATCGAATACAGTAACTGCCGGTTCTGGCAATGGTACTGTTTCAAAATACAGTTCAAACATTACGTTTGTACAAATCAAAGCAATAAGTAACCCAACTTGAAAGTAGAGCGTCGAGTTTTTTTGTAAATTGGCATCATGCTTGTCTGGTTTTTTCACGATTTGCTCCTTTTGCCGAAGGAGTTCGTGAATTTTTGTAAAAAAATTCATAATACTAAAATTTAAATGTTAATGTTATGAATAAAACACAATAAGCATACCAAAAAGAAATCCCGTCAACGAAATTCGTGACGGGATTTTGATCTTATATAAAGTATGTTCTACTTAATCCTGAACTTGGAATATAATCGGCAAAGAATACGGTACGATCACCGCTTTACCTCGTTGTTTTCCAGGCTTCATTTTAGGTAATGAATTGATAACTCTTGCGGCTTCTTGCTCCAATCTTGGGTGTGGCGCTCTAGAACGCACACCTACAACATTACCATTCTTGTCTATCTTGAATACCACATTTATTTTTTGGCGTCCAGTTAATCCCAAATCTCCAGCCAATTCAGTATTGAATTTTTTCTGAACGAATTTTTGGATTTTCTTTGACATACAATCTTTCTTTGTCTGGTTATTTCCTTTTTCGCATCCAGGATAGATCGGCACATTTTCAATAACTGCAAATGGCACTTCAATATCTTCTTCTTCTTCTTCCACTTCTATTTCTTCAACTTCTGCAATTTCCTCTTCTTGCGTAGTTTCAGTAGATTCAATTACAGTTTCTTCAACTTCTTTCTCATCTTCGACAACTTCAATTACTTCAGGAGCAGCTGGAGGTGGTGGCGGTGGCGGTGGTGTTTGTATTTGTTCGGTAATCGGCACTTCTTCATCCAATTCATCATCCATATTAACTGCTTCATAAGCGTAGTCATCTTTATCGTAAGTCTTCCAGTCTATAGCCGTTTTTGTTAAAAATAACATTAAGGCTAGACCAAGAGCGAAATACAATGAGCTATTTCTACCTACATCTGCTTTTGTGTTTTTTTTAGATTCCATAATTGTGTGTTTTGTGCTTTGCTAAATTAACTAATAAATTGCTAAAAAAACAAGCGATTAATATTTTTTAACGTCTTTGATTGGCAAAAACCAAAGAAACAGTGCCGCAATCAAAACACCTATGTTGTTAGCTACAACATCATTGATGTCTCCATCTCTACTTACGGTCAATGCACTTTGCAATACCTCAATAATCATTCCAAAAAGAGACGCAATGATAACTGCTATAAAAATTGCTTTTTTCTTCCTTATATTTTTTTTTATCCCAAAAAAGTTAAACCAAACTAAGGTCATAACAACATAAGCGCCGAAATGAAATAGTTTATCTCCAAAGGACACTCCTATGTCTGGCATGTTATTAAGGCGAACTAAACTCGCTGTTGCGAGAAGAATAGTAAACCCTAATGCAATTGTCAAGGCATATTTTTTATGCACCTACAATAACTTTATAATCTTCAGCAGATAATAGGTTATCAACTTGAGAAGATTCTGAGAACTTGATTTTAACCATCCAACCTTCTCCATAAGGATCTGAATTTACTTTTTCAGGTTCGTCTTCAAGAGACTCATTAAATTCAATAATTTCTCCTGTTAATGGTAAAAATAAATCTGATACCGTCTTAACCGCTTCAACCGTACCGAAAACTTCATCGACATCTAAAGTTTCGTCAACAGTTTCAACCTCAACATATACGATATCTCCTAATTCACTTTGTGCGAAATCTGTAATACCTACTGTTGCTATATCGCCATCTATCTTAATCCACTCGTGGTCTTTAGTGTATTTTAATTCTTCTGGAATGTTCATTTTAATAATTTGATATGTGTACGCAAATGTATTTATTTCAATAAGAATTGGCAAGCCTTTAGTTTAATTACCAAAATTATATCTCAATGTCAGGCCAGATCGTATAGTAGTTTGCGGAAACGCTGTTGAAATAGCATAATCTGAGAAAGTATAATCAAAATAGAAAATACCTGTTAGATTCTTACTAAAGGCATAATCAGAACTGAATTTAAGGCCCCAAATAGTTTGTCCTGATGTAATTTGATTATTATCCAGGTCCAAGTACCTAACAATGGTTTTATTATCTCTTAGAGAAATATCTGCCTTCATATTAAGATCACTCTTAATTGTTTGATTTGGCCCTGCAAGTTTCGACTTGAATTTAACATCCTTAATGCGATACCCTAAACCAATGATGTATTCACTGCCAATAATTTCAGTAAGCAAATTATTATCAAAACTCAGGGATAATACGCGATCTTTCTTGATTTCCGCCAATATCTTTACTGAGTTTTTCATTTCAAAATCCAATCTTACTAAAGGGCTAAATTGCTCCATTAAATTAATATTGGAAAACAATTCCCTATTATAAAAATTTCCATTGGTATCAAAGTCGCTAATAGCATCATCTTCAAGTGCTTGAACACCTTCTAGATTTGTTCTGAATTGATTTATAGTATAACTAGAGCGATACCCATGTGTCAAAGAAAAACGCTTAAAATGTTTCTTGAACCATTTGAATTTCATGAATCCAGTATATTTTAAGTTCCAGTTTGGAATAGGAACATTCCTGAAAGCTCCTAACTTAACTTTATCTGCACTTTGCCCAGAATACGCTGACAAAAAGGCTGGTAGCAAGACGGCTTGATTCGTCTTTCCATACCCTACAGGAAACCCATCCGCATCAATATTTGCAGGGTTCGTTAAATCTATGCCTCGAGCTCTTGCCAAGCGATTTGCTACTATAAGCCTATTAGTCCTAAAGTTGTCAAATGTTTGAGAATTAAACTCATCACTCTTGCTAAATGCCGTTCCAATTAATAATGTGGAAATATCAAAATTACCAAAGGTGTTTTTAATTAATGGGTTATAGTCCAAAACACCATCTGGATCTCCTATTCCATCATTATTAATGTCCGGTCCTGTAAAATCTTCGACTATAAAATTTTCAGTCAGGTTTTCAGAATAACGTCGATTAGCAATTATATCGATTTTCAAATCTCGCACTGGTTCTAAATTTGCAGATATATCTAATATCTTGTTCTCTACCTGAGTGTATTGTTGATTAAATTGATCATAAATGGTCAACCATCCATTTCGAGCCGCCAACTCTCGTATATCTCTTTGACTACCAAAAGTATAACCCAATGTTGGTTTCAGAGTTCCTATAAAACCTGGTGTTTGAAGATATCCTGGTAAGAAAGTTCCATTATTTTCTGTATAATTAACTTGAATCCGCTTTACACTGGTAATTACATCTACAAATGCGTTATAAAGTTTTATCCCTGCTTTGCTTTTAGGTTTCTTTGCTTTTTTGTTATTTTTCCCATCTTCATTTTTCACTCCTGGAGGTCCACTAGCGCCATTTCGTATTCTATTAGAATTTGCCCTTGCGGCAGCATTAAGCGGTTTTTTCACCAAACCTAAATACTTATAGAACTTTTTCATGTCCAGAGTAGTATTCAAGTTATGCGTATTAGAATTTTGAATATTATTCCCTAAATCAAATCCGTCAATATTACCAAAAAGATCAGATCCTTTTTGCCACTGAAAATCTCCAGTATATGAATATGTTCCGCTCAGAAAACTAAAGGTCGGTATTTTATCAAATGGCAATTCATAGGTGAGTCCAAATTGTTGATATTGCCTATTAGGATCTCCAAAATCAAAGAAGCCATCCCATATATCTAATTCTGAATCTTGTCGTCCATTAATAATATCATTCACAAAGTAATTCCTAACAATATTATTATTTGAAGCTGTAAAGTTTGTTTGCAATGATTTTGTAATATTATAATTCAAGGTATAAGCAAAATCAAATGTGTAGTTTCTTCTAAACAATTCTTCTAATCCTATATTTCCTCCCGTTAGATCTACTTCTCTAAACTTTTGTTTATTATAAAGTCGATTTATATCTGTAGTTACAGTGAAGCTCGTTGGTAAAAGATTTACATTAAAATCTTTAAGGAATTTCCAATATTTTCCTGTAAACAGGGAGTCATTCTTTTTGAATGGCTCAATAGTTATTGGATTAAAATTATAACTATAGTTAGCACCTACTCTAACAGATTGATCTAATGAATTTTCAATTTCAAAATCACGATGTTCCACCTGATTAAAGGAATAATTAAATGTAAAATTTTCCACATCATAAAAACGCGGTTTAGAGTCTCCTGTTCGTTGTTTTTTGACTCCAATAAAGTTAATGCTTTTCCTTTTTGTATAATCTTCAGACTGCTTTTTAATAATCTCGCGCTCTTGGTCGCTTGTAGCATTTGCAAGTCGCGTGTCCAGCTTTAAATCCTTATACTGTTGGTCAAATTCTGGCGTAATGATCTCTTCACTTTGTGCGTAATTAAAAGGAATTTGTACACCCCATTTTTTAGGCAGCAATTGCCCAATATTTACATTAGTAACAACGTCATATTGCTTAACATCTTCTCGACTTCGTTCATTAGGGCCTTGTTCTATTGTTCCAAAACCGGTAGTGCTTTGTCTACCAGTTGCCGTAACATTTGCAAAATCTGCAATATTACCATCCATACTTAATACAGCTGCCCAACCACCTTCATTATCAAGGTCAGAAATTCTAAGTTCATTAAACCAAACCTGTCCGCAAACATCCGTTCCTCCGCCATTTTTAACACCTACCATTAGGGTACGTATATCGCCAAAATTGGGATTTCCTTTTATTGCCAATCTCAATTGACCAAGTGTTCTTGGACTACCTTCTGGCACTGGCAAAGCGCTTAATTGCCCATCTATTTCGTCATAGTAGGTAGGAAGCACTGCGTTCAATGTTCCAGCACTAATACCTCTTGACTTTATTTCTTGAAGCAACTCTAGAGGTAAGTTTATTTCATTTACATCTGGCCATACCTCAGAAGGAGATGTTCCATTAGATACTTGCAAAGGAATTTCTATCTGATAAAAATTCTGAGTAAAGTCATTACCCATTCGTATAAAACCAACCAAATCACCATCAGACAAACCTGGAGTTGTGCCTTCTTCGGCATGCATAAACATACGTAGACGTTTATATTGACGCATGTCTACATTTATATTCTTATAGAGTGCTCGTCCATCTTTTGGCGCTAAGTCACAGACATTAAGTACTAAGGATTGTTCGTTTTGTCTTTGTATGGTATTATTATTAAATAATTCTTCTCTCTCTACGCCTGGGGGAGACACATAGCTCCCTTCATTTTCCTGGATGCTCACAACGCCTTGACTAAACTCTGTATCATCACTTGGTGGAAGTGCCGACCCATCCAATGCTTGAGTATAACGTCTCCAATCTCCTCTTACTAAATCAAGCGAGCCGAAACGCAATACTGTACTTTCAGAAAAATCTTGTAAGTACATCCTAATAAAACGAATCGATCTAAAATCAGCAATACCGTTATAACGTTTATATTCTGGAATCGCTATATCATCAAAAGTCGCCAATGGCACATTGGTAGGAATCCTGAATTGATACCATGTTACGGTTCTAGAAGATCCATTAGGTAAAGTGACCTCTACCACTTTTCGATCTCGTATGAAATCATTATCCACATCACTTAAAGTCATTGGAGAGATGGGGATGTTATACTCAAAATAACTATTAATAGTATTCATTGTATTATCCCTATTTATATCCTCTACATCTGGTTGAGTGGTGGACCCTCTATTCGTATCGGTAATAGTTTCTGGCGAATTCCCTTCTTGCCCATTATATAATTTATAGCGTTCAAAAATATCGCCATTACGATTTAAGTAGTACTGGTAGTTATCATTAGAAGGGTCTTCAGGTCCAAAACCAGGAAACATTGTCCCTTCAGCTATGTCATCAAGTCCATCGTAACCAATATCCTGTCTGCTTCTTGCATCTCCAGTAGTGTCAAACGCATATATTAAAGATTGATTGGCTGGGACAACACCCCAAGGTGTTGGCGTTGTAATATTGTTATTTGACGTACCATCTGGCAGTCCGTTTTCATATTGCTTTCTACCATCTGCGAGCACATCTTCAGAAATATTACCTAAATTAAAACTTAAAGTACCACCTGGATTAGCAGTATTATCGAGAAAAGGATCTTGCATCCAGAACTCAATATATTCAACATTGCTTTGTTCAAAATCTGTAGTCGTTAATTGTCTTGTAATACCTCCCCAATTATTATTAGGATTATCTAATACGCCATCAGTAGCATCAGGCTCAAAATTATAAGGTCCTCTCTCTGCTGGATAATAAGACAAATCCAAAGTATTAACTACAGCTTGTTGCCCTTGTACAATATCTATTTGCGGGAAAATTTCTTCAATAAAAACGCGTCTCGTGTACAAATTGGAAACATCATCATCGCCAATACCACTTGGTCTTTGATTGGTGTAAAAAATAGGATCTATAGTATACCAGTTAAGCAACGCGCGCTCAAATCCATTATCTATATCATCAATATCTCTAATATCCGTTCCATTGATTTCCAAAGGACGACTTGACAGGAACCATGATTGCGGCGCTCTTAAGTCGATAGAGTTCTGCGAGCCTTCAAAATCGTCAATATATGAGGTAGCTTCACCATTAAAATTTGTACCCTTTGGTGCTCCTGGTGCCAAATACGCAAACTCACCTCTAACAGAAAAATTAGACGGTGCATCTGTATCTATATTAGGCAACTTGTTTGCTAATCTGGTTAAAAAAGGCACTTCGGTTGAATAATTACCATTAAAACCAAATATGGTGTTGTTTATGGGCTCAGAATTATAATTAGCCTTTTGTGTGATTGGCCGTTCATTAAGATTCAGCACAGTAGCGCCTAGAACAAAATTCTCATTAAACTGATGTTCAACATTCACCCCTGTAAAACGTCTTGTCTGCTGTCCGAAGATAGCATTGTTCTCTACAGATACCTGTATTGGTGTATTTGAAGCTTCGAGCGCTGGATCTATAATCTGCACAGTGCCAATTTGATAATTCACTGTATAATCTATACCTTCAACGAGTGTACGTCCTCCAGCTGTTACTTTTACAGATCCTCTAGGCACATTAAAAGCTCCTAATGAAATACCGCCACCACCTTGAGATTTGTAACGTCCTCTTAATTCAAACTTATTCTTTTCAAAATCCTCTAATGCCGCTGTTTTGGTCGAAGAGTATAATGTGTTATATACGTATTTCTGTTGGTTCTCATTATAAGTATTCTCATTGTCATAATCTTCAGCAGCAAGAGATAATCTATCAAACAAGTACTCTCCAAATGGCTCAGCATTAGTAAATATAATTTTGCCATTCTGAGTTAAAACGGTAATTCCAGGCACAAAATCAAAGAATCCATCGCCTCCAATTTGCGGATCATTATTGAAATTCAATCTATCAAGATTAAACAGCCGCAAAAGTGTAGTTTGTTCAATAGGATCTACATTAGGACCTTGGTTAGGAAACGCTGTCATTCCTGTTGGTGTAATATAATTTAAAGGTGAGGTTTCCGTATAGAAAATATTCAACTTAAAATCTTCTTGCGATAATTGAAAAGCACCAATGTCATATATGTTTTTCATCATCAAATCCCAAATAGGCTCTTGTACATTAGTAATGCTACTTTTAAGCATTTTGAGTACTAAATTTTGATTAGTAATGGTTTGGTTCCCATTAATATCTTGACCAACATCGGTAGCATCAACACCATCATTAGCAAACTCTCCAACTTGAAACACTTCGCCACCTACAGTAAATTGGAAGGCTACTGCCAACACCTCATCATTGTTAAGTCTTTGATTCAATGAAATATAACCTAACTCAGTACTTAATGTATATTCTTGCCCTTCAGTAAGTTTTCTGGCATTTTCGAGTTTGTTATAATCGAATCCTTCATTAACTCCTGTAACAAGAAATCCATTTTGCACTATTGCTATATCTCGAATCGCATCTGTAAGTTGCGATCCAGGTCCTCCAATATTTGTTGGGTCATATCCATTATTTGAGTTGTCTGGAAAATTTGAAGCACCAGGCAACACATTAACTGCAGATCCTAAAACGGTCGTTTCTCCTAAATCTTGAACAGCAACGATATTCCTAACGTTCTCCGTTCTATTGCTTCTATTTGTTACCCATACTTCTACTCTTGTAATCTGAACATTCGTATTAATGTATGGATAGTTAGATAATGCTTGATCGTAATTATCTCTAAAATAATGTGCTAGAAAAAAGTGTCTGTTCTCATCATAATCTCTTGCAAAGAGTTGAAATTCTTCCAATGTTCCGCCTCCTTGGGCGGTTACTGTTCTTGTTTGTGACTTTTGTTCAGAAAATACAGCCGTTACTCTTGTTTTACCAAATTGTAATTCTGTCTTAACACCAAAAAGACTTTGGGCTCCAGAAATCAGAGAGCTATTTAACGGCATACTCACATTACCTACTTCTATTTTCTGAAGAATATCATCTTCTGTTGGCGTGTATTCTAATTTTACTAAATTCTGAAAATCGAAAGTAGATTGTGTGTCGTAATTAGCAGTTACTTGTAAACGTGTACCAACCTTACCTAGCAAACTCAGGCTAATTCTCTGATCAAAATCAAAAGAGAAATTTCGTCTGTTTCTGGGCGAGAAAGATGGATTGTCTTGTTTAGTAAATAAAACACCTAAATCCATTTCAACAGATCCTTGAGGCGTAACCGAAATTTCGTTACTACCAAAAATGCTCTCAAAAAAATCTGAGTTTACATAAAAATCTGGTAATAGATTTTTCTGTATATCTTCACTACCTTCTTTCTTACCATCTGCAGCATCTATTTTCTGTTTATAGTATGATTTCAAGTTTTCTTGTAACACCAAACGTTCAAACTCTTTAGGTGTAAGAATTATGGGGTAGTTTATATTAAAATTCCCAACAGTTTCTGTATAGATATAACGATCTGTTATTGGATCGTAGGTATATTTTGATACAATACTACCAGGGTTTGGCAAATTGATACTACCCAAAGTAAATCCTGTACTGGTTGAATCTTGTTCTGTTTCTGTTTCTTGTGAATAAGTTAATCCTGAAAAGCACATTGCAAACATTACGAGTGCAATAATTTTCTGAGAATTATAGAACATATAAGGGTTAGTTTCTTTCAAAACGGTTTATAGATTTTTTAAGGCTTCTTTTATAATTTTCTCTACCTTGGCATCAGAATGGTCTGCAATTACCTTATCAACTACTCTTTCAGCCTGCTTCCTATTGAAGCCAAGAACATCTAAAGCAGATAACGCTTCATCTTTGTTGGTATTGTTTTGCGAAATGGAAACTTCATCAATATCATAAACTTTAAGAATTTTGTCCTTTAAATCAATGATAACGCGCTGTGCCGTTTTTAAACCAATCCCCTTTATTGACTGAATTTTAACCACATCTTCAGAAGCTATCGCCTCTCTTACCTGTTTAGGAGACATGGCTGACAACATCGTTCTTGAAGTGCTCGCTCCAATACCGCTTACAGAAATGAGTAAGCGAAAAATTTCACGTTCAGATTTTTCAACAAAACCATACAAGGTATGAGAATCTTCTTTTACTTGAAGATGTGTATACAGTTTAAGGTTTTCAGAGTCTGGAATCTGTGAAAATGTATTCAGTGAAATATGACATAAATACCCTACTCCTGAACATTCAATAACAACATCTGTTGGGTTTTTTTCTACCAGTCTTCCCTGAATGTGTGTAATCATTTACTGATTTTTGTTAGAACTCAAATGTAATAAAATTATTTACATTTTTAACCGCCAAATCCCACTGTTTACAGGTATTATAGATTACGCTTTTCTTTTTCTTGAGCATCTACAACAGCAACGGCGGTCATGTTAACTATTTCATCAACACTAGCATCCAATTGAAGAATATGTACTGGTTTGCGCATACCCATCATAATAGGCCCAATAGAATCCGCCTTATTAAGCTCTTTCAATAACTTATAGGTGATATTGGCTGAATCAAGATTTGGGAAGATTAAAGTATTTACCTTTTTGTCACTTAGTTTAGAGAATGGAAATGTTTCCTGGCGCATTTCCTTGTTTAAGGCAAAATCCGTCTGCAACTCCCCATCGACAATCAGCTCAGGGAAATTCTCATGTAAATGTGCAACCGATTCTCGTATTTTAGAAGCACTTATATTTGTTGACGAGCCAAAATTGGAATAAGAAATCATGGCTATCACAGGCTCGAGACCGAACATCTTGACCACCTTTGCTGTCATCCTTGTAATATTGGTTATATCTTCGGAATCAGGATTTACATTAATCGCAGTGTCACTCAAAAACAAAGGTCCTTTATCCGTCATCAATAAATTAGTCGCTGCTATCCTCGAAGCTCCTTTAGCCATTCCGATTAATTCCATCATTGGTTTTACAACTGTTGGATAGCTCCGCGAATAACCTGAGATCAGAGCGTCAGCATCTCCTTCATTAACCATCATCGCGGCATAATAGTTACGTTCTCTCATTAGTTTTTGCGCTGCTATCCTGGTTATGCCTCTACGTTTTCGTTGTTTCCAATAGACTTCAGCGTACTTGTTCTTCCTACTTTCTTCTTCATCTGCTTTTGGGTCAATAATTGGCACATCTGCATCAAAATCTATTTCTTTTTTTAGTTTTTCAATAGTGTCTTTTCTTCCCAATAATATTGGTTTGGCGATGCCTTCATCATGCACAATTTGAGCTGCTTTGAGCACTCTTAATTGATCAGCTTCAGCAAATACAACACGTTTAGGATTAGTCTTAGCTCTATTTAGTAATAATCTAACTATTTTGTTGTCTGACCCCATGCGTTCCAACAACTCATCTTCATACTTTTCCCAATCTGTGATTGGTTCTTTAGCAACTCCACTGTCCATGGCCGCTTTGGCTACAGCTGGCGGAACTACTGCAATTAATCTTGGATCGAATGGTTTAGGTATGATATACTCTTTACTAAAAGTTAATCGTTTTTCATTGTATGCCAAATTCACTTCTTCAGGTACGGCTTCTTTAGTGATATTTGCTAGGGCAATGACGGCGGCCTTTTTCATCTCTTCATTGATCTTGGTAGCTCTAACATCTAATGCGCCGCGAAAAATAAAAGGAAACCCAAGAACATTGTTCACTTGGTTAGGATGATCGCTACGTCCAGTAGCCATGATTATATCATTTCTGGTATCAATAGCTAATTTATAAGGAATTTCAGGATCTGGATTCGCCATGGCAAATACAATCGGATTCTTTGCCATGCTTTTCAGCATCGCCGGATTCACGATATCTGATGTTGATAATCCAATAAAAACATCAGCATCTTTCATAGCTTCATCTAAGGTGTCTATCTTTCTAGAAGTAGCAAACTCTGCCTTTTGAGATGTCAGGTTATCTCTATCTTTCCTGATGACACCTTTACTATCCAACATGACAATGTTTTCGGCTTTTGCTCCAAAAGACTGATATAATCGTGTGCAAGATATTGCTGCTGCTCCAGCACCACTAACTACTATCTTTACCTTATCTATTTTTTTTTCAGATAATTCCAATGCATTTAATAAAGCAGCAGCAGAAATAATCGCTGTGCCGTGCTGGTCGTCATGCATTACTGGAATATCTAGTTCATCCTTCAGCCTGCATTCTATCTCAAAAGCCTCAGGCGCTTTGATATCTTCTAAATTAATGCCTCCAAAAGTTGGAGCTATCATCTTAACCGTCTGGATGAATTCTTCAACATTTTCTGTATCCACTTCTATATCGAATACATCGATATCTGCAAATATTTTAAAGAGCAATCCTTTGCCTTCCATAACGGGTTTAGATGCTTCAGGGCCTATATTTCCTAGACCTAAAACCGCTGTGCCATTAGATATAACAGCAACAAGGTTTCCTTTGGTAGTGTATTTATAGGCTAAGGCCTTGTCCTTTTCAATTTCAAGACAAGGTTCTGCAACACCCGGAGAATACGCTAAAGACAAATCTCTCTGAGTTGCATATTTTTTAGTTGGAACGACCTTTATCTTTCCTGGCGTTGGTTTCGCGTGATATATTAGGGCTTCTCTACGTTTACTCTGCTTACTCATTTGATTTTAGTTGCAATGGAACTGACAAAGTTAACAGTAACTGGGAAATAGAGAAATATATGCTGCTAATCTTTAAGGAAATCAATATTACGTTTGAGTCCTGAAAATTTAGTACGCTTGACAGCCGATTTTTTGAACACCTTCTTAAAAACATCCTCAGTAATCTCCTGCCAGTCTTTTTTGGTCATGGAAAGCAATTCTGGATGCGGATTAAAAAGAGGTTCATTATGTGGTTTTGAAAATTTATTCCAAGGGCAAACGTCTTGGCATACATCACAACCAAACATCCAATCATCAAATTGCCCCTTGAATTCTGTTGGGATATTCTCTTTTAATTCGATAGTAAAATAGGAAATGCATTTACTGCCATCTACCACATAAGGTTCTGTGATGGCTTGCGTTGGACATGCATCTATACATGCGGTACAAGTCCCGCAATGATCTGTTACCGTTGTGTCGTATTCTAAATCTAAGTCAACAATAAGTTCTGCAATGAAATAAAAAGATCCAACTTGTTGTGTCAATAAGTTACTGTGCTTGCCTATCCAGCCCAACCCACTTTTTGCAGCCCAAGCTTTATCCAACACTGGAGCTGAATCTACAAAAGCACGACCATGCACTTCACCAATTTCTTCTTGAATGAAATTCATGAGATGCCTTAATTTATCCTTTATGACAAAATGATAATCGGTGCCATATGCATACTTACTGATCTTTGGAGCATCAGGATCTTTCTGTATTTCTGAAGGAAAATAATTCAATAACAATGAAATAACACTTTTCGAACCTTCCACTAATTTTGTAGGATCCAATCGTTTATCGAAATGATTTTCCATATAACGCATCTCACCATGCATGTTCTTATTAAGCCAACCTTCTAGTCGTGGGGCTTCTTCTTCTAAGAATTCTGCTTTGCTAATACCGCATGACAAAAAACCGAGGCGTTTGGCTTCTTGCTTTATTAATGTCGTATTTGAGACTCTAGAGTTAATCATTCGAAATTAAGGTTTCGTCTTGATTTCTGTCAGCTTGATTTTAACAGCGTTAGCGTTTGGTGTAATTTCTAAATGCATCTTCTCACTCAAGATTTTTAGAAAAGATGCTCCAAGAAATATGATTTGTGATGTGTAATATACCCAAAGCATAATAAGGGCAAGAACACTTGCGGAGCCAAAAGTAGTCGACAAATGAGTCTTACCAATATATGTTCCTATTCCTACTTTTCCAAGAATAAATAAGATACCTGTAAAAGCACCGCTGATTATAGCAGGTTTCCAATACACTTTTGCATCGCCCAAAAACTTAAACATGATTGCAAACAAAACCGAAACAATCAAAAAAGACGATAGGTGCTCATACAAAAATGATAGTTTGTAATCATTGTGCAGATGTTTGGCATGTTTAATCAAGAATGCATTTGCAGAAGTGCTGATAAAAAGAATCAAGAATAATAGCATCAATAGCGCAAAAGACGCCAAGTGTTTAGTAAAATATCTAACAATACTATTCTTGGGCTTTGCTTTAATATCCCATATATTATTGAACGCATTATGTATTTGACTAAACATTCCTGAGGCGCTTAAAATCAAAGTCACGAAACCTAAGATGGTGGTTAAAACAGAATTACCCCTTATATGTTGATGTTTGATAATATCCTCAATTTGTATAGCGGCATCATTTCCTAATATATCTTTAAGTTGACCGAACACTTCTCCAGAAACGGCAGATTCTCCAAATACCATTCCTAATATAGAAATCACAATAATGATAATCGGGAATATTGAGAACACAGCATAATAGGCCAATGCGGCACCTTTTTGAAAAGTATTGTTATTGAAGAAGTGATTGAAAACGGTTTTGAAAAACAACAGCATTAATTGTGGCTTTTGATCACGGATGATTTATCGAAAACTCAAAATGGAGTTCTCTGTTTAACTTTAAAACAATCCACCTTGAATGTCTCCTTTTATTTTGCCTAGATGTTTATAAGCCAATTCTGTAACCTCTCTACCACGAGGTGTTCGCATTATGAATCCCTGTTGTATCAAGAAAGGTTCATAGACTTCTTCAATCGTTTCAGCACTTTCGCTAACCGCTGTAGCCAATGTGGTGATTCCTACTGGACCTCCTTTAAATTTATCGATAATAGTAGACAGTATCTTATTATCCATATCATCCAGTCCGTGTGTATCCACATTCAAAGCCCCTAATGCAAACTTGGCAATCTTAATGTCTATATTACCGTCACCTTTAATTTGGGCAAAATCCCGAACTCTGCGTAGCAACGCATTAGCAATTCTGGGTGTCCCTCTACTTCTGCCAGCAATTTCTACGGCCGCTTCCATAGAGATAGGCACACCAAGTATTTGTGCACTTCTCTGAACAATGGTAGTCAATAATTCTGTTTTATAATATTCTAATCTGCTCGAAATACCAAATCGTGCTCTCATAGGAGATGTCAGCAAACCAGAACGAGTAGTCGCACCAACTAGCGTAAACGGATTGAGTTCAATTTGGACGGACCTAGCATTGGGTCCAGACTCAATCATAATATCAATCCTATAATCCTCCATAGCAGAATACAAGTACTCTTCTACAATAGGACTCAATCGATGTATCTCATCAATAAACAGAACATCTCTATCTTCCAGATTGGTCAGTAATCCTGCTAAATCTCCAGGCTTATCTAAAACAGGACCAGACGTCACCTTAATACCAACATCTAGCTCGTTTGCCAAAATATGGGCTAATGTCGTCTTACCTAATCCAGGAGGTCCATGAAACAGAGTATGGTCCAACGCTTCATCACGTTGATTTGCTGCTTGAACAAATATTTGAAGGTTTTCAAGAACTTGATCTTGACCAGTAAAATCACTAAATGTGAACGGTCTTAACTTCTTTTCGACGTCAAGCTCTTCTGTTGAAAAATTCTCACTTGTTGGATCTAGATTTTCGTTCATATTCAGTTCCCATAAATGTGGGAATGTTTTAAAATTGACTTATCAAAGATAATTTAAAGATACTATTTTTAATACTTTGAAATGGTTTTAAACATGTTCAGTTTTGTTTTATGCACGCATAGATAATCGCAGTTATTCAAATCAGAGTGAATACCAATATTTTTGATTTCTTCAATTCGAATTAACTTCTTTTCTGTTTTAACAATACGTAAAATTGAATAGTTCAAATCGTCTAACTCCGCATGAATTTGAACTTGTCTTTCATATCTATCACCATTTTTAGTTTTATCGTATATAGGAAGTATCTCCATAATTATAAAAGGTTTACTAATTTCAATTTCTTTCCTAAAACTTTGTATCACTTCTAGCTCTGCGCCTTCAACATCTATCTTTAATATTGACATCCCAGATAGTTCAATATCATCTTTTAAATCACTAATATTAAATAGTGATATATAATCTTTATGAACCACTTTATTATTTCGCAAATCTCTAATCATAGAAGCTGAGCTATCTCCATCATTCTCATGATAAAAATTTAATATGCCTAATCCTGTTTTAAACGAAACGCCAATAGGCAATAAAGTAACATTTTTTAAAGAATTTACTTTAATTAGCCTTTTAACATAATGTATGCAGCTTGAGTTTGGTTCAAACCCAATATATTTGATTTGATTATCTATACTTCTAATTTTTAAAAGCGTCTGGCCGGTATTTACGCCTATATCAATAAATTTATTGCTATCTATCTGAATAATAATTTTAAGTAAATCTATCATCCATTTTTCACTCGTAAAAACATTTTGAGTTCCTAAATTTCCCAGAATTGGAATTTTGAATCTTTTTCCTGAAATTTTAATTATAAGAATAAAATTAAAACCACTAAGAATTCTTTTGAGGATTAACTTGATTGACTTTTTCAAAATGGTATCAGGTTTTAACCAAATATAAAGAAAAAGCCTTTCTTCCCGATAGCTATCGTAAAGAAAGGCTTTTTTATATCTTATATCAAATACTACTAATGTTGAAGTTCTTCTTCTCCATCTTTTAGAGGTACATTTTGAGGTACAAAATCTTCGTCATGTCCTGGTTTGCTATAGTCATAAGCCCAACGGAATACATGAGGGATTTTTCCTGGCCAGTTACCGTGCATATGCTTCATCGGTGCTGTCCACTCCAACGTATTTGACCTCCAAGGATTTTGTTCTGCCTTCTTTCCGTAAAATATACTATGAACTAAGTTGTAGATGAACACCAATTGGAATGCACCGCCAATCAAGGCGAAAATTGTAATAACAACATTTGCATCGGCAGTATCATCAAACAATGGGAAATTAGAATTTGTATAGTAACGCCTTGGTAATCCTGCCATACCTATAAAGTGCATCGGGAAGAATACCCCATAAGCACAAATCGCTGTCACCCAGAAATGAATATAACCGAGATTCTTATTCATCATTCGGCCATACATTTTAGGGAACCAATGATATATCCCTGCAAACATACCATAAAGCGCAGAAATACCCATTACTAAATGGAAGTGAGCTACGACAAAATAAGTATCATGAACGTTAATATCCAATGCACTATCACCAAGAATAATACCTGTCAATCCGCCAGTAATAAATGTAGATACCAACCCAATAGAAAATAACATGGCTGGGTTAAATTGCAAATTACCTTTCCATAAGGTGGTTATATAGTTGAATGCTTTTACAGCTGAAGGAATTGCTATCAATAAGGTTGTAAACGTAAATACGGATCCAAGGAAAGGATTCATTCCTGAAATAAACATATGGTGTCCCCATACTATCGTTGATAAGAATGCAATTGCCAAGATTGATGCAACCATGGCGCGATACCCAAAGATTGGTTTACGTGAGTTGGTTGCAATGACTTCAGATGTAATACCTAATGCCGGAAGCAATACAATGTATACTTCTGGATGTCCTAAGAACCAGAACAAGTGTTCAAATAATACTGGCGAACCTCCTTGGTAATGTAACACTTCTCCTTGAAGAAATATATCTGATAAGAAGAATGACGTACCAAAACTTCTATCCATTATCAACATCAATGCTGCAGATAATAATACTGGGAAAGATATTACCCCAATTACAGCCGTAACAAAGAATGCCCATATAGTTAAAGGTAGTCTCGTCATAGACATCCCTTTTGTTCTTAAATTAATAACGGTCACAATATAGTTCAATGACCCTAGTAAAGAGGATGCAATGAATATCGCCATCGATACGAGCCACAAAGTCATACCCGCTCCAGATCCACTTTGCGCTAATGGTAATGCACTTAATGGTGGATAGATTGTCCAACCTGCTGCTGCTGGTCCGGCTTGTACAAATAATGAAATCACCATGATTACACTAGATACAAAGAATAACCAATACGATATCATATTCAAAAATCCAGAAGCCATGTCTCGTGCTCCAATCTGCAACGGAATTAATAGGTTACTAAACGTACCACTCAATCCTGCTGTCAATACGAAGAATACCATGATAGTACCATGAATGGTCACTAATGCCAAATAAATATCAGCGTCCATGACACCATCTGGTGCCCATTTACCTAATAGTGCTTCAAAAATCACATTTGGCTCTTCAGGCCACGCAATCTGCATACGAAACATCAAAGACATAATAACTCCAATAACCCCCATAATTGTACCTGTGATGAGGTACTGTTTGGAAATCATTTTATGATCCTGACTAAAGATATATTTAGTCACGAAGGTTTCTTTGTGATGATGTCCGTGATCGTCGTCGTGATCGTGATTATCTACATGTTCTGACATAATCTATACTTTTTATTCTTTTGGGTACTTCCTAGTTTAAAGACTCTTTGAATTTTTTCTGTTGACTCATCCAAGCATCATATTCTTCTTGGGTTTCAACTACTATTTTCATCTGCATATTATAATGCGATTTACCGCAAATTTTATTACATAATAGTAGATAATCAAACGTATAACGCTCTAAAGCTTCTTTACCTTTCTTAATAAGTTTCTTGCTTTTTTCAACACGTATCCTATTTATGTTTGCCACCTTATCGATTATATCTGGATTGGCCCTCATCTCTTCTGTAGTGACAGTTGGAGTGAATGCAAATTGTGTGATCATTCCTGGAACACAATTCATCTGAGCTCTAAAGTGAGGCATATATGCCGAGTGCAATACATCTTGAGAGCGCATCTTAAATAACACCTTTCTTCCAACAGGTAAGTGTAATTCTGCTGTGATAACATCATCCTGCGCATTAGGATCGGCTTCATCAACTCCTAATATATTAGCTCTATCAATATCAATTAATCTAACATTGGCCTTACCTAAGACATTATCGTCTCCGCTATACCTTGCTTTCCAATTAAATTGTTGTGCATACAATTCAACTACTAATGGATCATCTTCTGTATCAATATTCATGATGGTTGTCCAGGTAAACAATCCGTAGATGATCAAACCTGCTAAAACAATCACTGGTATGATAGTCCAGATGAACTCTAACTTGTCGTTATCGGCATAGAATAAAGCTTTACGCCCTTTCTCTCCTTTGTATTTGTAAGCGAACCAATGCAGTAAGAACTGTGTAATTGTTTGAACAATAAAAATAATAACCATCGAAATGATCATTAAGTTATCAAGTCCTGGTCCATGTTCAGATGCTGAATTACTCATTAAAGGCAAGTCTCCATACTTCCAAAAACAAATAATAGTTATGACATGAATAAAAATAAAGAATCCTAGCATTAAATAGCCATTGATTCTGTTGTCTTTGTCATTAGCCACTTGGTTGTTGTTTGCTCTGGCTTCAGCTAAATCAAAGATTTTAACCATTTGCCAAATCGCAACAGCTATAAAAAATACAATTATAATTGTTAAAAAAGCAGTCATTGTCGTTTCTCTTCTTTATGTATCTTATTAATAATGAAATTGTTCACTCTCTTTTATAAACGGATTGCGTTTGGCCAATAAAGGTTGTTTAGACAAAGCCGTAAATACAAGAAATATAAATAATCCTAAAAACAGTAATACAGATCCTATTTCAGGAATTCCTATATACCATCTGTCTCCAACTGTTGCTGGCATGATCATATTGAACACATCCACATAATGTCCAATTAATATGACTAATCCTCCCATAATTACAAACCAAGGAATACGCTTGTAATCACTATTCATTAATACCAACACAGGGAATATAAAGTTCATTGCTAGCATCCCAAAGAATGGCAATTTATAATCTTCTATTCTTGTTACAAAATAAGTTACCTCTTCCGGTATATTAGCATACCAAATAAGCATGAATTGTGAAAACCAAAGGTAGGTCCAAAAGATACTTATAGCGAACATGAACTTTGCCAAATCATGGATATGACTATCGTTTACGAATTCTAGATATCCTTTTGATTTCAAGTAAATGGTTATTAATGCTATGACTGTAATTCCGCTAACAAACATACTAGCGAAGACGTACCATCCAAACAGTGTGCTAAACCAGTGAGGATCCACACTCATTATCCAATCCCATGACATCATCGATTCTGTATAGATATAGAATACAAGGAATGCTGCCGAAATACGGAAGGTTTTCTTGAAGTTCTTATTATCATTCGCTTGGTCTTGTGCTAACGAGAATTTACGCGCAAAATAACGGTATAAACTCCATCCTGCTATAAAGATAATAGCTCTAATCAAAAAGCCTGTTTTATTTAGCCATCCAGATTTACCATCGACCAAAGCATCGTACTCTGGTTTTGTTGGATCCGTCATATCTGGGTTCATCCAAACAAATATATGTTCTCCACCAATAAGTGCAATCCCTACAACAATTATGGCTCCTGGCAACAAATAATAGGTAATAGCTTCCATGACCCTAAATAAAACCGGTGACCAACCTGCTTGAGATGCCCATTGCACCCCATAAAATGCTAGTACGCCGAGTGCAATCATCATAAAAAAGAAAGCGGCTACATACAACGCTGCATAAGGTCTATTATGTATTTGATGCATTACGTGCTCAGCGTGTTCGTCTCCGTGAGACACGTCGGTATCTCCATGTCCTACCGCAGCATCGTGACCTTCTTCATGCGTTGGCTCAGCGTGTTCATTCCCATGAGTTTCTCCTACTTCAGCATGTGCTGCTTCTCCGTGACCATCTCCATGTGCTGAATCTTCTTCGGCTAACATTACCTTGACCTCTTCCAAAGATTTGTCAGAATCTATAAAACCATAGGCTACCATCAATGCTCCAATAACCATTAATGCGATGGATCCTATTTTTAGTCTATTTGAAAATGTATACATATCTATATATAAACTTTATCTAAATCTTATTTTTGCAAATCAGCTTTTAGTTTTTCAACATAAGCCGCTACTTGCCAACGTTCTTCTTCACTTAATTGGTTAGCATATGACCCCATTGTATTTCTACCATAGTAAATTGTATGGTAAATACTACCAATAGTAATATCCTTAGTATCATATCCTCCAGGTATAATTAAATCTCTTTCAGAAAAACTCGTGTTACCATCACCTTTATTACCATGACAAATGGCACAGTAAATACTATACAATCCTTTTGCCTTATCATAATCGACCTGAGTAGAATCTAATGGGCTTTTTAAACTAGCTTTAGCAGCCTGATAATCGGCTTCAGAATCCGTATAATCAAAAGCAGATTCGCCTCTGGCTATGGTTCCTTCTGCTGGCAACATTGCTTCTTGCTTACCAGGAAACACCTCATACTCACCATAAGTCTCATAACTAACAGGCTCATACATATTTGGCATGTATTGGTAATTTGGTCTACTATCTTTTTGACAAGATGTAAAAGCACCAATCAAAATAGTTACTAATAGTATTTTATATAGGTTTTTCATATCTATATTAATGATCTTTATCTACTAAATTAATCTCCACTGCTCCCGTTTCCTCTAATAAAGAAGTTACCTCTTTCTCATTTCCATGAACTGGAATTTCCATCAAAAAATGATCATCAGTAGTTCTTGGATCAGGGTTTTCAGCTTTTTTAAATGGCCACATTCTGCTTCGCATGTAAAAAGTGATCACCATTAAATGCGCTGCAAAGAATACTGTTAACTCAAACATAATTGGCACAAAGGCTGGCATGTTTTCTATATAACTAAAACTAGGTTTACCACCAATATCCTGAGGCCAATCTTCTATCATGATAAAATTCATCATCACAACAGCCACTATTAACCCAACACAGCCATACATAAAAGAAGCGATAGCAATTCGTGTAGGTGCCAAGCCCATAGCTTTATCTAGCCCGTGAACTGGAAATGGTGTATAAATTTCTTCTATATGATGCTTCGCTGCTTTTACTTTCTTTACTGCCGAAAGTAATACATCGTCATCATTATATATAGCCTGAATAACTTTTGAAGATTCCATATGACTATGTTCTAGTTTATTAATTTTTTCGCTTGTCCTGCCCAATCATCACGTTCTGCCCTTCCTGGGAAAGAACCTGTTATTGAATCTAACAAATCATATTCCTTATTCGTCATTTTACTCACCTGCAAGAATGTATAAATTCCTATTTGATTTAATACACCTTCCATTTTAGGTCCAATACCGCTAATTTTCTTAAGGTCGTCAGCAGTTTGCGTGTTTGGGTCAAATGTTCCAATACCAGCAAATAAGCTATTCAGTTTTTCTGAATCTGTATCAGATTCATTTGAAACTTTATCAGATGCCGCTGAAGCAATCTTCACTTGACCTCCTGACGTTCTTTCGTCTGAGCCTGTTCCAACTAAACTATTACCAGCCTCTCTAATATTTTTATAACGCTCTCCTGAAGATTTCAAAATCGTCTTTACTTCCGCTTGTGCAATCACTGGGAAGGTTCTCGCATACAATAGAAACAACACAAAGAAGAATCCAATCGTACCAATAAATATCCCTATATCAACAAACGTTGGTTGAAACATTGTCCATGATGAAGGCAAGTAATCTCTATGAAGCGATGTCACGATGATTACAAAACGTTCAAACCACATACCAATATTAACAACAATGGAGATAAAGAATGAGAACATGATACTTGTTCTTAATTTCTTAAACCACATAAATTGTGGCGAGAATACGTTACAAGACATCATTGCTAAATAGGCCCACCAATAAGGTCCAGTTGCTCTATTTAAAAAGGCATATTGTTCATATTCAACTCCAGAATACCAAGCCACGAAAAGTTCTGTGATGTAAGCTACACCTACAATAGAACCCGTTATCATGATAACGATATTCATTAATTCGATATGTTGTACTGTAATATAATCTTCTAGGCTACATACTTTTCTCATAATGATGAGAAGTGTATTCACCATAGCAAATCCTGAGAAAATCGCACCAGCAACAAAGTATGGTGGGAAAATAGTGGTATGCCAACCTGGAATTACTGAAGTGGCGAAATCAAATGATACAATGGTGTGAACCGAAAGTACAAGTGGTGTAGCCAATCCAGCCAATACCAAAGACACTTCTTCAAAGCGTTGCCAATCTTTTGCTCTACCTGACCAGCCAAAACTCAAGATGGAATATATCCTCTTTTGAAATGGTCTTACAGCTCTATCACGAATCATCGCGAAATCAGGCAATAATCCTGTCCACCAGAATACTAATGATACTGATAAGTATGTTGAAATTGCGAATACATCCCAAAGTAGTGGTGAATTAAAGTTGACCCACAACGATCCAAATTGGTTAGGAATTGGCAATACCCAATAGGCTAACCAAGGTCGTCCCATGTGTATTATCGGGAACAATCCTGCTTGTATTACCGAGAAAATAGTCATCGCCTCTGCAGAACGGTTAATCGCCATTCTCCATTTTTGACGGAAGAGTAATAGTACGGCAGAAATCAACGTTCCTGCGTGACCAATACCTACCCACCAAACAAAGTTAGTAATATCCCATGCCCAATTTACAGTAGGGTTCAATCCCCAGGTTCCAATACCTGTAGAAATAGTATAAATAATACAACCAACGCCCCAAAGAAAGGCTGATAGTGCAATACCAAATACTATCCACCAAGATTTATTGGCTTTTCCTTCAACAGGTTTAGCGATATCAACAGAAACATCATGATATGATTTTTCTCCTGTAACTAAAGGTCTTCTAATAGGTGCTTCGTAATGAGACGCCATAATCCTTTTATAATTGTTTCTTAATTAATTTATGCTTCTTTCGTATTTCTTACTTTGGTGTGGTACATTACGTTTGGTTTTGTACCGACACTTTCTAACAAGTGATACATTCTTTCATCTTCATGCAAGTGAGCTACTTTACTCTTCTTGTCATTAATATCTCCAAATACCATTGCTCCGTTGCTACAAGCTGCCGAACATGCTGTTTGGAATTCTCCATCTTTAATCTCTCTTCCTTCTCTTTTCGCATCCAAAATTGTTTTCTGTGTCATTTGTATACACATAGAACATTTTTCCATGACACCACGTGAGCGAACAACTACATCTGGATTCAATACCATACGCCCAAGGTCATCATTCATGTAATAGTCAAATTCATCATTCTCGCTATACAAGAACCAATTAAAGCGACGTACTTTATAAGGACAGTTGTTCGCACAATATCTTGTACCTACACAACGGTTGTATGCCATATGATTTTGCCCTTGACGTCCATGAGATGTTGCCGCCACTGGACAAACAGTTTCGCAAGGTGCGTGGTTACAATGTTGGCACATAATTGGTTGGAAAGCCACTTGAGGATTCTCAGATGGATCTTCCATTCTACGTAAGGTAGGCACTGTTCCATCTCCTTGTCCATCTCCAAAAAGTTGATTTCCAAGACCTAGGCCATCAATGTTTTCTTTTTCTTCGTTATCTCCCGCAAAGGATTCTTGTGAAGAGTAGTATCTATCGATACGCAACCAGTGCATATCACGACTCTTACGTATTTCTTCTTTACCAACTACTGGCACATTGTTTTCTGAGTGACATGCAATCACACATGCTCCACAACCTGTACACGCATTCAAATCAATTGATAAATTGAAATGATGCCCTACAGATCTATCAAATGATTCCCAAAGATCTGCATCTGGAGAGGTTACAGGAATTTCTTGATGGTCTTTTGAAACCTCTGGCATAGGATTCCAATAGTGTTTATCCTTAGTATTGAAAACCTCTAAAGAGGTTTCTACTATGATATCTCCACGACCCATCAAAGTATTATGCAATTGTGTACAAGCAAATTCATGCAGTCCAAATGGCTCGCTCAGAGATACATTTTGAACTGTATTGAAATCTTGGTATAAAGTAAAGGCATTACTACCTGTTTGTAATTCTTCTTTTAATCCAGCAGTACGACCATAACCTAATGCCATAGCGACAGATCCCTTAGCCTGTCCTGGTTGTATAATTACTGGAACATTCTCTATCGTCGTGTTACCAACCGTCACATTAACATAGCTCCCGTTTAAAGCACCATTGGCAACGTTCTCGTTTACTACGCCCATTGCTTCGGCATCTGCCTTAGATACAGCAATGTAGTTATCCCAAGTCACTTTTGTGATGGGATCAGGGAATTCTTGTAACCAAGGATTATTAGCCTGTTGGCCATCTCCCATACCTACTTTAGAATATAATGTCAGCTCTAAACCATTAGATGGTTTTACTGAAGTAGCTAGTGCTCTTGCCGCATTACCAACATCAGAAGACAGAGCTTCCTCACCTATTAAGGCATCAATTACTGAATCAGCTGATGTGTCTGTTGATGCAGAACTGCCTCCTACAAATACACCATCATGTAATGCTTGATTAAATGACCCTCCATTTAGTATATCGGAATTCCAAGTATTCTTGATGTAATCTGTATATGATAATGGATTTCCTGTCCATTGTAACAAAGCTTCTTGAAATTGTCTTGTATCAAACAACGGACGAATAGTCGGTTGCATCAATCCAAAATGTCCTTTCTGTAGCTCTACATCGCCCCAAGATTCTAGATAGTGAGGTGCCGCTGCAATATAATTTGCTAAAATTGCCGTCTCATCAGCTTTCATCGAAAACGAAATTGATAATTCCGTTTTCTCCAAGCCCTCTGCAAAGTCAGAAGAATTTGACAAGGTATACATTGGGTTCACACCACTCATAATAAGGGCGCCAATAGTCCCTGACTTCATATCAGCAACTAATTTTGCTACTGCCGCATCGCTACCTTGTCTTGTTTTAATAGGTGTAGAAGCATCAAATGCTTTACTTCCTATGCTTTTGTTTATTTGAAGAGCAATAGTTTGCGCATTGACATCATCGATACCAGTGACCAAAACACCATTACTTCCAGCTTTCTGTAATTCTTGGGCTGCACTTCGTACAGCATCATCTATATGTTTAGGTAAATCTCCAGAAACGGAACCGCCCATAACATAACTATATAATTTAGCAAGCGCTGTTCTTTGCTGACTAGGTGTCATAGGCACACGTTTGTCTGCATTAGCTCCTGTTAATGACATGTTAGATTCAAACTGAATATGTCTAGACATCTTGCCATGATCTGGAACACGTCCTTGCGAATATCCTGAATCGAAACCACCACCTTGCCAGTTAGACAAGAAATCTGCACCAACAGATACTATCGTTCCCGCCTTAGAGAAATCGTAATTGGCTAGTCCTCTTTCTCCATATATATTTTGGTAAGCATCTAATGCCGCAGATTCTGAAATCGCATCATAAACGACGTGACGTACATTACCATATTTTTCTTTAAATTCTGAAATCAACTTAGACGTTGATGGGCTAGCAAATGTTTGCGTTAATAAGACAATTTCTTTATCTGAATTTTTAAGATCTGTTAATTTTTGATTAACCTCAGCATCAAATGAACTCCATGAAACATCTTCAATTCTTTCACCATTCTTCTTCTTTGGACCTTGTACTCTTAAACTATCATACAAATCTAATACAGAAGCATTAACTCTTGCATTGGCATGACCATTAGATGAGGCCATTTTATTACTTCCTATTTTAATAGGACGACCTTCGCGTGTTTTTACTAAAACATTTGCAAAATCATAACCATTAGCAATCGTTGTTGCATAATAATTAGCAACTCCTGGCACTATAGATTTTGGTTGAACTACATAAGGAATAGATTTCTTCACTGGTCCTTCGCAAGCTGCTAATGTAGCTGCTGCAGTACTAAAACCAACATACTTTAAGAAATCACGACGTGTTGTATTAGAGGACTCTAAGGTCTCTTTATCACCTAAAAACTCATCCGTAGGAATTTCTTCAACGAACTCATTTTGTTTGAGCGTCTCAACAATAGAGCTGTTTTCGTCTAGCTCTTCAACACTTTTCCAGTATCTCTTGTTTGATGACATATTATGAGATTAATTCTTTTATTATTAATAATGACATTTACCACATTCTAATCCGCCCATTTGAGCTACCGTAAGTTGGTCTACACCATACTTCTTAGATAGTTCTTCATGAATTTTTGTGTAGTATGCATTGTCTTTTATATCTACATTCGTTTCTCTATGGCAATTAATACACCAACCCATAGTTAATGGTGCATATTGGTATACAATTTCCATTTCTTCTACAGGACCATGACACGTTTGACATTCAACACCAGCGACAGTAACATGTTGAGAGTGGTTGAAATATACAAAGTCAGGAAGATTATGAACTCTTATCCATTTGACTGCCGATGGTTCTCCAGAATATTTCTGTTCGGCAGCATTCCATCCAGCAGCTTTATATAATTCCTGGATTTCACTATCGTAAAATTCTTTATCGTATTCTAAAGTAACATCTCCACTATATTCGCTAATAGATTTATGACAGTTCATACACACATTAAGCGATGGTATTCCTGATGTTTTACTTACTCTTGCTGAAGAGTGACAGTATTTACAATCTATTTTGTTATCTCCTGCGTGAATTTTATGAGAAAAATGTATAGGTTGATATGGTTGATATCCTTGATCAACACCTACCTGCATCATCCAACCATAAGCAAAATAACCACTCGCCAGTAATAAGAAAATAGCAGTCACTAATACTAAGAATTGGTTTTGGACAAATGCTTTCCATAACGGCATTCTTTTTTCTTCATCATCTGAAGCAAGAGCAATCCCTTTTTCATTAGCAAAACGACGCAATGTTCTATTCACTAAATAAAGTCCTGCAGCTAATAAAGCAAACAAAAGTGCCAAAGCACAAAGGATTAATTTATTTGAGGCGCCATTATCAGAACTTCCACCATTCTCTTCGATTTCAGTCTTCTCTGGAGGAGGTGGAGGTAATTCAGCTGTATAAGCCAAAATATTATCGATATCAGCATCCTCTAACTGCGGCATCGGAGTCATTGGAGTTTCGTTGTACTCCTTAAATGTCTTATTAGCGTAGGCATCACCAGACTTGATCATTCCAGCGCTATTTCTTACCCATGCATATATCCATGCTCTATCTAATCCTTCGTCTTCTGCCAATCTCGCTTCTACATTACGCAATGCAGGGCCAGTCATTGGGCCATCTAATTTATGACAAGATGCACAATTTGCTCTGAACAACGCTTTTCCAGCAACTGGATCAGCATCTTGAGCAAGTATATGGTTAGATGAAAATGATAGTAATGCTATAAGACCTAAAAGAAGAAATCTTGAACTGAGGTTACGGTAAATCACCTGTTTCATAGTGTGGTCGGAATTATCTTCTAAACTTTGGTACGATTTTTTCATTAATTGAAATAAAAGTAGAAAAATACAGTTATAAAATTCTCACGCAAAAGTAAGACTTAAACTCCATTTTCTAAATGTTAGAGAAGTCTTAATTTATAATTTAGAGGCATTCTAAATAGATAAAAGAAATGGTTTTAAGCTTTAAATTTTACCTTTGCAAAAACATTAAACAAAATGGCCATTAATTATATAAAAACCGTCACCATTTTTTTCTTCCTTTCGCTATTTGCAATTTTGAGCGCGAATGCACAAGAAGGGTCGGTTACAGTAAATCAAAATCCAGAGATAGAAAAGCTTTTGAAGCTTAAAAAAGATATAAGCACAGAAGAAGAGCGTTTTAAGATACAGATCTATTCTGGAAATAGGTCTGCTGCAGAGGCAGCAAAAGCAAACTTTGATGGCTCCTATCCAGAGTATTTATCAAGTTTAAAATTCGAGACTCCCAATTACAAAATATGGGTAGGAAATTTCAGGTCGAGATTAGAGGCGGATAGAGCTTTGATTAAAGTAAAACGAAAATTCACTAGTGCCTTTATTTTTAAGCCTGGTAAGTAATATTATAGTATAAAAAAAGCATTCACTAGATAATGAATGCTTTGTCTACCTTTTATCCACCTTATGATGGAATATTTTATTTCAGCGTCTTCTTAACCTCGACTTCTTGGAAGGCTTCTATCACATCACCTTCTTTTATATCATTGTAGTTCTTGATCTGCATACCACAATCGTAGCCTTTGGACACTTCTTTAGCGTCATCCTTAAATCGTTTTAAAGATGCTAATTCGCCTGTGAAAACAACCACACCATCACGAATCAATCTTATGCCAGAATTTCTAAAGATCTTACCGCTAGTGACCATACATCCTGCAATACTTCCAATTTTAGACACCTTAAAGATTTCTCTAATTTCAGCATTACCTGTAATCTCTTCTTTAAGCTCTGGAGACAACATACCTTCCATTGCATCTTTCACATCATTAATAGCATCATAGATAATCGAGTACATACGGATATCTATTTCTTCCTTATCGGCTATTTGGCGGGCATTACCCATTGGTCTTACATTAAATCCAATAATGATAGCATCAGAAGCCGTAGCCAATAATACATCACTTTCTGTAATAGCACCCACACCTTTATGTATGATATTTACTTGAATTTCTTCAGTCGATAGTTTTTGGAACGAATCTGTTAACGCTTCCACAGATCCATCCACATCTCCTTTAAGGATGATATTTAACTCTTGGAAATCGCCTAAAGCAATACGTCTTCCTATTTCATCTAAGGTAATATGGCGTTGTGTTCTTACAGATTGCTCTCGCTGCAGTTGTCCACGCTTTGTCGCAATTTGTTTCGCTTCACGTTCATCTTCAAAGACATTAAATTTATCACCTGCTTGAGGCGCTCCATCTAATCCTAAAATAGATACTGGTGTTGCTGGACCTGCTTCTTTTACATCATTACCTCGCTCATCAGTCATGGCTTTTACCTTACCGCTATTTTTTCCGGCCAGTACATAATCACCAATTCTCAAAGTTCCTGCTTGCACCAAGATTGTAGACACATATCCACGCCCTTTATCTAAAAATGCTTCAACAACCGTTCCGACTGCTGGCTTATCTGGATTAGCTTTCAACTCTAATAACTCCGCTTCAAGAAGTACTTTTTCTAGTAGTTCTTTGATACCTGTTCCTACTTTAGCTGAAATATCATGAGACTGGATTTTTCCACCCCAATCTTCAACCAGTAAATTCATTTGAGCCAGTCCTTCTTTTATTTTTTCAGGATTAGCATCAGGCTTATCAATTTTATTTATTGCAAAAACAATAGGCACTCCAGCAGCTTGAGCATGAGAGATAGCTTCTTTTGTTTGTGGCATAATATCGTCATCTGCAGCGGCAACAATAATGGCAATATCAGTAACTTGAGCACCACGAGCACGCATCGCCGTAAAAGCTTCGTGACCTGGTGTATCTAAAAACGCTATTTTTTGTCCGTTATCAAGAGTAACTCCGTAAGCACCAATATGCTGTGTGATACCTCCTGATTCTCCTGCAATAACATTTTCTTTTCTTATGTAATCTAATAACGATGTCTTACCGTGATCCACATGACCCATAACCGTTACAATTGGCGCACGCGGTTTAAGATCTTCTGGTTGGTCTACAACTTCTTCAATAGACTCTTCAATATCGGCAGTAACAAATTCTACTTCGTAACCAAATTCCTCTGCAACAATAGATAGCGTTTCGGCATCTAAACGTTGGTTCATCGTTACCATCATACCTAAAGACATACATGCCGAGATAATCTCTGTTACTCCAACGTCCATCATGGTAGCCACCTCATTTGCCGTCACAAACTCAGTAACCTTTAAAATTTTGCTTTCAGCCGCTTCAATTTTCTGATCAATTTCAGTTTGCTCTCTATGTTGATCTCTTTTATCTCTTCTATACTTTGCGCCTTTGCCTTTGTTAGATTTTCCTTGAAGTTTTTCAAGCGTTTCGCGCACTTGCTTTTTTACATCTTCTTCACTAGGTTCTTCTTTAACTACCTGTGGGCGTCGTCCGCCTCCTCCAGGTTTTCTTCCTTTAAAGCCACCTCTATTATCAGAACCATTAGCTCCAGGCTTTCCTTTTCCCCCATCAGTTTTTGATATACGTCTTCTCTTGCGCTTATTATCTGAAGTAGTATCCTTTTTGTCTTCCTTTTTCTTTTCAGGTTTCTTAAACTTGCTCAAATCTATTTTATCGCCAGCAATTTTAGGGCCCGTGAGTTTTTGATATTGTGTCTTTACCTTTTCATCTTTGATTTCCTCAGCTACAGGCTCGGCTTTCTCTTCAACTTTAGCAGGCTTTTCAACTTTCTTTACCTCAACCTTTTTAGTTTCGCCCTTTTTGGTTTCAACTTTTTTCTCTTCTACTACGTTCTCTTTCTTAGGAGCTTCAGACTTCACTTCTTTAGAAGCTTCAACCTTTTTTTCAACCGGCTTTTCTTTCTTGGGCTTATCAAGATTTATTTTCCCCACTTGTTTTGGGCCTGACAATGTTGCTTTGGCCTTTACTACCTTTTCTTCTTTTTTCTCTGGTTCTGGTTCTGGTTCTGGTTTTGGCTCAGGCTCTATATCTTTTTCGCGCTCTTCTCGAAGGGCTTCCTTTTCTTTTAGCTTGGCTTCACTAACTTCTTTTGATGCCATTTTTTTACTTGCATCCGTTTCAAATTCATCTGAAAGGACTTTGTAAACATCGGCAGTAATTTTTGTGGTAGGACGAGCCTCGATCTCTATGCCTTTGGAATTCAAGAATTCCACAGCACGATCTAGTGAGATATTGAGCTCACGTAATACCTTATTTAATCTCATTGTGTTAACTTCAGCCATAAATTGCGCTTAATATACCTAATTTAAACTATTCTTCGAATTCTTCTTTAAGGATCCTTACCACTTCTACAATAGTTTCTTCTTCTAAATCTGTTCTTTTAACCAAATCACCAACTTCTTGCTCTAACACACTCTTGGCAGTATCTAGGCCTGCTTTCTTAAGCTCGTCAATAATCCAACTTTCTATTTCATCTGAGAATTCTGTCAACTCAACATCTTCTTCTGCACCTTCTCTAAATACATCGATCTCATATCCTGTTAACTGACCTGCTAATCTGATGTTATGACCTCCACGACCTATAGCCTTAGACACTTCTTCAGGTTTTAAGATCACTTCAGCTCTTTTGGTGTCTTCATCTATTTTGAGCGATGTTACTCTTGCAGGGCTTAACGCTCTTGTAATAAATAACTGCAAGTTATTTGTATAATTAATAACATCAATATTTTCGTTGCCGAGTTCTCTTACGATACCATGTATACGAGACCCTTTCATACCTACACAAGCGCCTACTGGATCGATTCTATCATCATAAGAATCTACAGCTACTTTCGCTTTTTCTCCTGGAATTCTAACAACTTTCTTAACAGTTATTAAACCATCAAAGACTTCAGGAATCTCTTGTTCAAATAACTTCTCTAAAAATATTGGAGAAGTTCTAGACATAATGATTGCTGGTTTACTTCCCTTAAGCTCTACACTCTCAATAACGCCTCTTACATTATCTCCTTTACGGAAGAAATCTGAAGATATTTGTTTATCCTTAGGAAGGATAATTTCATTGCCGTCATCATCTAACAAAATAATAGCTCTATGGCGAATATGATGTACCTCAGCTGTATATATCTCTCCTACAAGGTCTTTAAATTGCTTGTATATATTTGTATTGTCATGTTCATGAATTTTTGAGATCAGATTCTGTCTTAATGCCAAAATAGCACGTCTCCCAAGGTCTTCAAGTTTTACTTCTTCAGAAACATCTTCCCCTACTTCAAAATCTGGTTCTATTTTTCTAGCCTCAGTTAAAGAAATCTCTTGGTTTTCGTCCTCAATTTCTCCGTCTGCAACAACAATCCTATTTCTCCATATCTCGAGGTCACCCTTATCTGGATTAACGATGATATCAAAGTTATCATCATCTCCGTATTTTCTTTTCAACGCACTTCTAAACACATCTTCTAAGATGGCCATTAACGTTACACGGTCGATTAATTTATCGTCTTTGAATTCTGAAAAAGAATCTATTAACGCAAGATTTTCCATATCTCTCTAATTAAAATTTTATTATGACTTTTGCTTCTACAATATCATTGTATGCAAATTTCGCTTGTTTCTCTACTGTTATCTTTCCTTTACCAACTGGCTTAGGCTCTCTAGCTTTCCACTTTAAAGTAATGCTACTGTCATCAACAATAAGCAATTCACCTTCAATTTTGGTATTGTCATTAGCTCTAAGCTCTAATGTTCTTCCGATATTCTTTTCATACTGTCTGACTTTTGTAAGAGGAGCTGCTGCACCTGCCGAAGTGACCTCTAAAGAGAAATCTTCTTCTTCTCTATCTAAGTTATGCTCAATCGCACGACTTATAAAAATACAATCTTCAACTGTCACGCCTTTATCTCCATCAATAACCACTTGTATGTGATTAGCACCAGTAACAGATAACTCAATTAAGAACAAGTCTTCTCTCTCAGCAAAACCTATATCAAGCAACTCTTGAACTACTTTTTTCAACTTTTTTAGTATAAAAAGAGGGGACTTTTCGTCCCCTCGTGATATCTTTTCTTACAACGGGGCAAATATACAACAATATCTTGATTATCCAAAGCCTAGTTAGAGTCGATTTTTATTTGTAAATTTATGTGTATTCAATCTTCTAAATTGCAAGTCTATGCTCAAAAAAATACTTGTACCTACTGATTTTTCACCTTTAGCCGAAAACGCTCTTAAAATCGCTGCCCAATTAGCAAAAGAACATGATAGTGAAATCTATTTATTGCATATGTTAGAACTTCCTTTGTCACAAATTGATGCACTGAGTTCTCATAGTGATCTTCCTGAAGCGATGTTCTTTATGAAATTAGCTCATAAGCGTTTTGAAGACACCATGGAAAAAGATTTTCTTAATGGGATTACTGTTCATGAAACCGTTAATTTTCATCAAACTTCAGATGGTATTTTGGAAACCTGTAAAGAGCACGATATCGATTTAGTGGTTATGGGGTCTCATGGCGCCAGTGGTTTCAAAGAAATGTTTATTGGCTCAAATACAGAAAAAGTAGTTCGAACCTCTGAAGTACCAGTGTTAGTTATTAAGAATGAGCACACCAATTTAAATATCAAAAATTTCGTTTATGCATCGTCATTTACCGAAGAAAACAAAAAGCCTTATAGTAAAGCTGTCGCTTTGACAAATATGCTTCAGGCAAGAATGCATCTTTTAGTAATTAACACCGTCAACAATTTTTATACAACTTCTGAAGCTGAGGACATGATGAACGGTTTTATTTCCACATCTAGTCCAGACAACTACACTATGAACATCTATAATGATGACACTATAGAAAAAGGTATTTTAAATTTTTCAAAGTTGATAGGGGCCGATCTAATTGGTATGAGCACACACGGAAGGCAAGGCTTAGCACACTTTTTCAATGGCAGTATTAGTGAAGATCTAGTAAACCATGCAAGGCGACCAGTCATAACATTTAAGATGTAAAAACAAAAAAACCGACTTGAATAAATCAAATCGGTTAGCATTTAGTTGGCCCACTAGGGATCGAACCTAGACTCTTTGGTACCAAAAACCAATGTGTTGCCAGTTACACCATAGGCCAATATGCTAAAATGCGAGTGCAAATTTATAACAAACTTTTATTTGCACAAACTATTTAGCCATAAAACTTAAAATTTCTAACAGACAATTTTTTCAATTACTTAACGTTTCCTTAAAAATTCTAAAGTCTAGTCTTTTTATTCTTAAATTCGCCCTCAAGTAATTTACTATAGTATATGGCGCAGTTCAATTTCAAGAAATGGAATACCATTTTAGGATGGCTTTCTTTTGCTATCGCATTAATAACTTACAGTTTAACTGTAGAACCCACAGTGAGTTTTTGGGATGCAGGAGAATATATATTGACCGCATCTAAACTACAGGTTGGTCATCCTCCTGGAGCGCCTCTATTTCAAATGCTTGGCGCTTTTTTCTCTATATTCACAACAGACCCTTCGCAAATAGGCTTGATGATGAACATGATGAGCGCCGTAGCCAGTGCTTTTACTATATTATTTATGTTCTGGACCATTACTTTGTTGCTTCGCAAAATAATTGGGGAAGCAAACAAATTATCAACAAGCCAAAGCCAAGCTATTCTCGGGAGTGCTTTGGTAGGATCGTTAGCGTTTACATTTACAGATTCTTTCTGGTTTAATGCTGTTGAAACTGAGGTGTATGCTATGGCTACCTTAATTATGGCTAGTATGTTCTGGTTAGGCCTTCGCTGGGAGCAAGACATGAACAAACCTCGAGGTAATAAATGGCTGATTTTAATCTCTTTTATTATAGGTTTGTCTTTTGGAGTTCATTTTATGGGCTTGTTAACTATACCTGCTATCGGATTGGTATATTTCTTTAAAAACTATAAGACTGTTACCATTAAAAATTTCGTACTAGCTAATATTACTGTTGTTGCCATTTTATTGGCCATCTTCAAATTATTACTACCTAATGCACTTAAATTCTTTGGTCTCGCCGAAGTATTCTTTGTCAATTCTATTGGATTACCGTTTAATTCAGGAAGTATTATAGCAGGCTTGATTTTAGTAGCTGCTTTCTATTTCGGGTTGAAATATACTAGAGAGAGAAAATACAAACTCGCAAACACGCTTGTTCTCTGTGTTCTTTTTATTTTTATCGGATTTTCCTCTTGGATGATGCTACCAATTAGAGCAAATGCTAATGTCGTAATTAACGAAAACAATCCGTCTAGCGCTAGAGAATTGCTGGCATATTATAACCTCGAACAATATCCAAAAACACATTTATTCTATGGCCCGCAATTTACAGATCAATATTCTGGATTAGATGAAGATCCAGACAATGCCTACATCGATGACAAACCGAAATACGAAAAGGATCTTAAAAAAGGTGAATATGTTATTGTAAATGAATACGAAAGAGCGCTGCAAAGTTACAATTCAAAACACGCTTCAGTTTTACCAAGAATGTGGAGTGGTGAACATGCAGAAAATTACATGCTGTTTACAGGTTTCTTAGATTTTAAATTGAAGCCTAAAAGTCCCTATATAAGTCCGCAAGAATATAATACGTTAAGAACTACAGTATCAGAGTTGAAAAATAACGTTGCCCGAGGCATGGTCGATTTTGAGGATTACCATAATTTCCTCAGGCGCTTTGGTCAATATATTGAGATTGAAAAACCAAGTTTGGGCAGTAACATACGCTATATGTTTGAATACCAATTAAGCTATATGTACTGGCGCTATTTTATGTGGAATTTTGCGGGACGTCAAGATGACATTCAAGGCAAGTATGATAATCACGGAAATTGGATTAGCGGCATCAAACCCATTGATGGTTTATTATTGGGCATGTCTCAATATAATTTGCCGTCAGATGTAAAAAACAACAAGGGCAGAAATACCTATTATTTTCTCCCACTAATTCTGGGACTTATTGGTTTGTTCTTCTTATTTAATAAAGACAAAAAACTCTTTTGGATACTGTTAGTCTTCTTTCTATTTACGGGATTAGCGATACAGGTATACACCAATGTAAGACCTTTTGAACCTAGAGAACGGGATTATTCTGTTGTGGGATCTTTCTACGTTTTTGCCATATGGATCGGCTTTGGCGTTTATGCTATTTACAATACTCTTAAAAAGTATATGTCGGCAAAATTAATAGCGCCTATAGTTAGCATTGTTTGTTTAGTGTTGGTTCCTGGCATCTTAGCCGCCAATAATTGGGATGATCACGATCGATCAGGAAAATATACAGCACAATCCATGGCTCATAAATACTTGGATTCCTGTGACGAGAATGCCATATTATTCACCATCGGAGATAATGATACATTTGCCCTTTGGTATGCACAAGAAATAGAAGGCTACAGAACTGACGTTAGAGTGGTGAACACGAGTCTCTTTCAAACAGATTGGTATATAGATCAAATGAAACGCAAAGCCTATGAAAGTGATCCTATACCTTCTCAAATGACTCACAATCAATATAAATATGGAACGCGAAATCATATTTTAAATGAGCCTATCACTAAGGACACTATGATGATAAAGAATTTTATGAATTGGGTGACAAGTGATAATCCAAAAACAAAATACAAATTCCTTCTTCAGCAGTCCGATCAAAACCTTAGCCGTTATCCATCTCAATATTTGAATGCTAACTACATGCCAACAGAGAACATTAGGATTCCAGTCAATAAAGAAACTGTATTAAAAAATGGCCTTGTAAAGTCTAAGGATGCGAATAGAATAGAACCTTATATCGACATCAAGATCAAAGGCAGTGCATTGTACAAGAATAGATTATTAATGCTAGATATTGTTGCCAATAACGATTGGAATCGCCCGATTTATTTTACTGGAGGTGCTTTTTCTGATGAAGATTATATCTGGATGAAAGATTATTTACAATTAGATGGCATGTGCTATAAATTAGTGCCTATTCGTACACCCGTTGATCGCGCAAATCCATTTGACATGGGTCGCGTTGATGCAGATTTGATGTATGAAAAAGTAAAAGAATGGGAATGGGGAAATAGTGGAAGTGAAGATATTTATCATGACCCAGAAACTCGTAAGAACGCCATTACTTATAGAGGCAATATGGCTCGTCTTATTGAACAATTAATTAATGAAGACGAGCCGCAAAAGGCTGAAGAAATTGCCGATTTGGCCATGGACAAAATGCCTGTACAATACTATGGCTATTATACACTTTTAGAGCCCTATATTAGTGCTTATTACGAAGTTGGTGCAGATGAAAAGGCAAGGGATTTATATAAGCAAGTCGCACTAAAATACCAAGAAACTTTAACGTATTACAGTGAGCTTGATATAGACAAACAATATGATATTGCGGAAAAAATTATAACGAATATTGAGCGTTACAAAAGTTTAGTAGGTATTGTAGCATTATACGACAAGGAAATAGCGAATGAAGAAATGGAGACCTTTAGAAATCATTTAAAACTATTTAGGCATTTTTACGAAAATGACCCAGATGACATTAATCTTGTTCCTGAAGATGCTGATCTTCCTGCTCAGGATAGTGTGAAAACTATTATTGATAGTTTAAAGCAGGACTAATCATGACAATGATTCCTGCAAAAATGCCAAAACTTGTGAAAAAAATATTCCCGAACTATGTTTGGGATTTTTTTTCTGAAGCTAGAACATCTTCTGAGAAAATTTTGTATTTAACATTTGATGATGGCCCAGTACCTGAAGCTACAGAATTTGTGCTTAATGAACTTAAAAAATATAATGCGAAAGCTACGTTTTTTTGCATTGGAGATAATGTTCAAAAACATGCCACTATTTTTAACAAAGTAATTGAAGAAGGACATGCTATAGGCAACCACACACAACATCATCTTGAAGGTTGGAAAACTGACACAAAAGATTACATTCAAAATATATTAGAAGCTGAAACATTCATTAAAGAACACAATACACAAAAATTATTTCGCCCACCGTATGGGCGTATCAAAAAGATTCAAGGAAAACAACTAAGAACCCTAGGTTATCATATTATTATGTGGGATGTGGTTGCAAAAGATTGGAGAAAAGATGTTTCTGAAGAAGACTGTCTCAAGAATATTTTAAATCATACAGTCAGCGGTAGTATAATTGTATTGCATGACAGTCTTAAAGCGCTTAAAAATGTCAAGTATGTATTGCCAAAAGTATTGGAGTATTATAGCAATGCAGGGTTTCGATTCGAGAAAATTGCTATTTAAAGATATTCTTGAATAATGCCTATAAGAGTATTGGCATCTTGCTCACCACTTTGTCTCCATTTCATTTCACCATCTTTATAGCTAATAAGTGTTGGTAGACCTTTAACACGAAGCGCTTCAGAGAGTTCCTTGTTTTTATCAACATCTATCTTGATGACCTTAGCTTTATCACCCAAAGCCGCAGCAACATCTCTTAATACTGGATGCATTGCGGTAGATTGATCATTCCATTCAGTATAAAAATCTAACAGAACAGGAATCTCCACATCTATTAATTCCCCGAATTTTGACATACATTAAAGTTTTAAATCAATGTCTAGTATACAAATATAACATTTCCATGCAATTAAGCCGTAGGAGTACCTTTCTTAAGTTCTATGACCGTTATTTCGGGCCAGATCCCTACACGACCCGGAAACGCTAGATATCCAAATCCTCTATTCACATTAATATATTGACCCATTTCTTTATAGACACCAGCCCAATATTTATAACGCCATTTCACTGGGCTCCATTTTATCCAACCTGGAATCTCTATACCAAATTGCATACCATGCGTATGACCGCTTAATGTCAAGTGATAGTGATAGGCATCTTTTATAACTTCTTCTTCCCAATGAGAAGGATCATGACTCATAAGAATCTTAAAATCATCCTTTTTAACATCAGCGGAAGCCTTTTTTAAGTCGCCCGTTTTCTTGAAACCCCCTTTTCCCCAATTCTCAACGCCAATCAAAGCTAAACGTTGACCTTCTCTTTCAAGAAATCGACTTTCATTTAATAATAAATCAAAGCCCATGTCTTTTTGAATAATCTTTAAATCTTCTAGGTTTTGTGACTTTTCTTCTTTTGAATTCCAACGGACATAATCACCATAATCATGATTCCCTAAAACAGAAAACAGGCCATCTTTAGCTTTAAGTTTTCCAAAAACGTCTTTCCAAGGCAACATTTCTTTAGCTTCATTATTGACCATATCGCCAGTAAATAATATGGTATCTGACTGTTGTTCATTTACTAAATTTACAGCATATTCTACTTTCTCTCGATTATCGAAACTTCCAGAATGTATATCACTTATTTGGGTAATCCTGTAGCCATCAAAGGCATCTGGAAGATCTTCAAAATGTAAGGTATATTTAAGAACTTTAAAATTGTACTTCCCACGATACATACCATAAAGTAAAGCTCCAAAAGGTATCGCGGCCAATCCTAAAGCAATCTGACTGACAAATTTTCTTCTAGAAGGCAAATGAAACGTTTCCTTATTAATGAACTTATCATAAGCTCCTATAATAACTCTAATAATATCTTCTCCAAATAATATTGGCACAATGATTAGGTTCAAAACAAGAAATGCCAATAAAAACCCTATCGCATAACTTTTTGCTGATGTTAAAGGTCTTGACGGTGATGGTCCTGTAAACTGAAAAATGAAATTTCCAATAACCAGCAATGCAACTAGTATGAAGACATAGTGTATCCAACTAATTTTAGTAATCGTCTTTATAGCTTGAAAACCGTAAAAACTTAGTAACGAATAAAAAAGAATAAAAATAAACCAGCGTAACATAAGAGGTTTTAATTAGTCAAAAGTAAGGCAATTTAACATTTGAAGCCCTTAATTAAAATAAGTTTAACTAAACAATCAATATTTGGTATCTTTCTGCGTAAAACGGCAATCAATGAAATTACATTTTTTAGGGCTACTCGTCTTAATGATCGCAGTGTCAAATTGTAAAGAGCCATATAAGGTTATTCCTGCCAAAAAAGACAAAGCTCTCATCTCTTATGTCAACCCATTTATTGGTACTGGCGGTCATGGCCATACTTACCCAGGAGCCTCTATGCCATTTGGAATGATGCAATTATCTCCAGACACACGATTGGAAGGCTGGGATGGTTGTTCTGGTTATCATTATAGCGATGAGTACATTTACGGGTTTTCTCATACGCATTTGAGTGGCACAGGTGTTAGTGACTATGGCGACATTCTGCTAATGCCAACTAACACAGTAAATTTTAACAATGGTTCTGATGGTAAAAAAGGGTACCGAGCGCACTTCTCACATGAAAACGAAGTGGCCGAGCCAGGATACTATAAAGTGCATTTAGACTCTACAAATATTGATGTGGAGCTTACGGTTTCAAAAAGAAGTGGAATTCATAAGTATCAATTTCCATCTTCAAAAAACCAGATAATCATATTGGATTTAGAACATCGTGATGAACTACTTGAAGGAAATATCACTAAAATATCAAACTACGATGTTGAGGGTTACCGGCATTCAAAAGCATGGGCGACTAATCAGAAGCTATTTTATCATATTAAATTTTCACACTCTTTTTCAGTTAGACCTGAGGAAAGTACTATGAGAAGTGGCATTTCTTCTAACGGAAACAAGGCTTATTTTAAGTTCAACAATCCAAACAACGAACCAGTCTATATCAAAATAGGAATTTCGGCTGTCGATGAAGACGGAGCACGTAAAAACCTAGAAGAAGAAATAGGTAATAAAACCTTTGAACAAGTGAAAACCGAAGCGCAAAACACTTGGGAGAAGCAATTAGAGAAAATCGTTATCGAGAGCGACAATAACGATTACAAAACCAATTTTTACACCGCTTTATATCATACCATGTTAGCCCCTAACTTATATCAAGATGTGGATGGTCGTTATCGCGGTATGGATTTAAAAATTCATGAAACTCAGGATTTTGATTATTATACAGTCTTTTCGCTTTGGGACACCTATCGAGCTGCGCATCCTCTTTATACCATTATTGAACAAGACAGAACCAACGATTTCATAAACACTTTTCTAGCTAAGTATGACGAAGGAGGTATCATGCCTATTTGGGATTTAGCAGGTTGTTATACAGGTTGCATGATTGGATATCATGCTGTACCCGTTATAGCTGATGCGTATTTAAAGGGAATCAAGGATTATGATGTCAACAAAGCATTAGAAGCTATGAAGCATAGTGCTATACAAGATAAATTAGGATTGGATTCGTATAAATCTTTAGGCTATATCCCTGTTGAAAAAGAAAGCGAATCTGTTTCGAAAACCTTGGAATATGCTTACGATGATTGGACGATAGCCCAAATGGCAAAAGCGTTAGGTAAAGACGATGATTATAAAACTTACACAGAACGCGCTCAATCTTATAAGAATGTTTTTGACCCAAGTACCCAATTTATGAGAGGACGCTTTCGCAATACTTGGTTTGCACCATTTGATCCATACGAAGTGAATTTTAATTATACTGAAGCTAACTCTTGGCAGTACAGTTTTTATGTACCTCAAGACATTTCTGGGTTCATCAAATTACTAGGTGGTAAAGACAAATTAGAAGCTAATCTAGATAAATTGTTTGTCGCTGAAGCTCAAACAGTTGGACGTCATCAAGTAGACATTACTGGGCTTATTGGTCAATACGCTCATGGCAACGAGCCAAGTCACCATATGGCGTATCTCTATAACTTTGTCAACAAGCCGCATAAAACGCAAGAAAAAATTTACACTATACTAACTGGTCTGTATAAAAATGATCCTAATGGTATTTCTGGTAATGAAGATTGTGGGCAAATGAGTGCATGGTATGTTTTAAGCTCAATGGGGTTCTACCCTGTAACACCTGCATCTAATGAATATATTATTGGAACCCCATTATTTGACAAGGCCACTATCAACTTAGAAAATGGAAAACAATTTAACATTGTGGCATACAACCTTAGTAACTCAAATATTTACATTGATCATGTAAATCTTAATGGCAAATCACTTGACAAGACTTTTATTACCCATAACGATATAGTAAATGGCGGAGCATTAGAATTTTTCATGACTGACAAACCATCTCAATGGGGAACTGAAGAAGGTAGTGAACCAAAAACAGAAATCAACGAACATCTTATTGTTGCCGCACCATTTATTGCCAAAGGCAACATTGCATTCAAGGGTTCAACAGAAGTTGTCTTACAAAATGTGGATAAAGATGCAAGCATCTTATATAAATTAGATGATTCTAATTTTGAAACATACAACAATCCAATCATAATTTCTGAGTCATCCACTCTAGAAGTTTATTCAGAAAAAGAAGGCGTTCAAAGTTCAAAAGTTACGACACAGTTCTATAAAATAGATCCAAACATGTCTATCACATTAAATACAGAATATGCTAATCAATATAACGCTGGTGGAAACAATGCCTTGATTGACGGCATTATTGGTGCAGAAGACTTTAGGACTGGCACATGGCAAGGCTATGAAAACAAAGACCTTATTGCTACTTTAGATTTGGGTAAGGAAAAACCAATCCAATCAATTCAAGTTAATTTTTTAAAAGATCAACGTTCTTGGATTTTCTTGCCAACAGATGTAGAATGTTTGGTTTCTAATGACAATAGAATTTTCAAGTCCATTGGCAACTATCAATTAGAAACACCTAAACCTTTAGAGGAAGTGAGTATAAAAAATATAGAATTCAAACAATCGATATCAAATTACCGCTATGTGAAAATCATTGCTAAAACATTAGGAGAACTCCCTAAATGGCATATAGGCTATGAACATAATGGTAGAAGCTGGTTGTTTGTAGATGAAATCATTGTAAAATAAAACTTATGAAAAGAAGAAACTTCATTAAAAACGCAACATTATCAACAGCGGGATTAGCCGTTGGAAGTACTATTGCAAGTTGCGCTGAGTCCAATTCAGAAGAAAAGAAAACCACCTCAACATCAATGGCGTCATTACCTCTAGTAATTGCAACATGGCACGTTACGGAATCCACGGCAAAAGCTATGGAAGTCTTACAGGCAGGTGGCAACGCCTTAGATGCCGTAGAACAAGGCTGCATGATAGAAGAAGCCAATGAAAAGGGGCAATCTGTTGGTAAAGGTGGTTTACCAGACAGAGATGGGAATGTCACTCTTGATGCTTGTATTATGGATAAAAATGGTAACTGTGGGGCCGTGGTGTATTTGCAAAATATTACACACGCCGTATCTGTTGCAAGAAAAGTTATGGAAGATACTCCTCATGTGATGCTGGCTGGCGAAGGTGCTAAACAATTTGCTATATCTAAAGGGTTTCAACCTGAAGACCTTTTGACAGACGCTTCAAAGGCAGCTTGGGAAAAATGGAAAATCGAAGCCAAATACAAACCTATCATCAATATTGAAAATCACGATACCATTGGCATGCTTGCCATTGATAAGAATGGGGATATTTCTGGTGCTTGCACTACAAGTGGACTTGCTTACAAAATGGGTGGTCGTGTTGGTGATTCTCCAATAATAGGTTCCGGATTATTTGTGGACAATGAGATTGGTGCAGCTGTTGCCACTGGTCTTGGCGAAGAAGTCGTAAAAACAGTGGGTAGTTTTTTAGTGGTTGAACTTATGCGTCAAGGCAAATCTCCTCAAGAAGCTTGCGAAGAAGCCATCAGTAGAATTGTGAACAAACCCAATAGTGATTATAAGAATTTTCAAGTGGGTTATATCGCTGTAAATAAACAAGGAGAAACAGGCTCTTATTCAATACATCAATGGTTTAGCATGACCAAGTTTCAAGATGGTGTAAACGAGCAAATACAGTCTAACTATTTTAATAAGACCAAAGAGTAATGTTTGAATAACATTTAAACCTTACTTGGAAGTAAACCGAACTTTTCTTTAAAACTCTTAGTAAAATAGGAAAGGTTTGTATACCCAACTGAGTAAGCGATTTCTGAGACAGAACCCAACTTTTTCTCCAACATACGCCTAGCTTCATTTAGTCGAATTTCAACAATTAACTGATTGGTTGATTTGTTGGCAATTGCTTTGAGTTTTCTGTGTAATTGAGCACGACTAAACCCTACTTCTCCAGCCAAATTCTCAACAGAAAATTGTTCATTATCTAAATTAGATTTGATAACTGACACTACCTTTTGCAAAAATTTATCGTCGATGGAAGTGACATCTAAATCATCAATTATACTAAAATCTAGAGATTTAAAATGTTCCCACAAATTTTTTCTTGCACCAATCAAGTTTTTAATCCGAATTAAAAGCTCGTCTGCATTAAACGGTTTGATTAAGTAAGCATCTGCACCTTGAGTAAAGCCTTCTATTTTATTGTCTTGCCCAGCTTTTGCTGTAAGCATAACAATAGGAATATGGCTTGTTTTTTGGTTAACCTTAAGGTCATGACACATGGCATAACCATCTTTTTTGGGCATCATAACATCACTTAAAATAATGTCTGGTATATGTTCCAGTGCCATCCGTTCACCTTTCATGCCATTTTCTGCAAAGAGGATTTTGTATCGATCTTGTAGTATTTCTGAGATATACATTCTAAGATCTGCGTTATCTTCAACAACTAAAACAACAGATAAATTCTGGTTTAAAGAGAGGTCATTTCGCGGCAAAGGTTCTAAAATATTTTCGGATAGAATATCTTCTAATGTAGTTTCAGAATATTCAATAGTTAGATTAGGCGAAACCACAACTATATCTTGCGGCAATGATTTTAGAGTGTAAGGCAGTCTTACTTTAAATGTAGTTCCTTCATTTTTTCGGCTACTCACACTTATTTGCCCATTGTGCAAATCTACCATCTCCTTAGTTAAGGCAAGTCCAATACCAGAACCTTTCTTCTCTGATCCTTCTATGCGATAGAAACGTTCAAAAATATGCTTAATTTCTTCTTTTGTCATACCCTTTCCTGTATCAGATATTTCTATTGAGTAATGACTGTTGTTATAACTAACTGCTATAGTTACTGCACCACTATCTGGCGTATACTTAAATGCATTTGTTAGTAAATTACTGAGTATTTTTTCTAATTTATCTTTGTCATAAAATGCTGTATTAATCTCAGTTGGATAGCTACTGTTAAGACTTATATTCTCACGTTCAGACATGCTTTCAAAGGACGATGTGATTGATTTAATAAACTGAATCAAACCACCTTGAGTCAAGTTTAAATGAACTTTACCACTTTCAATTTTAGACAATTCTAATAATTGATCGATTAGATTTTCAAGCCTATCTGCATTTCTGGTAATAACATTAAACGCCTTTGGTGAAATTGAAATATTCTCATCTACACTTTTAGAAGATTTTTTGGCAAGATTAAGAGGTCCAGAAATTAAGGATAGTGGTGTTCTAAATTCATGACTTATATTGGCAAAAAAGCGTGTTTTAATTTCGTCTAAATCCTTAATACGAAGCATTTCGACATGTGTTTGTTGCGCTTCAAGTTTTTCTTCTTGTGTTTTATTATTTAACACTTGTCTTCTATATGCAATTCCGAAAGAATAAATAATAATTTGAAGAAACATAGCCAAAGCAAATGGGTCTATGATGGAGAATTTTATTATTCCCATGGCAGTCATCGTACCTACAATAAGAGCCATAGAACCTATTAATGAACCAAACCCAAAATACCTTGCAAAGGAGTCTTTTTTAAGTAGGATGACGAATGATAAAACCACACTTAATATGGTGTATATATTTAATAGTTGATAGTGAATCCCAACTCCTGTAAAATAGGTTTGCGGTTTAAAAAAGATAACATAAGCAGTCATTATCATGATCTCAATTAAAATAAAAAGAGCCAATCCAAGCATGAATTTGTCAAGTTTTGGAAACTTGCGTTTTGAGTCGATAAATTCTCGACCAAAAAACCAAAACGAATAGAATATACCGTTGGCAATCATTGCCCAAAGCGCAAAACGAAATTTGGTTACAGACCCAATAATCATTCCTACTGTCATTGCCTGTGTAAGTGTGCAGAAAAATAGCCATACAGAAAACCATAAAAAGACGCGTTCTTTTAAATAAATATACTGCAGAATGTGATATAGAAAAATTATAAATGTAACACCTAACATAAATATATTAAAGGTGCCATCGAATTGCAAAAATTCATGATAGTGAGACTGTTGAGGACTTCGAGCACTTAAATTAAAATAAGCAGGAAAACCAATTTCGTTACCCTGAGCTTTAATAACCAAAGTAACAGGCGTATTTAATGGTATATCATCCAAGCTTATTTGATTTAAAACCCAATTGGCTTTAACATCGCGTTCCCTTTTTGGGTATTCTACACCTGTTTTTTTATGAAAAATGAGCTTGTTATTTGCATACCCATAAACATCTACCTTACCGTTACTTTTATTCCAAGCAGGCATTCCAATTAACTTGTCTTCAAAGTGTAAATTCCATCCTTTTAAAGAATCTTTTGTTTGTAACTGTAATTTTCCCCAATACGTTGCACCGACTTTTAAATATCTTGGAATTGTAGTGCCAGGCATATAAATTAAAGTAGAGTCCTTTAAAATTTGTTCTGGAGATAAGGTGTTCTCTAAGTCTTCGATAACATCCAACTGATCTTGGAGATTATGAACAGGATACTTGCTATCCAATACATAAGGTTCTTGAGCTTGTAACAAACAAGTGAATACTATTAGAAGGCAGATAAGTAATTGCTTGATATTCATTCAAAATTTGATTAATCCTTAAATGATTTCATTTTAAGACACATTAGGAATACCATTACATAAGGTACAAAATTTTCTACCATAATCTGGTTGTATAAAATTGAGGATAAAGTAGTTAATGAATTGTTACAAATGATGCAATCATTAACAAAAATGTCTCACATGAGACAAATGTCTTAATCAAGGAGATAATTGTGTTAGACAAAATTAATATGTGAGCATACATTTGAACTATAATAAATTAATACATAAAATTTACTCATTATGAAAACACTTAATTATTTAAAAGGACTCTCTCTAATTGCTGCAGCTATATTTATTATAAGTTGTAGTAATGATGATGATAACCAGCCTCAATTAGAAGCTTGGGAAGTTGAAGTAAACCAGCTTAAAAATGCGACCTCTCAATTTGTAGATTTTAACGCAGCTGTAGATGAAGGACGTATTGATGTATCTGGTTATGTACCAAATATGGGGCACCATTTTTTAAATCCAGCATTCGCTGATGGCGTTTTTGAAATGGACAAACCTGAAATTATTCTTTATGTTCCAGATAGTAACGGTATCATGCAAATGGTAGCCGTCGAATATTCAATTATTCCTGCCGATCCTGATAATCCAGGTTCACCACCAGAAGGATTTACGGGTGATTTAGACCAATGGCACTTTAATGAAATGGTTGGGCAATGGCAATTGCATGTCTGGACTATATTAGAAAATCCTGACGGTGTTTTTGCACCTTTTAATCCAGCAATTGGAGATTAGCCTAGCAATTTGAATTAGCAAAAATGATACTTTTTTAGTGTCCATTGCCGCTTAAAACCGAGTTCAATGATTGAACTCGGTTTTAAATTCAAATTAACTGAGTGTTTTTATTATTAAAATTAGCATTGGTGTTATTCAGCAAATACCAACTCACCTCTAGCCTCTTGTTCTTTAAATTCTTTCACTAAATCTAATGCATCAGGAATAACATCACTGCACAAAATAATGAGCGAACCTTTAACCGCATTCTTAACAGCGAAGGTTATTGCTTCTTTTTCTGATGGAATGATGGTCGTTTTTTTATTTGGATCCTTCATTTTAATCCCATCATTAAGCATTCTAATAAGTTCTTCTTCAGTCTTTCCACGTAAGCGTTTGTCTTGTCTAATAATTATTTCGTCAAACATTTCGGCAGCGATACTTCCCATTTCATTATTATCTTCTTCGCGCCTATCTCCTATACCCGCAATAATTCCCACTTTAACCGTCGCATCTAATTCTTCAACGAAATTTTGTAGTGCTCTCATTCCTGCAGGATTATGTGCATAATCCAACAAAATGCTAAAATTATTGAATTTAAATAAATTTAAACGTCCTGGTGTTTGGGAAGCTGAAGGAATAAATGTTTCTAAAGCTGCTTTCATGTCTTCAATACTAATTCCTTGCACATGTGCCGCAAGCACAGCCGCTAATACATTCTGAATCATGAATTTCGCCTTACCACCATAGGTTAACGGGATATCTTCGGCTTTCATGAGGCGCATTTTCCATTCGCCTCTACAAATGGTAACATAGCCTCTTTCGTATACAGCAGTAATGCCATTCAAACGCTGAAGTGCTTTTACTCTTGGGTTATTTTCGTCCATTGAGAACAATGCCACATTACAATCTAACGAGCGTCTCATATCATAAACCAAATCGTCGTCAGCATTTAAAATCGCATAACCATCGGGCAACACGGTTTCTGGCACCACGCCCTTTACTTTGGCCAACTGCTCTATAGTATGAATACCTTTCAAGCCTAAATGATCCGCCGCCACATTAGTTACTACCGCGACATCACACTTTTTGAATCCTAGTCCAGCTCTTAACAGACCGCCTCTGGCGCACTCGAGCACTGCAAAATTGACTGTTGGATCTTTTAGCACAAACTCAGCGCTCGCAGGACCCGTACAATCTCCCGTCATTAATAATCTGTTTTGTATGTAAACGCCATCACTGGTAGTATAGCCCACACGATAACCTTTCATTTTTGCAATATGAGCAATAAGGCGTGTTGTTGTTGTTTTACCGTTGGTGCCTGAAGTAGCTATAATTGGGATTCGTCCTGTATCTCCTTTTTGTGGAAATAACTTATCTATCACTGGTGCTGCAACATTGCGTGGCAGTCCTATTGTTGGTGCTAAGTGCATTCTGAATCCTGGTCCTGCATTAACTTCTAGAACTGCACCACCTGTTTCGGATAACGGTTTAGTAATATCAGTTGTCATCACATCAATACCACAGATATCTAGATCAATAATCTTAGAAATGCGTTCTGCCATACTCACATTGGCTGGATGAATAATATCCGTAATATCTTCTGCTGTTCCGCCAGTACTTAAATTTGCGGTATCCTTCAATATGAGTTTTTCTCCCTTCGCAATTACTGAATCCAAGGTATATCCTTCGTCTTTTATTATAGTCTGTGTTAATTCATTTATTGTAATTTGTGTCAACACTTTCTCGTGACCATAGCCACGACGTGGATCTTTGTTTACCTCATCGATTAGTTCTTGAATGCTAGATTTTCCATCTCCAATAACATGGGCAGGTGTGCGTATTGCTCCTGCAACTAGTACATTATTAATGACTAATAATCTATAATCGTCTCCTGTGATAAACTTCTCTACTATAATAGCACCGCTTCGAGAGCTATCTTTTGCATGTCTAAAAGCAACTAACGCATCATCATAATTTTGTATGTCTACTGTAATTCCTCTTCCATGATTACCATCGACAGGCTTTATAACTAGAGGGTAACCAACATATCGGCATGCTTCCTCAAGGCTTCTTTCGCGACGAATAATATCTCCTCTAGGAACATCAACTTCTGCTTGTTCTAGCAAAAATTTAGTGTCTTCCTTATCGCAAGCCAATTCCACACCAATGCTACTAGTTTCACTAGTAACCGTTGCTTGAATGCGTTTTTGATTAGCTCCATAACCTAGTTGACATAAAGAATATTTATTTAATCTGATCCAAGGGATTCCTCTTGCCTCTGCTTCTTCGACAATAGACCCAGTACTTGGGCCTAAACGTGAACTTTCTCGAAGTTCTCTCATTTCCTGTATGTCTGCTTCCAAATCATAATCTTCTCCTGCAATCAATGCTTCACAAATAGCCACTGCAGATTTTGCAGCAAAACGACCTACATTTTCTTCGATATAAGAGAAAACTACATTATAAACACCGTGCTCGCCATAGCCTCGCGTTCTCCCAAAGCCAGTATCCATACCAGCTAAGGTCTGAGTTTCTAATGCAATATGCTCGATAATATGACCCATCCATGTGCCTTCTTCTACACGTTGGAAAAAACCTCCTGCTTCACCTACCGAACATCGATGCTCATACATTGTCGGAAACATAGTTTCTAGGCGTTCTTTGAACCCGTCAATCTTATTTGAGGGCAATTCCTCCATCTCTTGGAGGTCTAGAACCATGACTATGAGTTTATGACGGCGGACAGACCAATAATTTGGTCCTCGCATAGCATTGATGCTTTCTATTTTCATATGGATTGGATTTAAGTTAGTTAATGCGAAAGATTATAAATATAGGGATTTTCCTTATAAAAATTTAGCTTATTTTTGCCGAATACAAATATTTTCAAGCCCTAATATGCAATCAGTAAAAGGAACATTAATTCCAATTGGAGGAAATGAGGACAAAGGAATCGAAGAGAATGAAATGTATACTCTCGAATTCATTGACGAAGGGATTTTAGCACATGTGGTAAGAGAATCTGGAGGTGAAAATGCGACTATTGTTGTTATTCCTACTGCCTCTAGTATTCCTGTTGAAGTTGGAGATAACTATACTGAAGCTTTTACAACTTTGGGCTGCAAGAACATTCATGTACTTGATATTAGAAGCAAAGAAGATTCTGAAAAACAATCATCAATAAGTTTAATAGAATCTGCAGATTGCGTTATGTTTTCGGGTGGAGATCAGTCTAAAATATCAGATAAGATTGGAGGCACAACATTGCATAAAATTCTTATGAATCGTTATAAGAATGATTCAGAATTTGTAATAGCCGGAACAAGTGCTGGCGCTATGGCAATGGCCAATGAAATGATTTCTGGAGGTAGTGCCGCTGATGCTTTTATTAAAGGTGCAGTAAATATGCGTGAAGGATTAGGATTAATTCCGCAACTTATTATTGATACTCATTTTATACAACGTGGTCGGTTTGGAAGACAATCTGAAGCTGTGGCCAAATTTCCTGACCTTATCGGAATCGGCCTTGCCGAAGACACAGGTATGATCATTAAAAACGGAAACGAATGTACCGTGATTGGCTCAGGTATGGTCATTGTTTTTGATGGAAAAAAGTTGACACACAATAATGAGAAAGTCCTTAAAGAAGGCACACCTATGACCATGGCTAATCTAACAGTTCATGTATTGGCGAATGGCGATCAATATAATATTGATCATAGGCAGGTGACAGTCTTACCAATTGAGGCGCCGTTTATTTAGTTCTTGATTAATTTTAAAACGACTTCTATCGCTTCGTCTTTTTTGGTTTTATTATCATAAAATTCTTTGTAAAACCAATAGCCTTTTTTATTGTATTCTACTAAATGATGTGGTGGTATCCCGATAGCTTCATAACTTACTCCATTAGGGCTTTCATAAATTTCATTAGATAATCCATATTCCCAACCATTTGGTAGTTTCTTGTCAAGGATGTCAGAGAAAATTCCTTGTGTATTCGATCCAACTCTAGCTGCATTAGGAATGGCAGACATGGCACATAATGTAAAATCTTCAGCTGCACTTGCGGTTAGAGGACTTGTTAAAATGTACACCTCTCCTTTATAGGCGTTATTGCTAGGGCCTAAATGTACTTTTGAACTTTTTGTAAAACCATTACCCGCTCTCGCTTTCTTAGTAACAATCAATGTGTCTTGTGTTGCGAAGCGTTTTAATATTTCTAATTGTACTTCATCAAAGCCACCGCCATTAAAGCGTATATCTATGATACAATATTTTGTGTTCTTGATTTCTGATATGACTTTATCCATTATAAAAGCAGCGCCATTTGCATTATCTCTATCATAATTATCGCTCTTATTTGAATATTTCTCATAAAGTCGTTCTGCTTTAGACTCAGAGATATCACTTGGTATATTATAATTAGCAAACTGATCCATACCGTTTATTTGCACGATGGCGACTTCATTGTTTATAAGCCCATAATTCAACACTCCAAAATTATATGTTTTTACATTTTTTACGTAATTACCTATCATTTTTAATCGAATGCTATTGACATGAATAGGTGGTAATTTATAGTCTTGCCCTAGAGAGTCTAAAATTTTCTTTCTTCTGATCTCACGTTCTGCTGCTTGATGCTTTCTGTATTCTTTCTCCAATTTTTTTGGGACATATATGTTAGAATGACCATCATTTAATTCTGATATCATATCCTTCATTAACAGATATAATTCAAATGGTTTTGTGTTGGACCTAATTTGAGATTTATACTTTGTCTTTAATGCTACCCAATCGATTTTTCGTTCCTGGAAATAGCAGTAATTTTCATTAAACGTATGCCATAAGGTTTCAAAGTTATATAGCGGGTCATTTTTATCTTTAATGTTTTCTGAACACAATTCTGGCAAGCGATTAATCTTATTAAAATAGAGCTTGGTTATCCCACCACTCACCTCCAAACGTGTGTCATTTACTTTGGTTATTTCAAACAAATTGAAGAGCATTTCTTTAGATATGGTTTGTGATTTATTACAATTCACTTCACAGATATCATATACAAGGGCTTTATTCTTTTTAATGTCAATAACTCTCCCATAACCCTCACTTAGCCAAACACCTTCAAAAGGTTTAAGGCTATTTGTTTGTGCCGTTATTGAAATACTTGTAAATACGAATAATAATAGTGTGCGAAATAGTTTCATTGTATCCATTTTAATTAAACATTGATTGATGCGAATTGCATACTGTACAAATCAACAATTAATAGGGGTGTGAATCGTGCCATTGGAAGCAATGGCACTTATTTTATAGAAACTAGAGCGACTTTTTATATTCTGAAGGAGATAAACCCGTTTCCTTTTTGAAAATGCGATTGAAACTGGTCTTGGATTTGAAGCCGCTTTCGTAAGCAATTCCTAATAGGGTTAAATGCTCAAAATCTTTACTTGCAAGCTTTTCTTTTACGGATTGAAGGCGATATTTATTGATGAAATCGTAAAAAGTTGTATTCATATATCGATTGAGTAGCATTGACAACTTTTTATCGGTAATAGGAATCTGTTGTGCCAATTTATTTAATGTGAGATCTTCATCTAAATATACTTTTTGCTGTTCTATAACCTGAACGAGCAACTGTTTTGATTGCTGAAACTCAGTTTCGTCAATGGCCTGAGGTGTTTTACTCGCTGATTTATCGATTCTGGTATTTGATTCTAAGATCAAAAAGTCGGGAAGTAACATCTTTGTCTGTTTGACACCATAATATCCAAGATAGGCGATTAGTATGACCACTAAAATCAAAACGATCCAATCTGTATCGTTTTCATCTCCTGTAATCAAATCCTTTATATTCATCATCAACCCTACAGATGCCACGAGAATAGATCCGACCAACATGTTTCTTACCCACACTAAATCTGCTTGAGAAATCGTAGAGAAATTTAGCGGAACAATGCGTCTATATTTAAGGAAAAGCTTAAGTGCTAGCAGCATATAAACAACGAGAAAGATCATAAATAAAGTAAACATTAGCAGACTGTTGTCATTCAAGAATTCTAGATAATTAAAAACAAATGATCTCTGAATCATTGATATAAGCATTGGCATGGACACCAAAAACAGATATAACATCAGTGGGCTAAAATGAATCAGATTTCTTTTAACCAATCCTTTATTATCTTCAAATAATGACATTACATACAGCAGAATCATGGGCCCTACTAATAATTCAAGAATATCATTGAAAATAAAAGTGCCTATCCAAAGCATGCGAATATCATGAACATCAGAATATGCATGCATAATAAACAATAAGAGTACGGCAAAGAAAGCAATAAGGAATTTTTGTGGTAGCTCTTTTTTTGCAGATTTAAACAGCAGTAGTAATATGATGACACTCACAACCATACCTGCTATTAAAAAGAAATCAATGACTAAATCCATAACTATAAATCAACACAAATTTAGTTGCTTTTACAACTTTTAATGTTATAATTTATGGATATAACTTAACGATGGAAGTTTCACTATTTAGTTTACAGGAAAAATTAACTTTATTTCTACACTGATCTTATCTCCAATCAATGCATTCATCGGTCCAAAATCAAGATTAAAATCTTTACGACTAAGTATTGTAGTTATTTTCAAGCAATAGTGTGTCTTCATTTTTGTCATTTCGTAGGGCATACTAATGTCTTTTAGTACGCCCTTTATTTCCAACTGCCCATAGAGTAATTTTCTTTTTGATGTATTTTCAATTCTCACTAAATGAAAATTAATTAAGGGAAAATTCGACGCATTAAGATATGTTTCATCTATCAAGGTTTTATCTCTCGATGTATCCTTTGTATTAATACTTGATACCTCAATAGCACTTTCAAGATTCAATAAGCGACTATTACTAATGGTGAAACTTCCAGAAAAATCTTGAAATTCTCCTTCAACGGTCAAAACACCCAAATGTGTCACTTCAAAAGATATAGTAGATTGTTCAGCATCAATTTTGAAGGTCTCTGTTTGGGCAAAGCCAAAACTACTTTGCCCTAAAACATGGACTAATGTCATGACACTAACTATATGTGTTCTACTCAGCAATAGCAAGAATCATTAGAGTAATCTTCACATCATTTCCTACTAGTTTAATCCCGTTTGGCAATTGTCTATCGAAAGCGATGCCATAATCTTGTCTGTTAATGGTTATAGACCCATTGAATGCTATAGATTGTTTGCGTGTAGGCAAATCCAATAGTGGTCCCTTGATTGTAAAAAGAAGTTCAATTTGTTTGGTGACACCATGAATTGTAAGGTCACCCACAAGATATTGTGTTCCCTTTTTCTCTATCACTTTCATCCCTTTAAATCGTATTTCCGGATAGGTATCTGCTTCAAGAAAAACTCCTTTGACAGCATCTTCGCCACCTTTATTGTTCGCATCATAACTATGCACTTTAATAACAGATTCTGCTGTTGTTTGTAAAATGTCTTCAGGGTTATAATTTATGAGGCCATCAACCTCTTTGAATCGTCCAGACACATCAATAACTCCAAATCTCTCAACCTGAACTTGAACTGTGCTATGGCCAGCATCAATTTTATAAGTTTGTGCATCTATTTCTGTGCTAAAACACACAACAAATAAAACAAGGATAAAATTAATTTTCATAACTATTATTTTTTGATTTTATAACACAATAATAGTTCTAACACACTAAAAGGGAGACAACCTTTATAAGGATTGCTCTGTTTTAAGAAAATTTTAAGGCTACAGAGAATCTCGAAATTGCGATGGCGTTAATTTCTCAAACTTCTTGAATGCATTTACAAAAGACGTTTTATTATTAAACCCAGAATCAAATGCAACTTGCAGAAGTGTATATTCAGGATTGCTTGCAATGATACGTTTCGCTTCTGACACACGAAATCGATTAACAAAATCGTAAAATGACAACTTATAATGTTGATTTAATAGTTGCGACAAATGATGTTTGCTCATAGACATCTTTAAAGCCAAATCACTCAATCTGATTACGTTGTCTAGATAGGCTTTGTCATTTTTCATAAGCTCGTCCAACTTTAAGACATAATTCGAAATGTCATCCTTCTTCAACGAACTCCCTAGGTATTTATCTCCATTTTCAAGGGATTTCCACTCCGTCCTCATGAATTTATAACTTATAAAATAGAATAGAATACCTATGGGTAGCACGTAGATATAGTCAAGATGTCTTCTGTAGATATCTGTAACCAACAATATATATAAAAAAATAGCAGAAAAAACAAGTACAATAAGCAACATTATGTTGAGATACCTCAACCAACTTACCTTTGTATCTATATTAGAATATTCATAGGTAAGCCCCTTAGAATAACGTGTTACTAAAGTGAGGTTTTTTAATAGGAAATAGCCAAGATGCACAAACTGCATTATAAAAACAATAGAATAAGTCCATTGAATTGTTGACAGTGTTTTTTCTCTGTGATCAAAAACAGAAAGCATACCGTAATCCACTTGCCTATTATTCAAAGCCTTATACGAAATAAAAGGAATAACAATAACAAAAATGAAGAATGGAAGGAAATGCCAAAGCTCTTTTCTTGAAAAACGCCATTCTGAAATGGTGATGGCCTTAAAGTAAAAGTAGGTCAATGGTCCCAATAGAAACCACGAGCCATATCGGGTACCATAGAAAACATATAGTCCAATATCAATCTTGTTCCTGACAGCAAAAAACTCTCCTAGAAACCAGATAAGCAATAAGATAATAACTATGAGATAGGAATTTCCTTGCTTATATCTTCGCTCTTTGGGCGCCACCAAGAGCGATAACAAAAACACACCTTGAAAAACAATAACTATAATGATTATGGACCAAATATCGAAAACCATATTTACACTCTATAAATAGACACTTCTTCATGACCATTCGACGATTTACTCGCGCGATACATCCCTTCAGTATTAAATGGCATGGCAATATTTCCTTGAGCATCCACAGCTATTAATCCGCCATCTCCTTTTATTTTGAGTATTCTTTTGTTAATGACTTCATTGGCAGCCTCTTCAACCGTCATGTTTTTATGTTCCATTAAACTAGATACATCGTAAGCCACAACACCTCTAATAAAAAATTCTCCGCTTCCAGTACAACTCACCGCACAAGTGTCATTATTCGCGTAATTACCGGCGCCTATCATTGGCGAATCTCCAACGCGACCCCATTTTTTATTAGTCATCCCACCAGTAGATGTCGCAGCAGCAATATTTCCGTCTTTATCGCAGGCTACAGCACCAACGGTACCAAATTTTGAATCTTTTTTAATAGAATGATCTAATTGAAAACCATCAGTATCTTTAATTTCTAACCATTGTGTGTGTCTTAATTCATCATAAAAATAGTTTGGGTCTTCCAGCTTATAATTTAAATCGTTCGCAAATCGCATAGCACCTTCTCCAGCTAAAAACACATGTTCACTTTTTTGCATGACATCTCGTGCTAAAGACACAGGGTTTTTAATTCCAGTGATCAAGGACACAGCTCCAGCCTCAAGGTTTTTTCCCTCCATAATAGCAGCGTCCATCTCATGAGTGCCTTCCGCAGTAAATACAGAGCCTTTTCCTGCATTAAACAAATGTGAATCTTCTAATATCTTAACTGACGCCTCTACAGCACGAACTGAGTCACCTCCATTTTCTAATACGGTATAACCAATATGCAACGCTTTCTTCAAGGCTGCTTTGTAGTCACTTTCCTTTTCTGTAGTCATCAAACCTTTTACCAAAGTTCCTGCGCCACCGTGAATGGCTAAAGCAATGTTTTTCATGTCATGAAATTTAACTCTGGAAAATTACAAATTGCAATTCAATTAATTTCAATTCGAGATCAAAGTTTTGTAGATTTGAAAGACCACTAAATTAATCACGATGTCAGACAAAAAACGACTTTTCTTAGTCGATGCCTATGCTTTAATATTTCGGGGCTATTATGCTTTTATCAAGAACCCAAGAATCAATTCTAAAGGCGAAGACACATCGGCAATAATGGGTTTTATGAATTCGCTATTAGATGTTATAAAGCGAGAGCGTCCAGACCATTTGGCGGTATGTTTTGACAAAGGCGGAAGTGCAGACAGAGTTGAAATGTATGAAGACTATAAGGCCAACAGAGATGCAACACCCGAAGGCATTAAAACAGCAGTACCTTATATATATGAGATATTAAAAGCCATGCATATTCCTATTATGGTGAAAGAAGGGTTTGAAGCTGATGATGTTATTGGCACACTTGCTAAAAAAGCAGAAAAGGAAGGCTACAAGACATTTATGGTCACTCCAGATAAAGATTTTGCACAGTTAGTTTCTGAAAACATCTTTATGTACCGTCCTGTTTTTGGTGGTGGCTACGAAACTTGGGGCATACCAGAAGTACAGAAAAAATTTGAAGTTCAAGACCCATTGCAAGTCATTGATTTTTTGGGAATGATGGGTGACGCCTCAGATAATATTCCAGGACTACCTGGTGTTGGTGAGAAAACAGCAAAGAAATTTTTAGCACAATATGGTAGCATGGAAAACCTTTTAGCTAATACACATGAGCTAAAAGGCAAAATGAAAGAAAAGGTGGAAGCTTCAAAAGAACTTGGTATACTTTCAAAAAAACTAGCGACGATTATGCTAGATGTTCCTGTAGATTTCAATGCCAAAGATCTTGAAATGTCGGAACCCGATATTGAAGGCGTAAAAACAATATTTGAAGGATTAGAATTTAGACGTCTAACAGATAATTTCTTAAAAACATTTTCTAAAGAAACGGCTGTTCAACCTAGCAATCAAGTTTCTGTAGAAACTAAAAAGGAAGCAGCTCCTAAAAAACCAACTTCAGCTGGTGCAGGACAGTTTTCACTATTCGGAAGCGATATCTCTACTACTGAAGAAAAAACTGAAACAACTTCAGGACGAAAAACCATTTCGACCACAGAACATTTATACCAAAGTGTTGGTACAGGCATGGCCATGACACTTTTTGTATCTAATCTATTAAAACAAAAAAGTGTTTGTTTTGATACTGAGACAACAGGATTAAATCCTATAACTGCTGAGTTGGTAGGCATTGCATTTTCTTGGGAAGTAGGTAAAGGGTTTTATGTGCCTTTTCCAGAAGATCGCAAAGAAGCACAAGCTCTCATTGAGCAATTACGTCCATTTTTTGAGGCTGATAACATTGAAAAAATCGGCCAAAATCTTAAATATGATATTAAGGTTTTAAAAAAATATAATCTAGAAGTCAAAGGCAAGCTATTTGACACCATGTTAGCACATTATCTTATAAATCCTGATATGCGCCACAACATGGATGTATTAGCTGAAACCTATCTCAATTATACACCCGTTTCAATCACAGAGCTTATTGGTAAAAAGGGTAAAAATCAACTGTCAATGCGACAAGTGCCTTTAGAAAAACAAACAGAGTATGCCGTCGAAGATGCAGACATCACATTACAATTAAAAGAACACTTTGAAAAAGAATTAGGTGATGCTAATACACAAACATTGTTTGACGATATAGAAATTCCGTTATTACGTGTGCTTGCAGATATGGAATTAGAAGGCATAAATTTAGATAAGGAATTCCTCAACTCATTATCGGAACAACTCAATAGCGACATTGCCAGTTTAGAAACTAAAATTTATGAGCAAGCTGGAGAACAATTTAATATAGCTTCACCTAAACAATTAGGCGACATTCTTTTTGATAAAATGAAACTGGTTGATAAACCTAAGAAAACTAAAACCGGTCAGTATTCAACGGCAGAAGATGTGCTAAGCTATTTAGCGAAAGATCATGGAATTATTCAAAACGTTTTAGATTTCAGAGGGCTCTCAAAACTTAAAAGTACCTATGTTGATGCGCTACCAACTCAAGTAGAACCATCTACAGGGCGTGTACATACAGATTATATGCAAACAGTTGCAGCTACTGGGCGATTAAGTAGTAATAACCCGAATCTACAAAACATTCCTATCAGGACAGAAAGAGGAAGACAAGTACGAAAAGCCTTTGTACCAAGAGACAAAAATTATACTTTACTAGCAGCCGATTATTCGCAGATAGAATTAAGAATTATTGCCGCTTTGAGTGAAGAAGAAACGATGATTGACGCCTTTAAAAATGGTGAAGACATTCACGCATCTACAGCGGCAAAAGTGTTCAATGTACCTCTTGAAGAGGTTACTAGAGAACAGCGTAGTAATGCGAAGACAGTTAATTTCGGAATTATTTATGGCGTTTCTGCTTTTGGGTTGAGCAACCAAACCGATTTATCGCGAGGAGAAGCCAAAGAACTTATAGACACGTACTATAAAACCTATCCGAGACTGCGTAACTATATGAGTGAGCAAGTCGATTTCGCCAGGGATAATGAATATGTACAGACTGTTCTAGGCAGAAGGCGTTATTTGAAAGATATTAACTCACGTAATGCAGTCGTTAGAGGTGCTGCAGAACGCAATGCTGTAAACGCGCCAATTCAAGGTAGTGCGGCGGATATTATTAAAATAGCCATGATTAATGTACATAAAAAACTAGAAGAAGGCGATTACAAAAGCAAGATGTTATTACAAGTGCATGATGAATTGGTGTTTGATGTTTTTAAACCTGAATTAGAAAACATGAAGTCACTCATCAAAACAGAGATGGAGAATGCTTATAAGCTCTCTGTACCATTAGATGTTGATTTAGATATAGGTGATAACTGGTTAGAAGCGCATTAAAATGAAAAAACCGAAAACATTTCTGCTTTCGGTTAGAAGTAATAGACTTAATTGATCAATAGCATTTACGTTATTTAGTCCACTACTAGTTTTTTTGTCACAAACCCTGTCCCAGTTTCGATATTTACAATATACAATCCTGAAGCTAAGCCTGAAATGTTATAATTTTCTTGACTTTGATACTCTGCTATTAGTTTGCCCGTAATACTTAAAATCTTCACGGCTTTGATGGTGCTGTTTGAGTCTATGGTAAAATGATCATTAGTTGGGTTTGGGTAGAGCCTAGCTTCATTCTTGTTTTCAAAGTTTTCTATGTCTAGGCTTTGATCTGTTGATCGTTCATAAGTGTATCCACTTAGCATTCTATTTAATCCTCCCGTCCAGGATGTAAATTTTATGTCTATATAAGTATTATCAGTTATTAAATGAAGTACCATGTCTAAATTTAGCATGCCTTGCGGATCGCTTCCATTGGTGTTTTCCCAAGTATCAAAAGTCAAAGTTTCAATATCTGCTATTATCCCAAAAGCCCATTCGGTATCTACGGGACTCATAGATGACATATATTCTGTTGCAGAGGCAATATTAAAAAGCCCTCCTGTATCTGCTCGTGTTAACCACACATTATCTGTAATTCTATCTTGGTTTACCTCTTGTGTCCAATCAGTACCATCTGCTTTAGAAAATGTTAGAGGAGTACCTGTCCAAATGGTTTGAGGAAATTCAAACACTCTAACGTGACCAGCTAAATTAGCACTGCCATCATTGTTAAAAGCTCCAATGGCTACAATGCCATTAGCAGAAATTGAAACAGCTCCACCAGATTCATCCTGAACAGCTTCACCATCAATATCATCCCCTTGCTGTACCCAATCTATTCCATTAAAACTGAAAATACGAACATGGCCTCCATTCCAACTCGAATTCCCAGTATTATTATCATTCCCAGTTGATCCAATAGCCACAATTAATCCATTAGAGCTTAAGGAAAATGTATTATGGTTACCTATTTGATCACCAACGGCTTCTCCATCAATATCACTTCCTATTTGAATCCAATTACTACCATTATATTGAAAAACTCTGACATGGCCAGAAACCAAACCATTACCATCATTACCTGCAGCTCCCATTGCAATTCTATTACCATCACTAGACAAGGAAACACCTCCAGGAATATCATTAAAGAATTCTCCTGCAATTCCAGTTCCTAATTCAGCCCAAGTGCTGCCATTATACTCGTACACTCTGGCACTACCTAAACCGCTTCCTAAGGTATCATCACCAGCAATAGCTATTGCCAAACGCATTCCATTGGCTGATAATGATACTCCTTTTCCTAATTGGTCACTAGCATTACCAACAAAATCAGCACCAGTTTGAACCCAATCAGCACCATTAAAAGAGAACACGCGTACAATTCCTGCAAAACTATTATTAGGAATAGCGCCAATAGCTATACGCGATCCATCTGAAGATAAATCAATTTTACTATTACTTCCATCACCATCTCCCGCTCCTAAAATACCTGTACCTATCTGTGTCCAGCTACCTCCAATAAAATCATAAATTTTTGTTTCTCCAGCTCCTATATTAGCACCTGTGTTACGTACCGCATGTACAGCTAACCTTAGACCATTAGAAGATAGAGATACTCGGTCTCCAAAAAAAATACTTGCAGCTGAACCATCAATATCTTGGCCCAATTGAAACCATGTTCCATTAATGTTTTGATATACTCGTACATGACCAGAATCACTTCCATTTCCATCATTGGCTGAAGCTCCAATAGCGACTATTGATCCATCAGCAGATATAGAGACAGATCTCCCAGAACGATCGACAGCAGCTTCACCATCTATATCTTGACCAATCTGTGTCCATTGAGAATAACTATTGTTGATTCCTAAAATCAATAAGGTGAAAATAACAATAGTTCTTTTAGTAATCTGTGTAATTTTTTTCATAATTAATAGCATTTGATTATAATCCATAAAGTAATGCCTAAAAAATTCAAGTGCATATACCTAGTGTTAGGTATTCGCTTTAAACTTATATCCGTATACTTTTACTTAACTTTTATATTATTAATGTTAACTTTATAGCTAACTGCCTTTCGCTGAAGAGTGATGAAGATCATGTCTTATGAAAAAAATACTTTTATTCTTAGCATTCATACCTTTTTTTTTGTTCTCTCAAAATGTACAAGTAGATAGTTTAAGCACATTACTAAAAACTACCAAAGACAATTATGAGATTGCCCTTATAAACCTTCAATTGGCAAAACTTCATGAGCGTATCGATCTTAAGAAAGGAAAAGAATATGCATACAAGGCCTATAAATTCAGTGGAAATGATTCGCTTTTAGCTGAAATCAATAATCAATTAGGTCGCTTTCATTTTTTAACAGCACAGTTAGATTCAGCATCCCATTATTTTGAAAACACAAAATCCTTGCTAAAAAAGCAAAATGATGAAAAGCGTATTGCGGTTGTCAATATAAGTCTTGGAGCCATTCAATTGAGGCAAGGTAATTACGAGCAAACCATTACAACCCTTACGGAGAGTGCTCGTTTTTTTGAAGACACAAAAGATGACCTCAATGCTGCAAAATGCTATAGCAATATTGCCAGTGCGTTTGCTGAATTAGATAATTATACCAAGGCCATTGAATACAGTGAAAAAGCACTGGACTTATTCAATCGTCTTAATCAAACTCAGTTTCAACTCATTACATTACCAAATTTAGCAACGCAACATTTTAAGAATGGAGATACATTAAAAGCAATACGTTATAATTCGGAAGCCGAAAAACTTGCTACAGAACTAGATAACAAAAGGTCGTTGTCATTGATATATAATAATCTGGGAACTTTATATTTGGACAGTGATACTAAAAAAGCCAAGGCTTATCTAGAGAAGACCCTTGAATTAAAAAACGCGTTGAACCTTAGGTCTGGAATTGAGATCACTGAGAGCAATCTAGGTTATGTGCATTTAAAAAATGGTGATTATCACATGGCTATTTCTTACTTAAAAAAAGCCGCATCGGTAGTAAAAGGCAGGCAATTGGTTTTTGTATATAATAATCTTAAAGAGGCTTATCAAAAACTCAACAATACAAAGGAAGCTCTAAAATTCTCAGAAAAATCCAAAAAACTGAATGACAGCCTTTTAAGTGTGAAAAACCAAGAGACCATTTTAAATATCCAAACGAAGTACGAAACTGAGAAAAAATAAAAAGAGATACTTCAACTCACAACTGATAACCTGCAAGCTAATTATCAAAGAAAACAAAATCGTAACCTCTTATTTGCCGCACTAACTGCTCTCATCCTTACTTTTCTATTGATTTATATCCTTCTTAAAAATGTCAAAAAAAAGCACATTATAATGGAACAGGACCTCACTATTCAAGAGCAAAATTTCAATCAACTTTTAAGATCACAAGAATTAGATGGGATAGATGCGATTTTAGATGCACAAGAAAAAGAACGTGTCAAAATGGCTGCAGATTTACATGATAATCTAGGAAGCAAGGTGGCAACTCTAAAACTGTATCTAGAAAGTTATGACGATCACGAAGATTTTTCTAGTTTTTACAATAGATTAAAAAGCTTAATGAACAATACTTATGACGAAATTCGAAACATGTCCAAAAACAAGAATTTTGGAGCTCAAATAACTAAAGGGCTCATTCCATCTACAAAAGCCATCGCTAAACAAATTTCGGATTCTAAAAAAACGCTCATTAAAGTTATAAATGTTGATGTGGACAAACGCATAGAGAATGCATTGGAAATCCAGATTTTCAGAATCATCCAAGAACTACTTACCAATATCATAAAACATGCAAATGCCACTGAAGCCATTATACAATTCTCTGAACATGACAATATATTGAACATTATCGTAGAAGACAATGGTAAAGGTTTTAATATTAATAAAACAGGATCTGGGATAGGACTGATAAATATTGAAAAAAGAATCGATAGAATTAACGGAGAGTTTGTTATAGATACTTCCGAAGGAAACGGAACGACTATTATATTAAACATTCCTTTATGAAAGTAAAGATAATGATAGCAGATGATCATCAATTGTTTATTGATGGTATTAAGTCCATACTCTCAAAAGAAATCAACATTGAGATTGTTGGAGAGGCTAACAATGGTCTTGAGCTTATCAAACAGATTGAAGATGGTTTATGTCCAGATATCGTCATCACTGATATTAGAATGCCAATATTAGATGGCATCTCGGTAACTAAAATGCTTTCAAAAGAGTATCCTGAAATTCATGTTCTGGCCCTAAGCATGTATGATCAAAGTGTAGATGTCACCGAAATGTTAGAAGCGGGCGCAAAAGGCTATGTGACCAAGAATGTTGAAAAAAAAGAATTGATTCTTGCTATACACACACTAATGAAAGGCACTCATTACTTCAGTGATAATCTTCCAAAAGACATTAAGGATTGGTTTAAAAAAAACCCTTTTTTGGGTGAAGAGATCTTGACACGACGTGAAAAAGAAATTCTTGACTTATTGGCAAAAGGGCGTACATCATTAGAAATGGCAAAACAATTAAAGATCAGCAAGTATACCATTGACACCCATAGAAAGAACATTCATAAAAAACTAGGCATAAAAAGTAATACTGGTCTTGTCAATTACGCTATTAAAAATTTGTAGTTTTATAACTTTGTTAGATTGAATGTAGCTACTGCATCGATAATAATCAGAAGCGCATTAAAAAATAGTCTATGAAACATATTCTTCAATCAATAATCGTCGCCGTATTTTTAATACTTACAAGTTGTCAATCTGAACACAAAGATTTGATCGAACTTAATAAAAGCCCTGAAACGCTCGAATTGTTTTCTGAAAATTATGTCTCGACGAATCTATACGAAAGGGACATCGCTATTTCACCTTCAGGCAATGAGATCATATATACTCTAGGGAATCACAACCAAACCATAAGAAGTCTTGTATCCATTCAAAAAAAAGCGAATGGTATCTGGGATGATAAAAAAATACTGAGTTTCTCAGGCACCTATAACGATATTGAACCTTTTTTCTCATTAGATGGCAATCAGCTATTCTTTGCATCTAACAGACCAATTAATGATACTTTAAAAAAAGGAGATTACAATATCTGGGTAGTTCAAAAATTAGATAGCGATTGGGGAAACCCTGTTATATTGAATTCGAACATTAATACAGATAAAGATGAATTTTATCCATCGGTAAGTCGTAATGGTAATTTATATTTTACCGCTACGAGAGATACAGGTATTGGCAGGGAAGATATTTTCATGAGCGAATTCAAGGATGGCAACTACCAACCAGCAAAGGTGTTGGACAGCATGATAAACACCAAGATGTTCGAATTCAACGCCTACATTAGCCCCAATGAAGACCTCTTGATTTTCAGTTCCTATGGAAGATCGGATGATTTGGGTGGCGGCGACTTATATTACAGTAAAAAAGACAATCAGGGTCATTGGTCTGCATCAAAAAATATGGGAGACATTGTGAATTCTAAATCACTGGATTATTGTCCTTTTATAGATTACACAAACCATAATTTTTATTTTACAAGTAATAGAACTCAAGCACCAGATAAGAGAATTAATACTATAGAAGAATTTACCAACATATCCAACAGTTTAGAAAATGGTTTGGGTAATATTTATAGAATACACATTAACGCATTAGATTTAAACTAATTTATTTTCAAAAAAACTAATCCTATGAAAAACCTTGATAGAAGAGATTTCATCCGAAAAACAGCGCTTTCAGGTGCAGCAGTAGCTGTAAGTCCATTATTGAGTAACTGTGCCAACACTGAAGAAAAAATTCCAGAATCTGGCGGAAAATACATGGGTGGATTTGCTGCTCCTAAAATTGAAAATGTTCGTATGGCCTTTATTGGCGTAGGTGCTCGAGGCGGTTATCATATGCAATTCTCTGCAATGTTGGAAGGCACAGAAGTTGTAGCGATTAGTGATTTGTACGAAGATAACGTGCGTAAATGGGCAACTAAAGCTAATGAAATTGGTGCTGGTGAGCGCCATAAAGATGTTGCGATGTATTATGGCGATGAGGATAAGTGGAAAGTTATGCTCGAGGACGTAAAACCAGATGTAGTTTTTGTTGCGACCAACTGGAAAAATCATGCACCGATGGCCATAGAAGCTATGAATAAAGGTGCTCATGTTTTTGTAGAAGTACCAATGGCTGTAACCATAGACGAAATGTGGGACATTGTCAATACTTCAGAACGTACTGAAAAACACTGCATGATGATGGAGAACGTGAATTATAGTCGCGATGAATTAATGTTCTTGAATATGTGTCGTCAAGGCGTTGTGGGTGAATTATTGCACGCGGAAGCTGCCTATATCCATGAGCTGCGTTTCCAAATGGAGGAACAAGAACGTGGCACAGGATCATGGCGTACGCATCATTACGCAAATCGTAATGGCAACTTATACCCAACTCATGGTTTAGGACCAGTTGCTCAGTATATGAACATAGGTAGGACAGACGATACTTTTAACACGCTAGTGTCATTTTCGACACCAGCACTTGGGCGTCAGCTATATGCTGAAAAAAACTATGCGCCTGAGCATAAATGGAACAAACTAGACTATAAAGGAGGCGATATGAACACCTCTATTATAAAAACCAATTTGGGTCGCACTATTATGGTACAATGGGACGAAACAAGTCCTAGGCCATATTCTAGGCACAACCTGATACAAGGCACAAAGGGTATTCTTGCTGGTTTTCCTACGCGCGCTGCTTTTGATGGCGGTTTTGAAGGCGTAACAGAGAATCACCATCGTTGGGTACAAGGCGAACATCTTGCTGCCCTTTACGAAAAGTACGATCATCCATTATACAAGCGTCTTAATGAAACAGCAAAAGGTAGCGGCCACGGCGGCATGGATGGCATCATGGTATATCGCATTATAGAGTGCCTACAAAAAGGATTACCGCTAGACCAAAACGTTTATGAAGGGTGTCTGTGGAGTGCTGTTTCACCGTTAAGTGAAACATCGGTAGCCAATAATGGAGCGCCACAAGCCTTCCCAGATTTTACGAGAGGGAACTGGAAAAGTACGGATCCTCTGAAGATTATAAGCTAATCTGACGCTTTGAGCAAAAAGATTCCAGATTTACTATTCCCTTATTCATTAATCAGAAATTCTCATTAACGAACAATTGGAAGGGTTTATTTAGTAAATTAGTTACTAAACAAATGCAACACAAGCATACTACATATAAACCTTAATCAAATGAGATCATATTTTCATCTAATGTTCATTGTTGCTTTCTTATTTGGATGTGAAAAAACTTCCGAAAAGAGTATGGCCAACGATGAGCAAGGCTGGAAATTGCTATACAGAAATGACAGCGCAGGGAAACCAGTTTTTGGGAACAAACAAGAATTAATAGATGCTGCCAGAATGGGCTATCCCATTAGAGTTGGTTTTGGAAGTCGACGTGCAAATGACAGCACGAAATCCATTGAACATATTGCTGAAGTTCAGTTCTTGACAATCTCTAATTCTACGGAATTATTTGCCCAAATTCAACCAATAACCGGACAACGGCCGGAACTTGAAAATGACACCTTGAGCATTACGTTCAGGGAAAACATAAAATGGACCATTTTGGTAGGAACTAATGGGTTTTCGGATCGTCTGTCCATAGATAGATTCAAGGACACCATTATTGGACATAGAAATCGACCCACAGAAGTAAGTTGGTTTGCCTATATTCCTCATAAAAATGACCAGGATTCACAGAACGTTTGGCCATTATGGAAACAATAACATATGAGAGATATTCGAAAAATAGCAAGAATTCAGATAGTGATCATTATAGTTTTCATAATATTCAAGGCTATAAGACGCACAGTGTTGGAAAATAATCCACCCGAATTATTTAAGTTGTTCCTTTTATCGTTTCCCAATTTCTGCGAAGCGATCGTCGGTGTATTGACGCTAACAATGATAGGGCTTTACATAAACAAGAAATTGAAATTACAAAATGACCTTATCTATTTAATTGCCTCCATCTTGGCAGCTATTTTTGTCATAACACAAGAAGTCAAGATTCATAATTTAGGAGGTAATAATATTTATGACCCCAATGATGTGTTATTTTCAATTATTGGATTGACCATTGGATTTGTTATTGTTAAAAGAATAAAACCAAATATTCAACCAGAAACTGAATTAGAATAGTAGAAAAACTTATAATGTGTCCTCTTTAAGATCTTGGGAAACGTCTTAAGGGTATAACAATTTAAATTTTTAGAATTATGAAAGAATTTATGATGATTTTCATCGGTGCAGATTATGCCGATCTAGGACTCTCTCCTGAAGAACTACAAAACCGCATGGGAAAATGGTTTGCTTGGGGAAACAAAATGGAAGAGGCAGGGATACTGCGTGGTGGCAATGCCTTAAATCCAGACATGCGACGTATCGTAGGTCAAAATCGTACAGTAACAGACCTCACCTCAGCAGAGGTAAAAGAAATCGTAGGTGGTTATTACTTAGTGGAAGCCCAGGATTTTGACGCTGTTGAAAAAGTAGCTCAAGATTTTCCTGATTACGATCTGGGAGGCACTGTAGAAATTCGTGAAATAATGGTATTTGATAAGTAATGGAATCTCAACTCATTGACCATCTTTTTCGTCATCATAGCGGGAAGATGGTTTCTGTTTTAACGCGTATATTTGGACTTGAGCATCTTGAAGTAGTTGAAGATGCTGTTCAAGACACCTTTATTAAGGCTAGCCTAATTTGGAGAAACAATCCTCCAGAAAATCCTGAAGCCTGGCTTACAAAAGCGGCAAAAAATAGAGTTCTAGATATTTTTAGAACCCTTAAAACGGAAAAAAAACACCTTCCAAACATCACTCTCGGTACCGATGCCATTGCTATCAATGAGCTCTTTCTTGGCAGTGAAATTGAAGATGCTCAGTTACGAATGATCTTTACCGCCTGTCATCCTGACTTAGATTCGAGAGATCGGATTTCGTTTGCACTTAAAACTGTATCAGGTTTCAGTATTAAAGAAATCGCTTCAGCGCTTTTAACCAAAGAAGACACCATTAAAAAACGTCTTTCTCGCGCTAGGAAATCAATACAAACATCGCAACTCAAATTCAATATTCCTCAAGGAAAAGCGCTTCCTGTCAGACTTGAAAGTGTCATGGAAGTATTATATCTAATTTTTAATGAAGGGTTTCATTCTAATAAAAAAGAGAAGTTAGTTCGCAAAGAATTATGTGGTGAAGCCATGCGCTTATGCCAGATGCTTTTAAAAAATGAGCATACACGGAGCTCTGCCGTTTATGCATTATTTGCCTTAATGTGTTTTCACTCTGCTAGACTCGACGCTAAAATCAATACAGATAATGAAGTATTGGACCTTAAAGAGCAAGACAGAAATCAATGGCATTTTCCGTTAGTAGAGTTAGGCAATACTATGATGACCAAAGCCGTCAAGAATGCAGCGTTCTCTTGTTATCATTATGAAGCTGCTATAGCTGCTGAGCACTTGCGTGCACTGAGTTTCGAAAAAACAAATTGGAATCAAATTTTAGAATGGTATGAGCACCTCAATGCGTTGCAACCCATGCCTTCACATGTATTGACTATGGCAGTGGTCTGTATTCAGAACAACAACTTAACTCGTGCCAAAATTTACTTTGACCAACTGCACCCTAATGACTTTGCTCAGCGTGTGTATCTTTATTATGGTGCTAAAGCCGATTATTATACAGCTATAAAAGCATATAAAAGGGCCATAAAACATATTGATTTGGCCCTAAATACAGTGACCAATCAGCTCGAGAAAAAATACTTACAGAGAAAGAAATCTAGCTTATTAAAACTGGAGCAATAACTAACCTTTTTGTTACCTTAGTACACAATCAGCAAAATCATACTCAAACTAAGCAATTAGCCTATAATCGTATAAGCTGTTTACAAAAACTTACGTTATGAAATCACCAGACCATATACTCATTAACGGATATAAACACATTCCTTTTCATTCAGAACCATGTTCTGAAACTGAATTAATTAAAAAAAGTGCATCGTTTCACAAGTGGTTAGACCAAAGAAGATCTGTACGGAATTTTTCGGATGCATCTATTCCGAAAGAGGTCATAGAAAATTTAATTAAAAGTGCTTCTACTGCTCCATCTGGCGCACACAAACAACCGTGGACTTTCTGCGCTGTGTCTAATCCAATGTTAAAAGCTCAAATTAGAAAGGAGGCAGAAATCGAAGAAAAAGAAAGTTACGAAAACCGAATGAGTGAGCGCTGGAAAAAAGACCTAGAACCGTTAGCAACAGATATGAACAAACCGTTTTTAGAAGTTGCTCCTTGGCTTATTATTGCGTTCAAGAAAGTTTATGAATTTGGAGATAACAACGAAAAGCATAATAACTACTATGTCAATGAATCTATTGGGATTGCCTGTGGCATGCTCATTTCTGCTATTCATGATGCTGGATTAGTGACGCTAACTCATACACCAAGTCCTATGAATTTTTTAGCCAAAACCCTGAACAGACCAAGTAATGAACGCGCTTTTTTATTACTGCCTGTTGGACACCCTAAACTTCCAACTTATGTCCCTGATCTAAAAAGAAAAGGATTAGATGACATGACTGTTTTTTACGAATAGAACTAATTATAAGCAAATACCAAAATAGCTTGCGAAAAATCACAACACAAATCGATACGTCGCCTTGATCAAGAAGGTATTATCTGGCTTTTGTTTGAGAATTTGGTCATTTAAGTTCCTGAAAAGATGTTCTGTTGGGTCGGCTGAACCTGTAACACCTTGAGACCACACAAAGAAGAGTTCGGATCCTGGAATATACTCCCAACGCATCACCAAATTGGAACGAAATAACACACATTAACTAAGTGACTGTTGAAATTTTGAAATGCTAGTTCTTTGAGGTTGAGTTTAACTTAATTTCGATGCGTCGGTTATTGGCTCTTCCGGCCTTAGTCTTATTATCACCGACAGGACTCTCTTCGCCATACCCAATCGCAATCAATTTTTCAGGGTTAATACCATTCTCTACTAAATAATCCCTAATGGCATTGGCTCTCCTTTCTGTTAATAACTGATTTACCTTCGCAGAGCCTACGCTATCACTATGGCCTTCTATAGTGAAGCTTGAGGCAGGATACTCTTTCAAGATTTCAGTAATTGCTTGAAGAACTGAGTATGTTCCTTTCCCGAAGCTAGATTTACCAGTATCGAATGTGATTGCCTTAGCATAGTTATTTAGAGAGAAAATTATTTCTTGAGTTGGAACACCAACTTCTGGGCACCCATTATTTGCTACAGTACCAATTTCATCTGGGCATTTATCGTCTTTGTCAAGAACGCCATCTCCATCCTTGTCACCACGGGATAGGTTATTTTCGTTATTTATTGGGTTGCCTCCTCTATCAACTTGTACAGGGCTTTGACGTTTTTGATCGACCAAGTTAAAACTAACCCTATTGTTCAGGCTATGTTCTTCCTCAGTACATTTCACCTCATTACCACATTCATTAAGCAACTGAGATTCTCCATAGCCAACTGAGCTAAGCCTCTCTGATTCAACACCTCTAGAAATCATATAATCCCTTACAGAAGCCGCTCTTCGTTCAGATATTTGCTGGTTATCTGCATCTGTTCCTCTACTACTCGTATGCCCTTCAATTTTAAGGAACATCTCAGGGTTTTGCTGCATCAATCTCACAATATTTTGAAGCTCAATTTGAGCATCTTTACGAATATTGAATCTATCAAAATCAAAGTACACAGGGTTAATGACAGCTAGACTACTGTAAATCACTGGTGGAACCAAGGCTAAATTCACCACTTTGTCTTGACCCTTCCCAGTGTTTATGGTTTTTAAGTCCGGTCTAAAATCATAATTCTCACCTTGAACCGTAAGATCTTCACCACAATCCAAGTCAACACTATATTGTCCGCTCTTGGACGTTGTTATATAACTTAATACTTTACCATTCTCATCAATAATGCTCACTTTGGCCCCTATTATAATGTCCCCTGTATTTTCATTAGTTACTGTACCTTTAACAGTGGTTAGGCATGCTCTTTTTGATTTTAGGTCGTTGTAACGACTCATCCATATCTCAGATTCTTTATAGCTGCCCATCGTCTTTAAGGCTTTTGCTAAACGCAATATATCTGCAGGATTTATATTCGGATACTTTTCTATGCCTCTAGTATACCAAAGAACAGCATCTTTATAATTATTGGTATAATAATAGCTATATCCCAGTTTTCCATAGATGTCGGCAGATTCAAAACCTTGGTTAATGGCTTCAAGGAAAAATTCCTGCGCTCTTACATAATCAAATTTCTCGAAAAACGTGTTGGCAAGATCCAAGACACTTTCCTTCCTTAATATAGTACTGAGATTTGGGTCATAGCGATTTAAGAATGTAGAGTCAATGGTAGTTATCATATCTAAATAATCCCTTGCTTTTTCAGGTTGATTCAAATAAAAATTAGACAGCCCAAGATAGTGCCTTACATTTAATTGAAAGGAGTCATAGGGCTTTTGTTCTTTTGATTCTTCAAAAGCTATAGTATCCATCGGGTGTTCTAATGCCGACAAAATAGTTATCGCACTCTTGAAATCTTCATTAAGATAATTATCAATAGCCTTGTTAAATTCAACAACGTCTATATTATGCCTAGCCTTATACAATGAAGGATCTCTTTTCAATGCACTATCGAGTAAGCTGATCGCATCATTTACCTCACCAGAACCATAGACTTCAACAGCTTGATTGTTCAGGATGGCTGCATAACTAACATTCTTGCCGATTTTTTCCTGCGTTTCTTTTTTAGGCTCGAAGATGGGGTCCATCGGTTTGATTATTTCTTGAAACAAGGTCATATTCAAAATAATAAGAATCAAGTAAATAGCACCTAGATATATCGGTCCTCGCGAAAATGCCAGGTGTTTCCAATTTCGGTAGTTCACATAACCAAAAAAGTCTTCCGCTTTTTTATTCCAAAGGTTATTTGTCGATTCCGATAAATACGATCGAGTAGCGCTATCTTCAATGAGATTATTCTCCCATAAATAAAACAAGTCCTTCGTAGACTGAAGCTTGTCAGGATTGAGAAGAGAATGATTTACCTTGGCCTGCACCATAACCTCGCGAAATGCATAGGAATCTTCTGGAATCCTTAACGTATCCAATACTTGTAGAATTGATTGTCGTGCAATAGCCTCATAGTCCGACTCAAGCTGTTCCATTAACTCAATACGCAAATCATTATCCATATCATCGTCAAGCAGATGTGCAACTTCGCAAATTTCATACAATGATTGATAATTCAATGAAAAGTCGGAACCTGAAGATGCATGGTGCGCTTCAATTCCTTTCCCTATAGCAACTACAAATTGCCAGTGTATTTTTGGATAAATAGCAAGACAGCAGAACCATTGAAAAAGGATTGGGTCTTTTAAGAATTCCTTTATACCCTCTATCGAATCAAAACTATAAAAAGAGGCATCTCTCTTAAGCTGCAAGTCGGCTATCCTTTTATTTAAATCTGGCAGTTGCTTCAATGTCAAGCTTTCTGACATATACAATAAACCTTGAAGCGTTACAGGCAGTATTGGAATATAATGATCAATCAAATCCTCCTTGCGATCCCATTCCGAGAAATTTTTAGGAGTCAGGATAAACCGTGACTCCCATTTTGGAAGAATCTCCGAAGCCCATTTAAAAACACGGTCTAGCTTTGTATTCATCAATTTATTCCCATCACTTATTAAAAGCAGGGTATGGTCTGGATACTTTTCAAATAAAGATTCAAGCGAAATACCTTCAGGATGCTCGTGGTTTTTAAGATTCTTGGGCGTATTGTTAAAATAAAAAGCATCCAACAAGACATCTTCGTTTTGCAAGAATTGTTTTAGGTATTGAAATAACTCTATGTGAAACGTTTCACTGCTACTTCGGTCAATAACAACTAGGTATTCAGGCACTTTTGTGGTCTCCTTAAAAATAAGATCAATAAACCCAGCATTCTCGGCGGTTCCTTTAATGCTTTCAAAAACATCGATTTTACTTGTACCTGCATCCCGTCTATGCTTTAGCATTCTGGAGACATCATATAGTTCTTTTTCAGGACGGATCTTATGATTATGATTCGGGAGTTCAAGATCGTATGGTGGTTTTATTCCGTCAAATTTTAAGGCAGCTGCCATATCTTGAGATGGAATGGTCTTTCGCTTTCTAAAATAAAACAATTCAATACAGGCAAAAAGGCCAATAATAAAAAGGATTGTCAATAGTACCAGATTCCTATCTGAATTAGAAATCCTTGCCCAAGAGTTCATGTCAAGTATTCTGAAATATTGAGCAGTATTGCTATTTGGAGAGGGGTATGTTATTTTTACAGCACTTGCACTTTTGTCTAGATTCGTGAAATACGTTTCCTTTTCTGATAGGGTAATATCGTTCTTTTTAATGGTGTCTATCCCGACAGTATAGACATAATCTTCTATATTAATCCCATCATTTTTACCATAGAGAATAAACTTTTTATCATTTGCGCTTCTCTGGAATATCTCAGCCTCTATTGGAAGCGCATTGATAATACTATTGACAAATAGGCCAGGTAGTTTTGTCTCAAGATCATCCGTACTTATCTTACCTGTCCCTATAAATTCGCTATTATTGAGGAATATACTATATGTAACGGTTTCATCTTGATTGTTTTTGAGGGTTAGGTTACCTCGAAAATTAAATCGTGTTCTCTCTTCAATAGCAAACCTGTTGGACCTTTTAATAAGGCTTCGTATGCTATCTCCAACGGCAACTTTATTGTCTTCTAATTTATCGACCCATTTGGGTTTTGTATCATTAAAATCCTCAACAATTCTTATATCATCAGTATCAAAGACGAACCTAGGTTTTTTTCTTTTTTTACCTAAATATCTTCTTTGGGTGTTATAATGTTCATCGTTTATGGGGATTAATTTTTCAATCCCCAACGGATTGTCAGGGTTAATCTTAACTGAATCTATTAATAAGGTCTTGATTTGGTCCCTCTCAATTTTAGAAAGTCTAGAGGAAAAAACATACGCATTATATGGGGTCTTGAATTTATGTATTTTTTGTAGCTTGAGGGTATCTGCCCCTGCTTCTTTCCATCTAGCCTCATCTATAGCGACCCCATCTGTTTTCTCATCCAACAAACGTTTAATTGATTCATTATAATCATGCGAAAATTCAAAATTTTCGAAGCGATGCCCAAGAATCTCAAAAATTCCTTTTGGTAATTTATAACCAGACGTAGATGTACGCTTAAAGTATGTGAAATGCTTATTACGAAGATCTGCTAAATTTCTTATCTTCGATTTCTTAGAGCTAATCACATACCCATTAAAATATGACTTCCCATCGATATGGTGCGTGAGCATAGCGGTTAGCTCAGGGTGTTTTTCTGTTACTATTAAATAAGGCTCAACAGTAAAAACCCCTATATGCAAGTCGCCATTAAGAAGACTATCGGTCAAGCTTTTAACTCCGAATAACTTAAATTCCAAGTTTTCATAATTATCCAGTTTATTGACCAAGCTGTCAAAAATAGGTTTATAGGTGTCCGTTATTCCTTCCCCATTTTTATATTGTATAACACCTACCTTAAAATCTGATTTATTTATAAGTAAACTATCGGCTTTACCTTCATTCATGGAGGCCGAAAGGAGATCTAGTTTTAATCCTAAAATAACAGATTTTAGGTTTATGACCTTGCGTATAACCGTTTGGTCACATAAGCTATTGGAAGCATTGGATGTATTCTCTACTCTTAATTCAACCTCATAGGTATTAGGTGCTACAAATTCATGGACAAACTTTTTTGCTGTATCCTTTAAATTCTCGCTACTATAAATTGTGCTGCCATTATAAGATAGGGACATTGAAAAATCTCCAGCAGTATTTAATATTTCAGGCTCGAAAGTAACTTCTAATGGATTGGTAGGATTAAAGCTGTATTCAAAATCAATGAGAGGTTTGAATTCGCAAACCTCAATAGTATGAATAGACAAAGTGTCCTTTTTGGTAAAAGAGTTATGAGCCTTAAGTTGAACTGTATATTCTCCAGGAGCCTGAAATGCATTGGCAAAGCTAATATTCTCATTTTCGGGCGATAACCAGGATCTTGATTCTTTTAAAGTATCATTTATACGGATACATGCTTTAACGAAAAGAAAACCCTCTACCTGGCCATCAATCGTTAGACTATCATTGACCATGACCCACTCAGGTAGTATCATGCTTACACTTGGTGGTTCACGCCTTAAATTCATATAATAAGCGAATATGAGAAAGGCAATTGGACCAAGTATAAAAAACATTGCCTTTTTATACTTGCCAAAGCTCCTTTTCCCCATCTCACCAATGTGTGTTGGTTCAGGTTCTGTTAACCTAAGTTCGAATGCCGCTGATCTAGATTCGATATATTGTGTGTACTTCTCAAATGCATTATCAAAGAGACGTTGTTGGTTTTGAGATTTAACGACAAGGGGCCTAATGTAATATTTTAATTCATCGAGATCGTCAATAGTATATTCGTCGCCAAATGAAAATAGGACCTCCTGTAACTTCAATCTTAGGTCAATACCAATATGAAATCCTACACCTTCCAGAAATTCTATCAGGGTAGTAAGCGGTAATCTCACATGTCTTTGGTCTGTATTCACCTTAATCTGTCTGCAATCCTATTCGAACAAAGCAAGATCATCTTTGTCCTTTATAAGAATAGAGTAACTAAATTTCAATATATTCTTTTGGTTCTCTGAAAGATTATCAAAGTTGACTTCTCCTTCATAGAATTTTTCCATATCCAGCACATGCAACCAAGAAATAAGTTCTGAGGTAGCAGGCATTTTCTTCTTGACTTTTCTCCTTATATCGGTGAAATGTTGAATCGATCTCTTGATTTTTTCATCAGATATGTTCGAGAAATTCACAATTTTCTTTGCCGCTATTTCCATCAATTGTTTATCGTTAGGAAACGGTATATGATAAAATATACAACGTCTTAGAAAAGGCTCGGGTAGCGATTTTTCAGAATTGCTCGTCATGATGACAAGAATTTTCTTGTCATCAGACTTGGTAATTTCCTGTTTCAGTTCCTTGATCGAAAACCTATACTGTTCGATTTCGTTAAGAATGTCATTTGGAAAGTCGCGTGGTGCCTTATCTATCTCATCTATTAGCACGACATTACTCATGGCCTCTTTCGCCTCTGGAACTAAAGAATCCTTTGATTTTAGATAGTCGTTATTTGTCATCGCAATGGCCTTGCCAAGCGCCTGTAACGAAATATACGGAGAAGCATCCTTAACTTCAGTTTTCTTAACAACATTAGAGTCGTGAAAATGACTTATGGCATCGTACTGATAGAAAAGATCTTGCGCTGCAGTGGTCGTTTTAGTATGAAACTCTAATGGTAACTTGGCAAAATCGCCTTTTGTTTGTTTATGCAATTCATGAGCCAACTTATATGCTAATTGGGTCTTACCTGTTCCTGGTTCGCCTGTCAAGATCAGTGGTTGATTCAAAAACAGGGCAACATCCACAGCTTTTTTGAGACCCGGAAGCAGTATGTACGAATCTGGGTCATTTTTTTTAGCCATCCCATTGACAGATGCAAGTTTGAAATCTGATTTTTCCATTCTCTTAGTATTTGTTCATTAACTTAATAAGGTTTTGGTCTTCATTATTGAAATCGAATATCAATTTTGAAAGCCTTGATTCAACCTGTTCCATAGGATAGGTCTTCTCATCAAAATATTCATTGACAATAGCGTCTTGAGATGTCTCGCTTTCGGCTATATCATTTTCTTCAAGCCATAGTCTTATATCTTCAAGGTTCACGTCAACCAGTTCATCCAGCTTATCGTACGTCTTGAACTTATTCAGTTGTCTTTGAATAGCCTTTTTCTTGCTTTTCACAGTTTCGTTATAACGAATAATGAGGAAGAAATAAAAATTAGGGGATCCTGAAGGCAAGCTGTTTGCATCACAATACACATTGGCAAACCAACGTATGGTCTCCAAGACATTTTTATCGTGAAACAAGTCTTCCTCAATGCGAAACACTGCAAACACCTTCTCAAAACCATCATGCATTATACTTTCTGTCAAGGACTTTAGAGATAGGTCCCTTGGCAATGGCTTAATACCAAACTTTTCGAAGAGTTGCATTTGAATGAATATTTTCAACCGCTCCAAATTACCCTTGTCACTGATCGCAATTGTTTTTTTAACATTGTCGGTCGCTGTTTTATCTAGGCTAAACCTTTTCACCAAACTACTATGCGACTGTTCTCTCACGCCATCAAGTATGAAAAAATTGAATTTCTCTTCTCGGTCCTTCATCCGGAAATCGATAGATTGTGAAACACGATTGCAATAGTACTTTTGCTGCATATCCAATTTAAGGCTTGACGTGCTTAAATCTCGAGATTTAATCCATCTGGCCAAGTCCTTGGTTATTCTTGAAATTAAGTCAGAATCGTCATTAAACCAGCATGTGGATAATCCATTCTTGTCCTCGACCTTTGAGATTCCAAAAAGGAAGTCCGTTAGTTCTGGGTCTCTGTTCTCCGTATCGGCCAAGGCCCTTTCATAAATGTGACAATCCATTTTCCGTCTCCTTGCACCATTGAACTCGTCGATAGTATATTTACCGTACTTGGTCCCAAAAATCCCGATGTATAGGTCGCATTTTGATAGCACCTCCATATATGTTTCTTGAATGGATTGCGGATTTGCGCCAGCATCTTTTTCATAGACAAAGACTTCGAATAAATCACCAAAGTTCGTTTTTATGAGTGATCGAACGTCTTTAAATTCTGCCATGCTAGAACTCAAGAATATATTGTATTTTTCGCTTATCATGATAAACTCTTCCTAACTACAATGTACAAAATATTCTAACGTAATTTCATGTTTATTCCCTTGATAATCTTCACTTTAAAATCTTGCGCATTTCAAAGCTAAATTCAAAGGCGCTTCAAAAATCGCGACTAAGCAATCCATATGAGCGTTGCGATATATAGGGTTACATATCTTAAGTGTCGATATGGATAAAACCCCATTTAGCCACATAATCTATCGGCTAATAGGGACGTATTATGAATCTTCAATAATTGATTGCCTATCTAAATGTTGGTGACCTATCACAACACAAATCTATAGGTTGCCTTGATCAAGAAGGTATTGTCTGGCTTTTGTTTGAGAATTTGGTCATTTAAGTTCCTAAAAAGATGTTCTGTTGGATCCGCTGAACCTGTAACTCCTTGAGACCACACAAAAAAGAGTTCGGATCCTGGAATATACTCCCAACGCACCACCAAATTGGAGCGGAATTGTACAAAGGAAAAATCTGGATTGCCAAAACTATAATCAGTAACTCCGTTCAGATCCTCATCAACCACATATGAACTCCCATCAAAACTAATTTGATCAGACCCGAATTGATTGAAGCGATCATACAGATCATCTGCAATAGGGTTAGTCACATATTTAAAGTCTTTATACTTCGCTCTAAACACAAATGGTTGACCATAATATTGTATGGTTAAATTGGGGTTAATAGTATAATTAATACGAATGGAAGCATTTAAACTTTGATTATCAATAGTACCTTGTATATATCTTGGTGTGCCATTAAAACTGGTTTCGGTAACATACTGTGTTTTACTTGGGTTTTTCGTGAATTCTGGTCTTACAGAAATCAGTAAAGCATCTGAAGGCTGATATGTGATGTCACCTTCTAATCGAAAGAATTTGAAATTGTTTTGTTTAGCGGCTGAAAACACATACCCAAAACTAGTTCTTAGTTTTTTACGCTCGTCGGTTCCAAAGAAGAAAAAATTAATGTCTTCTTGAGAAAATCGATATCGTGGCCCACCTTGCAAGATGGTATTCGTGTATATTCTAGGTTTATGTATGTAACCTACATCTACAAACCAGTTATTGGTAAACTGTGCAAATCCACCAATTCTATATTGTATCCGATTAAAATTACCTTCAAAATCAAACGCTGTAAACTGATTAAACCTAGCACGTATCTGTCTGAATTTACCAACTGATTTTAGCGTCTGGTAACTTACGTTGAAATATTGACGAATATCATCGGCTTGTCTTAAAAACCCAATATCATTAAGCTCGAGCTCTGGTGATTTCCAGACTACGCTTCCGTTATACCTAAAGTTACCGCTTGACGCTTTTCCAGCTCTTAGCTGACCTCCAGTACCTGTTAAGGACGTTCTTGTTAGATCAACATCTAAATGGCCCGCATCTACTCTTTGAAATAAATGTGTCAGAGATGTTTGTGTATTCGCTATTGCTTCTTCACTTCCAGTGACATGGCTGGTTACTATATTACCTTCTAGAAAGTACTTCCTATCTTTCCAATTATGTCTAAAATCCAAACCACCTGTGTACGCTGCTTTTCTTAAAAAATCTAGATTATCTTCTAATTTTCTATTCGTTGCCGTAAAGATTCCGCCGATATAAGAATTACGGTCATTAAAATCTTTTTGAAGGCGTCCTACAAAATAGTTGGTTAGAGGTTCTACTAGTTCTTCTCTTCTATTTCCATTTGTATCAATCTCTGCAAATTCTTTATCGGTAACACTTTCAAGCACGCCAATAGACCAACCATTCTTGGTTTTACCACTAAACTTAGCGGCACCTAAAATAGTACTGTTCTGGGGTTGATCTACAAACTCTCCACTACTAATGCTCGCGGAGCCTTGAGGACTTCTACCGATACGTCTTGAGAAGAATAGATTATCTTGATTGTCTGCAAATTGATAATCGAATATATTTTTATTCTCAACAAAGAAAGGGCGCCGTTCTTGAAAGAAGATTTCGAAGCCATCTAACGAAATAGCTGCTGGATCTGCATCTACTTGACCAAAGTCTGGATTGACCGTAAAATCTAATGTCAAATCATTGGTTATACCAACCTTGCCATCAATACCGCCATTTAATTTAAAATCGCTACCATCTCTAAATGGGTTATCACCTTCTTTGGGATAGGTATCATATTGCAATACGGTAAATGGCTGAATTTCTAGTTGTTTTTGTGGCACTAGATCTATTAACCCGTGTAGCTCACCAAACTCGCTAATAAATCCTGGAGCATCAGCAGGAATACGATCCCAAACTGACCGTTCATTTTCTCTGAAATTATTTCTAACGACATTTAATCCCCAAACCTGTTCTTTACTTTTACCAAATCGTAATTGGCTTAACGGTATTCTCATTTCTGCAGTCCATCCTTCTTCATCTACCAAGGCTTTGGTATACCAAATAGGGTTCCAGCTATCGTCAATATTGTTACCATTATCAGTCGCTATTTCATCACCTTTTACACCAGCCGCTGTCACTGTAAAAATAAATGCTGTTCGGTCATCATTATAACTATCTATGGTAAAATTTATTCTATCTCCAGCAAACCCATCACGTCGTGAAAGCCGTCTTACAATACTATCTGGAGACGAATCGTAGGCTCTAAATGCGGCATATAAGTTCTTTTCGTCATAGGTGATCTTGAATTTTGTTTGCTGGCTTGGTTGGGTATTTTCATTTGGCTCATTCTCTATAAAACCCCCTGCCCATTCGACACCATTCCATCCATCTTCATCTATTTTTCCATCAATGGTAATAGTTTGATTAACTGCTAAGGCCTTAGTTGTGTACACTTTCCCATCATGAATATCATCAGACGTATTGCCTTGGGCGATTATAGTAAAGGACATTAGGGAACATAAAAGCGTGATTGCATACTGTAACAGCTTCATAATAGGATTGATTGATTACTTGACTAAAGCCGTAAAATTATTCACACTGCTCGGATAAGCTTGTTTGTTTAATAAAAGATTAACATACCATGTTTTTTACGTCTTCATAATCTTTATAGTGTATTTTCGATAAATATGAGATTATTTACTTCATATTCATTATATTTAACGTACTCTATACTAATTATCAATGACGCCATACTATTGATGAACAAGCTTCCTACAATAACATTAACTCGCAAATTTCATCGAAAAGAACAAAGAATACTTGTCGGTTTCATGTATAGTAAAAACTTAATTGCCATTATAAGAAACATCTCAAGTGCACGCTGGAGTGCCACACTAAAAAGCTGGCATGTGGAGTCTTCAGAAAATGCCCATAAAAACTTGGCACGAGCATTCAAGGGCCATGCTTTTATAGATGTTAAGCAGCTAAAACCCCAGCCACATGTGGCATTGACAAATACATCTTTAAAAAGACATCGGCAATTAACAGATGAGCAAAGATTTCTTTTAAACAATTTTGTTAAATACCTCAAAGGCAAACGATATAGTGAGAGCACCATTCTGACCTATTCTCGTTTAATTGCTGATTTTATTGAATACGCTCCCGACAAACCCATAACTGAGGTAAACAATAAAGATGTCGATGGTTTTACACAAGATATCCTAGCTGCAAAACAGTATGCCATTAGTACTCAGCGTCAATTTATAAGTGCATTAAAAATCTTCAAGAAATACTGTCCTGAATGTCATATTGATGACGCTAAATTAGAGCGTCCTAAGAAAAGTCGAACATTACCATCTGTATTGTCGCAACGCGAAATCATTGAATTATTACAACATACCAAGAACTTAAAACATCGTGCTATCTTGGCCTTGATATACTCGGCAGGATTGCGCATAAGCGAATTATTGAATCTAGAATTGAAGCATATAAGCATTGATCGTAAGCAACTCTTCATTAAGAACAGTAAAGGGCGAAAAGACCGATATGCTATTTTATCTAATAGTTTTATCCCGTTGCTTAAAAACTACTATATGACTTATAAGCCAGATGTTTTTTTCGTTGAAAGCCCTAAAGGCGGAAAATACAGTGCTACATCGATTCGAAGTTTCTTAAAGACCTCTTGCCGAAACATGGGATTGACCAAAACAGTAACACCACACACATTACGACATAGTTATGCCACACATTTGATGGAAAATGGTGTTGGTTTAAGGTACATACAGGAGTTGTTGGGTCATGCTCGCCCAGAAACCACGATGATCTATACTCATGTAGCTAAAAAAGACCTTACACAAATAGAAAGTCCTTTAGACACGGCTTTCAAGCAATTATCAAAAACCGATAACAACGATATTTTATCGTTGATATCCCGTAACTGAAGCGTATATTATGTTATATTTATGAGTATATAACCAGTTAGGCGTAATTAGAAAGAACCAATCTGAAATCAATGGGATATTTCACAAGAGTGTTTTGTTCGACAAACCACAAACCTAAAATTAGTGGAATTTTGACACATCTAAAATCAGATGGAATTAATTTAAGTGTGAATCTAACCGAATCTGAATTAGATGCTGAAAACTGGACGGATTTTGAATTGACTTATGATAATGCCCGATTACCATTATTGGTTGAGCTTAATCGAAAAGGAGAATCGGAACAGCTCGCTGAAGAAGAATTAGAAGAATTTTTTGAAATTATCGGAAAGCCTAAATTTTATGAGCTGAATAAAAAAAAGGTTATTAAACATTTGAAAGCAACAGAATATATTGTTTGCATCCAATTACCTACGAATGACATTGTTGATAAAGGTTATGATGTGAATGGAGAACTAATGGAATATCTTGAATTAAACTTTAACGGAATGGTTCAAGCAGATAAAGAAGGGTTTTATTTAAGAGACGAATTGTTATTTGAATTAAAATAACTACGCCTAACAACGTGTATAATTCATTGCTTCTGAATCACTAACCTCAAGATCCCGATAATATTAGTATATTTCCTAAACGGAAACATTTGCGATGCCAGCATCGCGCTTTTTCCCCACTGCGAATTCTCGCCGCGCACGGCTCATCTGAACGCAAAAGCGCTCAGCTGAATTCGCAACGAAACCATACACGAACACGTTGGCAATAATGCTGGAAAACCGAAAATGAATAATTGGTATCACATAACGACAGGACAATTTGGATATCCACAACCCGAAGATGACTTTGAATATTTGGAACTGACTTATGAGCCGAATATTGGTTGTCCGACTTGTCACGTTGGAATAAGACAAAACAATCCATTTCGATTTAGAACGGAACCTAAAGCCAAAAACAGTCAATTTCTCGGACTAAATTGGGTATTTGACCAAATATTCGTGCGTGAACCAGTCAAAACGGAATTTGAAAAAAACGGAATAACTGGAATCAGTTTTTCGCGACCAATATTTCACAAATCGGAAAAAGAACTTAAAACGATTTATCAATTACACGTTGATACAATTTTACCGAAAGCTTTAATTGGAGAAAATCTAAATACTGAAAAATGTGAATATCCGACCGACAAAAAAATGCTGAAATTCTTAAAAGCAAACGGAAGCGGATTAGTGGATGGACCATTTTGTGGAGATTTGAAATTTAATTTTCCTCAAGGACAAAAAATGACTTTTGATTTTGAGGTTTTCGAGAATTTGCCAGATTTCGTTCGAACTTATGAATGGTTTGGTAGCGGAGGAAGTGCGAACCAACCAATATTGATTTCGGAAAAAGTTAAAAGTATTATAGAATTGAATAATTGGCGAGGAGCATTTCTCGACCAAATAGAACTGAAAAATAAAAAAGCACGTATTGCCAACAATGGCTATAATTCATTGTGGCAGAGAGCTAAATCAAAGTTAAATTTATAAATCAAACAGCTGGATTTCGGCGGAATAATCCTGCGGATGATTCCACAACGAAATCATAGCCGAGACCGTTGTATTTAATAAGCCCAGACTTCTGGTTCTTCCCAGGTTTATTGCTATCCATCGAAAATTGTAGATAAAGGTCAGTTCTTAAAAAGCATGCTGGAAATCCCTTGAGGTTTAATAATCTAACTCTCCAAGCTTTCGATT
>JABABD010000003.1 GCA_014238425.1 Flavobacteriaceae bacterium | reverse complement strand
ATTATTGACTATTTCAACATCGAGATCATACGTCTTAACCAAGAACAAGAATACGTCCTTTACATTCACATCGAAAAAATTACTGGTCACTAACTGATCGAGCTCTGGATCTGCACTGACATTGAGCTGATGCTCTTCGGCGACTGATGCTATAAAATCGTATAAAGTCAAGCCAGAAAGATCAATTCTCACATTGTCGTTCAACCCCTTCTTAGTGGTCGATAATGCAATTAATTGATCCTCAAAAGTACCGGAAGTATCCTGAGCGTAGCTATAATTGAAACAGCATAGAAATGTTAGTATAAAAAAGAATCTATATAGCATATAGTTAGGAATTAATGAGTAATGGATAGATTTCGTCTAGAGAAGTCAATCCTTTAAATAATAGATCGAAGGCCTTATCGGACAGGCGTTCATTTAGCATAAAGCTAGAATTTTCTAATCTATTGTCTTTTATGGCGTCAATTACGTCTACTGTAATGGGTAAGATTTCATATATAGCTTGTCGTCCTTTATAACCCGTATAATAACATTTGTCACACCCAACAGCCTCGTTATATGCCTCAATCTGGACTGGCGCAGTAAATGAGCTAGGTAAATCTTGTTTTGCTAGTGTTGTTTTTTTCTTACAGGTTTCACACAATAAACGAACCAACCTTTGAGCTACTGAAATATTGATTGTTTCAGCAATCAAAAAAGGAGGTACATCCATATCTACCAATCTGGAAATCGTTCCTATTGCGGAATTTGTATGTATGGTCGATAGTACCAAATGCCCTGTTAATGATGCTCTAATAGCCATTTGAGCCGTCTGGGAATCTCTTATTTCTCCAAGCATAATGATATCTGGATCCTGTCTTAAGAAAGACCTTAAAGCAGAAGTGAAGGTAAGTCCAATGTTTTCTTTTAGCTGTACTTGATTGATTCCTTCAAGAGTGTATTCAATAGGATCTTCGACTGTAACAATATTTCGTTTTATATCATTTAGGTACTTTAGTGTGGCATAGAGCGTTGTTGTCTTACCAGAACCAGTTGGGCCACTAATTAAAACGATGCCATTGGTTTTTTTGACAGCTTCAAGATACTGAGCAACATCTTTTTCTTCAAATCCAAGTTGATTGATATCTAAATGAGAAGCATCTCTCCCTAAAAGTCTCATGACAACTTTCTCTCCATGGTGGGTAGGTAAAATAGAAACCCTAATGTCGAAATCATTATATTCAATCCGACCATCCTGAGGTAATCTTTTTTCTGTAATATCGAGGTTTGATTTGATTTTTATCTGGTTAATAAGCTCCAGATAATTTTCTTTTTTTATATGGTTCTTTTCAATTAACAAGCCGTCAATACGTAATCTCACTCTAGCTTTGTCATCATACACTTCGATATGAATATCACTAGCATTTATATGTTTGGCTTCAAAAATAAGATCTTCTAAAAAATCATTACCCTTAGATACTAGCTTTGGTTTTGAATCATTTAAGCGATAATAAACAGATAATGCTTTGCTGATTATAAGACTCTCGGTAGATTCCAGATGGATTTTTTTATTAAGTATGAGCTTTAATTCATCTGATATAGTTTGAAAGTCAGTATGCTTTTTATTATCTATATAAAAAGTGGATTCTTCTTCGGTGGTTTTCTTTGGAATAATTGAAAAATGATTCGCCAATTCAGGACTAATGGTCTGTTGCAACGAAATACTCAAATCTATATGTCCTACTTCATTTTCCATTTAAGACAACAAGCTTGTATTAACAGTATATTTTGCTAAAAGATTAATAATAAGAAATAGAGAAAGATAACCAGCCAATGGGATGGTTTCTATTTTCTTAAATGCGGAGTGTACCAAATATATGATTAGTGAAAATACAAGACCAATAATGAAAAATAAAATAAAAGACTTGAGCTTAAATAATGGTGTAATAGCTATAAAGAAAAAAATATCTCCAATACCAATTGACGAATTAATTGGGTTCACAATCTTTTTGCTTTTAATAGAAGTATAAATCACCAGCCCAATGATATTTACTAAAATAAACATGACATTAAGTGCTATGTCTTTTAATTCCAATACCTGTATTCTAGTATTTATCCATATCGCTAGTGCGAATATGATGAAGGGAAGGCTAATATGAATTGCTCTTTTTTTCAAATCTTGATATATGACTAATATTAAGGTAATAATGAGGGCAGCGCTTAAAAGATCCAAATACGTAATTTTAATCTTTAACGATTTCCTTCAATAATCTATCTTGGTCTATTTGCCAAGTATTGTAATTACCATCGCCATCAAAGTCTTGAAGTGATGTGGCAGTTGCACTAAAACTATTTAATGTGGCGCTAGTAATTTCTATTCTATAAACGGCTTGACCTCCCTTATCAATTGTTAAAGCTTGTTCAAAACCTAGTTCATTAAAATCGGCCGTATATTTAGAATAGCGATAGAAATGACTTTTTTCAAGTCCGTGTACCATACTTAACATATTTTGGGCTTCAATAGATTTTGCACTTGTTACAACAGATGTTTGATTAGGAACTACCAGATAAATCAAGATACCTATGATACAAAGCACTATCAATATTTCAGACAATGAATAGGCTGGAAGATAATTCTTTCCATATGCCTCCGAAGGTTTAGATACATTTTCCATAAATCCTTTTATTTATTACATACTAAGGGAACTAACAAATATATCCTTTTGAACTAATTAAACAAAAACTAATTCTCAATGACCTTACTTAAATTAAAAATCGGAGAATACATTGCTACCATAATAAATCCAACAATTCCTCCAATAATTATAATCATTAATGGTTCGAGAATTGTTCCTATCAGTTTAGTAGAATGATCTATCTCATCATTGTATTGTTTGGCCAGACCATCGTACATTTTATCAAGTTCGTTTATCTGTTCGCCAATATGAGTTAATGATACAATTTTGGGAGTAAAAAAACTATGCTTTTCCATACTATGTGATAGCGTATCTCCTTTTAGCACATCATGCTTTATTTGCACTATAGACTGTTTCAATGGATAGAAAGAAATCATTTTTTCTGTAAGTTCTAAAGCTGTGATCAAAGGCGTCTTTGCAGATAATAAAAGACTCAATGATTGACAGAATTTAGCGAGCTGAATTTTTTTCACCAAGTTTCCGAAAAAAGGAATTTTCAGTAATATTCGTGCTTTAATGTTCTCATAAGAATGGTTTCCTTTCAAAAGTTTATGGCCAACAACAATCATTAGTAAAAGCACCACAAAAACTAGGGCAATGACATTAAAATTGTTCGATACCCTAACCACAAACTTTGTTATTTCTGGAAGTTCTTTCCCGAATTGTTGAAATACCGAAGCAAACATTGGCACCACATAATTAAGCATGAAATACAATACTGCAAACGTAATTAAGAGCACAAAAACTGGATAAGCCAATACTGAAACAATCTGTCTTTTCATCTTAATCTTCCTTGAAAAGAACATCTGAAGTTGATCGAATATTTCTGGTAATCGCCTTGTGTCTTCACCTATTTTTACACTATAATACTCATAGGGTGAAAAATGCTTATGGCTCTTAATGGCTTCGTTAAGTGATTTACCTTTAACTACAGCAGTATTAATATCTGCATATATGGACCTAATGAATTCAGATTTTTGTTGTTTAGCCAGTATAGCCAAAGCTTGATTGAAATCTACACCTGATCGAATCAAAGTGGAAAATTCTCTGTAAAAATCTTCCTTATGCTTATCCGAAAAACGCTTTAACGATTTAGTAGAAAAATTCATGTCTAACTTGAAAGACTTGCTTTTCTTGGGTTCTTTATAGGAGCTTACATCAATCTTCATTAAATTCTGTATTGTTTATGGTTTCTGATATGCTTCGGCTTAATATATAATTTGCTGATATGGTACTCTTTAAAACTCTTAACTTAATTTCTATATTTTGGTTTTCAGAATTAATGAGGTCTATATTTTTAACAACTGATGAGATAAGATCAATCTTAAAAGTATCTTTTTTTATCCGGTTTTCGCGAATAATGTGCTTGCTTTTAAAATGATACCTAATAGTATCTTGATTATAGTATCCTAAACGTAGGGTTTCGCTATTAAAGTCGTAGCTCACCGATTGTTCTATATCTCGTTTTAGCGTTGAGTTGAATAAATTGTATTCCAATATTTCATTATTCTCTTTAGTAAAAAGATACATCTGACCATTAATTAGTGTAAACAATGAATATATGAGCCCTATGATTATACCCATAAGTATAAGACTTATAAGCGTTTCCAATATCGTAAATCCTTTAAGTTCTTTATTCATTATTAAATGGAATGATTTTCTTCATAACATGCTCTCTATTTGCAGTTTTTATCTTAAAAACTAATAGAACTATATGATCCTCTTTATCTATCTCGACTTTTTTATCAATTGTATAGCCAGTAAACTCATAACTATCGCTATCATAATTTTTAGCAACAATGACTTCTTGTGTCAACAAATTTACCTTATGAATGGCATTATAAAACTCGATTGACTTGTTTTGTTTTACTACATTCAAATAAATTGTAAATGCCACAAGAATGCATATGGATATGATGGATATCGCTATCACAGATTCAAGTAATGATGAGGCCTTTATGTATTTATAGGTCTTTGATGATAACATAATTTGATGTGTCCATGGTGTTTAAGAATAAAGGCAATTCTATAAATTTATTAGGCCTGTTTTTTTTATCAATAATACCGTTTAAGATAACGTTTTCGTATTCAGAAGATTCCGTTTTCAAGAAAAATCTATCAGTATATATACTACCAATTATCTCACCCCGTAATTGTGTGCTTCCATAACAATATACATTCCCTATTACAGTTGCTTTTTCATCTATTGTTAGGCTTCGTTTTAACGAACCTGAATAAGTGTTGCCATCTATCACTACACCTCCAATTATCTTAGAATTCTTTTGAATGTTCACGGCAACAGAATCAGTATCATTCTTTATATAAAGACTAGAAGGATAGTGTAATGACACTTCAGGTTCAATATTTATATCTTGTTTAGCAACTATATGTACATTTCCTTTAAACCCTTTCTGTATTGTTACCTTCGGAGCTATAATAAGGACGTCACTTAATTTAGAAGTATGTCCTATTTCCAACGGATTATTTGATTTTATGATAATGTTCCCCTTACATATCAGGTCATTCAAAACAGGAATGCTAGACACTTCTATAACTTTAGTTGCTTTATCAAAGGCATTAATAATAGGCCCTAACTCAAAATCATTTATAGAAATTGTTGAAAGACCAGTCGTACTGATATTTATAGTTTTGCTTATTTTCGGAAGCTTTTTATCACTTTTAGATGCACGTCCACTAATTGTCACTTTATTTCCCGTTGTGCCATTGAGATATGCTTGCTCAGTTCTGCCAGTGGGAACTTTCATATCTCCAAAAATTTTAGATTCTCCAGAAAGCTTTAAAGGCTTACTATAATCAGTAACATAAAGAGCTGGGGTTTCTTTTGTTTTTGTGCTCCCAATAATTGCAGCTTTATATATAGTATCACCTTTAAATACTGTTTTGCATGTCAAGACATCATAAAACCCCCAAGCTTTTCTTTTTCCAAATGATATTATTCCATCTTCAAAAATATCTAGTTCTTGAGTATCCTCATGATCTATGGTCTCTATGTTACTAAGAAAATAATTAAAGGCAGATGTGTTTCTAGAAATGAGTTCTTCCTGAAGGTAGAGTTTGTTGTTAAGTAAATTTTGATAATGAGATATCAAAACCAAACAACCACAAAAAACAGAAATCAATAGACAAATAAGAATGGTATTTGCTAAGGAGGATGCTTTTAGATGTTTGTTTAATAACATAAAAAATAATTGGTACTCTCAAGAGTAGATTTAGTTATTTAATATAGGCTATAAATCTAACAATTTGTTTTTTATTTGAATAACGCTAAATTAGCATACTCGATTCATTCCTAATTTTCAAAAAGAAAACCTTGAAAAAAAACTTGTTTTTAATTATCATTTCCGTCTTGTTTTTTTCTGTTGTTTCTGATGTGCAAAAAAAAATCATCAGGAATAAAGATTTTGATATAGAGTGCTATGTGTCTTTAAAAAAAGTAAAATCTTACGACTCAGACAAAATGTATTATTGGTTTAAATCTGGAGAGATTCACCATTCCTTATCTAGTTCAGAAGGTCTAGTGCTACATGCCGATTATGTAAAATACTATAAGTCAAACCAACTGGCAGAAAAAGGAACTTTTAACTATGGATTAAAAGATGATGTGTGGAGGAGCTGGTATATCAATGGTAATGTAAAAACTAGCGTTAAATGGAAAGAAGGCCAAATGCATGGTCACTTTATTTCTTACGATAGCTTATCAAATACGTTAGAAAGTGGAACTTATAAAAACGATATTAAGACCGGTCAATGGATTAACCATAGTACAAAAGACACCTTACACTATAAAAATGGAGATGCGTTAAAAAGCGCTGATATTAAAAGAGAAGGTTTTTTTAAGAGGCTTATGAAACCTTTTAAGAAAAAAGATTCCACAAAAACAAGATCTCAAAAGAAAAAGCGAACTAAAAATAATGGTCAAAAGAAAAAAGACAAAGATTCTTTTTTTAAAAGACTGTTTAAAAAGAAGTCAACTACTGATTAATTATTACCCCTATATAAACTATATTTTCAGCACTCTCATATCCTGAGAGTTTTCGTGCATTATCTATCTCGTTGTCAACATAAGCGTGTGCAAAACACAAATGCCGATTAAAAGATTCGCTGCCGAAACTGTGACCTCAAACTTTGCTAATCAAATGCTTAGGCATACTGTAGATATGAAGAATTGCATATGGCGTATTACGACAAAAATTTCATAAGCGATATAAGGCCTTTTTTATTTCTTTTAGACACCTGCATTATTTCGTTGTTCTTTAACTTAATCATCGAATCGTTAACCGACAAAATGAACTTAATATTGAGTAATATTCCTCTATGTATCCTGAAAAATCCCAGTCCATTTAATAAGGTTTCATAATGCTTCAAACTCTTTGAGGCTAATAACGTTCTATTAGAAATCAAATGGATTTTAGTATAGTTGCCCTCCGCTCGACACCAAACTATATGATCTACATCAATCATGTCATATCCGTTTTGGGACGGGATTGACAATATTTTAAAATCACTCTCTAACAATTGTTTTAGATGCCCATATTTTTCGTAGTTAAAATGGCGTGTTTTTCTTTGGAGATAGCCTTGAAGAATATTGGTTAGTTTATCAAAATCAATAGGCTTCTGGAGGTAGTTTAAAGCAAAGTAATCAAACGCTTTTTCTTTATATTCTCCATACGCTGTTATAAATATAATTTCAAAATCGATGCTAGATAAGCTATCTAGTAATTGAAAAGCATCACTTTCTTTTAACTTTATATCCAGCAAAACCAGTTCTGGAGATTGTGTTGTTATAACCTTCTTCGCAGTCCTGACATCACTAGCACTACCTACAATACTAATTTGTGGCACATATTTATTGACGCCTAAAGTTAAAGCTTTTAAGGCATTAGGCTCATCTTCAACAAGTACGGTTCTTATCATAAATAGTTCAATATTGGAATCAACACAGTTACTCTGGTCCCTATAACTTGACCATCTTGATCATACAATTCAATAGCGTCAATATTGGCTTGTGTATCCTTATACAGAATCAAACGTTCTTTAATGTTCGAAAGCGCCAATGACTCTGTTTTCAAAAGACTCTTTTCCTTTAGCTTTAAAGAGGTATTTATACCGATGCCATTATCCGTGACAACGCATTCTACATAATCTTCCTTATCTGTAATCAAGATATGGATTTTTCCTCTTTTTTGATCACTTAAAGTACTTATTCCATGTATAATAGCATTCTCAACTATGGGTTGAATAATCATAGGAAGAATTTCTATGTGATACGGGTCTTTTACATTCAAGTCTATATCATAGGAGAAAAAATTATTAAATCTTATACTCTCTAATTCAAGATAACTTTCTATAAGATTTATTTCTTCCTTCAAAGTAATTGTCGCTCTTTTAGAATTAGCGAGTATCGCCCTTATTAAACTTGCAAAACGAGTTAATTGTTTTTGGGCTTGATCAGTATCATGACTTAATATAAACTGTTGTATGCTACTCAAGCTGTTGTAGATAAAATGTGGGTTCATTTGTGCAAGCAACGCCTGATGTTTTAGGACAACGATCTTCTCATTATAGGCACTACGTGTTCTTATGGATGCAACCCTGTTAGAAATTAAATACCATGCTAGTAAAACTGTTAAACCAATAGCTAATATTTTTAAAATCGTATTGTTGTACCAAGCCCCATTAATACTAAAACTTAACATAGCTGGAGATATACTTTCAATACCATCCTTATCAATGGCTTTTACCTCAAACGTGTAATCGTTTGGTGGGAGATTAGAATAACGAACTTCTTTGTTGTTCGTTGCTATCCATTCTGTTTCCCAAGGTTGTAATCTGTAATTGTATTTTATGCTTCTCCCGCTTCTAAATGACACACCACTATAAGTGAAATGAAGATCGTTCTGGTGGTGTTTCAGCTTCTTGATATTAAAAGAATCATTAGGAAACTCATTAATAAACACATTATTTAAGTATATAGGTACATGTTTAGAACTTTCGTCCGTGGTCTGCTCTCGGTTGATAATATTAAGTCCATTTGAGGATGTAGCATAAATCTTCGTTTCGTTTACTACAAGCCTACTAATGTTTTTTGATGAAAGTCCTTCTAAAGGTGTGTATTGCTTTTGCGATATCAAATTAGAATCTTCTAATACAAATGCTGACAACCCTGTGTTGGTGGCTAACCATATAAATCCATTCTTATCAATAGTTACAGAATTGATTACTGGATTGAACTCCTCTCCTATCTTATTGATAAAATAAGAAGTTTCTTCTTTAATGACACCAAGACCATAACCATTGGTTGCAACCAAAATAGTACCACAAGTTGTTTCTTTGATATCCGTTATATTACATTTTTTAAAATCTGTAGGTGATGAATACGAGATAATATTATCATTCTCAACATAAAAAAGTCCTTTATTTGTACCAACCCACAATCTCTTATTGTCATCCATCAAAATAGCTGAAGCTCTATTTTTCCAAATCACTTTTCTATAAAAATTATTAGGGATTTCATCATTCTTCTGAGTGAAACGAAAAACTTCGCTATCTGACCAATTTGCATGTTCTAATAATCTGTCCAATAAAATCTTATACACTCTATTGGATGTGGCCAGATATAGATTATTATCATCTACAAAGCCCTTTTTACCAGTAGCAATACTTAGCACAGCATATCTTCCTGTAAATGTTTCATCGTGGCGCTCATAAATTCTTATATCTGAATTATGAATGGATATAATATGGCCTTTATATTCTACAATATCATATATTTTATTGGACACCGATCTTGAGAATTTTGTTTGCCTATTGCTAAAAATTCGCTCAGGTTGATCGTTTTCATCTAGCATATATATACTCCCAAAATAATCACCAAAGTATATTCCAGAATCTTTGGACTGAAAAATAACTTGAAGGTCATTGGTGCTTTTAAAATTGATGATGTTAATATTGGTTTTTGGAAAAAACAAGACGCCATCATTAATGGAAGAAATCCACTCGTTACCTTCGGTATCTTTAAAATATGAGCACGCTGCAAAATCTTTTCTGGAAAAAATGGAATGGATTCTAGAATCAGTATTGGAAAGAAGATGTAAGCCTGTAAAATTAGAAATCACCCAAACATTATTTGAAGATTCATCATACAACTTAGGTGGCCAGAATGAATTGAAACCGTTCATCTCTTTTTTGAAGTAATCATGAAACTGCATTCCTAATAAATCTTCATTGTGATAAAATCCTTTTGCACGAAGGTCCTCAACAACCCGTGTAGATAACGTTTTCGCATCTTTGTTTTCCGTAGGTCTAACAATGACATGTATTGATTTCTTGTTTAAACGCAATTCATGTGTTTGCTCTTTATTGAAATTTGAAAATAGAAAAAGATCCTTGTTTTTATACTCAACAAATGTTTTAGGGTGAATGCCTGAAATATAGTTGTCGGACATAACAACTTCTGAATTAGGAGTCAAACAGTGGAGTTTGTTATTTCTTGCATGGAACCAAATATTTCCGGATAAATCCTCATAAGCGAGATCAACATTATTTTTAAAAGACAATCCTTTTAAAAAAGGTGTGTTGTCTTGATTATAAAAACGTTCTCTATGCATATACCCCACCTCTCCATTGAATCCCATAAGCCATATTCTGTCCTGACTGTCTTTAAAAAGTTTTAAAATCTCATTGTCCGGTAAGCCATCAGTCATTGAAAAGGTAGTAAAAGTGGTCCCATCAAATTTGGACAATCCGTTATCTGTAGCAAATAACATATAGCCTTTTTCATCTTGGACCATATCATAAACGGTATTACTAGGCAGCCCTTCCTTTTCTGTAAACTGTTCATAAACTTTATGCTGAGCATTTACCTGTATTGAAGCAGTAATAAAAAGTATGATAAAAAAAATATTTCGCTCAATCATATAGCTAAAATAGCGATATCATAAATACTAAAAAATTAACATTTTCCCGCTTATCCTTCAAAAGGATACGCTTACGAAAAAATATTGTGTTTCAAGTGCAACTAGTGTATTTTTAATAATGACACAACTAGCCTCATAATCTTCCTATTTATTTTTTAAAATAGAATATTCAAAAGACAAACATTAAGAATCGATTGCTCTCTATCATTCTAAATATTGTAGCAAGACTAGGTATTGTAAAGGTCACCTCAATTATAAATACAACATATGATCAACACTATCAAAAAAAATAAGCTAACAAAAAGTATTGCATGTTATTTAGCAATACAATTAATTATAGCAACTATACAGCCTGCAAACCTCTTCGCTTTAACAAGTGGGCCATCCCAACCAGAGTTTAATGCATTTACACCTATAGGCACATCAGACATGGTAAATCTGGCCTCTGGTAATTTTAATTACAACATCCCGATCATGGATGTTGGTGGATACCCTTTGAATTTAGCCTACGATTCTGGAGCAACAATGGATCAAGAATCCTCTTGGGTTGGACTTGGATGGAATTTAAACGTAGGGCAAATTAATAGGCAAGTACGTGGCATTCCAGATGATTTTAAAGGTGATGAAATGATCTACGAAAATAATATGAGGGACAATGTTACGGTTGGGGTTACGGCTGGATTGGACGTCGCTGTTTTTGGATTTGAAACTCCAGATAATTTACAGGGATCCGCATCTGTAGGTGTCAATCTCAAGTACAATAATTATAATGGGTTATCCTTTACGCCATCCTACGGATTGTCTTTCGACCTATCCGACAATATTACGGTAGGAATGGACGTGCAAACCTCTGCAATTGATGGTGTGACCATTTCTCCTAATGTGAGTGCCAAAACGGAGCAATCCCGCACTCTTGAGAGGGCCATTAACGGGTCTCTTAATGCAGGAATATCTTATAATTCCTCTCGAGGTCTATCTTCATTCAGTCTTTCGGGAGGTGTAAGCTCGCCATTTAAAATTGGAGAAAAAATGGTTTACGACCGTAATACAAAAACTTCAAGTAAACAAGATGGAGCTATAAATACAGGTTTAGGAGGCACTGGGTCAGTGTCTTTTGCTAATACAACTTTAACACCTAGAAAAAGAACGGCTTTTAGAGATATTAATGGAACGCTAGCTGTATCTGTTGGAACCTCTGTCTGGGGAATTGATGGCGAAATAGAAGTGTCTGCTATGGGTGCCGTACAAAAATTAAAAGATCCATTTAAGATTGAAAAAGCCTATGGATATGAGTTTACAGGACATGCAACCTCAGATGATATATTAGATTACAATAGAGAAAAAGATGGTTTAATTAGTAAAACAACTTTAGTATTACCAACTACAAATTACACCTACGATTTATATTCCGTAAACGGTCAAGGTATCAATGGAATGTTTCGCCCTTATAGAAGCCAGGTAGGTCAAATTAACGATGAATTGGTAGAAGATTCTAGTGAGAGTTTTCAGTTAGGTGTTGAAGTTGAAGCAACGACCTCGTTTCATGTTGGTGTTAATTTTACATCAGCGCCTTCAAAGAGTCGTACGGGCATCTGGAATACCAAAGCTTTGCAACATTTTAAGCAAAAACGTGAAGACACTCAAGAATCTGGAGATGCTTTAGATTACGAACCTGTCTATTTCAAATACATAGGTGAGCCTCGAATTGATCAGGATCAACAATTGTTCGATAATTTAGGAGGCTACGCTCCTATTGCATTAAATATTGGAGGGACTGAGAAAAGCTTTAATAAACCAGCAGAAAATCAGTTTAGAGTAAAAACATATAACAATGGAGCGCCTACCTATAATAACCTTCCTAGGTTCACAAATAAATTTAAGCGTGAAAACAGAGAGATTCGCAATCAAACGGTTCAAAAAATAACCAAAAAAGAACTAAAAACCTTTTATAGTGATGAAGCGTATGTTAACCAAAGGGTTAACGATAGTGCAAAGTCCCACCACACAGCAGAGATACGTGTATTAAAAAGTGATGGAGCAACCTATGTTTTTGGTGAGACGGCTTATAATACCGTAAAAGATGAAGTCACTTTTACTACAGATAGTGGTGATTTTAATTGTGCAACAGGTATTGTTAACTATGCAGCTGGAGAAAACACGAGGGGCAATACAAGTGGTATAGACCATTTTTACAATAAAGTAAGAACACCTGCTTATGCACATACCTACCTATTGTCTTCTGTATTTTCTTCAGATTACGAAGATATAAGTGGTGATGGTCCTTCAGATGATGACTTAGGATCATATACATCGTTTGAATATGAACAAAAGGAAAACAATTACGGATGGAGAATTCCTTATGGCGAAAATACAGCATCCTTTAATGCAGGATTAAATACAAACCCTTCTGATCAAAAAGGGAGTTATATCTACGGTGAGAAAGAGATTAAATACATCGATAAAATCATTACTAAAACACATGTAGCATTATTTGATTTGTCTCCTCGAAAAGATGCCAGAGGCGTTGCAAATGAAAATGGAACTGTTCCAAGTTCTGGACAAAACATGTATAAAATTGATCAAGTACGCTTATACTCAAAACCAGAAGCTATAGAGGCCAATATTTTGGATGATGACCCTTCTAATGACTTACCAATTACGGCCATTAAAACAGCTCATTTTATTTATGATTACTCTCAATGTCAAGGAGTTGCTAATAACCTTGGAGGTGCTTTGGATGATAATGAACTAGAGTATTATGAAGATGATGGTAACGGTAATCAAATCCTTAAAAATAATGGCAAGTTAACCTTAAAACAAGTGTACTTCACGTATAGAGGATCACTTATGGGCAAGTACACACCATATACATTTAACTACGATGGGTTTAATCCAGATTATAATTTAAAGTCCTATGATATATGGGGTAACTACAAACCAAACGCCGATGGTGGATGTAATACACAAGATTCTCTTACGGCTCCAGAGTATCCATTTGTGCAACAAGATGATAAAGCCTTACAAGATATGTATGCTGCTGCTTGGTCAATGACGTCTATAGATTTACCTTCTGGTGGTAATGTACAAATCACTTACGAAAGTGATGACTATCAATATGTGCAAGATCGAAATACCATGCAGATGTTTAAAGTCGTAGGAGTTGGTGGTCCAGGAGAAGATTCTTCTACCAATCCTGAGAACCACACATTGTTTTACAAAAATGGGTACGATGATGCTAAGTATTTATATGTTCAACTGCCAGATGAAACTAACCTGAATTTTGACTTTAAATCGAAGTATTTAAAAGAGCAGGATGGCAAACCCATATACTTTAGGTTTTTAATGAATATGACTAAAGCTGGTGCCATTTCTACCAGTAGTAATGAATATGATTATGTAACGGGTTATTTTGAAATGGATGCCGAGGTTAATGTGTTTCAAAATAACGATATTATTTATGCCGCTATTCCTATGAAATTCTCAGACATGGAAGGTGGCGTGAGTGCTGGCAAACAAGTGAATCCAATATCTAAGGCTGGATGGTATTTTGGACGAAGTTATCTTAATGGTTTGGTCTATGGACTTAATGCAGATTATAGAACTGAAAATATTGCGACCATTGCACAAAAAGTCATTAATAGTTTTGGAGCTATAAAAGATATTTTTTCTGGGCCTAATGGAAAATTAAGAAGTAATGAATTTCTGTGTGCCCAAAATTTTATACCTGAAAAATCATGGATACGTCTTTCAACTCCAAAAAAGTATAAACTTGGTGGAGGTGTTCGTGTTAAGCAGTTGGTAATGAATGACCAATGGAATAAAATGTTAGGAAAGACCGAAGATGGCAGATATAATAAGCATTATGGACAAACCTTTGAGTATGCACTAGAAAATGGTAGCTCAAGCGGTGTTGCTACCTACGAACCAAATATGAGCAAAGAAAATCCGTTTGTTGAGCCTTTTTATAATAAGGGAGAACGTTTAATTGCTCCAAAAGAGGTGAGTTATATTGAAAAACCTTTTGGAGAAGCTTTTTTCCCATCAGCCACGGTAACATATAGCAATGTTACGGTTAGTAATATATTTAGAGAAGATATAAGTAGACACGCTACAGGTAAAGTAGTGACACAGCATTATACATCCAAAGATTATCCAACCATAGTAGATTACACAGATATTGATAGTCCAGATAATTTTGCATCTAATCAAGATCAATTCTTAAGAAATCTTCTTGCTGGATTGTTAGGTGCTCCCGTAGAAGTCAAGAACGAGTATGCCCTATCTCAGGGGTTTGTGATTCATACAAATGACATGAATGGAAAACTACGTGCCCAAAAAGTATATGCAGAAAACGCAAACCAACCTATTTCTTCTGTTGAATATAAATACAGTACTGAAGACGGAAACATAGCAAGGTTAGATAACAGAGTTACTATTATTAGAAAAGATGGTACAATATTTAACAATCAACAAATAGGGGTTGACTATGATGTTGTAACAGATTTTAGAGAGAGTTATTCAAAATCAGAAACTAAAGGTTATAAAGGAAATATAGTAACCTTGATTATAGGGATATTTCCTATAATTGTTCCTACGGCAATCCCTTCACGTTCTAAAATAGAAAATGTCGCACATTCTACAATTACAACCAAAGTCATTCATACCACCGCACAGCTTAAAGAAAAAATAGCTACAGATTTAGGAGCTACCGTTTCAACAGTCAATGAGGCTTGGGATGCAGAAACAGGGCAGGTCATTTTAACCCGAACCATTAACGAGTTTAATGATGAGTATTATAATTTCAACTTTCCAGCTTATTGGTCTCATGACGGTATGGGACAAGCTTCAAAAAACATAGGAATTCAAGGTGTCTTACAAAAATCAGGTGACTATTTCACAATGAATGCTGCTCAAGACTATTTACAACTAGGAGATGAGTTAATAGCACGTTATGGAGGTGTCTCAAAACGTTTATGGGTAGTTGGGTATAATACAACAGGTAATGGTGTGCAACTTATGGATAAAAAGGGAAATATGGCGCAGGATTTAGACATAAATGATCCTGTTAATTTTAAAATAGTACGCTCCGGATCTCGTAATCAGCACATGGGAAATATGGCAAGTGTAACGCTCATGAAAAATCCTATAAAAGACGCTCAAGGTGATTATTTACCAACTCTAGATCCTACAAGTTTTATTCAAAATGCTACAATGGGCATTGAAGATAACTTACGCATTGTAAATGCCAGTGCTGTACAATATGATGATTTTTGGAATTGCCAATGCGAAAGTAGTCTTCCTTTTTTACCAAGAAGTGTAGAATCTTCTGAAGATTTAGAAGGAACACCAATCGAGAATTATGGCTTTAACCCATACTTATTTAATGCCAAAGGTGAATGGAGAGCAAAGAAGTCGTATGCCTATTTAACAGAACGTGTTGGGATTTCTGAAGGTGTATCCTCCAAGGTAAATACGCGTAAAGAGGGCTATTTTAAAGAGTTTACTCCTTTTTATAATCTAAATTCAGAAATATGGGAACAGGCTATAGATCCAGAAGAGACTACAAACAAATGGACCTTTGCAAGTGAGGTTACACAATATAGTCCTTACGGAATAGAGTTAGAAAATCGCGATGCCTTAAACAGGTATTCATCTGCTCAATATGGGTATAATTATACGCTTCCTACTGCAGTTACTTCAAATAGTGAATATAGAGATATGGGAGCCGATAACTTTGAAGATTATAATTATGGAACATCTTTATACGCACATTTTAATTATCGAGAATCAGTAGATTTTGACGGACCGGAAGGTGCCAGAATATCTGAAAGTCAAGCGCACACAGGACGTAAAAGTTTAGTGGTTCAAAAAGGAGATGAAGCTTTTATTACAAGGCAATTACTTGGAGAAATTCCAGATGATATAGATGCAGATGATGACCAAATTCCTGATAACTTAGACAATTGCATTTATACATATAACCCAACACAATTAGATTATGACAATGATGGTGTTGGAGATTTGTGCGATGATGATGCAGTACCAAAAATAACAACCATTACAAATTTTACTCAAAATGATTATGGTTTTGGTTGTTGGAGTAAAAAAGCAACATTTTATATACAGGGGAAACCAAATACTACAGTAAAATACAAAGTTAATGCTCTTAAATTAGGTAACACTGGTGGATTCTTCTTTATAAATGGTACTGCTTACAACTTAAATGGAGAACATGAATTTCTTGAGATACAACTAGATGTTACTGGAAGAGCCTTTATCACCTTTATAGTGAGTGCCAATAAAGGTAAAAAAAGGTTCTTTAGAACTAAGCCTAATAGAATAGAAGCCGAGTTTTTAATATTACACAAAGGAGATGAGACCACAATAAGCTCAAGTCCAATAATCCGTTTAAACCCAGTTGGGTGGAGAAAATGTAGTAGTGGAAGAGGACAATAATTCATTAAACGAAAGAGCACTAAGAATATACTTAAAAACTATGGCAGATTATAAAACAAATTGGCCCATGAAGAATCAATACAAACCATCATTTATAACATTATTAAAAGGGTTTAGTCTTTTTATAATGCTCTTTTGCAGCATACAAACAAGTATAGCGCAAGATGTATCTGCTCAAGAACGGCAAGCTCTTGTAGACTTATATAATGCAACGGATGGTACTAATTGGACTAATAATACCAATTGGAACACGAGTGCATTAGTTAGCGATTGGTTTGGGGTGACAGTTGTAAATGACAAAGTAACTGAACTAAATTTACGGCAGAATAATTTGATTGGAACTATCCCAAATTCTATAGGACAACTAGTAGATTTAAAAATCTGTATTTTAAGTATTAATACTTTAAACGGCTCCATTCCTTCTATACTAGGTTCGCTAATTAGTTTAGAAGACCTTCAATTGGGCAATAACGAGTTTACTGGGACCATACCTATAGAAATAGGGCAATTAATAAATCTACGTAAATTATATATAAATAATGTATTTCAACTTACTGGTCCAATTCCTGCGTCATTTGGTCAATTAACTAATCTAGAACAGTTAATCTTGGTAAGCAATAATTTGACGGGTAGCATCCCTCCCGAATTAGGCCAGTTAACAAACTTGACGTTTCTTCAATTAGGCGCTGATCAATTAACCGGTAGTATTCCTACAGAATTTGGGGCACTCACCAAATTATCTACATTTTCTATAACCAATAGTCAAATATCTGGTAGTATCCCAACAGAACTAGGTCAATTAACAAACCTAATATCAATGTCTTTGTCAAACAACCAGTTATCTGGTGAGATTCCAGAGTCATTTGGAGCTTTTGCCACAATGCAAAGTCTTCGCTTGGATAATAATTCGCTTTCGGGTAATGTTCCGTCTATAATAGGACAATTACCTCTTTTACGAATAGCTGTGTTTGATCATAATCAATTATCAGGACGTATTCCGGTGACATTTAGTCAATCAACAAGTCTAGAAACTTTTCAGTTTAACTCTAATCAATTCGTTTTTTTAGATTTTGAACAGGAACATATTGCTTACCAGACAAACTTGCAAAACTATAACTATAGATTTCAAGCCAAAGTAGACCAAACAGAAGCTTTGTCAGTTGCAGAAAATGGAAGCATTACCTTAACCAGTAGTGTACTTACAAGTTCAAATAATACCTACCAATGGTATAAAGATGGATCTGCCATTGCAGGAGCAACTTTCAAAGATTATGTCATAACTAATGCCGTACTTGCTGATGCTGGGGTTTATCACTTCTTGGCAAACAATACCATAATTACAGATTTAGAGTTAGAACGCAACCCAATTACGTTAACAGTAGATACTGATGCTTGTGGGGTTTCTGCCGTCGAACGTCAAGCTTTAGTAGATTTATACCTAGCAACGGACGGCCCTAATTGGACGAATAATACCAACTGGAATACAGCAGCTCCTGTGTGTGATTGGTTTGGAGTGACTATTACTAATGATAATGTCACACAATTAAGTCTGAGTTTAAATGGATTGAATGGGAATGTTCCTTCTCAAATAGGTGATTTAACAAGTTTAACCCATCTATATTTAGATAGAAATCTGTTATCAGGAAATATTCCAATAGAAATTGGAAATCTAACTAGTTTGACATATCTATTCATGTTTCAAAATGCATTGAACGGAGAAATTCCAGCGACAATTGGAAGTCTACAAAATTTAGCAGCGCTAAGATTACATAATAATCAACTATCTGGCTCTATTCCAGAAGGACTAGGACAATTGTTAAATATGCAATACTTAGATTTAAGTAATAACAGCTTTTCTGGAGAAATATTTTCAACATTAACCAATCTACAAAATTTAACAGATTTATTCATTCATAATAATACTTTTTCAGGAAAGCTCCCAAATTTCACGAGTTCGGGGTTAACATCATTGACATTCAATGGTAACAATTTTGTTTTTGTTGATTTTGAATCTGAGCATGTAACTTATCAAACAAACATAACAACCTATACCTACAGCCCACAAATCAAGGTAGACCTAACGGAAGCCTTATCGGTCACAGAAAATGGAAGTATTACATTAACCAGTAGTGTTCTTATAAGCGCTAACAACACCTACCAATGGTATAAGGATGGAGTTGCCATTGCTGGAGCAATCAATAAAGATTATATAATTGCCAATGCCGTATCTGCAGATGCTGGTGTCTATCACTTCCTGGCAAACAATACCATAGTTACAGACTTAGAACTAGAACGTAATCCCATTACGCTAACAGTAGAGACTGATACTTGTGGGGTTTCTGCGGCAGAGCGTCAAGCTTTGGTAGATTTATTCCTAGCAACAGATGGATCAAATTGGACAAATAATACCAATTGGAATACTGCAGCTCCTGTGTGTGATTGGTTTGGAGTGACGGTCAGCAATGGCAAAATAATTGACCTACAATTATCTAGCAATGGGTTAATTGGAACTATTTCGAATTCCATAGGACAATTATTAGCTTTGGAAACACTTCACTTGGGTTTTAATGACCTTACAGGAAATATTCCGGTAGAAATTGGGAATATGATAAGCTTAAGAGATTTGAATATTTCTTATAACATACATTTGGTTTCTCCTATTCCGGTAGAAATAGGAAACCTCACAAATTTAACTAGCTTGAATCTCGATTCTTGTGCACTAACTGGAAGTCTTCCATCAGAATTGGGAAATCTCAGCAACCTCATAACTATAAAATTGAGCGCTAATCAATTATCCGGAACTATTCCAGTAGCATTAGGGAATTTGTTGAACTTAAAAATATTGTCCTTATATGGTAATAGTCTTTCTGGATCAATTCCCGTTGAATTGGGAAATCTGATTGCTTTAGAAAACCTCTCGTTACATGGAAACAGTCTAACTGGAAGTATCCCTATTGAATTGGGGAATCTCTCAAACTTATTGATATTGTCGATTAGTCGTAATCCATTAACTGGTTCCATACCAGCTGAATTGGGTAATCTATCTAATTTAACAGGTCTATACATTCAGTTTACTCAAGTGTCTGGAGCGATTCCTCCTGAACTTGGAAACCTCGTCAATCTTACAGCCCTCTGGTTAAACTCAAATAATTTATCGGGGACTATCCCATTAGAGATAGGAAACCTAGTAAATCTAGACTACCTATCCTTGATTGGTAATCAATTGTCAGGAAGGATCTCACCAGGTTTGGTCAATGCCGTGCCTTTTGTTACCTTCTATTTTAATAACAACAAGTTTGTATTTTCTGATTTTGAAAGCGAATTCGTTATTTATCAAACTACTTCACAGTCGTTTCTGTATGCACCACAAGATAAAGTGGACGAAGAAGAAAATTTAAGTGTGCCCGAAGGAGGAACCATTACGTTAACTAGTAATGCACTGACGAGTACAAATAACACCTATCAATGGTATAAAGATGGTGTTGCCATTGCTGGCGGAACCTCTAAGGATTATGTAATTAGCAATGCAACAACAGCCGATGCTGGGACTTACCACTTTTTAGCAAACAATACAATTGTTACGGGCTTGGAATTAGAGCGTAACCCTATTCAAGTTTCTATAAATGATAACAACTGTATTCTTGAGCCAAAAAGAAGTGCATTAATGGCTTTGTACAATGCTACGGATGGTCCTAATTGGACCAATAACACTAACTGGGATACCAGCGCACCTGTGTGTGAATGGTATGGTGTTAATGTTTTTACTGAAGACCTTATTTTCTTAAGCCTCGCAGCTAATAATCTCAACGGAACCATACCTCTGGAAATAGGAGAATTAACGGAATTAACGGGTCTATATCTGAGTGATAATGCATTAACAGGTAGCATTCCAGCTGAAATAGGAAATTTAGTGAAGCTAACCCAATTGTATTTATGGGGGAATCAGCTTACAGGAACCATTCCTCCTGAACTGGGGAATCTCATTCCAATGAGAACTTTTTATTTATTCAATAATCAACTTACAGGTGACATACCGTCGGAACTAGGAAACTTGATTAATACCACGACTTTCAGGCTTGATAGCAATCAACTATCAGGGTCAATTCCCGCCGAATTAGCAAATATCACAGGCCTTGGTGGATTGTATTTATCAAATAATAACCTAAGTGGAGTAATTCCTCAAGAATTGGAAAATTTAACCAATCTCAGCACCTTGATCTTAAATAATAATCAGCTGTCAGGATCCATTCCATCAAGTCTGGCAAGTTTGGTTAACTTAAATTATTTCAGTTTTCAAAATAATGCCTTTGTCTTTGGTGGTTTTGAAACAGAACACACCTTGTATCAATCAGGTATAAATACTTATATCTATAGTCCTCAAGCGAAAGTTGACGAAGTAGAAAATTTAACGGTAACCGAAGGAGGGGCCATTACCTTAACAAGCAATGTGCTTATCAGCTCGAACAATACGTACCAATGGTATAAGAATGGAGTAGCTATTGCAGGAGCCACTTCAAAAGATCTCGTTGTTAGTTCGGCAACAGCAACAGATGCTGGTGTGTATCATTTTTTAGCCAATAATACGATTGTCACTGGACTACAACTAGAACGTAATCCCATCACACTCAGCATGGAACCTTCTCAAAATCTAGTGCAACGCTTCTGTTCTACAAACGCTCCTATTACAGTAGGAAATTTAGAACCTGTAGCCACAGATGGATTTCCATGGTACTTGACTCAAACTGGCGGAACTCCTTTAGACATAAACACACTTTTGATAAGTGGAGGAGTTTATTGGCAAGATACCACCAATACATTACCTCCTCAACGAATCGCTGTGATTGTCTACATAGATCAAGATATACCCTTAGGTCCAGAGGTTCAATATTTTGATTTTACCACTAATCCAACATTACAGAATATTGAAGTAATCCCATGGATAATGGGAGCTCAGATTGAATGGTATAGTACCGCGACAAGCCAAGAAGTTTTACCTTCTAACACACCTTTGATTGATGGTGAAGATTATTATGCGCTCATGGAAGGGGGATTATGTAGACTTAGGATAATCACTAATGATCTTAATTCTGGTGGTGATTGTGTAAACGCTCTTGATAACCTTGTCGATGGGAGTTTTGAAGCCGCGGCCTCCGTAGTGATTGATGGTAGAAATGAAACACTTGGCGATACGGGATGGCGCGTTAGAAGTGGCTCACCAGATACGTTTCTGCCACCACTAACGAATACTACAGATCCATATCTTAATTATAATTTTAATAGCTCTCCTAACGGCGGTATATGTGCTGGTGGACTGCGTATTGATAATACAACTGAGGTCTTTTATACAGATGTTTCCGACTTAATAGTAGGCGAAATATATGTCGTGGAATTCTACCAAGCCAATGCCACCAATCTTATGCTACAACAATTACAAGGTGAAGCTAACGGATTCTGGCAAATACGATTTGGTGTAGAAGATAAAGCTTCTGAACCTGTACAACCTGCCTTAATGGGCATTTGGGAAAGAGCAAGATTGGAATTCACTGCATCAAATTCTGGGCAGCGGATTCAATTCGCTGTGGCATCTTCGGCTTCAGATTCAAGTAATGCATATCCCGTGTATATGCTTATTGATGGGATACGAATTTATAAAAAGCAAGACTCATTGTCGACAGCATGTTACGATATTGATGTACAATCTTTCTGTAATTCGGATGTCGAACCTACTATTGCAGATCTTATTTCACCCCTAAACAATATTACACGTTGGTATAATCAACCAATTGGTGGGTCTCAATATCATCACACAGATGAACTCGAAAGCCTTCCTTCAAATATCGTTTGGGCGGATAATGATAGTGGAAATCCAAGGATTCCTGTTGAGATTATTTTTGATTTAGGAGCTCCTGAGGGTGATGAATATCAAGAATTTGAATCAATAAATAACCCAACTATAGAAGATATTCAAGTAACTGGTAATTCTATAACTTGGTATGCCACAGAAACAGGTACAATATCTCTTCCTATTACAACTCCTTTGGTTACTGCGAGTATTTATTATGCAGCACAGGGATCCACTGCTTGTCGTTTAGGTGTTGAAGTATTTGTAGGTATTTTAAACCCTATTGGAGATGGGTTTCAAGAATTTTGTAGCTCAGATAACCCTACAATTGCTAACCTTGAAATGGAAGTAACCAATGCCTCACATTCTATAGTTTGGTATTCTGAGGAAACAGGAGGGGTTGTATATAATAATTCAGATCTTTTGGTGGATGGAACTACGTATTATGCTGAGCAAACCAATGGCACAAATATCAGCGAAGAACGTATACCAGTGTTAGTATCTATTATAGATGTTGAAGCAAATTCGCAAGTTTATAATCGAGAGATTGCTGTAGCACAAGGAGAAACTATAGCTACATTAACCAGTTTTTTCCAATTGGAAAACACCATACTTTGGTATGATGATGTCTCTAGAGGTAATGCTTATAGCAATGCTTACGAACTTATAGATGGAGAGACCTATTATGCTAGAATAGGAGAAGGATTATGTAGCGGACTAAGAGTGCTTGCTGTCACCGTATATATTGAAGAAATTATTATACCAGAACTTATTACTTGTATAAAATTTTTACCCAAGCCAGGAGATCGTTATGTTATTAGTGGATGGGTGAGAGAAGATGCTTTAATTGCGACTTCTTCTGAAGTAAGGAATTTTAGTGATGTAAGCGATGCATTTATAGATCTTTTAGAGTATCTAAAAAACAAGGTTTTGGAGCAAGAAAGTATTCCAGATGTTTATGTGCTGAGATTAGACCCATTAGCTCCAAATGTCGACGCTTTAGTGCCGTATGTTAAAGATATTGGGTCAAATAATTTAACTATTTACAATTTTGAACTTGAAAAGGAAAATACAGATGGGATTAATAGAACGATAGGGTTTTCGTTTTCTCTTGATGCGAACAATTTATATAAATTCACTTATAAAACTCCTAAAGTAAGATGGAGCTTCCCTCCTTTTCCAGATGTAATACGTGATTACCATTATCCTATGCTTAATAATCCTAGTATATCTATCACATTTAAGGATGCATCTGTGTGCGTAGACAATTTTTGTATTACTTCTGATTTTAGCATTGAAGGAGATCAAGCTTATTTAAGTACGTCATTAACTAATGAACTAAGTGAAGGTTCTACACTGTCTGGAATCGAATCCTCTGTAGAGTTTTTCACCTATCAAGAAGATCAAGATTATCAAGTGATGAGCTATCTAAATACATCTATCGAATTAGTATATAAAGATATAGATGGAACTGTAATTCCTTTAGAAACAAATGAGTTAATTTTCAATCCAAAAGGAAATATAATTGATGGATGGCAACGCATTTCAACAGATTTTACTATTCCAGGGAATGCAGCTAATATGACCATATTCTTAAAAAATGAAGGCGATGGCCTAAACGCCTACTTTGATGATGTACGCTTGCATCCGTTTGATAGCAATATGAAATCTTTCGTGTATGATGCCACTACGCAGCGCTTACAAGCCGAATTAGACGAGAATAACTATGCAACTTTTTATGAATATGATTACGAAGGTGGTTTGGTAAGAGTGAAAAAAGAAACAGAACGAGGTGTATATACCATTCAAGAAACGCGTTCGGGTAATTCTAAGTTAAATAATTAAGATGACTATTATAAAGCACATAAAATATCTGTTTACGATTACTCTAATTATGGTAATGTGTATTAGTACGGCAAGTGCGCAACAAAACCATCAGGTAAAAGAAGTCTTAAAAAAGATAACTCAATTTTACACGTCTGCCAATCACTATCAGATCGATATTGTATACAATATGCATAGAGGTTTAAGTGGTAATACAATCACAGAATCCTACCAAGGAAAAATGATAAAAAAGGGAGATTTTACTAAGATTGAAGCTTTAGGGTCTAAAATTTTGCATTTTTCAAAAGCACGTCTTATTGTAGATTCTAATAAAAAAGTAATTACATATAACAGTTTAAGCGGAAATACCTTAAACAACACACCTGTTGATGTAGGTGCTTTTTTAAAATACTATGATCAATCACAAATAATAGATAAGGGTACTATTTTGCTTTGCGAAATGATTTCCACACGCAAGAATTTTCAACTCCCATATGGTAAAGTCATTTTACATATTGATAAAGAAAATTATAGTGTTGTTAAACAGGAACTCTATTTCTCGAATCTCATCCCTTTTTTAAACAAAGAAGATAATATTCAAGAGCAAGATTATGGACGCTTAATAATACTCCTATCACATAATCTTAATACTATTCCTGAGGTTCCAAAATTGAAAGATTATATAAAAATAGAAACGAATAATGGTCTCGTTTTACAAGATGCATATACCCAATACCGATTAATTGATCAAACTGAAAACAAAAATAACCAGTAAAATATTAAAAAAACATGGTTACTAGAAATATAAAACTCTTATTAAAAACAGTCATAGTTCTGTTACTTTTTGCAATGACTAAAGGTCATGCCCAAGATGTTAGCGAATTTAATTCGGTAGATATGGATGTTGTATTAGGAACTACAAGCCCTTTGCAACATATAACCACAAGAATAGAAGGTCCTGAACTATTGAATATAGATCCTTTAGGCTATGTAAGTCTTTACATCAAGGATAATGAATTGCCAAACGATTGGTACTCTTACGTTTTAAATATAATGGTGACACCCGTTTTACCTACTGGAGCCACAGATGATGCAAATGCTTATGCAATGTCTTTGGCAGTTGAACACAACCCTATTGCAGGTACTGGAGGTTTAGCGGTAGATATTAGCAAACATGTACTAAAAAACAGCTATGGTGTAAAAATAGAATTATTGGATGGAACCTACACTAATCTTGCAACTAATGCAACTCCTGTGATTAATGGCACAATTCCTCAAAATATTGGGCTAAATATTGGTTTTGATGCGAAAACGTATTACGAACTCTCTACAAATGTTCTTAATCCATTAGCGTCATTGGTAGCCGAAACAAATGAGCTGCAAATTAACTGGGAAATTATTACCGGAGCAGAATCATATGACCTAGAATGGACTTGGGTTGATAGCTATGGTAATGAGTATGCTGTACCTAGAGAAAAAGTTACCATTCCATTTACCACCCGCGATTTTAGGTTAAACAGTACAAGAATACAAACAACGAATCTTCAGTACAACGTACCTTTAATCTATTCTAAAGGATATCTTATGTATCGTGTACGAGCAGTAGGTAGATATTTAGAGAATAATGCTTCAAAGTATAAATATGGAACATGGAGTCGTGGAGATGGAAATGAAGTCACCGTAGAAGATTGGGATCCTTATGTATATCAAATTACTGAAGATCATGAAGTCGATAAAAACTGGCAGTTTCAAGCATCCTATGCAGAAGAAGGCAAGAAAAAGGAAGTGGTTAGCTATTTTGATGGAACCTTAAGAAATCGACAAACCATTACTAAAATTAATTCAGACGACAATATTGTTATTGGCGAAGTTGTATATGATGCTCAAGGAAGACCTGCCATAGAAATACTACCCATTCCAACTCTTGAAAATGCTATAGGATACTATCCAGATTTCAATCAAAATAACTCCGGTGAAATCTATAGTTATCAAGATTTCGATTTAGATGACCAAAATATATTGGATACACCTGCAACTTCTAAAGAGATGTCTAATCTGTTTGGTGCTAGTAAATATTATTCACCACTTAACGACATCTCAGGTCCATATAAAGCTCGCATTCCCGATGCCGTAAACCACCCATTTTCGCAAATAGAATATACGCCAGATAATACAGGAAGAATTCGTAGAAAAGGTGGTGTTGGAGTTCAACATCAGTTAGGGAGCACACATGAAATGGAATACTATTATGGTGTTCCAGAACAAAAAGAACTCAACAGGCTATTCGGATATAGTGTGGGGCATTTTTCTCACTACAAAAAGAATTTAGTGGTAGACCCAAATCGTCAAGCTAGCATAAGTTATATAGATCCCCAAGGTAGAACTATTGCCACGGCATTGGCAGGAGCAAAACCAACTAGACTCATCGGGCTAACCGATGAGTCTATAGATAGTGGATTACATGCACCGATAATAGTGGATCTATTAGGAAAACTAAATATAGACGCTATAGATACACCACTGGATAATAACAGAAGACAATCAACTCTAGCTTTCGGAACTCGCAATGATGCATTGTTGTACACAGCGTCGAAACTTACAGCCGCGGATGACCAATTTACATTTGATTATACCCTTAAAAATAACTTAGAATTCTCATTTCAATGTGAAACAGGTACTACTACAAACTACCCGATGCATTATAATTTGTTCTTTGATGTTGTTGATGCAGATGGAAGTAGTTTACTGACAAGCCCTTTTCAAAAGGCTATAATTTTGAATACCCCAGATGATACTTTTGAAATTCCTAACCCACAAGATCTTCCTAGTCTCGATGTAGATATTCCTAGAGGTTCATTTACAATTAATAAGAATCTTGTAGTAGACAAAACACAACTTGAACAATACGCAAATGCCTATGTAACAAGTTTAATTACAGAAGGAAGTGACTGTTATATAGCGCCCGAAGTAGTAACAACAATCCCAGATACTATAATTAATGGGTGCTTTATTACATGTGAAGAATGTGAGCAAGCTTTAATAGATGATTATGGAGGAAAAGAAGCCTTTGCAGAGGCTCAATTAGAAGCTTACGATTTTTCAAGTTTAGATTACTTGACTCCTGAAGAGTTAGACATTGAAAGAGAACGATTACGTCAGGTTTTCGAAAATCAATGGGACGATTTAATCGCCGCCTGTTATGCACCTTGTAGTGATGGTAGTGGGCTTCCAGATGGTTCAACAGATACGTCGGTTTCAAATTCTGTATCGTGCAATATAGTACGTTCACAATTGCTTGATGATATGAAGCCAACAGGCCAATACGGACAAACACCTAGTAGTCTGTCTACAACAAATATTACATCACAAATCCAGGTTAATTTAAATATTTTTAATGACGAAAACGTACTCTTTAGCACTCAGATAGTAGACGGATTACATAATAGTTGGAGAAATCCTAGACATCCTGAATTTGACCCACTTCCTACTACAGATGAGTTATATACATTAGGACATTACTATAATGATGATGGAGGAATAAGCTATATACGCGTAAAAAAGACAAGCATCATAATCGATGATGTAGAAGAAATTTCATACGACCCAGAGTTACGAACAGACATCAGTTTCGAATTAATTGCTGAGAGTGATGCATTAGATAACGATGAGTTTTTGGTAGAGCTCCAATATTTAGCCAATGCCGAAGATTTTATTGCTAGCGGTATTTGGCAAGATGAATGGGCAGAATCTTTGTTAGTGTATCATCCAGAATACTGCTATTTACAATATGCCGAAGCTGTTTGTGGAATAACAAGCTCTGTAAATACTGCAACCATGAATTCTGATGGGTTTGACCAATACTTAAGATTGCTAACTAATTATCAAGATGCTGTATCTGCAGGTATGCTAAATAATGCAACTTCTTTAGGAGATACGGATCCATATTTTTCTAGTCAAATTCCAGGTGGTTTCGAGAATTTCGCACTCTTTGGAGCACGAACAAATCTTATTAACGAAGCCTTATCAACTAGCTATAATGGTACTGGATTAAATGTATTACAAATTTCTTATGCAGCTGTAGTATGTAATAGTATTAATAGCTGTACCGAAGCAAATGGCGTTGGACCAGGTAATATAAGTACGTTGAGTCCGGAACAACGTGATCGATTCTGGAATATTTATAAAGCAAATTACATCAATATAAAGCAAACTATCCAATCTTTATTTGCTAATGTTTATGCTAAAAATAACGACTGTTATAATGGCTGCATTGGGGATGAATCTCCACCTTCAAGTTTGCTAACAGTCATCTCAGATTATAGTAGTGCTATTAAAAATGTAATTGCCGATAATATTAATGGCTCGGCAGAAGATTTATGTGATGATTCTTATGCAAACGATTACTTAACAAAGGAAAAACGTTTTAAGCCATCCGACAATCTTTACGATTCTGGAGCCTCTGCAGAAGATGTCGTTGCAGATCTTGAAGAATTTACGGGATATGAGTTTTATGTACAAACAGGTTTATGTCCTTTAGCACGAGATTTACAAGCATTTTTAGAGTTTTATTTTCAAGAATTTGCCTCTACAGGACTTTCAGGAAGTCGTAATTATACAGGAAGCTATTTAAGCCCGTCGCTTTTTCAAGATTTAGGAGGCATCTATCCAACGGATCAACCTGTGGTAATGTCAAATACAATCGTTGGTGATGCATTACAAATTAATTTAGGAGTTGGTGATATTCCTATAACTATAAAACTCCCAGCTGGTTTTACCAATAGTTGGAGTACTTATAATAATGCCAATTGGGTTATTACCAAGCTAAGTAACATCAATACTACTTATGATGAGACAAACCAATGGTTTACATTTCAAGCAGTAGCACAGTGGCGAACAAGTTTGGAGGCGACAGAGTATGAAGAGGTAGTCGTTAACGGTACAACACAAGCCAGAATTTCTAACTGTAGTATTACCGAGGCAGATGGTATTGGTGAATATTTAGGTAATGGAGATATCTCGGGTCCGTTAGGCGACTGTAATATTGAAAGCCGTTTCAGCGATGCTTTCTTAGATTTGCTAAATGGTCTTTACGCCGAGAAAACGATTAATACACCACAAACCCTAAGTAATCTTCCACTATATAGCAACGGTTACTTAGCGACCTTTTTTGGAGGTAGCGAAGCAACTTGGACGCCTTTAGGCAATAACATGTATAGAATCTCTATAGATGATGTGCAACGTTTCTTATTAAGTTTGGATAAGGCGCTTCCTATTACTGGGATCAACAGTTATACAGCAGTGAACTTTAGCTACGACTATAATAGTTTAGGTAGGATTACACAACAAAAAGCACGGATTACATATCTCGATAGCGATTTCAATCGTATAACTATCAATGGATCATTGGTTAAAGAAGATCTGACGCTCATTAATTTACTATGCTGTGGTGATATTAACGATTTGGTAGGCGATCCGGACGGCCCTACTTGTGAGGATGAGGGGTATTATGAAGATTTATTCGAGGAAAATATGCTTTCATTATTAAATGCATTAATCTCCAATGATGGCCTATTCGAAACAATCGATTCCTCAGCTGATTTCTCAGGTACGTATGAAATGTTGAATTATCCCGAGTTTACACCCTTTTTACAAAACTTTTTTACTCAAAACACTAGATTTCATGCTTCAAACCGACCTTATGATACCTTTGACGGTATTAATTTTTCTTATACCGATCAAGTGCGTTTTACAGCAATTACTAGGCAAGGTGGGGCGATTACCTCGTTCCTTTTTCAATTTTCAGATATACATATTATTCAATTCACATTTCGAGCAGATTTAAGAAATATACGTTCAATTGAATCTTTAATTCATACAGGAGAATCATCTTCGACGTTCATTTTGAATTATATAGATAAGGATGGGCTTCCCCAAAGCATAGGAATATCTTATCTCTCTCCGCGTCAAGAGAGAATAAATGAGAACCGTCATGCATCATCGCTTGATTCGAATTATTTTTATTTCGGTTGCGATCTTAATGAACGCTATACAAACATTCCTCTTCAAGATCATCCTGACAATTTAGATAATGAAGATATAGATATATGTGTTGATGATGCCATAGAGGAAAATTTACTGGAAGATTTAATAAAAGATGTCTTTAATGCGCCAAGGGGAGACAGCCCAGAAAGAAATGATGTGTACGATGCTTTGTTTTTTACTGGTAATGATGGGGATGGTTTTGATTTAAACCATAGGTTCAAAACATTATTAGAACCTTTTTATGCAACTAACTTCCCTGATCTAACGTATGATAATACGTTTTCTAGATATTTATTACGCAGTTCTAACAATGGTTATGGTTCATTCGACGTACAAGCTCTTTTTTCTAGTGGCTCGTATATAAGTCTCCATTTTTTCTTTGAATCTGACTTTGAATCTGTCGGTGAAATAGTAGACATAAAGTTCTTGAGAAGTAATCCTAACGAAGGAATAAATAATAGACGAAATTGGTTCGCAACCATAGAATATAAGGATTTTTCTGGGCAGATCAAAGTGGGGAAAAATGTTAGTATTTGGGTTAGTCGCCTTGAAAAAGTTTCAGCCACTGGTCATATGGCTTCACAGATTGGTATGTGCGATATTCTAGCAGTACCTCCAAACATAAGTATGAGATCAACGAATAAGAATGTTATCACTGACACCTCGTATTTCAATCGCATAGCCGTTAGCGAAGGAGATATTGACGATATCAACAGCCATCCTGATGACTTCTCGTTACAGAATCAAATATCATATAGATCAAAAGTCACTTCAAGAAGCACATCGTCACTAAGTGCTCGTGAAGACTGCGGCACACAGATATGTATTCCACCACTTGTAGCACCTCTCAGTTGTACAGATACGTATTCTACATATACAGGTTTAATGAGTTTTCTAAATGTTCCTTTAGAAGAGGTTATTGCAGAGGATGAGTTTTGTGCTTATTCATTACAGTATTTGGTGAAAGATTACACGTATTACATAAATACGTTTGGGGTTACCAATAGTGCGGCATCTATAGATTATATGTCCATTTCTCGCTTTGGTGCCACAGAGTTCAATTATGGTTATGATGGTATACAAAGCATTATCGATCTTTATAAAACACATGTAGATACGGAGCGCGCTAATAATTTAGCACCACAAACATGGGCAGCCTTTACCACAGAGTATTTAAATAACAATCCTGGTATCTGTGTGCCTGTAGCATTTCCAGTCGATTTTAGCACCAATGTCACCATAGAAATTCCCGAAGAAACCGCCTGCCAACAATTTATTGCTAGCGTATCTGTAGCCTATACCCGCGATATCTATGAAAGCGTGTTAGATGCCAAGCGCGAGGAATTCATAAATGCCTATTTAGATCATGCATTGAACAATGCCGTGGAAACTCTGGATATGACCTATTTTGATAAGGAATATCAATACACACTCTACTATTACGATCAAGCAGGTAATTTATTGAAAACCGTGCCACCTGAAGGTGTACAACGTTTTACAGAAGAAGTTCTTAATGGAGGTCTCAACGATCAAATAAACACCCATCGTGCTCAAGATCCAGACATCGAAGACCCTAGTTTATTACCTAATCATGTTCTGGAAACAGAATATCGCTACAACTCTCTCAATCAACTTGTTTGGCAAAACACGCCAGATGGTGGAGTATCACGCTTTGCTTATGACGATTTAGGAAGAATCATAGCCTCTCAAAATGCTAAACAGCGTGCTAATAATACCTTTAGCTATACGAATTATGACAACCTAGGGCGCATTACAGAAGCGGGAGAATTACTGCCTAATGTGGCAATCGCTATTAATGACAACGAGGGTAAACTCGTGTACACAAACGACAACTCCTTTGTAGTGACTAATACAGGATATCCGCAAAATATTTCTGATAACCAAGTGGAAGTGACCACAAGCACCTATAGCAAACCCGTTTCTTTTGCAGTCGATATTTTCGATACTCTAACCGTGAGTAACGATACACCTGACAATTCCAGAAACAGAGTCACGGCCATTTATTATTATGATGCAAAAAACACGGGAACCAGCGTCGCGTCTTATGATAACGCTATGTTTTACAATTATGATATCCATGGAAATGTACAAGAATTGGTTCAACATAATAAACTCATGGTATTGGACGCTAGTAACCCATATTCTGGCATGAAAAAAATACAGTATGAGTACGACCTTATAAGTGGTAATGTAAATACAGTCACCTATCAAGATGGGCAACCAGACATGTTTGTACATCGGTATTCCTATGATGCCGATAACCGTATTGTAGCAGTAGAAACATCAAGTGATGGGATGCTTTGGGAAAACGATGCATCTTATGAGTACTTTGCGCATGGACCACTTGCCAGAACGGTGTTAGGAGAAAAAGACGTACAAGGTATGGATTATGCCTATACCATTCAAGGTTGGCTTAAAGGTGTAAACAGCGAAACCATGATTGTTGATGACGACATGGGTGCAGATGGCACTTCTGGTTCTCTTGTTGCTCGTGATGCTATGGGCTATAGTTTGAGTTATTTTAGAGACGACTATCAACCTATTGGGTCGAGTGTCAACGCATCATTTGCGTATAGCACAACGCCCTCCTTACGTACCAATAGAAATCTTTATAACGGGAACATCAAGCAAATGATTACAGGCTTGCTTAATACAGATGAAACTATATTACCAAGTCAGCTTAATGATTATCGCTACGATCAATTAAACCGTATTAAGCGTATGCAAGGCTATGCTGTAACCAATGGCGCTGCTACTGAAAATTATTTTAGCAGATACAATTACGACCGTAATGGAAACCTACAACGCCTAATACGAGATGCACAAAATGCTAACGGTAATGTAAGACCTATGGATAATTTAAGGTACCGTTATAAGACTAAAATTAACCCAGAAACAGGTGAAGAAGAGCCAACCAACCAATTAGACCATGTTAACGATAGTGAAAGTGGGCGTTTTGGGAGTTTAAGAGATCAAGATCCAAATAATTATGGGTATGATGCTATTGGCCAATTAACGCGTGATAATAGAGAGCGTATTACCAATATCGATTGGCGCATCGATGGTAAAGTACGTCGTATTACCAAACGCGGCGGAAGACCAAATGAAAGCAATCTGGAGTTTACCTATGATGGTTTAGGCAATCGTATCGCTAAAACAGAGGTTGAAGATAACATAACAACGTTGTATGTGCGTGATGCGCAGGGTAATGTGATGGGTGTGTATAAAAAAGGTACCAATGGAATGGTTCTCAAAGAACAGACCATATATGGCACCTCGCGCTTAGGCTTGGAGCAAAAGAATTTGGAAATCACCGAAGAAGCCCCTACTTTAGAGCAAACGTTCTTTGAAAATAAAATAGGTGACAAACGCTTTGAACTTAGTAACCATTTAGGCAATGTGTTAAGTGTTGTGAGCGACCGAAAAGTCGTGATTTCTAATGGCACGTTTAGCCCAGATATAATAGCTCATAACGATTACTTTCCCTTCGGAATGCTATTGCCCAACAGACATGGCAGTAGTGGTGATTATAGATATGGTTTCCAAGGCCAAGAGAAAGATGATGAGGTTAAAGGAGACGGGAATAGTAT
>JABABD010000001.1 GCA_014238425.1 Flavobacteriaceae bacterium | reverse complement strand
TTATTAGTTAATTGATTGCTGTTTAATGTTCTCATAATTGACAAATTTTAATTGATTTAGTAACACCCATTTCGTAATGGTTTAGCCAATATATATTTTTGGGGATCTATCCACCAAATGTTTTGAACAAAATCAATACAATTGCCTTTATATATGATAGCAAAAAGATGATATATGTTTTGGAGTAAATATATTTATCTTCAATTAAGTTATAAAATGAAAGTATAAAGTTAATTTATGATTTTAATATGCAATTTTTGTAGAGGCTTTTTTGATGTATTTTGTAAAACCTAGGGGGTTTTCATCTTTTTTTAGCTGTTTTTGGTCGTTTTCATCTTTTTTTGTAAAAAAAAGGCAATAAAAAAAACGCTCGGATTGAACGTTTTTTAAGTAGTATTTTATCCTTTTTGGCTTTAAAAAAACTAATTTATTGATGTTCTTTTAATAAAGAAAGGTGTGCTCTAAATTAGTTGCCTGAGTTAATTATGAGCTTTTTTCCTTTTTTACCAAACACTATTTTTGATATGGCATTTGGACTCGTATCGTAGGTAGAACTAACTTTACTGCCTTCATTGTCATTTAGTCTAAGTTTTATACGAGTAATTTGACCTTTTTTGTTGCGCTTGATATTCGAGTATTTAAAGTCAATACCTTGCTCTTGCAATTGTTTTTTAAAGGAATTGAGAGATGCGTTAGTAGTGCTCTTGTCAATACCTATTAATGTTGATTCGCTTACCCATTCATTTTCAGATACGCTATCTGCATCGCTATTCGTTGCGTAAGCGTAATAGGATTTTATTTTCTTAGAGCTGTTGTTTTCTTTTGTGATGATCTGTACAGCACCATTCCCCCCATTTTCGCCATATATTGCGATGGCAGAATCTCCTTTCAAAACATTTATTGAAGCGATATCATCTGGCCTTAAACCAGAAACATTATGTTCTTCTACAATCTCTCCATCAATAATGAAAATTGGTTTTTCACCGTTATTTAATCTAATTTTTGTAGGATGTTCTGAGTTGCTTGTTCGATAGACAAAACTATTAGAATCATCCTTGTCATCACTATGAACAAATACATTTCCATCTTTTTTACGACGCACTTTCACTTTTCGCTCTTTACGTTTTTCTTCTAGCCTCGCTTTGCGTTCTTCTGTTCGTTCTTTGAGTTCTTTGATATGTTTATGTTGTCGTTCTTCCATCCGCGCTTTGCGCTCTTCCATATGCTCTTTATGTTCCTTTAAATGTGCTTCCCGATCTTCCTTTAAATGCTCATGACGCTCTTTTATTTCATGAATTCTTGTTTCATGTTCTTCTTCCATTTTAGCTTTGTGCTCTTCCATGCGTTCTTTGTGTTCTTCCATGCGCCCCTCATGCTCTTCTTTAATTTTCTCGTTATGCTCCTTCATTTTTTGTTTATGCTCGTACATGAGTTCTTTGTGTTCGGCCAAACGTTCTTTGTGTTCGGCCAAACGTTCTTTGTGAACTTTCATACGCTCTTTATGCTCTCTCTCATTTGGTGAACTTCCAAGTCCAATTCCACCATCAATCCTGGAATACACATAAATAGGCTTTATCGGTTCATTATCGTCGGTATTTACATGATAGGATCCAGAATTCCCAGAGGTCTTGTCCTTATATTTAATCTTGATACGTGTAATTTCGTTTGCTGAGTTATAATCTAAATTGCTATAACTAAACTCCATACCTTTTTTTCTTAAGTCTTCTTTAATGTTGTCGAGTTCTTCTTTTGTAGTGTCTTTGGTGATTTTAACAATGACATCGTTTAAAGTATTTACCCGTTCTGCCATGACATGCTCTTCTTTTTTAGAAGCGCTAGGTGATAACTCTTCATCAGCCATAGCGATGATTAAATTGTCTGATGGTTGTGGATTCTGACTATCTGGAATCTCATTAAGAACGCTTTCACTTTCTTTTACGATTTCTAGGGTTTCGGTATTGAAGCTAACTAAAAATAGTGCTAGAGCTGGAAGTATCAAGCTGTACTTCCATAAATTCTGTGTTTTACTCGATGATTGATTTAACATAACGATTCGTTTTTTAATTAATGAATTATAAAAATTATTGGTGATTGATGTGCAGTAAGACGCAACAGAAACTTTTAATAATGTGCGTTGGTAGTTTTGTTTCGATTCAATAGTTGAAATAGCTTCTTTATCAGCCATGAATTCTAAGTTTTGTTGAATTGTTTTCTTGTAAAACCAAACAACAGGATTGAACCATTGAAATATTAAAAATAGCTGAGATAATAAGATGTCAATGGTATGCAATTGCTTACCATGTGCCTTTTCATGATTTAAGATAATCTCAAGATCTTTGTGTGAAAAATTTTCAGGGTTATATATAATATAATTGAAGAAAGAGAAAGGAGACACTTGATCTGTAACTTCTATTAAGTTGAACGAATTATGGCGTTTGTATACTCCTGACTTAACAATTTTATACAATGATAATAATTGAATGATGAATTGAGTGCCTACAAAAATAATACCTAGTAAGTAGATGTTGAATAGTAATCCACTCCAATCAAAGGGAGTTGCTGGCTCTGTTGTGGAATACTCAGTTATAGTTATAGGGATGTCGTAAAATGCTGATTCTTGAATTGCAACAGGTTCAACATATATATAAGTTGTAAATACAACCAAAGGGAGTAGGAGTGATGCAATGATTCCGCCCAGTAAATAATGACGATTCAAGGCGAAAAACGTTTCTTTTTGAAATAAGAGCTTATATGCCAAAAAGAAAATGGTTAGAACACCAGCAGATTTTAAAAGATAAATGAATAGAGCTTCCATGATTACTTGTTTTTTTCGATTAATGCAATAATCTCTTTAAGATCGCTAACACTTATTTTCTCTTCTTTGGCAAAAAAGGAAACTACATTCTTATAACTACTATTAAAATATGTGTCTATAGCGGTGTTAAAAAATCGTTTTCTATAAGCCTCCTTTGTTATTATTGGATAATACTGATGTGTTTTCCCAAAAGCATTATAAGCTACATAACCTTTTTCTTCGAGATTCCTGATAATGGTGGAAAGCGTATTGTAATGTGGTTGCTCATCAGTTATTTCTGCAAGGACATCCTTTACAAAAGCTTTTTCTAGCTTCCAAAGAATTTGCATAACTTCTTCTTCTTTATTTGTTAATTTTTGCATAGTATCTATTTCTTAGTGATTCAAACTTATAACTATTTTTGTAGTTATACAACTATGTATCTAGTTATTTAACGATTTTTTTAGTTTTTATTGTCTAAAGAATCTAAATAGTATATTCGCAAAAAAATAAAGTATTCATGAGTATCGCATATTTAATTCTTGGGTTTACTCTTTTGGTAGTTGGAGGAGAGTTTTTGGTGCGTTCTTCAGTAGCGCTGTCCTTTAAACTTAATATATCTAAGATAGTCATTGGTATGACGGTAGTTTCTTTTGCAACGTCGGCTCCTGAATTATTAGTCAGTTTGCAAGCTGCGTTGAATGGATCTCCTGCCATTGCTATTAATAACGTGGTAGGGTCTAATATAGCCAATATAGGCCTTGTACTTGGTATCACTGCAATAGTGGGTTCAATTAGTGTGGATAAGGCTTTCTATAAGATTAATTGGCCTATCATGATGCTTTTTTCAATTGCATTATATTATTTTCTTTATAATGATAATCAATTAGTAGCTTGGGAAGGAGCTGTGCTTTTTGTGGCTTTGATACTGTTTATATACTTCTTGATAAAAAACCAGAAATCTACTGTTGAAGTTGAAGATGTGGACGATAATTTGGCTGTAGTTTCCAATTTTAAGATTATTATTTGGTTGTTAATTGGAGCCATAGCACTATACTTTGGTTCGAAGTGGTTAGTTGATGGTGCTACAGATATTGCACGAAAACTAGGTATAACAGAAGCTGTAATTGGTGTCACGATGATTGCTATAGGAACAAGTATTCCTGAATTAGCAGCTTCAGTGATTGCAGCGGCTAAGAAAGAAAAAGCAATTTCTTTAGGAAACCTTATAGGTTCTAATATTTTTAATATTGGATCTGTTTTAGGGTTGACATCTATTATCAAGACTATTCCTGTAACTGAGCCTTTAATACTAACACGCGATATTTTTTGGATGTTGTTATTTGCTGTGGCTATACTTCTGTTGGCATTACTGCCTAAGCGACATGAAATTGGAAAGATCAAAGGGTTTTTACTAGTTCTTGCCTATGGTGTTTTTATACTATTAGCTTTTGTGAAATAAAAAATGTCCGCAAAACTAGTTTTACGGACATCTGTTTAAATAAAAATGCGCTATATCTATTTAGTGCCTTAGCTAATATTAGCAGATTTTACAGTTTTAATAATACGACCGGCAATTTTATAAGGGTCTCCATTTGAAGCTGGTCGACGGTCCTCTAGCCATCCTTTCCAACCTTTTTCAACTGTGATAATAGGAATACGAATAGAAGCACCTCTGTCAGATATGCCATAGCTAAAATCATGTATAGATGCAGTTTCATGTAATCCAGTTAAACGTTGGTCGTTAAATTCGCCGTAAACAGCAATGTGTTCTTTAACTACTGGCCTAAATGCTTCACAAATTTTCTCGTAAGTTTCTTTAGAGCCACAAGTTCTTAATGTTGTATTAGAAAAGTTTGCATGCATACCAGAACCATTCCAATCCATATGTTTCCCAAGTGGTTTTGGGTGGTAATCAATATAATAACCATATTGCTCAGTTAAACGATCAAGAAGGTAACGTGAGACCCAAATTTCGTCTCCAGCTTTCTTAGCGCCTTTAGCAAATAATTGAAACTCCCACTGTCCTGAAGCTACTTCTTGGTTTATACCTTCAAAGTTTAGTCCAGCCGCAATGCACAAATCAGCATGTTCTTCGACCAAATCTCTACCATGTGTGTTTTTTCCGCCAACAGAGCAATAATACATGCCTTGAGGTGCTGGATATCCACCAATTGGGAATCCTAATGGTAATTGAGTTGAGGTGTCCATTATGAAATATTCTTGTTCAAAACCAAACCAGAAATCATTGTCTTCATCTTCAATCGTTGCTCTTCCGTTAGATTCGTGTGGTGTTCCATCAGCATTTAATACTTCAGTCATAACTAAGTATCCCTCTTTTCTTGCTGGATCTGGATATATTGCCACAGGTTTTAGTAAGCAATCTGAAGAACCACCTTCAGCTTGTCTTGTTGATGAACCATCAAATGACCAGATTGGACAATCTTCTAATTTACCACTAAAATCATCTTCTACCTTAGTTTTGCTTCTCATGTTTTGAGTTGGTTTGTATCCGTCTAACCAGATGTACTCAAGTTTTGATTTACCCATGTTGTATTAGTTTAATAATTTTACGCGACAAATATTGTTATTTTTGACAGCAAGAACAAGAAAACTAGGGTATTTTAGATTAAATGTTATTAATTATTGTTAATAACCCTATTTTTTTAGGGGGTGATGCTTAAATTTTAAATATTTCGTATTTTTGACTCTAAATATTTAGAATATGTCAACACTAAGGTTTCATGCCATAAAGGAAAGCTTTAAAAGAAAGCCAATTAAGATTGAAGAAAAGGAAAGACGCTCTTCATTATTCGGAAAAAATGTCTTCAATGAGGCTGCTATGAAACAGTCGCTGACCAAAGATGCTTATCAGAGTGTTATGAATGCCATTGATAAAGGATCTAAGATCGATAGGAGTATTGCCGATCAAATTGCGTCAGCTATGAAAGATTGGGCTATAGGAAAAGAAGTCACTCATTATACACATTGGTTTCAACCTTTAACTGGAGCAACTGCCGAAAAGCATGACGCTTTTTTTGAAACTATAGGAAATGGATCTGCTATTGAGAGATTTGGTGGAGGACAGCTGGTGCAGCAAGAGCCAGATGCATCTAGTTTTCCTAATGGAGGTATAAGAAACACTTTTGAAGCTAGAGGCTATACAGCTTGGGATCCTACATCTCCTGCATTCATTTATGGTACTACGCTTTGTATACCTACAATTTTCGTGTCTTATACAGGTGAGGCGCTAGATTATAAAACACCTTTGCTCCGAGCTTTACAAGTAGTTGATAGCGCAGCTGTAGATGTGGCTAAATATTTTGATAAAAGCGTAAGAAAGGTGAATGCGTCTTTAGGTTGGGAACAAGAATATTTTTTAGTCGATAGCGCTCTAGCATTGTCGCGACCAGACATAACTTTAACAGGAAGAACGCTTCTAGGGCACTCACCTGCTAAAGGGCAACAATTGGATGACCATTATTTTGGGACTATACCAAATAGAGCAATGGCCTTTATGCGTGATCTTGAAACGGAATGTATGTTATTAGGCATTCCTGTAAAAACAAGACATAATGAGGTTGCTCCTAATCAGTTTGAATTGGCTCCGATTTTTGAAGAAGCGAATTTAGCTGTCGATCATAATTCTTTGTTGATGGATATTATGGATAAAATAGCACAACGACATAATTTTAAGGTGTTATTTCATGAAAAACCTTTTGCAGGAATTAACGGATCAGGCAAACATAATAACTGGAGTTTAAGTACTGATACTGGTGTCAATCTCCTGAGTCCTGGGAAAACCCCCATGAGCAATTTGCAGTTCCTTACTTTTTTTATAAATACAATAAAAGCAGTCAATGATTATGAAGAGCTATTAAGAGGCGCTATTGCTTCAGCAAGTAATGACCATAGATTAGGAGCTAACGAGGCACCGCCTGCTATTATATCAGTATTCATAGGAGAACAATTAACACGTGTTCTAAATGAACTAGAAAACGTTACTAGGGGTAAGTTGTCTCCTCAAGAGAAAACAGATCTTAAGCTTAATGTTGTTGGTAAAATCCCTGAGATATTACTTGATAATACGGACAGAAATAGAACCTCTCCATTTGCTTTTACGGGTAATAAATTTGAGTTCAGAGCAGTGGGTTCAAAAGCAAATTGTGCAAAAGCTATGACTGCATTAAATACAATAGTGGCAAAGCAGTTAATCGACTTTAAAAAGGAAGTTGATACTCTTATTGACAAAAAGGATATGAAGAAGGATGATGCTGTATTCAATGTATTAAGAGAATATATAAAGAAGTCTAAGAATATTTTATTTGAAGGCAATGGATATGGAGAAGCATGGGAAAAAGAAGCCAAAAAAAGAGGTTTAAGTAATAATAAAACGACGCCAGAAGCATTAAAAGCCAAAATGTCTGAAAAAGTTTTGAATCTTTTCGAAGACCTTAAAGTAATGAATAAAGTTGAACAACTTGCACGATATGAGATTGAAATTGAAGAGTATATTCTTCATATTCAAATTGAGAGCCGTGTTCTTGGTGACATTGCTCGAAATCATATTATTCCAACAGCTGTTAAATATCAAAATACACTGATTAAGAATGTTACTGGACTTAAGGAAATTTATGAAGATAAGTACAGGAAACTAGCAAAAGAGCAGTTAGAACTTATAGAAGAAATCTCAAGACAAATAGAGGCTATTAACTCTAAGGTCACCAAAATGATAGAAGAAAGAAAACGCGCAAATGCATTACATAAACCTGAAGAAAAGGCTAATATATACTGCAATAAAGTGAAACCATATTTTGATAATATCCGCTATCATTGTGATAAACTTGAGCTGTTGGTGGATGATGAAATTTGGCCGCTTACTAAATATAGGGAGCTATTATTTACCAGATAAATCATGTATAATACCTTACTTTTTAAGTAATTGCGGGTACTTAAAAATGTTAAAGAAATGTTAAATAAACATTTCTTTTTCTACTGGCTGGCTTTTGAAATCATCATTTTAAGTATTTAATCTTACAATTTTGCATCTTATCGAAAAAGGGGTGTTTTCCCCTATTTTAGGGGCTATTTCTTGGATCTCTTTGTTTGATTTTTCCATATATTTGTAATGCTATTAATCAATATATTTAATTATGAAAAAGCTCTTACTGAGTTTTGTACTGTTATTGTGCGCAACAATAATTTTCGCATAAATCTCTAAAAGAATCATTTAAACAATTATGGATATGACATTATCATATGTTATATTATAAGTGTTGTAAGAATTCTAAAATCATTTTCCTGCAACTTAGTTGTTAGGAAAATGATTTTTTTATACGCTAAATTTAGTGGTCTCGTTTTATAGTATTCATTATATTTGTAGTCCAATAATCTGTGAAATAGAACGTTAGAAAAATAGATCAATAAAATCGCTGTAAATTCTAGCTAAAAAAAACAAAATGCATAAACCAATTTTTATAGTTTTCTTGTTTATATATGCCTTATCTATTAATGCACAAAGTGTGACGCCTCCACAAACAGAGCAAAACACGAATATCGAGAAGGATAAAAATGTACTAAGACCTAATAATGCTATTACTGCTGCTGTTGGTTCAGCGGTAGCTAATGGAGATTTATCTGAAGCTAAGTTCGATCTTAATTTTCAAATTGGCTATAAGCGATATCTTAGTCCAAATTTTAATATTGGTATTTCCTATAGTAAATTCAATATTGTTTTTGGAGATATTTATAATGAAGGGTTTATGTCCTTTGATTTGGATTTTGAATACGTATTGTTTCCTTATAAAGAGTTCAGCCCATATCTGTATGTTGGGCCTGGATTCAATGCGGCTAATTATTTTGAGGCATCTGGTTTTAAATTTCAAACAGGTGTTGGCCTTGAATATCTAGTATCAGATAACCTCGGTCTTAAATTGTACGCAGATAGAAGTTTTTTATCTGACGATATTCTTGACGGTGTTGAAGCTGGAGCTGGTAATGACGCCTACTATAAAATTGGTTTTGGTGTGAATTTTTATTTCCCGTTGAATTCCAAAAGAAAAATAAAAGACGGTGACCCCTCATTTATCAAGCAGAATAAGTTAGATGACTTTTAATGAATAACTTGAATTTTTAAAGCGCATAATTATTAATTGTGCGCTTTTTTAGTTAAGCATGTTTAGTATTATTATTTTTGCTGAATAAAGAATAATTTAATGGCTGAAGATATTAGCAAAAGATATAGTTTAAGGGGAGTTTCTGCTTCTAAAGAAGATGTTCATAATGCTATAAAGAATGTTGACAAAGGTCTTTTTCCTAAGGCGTTTTGCAAAATAGTTCCTGATTATCTGACGAAAGATGAAGCGTATTGCCTAATCATGCATGCAGATGGAGCTGGAACAAAAAGTTCTTTAGCGTATATGTATTGGAAAGAAACTGGAGATATTTCGGTTTGGAAAGGTATTGCGCAAGATGCACTTATCATGAATATTGATGATTTGCTTTGTGTTGGTGCTACGGATAATATTATGCTGTCATCAACCATTGGAAGAAATAAGAACGTAATTTCTGGAGAGGTGATTTCTGCTATCATTAGTGGTACAGAAGAACTGATACAAGAGCTAGAAGGCTTTGGTGTGAAAATTCATTCCACAGGAGGAGAAACAGCAGATGTTGGTGATTTGGTCAGAACTATTATTGTTGACTCCACGGTTACCGCCAGAATGAAACGTGAAGATGTTATCGATAATGCTAATATACAACCAGGAGATGTTATAGTTGGATTGGCTTCTTTTGGACAAGCTAGCTATGAGAAAGGATATAATGGAGGCATGGGAAGTAACGGATTAACATCGGCACGACATGATGTCTTTAATTCCTATTTGGCAGATAAATACCCAGAGAGTTTTGATGCTGCAGTTCCTGAAGAGTTAGTGTATTCTGGGCGGACAAAATTGACAGATTCTATTGAGAATTCTCCTATTGATGCTGGTAAACTGGTATTATCACCAACGCGTACGTATGCACCAATTATTAAGAAAGTGCTTTCTAAATATAATTCCGCGGATGTCCACGGAATGATTCATTGTTCTGGAGGAGCACAAACAAAAATTTTGCATTTTATTGACAACCTTCATATTGTCAAAGATAATATGTTTACAGTTCCACCATTATTCAAATTGATTCAAGAACAATCTGATACCGATTGGAAAGAAATGTACCAAGTCTTTAATTGTGGGCACCGTATGGAGTTATATGTAAACCCGCTAATAGCAGAAGATTTGATAGCCATTTCAAAGTCTTTTAATGTAGACGCACAAATTGTTGGTCGTGTCGAGGCACATGATTCAAAAAAACTCACTATTAAGAGCGAGTATGGTATTTTCGAGTATTAAACAAACTCCTTCATTATAAGAACAAAGGCTGAAGTTAATATCGCATCAATCACGAATAGTATTGAAAAAAGACTCAGCATCGAGATTCCTAAATTCTTGAATACAATAACTTTCTTTCTTTTTGTATTGGTAATAATGAACCAAACAACAGCAGTTAAAAATAGTTTTGTAAGGATTGCAGAAATTAAGTGTGGATTGTAAATTACAATAAATATGTTCACTAAAAATGACCATAGGAAAAGTGATTTGTAAAAAACAAAGATTGATGATAGCTTTTGCATGATATAATTACAACGATAATTGTTGTGCTTTTATTTTCCAACAACTGTTTTGAAGTCAATATGCACTATTTATAAATTATTATTTATCGTATTTTAGCGCCACAATCAAGAAGAAAGATGTTAGAGAAATTACAGATAGTAAAGCAGCGTTTTGATGAGGTGAGTGATTTGATTATACAACCTGATATAATCACTGATCAGAAACGATATGTGCAATTAAATAAAGAATATAAAGATTTGCGCTTATTGATGGATAAGCGTGAGCAATATATTGAGCTAGCTAATAATTTATCTGAAGCTGAAGAGATTATTTCTGATGGTAGTGATGCTGAAATGGTAGAAATGGCAAAGATGCAGTATGAAGAAGCCAAAGTTGGCATACCAAAGCTTGAAGAAGAGATAAAAGTACTATTAATCCCAAAGGATCCTGAAGACTCTAAAAATGCTGTTGTAGAATTACGTGCAGGAACTGGTGGTGATGAGGCGAGTATTTTTGCAGGAGATTTATTTAGGATGTATAGTAAGTACTGCGAAAGTAGAGGATGGAGTGTAAGCACTGTAGATTATAGTGAAGGAACTAATGGAGGTTTTAAAGAAATACAGTTTGAAGTCTCTGGAGAAGATGTATACGGAACCCTAAAATTTGAGGCTGGTGTGCATCGTGTGCAACGTGTGCCACAAACAGAAACACAAGGTCGTGTGCATACAAGTGCTGCCACATGTATGGTATTTCCTGAAGCTGAAGAATTTGATATCGAGATAGATCCTAAGGATGTACGAATCGATTATTTTTGTTCATCTGGACCCGGAGGACAGTCAGTAAATACAACCTATTCTGCAGTACGATTAACACATGAGCCAACAGGGTTGGTGGCGCAATGCCAGGATCAAAAATCGCAGCATAAAAACAAGGAAAAAGCATTTAAGGTTTTGCGCTCACGTTTATATGATCTAGAGCTGGCAAAGAAAAATGAGGAAGATGCTGCTAAACGTGGTAGCATGGTAACGAGTGGTGATCGTAGTGCTAAAATCAGGACATATAACTATTCTCAAGGACGTGTGACAGATCACAGAATAGGATTAACCTTATACGATTTGTCTAATATCATTAATGGAGATATACAAAAAATCATAGACGAACTCATGTTAGCTGAAAACACGGAGAAATTGAAAGCTAATAGCGACGTTATATAATGTTAAGCCTCTATAGAGGCTTTTTTTATTTTATAAATGACAACAAACCAACTCATAACTCAAATCCACAAAAAGAAATCCTTTCTCTGCATTGGTTTGGATGTGGATCTTAATAAAGTGCCAAAACATCTTTTAAAAGAGGAAGATCCTATTTTTGCTTTTAACAAAGCTATAATTGATGAAACGCATCAATTATGTGTAGCCTACAAGCCTAATATCGCTTTTTACGAGGCTTATGGTATTAAAGGTTGGGAAGCACTTAAGAAAACCATTGATTATTTAAATGATAATTACCCAGAAATTTTCACCATAGCTGATGCGAAACGAGGCGATATTGGTAATACAAGTACCATGTATGCAAAAGCTTTTTTTGAAGACATGAATTTTGATTCTGTGACCATAGCGCCTTATATGGGAAAGGATTCTGTAGAACCTTTCTTAGCTTTTGAGAATAAACATACTATATTATTGGCACTGACATCCAATCAAGGAGCGTTTGATTTTCAAACGAAAGATGTAGAAGGAAAAGAATTATATAAACAGGTTCTTGAGATATCAAAAGCCTATGAAAATTCCGAAAACCTCATGTATGTTGTTGGTGCAACGAAAGCAGAGTATTTTAAGGGTATTAGGAAAATCGTTCCTAATAGTTTTTTATTGGTGCCTGGTGTTGGTGCGCAAGGCGGGAATCTACAAGACGTTTGTAAATACGGTATGACCGAAGATGTCGGATTGCTGATTAACTCGTCTAGAGGTATTATTTATGCATCTAATGGAGCAGATTTCGCCGAAGCTGCCGCTGCAAAAGCGAAAGAGTTGCGGGAGCAAATGGCACTTGAATTGAAACGTCATTCCGAGGAATGAAATGATGTGGGAATCTCATGATTGAAGTCACTGACCAAATAGATAGGAAGCTTATACTGGATATCATTCCTAAACGCATTGTTTCTTTAGTGCCCTCACAAACCGAACTCTTAGTCGATTTAGGTCTTGAAGAGTATATAGTTGGTGTCACGAAATTTTGTGTACACCCTTTACATCTTAAGAAAACAAAAACCATAGTTGGTGGTACTAAGGATATCAAAATTGATAAAATCAAAAGCCTTCAACCAGACATCATTCTTTGCAATAAAGAGGAAAACACACAAGATATTGTGGACGATTGTGTAGCTATTTGCCTTGTACACGTGTCGGATATTTATAACATTGAAGATTGCTTAGAGCTTATTGATCAATACGGAGACTTATTTTCAATAAAGGAAAAGGCCACTGAGGTAATTGAAGAAATTCAGATAAGACAAAAGGATTTTCAAAAGTCCATTCAGAAAAGTGAATCAAAAAAAGTTGCTTATTTTATTTGGCGAAATCCTTGGATGATTTCAGCTAGCAACACATATATTGATTATATGTTGAAACTTAATAAATTTGAAAATGTATTTGGAGAGTTAAAACGCTACCCTGAAATCACATTAGAAATTCTCAAAGAACACAATCCTGAATTAGTATTGCTTTCGAGTGAACCTTATCCATTCAAGAAAGCACATATCGAAGATATTCATGAAATATTACCTGATGCTAAAGTCCTATTAGTAAATGGAGAAGCATTTTCTTGGTATGGATCGCATGTAACTAAAGCTTTTGAAGATTTCAAGAAGCTACATGCTGATATAGAAAAACTTAAATAGTTTTTAGTTTCTTGAGCCTATTAAAAATCTTACTGGCTTCATAATAAAAGAAATCACTCATACCTGCGTCAGTCTGCATTAAATTATAAGCGTTTTCGATAAAGGTGGTATACCGTTTCTCTAGATTAGAAGTGTTGTAAATGATATTATCTTTTGACCGTATGGTCCCTATTTTACAAAATCGTTGATTCATAGCACATAAGTTTATATTATATATACGAACTATCTGTTAATAAAGTTGTTAACAAAAACTAAAAATCGATTTACGGCGCATAAACCAGTTTTTATCAACTAACTTTTCCGGTTCAAGTAAATAACACAAAGAATGCCCTAATAATGTTATGTTAATATTAGCGTGGTGTTACTATTCATTCAGTAATTTTAGAGAAACAACCTCTTTTATGAAACTAAGAATTCTACTAATAGCGCTATTTTCGACGGTTTTTATAAATGCTCAAGCACAAAAATGTAATTGTTGCACTGAGAAGCATACCGAGTTCGATTTTTGGATTGGATCTTGGACCGTGACAAATCCAGATGGTACCGCCGCTGGAAAAAATGTCATTGATAATATACAAGGCAAATGTGTGTTACGAGAAAATTGGACGAGCGCCAAGAGAAATTATACAGGCACTAGTAGTAATTTTTATAACTCACAAGCCAAGCAATGGGAACAAATCTGGATTGATAATCAAGGGCAAAGCCTTCATTTAAAAGGGAATCGTTCAGGCAATCAAATGATTTTAACTTCAGATGAATTAAAAAACAAGAAAGGAGAAACCTATAGAAACCGTGTTACCTGGACACATAATGAAGATGGTACGGTACGTCAGTTATGGGAAATTCTTCAAAATGATAAGGTGACTTCCATCGCCTTTGATGGTCTTTATAAAAAACAAGATTAATCTTGAAGCGCAAATACCTTTCTCAATAAATCTGTAGTTCTAGAAGAAATCTTCGTTCGTATCTCTTTTTCTTCAACTGCAATCATCTTGTAAACCCCACCTAATGCTTCACTAGTAACATAATCTGTCAAGTCAGGATTTACATTATTGGTAAATGGAAGCGCATTGTACTTATTAATCAAATTTGTCCAAATTTGATCAGCACCAACCTTACTAAATGACGATTGAATAACGGGTTGAAATTTTGCGTACAAAGCTGTTTGGGTCTTTCCAGTTAGGTATTGTGTAGCTGCATCGTCATTACCTATCAGGATATTTTTCACATCTGTAAACGTAATGTCCTTAACAGCATTTACAAAAATTGGTGTCGCTTCTTTTACGGCATCTTCAGCAGCTCTGTTCAAGGCTTTTAGGCCGTCGTCAGCCAAACTACTTAACCCAATATCTCGTAATGCTTTATCAACTTTTCGTAATTCTTCAGGTAATAAGATTTTTACCAATTCGTTTTTATAGAAGCCATCTTTTTGGGTCAACTTGGTAACTTGCTTGTCGATTCCGAAATCTAACGATTGTCTTAAGCCGGCAGCAATATCGGCATTACTAATACCACCTTGTGGCAATTGGCCTATAACATCTTGAAGCTCTGCACATGCAGTAAAATTAAAAATAATAATAAAAGCAAGTATTTTACGTATCATAATTTAGGGTTTTATATCTTTAAGCAAGATACTTTTAATTGATGAGTTTAAAACAAGGATTGTTCCAAATTTGCATATGGTTACTTTTTCTTTCAAGTTGCCAGGAAAAAGTTAATCCTGAGCAGTCAATACATCATGAACAATATATTACGATTCTTGGAATTGCTCAAGATGCTGGTTACCCTCAAGTAGCTTGTAAAAAAGAATGTTGTTTGTTATTTCATGAAGGTAAAGAGCCTAAGAAACACGTTTCATGCATTGGTTTGATTGATAAGATCACACATAAAAAATGGCTGTTTGATGCCACACCAGATCTAACTGCTCAGTTAGACGAATTGAAACAAAATCATATAAATAATCAACAAATTATCGATGGTGTGTTCTTGACACATGCCCATATTGGTCATTATACCGGACTTATGTATTTAGGGCGGGAAGCTTTTGGAGGAAGACAAGTGCCAGTGTATGTAATGCCAAGAATGAAGGAATTTTTGAGAACCAATGGCCCTTGGAGTCAATTAGTGGATTTAGATAATATAACCCTGGAAGGACTTCAAAAGGATAGACCAGTTGTATTGAATCCTAACCTGAAAGTAACGCCGTTTTTAGTGCCACATCGCGATGAATTTTCTGAAACAGTAGGATATAAGATTGAAGGAAAAAATAAATCCGCGTTGTTTATCCCAGATATCAATAAGTGGAATTTATGGGAAAAGGATATAGTTGAAGAGGTCAAGAAAGTGGATTATGCATTCTTAGATGCGACATTTTTTCAAGATGGTGAAATATTAAGGCCAATGAATGAGGTTCCGCATCCATTTATTAATGAAACGGTGACGCTTTTCGAAAATGAATCAAAAGAAACAAAATCAAAAGTGGTATTTATTCACTTCAATCACTCGAACCCAGCAATTTTGAATTCAAATAAATTGAAAACAAAAATAGAGAATATGGGATTCAAGTTTGCGAAAGAAGGAGATAATTATACATTATAGGATTCTTATATATTCCTTAAAGAGGAAGCAAAATCTTTGAAGAATCCGTAAATTTGCACCACAAAAACCAAGCTTAGTTACGAATGAAGCAAGTCGAGCCATATAAACCAAAACATAAAGTACGAATTGTAACTGCTGCATCTTTATTTGATGGACATGATGCTGCTATTAACATTATGAGGCGTATCATTCAATCTACGGGCGTAGAGGTTATCCATTTAGGGCATGATAGAAGTGTTGAAGAAGTTGTGAATACGGCCATTCAAGAGGATGTAAATGCGATAGCCTTAACATCTTATCAAGGTGGGCATAACGAGTACTTTAAGTATATGTACGACCTTTTAAAAGAAAAGGGAGCAGGACATATTAAAATTTTTGGTGGCGGTGGTGGTGTCATTCTTCCTTCTGAAATTAAAGAGCTGATGGATTATGGGGTAACGAGAATTTATTCCCCTGATGATGGTCGTGAAATGGGACTACAAGGCATGATAAATGACTTGGTTAAAACGTCTGATTTTGCAATAGGAGAGTCACTTAATGGCGAGGCGGACATCCTTGAAAATAAGGATCCCAAAGCTATTGCACGTGTTATTTCTTCTGCAGAAAATTTTCCTGACGTTGCAAAAGATGCCTTAGATCAAATACATGCTAAGAACAAGACTTCTAAAACCCCTGTTTTAGGGATAACTGGAACTGGAGGTGCTGGAAAATCATCTTTAGTTGATGAATTGGTTCGTAGATTTCTTATAGATTTCCCAGAGAAAACAATAGGATTAGTATCTGTAGATCCATCAAAAAGAAAAACTGGAGGCGCTCTTTTAGGAGATAGAATTCGTATGAATGCTATAAATTCTCCTAGAGTTTATATGCGAAGTTTGGCAACAAGACAATCTAATTTAGCCTTGTCTAAATACGTTAATGAGGCTGTTGAGGTTTTGAAAGCTGCTGAATATGATTTGATTATTCTTGAAACATCAGGTATTGGTCAGTCAGATACAGAAATCATTGAACATTCAGATGTCTCTTTGTATGTAATGACACCTGAGTTTGGTGCAGCAACCCAGTTAGAGAAGATAGATATGTTAGATTTTGCCGATTTAGTGGCAATAAATAAGTTTGATAAAAGAGGCTCTTTAGATGCCTTACGTGATGTCAAGAAACAATACATGCGAAATAATAATCTTTGGGATGTTCCTCAAGATGAACTGCCTGTATATGGAACCATCGCATCACAGTTTAATGATCCTGGAATGAATACGCTTTATAAAGCGATTATGGATAAGTTGGTTGAAAAAGCGGATGCGGATCTTGCATCTACATTTCATATTTCTGATGAGATGAGTGAGAAAATCTTTGTCATTCCACCATCAAGAACACGATATCTATCTGAAATTTCTGAGAACAATAGAGCTTATGATAAGAAAGCAAACGAACAAGTTGATGTTGCTCAAAAGCTGTACGGAATATACAAAACCATAATTTCTGTTGCTAATGTTACATCTAACGAAGTCGAGAGGTCTTTTATTGGAAAACTTGGATTGAATGAAGATGAGATTCTTCAACAAGCTCAGAATGATACTGATAAATCATTTATAAATCTACTTATAAAAGAATTCGATCGCGTAAAACTAAACTTTGACCCATATAATTGGGAGGTAATTACTGGTTGGAATGAAAAAGTAAATATATATAAAGCACCCATCTACTCTTTTAAAGTAAGAGATAGAGAAATTAAAATAGAAACGCATACCGAATCTTTATCGCATACCCAAATTCCAAAAGTAGCTTTACCAAAATACCAAGCTTGGGGAGATATTTTACATTGGGCGTTGCAAGAGAATGTGCCTGGCGAATTTCCTTATACGTCAGGATTATACCCTTTTAAGAGAACTGGCGAAGATCCGGCACGTATGTTCGCTGGAGAAGGAGGTCCAGAGCGAACAAATAGGCGTTTTCACTATGTGAGTATGGGATTACCTGCAAAACGTTTGTCAACAGCTTTTGATAGCGTTACCCTATACGGAAATAACCCAGGTCATCGACCAGATATTTATGGAAAAATTGGAAATGCAGGCGTGTCTATTTGCTGTTTAGATGATGCTAAGAAATTGTACTCAGGTTTCGATTTAGCTGATGTTATGACTTCGGTGAGTATGACCATCAATGGTCCAGCACCAATGTTGCTAGGCTTTTTTATGAATGCAGCTATCGACCAACAATGTGAGGTTTATATCAAGGAAAATAGTCTTGAAAAGGATGTAGAAAACAAAATAGCAAAACTTTATAAAGGTAAAGAGCGCCCAAGTTATAATGGAGAGCTACCAGGAGGTAATGATGGATTAGGACTTATGTTGTTAGGTGTTACTGGAAATCAAGTGCTACCTTCAGATGTATATCAAGACATAAAAACTAAAACCATAGCTCAAGTTCGTGGTACAGTTCAAGCAGATATATTAAAAGAAGATCAAGCGCAAAACACATGTATTTTCTCTACAGAATTCGCTCTAAGGTTAATGGGAGATGTTCAAGAATATTTTATAGAGAATAATGTTCGTAATTTTTATTCTGTGTCTATTTCTGGATATCATATTGCAGAGGCAGGAGCCAATCCAATTTCTCAATTGGCATTTACCTTAGCCAATGGGTTTACCTATGTAGAATATTACCTCTCCAGAGGTATGGACATTAATAAGTTTGGACCCAACCTTTCTTTCTTTTTTTCAAATGGAATAGATCCAGAATATGCCGTTATCGGTCGCGTAGCAAGAAAAATATGGTCCAAAGCTATGAAACTAAAATATGGTGCTAATGCAAGAGCACAAATGCTTAAATATCATATTCAGACATCTGGACGTAGCTTGCACGCTCAAGAAATAGATTTTAATGATATTCGAACTACGCTTCAAGCCTTATATGCTATTTACGACAACTGTAATTCATTGCATACAAATGCCTATGACGAGGCCATTACAACACCTACTGAAGAATCCGTTCGAAGAGCTATGGCCATTCAATTGATTATTAATAAGGAATTAGGACTAGCAAAGAATGAGAATCCAATTCAAGGCTCCTTCATTATAGAAGAGTTAACAGATTTAGTGGAAGAAGCTGTTCTGCTGGAGTTTGATAGAATTACCGAACGTGGAGGTGTATTAGGTGCTATGGAAACTATGTATCAAAGGAGTAAAATACAGGAAGAGAGTTTGTATTATGAAACCTTAAAGCATAATGGAGATTTTCCAATTATTGGCGTAAATACATTTTTAAGCAGTAAAGGCTCACCAACTGTTATACCTGCAGAAGTTATTAGAGCTACTGAAGAAGAAAAGCAATTTCAAATTAAGACTTTAGAAAACCTTCATGATGCTAATGATACCGAGTCATTATTGAAAGAGCTTCAACATAAAGCTATTAATAATGAAAATATCTTTGAAGCTTTGATGGAAGTCTGTAAAGTATGTTCATTGGGTCAGATCACGTCTGCTTTATTTGAAGTGGGCGGACAGTATCGTAGGAATATGTAAGTATGTCATTCAAAAAACTTCACCCCACAATAAAGGAGGCCCTTAATAATAAAGATTTTGAAGCCCCATTACCGTTTCAAAAAGAGATACTGCCTAAAATCAAAGGTGGAGCGAATGTGTATGGCATAGCTCCAAAAGGTGCCGGAAAAACCACTGCTTTAATTATTAGTGTGGTACACAGGCTAAAAGGCATGGCTTTTGAAGATTCACCTCGAGTATTGATTTTAGTCAAGGATAAACAAGCGGCTTTAAGCTTACAACAAGAGTTCCAAACTTTTATTAGGCACACCGATCTTAGGACGTACTGTGCATATGAAGAGCATGATATTGATAAACAACGTGAGGAAATTTATTATGGAGTGGATATTTTAATTGTTACACCCAAACGATTGAACAAACTCTATTTTTTGAACAGTGTGCATTTGGGGCAATTGCAAATTTTCGCCATGGAAGATTCTGAATTTTTAATTCGGAACAATTATCATAGCGATGTTCTTCGTGTCACTGAGAGTTTGCAAAAATGCCAGTTTCTTGTTTTTGCAGAGACCTTATTTTCTCAAATTGAACGCTTAAAAGATACGTTCATGTATAATTCGCAAATGATTAAGATTGAATAGCAGAGGTATATAATTTATCATGATAAATATTAAATCCTTTTGCAACGAAGGATTTTTTTATATTTAGTGTTCACTAAAACAAGAACTTTGCTTTTTATAATTGAATATACCGTCATTGCCATAGTTTGCCTCATTTCGGCAATTGTCATTCAGCGTATATTCACTAAAGAACAAAAGCGAGGGGATAATAAGAATGCTATTAATGGTATTAAATGGTTTGGATTAGCCATTTTTGTGTGGGGATTAGGCGCTTTACTGAATATTATATTTACTACTGGACTCCAATGGGAAGCGACAAACAAGCTGTTAATTTATCTTGGTGTCATCATATCTCTCGCGAATTCATTGTTTATCCTTTTATCATTACCATCCATTGAACATCAACAGGAAAAAAGTATGGTGGTACGTTTAGTACAACGTTTTACTACCAAGGAATTTATTTTGATGTATTGTGGCATCCTTGGTATGATTACATTCGTGTTCATTGCGACATCATATAATACCCCAGAGATAAGCAATAATTTTATTTGGCTGATTGATATTCCAATCTCCATTGTGGTTGCTTTGTCACTTCTTTATGAATTGAACAAAGCCTTTAAGACGCGTCAAATGAAGTTTATGTACTTGCCGACTTTTGTATTATTTCTATTGATAATTGTGGCTGTTACGCACCGTATTATCCCACAAGATCAGGCAGTTCAGTTTATAGATCAAGAATTTTGGGCTTTGGTTGGAAGTATTACAGCAATATCATTTAAGTTCCTGTTCATTTTATTGTTTTCTATCTTATTATATAGTTGGAAATTTTTATCTGAAAATGAGGAGCAACAGAGTATTGTGGCTAAGCTATCTACGGAAAATTCAGTAATGAAAGCTAAATTAGACCAATTCGAATTGGCTAATGAAAGCCACTTAGATACTATAGGGTCTATGAAAAAAGAGTTAATTGCACTTCGCGAATCATCTAGGGTAGAACTATCAGACAGGCAAAAAGAAGTATTGGCAAATCTTGCCGTTTACGGGAATGATAGATCTTATATCGAAGTTGCAGATGCTATGAATATTAGTTTAGATGGTCTTCAAGCTCATATTCATCAAATAAAGAAAATCTTGAACGTTAGTGGAGCAGGTGGGAAGACACAATTAATTACTTTTGCTGAGGAGCATGACCTACTTCAATTTGCTACTTTAAAGAACAATGATTAAGTACATGCTTAACCATTTCATTTTATAAATTTCAATACTACGTAACCTTTTGTAATTCCTTGCTTTCTGTCACCTTGCGTTTAAAATATTCAAGATGTCAGCGGTTTCAATTATTATCTATCAATCTTTAGACGAACAAATCAATGCGTATTTCAGCAATGCCACAAGTTGGTTTGTAAATGCCATTTTCGCAGAAATACCAATAACAGAAACTGTTGGCATTCCTTGGGTTTTAATAGTTCTTATTTTAGGAGCGAGTTATTTCACCGTCTATTTTAAGTTTATCAATTTCAGAGCATTTGGTACGGCTATTAAAGTAGTACGAGGAAACTATGATGTTTTGGAAGATTCGGGAACAGTTGAGGTTTCTGAGAGTGTTTCGAGCATTGACGGCGATAATCCAGATACTATTCGTGTTGAAGGCCATGGCGATGGAGAAGTGAGTCATTTTCAGGCTTTAACAGCAGCTATCTCGGCAACCGTAGGATTGGGTAATATCGCTGGTGTGGCCATAGCCTTATCCATTGGAGGTCCTGGAGCCACATTTTGGATGGTGTTAGTTGGGTTATTAGGGATGTCTTCCAAGTTTGTAGAATGTACCCTTGGCGTAAAATATCGTGAGATTGATGCTAACGGTACCGTTTATGGAGGACCTATGTACTATCTTAAAAAAGGTCTTAAAGAAAAAGGGTTAGTTAAACTTGGGAAAGTTTTAGCAGTAGTTTTTGCGGTTATGTGTATTGGAGGATCTTTTGGTGGTGGTAATATGTTTCAGGTAAATCAAGCATTTAAATTGTTTGAACATGTAACTGACGGAGAAGAAAGTTGGTTTCATGGCAATGGCTGGGTGTTTGGAGTCATTATGGCTGTCTTGGTCGGTATTGTAATTATTGGTGGCATCAAGAAAATCGCTAATGTTACTGACAAAGTTGTACCGTTTATGGTGGCTATGTATCTTATTGCTATTCTAATTATACTTGGATTGAATTTTAGTGCTATCCCGCAAGCATTTCAAGCAATTTGGGATGGCGCTTTTAATCCACAAGGTATCACAGGTGGTTTTGTGGGTGTACTGATCCAAGGCTTTAAAAGAGCTGCTTTCAGTAACGAAGCTGGTATTGGTAGCTCGTCAATTGCGCATAGTGCAGTTAAGACTAAATACCCTGCTAGTGAAGGTCTAGTAGCTCTATTAGAACCATTTATTGATACTGTGGTTGTATGTACAATGACAGCTCTGGTGCTCATAATTACTGGTCAAGTAGCCACAGGCATTGCTATTAATGACGAACAAGGTGTATTGTTAACTGCTGCTGCACTAGAAAGTGGTGTATCTTGGTTTCCATATTTGTTATCGGTTGCGGTGATACTGTTTGCCTTTTCATCAATGATTTCTTGGTCCTATTACGGATACCAAGCATGGAGTTATTTATTTGGACGTAGTAAGAAACGTGAGTACACTTACAAGATTATATTCTGTTTGTTTACGGTTTTAGGAGCTGCTATCACATTAGGTTCGGTAACCGTATTTAGCGATGCCATGATATTCGCTATGTTAGTGCCTAATATGATAGGTCTTTTCTTACTGCGGCATAAGGTAGCAGATGAATTAAAGAAATATATGAAGCTTATTAAAAACTAATTTTTAACACCAGGCTGCCTCAATTTCCAACCAGTTTTTGCTTTTTCGGCATCTACCATATCTTTCACATCTTTTAGCAATCGTTTTGCGTCATAGATAACACCGTCTTTTATAGTGTATTTAATGCCTTTGGTTCTAACCACCTCATTATCCTTAGTCAATTTGATGGCACCAGTACCGTAAAGAACTTTTAGATTTACCAACGGATTTTCTTCTACAATAACGAAATCTGCAAGCTTCCCAATCTGAACCGAGCCGATTTTTTCATCCCAGCCTAGAGCTTCAGCACCATTTAATGTAGCTGAACGTATGACTTCTAAAGGATGAAATCCAGCTTCGCGCAATAATTCAAACTCACGTATGTATGCAAAGCCATACAACTGATAGATAAACCCAGAATCACTTCCTGTAGTCACACGACCGCCACGATTTTTGTATTCATTAATAAACGTCATCCATAATTGGAAGTTCTGTTTCCAGGCAATTTCTTGCTCCGTTCCCCAATAGTGCCAGTAACTACCATGACTAATTTTACTCGGCTCATAAAATTCCCAAAGGGAAGGTAAGGTATAGTCTTCGTGCCATTCAGCACGACGCGCGCGTTGTAAATCGCGACTTGCTTCATAGATATTGAATGTTGGGTCTAACGTAAAATCAAGCTCTAACAATTCATTCATTACCTTATTCCAATGATTGGAGTATGGTTTGGCAGCTTGTTTCCATAGCTTGCCAGCTTCTTCAAAACGATGTTGCTCATTCTGGTAGTTATAGTCCAAAGGATAATTCTGTACTGTTCTATCTTCAAACAGAGCTTCTGGTAATCCATACCAATGTTCCATAGATGTTAATCCGGCTCTAGCAGAATGCAGTACATTCCACCTGGCGACACTTAATTGTGCATGATGGCAAGCAGACCCAAGACCTAACTTTTTGTTTTCATCTAAAGCTGCCGCCATGATTTCTGGTTCTGCACCAAAAAATTTAATGCCATCTGCACCTCTCTTAGCATTGGCACGAACCCATTGTCTTGCCATCTCAGGTGTACTAATGGGGACATCGTTCAGCGGATTAAAAGATGTATTTGATTGCCCAAAGCCTGTATAGCCAAATATACGCGGAGCGACAATTTCGTGAGCATTACTTTTACGTTTAAGGTCATTCGTATAATCAACACCACGTCCACTAGGCTCTCTAACTGTTGTTACGCCATGTGCCATCCATAGTTTAAATACATATTCTGAATCTGCTCCCTGAGAATTTCCTCCTATATGACCGTGCATATCAATAAAACCAGGAAGTAAATACATGCCATTGGCATCTAATTCTTTACCTCCAACATTTAATTTTGGTCGTTTTGATTCATCAATAGGTACCCCATCATAACCAACTACTTTTATATCTTTAATAATATTATTTTCTACTACTATGTCAATGGGGCCACGTGGTGGCGATCCATCACCGTTAATTAAAGTAACTCCTCGAATAATGAGCTGTGTATAGGGTCCATCGCCTAAATAAGTATCTTGAGAAAAGCTATTGCATATAAATGCCAAGCTGAAAATTAGAATTAGTTGTTTTAACATGATAGTTTGTTTTATTAATCTCGTCCTTTCGGAATTCGTATTTTATTTCCAAGAAACAGTGCATTTAAGAATAGACGATTGGTGCCATACCATGAGCCTCTAAAATTTGGATTATCTGCAAATAAGATGGCACGACCACTCCCTAATGGACTTACAATAAGTGATGCCGATGGTTTTAGATAGGTCTCTAAGTTTTTCTTAGAAATATATCCATCTACATGTGGGTTTTTAGCGTATTTGGCGACTGTGGCATAAGCATTTTTGCTTGGTTTTATGAAGACCTCATTGTTTTTATAAACTGGCAGAACCGAGGAACGATATCCAAAAGCTAAAGGATGCGTGAGATCCAGATCCACATTAAAAATGGCGCCACCTAATTCTTCTCTACCAATATGCTCGCCAGCATCAACGTAAGGTAAACGCTTAGTTTCTTTAGTCTTGGAAGTATCTTTTGGTTTTTTAGTCAATGTTTCTTTGACCAGTTTTTTATCCACTAACCATTTGGATGCATTTGCTATAGTAATTAAAGTATTTCCTTTAGATGCCCAATCTTTTAATTTTTTCTGTTGAATAGAATCTAGTTGGCGATAACTTCCAGATACCATGACCAATGTATTGTATTTGTCAAGATTCAGATTTCTAAATCTATTAATCTGTAGTTTAGTAATGGGCATATGCATTCGTGTATCTAGCAAATGCCATACTTCTCCCGCTTCATAAGAATTAATGCCATCACCAATCAATAAAGCCGCTTTAGGTTTTTTAAGGGTTTGAAAATTACGACTTCCTAGGTCAATACCTTTAGAACTGAATCCAGAATTTGTACCATAGATAGGTACTTGAAATGTTTCTTGTGCAGCTTTGACAATAGCAAATACTTCTAATGGTGATTTTTTCTGAAGACTAATAGGAATCATTACACTTCCGTAGTTGAAACTTTTGTTTCCGCTAGTTGTATTGATCGAGAACGGCTTAAATGCAGAGGTTGTTTTTAATCCTTTATTTTGCATATAATACAAAGCGGCAGGAGCGTTATAATCGTCCCAATCCATAATGTATGCATAATTTGCTTTTTGAATAGAAGAGACATTTATGAGTCCATCTGTAGATGTTATTTCTTGACCTAGATTGTTGCTACGAATGCCTTTATGCTGCATATTATAAAAATTAGCGAGGCTCCAAGCAGATGCATCATAAAAGACACTGTCTCGATATGTATTATAGCTTTCAAAGAGGTTTTGTACCATACGACGCTGTCGCTGTTTTAGGGGTACAACGAACTTGTTGCCATTCTTGTATACTTTTATGTTATGCACTAAAAGTTTGTCAATAAACGCTTTGTTACGGTTCATATCATAGGCATCTCCAAACTCATAACCAGTAAACCCTGTAGCTACGCGTTCGCTTAAAGCAGTCTTGAAGAATTTTTGTTGATACTTCCTTAGAGTTGCTCTATTTTCAACAGCAGCTTTGACAGTAGCTATACTGGATACGTATTGATTTCGAATAGTGAAAGGAAAGGTGATTTTTCCATAATCGGTATCTTGAAGATGACCTCTTGAGCTTGCCTGCTCAAATAATAATGCTAAAGCACCTTGTAGATCTGGATAAGAAGACCCATAGCCAGGATACGTGCCATCAAAGGCTTCTTTGGTAAAATAAAAAGACCCAATACCATCTAAAGCATCCTTAAAATATCCGGCGAACAGATTATTAAGATTTTCGTAGTTCTCTCTTGGCATAATTGGATCCCATGATGCATTCGGTTTCATGGGTTCAAAGAAATAAGAACTATTGGTTCCCATTTCATGAAAATCTGTAACTACATTGGGATACCATTCATGATACCATTTCAGTTTTCCACGACTTTCGGGGTTAATAGCCAAAAGCCAATCTCGATTCAAGTCAAACCAGTAATGATTTGTTCTACCACGAGGCCAAGCCTCATTATGTTCTGCATCTTGGTTGTCTGAGACTAGCGGATTTGCCTGATACTGATTTGCCCATTGACTATGTCTGTCACGTCCATCTGGATTAATAGTTGGATCAATAAACATCACTGCATTATTTAGGTAATTCCTTACTTCAGGGCTATTAGATGCCACCATTGTATATGCCGTTAGCATGGCTGCCTCGGAACTGGATGGTTCGTTTCCGTGTACATTGTATGCCAAATTGATAAATACAGGAAGTTGATAATTCGATGAATTTTTAGAAGCGTCAATAAACTCGAGATGTTGTTTTTTTAAGTTTTCAAGATTATTTTGATTTTCAGGAGACGTAACTGTTAAAATGACCAAAGGCCTATGTTCATGTGTTTTACCATATTGGTAAATAGTAGCTCTATCAGACACTTCTGCAAGCTTTGTTAAGTACGCTACAATACGATCATGACGTGTGTGTTGACTTCCAACGGGATACCCTAAAAAGGTTTCAGGAGAAGGAATTGAAGCATCAAAAGGAGCTTTGTCCTTAAAAAAGTAATCTTGTGCTTGTAGAGATGATGAGGTTAATATAATAAGAATGAGGGTGCGCAGTGATTGTTTAATTGGCATTTATCTGATTTTAGACATTGAAGATAAAAAATACTAAAGACATTAATACGTTAAACTCTCTTAATTTGAATTAAGATATCTTCATATTTTGTATTTTGAAAACCTTATGAAAGCTTTCAGTCTCATTATCTTTCTATTAGTTTGCAATTTTTCTTTTGCTCAAACTGAAACGTATGAAAAAGGTAATATTATAGATCATATTCCTGTTAAGGGAAGTGCTGGAGAAACATTTGCGCTGTATTTACCAGAAACTTATAATCCTAATACTTTATCGGCTATAGTGTTTATTTTCGATCCATCTGGAAGAGGTGCTAATGGAATAAAATCATTCATCAAGTCGGCTGAACGATTTAATTATGTTTTGGTGTGTTCAAATAATACTAAGAATGGGCCTTACCAGGAGAATTTTGATTATACCAATAGAATGTTTACACATGTATTCTCAAATTTTAATATTGATGAAAAGCAAATTTATGCCGCAGGATTCTCTGGAGGTTCAAGATTAGCGTGTACAGTTGCTGTATTAACAGGCGCTATTCAAGGAGTTATAGCTTGTGGCGCGGGTTTTCCTAATGAGATGGATAAGAAGCCGAGTCCAGTAAGTCAATTCTCCTACGTTGGATTAGTAGGTGATGAAGACATGAACTATCAAGAGATGTTTAATGTAAAGGACTGGCTCAATAAATTTAAGATAGACAATGAATTGTTTACCTATGAAGACACACATAGGTGGCCACCAGAAGTCCAGATCGAACGGGCTTTTAAATGGTTTGAACTGCAGGCTTACAAAAGAAAACTTCGAAAAACCAATGCAATACACATGAATTCGTTTTATGAGGAAGATCTAGAGATTGCAGATTCATTGTCAAAAAATCAAGTGTTTAGAGCTATGATGGAATATAAGCGTCTTAAGAGAAATTACACTGCGAATAAGAATATTGGACTAGTTTCTGAGAAAATAAAGGCGCTCAAAAAATCAAAAAGGTATAAGGATGAACTTAAAATTAGAGAAAAGATAGCAGGTGAAGAGTACAAATTATCAGAAAAGCTACTAAGTAAATTTCGACAGGAATCTAGCTATGGTGAGTCACGAGATAATTATGCATGGTGGCGAAGAGAGTTGAAGAAATTGGATGAGAATTATGTGAAAAGTGATGATTACTTCACACGAAAAATGGGAAAACGCTTGCATTATAGATTACAGGCTGTAGCCTTTGAAACTTCAATGATACATAGAAATACACGCCGATTAGATAAAGCCGTTTATTGCGACAAATTACTAGTGCTGATTAGTCCTGACCAGCCATGGACGTACTATCGTTTGGCAGAAACTCATGCTATGAACAACGACGCAAAGAATACTCGAATTAATCTGCAATTTGCCGTTGATAAAGGCTTTAAACAGTATAATAGAATCACGAGCAATCCTTTATTTAGTAAATTCAAGGGAGATAAAAAATTTGATATCTTTTTATCCACTTTAAATTAATTATAAGTCAATAATGTTTGACTATTAATTTTTCTCAATTGTATTTTCTGATTTTCTTTTTTGAGTTTATATACGCTGATTTTTTGATGTTGTTTTGGCTTACCCCAATGATAGTAACTAGTTATCTTTAAATAAGAGGGTGTGGATTTCTTATTACCATAATAGGTTAAATTAACGAGCCATTCACCAGTCCCAATATCATCTACAAAATATTCATCACTGGAATATCCTTTTAGCTTTTCATTTGTTATTAAATCTTGATTATCTGAGAGGGTATGTTTGAACTCATATGCTCTTTTATCTGGCCCGACAAATTCTAAATTAAACTCGGCTTCAGATGTATTCCATTCGATTACAAAACGAACATCATTTCTAAATTTAAGTTTGCTCTCATTGTTAGGAATAAATTGCTCTTTAATACCTGTTTGATGTTGCCTATTGAAATATAAATATTCCATTTCATTATAGACAATTTGATCAATCGAAGATGCTTTGTTTGTGTTACGATTTATTAAATAGTTCATGTAGATTCGCCAAGCCATTTTGAATTCATTGTTCTCTTTATACGCGTTGGCGAGATCCCGATAAGATTGCGCGTAATTGGGACGCATCTTTGCAATATGTTTAAACATTGAAACAGCTTCTTTTGTAGCATTAAGAACTTGTAAGTTAAATGCTATGGCTTTTAGTATTTCAGGATTTCTTTGATGAACAATAGCTAAACCATTTAAAATTTCAACAGCTTTATACGGGTCTTTATAGTGTGTAAAGAATTTTTGAGCTATGTCGATATGAACATCAAAATCTTTTATTGTTTTTTTCAGGTTCTCATTATAAAACTTGTATGCTTTTCCTTTATTTTTGAAAGCTTCTAAAGTTTTTGTGTAAGAATTGGATGAGAGTTCATCAACATTAAAAACAATAGCATCATCATTGTAAAAGGTCTTGTTAGTGTATTGTTCTGCAATTCTTTTCTTTTCGGTATTGCTATCAAAAGTGCCATATTTTGTTCTTACAACAATAACCCCACCTCTACCAATGGTTCCATATTTGTTTGTAGCAGCGAGCGACTTTAATATATGTACATCTTTTATATTTGTTAGATCTAATGGTGGTTCAACATTATAAATAGCGCCATCGACATCCCAAATCATTGATGCAGGATTAGTTATGGAGGCATTTCCTCTATTAAAACCAGCGAACTTTCCTTTTAAGGCATCAGATAGTGTTTTGTGAATAGGTAATACTTCATCACCATTAATATAAGCAATCGAATACCCAGCTTTTTTTGGGTTGAATTTCCCTCGTGATGTATCAAAAGCTTCATCTGCTTTTTTAGCACGTTTTAAAACATTCCCTTCAGTAGTTTTTGCTGTCACAATGACTTCATCTAAAGGATTAGTAAAAGACAACATATCAATATTAACTTCTTCCGTTATATCTTCAATTATAAGGCTTATCGATTGCAATCCTGTATATCTGTATTCAATTTCATCACCTATTTCCGCCGTAATTTTATAGTTACCACTATTATCTGATTTAGTTCCAAATGGTTTGTTTTTTATTTTAATATTTACATCAGACAATGGTTTATCAAGATGTGTAATAATACCAAAAATGCTCTTTTTTAAAGTTGTTGATGAAGATAACCCTAAGGAGTTTGACGAATTAAACACAGTTTTTGAATCGACTGTTTGAGCATCATTGGCATAATATTTTTGATTACGATATTTTTCTGCTTTTTCCTCTTTGCGCTTCTTTATTTCGTCAGGATGATCCAGTGTATGGATTAAAATGACAGGACCTCCCCAGCGCATCGTTCCAGCTCCGCCTGTGATAACATATACATCCTTAATGCGATTAAAGTCAACAGAAGGTCTTTTTCTAAAGATTAGACCATCAACATCATAAATTACAGGTATTTTGTTTTCAGGCATTTTCCACTTTAGCGCTTCTTCTATACTAGCATAATATTTAAGGTTTAATTCCTTTGCTGGAAAATAATATACTGCTGAAGGGAATAAAAATGGATTAATATAACCAGCAGCTGTCTTTATTCTAGTATTTGTGTTGTATTCAATGCCTTTAGAAGATTTTATTTTAGTGGTTTTCGCAATGACGACTGTTTCTTTAAGCTGATTTTCTTTTCCCTTGAGTTCTAAATTTAATTCTGACGTTACATCTTCAATAACAATCGTAGTTTTTTGAAAACCAATATGAGAGTAAACAAGTACATCGCCTGTTTTTACACTTATGACATAGTGCCCAAAAGCGTCTGTTTTTGTTCCAATGGAAGTGCCTTCAATTTTAATGTTGACATCTTGAACAGGATTGCTGTTAAAAGTAATCACACCATCAATATCCCTTTTTTCTTGTGCTAATAATGACAACGAAACCATTAAGCAAAGAATAAGTATAAATAGAGTGGTTTTATTCGTAGCGTCCTTAAACATCTATAGATAATTAATAGTTGACGCTTTAAGTTACAAAAACAATTTTATTTTTCGGGTATAACTGTATGTGGAACGTCTTCAAGTTTCCAATCAATGACTAGCCCACTAGCGAGGGATTTTGCAATCTTTTTCCCGTACAAATGTTCTGTCAAATATAGAGCAGCTTCAAATGATTTGGCGCCTCCAGCTGAAGTGATGTACTTTCCATCGTGTACAAACAAGACATCTTTTCGAATATCCAATCCTGGGAACATCTCACGCATCTTATCAATGTCGCTTGGGAAAGTGGTAGACACCGAATTATTCAATAAGCCAGCCTTTGCTAATACGAAAGCACCATCGCAATGAGAAGTAATAAATTGCGCGTTCTTATCGACACGTTTCACAAAATCGATCATTTTTGTATCATTTAGGTCTGTGTCTAAATGATGTTCTGCACTAGGCACTACGAGAATATCTATTTTAGGTAACGAATCTTTTAAATAATTAAAATCGGGTAAGATGCGCATACCTTCAAATGTTGTAATAGCATTATCTGTATTGGCAACAGTAAAGACATTCATGGCCTTGATGTTCTTGCGAAAAATGGTATGCTGAAAAATATCAAAAGGCGCTGTGAGTTCTGTATTATAAACGCCTTCCATAATTAGGAATGCCACATTATACCGATTGTCTTCTATTTTTGGAAATTGTTTTTCAATTTTCTCATTTTCGAAAGAATTTGAATCGCTATTTTTCTTTTCAGTTGAGTTACAACTCAATATTAAACAACAGAGGATAATAATGTATTTAGTCATTTTCTAAAATTTGATTTTAGGGAAAAGATATCTAAAAAACATAACAAAAAAAAGTAGGGTAAAGTCCAATCGAATTGTTTTATACATTATTCACCGTAAACTCTTTGAGATGAAAACAAAAATTACATTACTAGGATTGTTTTTACTAATAGGATTCAATAGTATAGCTCAAGAACGTAGTTGTGTAATGCAGGCGCATATGCAAGAAAAACTACAGAATCCTGAATTTAGGGAGAAATATAAGTTAAGACAGGAGAAATTTCATAAGGAAATGGTTGAATTGCGAAATTCTAGAAACAAGCGTCAAAGAGAAACAGTAACAATTCCTGTAGCAGTGCATTTTCCAGCTGGAAACGAATCTAATAGAACTTGTTTGGAAGTCTTGGCACAGAGTCAAATTGATATTCTTAATAATGATTTCAAAGCTACTAATTCAGATATATCAAATTGGACAACTGCAAGTAGTCAATATCCTGCAATAAATACTGGAGTTATTGATGTTGTATTCATTATTGCTACGAAAAACCATCCGGCTGATACTGATACTGATTTAGTTGAAGGAGGAAAAGCAGTTACCATTGGTTATAATTTTGGAAATGGTGGTGATAGTGACGTGAAATGGGCTGGTTATATGAATTTTGTAATTAAGGATATTAGTGCATTGGGTTACTCTTCATTAGGAGGCGATCCTAGTATCGGTGATACAGTCGTGATGGACATAGGAGCTTTTGGCTCTGGAAATGGTTGTACAGGTTATGTACCTCAAACTCCATATCATTTAGGCAGAACCGTAACCCATGAACTTGGGCATCATTATAATTTAGACCATACTTGGGGCAATGGTGGTTGTGCTAGTGATGATGACGTTGCAGATACACCTAATATTGATAGTTCTAGTGGTGGTTGCCCATCCGCTGGATCTGTTATTATGTGTGGCAATAAATCGCTGACGATGAATTACATGGATTATGTGAATGATGCATGTATGTATATGTTTACAGCTGGCCAAGCACAACGAGCAATCGCCTATATTAATACCATTAAGGATCAATACAAAACCGATGTTTTTACAACCTTAACTTCTGATGATTTAACTCTTGAAAATGCCTTTGTTGTATACCCCAATCCAACAAACAATGAGTTGTTTATTGAATTAAAGGGGATAAACAATAGAGATGTAGTTAAAATTGAATTGTTTGATGTTTTGGGAAGGTCCGTAAAAAACATAGAATCTAATGTTAATGTGAAAAGGAGAATTGATATGCACAACTTAAAAGAAGGTCTTTATTTGCTTAGAGTAAAATCTGGTAAAAATGCCACTACTAAAAAAATAGTCGTGCGACATTAAATTTTGGAGTGAAATTCTCTTTTTGAGACTTCACTCCATTTTGTTATTCATCAAGTTATTTTTTTCGTCCTTAAAGATTCCTTTAAATAGAATAGTAAAAGAACGCAGAGGCCAGAAAGTGCTGTCATAATTAACCAGGTATTATCAAAACCAATACCCGCTACTATCTGTAAACCGGCATTGAAACCAAAAATACCTGCAATAGAAAATGTCATAGAATACATAGCCATGTACTCGCCTTGATTTCCTTTTTTAGCACGCTCCATGGCAAATGCATTCGCAAACGGGAAGGCAATCATCTCGCCAACAGTCATTAATAGCATTCCGACAACTAAAACCCCTGTCCAGGTTGTGAGGTTTAACACCATAAAACTTAGCCCTGTTAAGAATGCTCCAAATAGGATTAGTTTTACTTTACTATACTTGCTGTCATCTAACCATTTAATGAGTGGCATTTCAAATAAAAAGATAAAGAAACCATTAAAGCCTAACAATAAACCTACTTGTAATTCACTTAAAAGATGCACTTCTCTGTAGTATATTGGCATTATGGAAAAGTATTGCAAGAACACCACACCAAAAATCATGAATGCAAAAAAGAAAATCATAAAAACTTTGTCTTTATATACAGATCTCGGGTTTTCTACTTTTACATCATCTTGAATTCTTGTCGTTTTAGGATTCAGTACCTTCACTAATACCAAAGTCGCTAGTATACAGGTAACCCCATCTACCCAAAATAATCCGCCGTAATCTAAAGTGGTGATAATTAATCCACCGATAGCAGGCCCAGCAGAGAATCCTAAATTAATAGCCAATCTAATAAGAGTGACAGATCGGGTCTTATTCTCTGGTTTGCTATAAGCACTTAAAGCAACGTACATAGCTGGTCTGAACATATCAGCTATAAGCATGAGAAAGAATATCCCTAAGCATAGTGATACAAACGTTTTAAAAAACTGTAAGCCAATAAACATAAATCCACTTAATAGAAGACTGAAGATCATTATTTTGTAAGACCCTATCATATCTGTAAGTTTGCCACCAAGCCAAGTACCAACTACTGATCCTAAACTAAAGCAGGTCATAATCCAACCAACATTTGAAAGCGATATTTCCAAATCTTCGGTTAAATAAATAGACAAAAATGGAATCACCATGGTTCCAGCTCTATTTATAAGAGTTATTAATGCGAGCCACCACACCTCGCGTGATAGCCCGTCAAATGTTTTTAGATAATTGTTGTAAAGTTTAATCATTGTTGGTTGATCTTATAATCATAGATTTTTAGCCAAAAGTCGATTATTGACTAAAAATAAAACGTCCAGCTGTTAGGCTGGACGTTTCAGTATTGTTAAATCTTATATTTAAATAATCACAATATATAAAACGCCCTGCCTCTATTTCTAGAGGTACATTGTAGCTTATAAATTGTGACCTTAGTCATTGTTTCTGTTTTTACTTGAATCAAAACTAAACAAAATAATGATAAGTTGTATTTTTGAATTAAGAAAAAAGTAAAATGAAGAAAATAGTTATACCAATAGTTACGTGCTTCATGATGTTTGGTTGTGGAAATAGTTTTCAAAGCTTTTATAATAATCATAAAAACGATATCGGCGCAACATCTTTTCAAGTACCTAATTTTATGAAGGCAGTGTTGGGATCTATATCTCCTGAGGCTAAAAGTCTAGTGGGAAATATTACAGACCTTAAATATATTAAGTTTGAAAATGTCCCTGAAATTAAAAGAACAAACTTGATAAGCGAATTGAGTGATGTGACCAATTCGGGTTTCAAAGATATGTTCAGGAAGAATGAAGCTTTGGCTACCCGCATTATTTCTGTTAAAGAATTAGGTGTGGTTTTAACAGATGTTATCTTGTTCTATAGCAATGAACAACAGACGACTGCTTTCTATTTGGAAGGAAAGTTCGATCCAGAAAAAATTAAGACATTGTCCGATCCAGAAAAATTCGAGAATTTGACAATGCAATTGCTAAACACTTATCAGTCTAATATGAATCCATCATTTAATCCAAACAATTAATGAAGAAAGTTCTCTATATATTTCTGTTAATATCCACATTTGGATGTGGTCAAGACAAGCGACCGATTGTAGGGGAAACGGAGTTTCAGAAAAAAATCAATTCTGAATATAAGGATGCTACTACTTCGCCATTAAAAGAAAAAGATAGAAAGCATTTTACTGGTTTAGAATTTTTCAAATTTGATTCAACTTATGTGATCAAAGCAAATTTTAAAAGAACTCCTAATGAAAAGCCTTTTAAGATGAAAACTACTACGAGTAGGTTGCCTAATTATGTAAAGTATGGAGAATTGACCTTTAATTTAAAAGGAGGTGCTTTTCAACTTGATATTTTCCAGAACTTAGATTTGGTAGAAGACGAAGAATATAAAGATTACCTGTTTTTACCATTCTTAGATGATACCAATGGAGATGCTAGTTATGGAGGCGGACGTTATGTAGATACTAGGCAGCCTAATGGAAATACAATGTTTATTGACTTTAATCAGGCTTATAATCCATACTGTGCCTATAACGATAAATATTCTTGCCCTATTGTACCTAGACAGAATTACGTATCAAAAAGAATTGAGGCAGGTGTTAAGGCATTTGATAAACACTAATTTATTTGACCAAGTAAAGACCTGCAAATACGGCTAGAAAGCCAATCACAAAACTTGCAATCGTATAGAGTGCAAAGCTTGTGAAATCTCCAGATTTCAAGAACACATGGTTCTCATAAGCAAAGGTCGAAAAGGTTGTAAAACCACCACAAAACCCAGTAGCTAATAACAATGTTTGATTTTGCGACAAAGCGTTGTTTTTTGCAGCTACACCCAGAATCACACCAATAAGTAAACTACCAAGTATATTTGCAACGAAAGTACCATATGGGATTCCGTTATTTGTGCTGTTGAGGTATTTTCCAATCCAAAATCGTAGTACACTGCCAAGACCGCCACCAAGAAAAACAAGTAAGGCTGCCTTCATTTATTCTTTAATTGGAATATAGATTTCAGTCACCCAATCGGCTGGATTAGGAACATTGCCAGGATCGTTCTGATAGATTTCAAAAGGTTTAATATCAGATTGTGTCAGGTTGTTTTGTGCTAAATGCGCCATCGCAGCAGACCAAGCTTGTCCAAGATTAGTATAATTACCTTTCAAAGTCGTTTTAAGTACTCTTGTTTTTGGGATGTACCCACAAAGCACCTCACTTTCTCTAGCTACAACTACCTTATTTTGCACAGGTATAGCATTGCTCATAATGACATTGCCGTCAGAGCTCATTTCATTGTATATAGTAAATGGCATGCCAATTTGAACAATATTGTTCTTTGCCATATAACCTATAATCTCTCCGTACTGTTTCCCCATTACTAGACTTATGTTTGCACCTGTGGCAGATGTAGTTTTGTACATATAAAAACCACCACCATACTCAGTAACACCGTCAACTTTTACATCGTATGCTTTCATGCTGTTCACAACAATACTATCTAATTTTTCTAACCCGCGTTCAAAATGAGGACCAACTTGTTTTTCCATGCCTCCCATAAGTGTAGTGAAGAGCTTGAACCCAAATGGTAAATCTTTTCCAGACATATTCCATGTAACTTCAGTTCCTCCATTATTATCTGACTTAAAATCCCAAGAAATATCGGATTTTGGAAACTCGGCAAACTGCATTTCTTGTGTTAGAGAAGTATTTGGTTCTGCTGCAGTAGTTTTCATGGTTCCTTTTCCGTCATCATCTTCCCAAGTATAAGAACCCCCAACACCATTAGTTGTCTCGGATAATGTAATCTTGGTGTCTGGTTTCTCCTCAATCCAGGAAGACCAAGCTTCCCAGTTTTTGAAATCGCTAACATTGTCATAAATAACGGCTGCTGGTGCTTGTATGTTTTGTGTTCTTGTGACACTGAACTTATTAGGTTGTACTGCTATATAAATAGCTAGACCAATAGCTAGAATTAGTAATAAGAACAGAATGTATTTTAAAAATTTCATTTGGTAAATGTTGGTTAAGGTTGTCTCTTCTCAAAGATAATGAATTTTATACTGTCCTTAATATGAATTACATTTGCGCTACAACTAATAACTATTCAATAATGAAACTAAAAACAATATTTTGTTCGGTAATGATTGTTCTTTTTGCAATGTCTTGTGGAAATGACACAGCTGAAAAACCTGGAACTAGCGAAACGAAATTCGATTATAATGTTGAACAATTTGCTGATATAAAGATTCTTAGATATCAAATTCCTGGATGGGATGATTTGACAATAAAAGAACAAAAATTAGTCTACTATTTAACTCAAGCAGGTTTGGCTGGTCGCGATATTATGTGGGATCAGAATTACAGACATAACTTAAAAATCAGAAAAGCTTTAGAAAATGTTTATACATCCTATAAGGGCGAAAAATCTTCAGACAATTGGAAAGCATTTGAAACGTATTTGAAGCGTGTATGGTTTTCTAACGGAATTCATCATCATTATAGTAATGATAAGATAAAGCCAGGATTTACTTCAGACTATTTGAAAACATTATTGTCTGATACTCAAACTACATTAGAAAATGATGCTTTTGATGTTATTTTTAACGATGCAGATAATAAAAAAGTCAATCAAGCAAAAGATGTAGACAATGTGTTATTGTCTGCAGTTAATTTTTATGGACCAAATGTTACTAATAAGGATGTAGAAATTTTTTATAGAAATAAGAAATCTCTAGACCCAAAGAAGCCCTTATCATACGGTTTAAACTCGCAATTAGTTAAAGAAAATGATGTATTGAAAGAGCGCGTTTATAAATCTGGTGGCTTATATGGTTCTGCAATTGATGAAATTATAAAATGGCTAACCAAGGCAAAAAGTGTCGCTGAAAATAAAGCCCAAGGTGATGCCATAGGTTTATTGATTGCATATTACTATTCTGGTAGCTTGCAAATTTGGGATGACTATAATGTAGCTTGGACGGCTGCAACAGCTGGAAATGTAGATTATATTAATAGTTTTATAGAGGTTTATAATGACCCATTAGGATATAGAGGATCTTACGAAACCATCGTGCAAATCAATGATTTTGATATGTCACAGAAAATGAAAGTCTTGTCTGATAACGCACAATGGTTCGAAGATAATTCACCATTGATGGATGCTCATAAAAAAGACAGCGTTGTGGGTGTTACTTATAAAGTAGTAAATGTAGCAGGAGAAGCTGGAGATGCCTCACCAAGTACGCCTATAGGTGTGAACTTGCCAAATGCTAACTGGATACGTGCTGCTGTTGGTAGTAAGTCAGTGTCATTAGGAAATATTATCCATTCGTATAATAATGCAGGAAGTTCAGGACGTTTGAAAGAGTTTGTCCACGATGATGAAGAGTATGAATTAGAAAAAGCACATGGTCAAGTAGCCGATAAATTACATACTGCGTTACATGAAGTTATTGGACATGCCTCAGGACAATTAAATCCTGGAGTAGGAGAAACTAAAGAAACCCTTAAGAATTACGCATCTACGTTAGAAGAGGGTAGAGCAGATTTAGTGGGTCTTTACTATTTATATAGCCCAAAACTACAAGAATTAGGACTGGTAGACGACTGGCAAGCTGTTGGTAAAGCGGCTTTTGATGGATATATTCGTAATGGTTTAATGACCCAATTAATTCGTCTGAATATAGGCGATGATGTTGAAGAAGCACATATGCGTAACAGACAATGGGTGTCAGCTTGGGCGTTTGAAAAAGGAAAAGCTGATAATGTGATTGAAAAAATTACTCGTGATGGTAAAACGTATTTTAATATCAACGACTATGAAAAACTACATGGACTTTTCGGACAGTTATTACGCGAAACTCAACGTATTAAGTCTGAAGGAGATTATGAAGCTGTTGAAGCCCTAGTAGAAGGTTATGGTGTGAAAGTAGACCAAGAGATTCATGCTGAGGTATTAGAGCGTAACAAGCAATTCCCATCTCCACCTTATAGCGGATTTGTAAATCCAGTAATGGTACCTGAAGCGAATGATGCTGGTGAGATCACTGCAATTAAAATAGCACAGCCTGAAACTTTTGACGGTCAAATGCTAGAATATAGTAAGAACTATAATTTCTTGCCTACTGAGAATTGATTTATTGATCATTTCAAGTAAATAAAAAGCTTTAATCGTAAGATTAAGGCTTTTTATTTACGCTGGAAAGCAAGAGAAATAAGTTTAAAAGTATAAGCCCAGAAATAATGTACAGAATTGTCATAACATGCTTTTTATAATATAACAAGTAAATTGTTTGGAATCCTACCATTTGATTCATTAAAACATCGATTTTAACATTATTTGTCATCAAGTTTGAAATCTTGACTGAAGAAAAGATTCGCTAATAAAGCATATTCAAACAGCTTTCCTTTTCCTCGTAGTTTCAATTTTCTTCTAATATTCTTGCGATGGGTTTCAACGGTCGAAGGACTTAAGCCTAACATAGTTGCTATTTCAATCGTTGTTTGCCTATTGCCTATAAGTGCAAATACTTCTTGTTCTCTGTTGGTCAATAAACTAATATTACTTATTGATTCTGGGTTTAATGCCGAGTTGAGCTGATGCAAGGCATTTATCATGGGGTCATCTTTCATTCTAATTCAATTTTTTATCAAGTTAGGCGTATCAAAGGCATAAAAAAATCCCCAGCAATGGGGATTTTTAGGTTAGAGCAGTAATTTGATTACTTTGTAAGCTTGTAAATAATCTTTGATGTAAAGGTGCTTGCGTAGCGATCGAAAAAGGAATTGTTGTCATCAATTCCTATGGAATTTAAAGTTCTCCTTGAAGTGCTAATAAAAAATCTTCACTAAGATTATTAGCAAATCCAAGTCCCCCACTTATTTTCTGGTTAAATACAGAACCTGATTGTGCACCTTGTAATGTTACTAAATTTACTATCTCTATTAAATTCATTTGGATATTTTATGAATTTGCCCTATTTGGTTGCCAGAATTATCCAAATATCTTATAAACTTTATTTTGATTATAAGAAAGTGGTACTGAAATCACCTACTAGGTATATTGGGCAGCATTAAGTTAGTGAAATATTTTTAACCGCTTGATTGGTAGTTTAAAGTGATAAGAATTTTACAGCCACAAGCATTAATATAAACGCTATAAAAGCAATTAGAATCCAGATGGTACCTTTATAGTACTGCTTGTGAAGTTTTAGGTCTTTGCGGTACATTATGACCATAAGAATTACAAAAGCGATGAAAAATAAACCACCAAAAATTAATTGACCTGTGCTGAACATTAGTTATTTTTAGCGAAAATAATCAAACCATTTTACAGCACAAAAGATAGAGATATGAAAGATAAGATTGCAGCCGTACAAGAATTTCACACAGCATATAAACTCGGATATTTAGAATCACCAAAAGCAAATCTTGGAGAGGCCAAAAATATGTTGAGATTCAATTTAATGAAAGAAGAGAATGAAGAATATCTGGAAGCTGCCAATAATAATGATATGGTAGAAGTTGCGGATGCTTTAGGTGATATGCTATACATACTTTGCGGAACAATTATAGAGCATGGGATGCAACACAAAATAGAAGAAATCTTCAACGAAATTCAACGCAGTAATATGAGCAAACTTGGCGAAGATGGAGAACCCATTTATCGCGAAGATGGTAAAGTGCTTAAAGGCCCAAATTATTTCAAGCCCAAGATTGCAGAGATTCTAGATAAATAAGTTTATGATAATTATACGTTAAACCTCCAACCAAATGGGTCTTCTGCTTTGTTAGTCTGGATATCAGTAATACGCTTTTTAAGTAAAGAGGCGTATGAGTTTTCAATAACAGGTAAATCGTAGTCTTGATCTCTATAGCCAAAACTTGCAATAGGCGAAATCACTGCAGCGGTACCAGCTCCAAAAAGTTCTTTTAAACTACCATTTTGAGACGCCTCAATAAGCTCTTTTACACTTATTTTACGTATCTCCACATCAATGCCTTCAGTTTCAGCAATTTCTATAACGCTTTTACGTGTAATCCCATCCAAGATGCGATCGCTTACAGGTACAGTTAATAGCGTGTCATTAATTCTCGCAAAGACATTCATAGCACCAGCTTCTTCAATGTATTCGTGCGTGTTATCATCGGTCCAAATAACTTGGTGATAGCCTTTGTCTTTAGCAAGTTGTGTTGGGTAAAACTGTCCAGCATAATTACCACCAGCTTTAGCAAAACCTACACCACCATTAGCAGATCGAGAGTAAGTTTCCTCAATTAACACCTTTACTTTACCTGAAAAATAAGGTCCGGAAGGCGCACAGGCTATTATAAATTTATAGGCATTGGCAGGTGAGGCATGAAATCCTTGACCTGATGCAAAAATAAATGGCCTGATATAAAGAGCACTGCCTTCAGATGTTGGAATCCAATCTTTTTCAAGCTTCAAAAGCTCTGTCAAACCATCCATAAAATACACTTCAGGAAGTTCTGGAATAGCTAACCGTTTAGAAGAAATATTCAAGCGCTTACAATTGTCCATTGGCCTGAACAATAAAACATTATCATTAGCATCCTTGTATGCTTTCATGCCTTCAAACACGGACTGCCCATAATGAAATATCTTAGCAGAAGGTTCTAAGGTAATGGGTTGATAAGGGACAATTTTAGGTGTTTCCCATTGACCGTCCTTATAATCACACACCAACATATGATCGGAAAATTCTTGGCCGAAATTTAGATTGTTGAAATCAACATCTTTAATCTTACTTTTGGCAGCCTTTGTTATGTGTATTTGAGTCACAGTGTCGGTTTTCATATGCGCGCAATTGATTTTGCAGCAAATTTATGCAATTAATGGCGCATAAAAAATGAAATCATTGTTTAAAAAAGATGGTATCTTTGATTATTCAACAGATTATAAAAAGATAGAAAAATGAAACGTATAATTCTTACAATTTTAATATTAGGTATGATATGCTTATCATGCAAAAACAATACAGATAACAAAAAAGACATAGCATCATTTCAATTTTTCGGATTAGAAATTGTTGAGGACGATGCACTTCCAGCTAAGCGAATGGCAGAACATTATAAGAGTATGACTGTTGGTGATAGTGTGAATTCTAAAATGGTTGCGAAGGTTGATGAGGTATGCCAGTCTAAAGGATGTTGGATGAAACTGAATCTAGAAGATGGCAATCAAGTGATGGTGAAATTCAAGGATTATGGTTTTTTTATGCCTAAGGACATTAAGGGTAAAGAAGTCGTTATTAATGGAAAAGCATTCGTTAACGAAGTGTCTGTAGAAGAGCAACGGCATTATGCTGAAGATGCTGGTAAAAGTGAAGAAGAAATTACGGCTATTACGGAGGTTAAAAAAACCTACTCCTTTGAAGCTGATGGCGTATTGTTAAAACAATAATTTGCAGCGTAAGATTATCACAACATCTGATGGTTCTAAGACTATCTATCTTCCTGAATGGAATGAACACTATCATTCTAAACACGGCGCAATTCAAGAAGCATATCATGTATTTTTGATGAATGGGTTGTATTATATGTGTACCTCTAAAGCCAAATCATTAACAGATATTTCAATTCTTGAAATAGGTTTTGGCACAGGTTTAAATGCTATTATCACTTTGATTGAAGCTGAAAAGAGACAATTATCAATTGACTATCATGGTGTAGAAGCCTATCCGGTATCTATGGCAGAGATAGAAGAACTCGATTATATTGAACAACTTTCGAAGGTGGAATATGAAGATATATTTAAAAAAATACATAGTATTTCATGGGAGAAAAAGCAGCAAATTACAACTGAATTTATTCTTACGAAACGTAAGCAATTTTTTTCCGAAATCAAAGATGAAGATGCATTTCATCTTATTTACTTTGATGCTTTTGGAGCTCGAGTTCAACCTGAATTGTGGACAGAGGCTATTTTTCAAAAAATGTATACAGCGCTGAAAACTAATGGCGTTTTGGTGACGTATTCTGCTAAAGGTAGTGTTAGAAGAGCTATGCAGACTGTAGGATTTACAGTTGAACGCCTTCCAGGACCACCAGGTAAACGTGAAATGTTGAGAGCCACGAAAGATGGCGATTGGCATTCAACGACACAATAAGAATAATAGATATTTGGAGTTACATGTTGAGAGTCACAAAAGATGGCTGTTTCGATATTTCTCTTTGGAAATCTATCAATGTCCGATAATTGATTCTCTGAGTGTTTTGTTTTAGCTATAGATATCAAAGAGAATAGAAAGAGGATTCCTTACTTTCTGCTGTGTTAAACCTTACTTAATCCTAAAGCCTTCCTTCAAGACAATCCGTAACTTTGCTTAAAACTGCAAACAATGAAAGTGCTCATCACCGGTGCTACAGGATTGATTGGTCAAGAAATGGTTACTTCATGTCTTGACAGAGCTATTGCGGTCAATTATTTAACTACTAAAAGAGATAAGTTAGTAAATAAAGAAAATTATAATGGGTTCTATTGGAATCCTGAGATGGGCGAGATAGACATTAATTGCATCAAAGATGTTGATGTTGTTATCAATTTGACTGGAGCATCGATTGCCAAGAGATGGACTAAATCTTATAAAAAAGAAATTATAAAAAGCCGAGTGCAATCCGCTCAATTGTTACTAAATACCTTAAAAAATAATGAACATTCAATTAAACAAATAATTTCGGCTAGTGCTATCGGTATTTATCCCGATTCTTTAGTTAATTACTACGAGGAGGACACTAATGAAATAGCGCAATCATTTTTAGGAAATGTGGTTTCGGTTTGGGAGAATGCCATCGATGAGTTTGAATTTATCGGACTCAAGGTATGTAAAATTAGGATAGGTTTGGTATTGGCTCGAAATGGAGGTGTGTTGACACAAATGGTCAAACCTATTAAGTTTGGTTTAGGAACGACATTTGGATCTGGCGACCAATGGCAATCGTGGATTCATATTGATGATCTTGTGAATATATTCTTATATATCCTTGATAAAAGATTAATCGGCATTATTAATGGAGTAGCATTAAATCCTGTAACCAATAGGGAGTTTACTCGCATATTAGCACGAGTATTAAACAGGCCTTTGTTTATGCCAAAAATACCTCGTCTTTTTATGAGATTGATTCTTGGAGACATGCATGCTTTGCTATTTTCGAGCCAAAGAGTAAGCTCTAAAAAAATTGATAACCTAGGGTTTGAGTTTAAATATTATCAATTGCAGCCTGCTTTAGAGAACATTTTAAAATAAAAAAGGCCGCATATAGCAGCCTTTTTATTTTTTTAATATGATTTTAGCTTTTTTTAGCTTTAATGTTAATTTTCAATTCGATATCATCATTAATGAATTTATCGCCTAAGTCATCAAAAAATGATTTTGAACCATATTTTACGTTCCATTTAGACCTATCGATGGTAAATGCCTCACTAGATAAAACCATGTTGTCTCCCTCAGTTGAAATCGTAACAGGGAAAGAAATATTATTTTTGGTGCCCTTAATAGTCAGATTTCCAGAAAGCATATTGCCATCTAGTCCAGTAATTTCGAAAGCAGCAGATGGAAATTTCTCGACATCAAAGAAATCAGCACTTTTTAAGTGACCAATTAACCGTTCGTTATTTTCAACTTCAGTAATTGAGTTCATGTTAATTAAGAAAGTACCACTATGAATAGCACCGTCATTTGTAGTTAAGACGCCACTATCTATAGTAATTGCGCCATTATGAGTTCCTGTTGGCTTGAATCCTTTCCATTCAATGGTAGATTCAGCTGTGTTAGTTACGTACTTTGCAGACGTACTTTCAGCAACTACTGCCGCTTCGGCATCACTAGTATTAGCTTCTTTTGCTTTGTCTTTACATGCTACAACTGCAATTCCAATCGCAAAAATCGTTAGAATATTAAAAATTTGCTTTTTCATTTATATAGTGTTTAATGTTATAGTACAAAAGTAAGTAATAGTTCAGGATTATAAAATATAAAATTAATGGATGACATTTTGACATTTTGATATAATTGGCAGTACTTTTGCCATTCTAAAAATGGTAAGAAATATATAGATATCAAATGAGTAAAAAAACCAAAATAGAAGACATCAAGGAAGAAGCGTTAAAAAACCCGATTGAGAATATACAAGATACTGACATTGTTGAGGAGGTCTCCGTGGAAGAAACGCTTAAAAATGAGTTAGGCAAGGAGAAAGACAAATTCTTGCGTCTTTTTGCAGAATTTGAGAATTATAAAAAGAGAACCGCTAGAGAGCGATTGGATTTGATAGAAACTGCAGGTAGTTCGATTATGTTGAGCATCCTGCCAGTACTAGATGATTTTGAACGTGCGTTGAATCATATAGAGGATGATAAAGAAGCGGAAGAATTGAGAAAAGGTGTGGTTCTTATATATCAAAAATTATTGACAACCTTAGGACAAAGAGGACTTAAAGAAATGGATAGTAAGGGTAAAGATTTTGATTCAGAATTCCATCAGGCACTAACCGAGATTGAAACACCTGACAAAAAGATGAAAGGTAAAGTAGTTGATGTTATAGAAAAAGGCTATTTCATAGGAGAAAAAATATTAAGGCACGCCAAAGTAGTAGTTGGCAAATAATACAGACATGGCTAAGGAAGATTATTACGACATATTAGGAGTTAGTAAAGGTGCTAGTGATAGTGAGATAAAAAAAGCGTATCGTAAGATGGCTCTCAAGTATCACCCTGACAAGAATCCTGACGACAAGTCTGCAGAAGAAAAATTCAAGAAGGCTGCTCAAGCATACGAAGTCTTAAGTAATCCAGAGAAAAAACAACGTTATGACCAATTTGGACATGCTGCTTTTGAAGGTGGCGGCGGTTTTGGCGGCGGCGGCATGAATATGGATGACATATTTAGTCAATTCGGTGATATTTTTGGTGGCGCTTTTAGTGGTGGTTTTTCTGGTTTTGGTGGCGGTTTTGGCGGCCAGCGTCGTGTTAAAGGAAGTAATCTTAGGATTCGTGTAAAGCTAACACTAGAAGAAATTGCCAATGGTGTTGAAAAGAAAATTAAGGTAAAACGAAAAATCCAAGCACCAGGAACTACCTATAACACATGTTCTACTTGTAATGGTTCTGGGCAAGTGACTAAAATACAGAATACAATTCTTGGTCGAATGCAAACCGCTGCACCATGTAGTACTTGTGGAGGAGCAGGGCAATCTATAGATAAGAAGCCAGCAGAAGCCGACGCTCAAGGATTAAAAGTTTCTGAAGAAACAGTTTCTATAAAGATACCAGCAGGAGTAGTAGATGGTATGCAACTTAAAGTAACTGGTAAAGGTAATGACGCACCAGGAAATGGTATTGCAGGAGATCTTTTAGTAGCTATTGAAGAGAAAGACCATGACAAGCTTCAAAGAGAAGGAGATAATTTACATTACGATTTATATGTTAGTATCTCCGATGCGGTTTTAGGAACTTCTAAAGAAATAGATACAGTGACTGGGAAAGTTCGTATCAAAATAGAACCAGGTGTACAATCAGGAAAAATACTTAGATTGAGAGGTAAAGGGATTCCAAGTATCAATGGTTATGGTAAAGGAGATTTATTGGTTCATGTAAATGTCTGGACACCTAAAACGTTAAACAAAACGCAGAAAGAGTTTTTTGAAAGTATGCGAGAAGATGAAAATTTTGTGCCTAGTCCTGAGAGTAGCGATAAGTCATTTTTTGAGAAAGTGAAAGACATGTTTTCATAAATAACCTGTTTATTAATAGGTTACTGCAATATTTTAACATTTTTATTGCGAAGTATCTAAAAAGTATGATTTTTTACATAATAAAATGCAGTAATATTGATTTTGTTTAACTTTTATTTAATAAAATATATTATATTTGATTTATCACTAATTTTAGATTAGTGGTAATTTTTCTTTTTCATAGCAATTTTTTCCCATCCTTAATTTATTGAGGGTGGGTTTTGTTTTACCTTCATTAATAAACCCGTATTGGTACATATACTTTTGTAACATTTAATATCTTTACGCCACTAATAAATAAATTTAAACGCGACCATATGAAAGATTTGCTCATAGCAGATTCTGTATCAAAGAAATTTGGAAATTTCACCGCACTTAACAATGTTTCAATAGCTGTCCCTGAGGGTAGCATTTTTGGTTTATTAGGACCAAATGGTGCGGGAAAGACGACTTTGATACGTATTATAAATCAAATAACAATGCCAGATAATGGTAGTGTTACTCTAGATGGAGATCCATTACAAGCACACCATATTAGAGATATTGGTTATTTACCTGAAGAAAGAGGCTTATATAAATCCATGAAAGTGGGTGAGCAATGTGTTTATTTAGCTCAATTAAAGGGGTTAAGTCATGCAGAGGCAAAGAAACGCTTGAAATATTGGTTTGAACGTTTAGAGATAGGAGATTGGTGGAACAAGAAAATTCAAGAACTTTCTAAAGGAATGGCACAGAAAATACAGTTTGTGGTAACTGTTCTCCATAAACCTAAACTGTTGATTTTTGATGAACCATTTTCGGGCTTTGATCCCATAAATGCCAATTTGATCAAGGACGAAATTTTAAGACTACGAGAAGAAGGTGCTACGGTGATTTTTTCGACGCATAGAATGGAATCTGTTGAAGAATTATGTGATCAAATTGCTTTATTGAACCTTTCTAAAAAAATATTGGATGGAAAATTAGTTGATATCAAGAGAGAGTATAAAACGAACACCTATGAAGTTGGTTTGAACTCAGATAATAAAGTGAGTCTTCAGCAAGAATTAGAGCAAAAATTTCAAGTATCTCCTGCTAATTTTAGAACCGTAGGTGATGAATTAAAACTCAATATCAAACTTAATGGCGATGATTCGCCAAATGAATTATTATCTTATCTAACCAACAAAGCACAAGTATCTCACTTCGTGGAATTGATTCCTAGTGCTAACGATATATTCATTCAAGCTGTAAAAAGGAATTAACATGAATCATTTAGGATTAATTATAAAACGCGAATATCTCACTAAGGTAAAGAACAAGTCCTTTTTAATTATGACAGTTCTTAGCCCATTAATAATGATAGCGCTTATTGCAGTAGTTGCCTACTTGTCGCAATTAAATAATAACAAACAACGGACTGTAAGTATATTAGATGAATCTTCTTTTGTTCAAGATGTTTTCAAAAGTACAGAGAATACCACGTATAATATGTTGAGTGGTATAAGTCTTGAAGATGCCATTGCACAAGTTAAGGATAAAGAAGAATATGGATTACTTCATATATCTAAAGGAGATAATTCTTCCGAAAAATATAATTTGAATACAAAATTCTATTCTGAAGATTCACCATCTCTAACTTTTATCTCTAGCTTAGAGAGTAAACTCGAAAAAAAATTAGAAAATTTAAAGCTATTGAGCGCTGGTGTAGATTTAGATATGATCGAAGCTTCTAGAACGGATGTGGATATAGCTCAAGAAAGTTTTAGCGGAGAAACATCTTCTAAAATGGGTAATATCATGAAGCTTGCTTTTGGAGGCGTAGCAGGCTATTTGCTGTTCATGTTTATCATTATATATGGTAATATGATCATGCGTAGTGTTATAGAAGAAAAAACGAGTAGAATTATTGAAATAATAATTTCATCGGTAAAGCCTGTTCAGCTTATGCTTGGTAAGATAATTGGCACCTCTTTAGCAGGAATAACTCAGTTTGTGATTTGGGTCATTCTAGGCGGAGTGGCCATGACCATTATCTCGGCTATTTTTGGTATTGATATGACACAACTTCAAACCCCACAGCAGGAGATGGTTCAGCAAGCTATGAGCGACCCTGATGCTAATGCAAAGATGCAAATGGTATTTAGTGAATTTGCTAGTCTACCTATAGCTAATCTTCTGATTATGTTTGTTCTGTTCTTTATTGGAGGCTACTTATTATACAGTTCTCTATATGCAGCTATAGGAGCCGCAGTAGATAATGAAACAGATACGCAACAGTTCATGTTGCCTATATTAATGCCTTTGATCTTGGCAGTTTATGTAGGAGTATTTACTGTTATTGAAGATCCTCATGGAACCGTTTCTACAGTATTTTCTTTTATACCCTTTACATCACCTGTGGTCATGCTCATGCGAATACCATTTGGAGTGCCAATTTGGCAACAATTGGTGTCGTTATTATTATTGATTGGAACCTTTACATTCACAGTATGGTTTGCATCAAAAATATATAGAGTTGGTATCCTTATGTATGGTAAGAAACCAACTTATAAAGAATTATTTAAATGGTTGAAATACTAAATGCAAGAGCTTAAGGATTTTTTTAATTACACTTTTCATTTTACGGAAGACATAAGTATTTCTGTTAAAGGTATATTATTTATTATTCTTGCCATTATTATTACTTCAGTAATACTTCGACTCATTCGAAAATTGATTTCAAGAAAGCTCCCGCCAGACGATAAAGAGAAATTCAAAAGCGTATTTTCTTATTTCAAATATCTGATTTATATAATTATTTTCTTTATTTCCTTGAATGCATTCGGCGTTAAAGTAACTGCTGTACTTGCTGCTTCTGCGGCATTGCTAATTGGAGTTGGATTGGCGTTGCAGACGTTATTTCAAGATATAATTGCAGGCGTCTTTATTTTAATTGATCAGTCGGTTCATGTGGGCGATATCATTGAGATTGATGGTATGGTCGGTCGCGTAGAAGAGATCAAGCTTCGTACCACTAGGGCTGTCACTATCGATAATAAAGTGCTGATTATCCCAAATCACTTATATCTTACAAATAGTTTATATAATTGGACACAAAATGGTACGGCTACAAGAGAAAGTGTGTCAATTGGTGTGGCTTATGGAAGTAATGTTAAATTAGTAAGAGAATTATTATTACAAGTAGCTCAAGAAAACAATGATGTTGTTAAATTTCCTGAACCAAGTGTTATATTTGAAGATTTTGGAGATAGTGCATTAAATTTTAAACTTATTTTTACGTTAAATGATAGTTTTCAAGCAACATTCCCGAAAAGTGACATGCGGTTTAGAATAGATGAATTATTTAGGGAGAATAATATTTCAATTCCATTCCCGCAAAGAGATATACATATCATTCAAAAATAAAAAAAATGGCTAGAATATTAGTAATAGAAGACGAAGCTGCAATTAGAAGAGTTTTAGTTAAGATTCTTTCTGAAGAGAATGACACATACCAAGTCCAAGAAGCTGAAGATGGACTCATTGGAGTGGAAAAAATAAAAAAAGACGATTTTGATTTAGTGCTTTGTGATATTAAGATGCCTAAAATGGATGGTGTAGAGGTGCTCGAAGCAGTGAAAAAAATAAAACCTGAAATTCCTATGGTCATGATATCTGGTCATGGAGATTTAGATACTGCAGTTAATACTATGCGTTTAGGAGCTTTTGATTATATATCTAAACCACCAGATCTTAATAGATTGTTGAACACGGTTAGAAATGCCCTTGACAGAAAAGAATTAGTGGTTGAAAATACAAGACTAAAGAAAAAGGTCAGTAAAAACTATGAAATGATAGGAGAGAGTAAAGCTATTTCTCATATCAAAGAAATTATAGAAAAAGTGGCAGCTACAGATGCTAGGGTGCTTATTACGGGTCCAAACGGTACAGGTAAAGAGCTTGTGGCACACTGGTTACATCAAAAAAGTGAACGCGCTAATGGCCCTATGATAGAGGTGAATTGTGCAGCGATTCCTTCAGAATTGATAGAAAGCGAATTGTTTGGGCATGTAAAAGGAGCTTTCACATCAGCTAATAAAGATAGAGCCGGAAAATTTGAAGCAGCGAATGGAGGTACTATTTTTCTTGATGAAATCGGCGATATGAGCTTGTCCGCACAAGCTAAAGTATTGCGCGCTCTACAAGAAAGTCGTGTGCAACGTGTTGGTAGTGATAAGGACATTAAAGTAAATGTAAGAGTCGTTGCGGCAACAAATAAAAATCTCAAGAAAGAAATAGAAGACGGAAAGTTCCGTGAGGATTTATACCATAGGCTAGCTGTTATATTGATTAGGGTTCCAGCATTGAATGATAGAAGAGAAGATATACCTCTTTTAGTTGATTATTTTGCGGAAAAGATAGGGTCAGAACAGGGAACTGTCAAGAAGACTTTTTCGGGCAAAGCAATCAAACGTCTTCAAGATTACGATTGGACAGGAAATATTAGAGAATTACGTAACGTAGTTGAAAGGCTGATCATTCTTGGTGAAAACGAAGTAAGTGAAAGTGATGTAAAGTTATTTGCGAGTAAATCATTGTAAATTTCGTTACAGATTCTTTAAAGCATAAAAAAACCTCCATAACTTAATACTTATGGAGGTTTCATTTTTTAGTATTGATAGGGTTTGGTTGCTATTTGATATTACATTGATTTAGTATAGTCAAATAATTTGATGTTACTTGTTTTACCGTATTCAAATAAAATGTTTTGATATGGTTGATAGAACTCGTGTATAAATTTGTTTTATCAGCTTGAGTTTTTGACATTCTTGAGCTGCATCCACATGCTTCTAAAACTTCGTTAAAAGCATTTATAGAAGCTTGAAGAGCATCTTCGTTTGTTTCTATTAATTGTTCTTTCTTGATCTGATTTTCTTTTTCTTCTTTGTCAACTAACATTTGCTTTATTTGCTCTTCTTTGAGCTGCAATTCAATTTGTTGTTGTTTCAGCTTGAATTGTTCCTGCTGTAGTTCAACCAATGCTAAATTTTCGTTGCTCATTTTTGTACACACTTCTAAAGCTTCAATTGATTCTTTAGCAAGTTCACGTGCTCTTTTTACATAAAATCTACCATCTTCAAAAGTTTCGGCATCTGCAACTCTATTTAAAGCTTCGGCACCATCATAGGCGGCATTATAAGAATCCTCGCAATTACAAGAACTTAGTTTGGATTTTGCACGTTCAAATGCTTCATAAGACCTTACTGAATATTGCTTCAAGTGTGTTAGATTATTGGAATCATAAGCCGTTTTTACATGAGAATATGCATATATTACATCAGATTGGGCATCAGAACATGATGATTGCGCAAAGAATTGCATAGAAACAAAGGCAAACAGGAAAAAAAAGTAATTTTTTTTCATGGCATTAGGGTTTAAATTAATAAGTAGGTCTAACAATAATAACAATAATTATGCTTTTAAACTAGTTTTTAGGCGTTTTATCGATAATAGGTATATTTATAAAGAATTAATTTTTAAAGAATTAGATGAAAAAAATCAATACAAACGACTTTAAAGTCACTTCAAGAATAGCACTGAAGAATTATGCTACAAAGATTGAAATGAATGTGGATGAGAAAGCAATCGAAGATGAATTACGACGAGAACGAAAAAAATTAGGAAAATTACAGGACACCTTATATGCACATGGTAAGTATGCGGTTTTGATTTGCATACAAGGTATGGATACCGCTGGAAAAGATAGCTTAATTAGAGAGGTATTCAAGGATTTTAATGCGAGAGGTGTTGTTGTTCATAGTTTTAAAGTGCCTACTGAATTAGAAAAAAGGCATGATTACCTTTGGCGTCATTATATAGCACTTCCTGCACGTGGTAAGTTTGGGGTGTTTAATAGAACACATTATGAAAATGTTTTGGTGACCAGAGTACATCCAGGATATATACTGGGAGAGTTGTTGCCTGATGTCAACGCTATTGAAGATGTTAATGATGCGTTTTGGGATAAGCGTTTCGAGCAAATCAATGCCTTTGAAAAAACCATAGCAGATAATGGTACTATAATTTTTAAATTCTTCTTATATCTTTCTAAAGACGAACAGAAAAACCGATTGATTAGGAGATTGGACAAAAAAGAGAAAAATTGGAAATTTTCTCCTGGAGATTTAAAAGAACGAAAACTTTGGGACAATTATCAGGAGTGTTATGAAGACGCTATAAATAGAACCTCTAAACCTCATGCACCTTGGTATGTCATCCCTGCAGATGATAAACCTACTGCGCGATATATTGTAGCAAAAACGATGTTGGATAAATTATCTACCTATTCTGATATTGAAGAACCTGAATTAGATGATGAGGTAAAAGCAAATATCCAACTTTATAAGCAACAATTACAAAGTGAGTAATTAAACCTTTTTGATTTTGAATTGTCATAGAAGTATAAACCCTAAAATATGACATCATGAAACATTTAAAGATTTTTTTAATTACGACAATAGCTTTTTTGACTTTCAATATAAGCTCTGCTCAAGTCACATTAAAAATCTACCCGAAGAAAGGCGTTGTAGTAACAAAGCTTAGCAAACCAAAAATTGTTGTACATAAAAAAGTAAACTATTATTGTGCCGATGGAGTTTGGTATAATAAAGTTAAAGGAAGGTATGTTGTAGTAGGAGTGCCTTTAGGGGTTTCACTTAAAAGATTGCCAAGAGGTTATAAAGTAGTTAAGATCCAAGGAAAAACATATTATAAGTATCGAGGTGTTATATATAAAAAGTATCGCAGAAACTATGTTGTGGTCACAGTTTAGTTTTAACTAGCAATGATGACGAAAAGCCCTGCTAAAAACAGGGCTTTTTTATGATTTAATTTGGTTTCTTTTTTATTAGATGTAGTATATTTAAAAACACTAAAATGTTTATCATGAATAAATTCATTACAAGTATATCATTAGCTCTTATAACGACCTTAGGATTTTCCCAGTCCGATCAGGAGCAGGTTGATAAAATATATAAGACATCGCTTACAAATGGACAGAGTTATGAATGGCTGGATTATTTATCCAATCAAATAGGAGGGCGTCTTTCAGGTTCTTTAAATGCAGAAAGAGCAGTGCAATGGGGAAAAGAAGAGTTAGAAAAATTAGGACTTGATAAAGTATGGCTACAGCCAGTTATGGTGCCTAAATGGGTAAGAGGTGTTACTGAATATGCGTATATAGAAACAACACCAGGTAATTCAACTGTTGTGAATATTTGTGCTTTAGGTGGATCTATGGCAACACCTTATGGAGGTTTGAAAGCTAATGTCATTGAAGTTAACGGTATAGATGAACTAAAAGAACAAGGAGAAGCTAATGTCAAAGGCAAAATCGTATTTTTTAATCGCCCAATGGATGAGCAATTGATAAATACATTTCAATCTTATGGAGGTTGTGTAGATCAACGTTATGCTGGTGCCATGGAAGCGGCTAAATTAGGTGCTGTAGGCGTTATTGTGCGTTCTATGAACTTGAGAATGGACGATTATCCACACACTGGTAGTATGACGTATGGAGATTTGCCTTTAAGTAAACGAATTCCAGCCGCCGCTATTAGCACGAATCATGCTGAATTGTTAAGTCATATGCTGAGGTTAGATAATTCAATAAAATTCTATTTCAATCAAACTTGCAAACAATTCAAGGATGTACAATCGTATAATGTTATTGGTGAAATAAAGGGAAGCGAATTTCCTAACGAATACATAGTCATTGGAGGGCATTTAGATTCTTGGGATTTAGGAGATGGTGCTCATGATGATGGCGCTGGTATTGTACAGTCTATGGATGTATTACGTTTGTTAAAGGCATCAGGAATTAAACCAAAGAGGAGTATACGGGCTGTGTTATTTATGAATGAAGAAAATGGATTACGCGGAGCTACTAAGTATTCAGAAGAGGCTAAAAGAAAAGGAGAAAACCATGTATTTGCATTAGAGAGTGATTCTGGTGGATTTACACCAAGGGGATTTTCTTTTGATTGTAGTGATGCAAATTTTAATCAAGTATTACAATGGAAACCTTTATTCGAACCTTATTTAATACATTATTTTGAAAAAGGAGGAAGTGGCGCAGATGTGGGGCCTTTAAAAAATGGCAATAATGTTGTTGCTGGATTAAGGCCAGATTCGCAGCGTTATTTTGATTACCATCATGCCGCAAACGATACATTTGATGCCGTTAATAAGAGAGAGTTAGAATTGGGTGCTGCAACAATGACAGCATTGGTGTATTTGTATGATAAATATGGTGTTAACCCTATAAAAAATGAACCAAAGCTTAAGGATTAGCTAAATCTTTTGCCAGAAATTCAAGCTTTATACAAGTAAACTTTTATCGGGATTAACTTGAATTTTAACATTTTTGAAAACTAGTTGTATATTTAGTAGTGATTAAATTGTTGAGTTATTGAGCTAATTCGAAACATAAACCACCGTAAGGGAACTTTAATCGTATTCTTTTTTTTCTGTAACCTGATACTGGGAAATCCATCTGGTATAAGTGATTATTTGTTGGAATATGAGATGACTAAAACGACCTTTTTAAATGAGGATAATTCAATTCTTGTTCAGGAAGCTAATGCGCAAGATTTAAAAAATTTAGCTTTAGAATACTCGCGTAAAGGCGATGCGGATTTGGCCGTGACTTATATATTAAAATACGTTAATGAAACTTCTGATTTGTCATTTATCAATGACCACGTATTTGAATCAATAAAAAGCACGAATCAATATATAGCAATTAAACAACGCTTTAGCCCAAAACTCAATATCTTGAGTTCACTTTATATTTTTGCCGGTTTTTTGGGATTTTTTGTTTTTGTGGCCTTAAGCATTAAGAAAGATGTAGATAGAACAAGTGCTATGCTAATGGGATTATTTGTGTTATTCCATTCATTTTTCATTTTACACCTTAGTCTTTATGTCATTAATTTTCAATATGAGGTACCACATGCTTTGTTTGTGTCTACTACCTTTTCATTTTTATATGGCCCCTTTCTGTATTTCTATTTCAAGAGAGTAATTTTTAACTATAAATTCAAATGGATTGATACACTACATTTAATACCTTCATTGTTACTTTTCTTTTACTTATTTCCTTATTACGCACTTTCTGGTCTTGAAAAATTTCAAATTATTTTTAATCAGAGCAATTTTTTACTCCCAGGAGCGAATACTATTATTATTATTAAAATTGTGTCTCTTTCCGCCTATGGATTTCTCATATTCAAAATGTATAAGAAGTATACAGTAGGTGGTAAAAGTAGAAGCAAGATTTTATGGCAACGTAACATCATTGCTATTTTTGCGATCTATACAATAGCTTATATTATTTACGCAGGTACTATTACGGAAATATTAATGTATCCTTCTTTAATGCATTTACAAATATTGGCAATGGTAGCATTGGTTTTTTATGTGGCATATGTATCATATATGCAGCCAGAAGTATTTAAAGGAGAGATTGTTTTGGCAAATCCGACCGATTTATTCAAGTACAGTAAATCTAGATTAACACCTTCATATTCAACTGAACTAAAGGAAAATTTATTACGCTTGCTTGATAATGACAAGGTTTTTAAAGAAAACACTATCAACCTAGAATTGCTCTCAGAAAAGTTAGGAACCAATAGGCACAATACATCTCAAGTAATTAATGAGCATTTTAATATGAATTTTTTTGAGCTAATAAATACCTATAGAATTAATGAGGCTTTAGAAATATTAAAACAGGATAAGTATCATAATTTAAATATTATTGAGGTCGCTTATGAAGTAGGCTTCAATAATAAAGTGACCTTTAATAAATCATTTAAAAAATTGCTTTCTCAGACTCCAACACAATACCTTAATGCTCTTAGGGCGTCCTGAGCTTTTTTAATACACCATTATGTTCATTAGTAAATCCTTATAGGGTTTACCTTTAAAATAAATGATTAGTTGGTTATTTGATATGATCAATCAAAAAAGCGTGCGGTAAATCAATTTCCATTAAATTTTGTAATCAAAAATTATGGTTTGTACATTGAATTAGCTCACATCGATATTTACTTCAGGCCGATTATTGGTCAAGTAACACAAATAAATACGAAGTAAAGCACTATGAAAAAGAAGTAACCATAACTCTAAAATGAGTGTTTGACTAACTGGTTAATTAGCTTTCTTCATTTAACCCTTCTTGATACTTTCTAGAAGGGTTTTTTTGTTATTATAAAATGGATTACCTTCATATTACAAAATCAGATTAAATTCAACATGAGAACACTTCTTTTATCATTTATTTTAACAATTTTCGTCAGTTCAACTGCGATTTCACAAGAATCAGCTATGAATGAATTACCATATTATCAAATCCCTGAAGCCCCAGAATCGTATACATCAGGCGCGGTAATTTCAAGAATGATAGATGGTTTGGGTTTTCGATATTATTGGGCCACGGAAGGGTTGACAGAAACAGATTTGATATATAAGCCAAGCCCGAAAGGCCGAACTTCGGAGGAAACGATACGTCATATTTATGATTTGTCAGAAATAATCGTGAATACGGCTTTCCAGAAGATTAACGATTTTACTGTGGAAAAAAAGACTTTGTCTTATATAGAAATGAGAGAGATGACTTTGAATAATTTAAAAAAAGCATCTGACCTTTTTCGTGAATTAGATAACCTTGAAGACAACAAGCTAATATTCAAAAGCGCCAACGGAACTAGAGAATTTCCTTTTTGGAATAATATTAACGGACCCATTTCCGATGCTATTTGGCATTGTGGTCAACTCGTGTCATTTAGAAGAGCTTCAGGAAACCCATTTAACTCTAAGGCGTCTGTACTAACTGGACAAGTAAGACAGTAATGAGCAAGGGTTATTTACATCAGGTCCATCCAGTTTTACCTGTACAGAATGTTGTTGAGGCATTGAAATTCTATGTTAATAAGTTGGGCTTCAAGATTGCATTTGCAGATGATAGTAAAGAACCTTACTATGCAGGTGTCATTAGAGATGGAATTGAGATCCACCTTCAATGGCATCATGCAAAGGAATGGGAACATACAGTTGACCGACCTATGCTACGTATTGTCACGCAAAATATAGAAGCGCTATATAAAGAATATGAGACACAAGACGTTTTCCATAAGAATACAGCACTTAAGGAAACGACTTGGGGAACGTGGGAGTTTGCTTTTTATGACCTCTATAAAAATGGATTGACTTTTTATAGGGATTGATTAAATAAACCCTGATCAACTAATCATCTGTGCTAATATTAACCTCTATGTTTTGAAGCTCTAATACTAATTCGCTAGTATTCCAGTAGCCATATTCATTTACTATTTTCCCATCAATAAATTGATACGTTATATGTACTGGAATAACAATTTCCTTATTATTAAGTTCAAGATTGCCTTTCCATAAGCCCCAGAAATTTACCCAACTTTTTCCATTATTGTCTTCAATCATTTCATACTCGCGATTTTCATCCTCAAATGCACGCGTAGAAAAACTTTCATCGTTTTCACTATGGTATTTTTGTAAGCCCTTTGGAGATAATATGTTTTTTCTTGAGTTATAGTATATTTTTGCGGTATCTGCATAATGAGTCACTAAACTATCCCAGTTTTGGTAGTCGTAATGATTAATTACTGTTTTAACAGTCTCTATTTCTGGGGAGTTTTGTGTATAACGCTTATTATTATTCCTACAGGAAGCGAGTACTATAATCGCTAATCCTAAAATCAGTAATTTTTTCATATAATTGATTTATTAAGTTAGTATCGGTTTCAATTATAAAACAGGAACAATGCTATTATTTATAGCACTAACAGTTATTTAGGTAGTTTAAAGTTTACTAAAGATAAAAAAAAACTATAAAATATTAAAGTTAATCATGCTTATATTAAAAAATGAGTGATAATCACATATTTACAAATACCCAACCCGCTAAATGGTTATTCTTGAGATTTATTTCGGTTTCATTTAGCAAGATTCCATGCTCTACGAATGCTTTTAGGTTAGTAAGCCAAAATGTCCACCCGTTACTACACCCGAAATGAATTTTAAGCTTGCTATCATCATCCTCAGGGATGTTGAATTGCTTTAAGGACACTATTACGACATCGTTCATTTCCTCTAAATGAACCGAGACCATGGATTCCTCAAAACTAAATTCAATGAAATCCTTTCCATTGGTTTGAGTAATTTTTCCTTCTGCTTTGCCGTCCCAATTATGCCAGTTCCAAACGTACGAATCTCCTTTTTCAATGAAGCTTGACGAGTTTCGCTGTTTGCCATCTGATGAGACGTATTTTGCACCACTTAAAAACCAAGAGGTAATACCTTCCTCAGTTGCCCATAGATGGTACAATTTTGTAAGTGTTGAATGCACATAAATTTTCTTTTCGAATGAATTCCATTGTAGCTTGTCCATGATTTTATTTTTTTAATTCATACTGATATACTTGTCTTCCTAATTCTGCCAAAAACGGAATACCTATGTCTTCATACTCATAAATATCGTCATTAAATATGCCATTTTTGTTTACATGAATAGTTGCCGTTAATAAGAATTCAACATTGTTTTTAGAATCTTTTATATAAGCACAATCGGTGAGGTAGCCATAAGCATACCCTACTTTGTTGTAGATTTTTATATGCTCAGGAATAGGTTTTTTAGAATCACCATACATGAAGAATTTCACATAGCTATCATAGTAATCTTCTGATATAAATCCTGAATCTTTTGGCAATGAATTCATGCTATTTAGCAAAAACACCCTATCATTTATAGGTAGTTGAAATCGTTCTGATTTCTTGAATTCGTCAGGAAAAATAACCTTTTGCATAGTGCTATGTAGTGTTGTAATAGGTAAATAGTTTTTTAAAGAAAAATCGAATGACTCCTCTACTAATTGTCCATTAACAAAATATCCTTTTCCTTTTTTTATTTTTTTTAAGGCTAGTTTTTCAATTTCAGTATTGTCAATAGATCCTGTATAGTTTAAGGTCGAATCGTTTTCATGAAATACTAGTGCTTTTGTCTGTAAATTATAGGCATTATTAGTCGCAAGACGATGTGAAATTCGGGATGGACTAAGCCCTTTTTTATGCAATTGGTTATTGATATAATCAGCTCCTAAATATTCAAACAGGCGATTATAAGCTCGATTGTCGCTTACAGCAAAAATGGCTTCTATGTCTTTTTTGAAAGAGGTCGTTATACTATCTCCTTCAATATAAAATGGTGTATCTATCGTATATAAACCGTCAGCATGCAGTTTTTCAAGTGCTAATATTGAAACAGGAAGTTTTACGCTGCTCGCCGGATAAAAGTATACGCTATCATTAATATTAAAATCATGATTTTTGAATACTATAGAATCAGAATTTCTGAAAATCTCAGTATACCTAATTTGTAGCTCATAGCTGTCGATATAATCAACGACACGCTTGATTTTAATATTTTTAGAATCGAGAATATTAAGTAAGGGGTCTTTTGTTGGCTCTTCTTTTGCACAACAAAAACACAGAAGAATCAATAATGAAATAAAGAATCTCATCAGATAGGTTTCACTAAAGATAAAAAAAGCACCTAACATTATGCTTGGTGCTTTCAATTTATCACTACGAAACGCTATTTTTTGATAGTTTTCTTCTTCAGAGAAAACAGATTAATGTCTACTTGATTCTTGAGAATATCCTCAAAAGTTTCGCGTTGCCTTATGAGATGTGATGTGCCATCATGCACTAATACTTCAGCTGGTCGAAAACGCGAATTGTAATTACTAGCCATGCTAAAACAATAGGCTCCTGCATTCTTAAATGCCAAAACATCACCTTCACTAATTTCGCTAATACGTCTATTATTTGCGAAGGTGTCTGTTTCACAAATATACCCAACAACAGAATAAAAGCGTTCCTTTCCTTTAGGGTTAGATATATTTTCAATTTCGTGTTGAGACCCATACAGCATCGGTCTAATTAAATGATTAAATCCTGAATCTATTTGAGCAAAAACAGTAGAAGTGGTTTGCTTGACCACATTTACTTTAGCTAAAAAATAGCCGGCTTCGCTAACTAAAAATTTACCTGGCTCAAAGGCTAAAGTTAAATCGGTTCCATAGTCTTTGCAAAATTCATTAAAGCGCTTCGTTAGCTTTTCTCCAAACTCTTCAATATTGGTTTCTATATCGCCTGCTTTATAAGGAACTTTGAAACCAGAACCGAAATCAATGAATTCTAATTCTTTGAAATTTTTTGCTGTTTCAAATAGTATTTCACTGGCATAAAGGAAGACATCTATATCTAGTATATCGCTACCAGTATGCATATGAATACCATTAATTTTCATACCAGTATTTTCTACAATGCGGAGTATATGTGGAATTTGATGAATTGAAATGCCAAATTTACTATCGATGTGACCAACTGATATATTGGTATTGCCACCAGCCATTACATGTGGATTGATTCTTATGCAAACTGGGATATTTGGATGTTTGGTGCCAAATTGCTCTAATATCGATAGGTTATCAATATTTATTTGAGCACCCAAAGTTGCAACTTCTTCAATTTCTTCTAATGATACACCGTTTGGAGTAAAGATAATTTGCTCGGCTTGAAAACCAGCAGCTAATCCTAGTTTTACTTCTTGTATAGAAACTGTATCAAGTCCGGCACCAAGGCTTTTTATAAGTTTTAGAATAGTAACATTGGAGAGTGCTTTAACAGCATAATTCACTTTCACCTGTTTCACTTTATTAAATGCAGAAGTTAACCGTTTATACTGAGATATGATTTTTTGCGAGTCATACACATAAATAGGGCTGCCGAACTCTTCGGCTATGTTTAATAAGGTGTTTTGCTTCATTTTTTTAAATCTTAAAAGGTAATATTTTACGTGTCAAAAATAAATACAATCATTTGATAAACCATAAAAACAAAAAAATAATGTTATTTTTACACAAAATGTTAAATAATTAACAAATTGAAAACAATAGCATCTTGTGTACAAGAAATAATAGTATCAAGACCTTTTTTAGAAGAAGGATTATCTAGGCAAATCATTAATTTTTCTGCTTTGGCAAAAGATTTAAATAAATCTATTTCCGAGATGTTACGAAAACCTGTAAAGGATGGTGCGATAATGATGGCATTAAGAAGATATCAAAAAACTTTAAATGTCGAAAATTCCATTAGTTTAAATGATGTTTTTAAAAATCTAGGAGACATTACAGTGCGATCAAATTTAAGCGATTTTACATTTCAAAATTCTAAGACCCTAATAAATAGTCACTCCCAGATTTTAGAAAAAATCAGTGCTAATCATCAAATTTTTTATGCCTTTACACGAGGTATGCTTGAAAGCAATATTATTATATCAACTTCAGAGAAGGGCAGCATTTTAAAGGCGTTTGAAAATGAAATACAAATAGGGTTACAAGATAAATTGTCTGCGATTAGTATTTATTTACCAAAAGGTAATTCGAAAATTGCTGGACTATACTATCAAATTTTTAAACGTTTAGCTTGGGAAAATATTACATTATACGAGGTAGTTTCTACTACCAATGAGTTTACAATAGTGGTAGAAGACGACTTGATTGACAAAGCGTTTTCAGTAATCAAAAGATTAAAACTTATAAATTAAAAATATTGGTTAATTCGGATAACTATAATTACTTTTGTGCCACATTTAACGGATAAGCAAAATGAATTTACACGAATATCAAGGTAAAGAAATATTAAGTGGTTTTGGAGTGCGTATTCAACGCGGAATTGTTGCTAAAAATGCTCAAGAGGCCGTAGCGGCAGCTAAGCAATTGACTGCTGAAACAGGAACTGGATGGCATGTTATTAAAGCACAAATTCATGCTGGTGGACGAGGAAAAGGTGGCGGCGTTAAACTCGCTAAAAACCTAAAGGAAGTAGAAGAAATTGCTGGACAGATTATTGGGATGAACCTTATAACACCTCAAACTTCTGCTGAAGGTAAAAAAGTTCATCAAGTACTCATAACAGAAGATGTATACTACCCAGGCGATAGTGAACCAGATGAATATTATATGTCAGTACTTTTAAATAGAGCAATTGGCAAGAATATGATTATGTACTCAACTGAAGGAGGAATGGATATTGAGAAAGTAGCCGAAGAAACACCACATCTTATATTTCATGAAGAAATAGACCCTTCTACAGGGTTATTGCCTTTCCAGGCACGTCGTATAGCTTTTAATCTTGGATTATCTGGAATGGCTTTTAAAGAAATGACAAAATTCGTATCCGCATTATATACAGCTTATGTGAAATCTGACTCTTCTTTGTTTGAGATTAACCCTGTGTTGAAAACTAGCGATAGTAAAATTATGGCTGTTGACGCTAAGGTTACCATTGACGACAATTCTCTTTTTAGACATAAAGATTATGTCGATTTAAGAGACCTTCGTGAAGAGAACCCAATTGAGGTTGAAGCCGGAGCATTAGGGCTTAACTATGTAGATCTTGATGGTAATGTTGGGTGTATGGTGAACGGTGCCGGATTAGCAATGGCAACAATGGATTTAATTAAGCAAGCAGGAGGCGAACCAGCAAATTTTTTGGATGTTGGAGGTACAGCCGATGCAGCTAGAGTGGAAGCAGCTTTTAAAATAATATTAAAAGACCCTGCAGTAAAAGCGATCCTAATCAATATTTTTGGAGGGATTGTTCGTTGTGATCGAGTTGCACAGGGTGTTATTGATGCCTATAAAAATATGGGAACGATTAATGTGCCTATTATAGTAAGACTTCAAGGTACAAATGCCGACATAGCTAAAGAGTTAATAGACAATTCTGGATTAGATGTCATGAGTGCAACAGAATTCCAAGAAGCGGCAGACAAAGTGCAGTCTGTTTTATCATAGTCTCATACATATGAGGTTTTAATAATCTCAGATAATAGTTTGATAAGAGTATAAGAGTAGTGTATACACTACTCTTTTTTTTTGCATGATTTCTAATGTATTAAAAAACAGAGTGTTAATTTGTGTTAAACATACGTTAATACGTCATGCTTACTGTAACACTATTGCTTTTTGTGACGTCTTTATAGTATCAATCAATCTTTAATTCGAACAATTATGAAAACAATCAAAATTATTTTGCTAGCCGTAGCATTTACGTTTAGCGGTGTACTTACTGCAAGTACTGATCCAGAACCAACTAAAGAAGCACTTACTGAAACTATTTCAATAGAAATAGGAAAATTATTAAAGAATCCTAAATTCTTGATAGAAGAGGATATGCTTGCTAAGGTTAAAGTTGTTATCAACGAAGACAACGAACTTGTGGTTCTATCTGTACAATCAGATGATGAGGACCTAGAAAACTACATTAAGGGTAGACTTAATTACAAAGAATTATCAGTAAAATTAAGAACTGGACAAAAAGCATTTTTAGTTCCGGTTAGAATTACGCAAAAGGGATAGTATTAGATTTCTTTTGAATTAGCCAGAACTCCTGAATAGTATTCAGGAGTTCTTTTTTTTTAGGTTTATATTTGCATAAATATTGATTAATGGATAAAAAGACCAAACTTAGCTTGTTGTCAGATTTGATTGCCTTAGCAAGAACTTCTGAAGGTATCAATGAGATAGAATATGATTTTTTGGTAATTGTCGCTCGACAATTAGGAATTACCGAAGCTGAATTGGAAGAGTTATCTACCAAAAAGGCTGAAAAAATAATCATTTCATCTGAAGCTCAGCGCATTTTGCACTTTCATCGGTTAGTACTTTTGATGAATATTGATCAACATGCAGATAATCGAGAATTATTGATCGTTAAGAATTTTGGATTAAAGATGGGTTTAAGCCAAGATGCAATAGATAAAGTATTGAAAATCATGGGCAATTACCCGAATAAAGTGGTTCCTCCAGAGGTGTTAATTAATATCTTCAAGACACAACATAATTGAGTAGTTTTGACTCTTTTTTTATAGCTCAATCGGCTGTGAGGCTTGATGAATGTTAGAAAAATCCGATTAAAGGTGACTTATTTTTCGATGAGATACATTATATCTACGATGATAAAAACCTATTAATGCCTAATTTTATATCTATAATTGTTAATCCATTTCCTCATGGTAAACCGCATAGAAAAATTGAGTCTTCTATCAGAAATGATAGCTTTTGCAAAGACAGAAAATGAGCTAAAACCAATTGAATATAATTTTCTTTTAGGTGTAGCACATCAATTAGATATTTCTCAATCTGATTTTGATTACCTAATAAATCATCCTGCTACATATATTCCTTTAAAATCTCATAGCGAACGTATAGTGCAATTCCATCGCCTTATTCTCTTAATGAATATAAGTAATAATATAACGAAGGCAAAACTTATCAAGATTCATAATTTTGGGTTGAGAATGGGATTACATCATGATGCAATTAATAAGGTGCTGGACTTAATGAATAGTTTTCCTAATAATATAGTGCCGCCAGATGTCTTAATTGATATTTTTAAAACCCAGTATAACTAGACTTTAAGATTTTCAAGTTTTGCTTGATACCCTTTAATTTCATCCCTTAATTTCGCAGCGAGCATAAAATCGAGCTCTTTTGCAGCTTGTTCCATTAATTTTCGACGCTCACGTATTTTCTTTTCTATTTCTGGCTTACTCAGGTATTCGCTCTCAGGTTCCGCAGCTTTTAATGCTTCTAATTCATAATAATATGAGCTTACAGAGTTTTTTGTTAATGCGTTATTAAGACTCTTGTTCAATGCTTTAGGAGTGATGTTGTTCTCAGTATTGTAGGCAATTTGTTTTTCTCGCCTGTAATTGGTTTCATCAATTGTTTTTTGCATGCTCTTCGTAACCTTGTCCGCATACATAATAGCTTTCCCTTCTAAATGTCTTGCAGCTCTACCCACTGTTTGTGTCAATGATCTGGCAGAACGTAAGAAGCCTTCTTTATCTGCATCTAAAATAGCTACCAATGATACTTCTGGAAGATCTAGACCTTCACGAAGTAGGTTCACGCCTACTAATACATCAAAAACACCTTTCCGTAGGTCTTGCATGATCTCTACACGCTCTAGAGTATCAACATCAGAATGTATATAACGAACACGTATCTGAATCCTGCTTAGATATTTTGTGAGTTCTTCAGCCATTCGTTTTGTAAGTGTAGTCACTAGAGTGCGCTCATCTTTTTCTACACGCTGCTGAATTTCTTCTATCAAGTCATCAATTTGATTCAAACTTGGCCGCACCTCTATAATAGGATCTAATAGCCCCGTTGGTCTAATCACTTGTTCAACATATACACCATCGGTTTTCTGTAACTCGTAATCCGCTGGTGTTGCGCTCACATAAATCACTTGATTTTGCAAAGCTTCAAATTCTTCAAACTTTAGCGGACGATTATCCATGGCTGCGGGTAACCTAAAACCATATTCCACAAGGTTTTCTTTTCTGCTTCTATCACCACCATACATAGCATGAACTTGGGAAATAGTGACATGACTTTCGTCTACTACCATTAAGAAATCATCAGGAAAATAATCTAGTAAACAGAACGGTCGCGTACCAGGAGCTCTGCCATCAAGATATCTGGAATAATTTTCAATACCCGAGCAATACCCTAATTCACGTATCATTTCAAGATCGAATTCGGTACGTTCCTTAAGACGTTTTGCTTCAAGATGCTTTCCTATATCTTTAAAATAATCATGTTGCTTTACCAAATCTTCCTGAATGTCATGTATGGCATTTTGAAGTACTTCAGGTGAGGTTACGAACATGTTTGCTGGATAAATATTCAATCGGTCATATTTTTCAACAACTTCGTTGGTTTGGATATTAAAGGCTTCAATATCTTCAATCTCATCCCCGAAAAAATGAATCCGATAAGCATCATCGGCATAACTAGGAAAAACATCAACCGTATCACCCTTTATTCTAAAATTCCCGTGATTGAATTCTGCCTCAGTACGTGAGTACAAACTTTGAACTAAACTATGTAAGAGCTTGGTTCTAGAAATGACTTGATCTCGTTTAAGGGTAATCACATTTTTTTGAAACTCAACAGGATTCCCAATACCATACAAGCAAGATACAGAAGCGACCACTAGAACATCTCTACGACCAGATAGTAGGGAAGAGGTTGTGCTCAAGCGCATTTTTTCTATTTCTTCATTGATAGATAAATCTTTTTCTATGTAGACTCCAGACACAGGGATATAGGCTTCTGGCTGATAGTAATCATAATAAGACACAAAATATTCTATGGCGTTTTCAGGAAAGAACTGCTTGAATTCAGAATACAATTGTGCTGCTAAGGTTTTGTTATGAGCTAATACCAACGTTGGTCGTTGTATCTCTTGGATGACATTCGCAACAGTAAACGTTTTACCAGAACCAGTTACACCAAGTAGTGTTTGGTAGCGCTCATTATTATCTATGCCTTCAGATAATTCAGTAATGGCTTGTGGTTGATCGCCAGTAGGTTGGAATTCGGATTCAATTTTGAACTTCATACCGTAAAATTACGGAAAATAATAGCTCATTTATTTAAATGATACGTTAACGTTTGAGCGTAAAATGCCCTTTCACTTCAAAGGCCATCTCACCTCGTTTTACCTTGGCTAAGAACCAATAATCACTCGATGGCATTTCTTTTCCATTGTAAAAACCATTCCAACCAGGAGATGATGAGGTCAAGAATTTTAATAACTTGCCATATCTGTCAAATATGCTAATGGTTGTACCTGGTAGGGTCTCTACACCTGTGATATGCCATGTGTCGAAATAGCCGTCATTATTGGGCGTAAAGAATTTAGGGGCATCAATCACGACAATCTCTCTTGTAACTTCTGTACAGCCGTTAAGGTCAATGATAGTAACGGTATGATAACCAAGTGTTACGAATTCAAACACATTTGAGGTTTGAGGTTCACCATCATCCAGTATATATGCATAATTTCCAATGCCGCTAACGGTAATAGTCACATTATTTGGATCTGAGAAATCTACAACTTCTACAACTTCTATATCTGCAGGTTCTGATTGTATTACCTCAAATTCTTTTGTCGTTTGGCATCCAAACTCTGTAGTAACTGTTACTGAATAATTGCCTACTGTGTCAATGTTAATCTCTGAAATGCTTGCACCAGTAGACCAGTTATAAGAATCGTTGTTGTTTCCTGTCTCAGCACTCACAGTCATTGGTAGTGCATCTAGACAGATGACCACGGTATCTTCTATATCAATTACTGGAAGTGGATGTACAATCGCCATGAATTGTGTGATAGAAAAACATCCGGTGTTGTTATTTTCTACACGTACATGAATAATTTGCTCGTTAAAAGCTGTATAATTTTCATTTATAGAATTTTCGCCATCTTCTGCATCCTCAGAAAGTTCGTAATAAGTCACAGCGATGTTAGAAGGATTTTGTCCGTTAAGAATAGCGGACGTTTGTATGGATAAATCGAATTCTGCTATACCATCGTCGTCGTCGTCGCAAACCTCAATATTTTCTGGTGTATTTGCTATTGGATTAGGATTTATATGTAAGTTGAAAGCCGATGTAATAAAGCAACCGTTCCCTATATATTGTGCTCTAATGTATAGTGTCGTATCTGTGTTAGAATAAAAGTAACTAGTCTCAATAGCATTGTTACCAGTATTAGCATCAGATTGGTTATCGTAATAAGTGATGGCAATTCCTGTTGTGTCATTTATGAGTTGTGGAGTAATGTCTTCAAATAAAATTGCGCTGTCTTGCGTATCACAAAAAGCTATTTCGTTAACAGGATTGATAACTGGTGGACTGTTTACTATTAATTCTAAAGGAATGTTGACATAGCAATTGGAAATAATATTAGTTACTCTAATATATACAGTCTGCGGATTGCTAACGTTATTATAATTTTCCGGATTCCCTATCGGGTTGGATTGTGACTCAAGGTCGTTTTCATTCTCAAAATAAGTAACAACAATATCATCTTGACGAATGTTTAGGACATCAAATTCTGATATCGTTAAATCAAAAGTTGAAATACCATCGTAATCGTCATCACAAACTTGCAATGGAACTGATTCATTCGTTTCTGGTGCTTGAATAACATTTAATCCAAATTGAGCAATGGTATAGCAATTGGAACCGTTTTCAATACGCACATAAATAGGCTGTGGGTTTTGAATGTTAGTGTATTCTAAATCTATGTTGTTGGCTGAAGCATCTGCATTATCAAAAGAGTCATAAAATGTGACATTCAAGCTAGTGCCAAAACCGTCTGTTATTTCAGTGATTTTTTCATTTAAATCAAATACATGCACGCCATCGTTTGATGTGTCATCACATACAAACCAGTCTAATGGTGGATTGAAATTTGGTAATGCATCCACGACTATGGTAAATGACGTTGTGGCGTAGCAATCTTGATCTGTTGTATTTTCAAGACGAACATATATAACTTGAGGACTGGATATATTTTGGTATGTATTGTCTTTATCAATACTATTGATCCTGTTATCTGCATCTTCCTGAGATTCATAGTAAAAAACCTCCTTTCCTGTCTGACCATTTAATATTTCAGTATCCTTTGTATTAAATGTGAAATCTGCAGTTTGATCACCATCATTTTCACAAATTTGATAATTACTAATTGCGAAAACTTCTGGAACAGTATTCACTGTTATTGAAATTGGGGTTACAGCAAAACAGGTTGTAATCGAACTTTCTACCCGAGTATATACTGTTTGAGTCGTAGCATTGAAATTATTTGGGTCTATAATAGGGTTAGAAGCGGATTCGGCATCGCCTAATGTTGTAAAAAAGACAATATTCAAATTAGCAGTTGTCACTACTATTTCAGGAATTTTTAGTTCAAGGTCAATAATAGAGAATCCATCTTGATCATCATCACATATTATTATATCTGATGCTTGCGATATTGATGGAGCCGGAATAATATTAAATTCGAATGGAACAACATCGTAACATCCAGTATCACTATTTACAACTCTAGCATAAACCATTTCAGGATTACTAACATTAGTATAAAAATTTGGATGCGAGTTCGTGTCATTTTCTGCATCTTGCTGCGAACCGTGATAGGTTACGTTATAATTAATATTACCATCATTTATAACACTGTCATAGATAGATAAGTCTAAGGTGGTAAATCCATCATCGTCTACATCGCAAACATCAATAGGTGCGACATTAGGAAGTATTAATGCAGGATTGATTATAAGGCTAATCTGTGCTGCTTCACTACAACTGTCATTCGAGATTTCTATAAAAAGTGTTTGTGGATTACTTGTGTTTAAGAAAGGAACTGATTCATCTATGGCATTTTCCTGATTGTCTAAGTCGTCTTGTGACAGATAAAAAGTTATGTTAGCATTGGGAACATTGTTAACAATCTCTAATTCTATGGTATTGAGATCGAAGACTTCCACACCATCGTCGCTGTCATCATCACAAACTTCAAAGTCGTGAATGGCAGTAGCTGTGAGCAATAAGTTTGTGTGCAGACTTATGGTCGCCACAGCTGGACAGCCCGTATTATTATCAACCACACGAATATAAACCACTTGGAAGTTCGCATCAGTATTTATGAACGAATCTGGGTCCAAGATTGGATTGTCTCCAGAAATTGCATCATCATATGTGCTATGATATGAAATGGTAATGTTTGTTAAACCTTGGGTAATGTTTGTTTCGGCTTCGGTGAGGTCAAAAGAAGCAAAGCCGTCATGGTCACTATCACATGCGTCTATGGTGTACTCCATTGAATTCAAGTCTGGATTCCTGTTCACAGTAACTGTTATCGTAGTAGTACTTATACATCCGGTATTTGGATTAACGACCCTTATAAAAAGATTGTCAGTAGGAGCAGTATTGATATAAGGAGATATTATAGGATTATTCCCAGTGTTAGCATCTTGTTGTGTGTAATGATATGTTACTTGTAAATTTGGGTTACCGTTAGTGATTTCATTATCACTTTGTGTGAGGTCGATTTCCGTAAATCCATCATTATCGGCATCGTCACAAACGACAATAGGGGTAGGGTTTGTAATTACGGGTAATGGATTGACGATGAGATTAAAACTAGCAAATGCTAAGCATCCACTATCGATATCTTCTATTCTCACAAAAACTTCCTGTGGATTCAAAGTGTTTTGAATAGGTGCAAGAATAGGGTTCAAGTTGTTTTGAGCATCGGAGAATGACAAATGATATGAGGTAGAATAATTTGATGGAGGCATGGCCGTTATCACCTCATTCGTTTTTGTTGAAAGGTCAAACCATTCTATGCCATCGCCACTAAGGTCGTCGCATAATTCGTAATCTGATATATCTCCAGCAGCTTGTTCTGAGCTCAGAGTAATTAAAATGGAATCATCTATAACACAAGTAGATCCATTTAAAGGAATCGTAACAACTACTTGGTAATTACCGCTTTCAGTTACATCTAAAATTGGCGATGTTTCACCATTCAATAATGCATTGTTTTGATACCATTCGTATGTAGCTTGTGGGTTTTGAATATCACCATTTACAGTTATACTTTCGGCGCAAGTAGTTATATCATTCCCTAGATTGACAATAGCATTAAAGCTATTCCCTTCTACAAAGACTGCAGAATCGTAATTTTCATCTGTTTGATCCGCTATTATTAACTTAATATTATACTGTACGTTGGGAATTATAGTAGCTGTTGCTGTTAGTATTTGGGTTCTACCATTATAATTAGTATCTCCTACATTATAACCATCAAAATACTGTTCGTTTTCGGCATTACAGAACCCTACGATTTCATCATGAATAGTACTTGTATTTACTGGAGTTGTAGTCCCAGGTATCACGGCTATATTTGCATAAGGGCCTGTGCTGGATGCCTGACGTATTAAAAAAGCAAATCCGTCAGAGTAGTCACATGGGAAATTCCCAAAGTACTCTTCTGATGCTAAAATATAATTAAATTGTATTTGGTTAGATATTGAAATAAAATCAAACTCAATAGTAGTAGCATTCAACGTATTATTAATACCTAGAGCGTTTTCTAAGTCAGTATCTGTTCCCCAATTGGTTTCTCCTTCATTAAGAACATTAGCATTGGTTGTATTACCAGCCGAATTCGCATTCCCTGTCGTAATAACAATTCCGTTTTCGAAAGGAAAATTAGAATTTCCTCTCTCAAAGTAGCCAAAACTAGAAAGGCCATTGATATTACCGTTAATAGGAGAGGAAATGTTTGAGGTTTCTACGCAACCTTGTACCAAGTTATTCTCTATAAGCTGTTGTGCACTTACAGTATTGTCTACCGTAATTTGCTGCGCATAAAGCCCTTGAATTACACCTCCTAAAAGGATAAAAAGAGAATAGCAAACTTTTTTTGTCATAAGTAGGTTTCTTGGAGCTTCAAAATAGTTTGGGGACTATTCGGAAGTGTATACCTTTTATTTCGTGTGAAATGTATAGAAAAACAAGTTAAAATGCAATTTTATTCGATGAAGTGTATAATTTTAAAAAAACAAGAGGAATTACAACAGCTGTTTTTTATCTTTTAAGAGTAAAATGAGATTTGTAAACTCTTCCATCTTGAAGTGTTACTGCAAACCAATAATCATTTGATGGTAGAGGTTTTCCGTTAAAACTGCCATCCCAGCCTGGACCAAGAGGGTCTAGTTGTTTAAGGAGTTTTCCATACCTGTCGTGTATAAGTATTTTTGAATTGGGTTGGAATTGAGCGGTAATGCCTTTGATTTGCCAAGTATCATGATATCCATCATTATTTGGTGTTAGATACTTTGGAAACCCAATAACAGATACTATTTGGTCAACAATACCGCAATTGTTCTTATCTCTAACGTAAACGGTATGTAAGCCAGCCGTAACGTTTTCAAAGAAATTACTGTCTTGATATGGGCCATTAGAATCATCTAAAGAAAACTCGTAGTCTCCCTCACCAGAGACGAGGACAGTAATAGTATTATTTGAGGAAGCATCGGTAACTTCTATATCTGTAAAAGTTGCTGTATTTGAAGGCAATACTGTAATAGTCCTAAGTTTAGAACAGTTATTAGCATTTGTAACGGTTACAGAATAGGAGCCTGGAGCGTTAACATCTATCTCTGAAGTCATCTCACCAGTAGACCAAAGATATGTGTAATCACCTGGCACTCCTTGATTAAGACCCGAATTGAGCGTAATATTTTGAGGGAATGTATTTAAGCAATAAATAGCATCTTCTGTAATAACAATGTCTGGAAGTTCATAAACAGTCAACAAAACCTCGCTAATACCATAACAGGCATTGGCGTTTTCAGCTCTTGCATACACTACCTGAGAGTCTGGCATTGAATTGGTAAATAATGGACCAATAGGATCTTGTTCTAAAAGCGCATCATCATAGGTTTCATAATATAGCAAAGTGACTCCTGCTGGTGTTCCATTAAGCACCGCAGCATCAGCATCTGAAAGTGTGAATTCATAGAAGCCATCTTCTGTTCCATCATCATCACAATTAGTGAGTACAACATCATTAATATTGGTAGTGCTAACATTTAAAATGAGTTCGGCAACTGAGAAACAAGAGGTATTGTCATCGGAAACTCTTACGAACACAGTCTCTGGATTTACAGTATTTGAAAATGAGTTGCCATCAATAGCTCCTGTATTATTTTGTGCATCCGCAAATGATAAAAAAAACGTAGTACTCACTCCAGTTACACCACCAGTAATAACGCCATCAGCCTCAGTAAGATTAAATGTCGTGAGTCCATCCATAATTCCATCCTCATCGCATTGCGTTAATGACGTATTGAAGAACTCTGGTATTGGATTCACAGTATATGTAAAAGTACCTGTATCGAAACATGCAGTATTGGCGTTATTTTCAATACGCACAAAGATTGATTCCATAAAAGGCGTTACATTATAGTAAGGAGATGGCAAAGGATTGTTTCCAGTATTTGCATCACCTTGGTTGCCATGAAAACTAACACTGTTACTAGCGGCATTCTGAATACCAAGAACAGTTGGTACTAGAGCATTTAAGTCTAGATCTTTACGACCATTAGTATTGTCTCCATCTACATCATCATCACATTCAACAATACTTGCAATGGTATTTGCTGTTGGTGTGTCAAAGACGCGAATAAAGAATGAAATTGAAGTATCAAAGCAATTAGGATTACCAATATTCTGTACTCTAACAAAAATTTCTTGCGGATTTCCGTTGTTTTGATGCAATCCAATGATTTCATTCATGTTTGCATTAGCATTAACTAGCGATTCAAAATATTTCACTTCATAGATCAAAGGGTCTTGTCCATTAAGAATTTGAGCATCTTGCGTTGTTAAATCAAATTCCCAAAGACCGTCGTTATCATCATCACAGGCACTCATGTCAATAGCTTGAGTAGCCGTAGGATTGGTAAAATAATTCACGAATGCTTCTCCATCAATTAAACAATCACCATTATTCGGATTTATGACAACTTCATAGGTTCCTCCTTGTGTTACTACGAGATCAAAATCTGATTCAGCTAATGGCATACCATCTAAAGTCCAAGTATAGGTAGCTCCTAGAATGTCATCTGCAATAAGAGTGTAAGTATCAGTGTCACATAAATCTAAAATAGAGACGCTTATTCCATTCCTTATAATATCAATTTTTTGATTGAATAGAGATTGATCAAAAGGTGGTAATCCTTGAGTAGAATTATTTCCTCCTAAAAAAATAGCATTATGTTGATAATTGGCTCCAACGCCTCTAACATCTGGGTTATTGATAACTCCTAAAAAGGGTTGACCTATATTATATGTAGTGCTTAATGCTCTATATATTTTACCATCAGGACCCAATTGCAGACCACCTCTATACAATTGCCTATCATCTAACAGGAATTCACTTGCTTGTATATCTGGAGCCATTAAATCGAATTGAACAAGACTTGATAAATGATTTGCAGGACCACCTCCTTGACCAATTCGAGTATATGCATGAACGTATAGAAGTTCATTACTTGGTGAGAATTCAACACCGTAAGGTTGATTCGCACTATCATTAATAATTAGCTCCTGTTGGTTACTCACAATTCCAGTAGCTACATCAAAATCATATAATAGCAAACCGTTATCAACATCGGTGCCACCTGCAGATTGAGATCCATTCATATTGGCACATATCATTTTAGTACCATCAGGTGAAAATTTTAAATAACCTCTTTGGTCATTTACGGAAATAGGAAAAGTTGAGGTTACAGCAACTGTGTTAACGCCCGTAGTAGTCACTTCAAAAGCATGATATGTGCTAAAATTACTAGAAGAACTACCAGTTTGATCACCAAAGGCAATCACCCAAAGAGATTTAGTGACACAATCTTTTAGTACTGCACTGAGTTTTTCTGAAGAATCATTTAATAGATTAACGTTCTTATTTGTAACTGCTCCAAGTCCACCATCCAACGTCATATCTATTTCTGAATAATTAAGACCTTCTTCTGGGGGAGCATCCTGACTGATTCTTGTATCTACTGTAAAAATGTAATATATCTCTGGATCGTTTGGTTTCGCCACTATAATGGCTGATTGGGTACTTGATGGATTTCCAAATAATCCAGCTCCATTAAGCATTATACTGTGATTTCTGTTGTAAACGGTCGTGCCATCAGAATAAAAAAGTAAATTACCATTGGCATCCGAAATAGATGAACATCCTTCACGCGTATTTAATTGTCCATCGGTTAGAGCAGTTACTGTACCAGTCGCTATATCAAATTGAATACCTGCGTTTTCACCAAAATACCAGTTAGCGGCTTCCTGTTGGGCAAAAAGACCAATTGAAAAAATTAGGCATACGAGGGAAGCAATCTTTTTCATTTATAAGCGCAATAGCTTATAAATATATTACAAATCTCGCTTTTTTAGCAATCTATACGATAAAAAGATGAAAAGACTAGTCCAACCTAACACAATGGCTATTTCATACCAATGTACGGCATAATCATAAGCAATCTCTGATTTTTCGGGAAACTTAGACATCATGATGCGCCTACCTGGTTCATCAATAAGTTTGTACATAGATTCCAGTGGTAAGAAACTCTTGATACTCCAAGCTATATCAATATTGGATATTTTATAAACTATACCAAAAATTATCCATTCCATAATATATGTCACAAAGAGCATAGCCAACGCAAAGGCAGATCGCTTGATCCACATTGCCATTATTAAACATAAAGAGAAGAAACCGACGAGTTTTACAAAGTATGCGAGTAAAAACTCTGTACCCATTATTATAAAACGTGGTTCGTCATAACTGGAGTAGTATAATCCAATAAGCATAGATGCTAAACCAATTAAAATAGTTGCGCAAAGCGAAAAGAATACGATTGTGTAGAATTTTGATAAGATGAATTCTTTTTTGCTCAAGCCATCAATTAGGTTTTGTTTGATGGTCTTATTACTATATTCATTACCAATCATAGATACTACTACAATGGCAAAAAAGAACTTGAATTGTGACGCGAAAAATGTTGTTATGTGCCATACAATAGGAAAATTAAAAATCCCTAATTCACCCAATTCCAAGGTGAAAAAACCAAAAAAATTGATTTTGATGGATGATAAAACCAACACAGTAAATGGTAATACAAAAGAAATGAAAATTAACACTTTGCTAGTTCTATTCAGCCAAAGTTTCTGTAATTCTATTTTGAGTAATCTTAGCATGGCTTTGGGAATTAGTCGTTATCAGTTAATTGAAGGAATTGCTCTTCTAAGCTTTCTTTACGTTTTACTAAATGAGATAAAGTAATGTGTTTTTCAAACATCAATCTGTTGAATTCTGAAGCATTCATAGATTCGTTTAGAAAAGCCGTGATTAATTGATCTTCAACTTTTAAATTTCCAAACCGTGTATCATTTTCTAAAAGGGCTAATAATTCGTCATGTTTTTCACTTTTTAACTCAAAAAACCCGTGACTAGAAATCATTTCATCTACACGCCCAGAGTATAATTTAACGCCTTTTCTAAGCACAACAACATGAGAGCATACTTTTTCAACTTCATCTAATAAGTGAGATGCTAACAGTATCGTAGTACCATTCTTAGCGATATCCTTGATTATTTGACGAATTTGATGAATACCTTGAGGATCCAAGCCATTAGTAGGTTCGTCTAAAATAAGAATCTCGGGATCATTAAGTAGTGCAGATGCAATGGCAAGACGCTGTTTCATGCCCAAAGAATAAGTGCGAAACTTACTGTCTTTTCTATCTAGCAACCCTACAATTTCTAGTTTCTCTTCAATCTTACTTTCATCTACACCTTTAATCCTACAAACCAGTTTTAAGTTTTGAATAGCCGTCATGTAAGGGTAGAAATTTGGGCGTTCGATAATAGCGCCTACTTTTTTTAGTGCTTGGTGAGTTGAGATATTGCCATCAAACCAATGAAAATTGCCATTGGTTTCATTAACAACATTTAAAACAATACCTAAAGTAGTGGATTTGCCACTTCCATTAGGGCCAAGAATTCCGTAAACATTGCCTTTATTTATAGTAAAAGAAAGGTCACTTACTGCGGTAAGATACCCAAACTTTTTTGTAAGGTTATTGATAGTGAGTATAGACTCCAAATTGGTTGATTTTTGCTCTGAAATACATTCAGAGCAGGTTGGTTATAGAAGTAAGACGAAGCTATTTGAAATTTGTTACAACCAATAGAATAAAAGCTTTAAATTTGATTAATACCAAACTATATGGAAGATCTTAAAATATCGAAGAAAAAACCGTCCTATCCTATATCAGGTAAATTACATGATTACTTAACAGAGTATAAAAGAAATATTAGGATACCGATTTTTTATGATGACTTATTACGTTTTCAAGGATCTGTTGTAGTTTATGATAAAAATGATATTGATACACTCTGGGTTAGGGTGTTTTATAATGAATTTGAAAGAGAAGATATTGATCTTAGCTTGAAAAAGGTATACACTATCTTACATTCTGATGGTAACGAAAAGACAATTCCGTATTTGAATGTAGATTCAATTGATTTTTGCACATTCGGAAATTCAAAGCCTTTTAGAGTTAAAATTCGAAATATACTCAACGATAATTACACCTATTTTTATGTTAAAACGGGTGATGCCTCAAGGGTATATGGTCTAGAATTAGAACATATGTTATCTCCACACAACCTAAATTTCTTGGTGTATAAGAATACCTTAATAGAAGAGCATATTACTGGTGTTCCCGGAGATGAATTTATTAAGAATATGCTTAAAGATTGTAATGAATCTGAAAAAGCTCAAATAGCAAAAGAATTTGTGAAATTTAACGAGCGTTGCTTGATTCGTCTTTTAGGAGATATGCGTTCGTATAACTATGTCATTGTTCCTACCCATGATTTTGATCATGTCGTTTTTAAAATTAGGGCTATAGATTTTGATCAGCAATGTTATGAAGGTAAGTTTAATATATACAGACCACAATTCTTCAAAGAGAACTTGAAAATGGTGGAGTTGGTGTCTGAAAAATTCAAGAAACAGTCTATAGATCAGTATAAATTAGAAGAACGGTCTATTATGGCGAAAAGGCTTCTTAGTTATGATGACAGAATAAAAGAACTAATTGATTGTATGACGAATGACAGTATTTCAACTAAAGAAAATATCAAACAATTAAAATCTATGATATACGATTATACTCTAGATCTTAACTTTAAGAAAAGTAAGAATATGGGCGAAATTGTTAAATACACCTTAGATTTTATTAGGCGTAATTACGAAAACATGAATACAAAATATCTTTAATTCCAGTTCTCATCGAACTCTAGATCATCATAATCGTCTGTGTCTATTCCATCCTCAAATTCAGATGAAAAGTCATCATCATCATCAGCTTCAAATGATTTTTCTGGTGCTTCATCTGGAACTTGCCCGTGGACGAACATGAGATTTGGGTAGTCCATGCCATCGTTAATTTCAACTATTTCAGCCAGTTCTACTAAAAACGTCCACAAGTTTAAGAAATCGTATATGTATATAAGCTTTGGCTGAAGTTCGAAAACCACATCGCTAATAATGGTTTCATTCATCATTCTCACAGAATCTACGCCACCACTCATATCGAACAGAGAAATTTCTTCACCTTGATTCCAGGTTTCATCACTAATATAAAAGGAGGCCATTTCAGAACCATCAAATCCAAAAGACTGCGTGATGACATTATGGAGATCTTCAAGCGTATCGCTTTCACGAATTTCAATATCACGGAAAATATCGTCTTCCGTGTCATTATCTAGTATGATTCTGAATCTATAGATCATTAGTTCATAGTTGAGGTTACAAAGGTATGCTTTTTAAGATTATTTGCTGAAACGATGCAGTGTAAATGTCATGGTGGTCAATAAGAAAAATGCACCAACCTGGTGAGCGACTCCCAACCAAACAGGTACGTGTAACATAAGAGTAAGTACACCTAATAAAAATTGAATTCCAACCATTACCAAAAGCATATTTATACCTTTTGACTGATATTGACTTAAGTTAATTTTCTTTGATTTTCTCCAAATAATTATAATCAATAAAACTACAGCATATGCTAGTATTCTATGTATAAATTGAACGCCACTTTTGCCTTCAATAAAATTTTTGAGCATAGGACTTTGCTCGCTATAAACGGTTTCATGCATAAATTTTCCTTCGCTCATCATTGGCCAGTGATTATGGATAAAACCAGCATCTAAACCGGCTACAAAGGCACCGTATATAATTTGTATTAAAAGAACAGCCAATCCAATGCGTATTAAATTCCTGAAAGATGCACTGATTTGCTTCTTATTTGGAAACATTAGATCCAAGGCCACCCAAAAGGTATAAGCAAATGTTATAAATGCTATGGTAAGATGAGCTGCTAACCTATAATGACTAACGTCAGGTCTATCTACCAATCCACTTTTTACCATATACCAACCTAAGAATCCTTGAAAAGCTCCTAAGCATAGAAGGACAATGGACTTTTTTATGGTTGACTTTGATAGTTGTTTTGTAATTAGGAAGTATAAGAATGGTAAAAAGAATACAAGACCTATAAATCTTCCAATAACACGATGAAGCCACTCCCAGAAATAAATACCCTTAAAATCTTGTAATGTAAAATTAGTATTCAGTTTTTGATATTCAGGATATTGCTTGTACAAGTCAAAAACTGTTTGCCATTCTGTTACATTCATTGGAGGAATGGTTCCAGAAATAAGCTTATAATTAGATATTGAGAGCCCCGAATGTGTGAGCCTAGTAATACCGCCAACAACGACCATGATGAAGATAAGTAAGCATCCTATTAACAGCCAATAAATTACTTTGTTATTATCCTTTTTCATGCTCTTTTTAATCCTAATTTTTCACCCTCTTTTAGCATCAATTCATAAGCTGCTTCGTGTTCGTTAACTATTACACCTTCAAGAATGGCCTCTTTTATGATTTCTTTTATGATGCCAATTTCTCTCGATGGTCTTAAATCGAAGGTTTTCATAATCTCTTCACCAGTAATTGGAGGTTGAAAATTTCGGATATGGTCACGTTCTTCTACTTCAACGATTTTCTCGCGAACAACCTTAAAGTTATTATGATATTTTTTAAATTTATTGGGGTTTTTAGTTGTTATATCTGCTTCACAAAGTGTCATTAGATCTTCTACATAATCACCGGCATCGAATACTAATCTCCTAACGGCAGAATCAGTAACCATATCTTCTGCTAAGATGATAGGCCTAGAACTCATAAGTACCATTTTTTGAACAAATTTCATCTTATCATTCAATGGCATTTTGAGCCTTTTGAATAAGAAATAAACCATTTTCGATCCCTTAAATTCGTGTCCATGAAACGTCCAGCCGATTTTTTTATGGAATTTCTTTGTTGGTGCTTTCCCAATATCGTGCAACAATGCTGCCCAACGTAACCATACATCATCAGTATGTTTACAAATATTATCGACAACTTCTAGAGTGTGATAGAAATTGTCTTTATGCCGTTGCCCTTCTATTTCATCTATGCCTTTTAGAGCTGTAAGTTCTGGAAGAATGTGCTTTAATAAACCTGTTTTCTCTAGCAAGAGAAACCCAATTGAAGGCACATCAGATTCTAATATTTTATGTAACTCTGTAACAATGCGTTCATTGGTAATGATTTTAATACGTTCACTATTTCGAGTAATCGCTTTTAAAGATTCATCTTCAATTATAAACCCTAACTGGGTAGCAAAACGAATAGCTCGAAGCATACGCAAAGGGTCATCAGAATAGGTGATGTCTGGATTTAGTGGTGTTCGAATGATTTTTTTGCTTAAATCGTCAATACCATTAAATGGATCCAGTAAGTCTCCAAAATTCGACTTACTGAGATTAAGTGCTAATGCATTGATAGTAAAATCACGACGATTTTGATCGTCTTGTAGCGTGCCATTTTCTACTAAAGGATTTCTGCTGTCATGATTATAAGATTCTTTTCTGGCTCCAACAAATTCAATTTCTATATCTTGGTATTTCAACATGGCCGTGCCATAAGTTTTGAAAATCTGAACTTTTGGATGCCCTTGGATATTCTTTGATACTTGCTTTGCAAGTTCAATACCACTTCCTATAGCTACTATGTCAATATCTTTATGAGTACCTCTTTTTAGAACGAGGTCACGTACAAAACCACCTATAACATAACTATCTAGTCTAAGTTCTTCAGCAGATTTAGAAATGATTGTAAAAATATCGTTTTTTAAGGCTTCTTTGTAGTTCATTTTGAAAATACCCTGCCAATTAAATTGAGATGTTATTCACGTATAATTTGCACCTTGCCATCGTTACCTAGCTTTATAATTGCTGAAGGATTAGATGTTTTTTTTTCGTGCTGTAAATTTACAATATAGTCCACACCTTTTAAAACTTCCTCTGATATTTCTCCAAAGCTTTTTGGTGTGGTTTTACCTGTAATATTGGCAGATGTAGAAACAATGGGTTTTCCTAAATAGCGAATCAATTTTTGGCAAAACTCGTCAGTTGTCACTCTAATTGCTAATGTATTATCTTCAGAAACTAAGTTTTCGGCTATTCCAGCTGGTTTGTCGTAAATAATTGTCGTTGGTTTTACCGCAAGTTCTAAGATATTGTATGCAATATTCGGAACGTTATCGACATGTCTTTCAAGCATCCCAAAATTATTTACTAGGCATATGAATGCTTTAGATTCCTTTCGTTTTTTAAGATTGTATAATTTTTCTATAGCCTCAAAATTAGTAGCGTCACAGCCTATGCCCCATACCGTATCTGTAGGATAGAGTATAAGTCCTCCTTTTTTTAGGTGAAACAAGGTTTCTTCGATAATAGTGTTTAAATTGTCACTCACGATCAAGCCGTTTTTTCCTTAAGAAGAAAGCGGCTTGATCGCCTCGATTTTCTTTATTCAATAATTTTGCTTGCTTATTATAGTCAGACTTCTTCTTCTTTATCATTTTCTTTACATTCTTTAATCTAAAATCTTTTAATGGGATGTCTTTCTTATACATCTCACTACCTGTAAATTGAAAATGAGTAGAGTCGTAAACAACATCAAATAATTCCATATTTTGTTCTTGGGCAAGGATTTCAATGCTTTTTTTAGAATGCAGGAAAAAATGCCTTGGCGCATCAAATTGGACCCAATCCGTTTTGTAGTGTTCCCATGCATAGGATGAAACCGTGGGGATTCGAATTACGCAAATACCTTCATCAGATAATAACTCACTCACTTTCTTTAAGTTATCCTGTGGATTTGGCAGATGCTCAAATGCGTGATGATATGTGATTAAATCAAAGGTCCCGTTTATGTCTAGGATATCTAGTTTTTTAATTTCTAATCCATTGTCATATCGAATGTCTTCATTGATATACGGATCACAACCTATTAAATCAGTAAATCCCATTTCTGCCATTGGATAAAGAAAATGCTCTCCGTTACCACAACCTACATCTAAGATTCTACTTGTTTTATTAATGTCTATTTGTGTGAAAATATCATATCCTTTTTTTCCTGCAATCTTGAGGAACAGCTTTCTTGAAGAGGATTTATCAAAAATCGTGAATTCGTATCGTTTTTTCTTTAGCCATCCTGAAAGACCTAAAAAAGCCTTGCCATTATATTTTGAAAAACTATAGTAGTTTTGAGGGTAATATTTTGACATATCCTCCAAAATGTCTACAATTTGCAGGCATTCGCACTGACCACATTGAAAATAATCGAACTGTTCTCTAAGGCCATACATCATTTCCTTGGCGACATAAGCCTCATTATGTTCCTTATTACCACAAACTTTACATGACTTACTCAAAGTTGAATTAGATTTACTCATTTAGTCAGATTGTTTAATTTAAGATATATTTTTTGCGATTGGATTTTAATTCAACGTTCAAATAGTATATCCTCAGCATTTCCTTTTTCTTGTAAATTATTTAAATAGTTTAATAATTCTGATGTACCCTTCTGAAATGAAATAATCGTATTTTTTTTCAAGAACGTGGCCTTATTAAAATGAGGCGTTATGAGATTTAAAAAATCTTCATTGCTTACATTAGAAACATTCTCAAGGTGATGTGGCACATATTCAACATACAAAAACTTTACTTTACTTAAGCTTTTCTGCATTCCTTTGAGAGCAAAGTATTCTGCACCTTCAATATCCATTATAAAACCATCAGGCTGAGGTAATTGTTGTTCATTAGCATGATTGTCCAGAACTATCATTTGAACAAGAACCTTGTTAGGATTATCGTAATTATAAAGAATGGAGTCTTTGATTGGCATAATTTTACTTCCGCCAGTATTGACTTTATTTTGATAGAACATTACTTCCTTCTTTTCATCACCTACTGCATAATTGTAAAGAGTTGCATTATTAACCTGATTCAAACGCAAATTCATTTGCATATAATTATAGGTATTTTCATTTGCTTCATAACCAACTATTTGCTTCACCTTTTTTGCTAGAGGTATTAACAATGTACCGACATGAGTCCCAATTACATAAATGACATCAGTATCGTCACAAATATCAATTATTTTATTAATCTCTTTAATATCCCATTGGCCTTTAAACCCTAGGCCCTTGCCAATTGTGGTGTCACCAATTGGAAGAGAAATTAAACCATTTTCAGATTCGAAGATAATGCCTTTGGCATGTGGTCCAAAAACCTTTAATCTTTTTCTGGATTTTAGGTTTTTAAAAAAATACTTTATTCTTCTTTTCATTTGTGAGATTATTATAATTGCAAATTTAAACTAGTAAGGTCTAATTTTTTGCTTTTGTTTTAATGAATCGAAAAGATTTTGCCCTTTTAAGGCATACTTGATCAAGAACCATTTTTTAGGTTTGAAAAGAAATATGAGTATAAAATATAGCCTTAATGTATTATAATGAACAAATCCGTAATGTTTTTTGATAACATATAAATGCGAAATGAAAGCTTCTATATGAATATTTTTTGAAGTACCAGTACTAACGCTTTTATAGTGTAAAATTTCTGCACTTGGTACTAAAACAGTTTTGTAGCTATTGAGTTTTAAACGATGACATAGATCCATTTCCTCAAAGTATAAGAATATATTCGTATCAAATCCTCCGATTTTATTGAAAGCCTCAGCTCTAAAAAACAAAAAGGCACCATTTACCCAATCTACTGTAATAGGGCTTGTGTGCTTTTCTTTTCGGTTATAGTATTTTTTTGAATTCTTTTTCTGCAAAAACCCCCTTCCTAATACCAACCTATATAGGTCTTTATTGTAATCGAATGATGGGACTAAATTATGGTCTTCATCATAATTTTGCGCACTAGAAAGCCCAACCTCTGGCTGATTGTCCATATAGTTTTTTAGTATCGAAAGGGCGTCATTCAACAATAAAGCATCATTATTCATAAACAAGAGATATTTAGCCCTTGCTTCTTGGGTCCCGAACATATTACCGCCACCAAAACCTGTATTAATGACACTTCGATGAAGTGATATGCTATTGTTATCAGGAAAATTATTTTTTAGGTTATCGTAATCATTAATTTCAGAATTGTTATCTACGACAATTATTTGATAAGATATGCTACTACTAGTTTTTTCGACAATAGACTGAATGCATTCAAGGGTATATTTTGAAGTGTTGTAATTGATAAGGATTACTGCAATATCGTACATAATCAATTATTTGTAAGGAGGGATTTATAGATTTTAATATATTGTTTGGCGGCATTTTTCCAATCAAAACTTTGTGCATGTACAATGTATTCTTTTGTTAAAGAATCTTTATTCGAATTGAATTCGACCATACCGTTTTTTATAATTTCTGCCATATACTCTGGGTCATAGTAATCCCAATAAAATGCTTGATTACCACCTATTTCTGGTAATGATGTATTGTTTGACAAAAATACAGGTTTTCCAAAACGCATGGCCTCGATTGGTGGTATGCCAAACCCTTCTCTTAAGGATGGAAATACGAAAGCCGTACAATTTTTTAAATAGTATTGTTTGTCTAGATCTGATATCTTACCCGTAATATGCACACGACTCTCAAGATTCAATGTCTTAATGGTATTGGCTAAAGTGTTTTTTGCATAATCTGTTTCATTTTTGCCTGACAGTATTAGATCAAAATCTGGAAGGAATTGCAACATCTTTACGAGCGAATGGAAATTCTTTCGCTCTGTAAACTCACCAATACTAAATAAGAAAGGACGTTCTGTAATAATTTTCGGAAGATGATTTTCTGGCAAAACAATGTCTTTTATCGGATTGCCATTATAAATAACATATTCAGGAACATCAGGAACCTTGAAATATTGATGTGTTGATTCCTTAGCATAATTCGATATATAAGTTATGGCGTGACTTCTATTTAACTTAGCCTGGAACTTTACATTGCGTTCGTGTGTCATGTCGCTAGATTGTTCTTCAATGAAGTTAACATCATGCACAGTTAGTAAATATGGTATATCATGATAGGGTTCTATCTTGATGTTCTGATTCAGGCTATGCCATAGGTCATATTTTTTCCTAATTCGGAAAAAAGGATATCGACTTAAAGAATTGTATTTTTTGTACTTGAAACCATCTCTAAATTCAGTTCTAAGTTTATTGATGTCCTTGGCATGAAGAGTAATATCAATATTTTCGACGTGGAGTTCATGCATGGCCTTTATCAAATGATAGTTGAATTGACCAAACCCAAAATTCAAATTCTTGATGTTATGAGATTCAAGGAATATCTGATGCGTTTTGGACATAGTGCAAAGAAATCAAAAAATGATGAATACTTCTTTTTAAATTGAATAAAATGAATGAGAGATATGAGCATTAATTGTAATTTCGCAGGATGAACAAGGTTTTTGCTTCCAATAATAATGTGTTCAATGCTGAATTGGAGTCATTTATTTCCAATTTTGGTAATAATGGAGACTTGATGAATGATGGTGAACGAAATATTATTAAGACGATACGTATTAAGGATGTCACTGTTAATGTCAAATCTTTTAAAAAACCTAACCTGGTCAATAAAATTGTTTATCGTTTTTTTAGAAAGTCCAAGGCTCAACGTTCTTTTGAATATGCTCAAGAGTTAATAAAAATGGATGTAGGTACTCCTCAACCATTTGGATATTTTGAGATGCCATCAATATTGACTTTTGGAGAGAGTTATTATGCAAGCGAACATTTACAGTGTGATTTAACTTTTAGAGAATTGACAGATACTCTGGATTTTCCAAATCATGAAAACTTGCTAAGAGCCTTTACAAGGTTCTCCTATGATCTTCATAACAAGGGAATTAATTTTCTTGATCATTCGCCTGGAAACACACTCATTCAATTGAATGATGGTGATTTTAAATTCTTTTTGGTAGATCTAAATAGAATGCGTTTCGAAACTATGAATTTTGAAACACGAATGAAAAACCTTTCTAAATTAACAATTCATGAATCTGTTGTACGAATCATGAGTAATGAATATGCAAAATGGTCTAGCGAAGATGAAGACACCATATTTGATACTTTATGGAGAGACACTCAAGACTTCCAATATAGATTTTACAGAAAAAAAAGATTAAAGAAAAAATTAAAATTCTGGAAATAGAGTTATTCCCTTCCACGTCTGAGTAACCACAACTTAACATACCGCATAAATACTGCATAGGCTTGAATATATCCTATTGTCAATCCAACAACACCATCTCGAAATCCGCTTTGTACAACATAATGTTTTAAAAAGCCCCAAAATGGCTTGATGACAAAATGATAAGGAGTCAATCGTCCTGTCTTTTTATCATAATCTTTAGCTTGCCAGGTAGCATAACGATTCATCTTTTGCATAAAATGATCAAATGACACGTAGGTATTGTGATATAATTTCTGTTTTAGTTGACCAACAGTTCCGTTTGCTATAATTTCTTCATGTACATGCTTGTCTTCGTACTTGCAAAAATCTCGCTTAAATAATCTAATTACCTTATCATTTTGCCAGCCACTGTAGTGTACTCGTTGCCCCATAAAATGATTTAGTCGACCAATCCAATAAGCTACATAATCATTTTTTGATGGATTTTTCAAGAATTCTTGAATTTCTTGTTTAAGCTCTTCAGAAACACGTTCATCTGCGTCTAAAAGAAATATCCAATCATGTGAAGCTTGAGGGATAGTCCAATTTTTTTGGGATGCAGCATAATCAAATTCCCTTTGAAAAACAGTTACGCCTGCTTCTTTTGCTTTTTCATAAGTGCCATCTGTACTGTAACTATCTACGACGATAATTTCATCAGCGAAACGCACTGAAGCAATCGCTGCCTCAATATTATGAATCTCATTCCCTGCTGGTATTATGGCTGTTAACTTTTTCATGTAAGTCCCGAGTTTAAAAAAGTCTTTTATAAGAAAAGATACCGGTCGGTAAAAATAACTATTTTTGTTTCAAATGAGCATCAAGGCATCGATAATAATAAGTACCTATAATCATCCTAAATGGTTAGAAAAAGTGCTTTGGAGTTATGAGTGCCAGACAGAGACAGATTTTGAGATAGTCATTGCAGATGATGGCTCTGATAAAGAAACAAAATTGCTTATTGATGCTTTCAGATTAAAAATTGGAAAACATATAGAACATGTCTGGCATGAAGATAACGGTTTTCAGAAAACAATCATTCTCAATAAAGCTGTTCAGGCATCAAAATCTGACTATTTGATTTTTACAGATGGCGATTGTGTAGCACGCAAAGATTTTGTGGAAACACACATGAAGCATAGAGAAGTCGGGTTTTTCTTGTCTGCAGGGTACTTCAAATTGCCTATGAACATTTCAGAACTCATTTCTGAAGAAGATATTAAGAATCAACATTGTTTTGACATTAATTGGTTAAAAATCAATGGTCTTACATCTTCTTTTAAGAATAATAAGATTACTTCTGGATCCTTAAAATCCAAGATTTTAAATTTACTAACCCTAACTGGCGCGACTTGGAATGGTCATAACGCTTCTGGATGGAAGAAAGATCTTTTAGCTGTTAACGGTTTTGATGAGCGTATGCAATATGGCGGTGAGGACAGAGAATTGGGAGAGCGTATGTTCAATATAGGAATTAGATCTAAACAGATTCGATATAGTGCGATTTGTGTGCACTTGGATCATGCAAGAGGTTATGTGAAACCTGAAATGATTGCGGCTAATCTAAAGATTCGTGAAGCCACTAAAAATGATAAAAAAGTGTGGACTGACTTTGGGGTTGAAAAGAAATAATCTAAAACTGTTTCAAATAATCTTTCAGTTTCGGGATTATAAATTCTGGTGGAAATGCCTCATATAGAGAGAACACGTCATTTTTCATGGTCTTTAATGATTTTCCTTCATACAATTCTGGCTTCACGTCTTTTAAATGAATAGATACATTTGCTTTACCATCATCAAACATATTCCATGCCTCTTTCATGATCCAAGGCGAGAAAATGGTAAAGGTTGGTATATCTAAAGCTTTTGCCATATTAGTGGCACCACCTTCATTGCCAATGAGTGCTGTACAATGTTTTGTAATACTGAAGAATTCTCGTAAACCTTTTTCAAACACATTAAAATAGATGTTATTTTTGGTCTCTTTTTTACAGAAATTATAAACGATATTAGCCTCAGTGGCTTGTTTAGGAATATAATTGAATAGAATTTGGCCATTGGTCTCCTCAACAATAGCATCTATGAGATCTGCCATGTGTGGTAATGGATAGGTCTTGTTTTCTCCACTACCGAGAACACCTATCATATATATTGGTTTCTCTAAATCTATTCGAGCAGTAATGAGCCTTTGTCTAGCTGATTCAATTTCTTTGTCGGTGAGATAAATTTTCGGCTTATAAATCTTTTTGTGAACCTTTAAAGGTTCTAAAAGTTGAAGTCTGTTTTCAATAGCCAAGCCAGCATTGGTATTAGCTGTTTTCGCTTCCTTGAAGGTATGTGTGTAAATTGGAGCTGTATAATGTTTGTATTTAGAAATCTTGGTTTGGGCGCCAGAAAACTTGGTGATAAGATTGCTACTCAATTTTGAGTAAACATCTACTACCACATCGTATTTTTCTTTTTTTATAGATTTCAGAAAAGTGTAGAATTTAGATTTACGCTCTTCCATTTCTGGTGTGATAAAGATAAATTTATCAATATGAGGATGATTCTCAACTACTTGAAATGTATGCGAGTTAATGGCATAATGCAATTCAAATTTTGGGTAATTGTCTTTGAGTGCTTCAAACAAAATACTGCTTGTAAGCACATCACCAATCATTTTTTGTTGTATGATTAATATTTTCAATACAGCTGTTTTAAAGAATTGAAATATTCAATCGTTATTGTTTCTTCGTTAATGTAATAATATGTTTATCGAGTGACTTATCAAAATTCAAATAACGTTCTTCATTTGAGTTTAACAGCAAACGAATTTTTTTATCATCTATAAATTCAACGATACCTCTTAATCGTCCTTGTTCAATGTTATTACCTTTTTCATAAAGAATAAAGTCAATCCAAACTGGTTTTTTATTGTAGTCAATTACATATTTTAATTCTGAAGGTATGCCTTCAACAATGAAATTATCACCACCTAAGTTTTCACCATTAATCGATAGGGAGGCATAACCATTGCTATTAAGTTTAATATCTCCTTTGTTATTCCAATTGTCTATACCGTTCCATTCTCCTATATAAGAGGTATTATTTTTAGTGAATTTGCTTCCAGCGCAAGCATTTAGAATTAGAAGGACTAAAAAAAATTTAAGGATTTTCACAATGAAATGCTATTTATTTTTGTGGTTACTGGCTTGTATCTGGCAACTATCTATACTGCCACATCATACTCTCGAAGGGCATCATTAAGCGACGTTTTTTTATTGGTGCTTTCTTTACGTTTCCCAATGATCAACGCACAAGGTACTTGATATTCTCCAGCATCAAATTTCTTGGTGTAACTACCAGGAATAACAACGGACCTAGCTGGCACAACGCCTTTTGTTTCTACAGGAGCATCTCCGGTAACATCGATAATTTTTGTGCTCATAGTCAAGACAACATTAGCACCTAATACGGCTTCTTTTTCTACACGAACCCCTTCAACTACAATACAACGCGATCCTATAAAAGCACCGTCTTCAATAATAACAGGTGCAGCCTGCAGTGGTTCTAAAACACCACCAATGCCAACACCACCTGAGAGATGTACATTCTTACCTATTTGAGCACAACTACCAACAGTTGCCCATGTGTCTACCATAGTGCCTTCATCTACATACGCGCCAATATTTACATAACTTGGCATTAAAATCGTGCCTGTAGAGATATAAGAACCGTGACGTGCTACGGCATGAGGTACCACGCGAATTCCTTTGTCTGCGTAATTCTTTTTTAACGGAATCTTGTCATGATATTCGAAAATACCGACTTCAAAAGTTTCCATTTTCTGTATTGGAAAGTATAGTACTACAGCTTTCTTTATCCATTCATTTACCTGCCAGCCATCGGCGGTAGGTTCTGCAACACGCAGTGTGCCTTGATCCAAAAGCTCAACAACTTCTCTTATGGCATTCTGCGTAAGCTCTTCCTTGAGTAATTCGCGGTTATCCCACGCATCTTCAATGATATTCTGTAATTGTGTCATAAAAGTTTAAAATTTTGAGCAAAGATAATGGCTTCATCTTAATATTGGCACAATATTTACAGGAGTTATGATATAAATGGTATTTTTGCTGAAAATTCAAAATGGCGCGCATTTTAGCAATAGATTATGGACAAAAACGCACTGGAATTGCAGTAACTGATGAACTTCAGATTATTGCTTCCGGATTGACGACCGTAGCTACAGGTGAGTTGATGAGTTTTTTGAAAAAGTATATAAATGAGGAAACCGTAGAATTGTTTGTTTTGGGTGAACCTAAGCAAATGAATAATGAAGTTTCAGAAAGCGAAGCTCATATTCTACCTTTTATTGAAACGTTAAAAAAAGAGATTCCTAGTATACCCGTTGAACGCATGGATGAGAGATTCACTTCTAAAATGGCATTTCAGACTATGATTGATAGCGGGTTAGGAAAGAAAAAAAGACGAGATAAAGGTCTAGTCGATGAGATTAGCGCGACTATTATCTTACAGAGTTACCTATACAATAAATAAACATGATATTACCAATAGTAGCCTACGGCACTCCAGTACTCAGAAAAAAAGCAATAGATATAGATAAAGACTATCCTAAGTTAAAAGACCTGCTTGAAAACATGTATGAAACGATGTATGGAGCTTTTGGCGTAGGATTAGCGGCACCGCAAATAGGACTCCCGATACGTATTTTTTTGGTAGATGCCTCACCATTTGCTGAAGATGATGTGTTAGAAGACGAAGAAAGAGCATTCCTAAAAGATTTCAGACAAACATTTATCAATGCTAAAATATTGGATGAAGAAGGAGACGAATGGCCGTTTAATGAAGGCTGTTTGAGCATTCCTGATGTTCGTGAAGATGTGTTTAGAAAGCCAAACATTACAATTGAGTTCTACGATGAAGATTTCAAGAAGCAGACAAAATCTTTTAGTGGTCTAGCTGCTAGAATCATTCAGCATGAGTATGACCATATTGAAGGTGTTTTGTTTACCGACAAACTATCGAGCTTCAAGAAGCGTTTAATAAAAAGTAAGTTATCTAACATTTCAAAAGGGAAAATCGATGTAGATTACCGCATGCGTTTTCCTGAAATGAAAAAGAAGCGTTAAATATTTTGATTATAAAGGCAAACCAAAGATATTTGCCGACTTTAATTTTAGTTTATGGGTTTAGATAAAATATTATCAGTGTCTGGAAGACCAGGATTGTACAAAGTACAAGCACAAACAAGATCTGGGTTCTTAGCAGAATCATTACTTGATGGTAAACGTATTTCTGTTGGTATACAACATAACGTGAGCATCTTAAGTGAAATTGCTATTTATACCTTAACTCAAGAATTACCACTTCGCGAAGTGTTCAAGAAAATAAAAGACAAGGAAGATGGTAAAACGACTTCGATTGGACATAAAGAAGGCAAAGACAAACTAGAAGAATACTTCTTTGAGGTGCTACCAGATTATGATGAAGATCGCGTGTATCCTAGTGATATTAAGAAAATTATACAATGGTATAACTTACTACAGAAAAACGAATTATTGGATTTAGAAGAATCCAGCTCTGAAGAAGAAGAATAAAACTAAAATCCAGATTATACCGTCTGGATTTTTTATTAAAATATATCGAAGATATCACCCAATAAATCTCCCGCATCGTCAAACAGATCAGACCCATCAAATAAGCTGCCTAGAATGTCCATACCTACAAATAACTCTAAAGCTAGAAAATCATCAAAAGCGTAATCTTTATACTTTCTTGAGGTTTCTTTAGCTTCTTTCTCATATTCCTTAAAATCTTCTTTCACTTCCGGTTCTATAACAACAGGAACATTCGACGTTTTTTCTTTTACTAAAGTATCATACGCTTTCCGTTTTTCAGGTTTTGATAAGATTTCATAAGCTTCAATCAGATCGGCAAACATTTCTTTAGCATCATCTGCCTTGTTCTTTTCAGGATGAAGAATTGCAACTTTCTCACGAAACACAATTTTAATGGTTTCTGAATCTACATCAGGTGATACACCTAATATGCTGTAATAATCTTTCATAGTCTTATGATTAAGAGAATTATCTATTAGTGACCAGAAGTTAGATTTTGTTACAGGCAATATTATTTTTACTCCTCATCAAAATCTGTCTTACTAAAAGACGATGGCATTAATTGAGGAATCAATTTGATAGCCAATGGTAAGAGTAAAGCTCCGCCAGGTAACAAGAAAATTGCCAATGCAGGTATGGATTTAAAGATATCCAGCATTTGATCTTTTACTTTTTTCCATTCTTCATCACTTAGGTCTTGTGATGTGGATTTAGATAGCAACTGCATTAGCTCCTTACTCTGCTTGATCTCAAGCATCAAGCGCTTTTTGTTGAGTTCTAGTAAGGCTTGAATGGAATTCTTGTCTGGCGCTTTCATTAGTGCAAAGGTATCAAAATACACGTGCGTTTTAACGTTAATAAAACTTTAATAAAACCACTTTCTACTTTTTTCCGTAAGTGTGTGTGAGAATTAAAAAATAAACAACAAAAATCTCAAGTATTATGAAAAAAATGAAAATTATTTTAGGAATTGGAGCGTTAACGATTGCTGGATTCTTTATGGTAGCTGCGGATCACATTGATGCCCCAGCTGTTACAGGTGGTACAAGTGATATCACAGATTTTTATGCCTTTCAAGGGCAAAACACAGATAATATTGTATTTGTAGCAAATGTACAGGGATTGCTAAGTCCAGATGCAACTGCCAATGCCAGTTTTGATGAAAATGTTATGGTTGAGGTTAATATTGATACCACTGGCGACAATGTTGAAGACTTGGTCATTCAGGCGGTTGCCAGAGATGGCAAGATGTATTTTTTTGGACCAGAGATACCAGCAGTAGCAGGATTGAACAGTACAGTTTTAACCATGACTTCTGCTCAAGCATCAGTAGATATTACAACTTATGGTGCAAGTGCCATTGTGAGCACAAATGCAGGAATGAGCTTTTTCGCAGGTCCACGTGATGACCCTTTCTTCATGGATTTTGCACAGTATAGTGCGATTATTGGTGGTACTGCTACTAGCTTTAACGATCCAGGTGCAGATACGTTTGCAGGCTCTAATGTTATGTCTATCGTTGTTGAAGTTCCTAAAGCCATGATTGGTGGATCTGGTACCATCAATACTTGGGTAGAATCAAAGAGAAAACAATAAACTTTAAAAACTTTTAAAAATCATATTTATGAAATTCAATAATATAAAATTAATCGCAATAGCATTAGTGTCTGCCACTACAATTATAAGCTGTAGTATTGATGATGATAATGAACCAGTAGAAACTGGACCTGATTTTTCAGGAATCTATGCTCAGGAAGATCAAATGGGCCGCCCAGCAGTAAATACAGTATTTGTTTCTGGATCTAGTAAGAATATGTTCAATACAACAATACCGTCTCAACAGAATACTGCTTTTCAATCTATGTTTCAAACTAATTTAGAAGGATTAAGCCCAGCATATACAGATGCTGGAGACATGAATGCTTTAGGACAAACTTCTGCAGCATTTACAGGGCTTTTGGCAACAGATGTTTTGAATGTGTCACTTGATGGAACCACAACTTTTTTTGACGGAACAAATGTATTGACGGGTCGTGCTTTAGCTGATGATGTTATTACAGTTGAGTTACTACTAATATTCGGAGGCGAGGATTTTACTGAAAACCCAACGTTGTCTGATGATCATGTAGATAGTAATGATAAGTCGTTCTCTACGTCATTTCCATACTTAGCATCGCCTTGGTAAAATTTTGATTAGCCTAATAATGGGCAAGAGTTAACAACTTGCCCTTTTTGTTTTATTAACCTCTAGAAAAACTCATGATGCAAAATTCATATTTATTTACATTACTGATATTCTTCTTGATATTGTCAAGTTGCGAAGATCCTAAACAACAGATCACTAATACTGAAGATTACAATAAGTACCTTGATATCAAAGAAAACACATCAGAAACTGCTGCAAAAAAAGAATATGCTTTTTGGAACGAAAAACTACAGAAAACTCCAAATCAATTCCCGTATTTAGGAAAAATGGCATCTGCAAATTCTCAATTATTCGGAGCCACTGGAAATATCCAATACCTTATAGATGCTGAAAACAATCTTGTAGAAGCTAATAATAAAACAGGCAATAATAATGCATCTTACTTAAGAACATTGGCAAGAAATTACATTTCGCAACACCGTTTTAAAGATGCATTAGCGCTTTTAGAAAAAGCAGAAACTAATGGCGAAAGACTAGAAAGTACAAGGAAGATGCTTTTTGATGTGCACCTAGAATTAGGGAACTATGTACAAGCTAAATCGTATCTATCACAATTCAAAGGAATGGCAGATTTCGATTATCTGATACGACTTTCTAAATGGAGTGACCATGAAGGTAATCTAGATGCTGCCATAAAATATATGGAGAAGGCTGTGACCATTGCAGAATCTTCTAACATTAGTAGTTTAAAACAATGGTCTTATACCAATTTGGCCGACTTTTATGGTCATGCTAACAGATTACAAGATTCCTACGAACATTACCTAAAGGCTTTGGCACTGGGCCCAAATGATGCTTATGCTAAAAAGGGCATTGCATGGATTGTCTACTCTCATGAACGAAATCCTGAAGAAGCTTTAAGAATATTAAATGCCGTTATTAAGCAGCATATGTCTCCAGATTATTATTTGTTAAGAGCAGAGATAGCTGAATTCATGAATGACAAACTGAATAAAGAAAATAATATTCAGCAGTATTTGTTGAGTGTTGATAACCGAGATTATGGTGCAATGTACAATAGCCATAATGCCATGATTTTTATGGAAGAGCTAAAAAGTTATGAAGAGGCTTTCACCATTGCTGAACACGAAATAAAAGAACGTCCAACGCCACAGTCTTATGACTTGTTAGCTTGGGCATACTATAAGATAGGTGAGTATAAAAAAGCACTTGAGGTTGTTGAAAACAACATTATGGACAAAACATTTGAGCCAGAAACACAATATCATATGGCCGAGATATATAAAGCCAATGGAAGGGAAGACATGGCATTGAAATTTAAAGAAGAACTTTTAGAATCGGCATACGAACTCGGCCCAGTAATGGAACAAAAAATAAGACAACTGTAGCTTGTGACAGTATTATCCAACATTCAGTATGATGTTTTTGGTTAGTTTGTATGGAGTTTTTTGTTAGTTTGAAAGCACTTATCTTGGAAACCGGATGAGTGTTTTTTTAAATGAGCTATACACGTTGTTGTGTGGTGTAATTTTATCTTAAGATTCTTATTGCAGGTATATATTTGGGTGATTTTTTATTATAAACTCTTATTGTATTAAATAGAATCATTAATATATTAAATATATATAGAAATATTAGTGGAGTGAAAACTGAATATATGGTGACATTCCAGTTTGAAAATTGATTTCCCAAGGCTCCTCCAAACATTCCTGTCATTATAATGATGTTATATAAAAAAAGTAAAAGGGACCATGAAATTTGAAAATTCAGTATTGATTTTCCTAATTCGTTCACATTTTTCAACCTATCTTTTTTAAACATCCACATTGTCAAAGGAATAATTATTCCAAGTAAAGGAAAGAACAAAAAACTAAGTGCGGATAGATTCATCAAGGTTAAATAATTTTGATCTTCTTGAATTTTCCAATCAACTATTTCGTCAGGTGAAGTGTTTAAAGCAATCGCTAATCTTTTTAGAGTATCTCCTCTTGGCACAGTTTCATTATTTTCAATTCTCTGAATAGTTCTTAAACTTAATCCAGAATCTTCCGCTAGTAATTCTTGTGAGATTCCTTTTCTATTCCTTAATTCTTTTACTCGTTGTGCTAAATTCAAATTGTTCATTTTAGTTTGATTTTAATTTGAAGTAAAAGTATTTGGGTTTAGGCGTTTTGATAGCGTCTTTGCTACGACATTTTTACGTCATTAGTGCCATAACCTTATATTCAGTACGTCACACTGCGTCTATGTGTATGATTAGCTGTGTGGTTCAAGCGCTAAATTTAGTAAGTAAAGCCTGAATAGAAAATTCGCGAGAATTTTCTATTCAGGCCTAAATAAACAATTAAGTTTACGATGTGTTGTACCTATTGTTGTTTATAGTTTTTAAAAGTTTCCGAATAATTATCCTTATTTACTGTCTTTCCTGTTTCTATATAATATTTCAAACCAAAAAGATGTTTTGTTAGACCTTTCCTCAATTGTCCTTTCATCAAGTAGATCATAAAACCTGGAAAGGTTGAAGCAAAAGATGTCATCTTTACTTCTGTCTTATTGTTTCCGATAGAAGATAGTTCATAGATAGCGGACATTTTTTTTAAAAATGGTAGATTATGCTTGTAAGCCTCTACTTTAAAGCTGTTGTTGTCATTTACTTCAGTTATTTTTTCTTCTAAAAATAGCTTATCATCAAATGTACAATGTCTGGCACAATTTAATTCTCCTTTTGTGGCAGTGCCGATGTAGTTAGATGACGGCATGGATGGGTTGTGGATGTGGATATCGCCATATTGATTAAATAACACTTCCCATGTTTTTTCTTTGGAAGCATTAATTACTTCTCTAAATTCTGATCTGCTCATGTTGTATGTATATTATTAATAATAGTGCAAAAATAATAGCTCCTTGAGACAAGGATATGTCAGGGGTGTTTTTATTTTTTATGGAAAAGTTCAAAATACTGTTCCAGAGTCATATCATGGGGGTTAAATGTTTCATTTTTTGATATTAACTTCTGGATTAAATCAATTCGAAATGCTCTAAATTCATTTCTTAATTGGCAAAAGGCAATTAAAAGCCAATTTCCTTTATTACTATATAGTGCAAAAGGTTCTATTCGTCGTTCTGATAACTTATTTTTTAATGAAAGATATTCAATTTCTAATAGCTGAAAATTAGTTATGGCTGATTGAATTTTCATTAAATAGTTGCTAGATTTTTCATATTTATGATTTTCTCCAAAGTAAATTCTATCAGCTAACAAATCTGCCTTCCCTTTTTGCGAATATTTTAAAACCGATTTTATTTTTGTGATGGCATTACTATAATTTTCACTAAAAGACCGGTCTTTGTTTTTTAAAACTAACTGCTCGGCAGTAATTAAGGCATTAGCCTCATCTTCTGTAAATAGAATAGGAGGAAGTTGATACCCTTCCATTAGAGAGTATCCTTTCCCTTCTTCTGTAATTATCGGTATTCCTGATTTTTCGAGTGTGCTTATGTCGCGGTAAATAGTTCTTATACTTACGTTATGCTTTTCAGCAAGATATCTTGCTGTAATAAGCCTTTTAGATTGCAATTGGGTTATTATCGCTGTCAATCTAGAAAGTCTTGGTTTTTCCTTTTCTTCCATTTCTTTTCTAACTTAATTTTGGTTGTATTCAGAGTCAGTTATGAAACTTGATTTTTCAGAGTTCAAAATTATTCAACTAAATTCCGCTTTCAAGTTTTTATATTCAATTCGATTGAGTTATTGAAACAAAACATATCTAGGTGGAACAAGCCCGTTTAGTCTCATATAAACAAGCATTTGTCCTCTGTGGTGCGTTATGTGATCAGCAAGTAATAAGAAAATTTGTCGCTTTGTCCTATTCAATCCAAAATAGTCTAGCTCATCAGTAAATTTAGCGGTATCAAATTGTTTAATTAATTTTATGGTTTCATCAAATGTCTTATCAATTATTGTAATCATCTCTTCTTTAGATTTATTGGCAACCTTGAAAATTGTGTCAGTTTTCCAAACCCTAGATTCTCGTCCACCTAATAACGACTGACTATGCCAATCTATCGCATATCCTATATGCATTAAATTTTCAGCAAAGGTCAAGGACTCTTGTGATGCTCTAAAGTTATATTTGTCCTCTGGCATTGTTTCTGCGACAAGAATTAAATACTTACGGGAATTTTCTAATCGCTCCAAATACTCCTTAATAAAATTATCCTGTTGAGCAAACAGAGGTGATGTAACCGAGCTAAATAGCATAACGGTTGTTAGAATGAGTATATGTTTCATAATATTTAAATTTCAATTTTTCCGTTTGGAGTGAGTTCTGCAATTAATTATACACGTAGTTAGCTTTTCGTTATTTCAATTTGGTGTAAGGTAATAATTCATCTACACCTTTAATTTTTAATGTGAATCCTGTGACATCACTGTCAACATTTTTATCTATTACCATACTATATGGATAATATAGCGAAACAAAAGTAGTATCTGATTTTGGATTCCAAATTATGTTATTATCTAATCCTTCAACTGACCAATAAAATTCTCCTTCATTTAATGAAAAATTAACCACAGGAATTCCTTCTCGATGATAACTACCCACATATTGTTTCAAAATTTCCTCTGAAATATCAATCGAGTATGAAGTAATTAATTTAGGTAAGGCCAATTCAGGTGAGATGAGTTTAGCAATATCCATGTAGCACTTTACAGCTTTATATTTATATTGTTCTATTACTCGAACTATTTCATGGACCTCATACTTAATTCGTCGTGCATCATTTTTATAATAAGCGTCATTAAGAAAATATTCAATTTTTTCTTTTTTGGATTGAATTTCAGGATATCCAGAATACCAGGTCTTTGAACTCGCCCATTTTTCATCAATGTCTTCTATAATTTTTGCTATTCGAGTATCATGATAAATGAGTTCTTTTTTATGATTTAAGTAAAGCTCATTCAATTTATTTACGACCTTCTTATATTTTTTCGGAATTTTATCAATTTGATTCGAAAGATTAATGTATCCATTGTTTGAAAAGTCCATAGTACTAAAGATAAATGACACGTTCGAAAAGTCATCGCTTTTTTCATAATCCTCTTTAGTCACCTTATTATTAATCACTAAATTCAGAAGTGAGTCTTTTTTAATATTGTTTCTTAAGACTCTATTGGTTTCTGCTATTTCAGCAATTAGATCTTTGCTAACTTCTTTAAAAAGTGCTTCGAATTTCGTTTCATTCTGTTGAGCCAAGTTCCTATTGTTAATATTAAGAGCTATTAATATTCCAATGATAACCAAAAGAATTTCTCCTATAGCATATAACATATATTTACCAATACGATTTTCTTTTATCATGTTTTGACGAATTTTTCTAAAGAACTTTATCATTGGATGTATGGTTTGTCGTAATGAAGGCTACAGTGTTCGTATATGATTAGTTACATTGGTTTTAACTAAGTTATCAAAAAGGGAAGGAAGTGCTGGAATTTCGACAGGAATTCCAGCACATTCTTTAAACACTATGAACTATACACGTTGTTGTGGCACGTTTTGCCTTCAGTTTCTAAAAATGTTAATTTGAATTTTTATTGTCTTTGGGAGTTCGACAATTTATAAAATCAAGTAAAAAAATGTGTATTTTTGGTTTATAAATTTCAATACTTAGACAAACTTTGCAATTATGGATTGGAATTGGTTAAGAACAGAGTATCCTTTTGAACAAACGATTCGAGAAAAAAGAAATGTTGTCTTATACATTTCAATTTTTGGGAGTATTATCGTTTTTCTTCTTCAGCCTTTTGGGTTTTCAATAATAGACCAAGTGATTACCTTTTTTTGCTTCCTAATAATGGCCATTATAACTTTGAGTATTAATTACTTTAGTTTTCCGTATTTCTTTCCTAAATTTTTTGAAGAAACACAATGGTCTATATCTAAAGCGTTTTTATTTCTTCTGTATAATTTTATAATTATTGGGTTTTATAATCATATTTTGAATGCCATAGTTACTAAAAAGAATGTCTTTTTTATGCATTCTGAAACTGACCTATTTGCAATACTTTTTAGAACTATCGCAGTTGGAATAGTTGCCTCATTTTTTTTGATACTGATAAGGTATAATTTTTTAGCACGTAAGCACTTACAGATTTCACAAGATTTAAATAGTGAATTTAAATCACAGCTTGGGCTTAAAATGAATACTGAAACGAATACCAATATTGAACTTTACCTTGAAAATAATAAAGTGTCTTTTAATAGAAATGATCTTATATATATTAGCGCAGAAGGTAACTATATAACACTTCATTTCAGAAATGATGAAAATAAATTGCCTAAATTGTTTAGAGCAACCTTAAAACAAGCAGAAGCATCACTGCAAGATTTCCATGAGTTTTTTAGGTGTCATCGATCTTATATTATTAATTTGAACGCAGTAGAATCTTCTTTAGGAAACTCTCAAGGTTTAAGTGTTAAGATGCTTAATGAGGACATTAAAATCCCTGTGGCTAGACCTAAGATCAAATCATTAAAATACCACTTGGTTCAAATTAGTACTGGGTAAGCATTTCACCACAATTGTATACAATCCATAACAAAAGTACGAACTCAATTGTATAAACTATTAAATTCGGATAAGTTTAAAATGACAAAATACTTAAAACGTTTATCATTTCTATTATTGGTATTATTTCAAATTCTTCCTCTAATCATAATATCTAAATATATGATTGATTATAGTGCGTCGACTGAGAATTCGGGTTGGATATATGAACAAGATAGAGATTGTAAGTTTTTTACCGAACGCAATTTTGAAAATAGACATTTTGTTTGGAGTGGTGATTGTGAGGAAGGTTATCTTCAAGGCTTTGGAAAGTTAAAGATGTTCGAAAACAATATTGAATATTATGTGTTCGAAGGGTTTATTTCTAAAGGTAAAATTGAGGGATCGGGAAAATTAATTATACTTTCAGATGGCGACATATACGAAGGTAATTATAGTAATGGAAAGCCCAATGGTTTTGGACATTTTTTCAATGATGATGGCGATCATTATGAAGGCCAATTTAAAGATGGTTTGAGATCAGGAAAAGGGACCTATTGGTATAGTCCTGAAAGCAAATTATTCAAATATGTTGGAGAATGGAGGAAGGGTAAAGAAAACGGAAAGGGTACGCTTTATTACAGAAATAGTCAAAAGACTTCTGGAAACTTCATCAATGGCGTTTTAGAAGAGAAAAGCGTACAGAATTAAGCTAAGTTTTTAAGCATAATTGAATAAATCTATAAACGTATGTTTCAAGTAGAACCAATCATATGGTTACAATCTTTTGAGTCTCCCTTTATTACCTGGTTGATGTCCACAGTTTCTGTACTCGGATATTCAATGGTATATGGCATATTAATATCCATTATAACCTTTGGAATTAATATACGCAAAGGACTAGCAATATTTATGATATTAGCTATTGGTGGCTTCATGACTGATGGCCTCAAAAGAGGATTAAAATTTCCGCGACCAAGTGATATTGATGTTCGAGTTATTGAACCAGGTCAAGTGCCTTCAGGGCGTCTTGTAGACTTTGGTGGAGCGGTCAATTTTTGGTCTTTGCCTTCCGACGAGGCTTTTGAAGCTGTTAAAACTCAAACCGACTGGAGTTATGGTCTGCCTTCGGGTCATGTTAGTGCAGCTACAGCTTTTTTACTTGGGTTATTCTTTTTCTATCGTAGGAGAGGGCTGCTTATATTTTCCGTCTGCTGGATTATTCTTATGTCATTGTCAAGAATGTATTTAGGTCGGCATTTTATTGCTGATGTTGTTGGAGGAATGCTTGTGGGTGGATTTGCTGTTTTAATTGCTGCATTGCTCTTTAAATCATTAGAAATTGAAAGTTATAAAAAATTGAAACTACCTGCTTTTTTACGAATAGCATGTTTTGTTATTCCACTTGTTTTACTAACACCATTAATTGAACTTCTAGATGCTGATAATGTAGGACGCCTTTTTGGATTGATTGCCGCTTATTTCGTCATTAATAAGATTGGACAAAATTCAGATGAAGGAAAGATTTGGTTACGTATGGCACGCATTTTTATTGCTGTTGTAGTATCTCTCGTAATATATATGTTGATTAATTTCGCAATTGATGCAATTAGTTGGGAAGATACACAAATAGCGGATTTAGTGACTACGTTTCTGCTAACTGCCCCACCTTTTATTTTGTCATTTGTTATTTTGAGACGACTTAATTTTTATAGTAACTGATATTGAAAGCAATCACATTACAAGTGAGATCTCTTAATTAATTGTGCTTTTAGAATTGTTAATTTAAATGTGCTACAACATGGTATATAGCAAATAGGGTGTATAGTCATCCACGAAATTTTAGTGCGATTTACCAACACAGTCAAATCGTAGATCTGACTTTTAAGAATGAATAAAATAAACTTTATAAAAGAATTAGCATGCATTGCACAGTTTTGAAGTATAACTAGTAATTAATTTTAAATTCCATTAAATGAAACACGTTATCATCTTATTTTCGTTAATACTAATTCTTTCTTGTCAAAAAAAAGATAATCAAAACCTTACAAATTTGTCGAAGCCCAATTTGTTTGAAAATAAGTTGTTAAACGATCAGTCAAAAAATGATTTTGATGCAAATAAAGAATTAATAGAGAAAGCTTGTATGAATTACATAGAAGGCTTGTATCAAGGCGACACGATTAAAATTATTAAAAGCGTTAAGCCTACGCTATACAAATTTGGGTTTTGGAAAAACAAACCTACTGGAGAGTATGAGAGCGACGGAAATATGACTTTTGATCAGGTTAGACAATATGCAGTGAATGTCTTGAAGAAGAAGAAATTTGCCAAATCTAGTGCTCCAAAAAAAGTTGAAGTTTTGAGCATAATGAACCATATAGCGGCAGCTAAAATAACAGCTTGGTGGGGTGTGGACTACATCTTACTTTCAAAAGACCAAGATAATTGGATGATAGAGCAAATATTATGGGAAGGTCCATTGGAAAATTAACTAAAATTCAATAAATGAAATATATGAGAATTATTAACCTTTCAACAATATTTGTCTTTTCATTGTTATTTTCTGCATGTGCACAAAATAAAACCATTCCGTTTGAACTTAAAAACAATCGTATTTTCATTAATGTAGATATTAATAGAAAAGAATATCCTTTTATTTATGATACAGGCGCCTATGGATTTGGCAGAATTGATTCTACTCTAACCAGCAGTGATTCAAAAGTAAAGATAATTGGTGCCCAATCTAATTTTGATGGCGTTAATTACAGTGACATAGATGAAGTGCGTGTTGATTATGTAAATGTTGGCGGAGTAGTGCGTAACAATGTAGAAATGCTATCTAGAAATTATAACAGAGGAAGAGATTCTATTGCATTCCATGGAATTATTGGGCAAGAATTTTTTAAAAACTATCTCGTAACTATTAATTTTCGCGATAATGTAATTCAATTGGAGAAAGGCAACTTGTCTTTAGATGAACCTAATGTTTTGGCTTTAAAGGATGGTATGGGAATAGAAATAAAAATTGGAAATAAGATCTTCAACGGACACATAGATACTGGATCAATGCTCTATTTACATATGCCTATGAATTTGACAAAATCGATTAAAACTAAAAAATTAAGTAAGAGTGGTACTGGAAGACGAGCAAACACGGAGTTTTATTTCTATTCAGGAAAAGTGCTGGATACAATTAAGATTGGAGATAATATAATAAATGGCGATAAAGTCCTTTTTTCAGAAAAGGCCAATTCTATTAATATCGGTATTGGTTTGATTTCAGAATACAACATTACTTTCGACTTCAAAAATAAGTATGTAAAGCTTTGTAAAGAATAAATATAATTATGTGCTTCATTATTTGAAGTTTATAGATACATCTTTGAATATTAATTTTTTTTAGTTAACACTGATTAATATATAATCATACTTGATTGTATATACATTTAGTTTAAAAGAAAATTAAACGTTATGAAAAAACCTAAACATTAGAAGTCAATATTATGAAAAAATAGTACTATGACTGTGCCTTGCTATTTTTACAAGTAATCATACGTTTGTTTAAAGATATAAATTAAAATTGAAGTTCATGTGTTAGCATGAACTATACAAGTCTTTGATATGTAAGAATTAAAAATTCATTTATTATGAGAGTACTTTTACTTTACATTTGTTTAATTTTTTTAGTTAGTTGTGATAAGTCTAATAGACTTATAATTAAAAACGCCAATCTAATCGATATCAAAAGCGGCGAATCAGAATTAGTAAATATAATTGTTGAAGATGGGATTATTAAAAAAATCACGAAAGATTCAATTACTGACAGAAATTCTATTGACTTGAAAGGGAATTGGATTTTTCCAATTCTAAATGATATGCATGCTCATCTTCATGATAGTGTTTCACTAAAAATGGATGAATATAGAAAATACGGTGTTTTTGGTGTTAGGGACATGGGTGTTTTTAAAAGTGACAATTTAGGTTTCCTAAATATTTACCAAGATTATAAGAGTGAGGAATATAGAAAATATGGTGTTCATCCTGTTGGTTTTATCTATAATGGGAAAGCATGTGAGGTTGATGAACACCAGGTTATAGATACAAGGTCTGATTTAATTGAAGCAATTTCATTGATTAAATCAGCGAAGCTTAAATTTTTTAAAATACACAATTGTTTTCCACGTGGATTATTGGATGATTTGATAAAATTATGTAATGAAAATGATTTAAAAGTTGTTGGCCATATTCCTGAAGGAATAGATCCAATTAAATATTCTGAATATGAAATTAGCTCAATTGAACATATAGATAGCTTTATCAGAGGGCTTTTTTCAAGAGAAAATTTCCCAGCCAAATCTTTCAGGGAAGTAATAGATATTTTAGATGGTCCATATTTAGATTCCTTAGCTGTAAACTTGAAACGTAATAATATAGCCATTACACCAACTCTGGTTACTTATGAGAATTTTGTCAAGAGTGCACCAAAAGAACAACAAGCTTCTGGTTATAAAATTTTGAAAAGACTTCAAAGTTACACTAAAAGATTCCATGATAAAGGAGTTCAAATATTGGTAGGTACTGACTATCCATTAAGTGGATTAAAAGGAGGAGAATCTATATTTAGAGAAATGGAATTACTTATTGATGCAGGAATAAAGCCAAATGAAGTTCTTTTAATGGCAACAAATGATTCAGCAAAATATTTAGGTGAAAACTTTCAAATTGAAGAAGGATATAAAGCAAAATTTATCGTTTTAGAGGATAATCCAATTAAAAACCTTAATTCGCTTCGTAAAGTAAAGTCAGCTATAATAGATGGAGAATTTATTTTGTTAAATGGTTCTGCAAACAATAATTTAGTTAACGACTAAATTGCTTACAACTGAAGGGTTAAACGGAGTTCAGTTTAGAGAATGAAAAGATAATGAATTTGAATAACAATAATTTGGAAATTGTACTATTAATGGTTTAGGTTTTCAAATTAATGGTTATCAAAAAGATAGTATACTAATTCGTTCGGAAAAAAAATACATTTCTAATGTAAATAAAGACGAAAAATCAAATCGAATAGGGCGAATAATTTCTATCGATTATGAAAATAATGCTGCAATGGCCAAAGCGGAAATTGTAATTCCAAATTGGCGAATTTATACAGATTATTTTTTACTCATAAAGTATGAAGGAGAGTGGGAAATTATACATAAAAGCTATGCTTGGAGAGAATATCCGAAAAAGAAAATTAACTGATAGTAACCATTGTACAATATTTATTAAATAAAAAATATCATGAGATTTATATTACTATTATTTGTGGTCTTAACAACATCTTCCTGTTCAAGCGATCAAAACGAATATACAGTATTAAAGAATTGTAATATTATCCCAATGTATAAAGACACAATTCTTGTCAAGAAAAATATCATTATGCAAAATGATAGAATTGTTGCAATTGAAGACAAAATTGATGGTAATTATTTAAACTCAAAAACAATTACAATCGATTGTAGTAATAAATTTATAATTCCGGGGCTTTTTGACAGTCATTTTCATTACGGAAGAAAAGAAACCTTGTACAAGGTATCCGATTCGTTGTTATTAAATTATGGCGTCACTAATGTTTTCTCCCTTCATGGTTCAGATGAACTACTTACCCACAAAAAAAAGATTGACAACGCAGAATTAATAGGACCAAAAATCATCAGTTCGGGGAGAAATCAACGAGCGGATGATCTAACAGCCGAAGAGGCATTACAGCAATTAAAAAATCATAAAGAAAAGGGCTTTGAATATATAAAAATATATACTCACCTTTCAGAAGCTGCTTTTGAAGTTTATAATAATAAGGCGAAAGAATATAATTTACGTTTGGTTGGTCATATACCTCGCAAAATTGGTTTTTATCAGTTGATGGACACCAATCAGGAGCTCATTTGTCATACTGAAGAAATACTATACAATGAACCCTTAAACTATCTAATGGGCGTTGATGATACTGTTACGGAACCCAATTATCAATTAATTGACACTATAGTTTCAACACTAAAGAAAAATAGCAAATGGGTAAGTCCAACATTAGTTGCTTTCAAATCAATACTAACCCAGGCGCAAAAAACTAACTTTCCGTCAGAATTGAATCCTCCATTAAATGAAATAGCTAGTTATTGGAATTGGTTACCCCCAAAAAATCAAATACCTACTAAATTTAGTACTAAAGGAAAACAGTTTCGACTTGAAAAAGGCTATTTATTTCAAAAACTTTTGGTCAAAGAGATGAATAATCAAAATTTATCATTATTGGCAGGAACAGATTCACCAGCATTGTTTAACTTAACTCCAGGAAAATCATTGCACAGAGAACTACAACTCTTAGGCTCTTGTGGAATTTCAGAATATGAAATACTTAAGACTGCTACAATAAATCCAGCTCAATTTCTGCGCTTAGATAAAGACTACGGTACTATAGAAATAAACAAAATTGCAAATCTGGTTATCCTAAATAAAAACCCTTTGATAAATATTGGAAACACTGAAGAAATTTATAAGGTGATATTAAACGGAAAACAATTATAACTTTTAAGCAATTCGTCAGTTAAATATGAGCAATAATAAGCGGTATAGTAATATAATTATATCAACTGAAGTCATAATTTTAGCAATAGTTCTAATTTTATTAGGATGTAAACAATTTGATAGACCAATCGAAAATACATTGGACAATCCATCTGAGTATATTGGTCGTTATGCCCTTGATACCGATTTAGTCCTTGAGGTAAAAGTAGAGTCTGGCTTGCTAACTCTCCTACCTAGCTTTTGGCATGCAACTCAAATACTTGATTCTATAGATAAAGATTCTTATCAAGCTTTCTTACATCCACAAATGAAGTTTGAGTTTAAGAGGGACAGTATTGGTCAAATAAACTCATTAATTTAAACTGGGAATAATCAAATCTCAGGAACTGCATATAAGCTGCCTAATGATGAATACAAACCTGTTGAATTGCTTTTTCCGGAAAATGATTTAGGTTATCTTTTCTTTCAATTAGGCTTTCTAAAGTAATGATTTCTATTCCCTTGATTTTAGAATAACTGGACTCAAATTGTATGTGAGGGATTTCTTCGGTCATATTACCTACAACGTGTTCGTATATGGTTTGTAATGTAGAGGTCTTCAAGTTAGTAAAAAAGAATCAAGAGCGCGGAATTTCCCGAACCACCTTTAAACATTATGAATTATACGCGTTGTTGGCATAACGTTTAACATGCTATTTTCTTTATAATCTAGCACAAGTACTGTATGCGAACGCTTCAGGTATTTAAATTCTTGCGTATTAAACTTTAATATTATTGTTTTGATCAATATGAACATTAAATTTTTATAATTATGAAATTAAAAACAGTAGTATTAGTATTTTTTTCTTTGGCCATTTTTAATTGTAAAGCACAAAGTGAAAAGGTGAAATCTTTTAGTTTTAAAAAAGGTGAAATCATGGATGTTATGTTATTAACAACAGCACCAGATTCAGACGCAAAATTTGAAACTTATAAAAAAACGGCTTTTCCTTTAGCTTTTGAATATTCATATCAACCGCAGCAAGGCTTTAAAATTTCAAAACTTACTCTTGGTACTGGCCTTCCAGTTAGTTTAATATTTGGTAAGTGGGAAAGTAAAATGAAAAGAGAAGGGTTTTTAGCTAATATTTCTAAAAGAGTACCTAATTTTCATCAACAGCGTAGAGATATATTTCCGTATTTTTATCTAACGTATTATGAAATGCCAAGTGATATTAATTTTTCTGTAAATACAGAAAAATATAATGTAGCTACATCATTTTGGGAGGAAGATTCAGAAAAATTTGATAAATTTTCATCTAAATGGGAAGGAGATATTAAAAAAGCAGGAGGTAATATTGTTTTACAATTAAATAATGGAGATTCTCCAACTGGATATAATTATAACCCTGATCAGTTTTATATAATACAATGGGATAATCAATCTGCTTTTGAGGCATATGCAAAACAACATACAATGTCGAGTTATGAGGGTTTAAAAAATGTACATCAATTTACAATCAATTAACTTACTTAAGAAATAATATATGCAAACAATACTTAATCAACTAATTTATTTTGGTTTTTTTCAAAGCCTTTTCTTGTTGTCTATTTATCTTTTTTCGTTAAAGAAAAGAAAGCATATAAATGGGTTTATGGCATTTTTAATTGTAACTCTTTTAATAGGTTTATTGGGTAGGACATTGCATAGTACCGGGGTCTGGAATAGTAATTTCAGACTCATTTCTTTTTCTGAGTTTTCAATATTATTATTTGGCCCAACAGTTTATTTGTTTACGCGTTCTGTATTACTGAAAAAAAAATATTCAAATAAAGATTTAATTCATTATGTCCCTGGTTTAGTATATTCGATATTTATAATTGTTTACTTTATTATTCCATCAGATGCTGTTATAGCTGAGAGAATAAAAACAGGAGAGTTGTTTCGTGTTATACATATTTGCTTAGGGTTAGGCTTAATGGTAAATAGTATATATTGGGTATTAAGTTGGAATACTTTTAAAAACTTTTCTAAAGAGATAAAAAATGAAATATCATATGAAGTACACCTTCGCTTTATTATAAATTTTTTATTGGTAATTGGTGGCTGTTTGTTATTTTGGATTATTATCTACTTTATTAGTCTTTCTGGTTTCCAAGAGTTAGAGCGTACACTTCGTCCGTATATATGGATTTTTTTAGCACTAATAATTCTTTTTATTAATTATTACGGGATGATTTCGCCAAATGTGATGCAAGTTTTACCAGAAATTGAATTTAAAAAGTATGCGCAATCAAAATTAAGTATAGAAGATATGGAACGGTTAAAAAAACAGCTTGATCAAATTATGATTGATAAAAAACCATACTTAAACAATAGGTTACTTAAGGCAGAGCTTGCTCAAATATTAGGTGTAAACAATCCTGAACTTGCTCGAATACTTAATGAAAATATAGGAATGAACTTTTTTGAATATGTAAACTATTATCGTATAAGAGAGTTTATTCTCTTGGCAAAAACAGATAAAGCCAAGCAACTTACTTTTTTTGGACTTGCTCAAGAATCAGGATTTAATTCTAAAACTACATTTAATAAATCGTTTAAAAAACTAATGGGAATTTCTCCTTCGACTTATTTTGATGAAAAATTGTAAAAAGAATTTAATAAATAATTAAGGGTGTGATATAATGTTTGCCAACATGTTTGTGTATGGTTTGTGCGGAATCAGACGTTAGTCAGATTCGGCTGCAAATCAGATGTTGGATTAAAGATATAATTTTTCAAATAAATTCAGGTGCAGCATGAACTATACACGTTGTTAGCGGCCTACTTTTTATAGTTAACAATTAATTTCCTGTAGGTTAGTGATCTCCATATCCATTCCAATGGGCCAAAACGAAATTTTGCCAACCAGATTTTACTAAAAACTACTTGAAAACCAAATACTATAATTCCAATTAACAAATAACCAGAGGGACTAAACTTTCCACCAAGAGCCATTCCAGTATTGTAAAAAATTAATGTACAAATAACACTTTGAAAAACGTAATTAGTCAAAGCCATTCTTCCAACAGGGGCAAATAGTAACATTAACTTTTTAAATTTAATACTTTGCCAAAGTAGTGCTGCTAATGCCATGTAGCCAAAGCTTAACGGTAAAATACCCAAAGACTCTGATAAGATCAATTCCCATGAATTAGTATAGAAATACGATGCGTATGCAAAATTGAATACGAGACCGAAAATGAGGCCTATCAAAGCAATTTTTTTGATAATTGGTTTAAGCTCGTGTAACTTTTCGTGAATTTTTTTTCGTCCAATTAAATAACCAATTAAAAAGCTACCAAATATTTTAAAAATCATTCCACTTCCAATCACAAAATGAAATTGATTAAACCACATACTTAGATTTAATTGCCAAATGCTTTTCCAATTCCCACTAGTCCAAATGTCAACTCTATTATTTAATGTAATGCTAAATGTTTCAAATAATTGATCTCTAATCTGCAAAAATGAATCTGTCGTTGTTCCAAAAAATACTTTCATCCCTATTGGTATTACAAACATTGTCAAGGCAATGAAAAAAATAGTCTTATCAGAGAATCGTGCCATCGGAATTAGCAACATTCCACAGCAAGCATAAAAAAATAAAATGTCGTTATGCCAAAAGAAAATGGCATGAATAACTCCAATTATTGCCAACAAAGTCATTCTCCATAAAAAGAATTTGACAAAATTACTGTTTTTTGATCTAGACCTCTCCAATATTATGGAAAACCCTATTCCAAATAAAATAGAAAAGATGGTATAAAACTTACCTTCAATCAACATTAGTTCCAAAAAATCAAGAGTCTTGTCAAATCGAGTGACACCAATATTGTTTATTTGATCTTCAGACAAGTATAGATATAATGAGTAAAGAATCATGTTAGCCAAAATAATGCCTAATAGAGCTATTCCACGGAGAGAGTCAAGGTATTCAATTCTATTATTAGGCGTTACAGGATTGTTTTTGTTTTGCATTATTTTTAATTGCCACTAACTGCAGGGTTAAACGTAGTTCTGATTAGTGAATGAAAAGATAATAAATTCTGTAACAATAGTTTGAGAAGGGGACATCGAAATAATCTCAAATTATTGGTTATCAATAAGCTTCGCAAAGCGAAGTGTAAATTGTAGG
>JABABD010000040.1 GCA_014238425.1 Flavobacteriaceae bacterium | reverse complement strand
TACCAATGGAGATGAGGACATTAATATCAATCAAACATTTTCAATTCCTTTTAAGTTCTTAAGACGCGCTTATAAGTTAAGCTCAAAACTAAAGGAATATCCTATTTCCAAGCTTTGTGTTGTAAAAGATAAAAAGGGTAAAGGTATTCATGTCATTTTTGAATCCAGCGATTTTGATAAAGTGTATAGGTTCTCAAATAAAAGAATTCCTTATCATCCTTATGAAAAAGGTAAATGAATCGGTCGATCTCAAGAAACTTCCAAACTATAAGCGCGCAGCAAACAAACTTTTATGATGTCGTCTCATTATCCAGATAGCTATCATAATCTGGATACAGAAAATGATTGTAAGGAAATCGCTGAATGTGTATTTTCCTGACTTCTTTGTACACACGTTTCCTAAAATCTTCTAGATTGTCTTTGTTCAATGCAGAAATAAACAATGCATTATCGCCAATTTTTGCCATCCATGTACGTTTCCATTCATCTAGTGTATAATGCGCCTTGGTTTTTTCGGTGACCAAATCGTCTTCAGCAATTAATTCTGCTTCATAGGCATCAATCTTATTAAAGACCATGATCGTAGGCTTGTCTGAACTCTTAATATCTAGTAAAATGGTATTTACTGATTCAATATGTTCTTCAAAATTGGGATGAGAGATATCTACCACATGAAGCAGTAAGTCGGCTTCACGCACTTCATCAAGAGTGCTTTTAAAAGAATCAATTAATTGCGTTGGTAGCTTTCTAATAAAGCCAACAGTGTCACTCATTAAAAAGGGTAGGTTTTTGATAACGACTTTCCTGACCGTGGTATCTAATGTTGCAAATAACTTGTTTTCGGCAAAGACGTCGCTTTTGCTTACGACATTCATTAAGGTAGATTTACCAACATTGGTGTAGCCTACCAAGGCAATTCTTACCATTTTGCCACGATTGCCGCGTTGCACGGCCATTTGTTTATCGATGGTTTTTATCTTGGCTTTTAACAAGGATATTCTATCCCTAACAATACGTCTATCTGTTTCTATTTCTGTTTCTCCAGGGCCACGCATACCAATACCACCTTTTTGCCGTTCAAGGTGTGTCCACATACCTTTAAGACGTGGAAGCAGATATTCACACTGAGCGAGTTCTACTTGTGTTCTTGCGTAACTAGTCTGCGCACGTTGCGCAAATATGTCGAGAATAAGATTTGTTCTATCTAAGACTTTACAATTAAGAATCTTACTGATATTACGTTCTTGGGCTGGTGATAGTTCATCATCAAAAATAGCAGTGCCAATATCGTGTGTATCGATGAATGCTTGAACTTCCTCCATTTTACCAGTGCCAATAAAAGTTTTAGGATTCGCAACAGTCATCTTTTGCGTGAACCGTTTTATGACTTCGCCACCAGCCGTATAGGTCAGAAATTCGAGCTCATCTAAATACTCTTTGGATTGCTCTTCATTTTGTTGTTGGGTAATGACGCCAATTAAAACGGCTTTTTCGTGTGCTATGTCTTTCTTTTCGAGCATATAATAGTAAAAGCCCAAAGTTACGCAATTGCATAGTTATGTTTTTGTATTTTAGGTTTTAAATAATACGATCCATGACGCTTCCTTTTTCTGAAGAACCAGATTCTGACTCTAATATTTATACCGTGGCTTTTTATAATGTCGAAAACCTTTTTGATACCATAGACGACCCTACTAAAAATGATGATGATTTTTTACCGGACTCCGAGAAACGGTGGACCAATAAACGTTATAAAAAAAAGATTTATAAACTTGGCACTGCCATTTCTCAAATAGGTAAAGAGCGTTCAGGTAAATCACCGGTTCTTATTGGTTTAGCCGAGGTTGAAAACAAGAAAGTATTAGAAGATTTAATTGACACTAAACATTTAAGAGACGATAATTATAGCTTTGTGCATTATGATTCGCCAGACGAAAGAGGTATAGATGTTGCCTTATTATACAAAAAGGATTATTTCACAGTAATTGATTCGCAATCTATCTCTATTGATATTACTATAGATATTGATAATCCAGATTATACCAGAGATATTTTGCTCGTAGAAGGTGAGCTTAATGGTGAACTCATATATATTATAGTAAATCATTGGTCATCTAGACGAGAAGGTGCAAGTGAGACTGAACATAAACGCATAACTGCCGCTGAAAAAGTAATAGGTATATGTAATGACCTTCGCGAAAAAGACAGTGAGGCCAAGATTATGGTAATGGGTGATTTCAATGATGACCCAAGCAGTAAAAGTATTCAGCAATTAACCAATACATTGGATATGTATAACCCAATGGAAACACTGTTATCTTATACGCGAGGGAGCCTTAATTATAAGTTTAAATGGAACATTTTTGATCAAATTCTCATTACCACTAATTTCTTTGAAACAAAAGTAGGGTCTCATAGTTTTTCGAAAGCCGATATTTTTGATGAAGAATTTTTGCAACAATACAAGGGTAAGTTTAAAGGACAGCCTTTCAGGACTTTTGTAGGCGCTAAATATAAAGGCGGTTACAGTGATCACTTTCCTGTATTTATTCAGCTAAAAAAACAATAAGAAATTAAAACGCCTTTGAAAGTATAATAGATAGTGCTATGCACATAATAGGTAATGCCCAAAGTAACCCTATAGAAAAGTGTTTAGATTTGCTATTACTTATTTTGGCATTCATGATTTTTCGTTTCTTTCCTGAATATTGAATCCAATTCTTAAAACAAATAATTAGTGCTGCAATGACAAATAATATCCATGCTTTTTCAGAACTTATGAAATGCACATTCATTTGGTTGAAGAATACTGAAAAAAACACCCCCAATAACAACAGCACAGAAACTTGTAGTAAATTGATGTAGATACCCGCAATTCTGCTGGCTAGCTTTTTGTAAGACTTTTTATAGTAATTGAATACGTTGAAAAAAAATTGATCTGATAAAGACATAGCATCAAAATTAAAACAATAAAGCCACATATTCATGCGGCTTTATTGTTTAATAAAAGTATGTTTAATTATTAATTACTGCCAGTCACTTTGATATCATCAACATGGTATCTGGTTTCTGCGCCTCCTGCAGCTCCTAAATACTTGAAAGCTACATGTACATCACCATCTAAACAAGAAATATTAGCTGTAAGTGTCACGAAGTCTCCAAAACCACCATCTCCAATAGGAATTTCTACATCTAATTGTGTCCACTCTGTTGTGGTTGGGTCACCTGTATAGGCGTTTGATATAAATGCTGTTAATATCCTCCCAGTTTCAAAATTAGATGACACTTCAAAACTCAATTCTTCTTCGTTTGTAGCATCTAAGTTTATGGTTGGAGTTACCAACCAAGCCTCTAATGGGTTTTCACCAGTGCCGAAAGCCGATATTTTCAAGTACCTGTCACCACTGAATGAGCTATCTTCAAAACGTTCGCTACCACCAGATACATTTACATTTGTCCAACCCATAGTATCCAACTGATTCTCGTTGGTGATGGTTTGAAAATCTTCTTCAAAAATTGTCACAGCTGTAGATGTCGTTCCAGCACATTCTAAAATCTCTGGATCACAACGCTCTGCATTATCCATAGCAATATCAGATAAACCATTAAGAACTAATACACTAATATCATCTCCGAAATCCCTTGTGTAAATACCGGCTATAGATCCTTTGCCTTCTGGTAGGGTTACGGATTTGAAATCCGCAAATGTACTTGTCTGTAATTTTAATGTAGACCCGTCATCACAACTTTCAAGAGTTCTAAATCCATCAAACTGGTCAGAAGGTTGTCCAGCGAAATCAAGTCCTAACTCATTGCGATTGATTTGCATATTATCTAATTGGACAAATGTGTTTTCGTCTGCTTCTGTTAAATCAGCAACAGCTGCAACTTTAGGCGTTATAATCGCAACTTCAGAATCTCTTAAGATAAATGTAGGGAAGTCCAATTGTAATGGGTCATATACATACTCGTAAGATTGAATCTGATCCAAACCGCTTCCAACTTCTCTTCCAAGCGTATAAACACCATTTTCTTCACCTATTGCTAAACCGTTTAGTTTAACATATATTTTTCTTCCTACCTCATAAGTATCAGCTAAGCTAGAGACATTAATTTGAATGTTTAAACCACGTCTTGGATCTGTGCCAGCATCGCCAGCATCGGGCGAATTCTGGATGATTAATTCTTCAAAGAAGTTGCCATCACGATCACTGGAGACCACATAGCCTTCAATATATAATGGGTCATCAAATCCAAATGTCCCAACTTGCTCACCATCAGAAACGGCTGTTAAGTAAGTGGCAATAACATTATTGAAATTTGTTTTATTACCTAAAACGGATGGGTCAACAGTACTGACTGTTACATCAGGAAGATTATAGTCGTCACTATTTACACACGAGGAAATAGTAAGTAAAAGCGCAAACACACTTAAAAGCGTTAAAATTCTATTGGTTTTCATAATTCTTAATATTATATCTTTCATATTAATTTTTAAAATCTAAAGTAAACGTTCACGAAGTAATTTGTGCCACGACCATACCAGTACTTAGGCCCAAATACTCTTGTACCTAAGGCGCTATCATCTCTCAAACTTCTATAGTTAGCACTTCGTCCTTGCTCGAAACCACCAGTTCTATATTCTTTGTCCAGTACATTCCCGACACTTGCAAAAAAGCCAACAAAATAGTCTCCTATTTTCCATGACTTCCCACCTACGAGATTCACAACCATATAATCTTCAAACTCTTCTTGTCTTAATAAGTCTCTAGCAGCATTTTCGTCATAATCGTTAAATACTTGACCATCTAACGGATCGGTATAAAAGTTCTCTGTTCTTGTTAAAGGACTTACGTCTAAATATGTATTAGAGAAGAAGTTTGCGGTTGCGCCAAACCACCAATAATCTGGATCTCTATACTCGAAACCAACAGAATAGGCCCGTTGAGGTCCTCCAGCAATTTTATAATCTTTTAGATTTGAAGTTAAGGGACCAACTGATGTACTATCTGAAGCGATATACAATTTTGGATTATTAGCGTATGTAAATTGCCCAATGGATGCAACACCTTTTAGTTTTATAGTTGGAGTGACTTGTGCATCTATTCCTATTTCTGCACCAATGTGTTTTTTATCAACCCCTTGAAGCACTTCACTAATAAATTCTGAGCTTTCTGAAAAGCCAACCACACCATCAGCAAAGAAAAACGAAATTTCATTGGCATCTTCAATTTTGGTATAGTAACCTGTTAATTTCGCCTTTAAAACAGGTGATCTAAAAATATAACTAGCATCCAAGGACATTATGGTTTCTTCTGTTATTTCACCGACACCATCAATTTGTTTACCATTAGTTACACCTATATAGTCATTATTAGACCTGGAATTACTAAAAGTGTTTCGTAACGATGGCGCTCTTGTAATATACCCAGCATTTACATCTAATAAATGCTTCCCTGTTATTTTATAGGTTGCTCCTCCTTTAAGACCAAACCCCGTAAATGATAGTTTTTCTCCTTTCCCAAAAGAATTACCAATGTTTGCACCATTTTCATATAACCCCTCTCTTTGGTATTCTGTATTTGTAACACTACCAGCTACAAAGAAATCGACTTTATTGTACTTAAATTGTGCTTGGGCATATCCGCTTAACACATCTGCAAATAAATTATAGTTGTACCTAAATCTGTCACCCTCACCAGAAATAAAATTTGGATTATTGACATCAAACTGAAAGCCGTCAAAAGAATCGACGTTTAAATAGCCAGATGCTCCAAAAAGATCTTGTATTTCAGCAAAATTTTCTGATTTAAGTGTCTTATAATTTAAAGAGGCGTTTAATACAATATTGTCACTTAATTCAGAACTTAAAATAGTATTTACCGTTAATTGTTTGTCATCTACACGATCTTCGTATAAGGCATATACGGCATTTTGCTGACCAACATTAGCTTCATATATACGTGTCCAATCTATTTGTCCATCATTAATGAATTCTTGTTCGAGACCATACGCAATACCTGTATTATCGGGAAAATTCCTGATACCATAACTCGGTAGTTTCTGATAGTAAGCACCGCTAGGATTTGCTCCTCTTCCAAAATCTAAACGACTATTACCAAGCGTTCCGAATTGATAACCGATATTAGTGTTTAAAGATGTTTTGGAGGATATATCCCAAAAATGATTTAGCATAACAATTGGCTCTTCAACTTCTTTTATACGAGAATTACGTTTTTTACCATCTTGCCAACCCCAATATTCATTATACCTTATATCTCTAAGGTCATAAACTTCTTGTGTATTTGGAGATGATTTACCACGTCTATTTTGTGCATAAATAGAAGTAAAATTGATGCTATGCTTATCATTTATCTTTTTTTCTATAGAAGCAAAGAATGAATTGGCATCATATACAGTAGCGTCTTGATATCCTTCGTTACCAAAACGTCTTCCTGCCATAATACTATAAGCCCATCCATCTTTCATCATACCAGAGGAATAACTCGCCATTAGGCGATTTGTATAACTTCTATTTGAAGATGAATATGTTAATTGTCCACCTTCTCTATAATTAGAAGCTCTAGTATTAATATTGGTAGTTCCAAGAACACCCCCAAAATTATAGCTAGATGGTGTTAGTCCTGATGTTAATTCTTGATTTCTCACAACATCATTTAATCCGCCCCAGTTACTCCACTGTGGTCGACCGTTGTATACCTTATTCATTTCTATCCCATTGATCAAGACAGAGCCGTTATCAGAATCTAGACCTCTAACCCTAAAAAAGGATGAGCTAAATTCAAACGCTGCTGTTCTTTGAAAGATATCTCGTGATGATTGTAGTAAACCAGATATATTATCTGCGCCGCTAGTATCGTCATTCAACTCGTCATCAGAGAGAGTAAGAGTAAATAAATCAGCTTGGTCGCTTACATCAATATCTAGACTCATGTCCGTGATATTAACTGTTTGACCTTCATTGACCACTATTGGGTATCGTTTTGTCAAATAACCAATTTTTGAAACTCTTAAAACTTGTTCTCCCAGAGGAACATTAGTAGAAAAAGTAAAGAGACCTTCTCCATCTGTCTGAGTAGATTGATCGGTTTCTTCAATAGTTATAGTAACATCAGGAATTGGCTCGTTAGAAACAGCATCAACTACACTACCTTTTATTAAGGTGCCTTGAGAAAATGCTGTGACAGCTGAAAAAATTCCAATTAAGAAAAAAAGTAAGAGTTTCTTCATATTCACATTTAAAGTTAATGATTTTTACCTTAAATTAATTATTAATTAAGGCTTGCAAATTTACGTCTTTTATTATAAATACATACTTTTGGCGTGACATTTGCTTAAGTTATACCAGAAACATAATATTTAATTTAATGAAAATCTTTAAACAATCTGTTTTAGTTCTTTTTTCACTGTTTTTAGTAACAGCGTATGCTCAAGAAAAGAAGAAATTTAAAGTGCATACAATAGCTTTTTACAACGTAGAAAACTTATTTGACACTATTAATGATCCTAATAAGTTTGATGAGGCGAGCCCTATTATGGAAATGAAAGCCGATGTAGGTGAGGTCTATAAAAAGAAAGTACATAATGTGGCAAGGGTAATTGCAGATATTGGTTCTGAGGTCACTAAGAATACACCAGTAGTTATTGGCGTGGCAGAAGTTGAAAACAGAAAAGTACTAGAAGATCTAGTTAATGACCCTTTACTGCTTGGGAAAGATTATGGAATTGTTCATTTCGACTCTCCAGATGCGCGAGGCATAGATGTTGCCATGCTATATCAAAAATCAGTTTTTCAAGTGCAAACGAGTAGTAAGCATGAACTAAAAATATATGACGATAATACACGTAAGCGTATTTATACAAGAGATCAATTATTGGTTAGCGGAAAATTAGATGGCGAATCTATGCACTTTATTGTGAGTCATTGGCCTTCTAGAAGAGGTGGAGAAGCTAGAAGTAGGGCCAAACGTGTAGCTGCTGCTAAACTAAACAAACACATTATAGATTCTTTACAAGTTTTAGATCCTTACGCTAAGATATTTACAATGGGAGACCTTAATGATGATCCGACAAATGCAAGTGTAAAAGATATCTTGAAGGCTAAGAAAGATAAGAAAGATGTTGGCCTTAAAGGCATCTACAACCCTATGGAAGAGCTTTTTAAAAAAGGGCTAGGTTCTAATGCATATAGAGACGCTTGGAGTTTGTTTGATCAAATTATGTTTACACAGCCGTTTTTAGAAAAAGATTATTCTTCATATCGTTTTTATAAAGCAGGTATATATAATAAGCACTATTTAACAAATAAGAAAGGTAGATATAAGGGATATCCTTTAAGGAGTTTTGCGGATGGTGGATTTACTGATGGTTTCAGCGATCACTTTCCTGTGTATACCTTTGTTATAAAAGAAGTAAAATAAGAAGATATTTATAAAGAAAAAGAGACGCTTGTAGCGTCTCTTTTTTGTCTTAATTCATCCACGTATTCCAAGGGATCCTTGATAAAAACAACACGAGTGCAATGGTATAGAACATTGCTAAAATCTTGAATTTTGGAGTAGAAGTGAGTTTCTTTTTGTGTTTGCTGTACCCAATGGTTATGAGGGCAACGGCAATAATATTAATAAGAGGATGCTCTACTAAGTACAGTCGGTTCACAGAATCTTTCATAATGCCACCCATGCCACTTTCTGACCACATTTGTAATCTAGGTGATACAACATAAAGCAGTAAGCCTATTAATAACTGTATATGAGACACTATGAGTGTAAAAAGACTTATTCGAAAGTCTTTGGCATGAAACTCTCTTTTACCGAAAAACTTGATTAAGGCGTTTATAGTGGCAAGAAATAAAACTAATAATACTAAGAATGCCCAGTAAGAATGTAATACTAATACTATATCGTACATAATGAATTTAATTTTGGTGTGATACAAAAATAATGATTTTAGGCATAAAAAAACCTCGCTGTATAGCGAGGTTTTTTTATTATGTATTACAAGTTCTAGTTGAAAATATATCTCAATCCAACTTGCATTTGCCATCTTGAACTCTGGATACCTATATCATCTATTTGATCTGGACCCGCATTGATCACAGATTCATTTAAACTAAATTCAGGAGTACTACCTGCTGAAGCAGACTCTGTTCTCAAGATTTGAGTATTGCCAAAAGCAAACTTTTGTTTACCCCAATCCTTATTCAATAAGTTTGTAAAGTTGAAGATATCTAGTGATACTTGGAACGTATTCTTTTTGCTTAATGCATCAAAAGAAAAATCTTGTATGAATTTCAAGTCGATGATATTGCTCCAAGGACCTCTTGACCCATTACGCTCAGCGTATTGCCCTCTTCTTGTACGTAAGTAATCATCACCTTCAATATAAGCATTTAAAAGAGCCCATTCATCACCAGTTCCAGCTGCTGATCCTGATCTGTCTCTCAAAACGATCTCACCTTGGTTAGCAGGAACATATATTAAAGCATTATCACGCGAATCATCATTAAATAAATCTCTTCCTTCTCTATATGTATAAGAGAAAGGACGTCCTTGAGAACCATTATAGAACACACCAATAGTTGTTTTTACATCTTCTGACCATTTGTGCTCATAAGACATATTACTAGAAATTCTATGACCAGCAGAGAAATCAGAACGACTTACTGGTAAATCAGAATTCTTTCCGTTTACTGTTTGAATGTTTCTCCATTGAGAGCTGTTTTGAGATGATGTACCATCAAATATTGCTTTAGACTCACCATAAGAATAAGATACTTGTCCAGAGAAACCATTATCATAAGGCTTTCTAATAGTCAAGGCACCATTCCAAGAATTTCCTTTCGTTGTATTCGTTGCTAAAATAATTCTTCCGTAAGTATCATCTACTTCATCACGTCTGTCGTATACTGGTCTAGTATCAGCGCCAGTTAAAACCCCAATAGGATCCTTAACGTTTAAATTTTCGTAGTATACATGACTTAAATTATCATTGAAAACAACATCAGCACTTGCAATCAATCCCCAGAATGGTAGTTTTTGATCTACAGCGATGTTTGTTTTGAATACTTGCGGTAATCTAAAATTAGAAGCAAATAAATCAACATTTCCACCAGTGCCTCCAGAACCTGGAGCAACAGATGTTGGCTGGTTATTGATGTCAGCTTCAAAAAACAATGGATCACTAAAATTAAAATCTCCACTGAATCCACCAGTAACACCATTGTTATTATAAGTACCACCTGGCCATACTAATGGCAATCTTGAAGTGAATATTCCAAATCCACCACGTACTTGAGTTGTATTGTCTCCTTTCACATCCCAGTTGAATCCAACTCTAGGCGCTACATGAATTTGCGGCGTTACACCTTTACCAACTCTGGCACCTTGAAGGTCCTTGCCTGCAGCCTCTAATAAAGGAACTGTTCGAGTGTTGAAATCGTCATTTACAGGACCATCTGCCCAGTAAGGGACATCAAAACGAAGACCAGCACTTAATTTAAAATTATCACTAATAGTTACTTCATCTTGAACATAAATACCGAATTGGAACAAATCGAATTCAGATGCACCGGCAGATTCATCACCTACAGCACCATTTCCCACTAAAGAGTATCCATGAAGGTAATCTTCAGTTGGGAGCCCTGCTAAGAATTCTTCAACACCAGTTCCACCAGTTCCATTGTTATCATCTCCAAAGAAATAGCTTCCGTAATTAAATGCAAAAAATAAGTTCTTTATTTTAGAGTATTCGTTATGCGTACCTATAGTAATCGCATGTCTTCCTGAAAATATTTCAAAATTATTTGTAAATGTAAATACATCTTGATCTAATAAATTGGCGGTAGAGAATGGTTCAGCACCTAAAACAATCTGACCATCACCATCTTGTAATCTAAGACTTGGAAATGGACTACTAGAAGGGTCTCTATCATCTCTTACCGTTTTATAGCTAATGGACATGCTGTTGGCAAATTTACTGCCGAACGTCGAATTTAATTGCAATGTTGTTGCATTGGTCTTATTAATGAACAATTCAGATCCATTGATGAAGCTGATTGTTCCTGTAGTAGAATTTCTTGCTTCTAAATTATCTGCCTTTTGTATTCTATGTGTAACCGAAAGATTATGATTTTCATTAATATTCCAATCTAACTTAGCCGTTACAAGGTCGTTTACGAGTGTAGATGTATTATTGGCATAGCCTCCTGGATCGTAACCGTAAATAGAAATCATGGATTGTCTAAAAGACTCGATCCCTGCGGCATCAAGTGTACCTTGGTAATTTGACACGTTAAATGGCTGAGGTAATTCATTGTCTTGTCTTTCATAGTTAACGAAGAAGAACAATTTGTCTTTCACTATTGGGCCTCCAGCACGAATACCATAAGTAAGCGCTGTAAAATCATCTAGTTTTTCTCTAGTATCTCCAGCGTTTATCAACCCATTAGGTGTTTTTCCTGAAAGACTTTCGTTTCTTAGGAAACTGTAAACAGAACCACTAAACTCATTTGTACCACTACGAGTTACTGCGTTAACGGCACCTCCAGTAAAACCAGAAATCGTGACATCAAACGGTGCTAATTGTACTTGAATTTGTTCAATCGCATCGATAGAAAACGGGTTTGCACCAGTTTGTCCACCATCTGTTCCTGAGCCAGCAAGACCGAATACATCATTACTTACAGCACCATCTACATATACAGAATTGAATCTGTTGTTTTGGCCACCAAGCGAAATAGAAAAACCATCTGTTCCTTCTGTAATTTGTGCTTGAGGTGTTGCTCTTACAAAATCTGCGATAGATCTAGATGCAGCAGGTATTGTTTGAATATCTCTTTGGCTTACTGTTGTAGCAGCGCCAGTACGATCTGAATCAAACACACTATTTCTTTGAGCTGTAATGACTACTTCTTCAAGAACACTTGCAGATTCTGATAATTGTCTGCTAATGCTTTTAGTTTGACCTAATGTTAGGTATACTGCTTCATCTGAGTAATCAGTATAACCTACATAGCTAATTGTGAATTTGTATGGTCCACCAGTTCTCATGTTAGACATTCTGTAGAATCCATCAAAATCTGTAGCAGCACCATAAGTAGTGCCAGTTGGTGTGTGGATTGCCACAACATTGGCGCCGGGTAGTGGCTCACCATTCTCGTCGGTAATTTGACCATTAATTGAAGACGTTGTTACACCTTGAGCAAATGCTGAAGATGTACCAATGAAAACGACCGCTAATGTCAATAAAATTTTAGTAATTTTTTTCATTCTTTGTGATTGTGAGTAGTTTAAATATTTGCGCAAAATTCGATATTTGATTAAATCGAATTTTAAGTTAGTGTTAAGAGAAACTTAACGAAACAAAAATAAAACTAATTGTTATACTAAATCGTTTTCGTAAAAAGAAATTCTTAACAAATTTAGGCACTTATTAAGATTTATAGTGCTTAATGAGGTTTTGTGTTGAAGTGTCATGATTTTTAGACGACGAGTCACCAAGTATTTCTTTTAGGATGTTTGTAGCTAATTGCTTACCCAATTCTACGCCCCATTGATCATAACTATAGATATTCCAAATAGCACCTTGAACGAATATTTTGTGTTCGTATAGAGCGATTAGTTTGCCTAAACTTTCAGGAGTGAGTTTCTTTATAAAGAGCGTATTGCTTGGGTTATTTCCTAGAAAAACCTTGTAAGGTGCTGAATCGTTTATATCAGTTTTTCCATTCATTAATGCTTCTGTCTGAGCTATGAAGTTGGAAATGAGTTTGTCTTGATGATCTATATTACCATGCAGACTTTCCTTAAAACCTATGAAATCTGCAGGAATCAGTTTTGTGCCTTGATGTATCAATTGAAAAAATGCGTGTTGTGAGTTGGTGCCTGGTTCTCCCCATATAATCGTACCTGTTTGATATTTAATTGGAGTTTCATTTCTATCCACACTTTTACCATTACTTTCCATAATGCCTTGCTGCAAATATGTGGCAAACTGGTTTAAATATTGCGAGTAAGGTATAACAGCTTCCGTTTCTGCGTTAAAAAAATTATTGTACCAAATGCTTAAAAGCGCTAGTAAAACAGGTATATTATTTGCAAAATCTGTTGACTTGAAATGAGTATCCATTTTATGAGCTCCTTTCAATAATGATTCAAAATTCTTGTAACCTACAGATAAACTTATAGTCAATCCTACAGCACTCCAAAGTGAAAAACGACCACCAACCCAATTCCACATTGGGAAAACAGTGTCTTCATCAATGCCAAATTCTTTTACTTTATCGATATTGGTTGATACAGCTACGAAATGTTTTGCAATAGCATCATTAGGGGCTGATTTTAAGAACCATTCACGAATAGTATTGGCATTAGATAATGTTTCTTGCGTTGTGAATGTCTTTGAGACAATTACAAATAGCGTTGTTTCTGGGTTCAGCTTTTTAATGATTTCATTAACGTGATCCCCATCAACATTTGATACAAAATGGGTGTTTAAATGATTTTTATAGAATTGTAACGAATCTACAACCATAGCTGGTCCAAGGTCAGACCCGCCTATGCCTATATTTACTATATCAGTAAATGACGTATTGGTATAGCTTTTACGATGCCCATTAACAATGTCGTTTGTAAAAGATTCAATTTTTTCTTTTACGGCATGAATTTCAGGAATAATATTCTCTCCATCTGCAAAAACTTTGGCTGTTTTTGGAGCTCTTAAAGCTGTATGAAGCACAGCCCTACTCTCGGTTTCGTTAATAATATCTCCTTCAAAGTATTTAGAAATTGCCTCTTTAAGATGTGTTTCTTTGGCTAAATCCAAAAGTAAGTCCATCCCTTTTTTATCAATTCTATTCTTTGAGATATCTACATAAAAATCTTCCCAGGTAATTGAAAAAGAATGTGCTCTATTTTCATCTTGAGCAAACAAATCTTTCATGTGCAAGTCTTGAATAGTTTTAAAATAATCTTCAAGATTTTTCCAAGCTTTTGTGTTTGTTGGATTTATTTTTGGTAATGCCATGACATTATTCTGCTTGCGTGATTTGAGTCTCCTCTACAAAAGTTTCTAGTTTTTTTGCCTTAAACTGAATACTGTCTAATTGCGTTTTAAGAGGTTTGATAAACTCAAGGTATTTAGTTTTTAAACTATCTGAAATAGGTTCAGCTTCAGGTAATTTTTGTTTAAAAGGATCTACCTGCCTGCCGTTTTTCCAGAAGCGATAGCATACATGGGGTCCGGATGTGTTTCCTGTCATTCCAACCCATCCAATAACATCCCCTTGTTTCACGAAATCTCCTACTTTCGATTTACGTTTTTGCATATGTAAGTACTGCGTAGAATACGTAGAATTATGTTTGATTTTTACATAGTTGCCATTGCCGCCTCGCCGTCTAGATTCTGTTACTGTTCCGTTAGCAGTAGCCCTTATTGGCGTTCCAACTTTAGCTGAAAAATCTGTGCCTTTATGAGCTCGAATACGATTGCCATATAAAGCAATGCGACGTCTTAAATTATACCTTGAGGAGATTCGTCTGTATTCAACTGGCGCTTTTAAAAAAGCGCGTCGCAAGTTTTTGGCGTTCTCACTAAAATAATCTTTTAGATGCTTTACACTATCTGTCTCAAATTCGAAAGCATAAAAAGGTTCGCTATTATGCTCGAAATATGCGGCTTTTATATTTTCTATACCAGCATAGAGAGAATCATCTATGTATTTTTCGGTATAGATCACCTTGAATTTGTCACCAGCTTGAAGCCGGTTGAAATCTATGGTCCAAGCATAGATGTCTGACATGTCATAAGCAAGGATCGGGGTTATGCCTTGTTCTTCTAATGCCAATGAAATATTAGAATTTGGAACAATCTCACCGGTAACTTCTCTCTCAACATATTTTACAGGAAGCTCACTTGTATATGCGTTGATAGAATCCCTTAGATCTACAACAACATATTCAATCTTGCCTTTTTGGTAAATAAAAACTTGTGCTTGAGCTAAAGAATCTTCAGATTTTAAAATGGTATAAGCTTTATTCTTGTTGATGCGCCTGACATCAAAAGTATCCTTGATTTTAGCGGCAATTTCAGCAATCTTAGAGTAACTTACATTATTATTAAAAAGGATTTGCCCAAAACTATCGCCATCTCTCACGGTATCTTTTAAAACACTAAAATCGTTTAAATTAAATCCGTACTCTATGTTTGGGATTTCAATGGGTTCGACAAAACTTGTAATAGGAACTTCAATTGGTCTCGTTTCTTTTTTGCAAGAGACGACACAAATAATCAGCAGGCAGAAGATCAATAGCTTTTTCAATGTGTAAATCTATTTTGTTAAGGCATACTCAATTCCTTGTTTTTCAAGGTATTTTCTTGAGTGCTTCAAATATCGGTAAAAAAAAGAGGTTTTAAAATATTCTGTTAAGAATTGCCAATTAAACGTCAGTTCCCCAGTTTTTTAATTCATCGGTACTCCAAAGTTCTGGAAAAAAAACCCTGCGTTGGTATTTAGGATGCATGTACTTTTGCCAATCGCTTCCACCAGTTGCTTCGCCATCGCCATCTGGACCTAAAATATAGTGTTTCGCGGCGTTGTAATGTGCCATGACCCAAGTGATATTAACTGTATGATCGTAATGCCTCATAGCTTTTACAAGGTCCTTATCTTCTTGAGCTTCTTTTGGTAATTCTTTGAAGCGTGACCAGAGATTCTTGGTGTTATATGTTTTCATAAAAGTGATGAATTCTTCTTTATAGCGATTTTCAAAATTGGTTAATAAAGATGATTTCTCTCCTGTTTTATAATCTTTTCCAGCGGCTTGCCAGTATAAATGTTCTAAGGCATGCTCGAAAGGTGTGTTTCTATCAATGGTTTTCCTAAACCTAGCATCAATAAGATTGATGAGCTCGGTGGATGCGAATTCAATCAATCGATATTGCGCACTCTGGAAACCACTTGCAGGTGTTAATGTATGCCTGAATTTACTATACTGTTCTGCATCCATGCCTTCACGCATGATATTGAACGACGTGGTCAGCATATCAAAATAACGACTGATACGCATAAGTTTGCTTTCAAAAAAAGTAACATCTAAGTTTTCGTTATCAGCTACTTGAGATATTTCCCAAAGAATCATTTTAAAAATGAGCTCATTAATTTGATGATAGGCAATAAATACCATTTCATCAGGAAATGTAGTACGCTGAATTTGAAGACTCAACAGCGCGTCGGTATGAATATAATCCCAATAGGTTATTGATTTGCTATAGAGAAGGCCTTCCAAATAATTTTCGGTGTCTTCGCTTTGCGCATCATATTTGCTTTGTAATTTCTTTAAAAGATTGTCGTAATTTGGTTGGTCAGACATAGTTAATTATCAAAAATGATTTTAAATGGGTGCTTTAACCCCTTAAAAGCATCTAGGTCTGCTCTAAGTGAACCTACAGCTAGGTTTGCTTTTATTTTCAAAGGTATCTTATTTTGATCGTTCGATACCCAAAGCGTTAAACTTTCTTCTTCTTTAAAGACACGTCCAGCCATAACATAGGGTCGGAATTTAAGTGTTTTTACTTTTCCGAATTTGGTCTTTAAGATTTCTTCGCCAAGGTATTTTAATTTAAATCCATAGTTTTCAAGATCAAAGAACATATCCAGCTGAATTTCATCTCCAATATTCAAAGAATCTATATTTAGATTATTTCTTAAATAGTAGAACGTCGATACCATATCCTGGATATTAGGTTTGGTATCCACCACTTTTTTAGTCTTGTGCTTTAAATTATTGACATGTGCTTTTTGATTGACTTGATCGAAATTAATCTCAATTTTCTTGGTATGACCACCTTCATTAATATCTCTTACGAATTTATAAGGAATGGTTTTTTCTTTATCAAAATAACTTTCGTAGCGATCTTTTACCTTAAAAAACCATCGTATAGCACCAGTAGTCTTGCCTTTGCCTATCACGTGATAGACGGGTTTCCCATCAATATCGCCATCTTTTATCTGAAGTGTTGCTTCACCAGCCTTAAAAAAGCCGCTATAGCTCATCTTGAATTTAAACCATTCGCCAGTCTGGAATGATGAATCCTCACTTGGACTAGGTTCAACAACCTCTTGGGCAAAGGCAGTATTCATCATCAATAGCGAGAAACCTATAAGTAGTATCTTGTTCATAATATTATTATTGCAACTCACCTATATTTGGGACAAGTTGGGTTGTATATTGTATTGAAATACAATTACTATTCCAAAAGTACTAAAAGCTAAAAACTCCATCATTATAAAGATGGAGTTTTTAGATAACGGTTGCGTTTAATTTTTGTTATAATGTACCTCGTTTTTGTTGTTCACGTTCAATGCTCTCGAACAAGGCTTTGAAATTTCCAGCACCAAAGCCTTGAGCTCCCATACGTTGTATGATCTCAAAGAACAATGTAGGTCTATCTTCTACTGGTTTAGTGAATATTTGTAATAGATATCCTTCCTCATCGGCATCCACTAATATTGAGAGCCTCTGGAGCTCTTTAATATCTTCTTTCATCATGTCCATATGCGCGCCCAAACGTCTTGGAATATCATCATAATAGGCTTGTGGTGGAGGTGGCAAGAACTCTACCCCTCTTGCTTTTAATTGTGCTACCGTGCCAATAATATCATCCGTAGCCACTGCTAAATGCTGCACACCAGAATCTTCGTAAAAATCGAGATACTCCTCGATCTGAGATTTCTTGGCTGCTTTTGCAGGCTCATTAATCGGAAACTTGATGCGCCCATTGCCATTACTCATTACTTTACTCATTAGGGCAGAATATTCGGTATGTATCTGCTTATCATCAAACGAGAGGAAATTTACAAATCCCATCACCTCTTCGTACCATTTTACCCATGTGTTCATTTGTCCCCAACCTACATTGCCAACCATATGGTCAATGTATTTAAGGCCTACAGCCTCTGGGTTGTAATCTGATGTCCATGCTTCAAAACCTGGCAGGAAGGCTCCTTTATAGTTTTTGCGTTCCACGAACATGTGTACAGTCTCACCATAGGTGTAAATACCTGCTCTTATTACTTCACCGTGTTCGTCTTTTTCAACTGTTGGTTCCATATACGATTTTGCACCACGTTTAGTGGTTTCAGCATAAGCACTTCTAGCGTCGTCTACCCAAAGCGCAATCACTTTTACCCCATCGCCATGTTTGACGATATGGTCGTTTATTGGTGAAGTACTTGTAAGTGGTGTGGTTAATACCAACTTGATCTTGTCCTGTTTCAGCACATAGCTTACATGATCTCTGGATCCAGTTTCCAAGCCTTTATAGGCATATGATTGAAAGCCAAAGGCTGTTTTGTAAAAATGTGCAGATTGTTTGGCATTGCCTACATAAAACTCCACGTAGTCTGTGCCTAACAATGGCAAGAAATCTTCTGCGCCTTCAAATATTTTTTCTAGTCCGTAATCAACTGATTTTATGTCTTTACTCATGATATTTAAAATTTAAAGTGTTTTAATTAAATGAAATCTTTATTTAAAACAATGTATTACCACATGGCTCTTAAATGGGACGTGATATCTTTTCTAAAATTCATCATAGCATTTATTCTAACCAAGATTTATGATAGGTCTCATCGGCAATAGCCAGACCTTCTTCTGTTACTTGCAGTGGTTTAAATGTATCTACCATAACAGCTAGTTCTTCGGTATCTGTTTGGCCAATACTGCGTTCTGTAGCTCCTGGATGTGGTCCGTGCGGAATACCTGCTGGATGTAAGGATATATGTCCAGGTGCAATATCGTTCCTGCTCATAAAATCACCATCAACATAATAAATAACCTCATCACTATCTATATTGCTATGGTTGTATGGCGCTGGAATACTTTGCGGATGGTAATCGTATTTTCTTGGTACAAAACTACACACTACAAACGCATCGGTTTCAAAAGTTTGATGCACTGGAGGTGGTTGATGGATGCGTCCAGTAATAGGTTCAAAATCATGAATCGAAAAGGCATATGGGTAATTATACCCATCATAACCTACCACATCAAAAGGATGTGTGGCATAAACCATGTCGAAAATCTCATCTTGTTTTTTGACTTTTATCAAGAAATCTCCTTTTTCATCGTGACTTTCTATCTCTTGAGGCTGTCTTAAATCGCGCTCGCAAAAAGGTGAATGCTCCAGTAGCTGGCCAAACCAATTGCGATAGCGTTTTGGTGTATAAATAGGACGTCTTGATTCCACAATGAACAATCGGTTGTCCTCGGTATCAAATTCTATTTGATAGATAATGCCACGAGGCACTAATAAATAATCGCCATATTTAAAATCGAGATTACCCATATGTGTACGAAGCTTTCCAGTGCCTTTGTGAATAAAAATGAGCTCATCGGCATCCGTGTTTTTATAAAAATAATCTGTTTGCGATTGTTTTGGCGCCGCTAAGATGATGGTGCAATCTGAATTGGTCAATACGGCTTTTCGGCTTTTTAGATAGTCGTTTTCGGGCTGTACTTGAAAGCCTTTAAAACGATATGAATGCATATTATTAGCCTTAGCGACTTTAGGTGCCACACTGTATTGGCCTTTTATTTCTTTGACTTGCGTTGGCCTGTGTATATGGTATAAGTTACTGGACATCCCATCAAAACCGATGGTTCCAAAGAGCTGTTCGTAATATAAGCTACCGTCATCTTTCCTGAATTGTGTATGGCGCTTATGCGGAATATTTCCTAATTTATGATAAAATGGCATGCGTTGAATTTTAATAAGTTATACTTTATTTAATACTAAATAAAGTCTGTCCTACTCAGGATTTCTCTTGATAAGAAAATGCAATAGAATCGGTAATTCCGCCCAATGAAGTATCATGTTTACAAATATCGGAAAAATTTCGATGCAAAAACAGCTCCTAGAACCAAAACCCTAAGTTGAAAAACCATCTGCTTTCATTAGCCTCAGGAGACCATGTGTATTTTGCTTCAATGGGACCTAAAAAAGTTTCTAGAGAATACCCGATACCATATCCACTGAAATCAGGTGTTGTGAGCCATTCACCATCATCAAAAATATTATCAGCAACATTGGCATAGTTTGCAATGAGGTTAATATGATTTTTCTTGAATATTTCATAATCGAATTTAATAGTGCCTTTTACAAAACTATCACCGGCAATGGAGAGGTAATCGTGCCCTATGAACGGCACAAAATTATTGATAAAGTTATTGCCATAGCCTCCTAAAACAAAATCTAAGGATCCATTTTGATTATCTCCAAATTTAAAGCCACCTTGAGATTCTAGATGAACGGAAAATTGATTAGAAACTTTAAAGGCATAGCCTAAATGGGCTTTGGCATAAGAAAATTGCTTAAAATTGTTATGATAATCTGAGGACGATAAATACCAGTGAAAATCGCTATTAAAGTAAACGCCTTTTGTAGGGAAATAGCGATTGTTATAACTGTCATATTTTAATGTCCCGAAGAAACCTAAAAAATCACTTTTTTCGAATACGGTTTCTCTGTCATTCGAGTCGTCAATTATAGTTTCAGAGGTAATATTTAAACGTTTGTGTTCTGCGCCAAGACTTAATGAAAAATCATTTCTCAATAAGGTTTGTAAATAAAATTGATTTGTAAAATCGGTTAATTGAATGCCTATTTTATTGAGTCCAGTAATGGCAATTTCTGCTGGGTCTAATACGGTTTCGGCATTGATATTCTTTGTAAACTCGTTATAGCGTGACCGTAATCCAACACTCCAATAAAACCCTTTATCAATATAATACTCAAAATTATACCTTACGTTATCTCCTAAAATAACATCTAATGACGTTACATCACTATCAAAGAGTATATGTTTTTGAGTGATATTTATTAATGCGGCACTTTTATAAAGATCATCGTAATGTACTCCAAGTTTAAGGTAAGTACTCACCTCATTTTCTGTCAATACAGCGTTTAGATCATAATTTTTATCTCTAGGTATAAAACGATAAGAAAACATGTCAAAGTTATTAGTAGACGCCAAATTATTAACGCCATCGTTAAAATCATCATGACTTATGGTAGTATTTCCTTTGAATTTCAACTTCCCTAATATATAAGCTCTAGAGAACTTCTTATTGCCTTCAATATATATAGAATTTATAGTAATACTGTCTTGGGACGTTATTTTGAGTGGTGCTCGCAGTTTTGTAATTTGTTTATTAGCAATATCCTTTAAATAGAATATTTTTTCAAAGGCTGCTCGTTCTCCATTTTTGAGAATTTGCTTCCCAAAATCAAATGAAATGACACTGTACTCATCAATATCTGGTTTAATGTAAACATCTGTTTTTTTAGATTTTACCTTCATGTCATTGATGGTTCGGTAATTATTTATTTGCAGAAGAATCTCAGGGGCTGTTTTTAAATTATCACGATTAGCCAAGCCATCTTGAACATCAACCCCTATTATAACATCCATGCCTTTTGCTCGCAATTCGTCAACAGGGTAATTATTAGTAACACCTCCATCTATTAGTATTTGGTCATTGATAATAACAGGTTGAAAAAGAGAAGGAAACGCTCCGCTTGCAGCAATGGCCTGTGCAAGATTGCCTTGTTCTAACATGACTTGTTGTCCAGTTTCTATATTTGTTGCCATGCAAAAAAACGGAATTGGGAGCTCTTGAAAATTTTCAATATCACTTACATGAAGTGTTAGCTTAGTGAGTAAGTTGAATACGTTCTGCCCTCTTGAAATAGCAGGAGGCAAAGACACTTTAAAATTGTCAAATGGTAAGGAAATTGCATACTTTTCTGAATTTTCCCGTTCGTATAATGTTTTGGATTCTCTTGGGTGATAATCACTAATAACAGTTTCAAAATCCAATTCTTTAAAAATAGAATCTAGTTGTTTTCCTGAGTATCCAGAGGCGTATAAAGACCCAATAATAGCACCCATACTAGTTCCAGCAATGTGATCTATGCGAATGCCAAGGCTGTCAATAGTTTTAAGCACACCAATATGTGCTAGGCCTTTTGCACCACCACCACTTAGTACTAATCCTACTTTAATATCTTCTTTTTCATTGTCTTGAGCAAAGACAGAACAATAGAACAATAGAAAAACAATAATTAGGGCTTTATTCATTTATTATGATAATAATCAAAAATTTTATGCGCTTTGGCTGTTCCTACAACGCTTTTTATAGCATCAAATTTTGCAGTTGATATTCGTTTTACAGATTTAAAATGTTTCAAAAGATCTACAACAGTCTTTTCTCCAATTCCCGGAATAGTCTCTAATTCTGTATTTAAAGCCGTTTTACTTCGTCTATTTCTATGGTGTTCTATACCAAATCGATGAGCTTCATTGCGCAGCTGTTGTATAATTTTTAGCGTTTCACTTTTTTTATCTAAATATAGTGGAATTGGATCATCTGGATAGAATAATTCTTCTAAACGTTTTGCAATTCCGATAATTGCTATTTTTCCTCTTAAGTTAAGTTTGTCAAGACTTTTAAGAGATGAGGATAATTGTCCTTTTCCGCCATCTATAATTATAAGATGAGGTAGTGATTGTTTCTCATCGAGTAATCGTTTATAACGTCTATATACAACTTCTTCCATTGAAGCAAAATCATCGGGGCCTTCAACAGTTTTTATATTGAAATGGCGATAATCTCTTTTACTTGGTTTTCCATTCTTAAATACTACACATGCTGCAACAGGATGCGTTCCTTGTATGTTGGAATTATCGAAACATTCAATATGACGTGGTTCTTCTGTTAATCTAAGGTCTGTTTTCATCTGTGCCATAATGCGTTTGACATGCCGATCTGGATCTGTCATTTTTACTTGCTTGAAACGTTCCAACCGATAGAATTTTGCATTGCGTTCGGAAAGCTCTACAATGCGTTTTTTGTCTCCTAACTGAGGTGCCGTGACTTTAATATTTTCTCCAAGATCTAATTGAAAAGGGACGTATACTTCTTTAGAATTTGAATCAAAACGATGACGAATGTCGGTAATCGCTAGTTGCAATAATGCTTCATTAGTTTCATTTAGCTTTTTCTTTATTTCCATAGTATGAGATCTGATGATAGATCCATAAGAAATCTGTAAGAAATTCACATAGCCATAACTTTCATCAGAAGCAATAGAGAATACATCAACATTGCTAATTTTCGGATTAATAATTGTTGACTTGGCTTGATAATTTTCTAAGATGTCGATTTTTTCCTTGATTCGCTGTGCATCTTCAAATTGCATGTCTGCTGCATAAGCTTTCATTTGATTCTTAAAATTATGCAGTGATTCTTTAAAATTTCCTTTTAGTATGTTGCGAATCTCCGTAATGTTTCCGTGGTACTCTTCTTCCGTTTGTAATCCCTCACACGGACCTTTACAGTTGCCTAAATGATATTCTAAACAAACTTTATATTTTCCAGCAGTCACTTTTGCTTCAGACAGGTCATAGTTGCAAGTGCGCAGTTGATACAGTCCTTTTACCAAATCTAATAAAGTAGAAACTGTTTTCATACTGGTATAAGGCCCAAAATATTCAGAGCCATCTTTGATTACGCGCCTTGTAGAAAAAATTCTGGGAAAGCGCTCGTTTTTCAAACAAATCCAAGGATAGGATTTATCATCCTTCAACAATACATTATAACGGGGTTGATATTTTTTAATGAGATTATTTTCAAGTAACAAAGCGTCTGTTTCTGTTGGTACGACTATATGTTTAACAGATGCAATTTTTTTGACGAGAACTTTAGTTTTACCATTCTCATGATTCTTTGTGAAATAGGAAGACACTCGTTTTTTTAAATTCTTCGCCTTTCCTACGTATAGAATGACCCCATTACTATCAAAATATTGATACACACCAGGCGAGTTAGGTAAGGTTTTTAACTGTATCTCTAGTTCAGGTGTATTCATCCCCGTAAAGGTAGTATTTAAGAGGAAACTATAAAACCTAAAACATGAGCTTTTTTAGTATATTGCGGTTAGTATTTTTCCCATTTACCAACGGATGAACATAGTTATACTTTCTCGAAATGCACATCTCTATTCTACTCAAAGATTAATAGAAGAAGCTGAAAAACGAAATCACAGGATAGAGGTTATTGATCCCTTACGGTGCGACCTAATTATCGAAAGTGAAAAACCAACAATTTATTATAAGGACCGTTATCTTGATTATGTAGATGCCGTAATTCCGAGAATAGGAGCGTCTGTAACATTTTTTGGTTGTGCTGTGGTCCGACAGTTTGAAATGATGAATGTTTTTGCCACTGTAACGTCTGATGCGATTATTAGATCAAGAGATAAATTAAGAAGTTTTCAGAGATTGAGTAAGGCAGGAATTGGAATGCCTAAAACAGTATTTACTAATTACTCTCGCGACGTAGAAGAAGTTATAGAACATGTTGGAGGAACACCAGTAGTTATTAAATTATTGGAAGGCACTCAAGGTTTAGGAGTCGTGTTATGCGAATCAAAAAATGCTGCCGAATCTGTTCTTGAAGCCTTTAATGGGTTGCAAGCGCGAGTTGTCGTTCAAGAATATATAGCAGAAGCAAAGGGTGCTGATTTACGCGCTTTAGTTGTAGATGGTAAAGTTGTTGGAGCTATGAAACGACAAGGAGGAGAAGGTGAATTTCGATCGAACTTACATCGAGGAGGTAGTGCAGATTTTTATGAGCTGAATGATGATGAAAAAAAAGTAGCATTACGTGCTTCAAGAGCATTAAAATTAGGAGTTTGCGGGGTTGATATGTTGCAATCTGCAAGAGGACCTCTATTGTTAGAGGTGAATTCTACACCAGGTCTAGAAGGCATTGAAGGCGCTACTGCAGAGAATATAGCTGGAAGCATTATTACATATATAGAAAGAAACAGATGATGATTGGAAAGAAAGATGACGTCCTAGAAATACTAGGAGAAAGCATAAAATTAGGAGAAAGTCGTGAAGTTAATTTTAGCGTTGCTAGACTTCACACCACAACCTCTGTCGAGGTGCCTGTTATTATTGAGCGTTCTAAAAAGCCTGGACCTACTGTACTCATTACTGCAGGAATTCATGGTGACGAAGTCAATGGTATCGAGATTGTTAGGCAAATTATTGCTAAAGGCATTAATAAGCCAAAAAAAGGAACTGTTATTAGTATACCAGTTATTAATATTTTTGGATTTCTACACTTAAATCGCGAGTTTCCTGATGGAAGGGATCTTAATCGTGTATTTCCTGGCTCGGTCAAAGGCTCACTTGCAAGTCGCGTTGCTCATAAACTTATACATGAGATTATACCTCATGTAGATTTAATACTCGATTATCATACAGGAAGTGCTGATAGATTTAATGCCCCTCAGATTCGTATTGCTAATGGCGAACCTGTTTTAGATGAGCTGGCGACTACTTTTGGAGCACCTTTCGTTTTATATTCTAAAAATCTCAACAAATCTTTTAGAAACACGTGTTATAAGTTGGGCGTGCCTATGCTATTGTTTGAAGGCGGCAAATCTTTCAGTTTTGATGTGAATGTTACAAATAGTGGAGTCAATGGGGCTAAACGTATTTTACATCATTTAGGAATGTTAAACAGTAAATTCAAGGTTTCAAAACCAAAGAAAGCATGTGTCTTCATTAGTGAGAGCAAATGGTTAAGAGCTAAATATTCTGGAATGTTCAAGGCGTCAGTTTCTATTAATGCAAAGGTGAAGAAAGGAGATCTTATTGGTAATATTACAGACCCTTATGGCAAGTTTAATCATTTTGTGAAAGCTGAAAATTCAGGGTATATTATTAATGTAAATGAAGCACCTATTGTATATCAAGGAGATGCTGTATTCCATATTTCAACAAAACTAATTTAAGAATCAACTAATTATATGAGTGATAACGCTATGTCTTTAGCATCTTTTATAGGCCAACTATCCTGTTGTACATAACTTTGAACAAGAGCCCCATCATATAACAATAAGAGTTTATTTGTTAATTTTTCAGGATGGTCAGTAGTCGTGTTTTTCTCAACCAAATTCTGTATGTAACTTTTTAGATTGGTTTTATGCTTGGAAACTTCTTCTCGAATCTTTGTATTTTCCTTCGGAATTTCGGCAAGAATATTGATGCTGCAATTTCCTTTAAAATCATCCTGTCTATAGACCTCTCTTAAGTAATCAAACAAACCTAATAGTTGTAATTTACCTTTTGGTTTGCCTTTTAAAGAAGCCTTTAGATCGCTCAAGAATTTCTCTTCTTTGTTTTGTAAGTACGCAATACAGAGATCATCTTTGGTCTTAAAGTGTATGTACAAACTAGCTTTGGCTACCTTTGCTTTTTCGATGACTTCGTTAATACCAGTATTATTATAGCCATTTTGATAAAATAGATCTGATGCTGTACTTATAAGTCGTTCTTTAACAGTCATTCTATTAGTTTTTATCAAAGTTAAGTTGAATATTTTTTTAAAACAGACTTGTCTGTTTTAGTTTTAAACAAGGTTATTAACTTTCTGGGTGTACAAGGTTTTGGAAACCTCACAGGTCTTCATACATTTGTTTCATGACAAAAAGCGAGTTGCGCAAGAAATATAGAACACTAAGAAAAGAATTCTCTTTCAAAGAAATCGATGATTTAAGTATTGTTATTGCTAATAACTTACTTAAACTTGATATTTGGAAGCATGATTTTTATCATGTATTTCTTCCTATAGAAGAGCAAAGAGAGGTAAATACAGAATTCATCCTTAATATCCTTACTGGTAAGGATAAGAATGTTTTGATTTCCAAAAGTGATTTTGATACCTTGAGCATGACGCATTACCTACTTACAGATAATACAAAAATCAAAAAAAACAATTATAATATCCCTGAACCAATCGACGGAATTGAAATTCCTTCCAAAAAAATAGATGTAGTCTTTGTGCCTTTATTGGGATATGATAGCCTCGGAAATAGAGTAGGATATGGTAAGGGTTTTTATGATAGGTTTTTGTCTAATTGCAGAGAAGATGTTATTAAAATTGGGTTATCTGTTTTTGAACCTGAAGAGCATATATCTGATATAGATAGTAAGGATTTACCGTTACAAATGGTGGTGACTCCATCTGATACTCATCGTTTTACAAGTAATTCATCGTTTAAGTGATGTTTTTTTCGGATTAAATGTAAATATTTTCTTATTTTAGACACCAAGTAAAAGCCCCAAAATTTACTTTACTATGATTTTGAATAAGAAACTACTGAAAAATGTTATTGATGATCTTGATGCTGGTTATTGGGAATTGAATAATAACACTAGTTATTGGTCATCTGCATTTATAAAAAATCTCGGATATTCTCCCGAAGAAATTACTGTTAAACTCAACTTTTTTTTAGACCACATCATCCATAAGGATGATCGTAACCTATTTAAAGATAATTTCTATAGTTTAGTAAGACACGATTCTCATTTTAAACAGACAATTTCATTATTGTGCAAAGACGGAGAGTATAGAGAATATGTCTGTAAGACAAATGAAGAATTACCAGTAAACATCCAGGTAGATTCCAAAGTTGTTTTTTTCTTTGAGGTGAAACTTAAAACGCACGAGAAGGTTAAAGACGATCAGTTTTATTTCTATGAAACGGCAGCCATGACTTCTACAGGAAGCTGGTACGTAGATTTCAAAAACCGCAAGAGTTATTGGGATATGCAAACGCGAAAGATCCTTGGTTTTCCTGATGATTTTATACCCTCTTTAAAAATGGCGTCAGATCTGTATGCAGAGGAGCATAAACAGTTAGCAGCAGATGTCTTCTTTAATTGTGCGATGACTGGCAAACCTTTTAACATACAAATTATTATGATTACTGCACAAGGAAAAAGATTTTGGGCAAAGGCCATGGGAAAAGCTGTGTATAATGATAATAAAGAAGTGGAAGGAATTAGAGGTGTTTTTCAAGATATAGATGATTTAAAACAAAAAGAATTAAGCTTGCTAAAAACATCTGATATTATTACATCGCAGAATTCACGTCTGTTTAATTTTGCACATATTGTATCACATAACCTAAGATCGCATTCGAGTAATTTAGGACTTATAGTTCAAATGATAGAAGATTTAGACAGCCCTCAAGAAAAATTGGAGCTTTTAGATAATATAAAAGATATTTCTGAGAGCTTAAACACAACAATAGAGCACTTAAATGAAGTGGTAACAATACAGACTAATATCAACCAAAATACCGAAACTGTTAGTTTTAAGGAAACCTTTTCTCAAATTGTAAGATCTATTAGCAATATCATTCGAATTAATAAAGCAACTATAAATTCAGATTTTTCTAAAGTTGAGACCATTGAGTATATTCCAGCATATTTAGATAGTATTATGCTTAACTTGATAACCAATGCCATCAAATATAAGCATCCAGATAGAAATCCAACAATACACATCAAAACTTATAACGATGTAAAAAGAAATGGTAGACCAGTTATGGAAATCGTTGATAATGGTCGTGGTATTGACCTGAAAAAATTTGGCGACAAATTGTTTGGAATGTATAAAACCTTTCATTACAATGAGGATGCCGTTGGTATAGGTTTATTTATAACAAAAAATCAAATAGAATCCCTCAATGGAGAAATATCTGTAAAGAGCGAAGTGGATAAAGGAACGACATTCACAATAAAATTCTAGCTATGACTATGATTGAAACCGTTAAATTGGCATGTATTATTGATGACGACAATATGTACGTTAACTTAGTCAAGAAGATTATTGAAACCAAAAAACTATGTGATAACCTCCTTGTTTTTAAGAATGGTAAAGAAAGTATAGACTATTTTGAAGCTATGATTCAAAATCTTTCTGAGGAAAATGTGCCAGAAATCATCCTTCTGGATTTAAACATGCCAGTTATGGATGGCTGGGAATTCTTAGATCGATTTATGAAAATTAAAAATAAATTTGGTAAAATCATTACGTTATATGTAGTGAGTTCTTCTATAAACCCTAATGATATTAATCGCGTAAAAGATCTTTCGGTTGTTGAGGGTTATTTAATTAAGCCAATGGAAATTGGTGACCTTGAAGATATTTTTAAAAAATCGGCTTAGCTTTTAAAGGCTTTCTTATTGAATATTAAAAGCATGCCAACGCCAGTACTAATGGCGACATCGGCCACATTAAAAACGGGCTCAAAGAATATGACATTTTTACCGCCTTTAAATGGAATCCACTCAGGAAGATAGCCTTGCCAAATGGGAAAATATAGCATGTCCACTACTTTACCTTGAAGTAATTTCCCATAACCACCTCCTTCAGGAAGGAATTCTGCAATGGCTCCACTACTATCTCCAAACAGAACACCATAAAATACGGAATCAATAATGTTTCCTAAAGCGCCAGAAAAAATCAATGCAATGCCTATTATTAGTATTCTGGAGGCATTTTTTTTGATTGAATCCAATAACCAATAACCAATAAAAAACACAGCAATTATCCTGAAAATAGTCAGTATTACCTTGGCTGTACTGTCAGAAATAAAGGAAACGAAATCACTGATCTTAGTTCCCCAAGCCATACCTGGATTTTCTATAAATAGTATTTTAAACCAATTGAAAATTTCTGCGTCTTCACCTATAACAAAATGTGTTTTTACATATATTTTACTTATTTGATCAATAAGTAAAATAATAATAATCAATACAGACGCTTTTTTTAATGTCATTCTTGAATGCTGAATTTGAGTAAAAATAGGATTATTCTTTAGATTTGTTAACCCTAATATCACCATTAACAGAGTTTAACACCAGCTTATTGTTTCCAATAGTCAGTTCTTCTAAATTTGTTTTGCCATGTTTAGAGACAGCTTGGATATCTGCAAAATCTGTTTGAACTCGGATGTTCCCATCTATAGTATTTATCAAAGCATTCCCGGAAAATTCAATAATATCGCAGCTTCCGTCTGATAATTCAAGTGTTAGTTTTTTGTAACCACCATGAACCTTTAGATTGGCAATGTCACTTTTAAGGTAGGCTGTCATGTTTTTTGGAATAGCTATAATCAACTCAGTAGTCGTTACCTTATTTGTACTTAGGTTTTTCAATGCAGATTGAAAATCACTAGATATATAAAGCCCATTGGCATACTTACGGTTGGTTAGTATAATGTTTTCGCTATTATCGCCTTTAACTATGGCCGTGATTTTTATTGTAGGACTATCATGTGTTGAAAGATTAATCGTATTGATTTGGTTGAACTTAAAATTAATAACCTCAATGTTTTTAGTAGAAAGTGTCTTAGTCATTCGTTTTTGAGAATAACTTGTCAATCCAATGAGTACTACTAAAAAGAAGATTGGATGTTTCATCTAATCATTTTATAAATAAAAAACGCTTCGTTTTTACGAAGCGCTTATATTAAGTGAATTAGAATTACTTCTGCATATTTTTAGCTTCAATGCTTAAAGTGGCATGCGGTACTAATTCTAATCGTTTCTTGTTTATTAATTTCCCGGTCACACGACAAACGCCATAAGTCTTGTTCTCAATTCTAATGAGTGCATTTTTTAGGTCACGAATGAATTTTTCTTGACGAATAGCCAATTGAGAATTTGCTTCTTTACTCATCGTAGCGCTACCTTCTTCAAATGCTTTAAAAGTTGGAGATGTGTCGTCTGTACCATTATTAAGGTCGTTCATATAAGCACTCTTAATGAGTTCTAGATCATGTTGTGCTTTTTCTATTTTCTCTTGGATCAGTATTTTGAAATATGCTAAATCCTTGTCGGAGTGTCTAACGTTTGTATCTGCAGCCATATGTTTATTGTTTTTGAATGAATAATCTGGTATGTACGTCATCGAAATCAATTTCTATACCATTACTCAATTGATCTATAATTTCTAGTTCGGCGGTTAGGGTTTCTGTTTTTATATATTCTAGGTTATTATGTATTGCTTTTTCTATGTTTTTATCCTTCTGAAGCTTGACATTTATTTTATCTGTTACTTCAAATCCTGAATCTTTACGAAGGTTCTGAATCCTGTTTACTAATTCTCTAGCGATACCTTCATGCTTTAATTCATCTGTTAAGGTAACATCTAGCGCAACGGTAAAACCATCTGCGTTTGCAACTAGCCATCCTTCAATATCTTGCGAAGATATCTCTACTTCAGATAAATCCAAAGTAATACTTTTTCCGTTCACTTCAACGTCAATACCACCGTTTTGTTCTATTTTTTTGATATCTTCAGCAACAAGCTTCTGAATTTCAGCAGATACTAGTTTCATGTCTTTTCCAAAACGAGGTCCTAAAACCTTGAAATTTGGCTTTATTTGCTTTACAATAATACCTGAAGCGTCTTCCAATAAATCAATTTCCTTGATGTTTACTTCGTGTTTTATCAAATTTGAAACAGCTAGAATTTCTTCTTTCTGTTCTGTGCTATCGACAGGAATCATGATTTTTTGAAGTGGTTGACGTACTTTGATTTTCTCTTTAGCACGTAACGATAAAACCAATGAAGATATTGTTTGGGCATTTTCCATTTTACGCTCAAGCGCTTTATCTACGAAATTCGAATTGAATTTAGGGAATTCAGACAAGTGTACGCTCTCAAAGGCTTCCTTTTGTGTTACAGAATTAAGATCCAGATACAATTTGTCCATAAAGAAAGGAGCAATTGGCGCCCCTAACTTTGCAATGGTTACCATACATGTGTATAATGTTTGGTATGCAGAAATTTTATCGGTTTGATAGTCGCCTTTCCAGAAGCGTCTTCTGCTCAAACGCACATACCAATTACTTAAATATTCTTGAGTAAAATCTGAAATTGCTCGTGCTGCTTTTGTTGGTTCGTATTCTGCATAAAATGCATCAACTTTCTGGATTAATGTGTGTAATTCAGATAGAATCCAACGATCTATTTCTGGCCTTTCGGCTAATGGGATATCTGCTTCAGAGTATTTAAAATTATCAAGATTAGTATATAGTTGAAAGAAAGAATAGGTGTTATATAAGGTTCCAAAGAACTTTCGTTTTACTTCCTCAATGCCATCTAAATCAAATTTTAAATTATCCCAAGGATTTGCATTAGCAATCATATACCACCGTGTTGCATCAGCACCGTACGTCGATAAGGTTTCAAAAGGATCGGTTGCATTGCCTAAACGTTTGGACATTTTTTGCCCGTTCTTATCTAAGACCAATCCGTTAGAGACCACATTTTTATAAGCTACTGAATCAAAAACCATGGTGCTAATAGCATGAAGCGTATAAAACCAGCCACGAGTTTGATCAACACCTTCCGCAATAAAATCGGCAGGGAATGATTTGTTGTCATCAATGAGCTCTTTGTTCTCAAATGGATAATGCCATTGCGCATACGGCATAGAGCCAGAATCAAACCATACATCTATCAAATCGCTTTCGCGGTTCATTGGTTGTCCACTTTCAGAAACCAATACGATGTCATCAACGATATTTTTATGTAAATCGATGTTTGCATAATTCTTGTCTGAATTATTTCCAATTTCAAAATCCTCAAAAATATCCTTAGCCAAAACACCTGCAGAAACCGCTTTAGCCATCTCTTGTTTCAATTCTTCAACAGAACCAATACATATTTCTTCCTTACCGTCTTCTGTTCTCCAAATTGGCAATGGAACTCCCCAATAACGTGATCGCGATAAATTCCAATCGTTTGCATTTGCTAGCCAGTTGCCAAAACGCCCTTCTCCAGTACTCTTTGGTTTCCAATTAATTGTTTCATTAAGAGCGAACATTTTGTCCTTAACATCGGTGACTTTAATAAACCATGAATCTAGCGGATAGTATAGAATTGGTTTATCTGTACGCCAGCAATTAGGATAACTGTGTTTGTATTTTTCAACCTTAAAGGCTTTATTTTCTTCTTTTAATTTAATGGCGAGCTCAACATCTATAGATCGCTCTGGTGCTTCACCATCATTATAATATTCGTTCTTCACGTACTTGCCGGCAAATTCACCAAGCTCAGGTCTAAAACGACCTTGCAGATCAACTAATGGAACTAAATTTCCATGTTCATCTTTAACAAGCATTGGCGGTACTTCTGGCTTTGCTTGCTTGGCAACCAAAGCATCATCTGCACCAAATGTAGGCGCAGTGTGTACAATACCTGTACCATCTTCAGTAGTAACAAAGTCTCCAGAAATAACTCTAAATGCATTTTCAGGATGATCGTTTGGAAGCGTATACGGCAACAATTGTTCGTACGTGATACCTAATAAATCTTTTCCTTTAAATTCTTTTACAACGAAATAAGGAATCTTTTTATCTCCAGAATTATATGCTAACAATTCTGACTTGTCTTCGACTTGATCGAATTTTCCTGAGAATTGATAGTTCACCAATTTTTTGGACAATATCACATTTATTGGTTCGAATGTATATTGGTTATAAGTCTCTACTAAAACATAATCAATCTTTGGGCCAACAGTTAATGCTGTATTGCTAGGAAGTGTCCATGGTGTGGTTGTCCAAGCTAAGAAATATATAGCGCCTTCGTTTTGCAAAAAACCTGGCAGGGATTCTTCATTTGCTTTAAATTGTGCAACCACCGTTGTGTCGGTAACATCTTGATAGGTGCCAGGTTGGTTTAATTCGTGAGAGCTCAATCCCGTTCCTGCCTTTGGTGAATAAGGCTGAATTGTATACCCTTTATATAGTAAACTTTTATTGTATATTTCTTTTAGTAACCACCAAACACTCTCCATATATTTTGGGTTATAAGTAATATATGGATCGTCCATATTTACCCAATAGCCCATTTTGTTTGTTAGGTCATGCCAGATGTCTGTATAGCGCATTACGGCTTTACGACATGCGGCATTATAATCTTCAACCGAAATAGTTTTGCCAATATCTTCTTTAGTAATACCTAATTCTTTTTCTACACCAAGCTCGATCGGTAGTCCATGCGTGTCCCAGCCAGCTTTACGTTTTACTTGAAAGCCTTTCATGGTTTTGTAACGAGGAAAAATGTCCTTAATGGCACGAGCTAATACGTGATGAACGCCTGGGAGTCCATTGGCTGAAGGAGGTCCTTCAAAAAACACAAACGGTTCCTTGCCTTCACGAGTAGTGACACTTTTTTCAAAGATGTTATTATCTTGCCAATAGTGTAGTATCTCATCTGCTACTTTTGGTAAGTCAAGTCCTTTATATTCAGGGAACGTCGCGCTCATTTAATCATGTTTCTTATAAGGTTGCAAAATTAATGATTAAAACTGAATTGGAATAGGTGGTAATAAGAAAACCCTCATCATTTCTGATAAGGGCTTTCCGCATTTGGATTAATAGCAATTTACTCCAAAATAATTTTTTTAGATATCTGACTGTTATCTTCTGCTTTTATGCTTACAACATATATGCCAGAACTTAAATCCTGAATACTAATACCATTTTCCATAGTGTTGTTGGAAACATCGATCATCGATGTTACGGTTTGTCCAAGCATGTTAGTTAATGTTAAGCTTATTGCGTTTCGATCAAGGCCTTTAACGAATAATTTGTTTTCTAGATTGTTCATGAAAATAATTACATTATCTGTTTCAAAATCATCATTATCAAGAGTTTCAGGCGCTTTGAATATAATATCAAAACGATCTGCAAATTCTCCAGCTTCAGACGTAAATTCGTACGCTTCACTGCTTCTTAAATCAAAGTATGTATTAGTTAGGTTGTCTCTTAGGTACACATCTTGATCCTCTGCAATATTGCTTAACTCAACCGCTTTTATACTATATGTATAGTTTCCGGAAGCATTTAGGTTCAAATCGATTTCCTTATCAGGTGTAATTGGAGAGAACGCTTGAATGACAAATTGCTTACCGTCAAAAAGGCTTCCCATATCTTCTTCTGGAAGGTCATTGATATACCCGCCATCTAATCCATAGTCAAATCCATCAGTTGCGTTATCACTGAATCCAAGAACAAAACGTCTAGAAGCACCAGCAGAGGTGTTAAATTCTAATCGAATCAATTGGAAAGGATCGTCTTGTGCATTCTCTGCATTTGCTTGATTTTCATTGGCATTCCTGAAGAATATAGAGCCTTCTTCTGGGTCACTACTGTTGGCGTCAGATTCTTTCTTGAAAATACGTTGCCCATTGTTAAATTCAATGTTTCCATCATTTATAACTTCAACGAAAAACCCTTGCCCGACAGGAATATAAAAACTTGGCGTCTTGATCCCTTGTGTTTGTGTTTGACTAGCAATAGGAATATCTGGGTGTTGGTATGCGCGTTCTGTTGTCATGGCATTGATATAACCGTAACCACCTTCATATGCAGCCAACCAATGAGAACTTCCTGCCCATTGTTCCCATAATAAAATAGTGCCTTGTAGTACGCCTGAATTATCACTGATAAATTGTCTGGCGTCTAAAGCAGATGGATATGGATTCCCTACCATGGAGGTTGTCATTGTGACATCTTGTTGGCTTTCGTTGGCAGAATCGCCATCAACATCATCAGCGCCAATAAGAATAGTACCGTTATTAGGTTTCCCTTCAAAAATATATTGTTGTTCTGTGGCTGCAACACCGGTTCCTTTCTGAGTATACCCAACACCTGGTGCGATGGCACTAGCAGGTGTTAATGTTACCCAATCCCAATAAGTCAATCCGTTTTGGAAACTGTATAACCACTGATTGCTTATTTGACCAACATCTTCGAAATTAGACGTAAATTGCATGGATGCGCCTGTACCATCTTGTAACATGCCTATGTTAAAAGAAGAATTGTTTGTGTTATTGCTTGTAGAGTTATTGTCAGATAATGTAGTTGCTCCAACACTCCCTACAGGAGATGACCAGTAGTTGTACCAGTAAGAGTCGGCATTACCTTCCTGACGTCTTAATATTTTACCTGAAGCTGAAGTAACTAGATCGCTATTACTACCTTGTATTAACTGCGAATCTCCGGCGAGATCTAAAGTGCCATTTAGTTCTAAATACCAACTGTTATTAATCTCGTTTTCACCTGTTACAGTTACTGTTTTATCCGCATCAACAAATAGCCCTATGTTTTTCACGGAGTTATTTATTGTCATGTCATGACTTACTGTAAGAATAGACCAATCTATATCAGTAATATTAGAGATATTCCAGATACTACCATTTGTAAACGATGCGGCTGCAGTCAAGCTACCATCTGCACTTGTTGTAAATGGTAATGGAGCTGTTTGAGCTTTAATGACATTGCCTATATTATTAAGCTTGGCTTGAACAGCATTATTAGACTCGTCAAAAACGACGTTTCCTTTCACTGAACTCATTGGGTAATACGCTAACATATTGTTCCAAGAAACAGGTAAACCAGTAGTGTCATCATCAATATCTTTTGGGATAATAGTTCCTCTAACATTGCCTCCATTTTGTGTAATTTCTTGGAAAATCATTTTGCGTAATTGATTCTCGGTCAAGGCTACATCAAATACACGAACTTCATCAATATCTCCATCAAAGAATTGGGTTCCAAATTCGGCACCATCTTTTCCGATAGCGAATGTTGAATTGGCTGTACCAATGGTTGTTGACAATGAAGCACCGGAAACATCAGGGATGTTGCCAGGATCTTCAACACTTTCGTTACCATTAATATATAGTTTCACACTGCTATCCACAGAGTTATATATTGCAGCAATATGTGTCCATTGCCCAGTAGATATAGCATCAGCTGGGTTTGCATTTCTAGAGACACTTGTACCCGTATTTGTCACGACATCAACACTAGGGACCAAATCATTGTTTATAGATATACAGAAACTCTCTTCACCAGCAATAGTGCCCTTAAAATTGAAACTGTTCGCTGGTTTGATCCAGCCCATAATGGTTGCTTGCGTTTTGCCTCCTAACATCCTATTGGAAGAGATATAACTTTGAGAACCATCAAAATAGATATCTAAATCGCCGTTCAAACTTGTTGGAACCCCTAATGTGAAATATGTGCTCTCTTGTAAGTTAACTCCAGTAAAGGTCAATACATTACTCGATATGGTTCCTACATAATTACAATACCCTGTAAATGAACTATTATCGGCAACAAATAACACTAGATCTTCAGGGTTAGTGATAGTTGTGCCTACGAATTGATTTAAATCAAAAGTTAATGTGGTTTCACCTGTGTCGGTAGTACTTTCTCTTGATCTCCAAACTCTGTTTAGCAAACTCTCAGATCGTTCTGGTAATGAGCTTGTATGTAAAGAAATATCTTGGCCATTATGTCCAACAAGTAAATAACTAAGGTCATTGTCTATTACTCCATCTTCATCTTCAATGGTTAGAATGGCATCCAAGAAATTAGCATTTCCGGGACTAATTTCAATACGTTGAACATTTGAACTTTTAGACTTAAGTTGTAATAGATTTGAATTATTATCTCTTGCAATACCAAATACATTATATCCAAAACCAGTATTTGCAGAACCACTCCATAAAACATTTCCATTAGAAGCAATATAATCACTACTAGTGCCAGAATACGTAATGCCTTGAGTTTCTGGGCTATTCCCTAAAACAAAGGTTTCATCATTATACCCCAGAGTAATTCCATATTTAATAGCTAAATAGGTATTGACTTTTTGAATTTCTATAGCGCTTAATTCTCTGTCATACACAATGATTTCACCAACATCACCAGATAAACGATTGTCTGACCCTGTATTATTTGTGCCATTACCATCTCTTCTGGCTCCGATCATCACATCTTGAGTTGCTACACCATCACCAACTCCAAGGTCGAATACCATGTTGTCTTCAATATTGTTAACATAGGATTTATAGCCAGTTGAGTTAACAGTACCTGTTGTAATCTTTGGCTCATTTCTTCCGTGAATATCACCCCAATTCCTAGAGTCAAAAGATGCATTTTCTTGATCTCGCCCCCAAGTATAACTAACTACTCGGTCAAAATCACCAAGCCATAGTTGATAACTCCTAACATTATTATTCGCTTTTGATAGAATGGTACCCGCTCCTGCGCCATCCGTTAAGAATGCTGCAAAAACAGTTATGTCTGACCGCCCAGAAACACCTGCGCCAACTTTTATATCTAATTGTGCAGCTTGGCCTAAATTTAGATAAGTGTCATTATCTCTATCAAATCTTAATACAGGATTAAAGTTGATGCCTTCCTCAATAAAGGTTGGTCCGTTTAATTCTTTAACCGCAGCATAGGAATTGGCTGATTGATCGTTCCATGTAGATACTTCCAGATTATTTATAGCTTCAGCGACTGAAATTCCATCATCGGCGCGCATCCAAAGTTGTAGATTAGTGTTTACGGCACCTGGACTTATTGGTAATTGTCCTCCTTGTACAAGAATGTTGTCAAATTGAATGGACTCACCATTGGCGTCATTCTGTGCTTTAACAATAATTTGTAATGTAGAACCATTTAAACCAGTTTGTTGAGCTACTTGAGCCGTGAAATTGGCATTGTTTTGGCCGTTGGTTGCAAATAGGGTTTCTGTGCCTCCATCCAGTTTATAATAAATATCGACATAATCAGTATTCTCTAAGTTTCCAAATTCCGTCACATTGATTGTTACATTAATATTGAGATATGCTGAAATATCGATGGATTCTGTAGTAAATATTTGTTCTTGCCCCAATGTATTATTGGCATTCATTTCATTTTGATCTGTCCAGAAATAATTATTTCCGCCCGTATTAATGCCGGTTGTTGTAGTTAAGGTCCATCTGTTAGCGGTACCAACAATGGTTTCATCAGCGTATGCTTCAAAGTCTTCTTCCCAAATAGTAATTTGAGAAAATGAAAATGTTGAATATAGTATAACAAAGAGTAATACTAAAGTAGGTTTAAGGGTGTTCATGTTATTAAGTTTAAGTAAAATGCATTTGGGCAGCAGATTATCTTACGGCGAATGTATTGCAAAGGTTTTGCCAAACACCATTTAATCGATGAAGAAATGTTAAAATTCGATGAAATGTAGAAAAATCCCACAACGAGTAAGGTAAAACCTTAGTATTAGAATAAAATGTTGGTAATGTCCTCGATTTTAGAGATTAATTGAATTTTTATGCCTGAGTTTTTCAAGGTTATTTTGTTGTGTTTAGACACAAATATCTGGGAGAAGCCTAGCTTTTGAGCTTCTGAGATGCGTTGATCTATTCTTGTGACTGGACGAATCTCTCCAGAAAGCCCTACTTCAGCAGCAAAACAGTAATCTTTGGGGAGTGATACATCATCATTGGATGATAAAATAGCAGCTACTACTGCTAAATCTATAGCAGGATCATCTATAGTAATACCGCCAGTTATGTTAATAAACACGTCTTTTGCGGCAAGCTTAAAACCTGCACGCTTCTCTAGTATTGCTAGTAGCATATTTAACCTCTTGGCATTAAAGCCAGTTGCGCTGCGTTGAGGTGTGCCATAAACAGCAGTGCTAACTAATGCTTGAACCTCAATCATTAATGGTCTCAGACCTTCTAAAGTTCCTGCAATAGCATTGCCGCTAAGGCCTTCATCTTTTCTTGAAATCAGTAATTCCGACGGATTAGAAACTTCTCTAAGTCCTGACCCTTGCATTTCGTAAATACCCAGTTCGTTTGTGCTGCCAAACCTGTTTTTATGAGCCCTCAATATTCTAAAAACATGATTTCTGTCACCCTCAAATTGAAGTACCGTATCTACCATATGCTCTAATATTTTAGGGCCGGCAATGTTACCATCTTTAGTAATATGTCCAATCAAGAACACAGGAATAGATGTTTCTTTTGCGAATTTTATGAGTTCTGTTGTGCATTCTTTTATTTGAGAAATGCTTCCTGCCGAAGATTCTATATAATCACTATGAAGCGTCTGGATGGAGTCTATAATGACTATATCTGGAAGCACATCTTGTATTTGCTTGAAGATATTTTGCGTTTTGGTTTCTGTAAGAATATAGCAACTGTCGTTACTCGGGTTGATGCGTTCTGCACGCATTTTTATCTGCTTTTGGCTCTCTTCACCAGAAACATACAGTACTTTTTGGTTTATTTTCAATGCCACCTGCAACAACAAAGTACTTTTCCCTATTCCAGGTTCTCCACCTAAAAGTACTACGGAGCCGCCAACTAAACCGCCGCCAAGAACACGATTAAATTCATTGTCAACTAAAGAAATACGGGATTCTTTACGTCCATCTATATCTTTTATTTTAAGAGGTTTAGAGATGCGTTTTGGTTTGCTTGAATCTAAATCATGTGATAATTTATTAGGTTTCTGTAGAACCTCTTCTACAATGGTATTCCACTCTTTGCAGGCATTGCATTGTCCTTGCCATTGGGCATACTGACTACCGCAATTCTGACAAAAAAAGGTGGTTTTTATTTTAGCCATTTAGAATCCGAAATCTGCTTTAAGTTGATCTGCCATTTCTAACATAAAATCTTTAGTAATACCTGCAATCTCATCAAGAATATAGGCGGATTTATAGGTTTTGTAAGCTTTTTTTGGCTCACCCATTTCTTCAAAATAACGAGCAATATAGTAGTTGCCTAGCAATGTGTCTGGATAATCTCGTCTAGCTAATTTACCCAATTCCTGATAATATTCTGGTGTCGCATTTTTTTCTATTGCTGATGAAATGGCTTTAAAATCATTAATGAGTATTTTCTTTTCAAGACCAAAAAGCTCGTTTATCATGGTATACTTTTCAGTTAGATAATCTACTGGCGATCCTTCATAAGATAGTATTTTTTCTTTGTATTCCTTTTTGCTTATAGGTTGAAACACGTAAAAAATACTTTCTAAAGCTTTCGGAAGTGCATGTGTTACTACAGAATAGTGCGTAGGGCCATCAAAATCATCAAAATCATACTGTAATTTTGGGTTTTCAATAGACGATAAGTTGGTGTTTAATATCTCAACGCCTTTTCTTATATTTTTTAGATCATTGCTTGCGGTCGCCAAATAATAGAACTTCTGACTTTCAAATTGAAGTAATCTTTCGGTGATCCTCGTTTCCATTTCTGGTGCCAAATCCGGACTAATTGCTATATATGCATGAAACAAAGGATTGTCCTTGAATAGATAATAGTTTAGGAAATTGGCGGTTTCGCCATGACCTACAATTGCTCTAAAGTTGGCTGTTCTGTATGCCTCATTTAAATAAGGAATGAGTTCTAACCCAATAAATTCGAAGAACTCAGCTCCTGATTCTACAGGAAGAAAATTCTGATCAGAATACTGGCTGTCATCAAAACGTTTCTCTGCTTGATTAATGCCAACAATAATGGCCTCAGGCATATCTTCCCAATAAGAATAATAGTCGACATTCCCAGCAACGGCTTCAAACATATAATCACCATCTAAAACAATAAACAATGGGTAGGTTTTCTCAATATTCTTGTCGTAATTTCTAGGCAACTGAATTTTGAGTTGTCGTGTTTCTTCAAGTTTTGTAGAAGGAAACTCTTGGTACTTTGTCTGTGCATTGACAAACTGAATACAAACAGAAAACAGGATGAAATAAAGTAGGTTTTTCATTGTTAGGGTTTTAAGTAATTTGGTGACAAGATAAAAAATTATTTTTTTCGATTAAAAATTGGTAGATATAATAAGGACAATCCGCCTAAAATAACAATCATTATAGTCTGTGATGTCCACATTATCCAACCAAAAGCCCTGCTTGGATCTTCGGGTAAATCGAACAAAAGAAATCCGATTACTATGGCTTCAGGATATGAGCCAATACCACCATTTGTTGCTGCAATGCTGAAACTGGCTAGAATGAAGCCAATTAAAACTGCACCCGTTGGAATATCTTGAAGGTCGCTAACAGCTAAGGTTGTTACATAAAACATTAACAAATACATGCCCCAAATAAAGAACGTATGAAAAATGAAGGCCCATTTTTTCTTCATTTTAAAAATGCTTGTTAAACCTTCAATCAAACCAGAGACAAAGCTTTTAAGTTTAATTGCAAACTTAGATTCGCTTCTTTTTATGAATGTATAGAATAGCAAAAATAGAATCAACAATGCTCCAATACCTATAAGCACTTTAGTAGGACTAAATTTTTCAGTTAAAAATGAATAAATGAAATCAAATTGAAGAATAAGTGTAATGCCAATGATAATTAGCATGACAATCATATCCGCTAGACGTTCAGCTATAATTGTGCCAATGCCTTTTTCAAATGGTACACCTTCATAATTTGTGAGTATGGTTGCTCTTGCTATTTCTCCAGATCTAGGGATGGTATAATTAATTAAATAGGTAGCAAATACAGCCATAAGGCTATTGCCAAATTTTATGTTATAACCCATAGGTTCTAATTGAAAGCGCCAGCGATATGCTCTAGAGATATGGCTTAGCATTCCAAAAAAAACAGCTAGAAATATCCAACGATAATCGGCATTTTTAAAATAAACAAGTAATTCTTCAATTGAGATTTTTGAAAGGGAATACCATACTAAAAGCACGCCTAACAAAAGCGGAATGCCAATCGATAGTGCTTTTTTTAAGAATTTGTTCACTTATTTATTTTAGAAGATTGGTTGCTTCGTCTGGAAATACTAACGAAGGTTTATAAACTTTAGCTTTTTCAATATCCATGAAAGCATAAGTAATCAGTATGAGTGTGTCGCCAACAGAAACCTTTCTTGCCGCTGCACCATTTAAAGTTATCTCGCCACTGTTTCTTGGGCCTGGAATAACATAAGTCTCTAGTCTTTCACCATTATCATTATTAACGATTTGGACTTTTTCTCCTTGAATGATATTAGAAGCATCCATAAGATCTTCGTCAATAGTAATACTGCCAATATAATTAAGGTCAGCACCAGTAACTTTAACGCGATGTATTTTCGATTTTACAACTTGAATTTGCATAGGGCAAAGGTAATTAATTAAGTGCGATATTATCAATCAATCTTATATCGTCAGCATACACTGCAATGAACGCACGATAGGTTTTTTTATTTGATTTTCGTTTTACAGGTTTTAAGTCAATTACATCTGCAACAATAAAATATTCTAACTTTAATAATGGGTGTTTTGCAAATTGATCAGTAACCCATTTTACTACTTCATTGGCGCTTTTTGTGCCAAATTTCACTTTGGCAGACTCTAAAGTTTTGAATACAAAAGGAGCTGCTTTTTTGTATTCGGGTTTTAATCGTGTGTTTCTCGAACTCATAGCAAGACCACTATCTTCACGTTCAATCTTGCAGCCAATAATAGTAACTGGAATCTTGAATTTTTCGACTAATTTTTTGATTATCTGTAACTGTTGAAAGTCCTTCTCGCCAAAATAAGCTTTGTCTGGCTTAACTGTTTCTAGTAACCTTTTTACTATAGTGCCTACACCATCAAAATGACCATGCCTGAACTTACCTTCCATTTCAAATTCTAGGCCATCAAAATTAAAATCTATTGATTTTATATTTGAATCGTAAATATCGTTGGCCGTAGGTGCAAAGACGATAATATTTTTTGAAACTGTTTTTAAAAGAGCAACATCAGTATCAAGTGTTCTTGGGTACTTTTCAAGATCTTCTTGGTTGTTGAACTGCGTAGGATTTACAAAAATGCTAACAACCACAATATCATTTTGTGACAAAGCTTGTTTTACTAAAGAAAGATGACCATTATGCAAAGCCCCCATAGTAGGTACAAGACCTACAGAATGGTTTTGTTGTTTAAACGTGTTTAAGGTTTTTTCAAGACCTTTTTTCTCTTTGTATATAGTCACTTTAGCAAAAAATTAACAGCGTGCAAACTTAATATTTTAAAGGCAATCTGCATAAAATTTTGTACTTTTGCGTGTTTTTTATTTTGAATTTTCAAAAGAAACCAGTTTATGAAGGATAAGAGAATATTATATGTCTCATCAGAAGTAGTTCCCTATTTACCAGAAACCGAAATTTCTTCAATGTCTTTTGAGGCGCCAAGAATGGTGAATCAACAGGGAGGGCAAATAAGAATATTTATGCCGCGTTATGGAAATATAAACGAAAGAAGACATCAATTGCATGAAGTGATTAGATTGTCAGGAATCAACCTGGTGATAAATGATTTAGATATGCCTCTTATTATAAAGGTGGCCTCTATTCCTAAAGAACGTATACAAGTTTATTTCATTGACAATGAAGATTACTTTAAACGCAAGGCTACGCTGACAGATGAAGATGGAAATCTTTTCCCAGATAATGATGAACGAGCAATATTCTTTGCTAAGGGTGTTATAGAGACTGTGAAAAAGTTGAATTGGGCCCCAGATATTATTCATGTTCACGGATGGTTAGCTTCACTCTTACCTCTTTATTTAAAAGAATATTATAAGGATGAGCCTTTATTTGCTGAAAGCAAGGTAGTAACCTCTGTATATGAGCAAAGTTTTGATGGAATTCTTAACAAAGATATGTTCGATAAGATTAAATTCGATAATATAGATGAAGACGTTGTTAATGTGTTAAAAGAACCTTCTTATAATAGCATTATGAAAGTAGCTATTGACCATTCTGATGCATTGATTGAAGGATCTTCTAATCTTCCAAAAGAGCTAAGTGAGTACTTAAAATCGTCTGAGAAACCTGTATTAGAGTATAAAACACCAGAAGAGTTTGCTGAACCCTATACTGAATTCTATAATAATAGCGTTTTAAGTTAACTGCAGATTTAAATAATAATTAATGAAAAAGATGAGTAAAGCCCTAAAAACCTTGCCGTTATTGCTATTAATGGTAGCTAGCTTTGTTGCTTGCGAAAAGGATTTTTCAAGTTTAGGAACAGAGATTATTGGTGGTACAAATTTTACAACCACCAGCGAAAAATATCCAGTAACAGCATTTAATAAGAGGGTGGATCCCGTTAGAAGTGATGGTTTGCCTGTAAACTACTTGGGTATTTATAATGATCCACTTTATGGAAATACGAGCGCTAATTTTATATCCCAAATGGGATCGCCAACATTAAATCCAACGTTTGGAGAGAATGTGGCTTTGGACTCTGTTGTTTTAACAATTCCGTATTTCAGCACAGTTGATGGCAATGATGAAGATGGTAACGTAGCTTATAAATTAGATTCAATATTCGGATCTTCATTAATGAAATTAACAGGCTTTAGAAATAACTACTTTTTAAGAGATTTTGATCCAGATTCAGGTTTTGAAGACGCACAACAGTATTATTCTAATGGTGCTACCTCCCAAACCGGAATGATAAACACAGCAGAACTTGAAGGAGATATGTTGTTTGAGATTCCAATTTTTGGACCTACTAATGACCCAATTATTATTTTTGGAACACCAGATGTAGAGACGGGTGATCGTGAAACTCTAAGAAGAGATCCTCCAGCATTGAGACTTCTATTAGATAATGATTATTGGAAAGAAACAATTATCGATAAACAAGGAGAACCAGAGTTGAGCAATCAAGCAAATTTTGAAGATTATTTTAGAGGAGTTTACTTTAAGGTAGAGCCTATTGCTGGATTAGGAACGATGATGTTATTGGATTTTGCAAACGCTGGTGCAAACATTACACTGCATTATACAAAAGATGGTATTAGTGAGGATACAAATGGCGATCCATTAAGAGAGCAAGCAACATACGCTATGACTTTTAGTGGTAATAGAGTTAATTTATTAGATAATACATATAATTTCCCTCTTGTTGATGGTGATGCTGTTAATGGAGATGAAAAATTATTTTTAAAAGGTGGAGAAGGTTCTACAGCTATTGTCAACCTTTTTAATGGCGATGATAATGGCGAATCTGCAGATTTTACCACATTTAAAAATGCATTCGTTGAAACAGATACTGATGGAAATTTCGTAAAATCTAAAAGACTGGTCAATGAAGCTAATCTTGTTTTTTATGTAGACCAAACACTTGTGAATGGAGAGGAACCAAGCAGAGTGTATCTTTATAACCTAAATGGAAATGTGCCATTGATTGATTATTTTATCGACCCTACGATTAACAATGGAAATGCTGTTGTTTCTAGGACTATACACTTAGGTGCTTTACAGAGAGTAGATGATGAGCCAGATGGAGAAGGTATTAGATACAGAGTCAAGATAACAGAGCACATTAATAACCTCCTTTTAAGAGATTCTACCAATGTTAAACTAGGGCTTGCCATTTCAGGAAACATTAATCTTGAAAATTCGACTGGACAGTTTGATATCATTACAGACGATTTAAATGTGCTTGATAAGTTACCGGTAAGTTCTATAGTATCTCCACGAGGAACCGTTTTGTTCGGTAGTAATACAACTGATGAGGATAAGAAAGTACAATTAGAAATTTTCTATACTGAACCAAATAATTAATTAATATGTGTGGAATAGTTGGATATCTCGGACATAGGGAAGCCTATCCTATTATAATAAAGGGTTTAAAAAGATTAGAATACAGAGGTTATGATAGTGCAGGAATTGCACTATATGATGGCAGCGATATTAAATTGTCCAAAACTAAGGGTAAAGTTGCTGATCTTGAATTAAGATTAGAAAAGGAAATCCCAACTACCGGAAACATAGGTATAGGTCATACGCGTTGGGCAACTCATGGAGTTCCTAATGATGTTAACTCACATCCACACTATTCTAATTCGGGAGATTTAGTAATAATTCATAACGGAATTATTGAAAACTATGATGCCTTAAAAAAAGAACTTACGAAAAGAGGGTATACCTTTAAATCAGATACCGATACAGAGGTTCTTATAAACCTTATAGAAGACGTAAAAAAGAAAGAAAACGTAAAACTAGGTAAAGCTGTTCAAATTGCACTTAATCAAGTTATTGGCGCATATGCTATTGCAGTATTTGACAAGAATAAACCTGATGAAATAGTTGTCGCTAGACTTGGTAGCCCCTTAGCAATAGGTATTGGCGAAGATGAATTCTTTATTGCTAGTGATGCTTCTCCTTTTATTGAATTCACCAATAATGCTATTTATCTTGAGGATGAAGAAATGGCAATCGTACGGAGACATAAAGGAGTTAAGGTTAGAAAAATACATGATGACTCACTTGTTGCACCATACGTTCAAGAGCTACAAATAAACTTAGAGCAAATAGAAAAAGGTGGATATGAGCACTTTATGCTCAAGGAAATATATGAGCAGCCTAGAGCAATCATGGATACCTTTAGAGGGCGCCTTTTAACTGATGAAGGCATTATTAAGATGGCTGGTATTGAAGATAACATGAAAAAATTCTTGAATGCTAACCGTATTATCATTGTTGCTTGCGGAACATCTTGGCATGCAGGTTTGGTTGCAGAGTATATTTTTGAGGACCTCGCAAGAATTCCAGTAGAGGTTGAGTATGCATCAGAGTTTAGGTATAGAAACCCTGTGATAAAAGAAGATGATGTATTGATTGCCATCTCTCAATCAGGTGAAACAGCTGATACTTTGGCAGCTATTAAAATGGCAAAATCTAAAGGAGCATTTGTATTTGGGGTTTGCAATGTTGTAGGGTCATCTATTGCTAGAGAAACCGATGCTGGTGCTTACACACATGCAGGACCTGAAATAGGAGTGGCTTCCACCAAAGCATTCACAACTCAAATAACAGTTTTAACTTTAATAGCTCTAAGATTAGCAAGAGCAAAAGGAACAATTTCAAGTTCTGATTATAGACACCATTTAATTGAGTTAGAAAACATACCTTCTAAAGTTGAAAAAGCTTTGAAAACTGACGCACATGTTAAAATGATTGCTGATATATACAAAGATGCTAGCAATTGTTTGTACTTAGGAAGAGGGTTTAATTTTCCAGTAGCCTTAGAAGGCGCTTTAAAACTAAAAGAGATATCTTATATCCATGCTGAAGGATATCCAGCTGCAGAAATGAAACATGGTCCTATAGCACTTATTGACGAACAAATGCCAGTTATTGTTATAGCAACTAAGAAAGGGCATTATGAAAAGGTTGTTAGTAACATTCAAGAAATCAAATCTAGAAAAGGAAAGATTATTGGAGTTGTTACAGAAGGAGATCAAAGTGTTAAAGAACTTGCTGATCACGTTATTGAAGTGCCAGAAACTATTGAAGCTTTAACACCATTATTAACTACGATTCCACTACAACTATTGTCATATCATATAGCAGTAATGCTCGAAAGGAATGTGGATCAGCCAAGAAATTTAGCAAAATCAGTTACGGTAGAATAGTTTTCATTATTTATTAAGTCTCAGGTATTTGAATTGCTGAGACTCTGCTTTTTCATACATCATATTTAACATTCGTTTCAGTAAGGTAAGAGCAGTCATTCATGTTAAAATATGCTATGCGTGCATAATTTCTTTGTTGTTTTCTTTGAGATTTAGGCAAAAACCGTATCTTGTCCGCAACAATTAACACTAAATCTTAAAGATGAAAACAATCCTTTCAATTTTTATGTTCTTTGCGTGTTCTCTTATTTTTGCGCAAACAACAATTACAGGTACGGTCGTAGATGATAGCGGGCAACCAATACCAGGAGCAAATGTTATTGTTTCTGGAACTTCTACAGGAACAATAACAGATTTTGATGGTAATTTTACGTTGACAGCTGATCAACCTTTACCATTTACATTAACCGCCAGTAGTGTCGGTTTTGAATCTGCTGATGCTCAAGTAACTTCTAATAATCAAGTCATGGCCTTCATTTTAAAAGAAGGAACTGAATTAGATGAGATTGTTATTTCTGCTTCTAGAACACCAGAACGTGTATTTGAATCCCCAGTAACAATTGAACGATTTGGCTTAAAAGAAATAAAAAACACAGCTTCGGCTGATTTTTACGGTGGTCTTGAAGACCTAAAGGGTGTTGACGTTAATACAAACAGTTTAACGTTTAAATCTATTAATACTAGAGGTTTCGCGACATTTGCGAATACACGTTTTATGCAATTGGTAGATGGAATGGACAACTCAACACCAGCGCTTAACTTCCCGATAGGAAATTTAGTTGGTATGATCGAGACCGATGTGCAAAGTGTCGAGCTTCTTCCAGGAGCTTCTTCTGCTTTATACGGAGCGAATGCTTTTAATGGAATCCTTTTTATGAGGAGTAAAAATCCGTTCGACCATCAAGGTATTAGTGCTTCTTTTAAACAAGGAATTACATCTCAAGAAGCTGCTGGAGATAATAGCTATACCGATGTTGGTATAAGAATGGCTCATAAGTTTACTGACAAGTTTGCTGCAAAAGTGAATTTTGGATGGTTAAAAGGAACTGACTGGGCTGCAACGAGTGAAGTTGATAGCGATACTCCAGGAGGCACAAGAGCTTCTAATTTAAATTATAACGGTATAAACGTATATGGAGACGAAGTATCTACAGATATAAAATCAGTAGCAGTGACTCTTGAAGGCTTGGGAATTTTACCAGCAGGTGCTAATGCTTTGGTGCCTTCTGTAAATGTAAGTAGAACAGGTTATAATGAACGTGACTTAACAGATTATAATGCAGAAAGTGTAAAGGCTGATTGGGGATTGTATTTTAGACCTATAACGGATAACAGTCTAGAATTATCTTATGTTGGTAAAATTGGTGTTGGATCTACTATTTATCAAGGAACTAATAGATATAACATTGATAATTTCACACAACAACAACATAAATTAGAAGTTAGAAATGATAATTTCTTTGTAAGAGGATATGTCGTTGCTGATAAAGCTGGTGATTCTTACGATATGGTATTTACAGGAATCAATATCAATAGAGCTTGGAAAGATGACAATACGTGGTTTGGCCAATATGTAGGCGCTTATGTAACGGCAACACTAGGTGGAGCTAATGATACCCAAGCACATGCTGCAGGTAGAGCAACAGCTGAGGCTGGACGTTTTTTACCAGGTTCAGATGGGTTTAATGCGGCATTTAATAGAAGTATCAATGATCCAGATTTATCGACAGGATCTAAATTCCAAGATGCCTCTAAATATTATCATGCAGATGGAAATTACAATTTCAGTCATTTAACAGATTTTGCCGATATACAAGTAGGTGGATCTTATAGACAATATAGCTTAAATTCTTCCGGAACGATCTATACAGATACTGATGGCCCAATTGACTATTCTGAGTATGGCGTTTACGCTCAAGTACAAAAGAAATTTGAAATAAGTGAGGATATGAGCTTAAAACTAACGGGTTCTGGACGTTATGATAAATCTGAATTTTTTGACGGCTTTGTGTCCCCAAGAATATCTGCTGGTTTAACAGTCAATAGAAACCATAATATCAGAGCATCCGTGCAAACGGGTTTCAGGAACCCAACAACACAAGATCTGTTTATTGGGTTAGACGCAGGTCGAGCTATTTTAGTTGGATCAGCTCCAGATAACCTAGATCGATATTCTACAACATTCAATATTAGTGGCGGCGGTCAGTTATTAGGTGTGCCAGCAACTATCACACAAACAGGTGCAGCGGCTTATAACAATTCCTACTCATTGTCTTCTGTGCAAGCATTTGCGGCCGCAGGGAATCCAGCGCTTTTAGAAGTAGCTAACCCGGCATTAGTAAAACCTGAGAAAGTGACTTCAGGAGAAGTTGGTTATAGAGGAAAAATAGACAAGTTAGTTGTAGATTTTAGTGCCTATTACAACAAATATGAAGATTTTATCTCTCAAGGTGTTGTCATTGCTCCTCTATACGGAACTGTAGGTGACGGTGGTTTATCTGTCGCTGCATTGGCTAATGGAGATAGTCAAGCGTATAGTGCTTATACTAACTCTGATGCAGATGTGAATTCTTATGGCGCTTCATTAGGTTTGAATATGAAGGTGTTTAGTGATTTTGATCTTGGTGGGAGTTACACGTACACAAAGTTAGATTTTGATCAAGCAGCAAATCCTGATGTGATGCTTAACTTTAATACACCAGAGCACAAATTCAAAGCGTCTTTCGGTAATACTGATTTGTTTGAGAATTTCGGATTTAATGTGGCCTACAGATTTAGTGATGATTATTTCTGGGAAGCAACTTTCGGAAATGGCGTTGTGCCAGAATTTCATACAGTTGATGCTCAGATCAACTATAGGATTCCTAGCTTAAAATCAACTATTAAAATTGGTGGAACGAACCTTGGCGGAAAAGAATATTTCACGGCCTTTGGTACAGGATTTATAGGGTCTATGTATTATGCATCAATTACAATTAATAATCTATAAAAACAGCTAAAATGAAAAATATAAAATATCTATTACTATCTGTTACTCTTATCGGATTTACGGCATGTAACGAGATTGAAGATGTAGATCGTGCGGAAGATATGGTGATTTTACCAGAGCTAACTGCTGGTTCAGCCGACTTCTCAAATTATGTAGCAATAGGCGCTTCATTTACTGCAGGTTTTACAGATGGCGGGTTGTTTATTGCAGCTCAAGAAAATTCATTTCCAAACCAATTAGCTCAACAATTTGCTAATGCAGGAGGAGGTGCTTTGACACAGCCTTTAATGAATGACAATATTGGTGGACTTCTTTTTGCTGGAAATGTAATACAAGGCCCTAGATTGTTTTTTAATGGTGCTGGTCCAGCAAGTTTACCAGCTATACCAACAACAGAAGTGACGGCGATTCTCTCAGGCTCTTTTAATAATATGGGAGTTCCTGGAGCAAAAAGTTTTCACATATTAGCACCGGGTTTCGGAAATGTAGCGGGAGTTCCAATAGGAGCAGCTAATCCTTATTTTGCTAGAATGGCATCAAGTCCTGGTACAACTGTATTAGCAGATGCACTAGCACAAGCGCCAACGTTTTTCACACTTTCTGAAATTGGAGGTAATGATGTATTAAGTTATGCTTTATCTGGTGGAACTGGAGTTGATCAAGCTGGAAACTTTGATCCATCTACTTATGGAGGTAGTGATATTACGGATCCTAATGTGTTTGCTCAGGCATTTTCAGGTATGGTTACAGCGCTTACACAAGGAGGTGCAAAAGGGGTTGTTACTACAGTTCCCGACATCACAAGTTTATCACATTTCACAACAGTACCTTATAATCCTTTAGATCCAACGAACCCTGCTTTTGGACCTCAAATCCCAACATTAAATGGCATTTTTGGTGCATTGAACCAGATTTTTGCTCAAGTAGATCCATCTCGTATTATTGTGTTTTCTGAAACAGAAGCGAGTGCCGTTATAGTGAAAGATGAAGATTTAGCAGATATATCTGCCATAATTACTGGAGGTTTATTGTCAAATCTTCCTGCATTCGAAGCTTTTATTGCACAATTTGGGTTACCACCTCAAGCTGCACCACTTGTTGCTAATTTATTAGGTGTTACTTACGGACAAACTAGACAAGCAACAGAAAGCGATTTATTTGTATTACCTAGTTCATCTGTAATCGGCACAGTAAATACTGATAATGTGGTTGCATTGATGGGTATGGGTTTATCTCAGGCTTTAGCTGGACAATTTTCTGTCGAAGGTGTTTCACTTCCATTAGAAGATAAATGGGTATTGACACCACAAGAACAAGCCGCTATTGCTACAGCAACAATGGCTTTTAATACAACAATCGAGACAGTAGCTAATGGAAATCCAGATGTAGCTATAGCAGATTTAAGAGCAGTTCTTGAACAAGCAGCTACTGTAGGTTATCCTTACGATGGGTATACAATGACTACTGATTTAGTTTTCGGTGGTATGATAAGCCTTGATGGTGTGCACTTAACGGCAAGAGGGTATGGGTTAATGGCTAGAGAATTTTTAGTAGCAATAGATACTGCTTTTGGATCTAACTTCATTGAAGCTGGATTTACTCCTGATGCAGGCAGTTTGCCAACTAATTATTCACCTTCGCTTCAATAAATTGCAATAAATATATAGTAATATAACGCCTTCTATTTGAAGGCGTTTTTTTTATTCAAAAAGCTTTGAAAATGACTTTATTATTAAAGTAAAAAATATATCTTTGCAGCGCGAAAAACGCTTGTACTCAACTTGATTGGGTAAGCTTGTTTTCCGTTTTAAATTTTAGCAAACATTAAACACATAAGTAATGTCAAAAGTTACAGGTAAAGTTGCACAGATAGTTGGTCCAGTAATCGATGTAGAATTCGGCGCTGGAGCAGAACTTCCAAGGATTTATGATTCATTAGAAATAAAAAGAGACGATGGCTCTATTCTTGTTCTTGAAGTACAATCTCACGTTGGAGAAGATACTGTTAGAACTATTGCCATGGATTCTTCGGATGGTTTGAGTAGAGGAACAGAAGTAGTTGCTACTGGAGCACCGATACAAATGCCGATTGGAGATGATATTTACGGACGTTTGTTCAATGTAATTGGAGATGCGATTGACGGACTTGGAGATTTACCGAAAGCTGGTGATGCTGGTTTGCCAATTCACAGAGATGCTCCGAAATTTGAAGATCTATCAACGTCGAGTGAAGTCTTGTTTACAGGAATCAAGGTCATCGACCTTATTGAGCCTTACGCTAAAGGTGGTAAAATTGGGTTATTTGGTGGTGCAGGTGTTGGAAAGACAGTACTGATCCAAGAGCTGATCAACAATATTGCAAAAGGACATGGTGGACTTTCAGTATTCGCAGGAGTAGGTGAAAGAACACGTGAAGGAAATGATTTACTTCGTGAGATGTTAGAGTCAGGAATCATCAAATATGGTGATGACTTTATGCATTCTATGGAAGAAGGCGGATGGGACCTTAAGAAGGTTGACAAGAATATAATGAAAGAATCTAAAGCGACATTTGTATTCGGTCAGATGAATGAGCCACCTGGAGCACGTGCTCGTGTGGCATTGTCTGGTTTGGCAATTGCTGAGTATTTCCGTGATGGCGCTGGAGAAGGACAAGGGAAAGACGTTCTTTTCTTCGTAGATAATATTTTCCGTTTTACGCAAGCAGGTTCTGAAGTGTCAGCACTTCTAGGTCGTATGCCATCTGCGGTAGGTTACCAACCAACATTGGCAACTGAGATGGGAGCGATGCAAGAACGTATTACATCTACAAAAAGAGGATCTATTACATCTGTACAAGCGGTATACGTGCCTGCAGATGATTTAACAGATCCAGCACCAGCAACAACGTTTGCTCACTTAGATGCGACAACAGTATTATCTCGTAAAATTGCTGAGCTTGGTATTTATCCAGCTGTGGATCCATTAGATTCTACATCAAGGATCTTGACAGCAGATATCTTAGGTAATGAGCACTACGATTGCGCACAACGTGTTAAAGAGTTATTACAACGTTATAAAGAATTACAAGATATTATTGCTATCCTTGGTATGGAAGAATTATCTGAAGAAGATAAGATGGCAGTAGGTCGTGCACGTCGTGTACAACGTTTCTTGTCACAACCATTCCATGTTGCAGAACAATTTACTGGTATACCAGGAGTGTTAGTTGATATCAAAGAGACTATCAAAGGATTCAATATGATCATGGATGGTGAATTGGATCACTTGCCAGAAGCAGCGTTTAACCTTAAAGGAACTATCGAAGAAGCTGTCGAGGCAGGAGAGAAAATGCTTGCAGAAGTTTAATAGCTAAAGAATATACGATATTATGTACTTAGAAATCGTTTCGCCAGAAGCTACGTTGTTTAAAGGAGATGTTGAGAGCATTGCTGTTCCTGGAGTGAACGGTGAATTTGAAATGCTTAATGATCACGCACCTATTGTATCTCTTTTAAAGGAGGGACATGTTAAGATCTATGGTGATATTACTTTAGAAGAAGAGGTTGAAGATAAATTCACTAAAGGAGATAAAAGAGGTATGTGGCTTGCAATCAATTCTGGAACTATTGAAATGAAAGATAATAAGGTAATTGTTTTAGCAGACTAATTCGATTGTCTTTAAGATATAAGTAAAAACGCGAAGCGAGAGCTTTGCGTTTTTTTATGGAATTGTCCCAAGTATCTTATCCATGACCCAAGTTGTGTGTGTAGCGGTCTCTCCTGTTGAAGGATGAAGAGTTTTATTACTAAGAGCTTTTCTCATATTTTCGACATGAAAATGTTGAATGTGTTTTGGATTTTCAATGAAGAAGCTTTTTTTAGCATCTAATGTTATGACTTCAATGGGCATTTCTCCAAAAACTGAGAATATTATTTTTCCTTTGCTTCCTATAATTTCAACGTAATCTTTTCTTTCAAAAGCACCAAAATTCCAATACCCTGAACCAGTAATTCCATTAGCATGAATCCAACTTCCGGAAATAGTGTCTTTGGCAGAATACAAACCTTGTTGGTTAGCACTAACACCTGAAGCTTCAGAAATATTGCCAAAAAAGTGAATAAATAAGTCTAATCCATGACTGGCAAGATCATCAAAATAACCGCCGCGAGCAATATTGATATCGGTGCGCCAATTATAGACTTTTGATAAATCGATATCATTAGCAGGTTTATAAAATTGCCAATCTATATGCCTTATATCCCCAATATCTTGATTACTTAAAAGTGTTTTTACTTTGTTAAACCTTGGTAATGATCGCCTGTAATAAGCAACAAATAGAGGAATATTTTTTTTGCTAAACGCTGTAGCTATCTCTTCAGATTCTTTAAAACTTGGAGCCATTGGTTTTTCTATACAACAAATTTTACCTACTGCAGCTATTTTTAACGCATAATGATGGTGACTGCTTGGAGGTGTTGCTATATAGATGGCGTCAATATTTGGGTTGTTAATAAGGTCATCCGCATTATTAGAGAAGTGTTTTATATGGTGTCTTTTAGCATAATCTTCAGCTAGATTTAAATCCCTTCGCATGACAGAAAAAACCTCAAACCCTTCAACTTGTTGATACGCGGGAACGCTTTTTATTTCTGTTACTTTTCCACAGCCGATAACTCCCCAACGAATTATTTTTTTCATTTATATGAAACTAGATTAGTTTTTTCGCTCTCCAGTATGATCATAGCCTTGGCTTCTTTCTAAGGCAATCATTTCTTCGGGACGAAAATTAGTGATAAAAGCACGCCTATGAGCGTTAGTAGAATTACCCCTACTATAATGCAATGTATTGCCATGATGAAACACACAAGATCCAGGTTCGAGTTCAGCAAACACAGAGTTCTCTTCTCTTCCTTCGCATTTCAATGCGCCTTTATTGCCTGTTTGTTCGTGTTTTAGTGTTGGCTTTAAATGTGATTTTGGAGTGTACCACATACAACCATTGTTTAATGTGGCCTTGTCTATTGCCATCCAACAACTAACAGCTCTTTTATCTGGCATATTTATCCAGTAAGCGGCATCTTGATGCCAAGGCGTTATAGTATTGGTATAAGGAGCTTTATCGATAAGCATATCGAAATCCAATTCAATATCTTCTCCCAAAAGTTGTTTTGCGATTTGATTTACTCTTTTATGGATGGGTTTTTCTAATAACTCAGGGACTAATTTGCTTGGCACCATAATTTGCGTGATTTTTTCTTGTGAAAGATTATCACTTCCCGAAAGATCAGATCTGTACTTTGATGCATCAATGGTATTGTTCAAAAAAGAGTTATAGAGATCACTGTAATAAGAAACTTCTTCTTTGCTCAATAGATTATTGACCATTAAATAGCCTTCTTTTTCAAAAAACTGCTGTTGCTCAACGGATATCATTTTTTACACTTTAATGAATATTTTCTTTTTATAAAGCATATAACCAAGCCCGAGATAAAATACGACAACAGTTAATGCATATAATAAGGATGATAGTTTGTCACTCATGAAATCATGATTAAAGAGATTGGAATACAACCATGAATGAATATTTGTCTCACCGATTTTTGTTAAGTAAAATGTCTTTGCAATAAAACTGGACAAGAAGTAAATAGTTATTGCGTTCATGCCAACATATTTAAAGACAGATCCAAATTTCAGCTTTTTAATATCTGTTAAAAAATAAATGATTCCGAGAACAGCAGTAGCGTAGCCACTAGTAACAAGAACAAAACTGCTGCTCCAAATGGCTTTGTTTATAGGAAACCAAATACTTAAGACATAACCACTAACTAGAAGAATCAATGATATGCCGAATAATATTTTTATTTCTTTTGACTCATCTAATAATTTACCTACTAAAATACCAGAAATACAGGTTGCTATTGCGGGTAAAGTACTTAGTATTCCCTCCGGATCATAGTCATCTTTATACATATGTTCCCCTAAGACATTTAAATCTATATAATTAGCCCAGTTGTTTGGAGCCCTGTCGAATGTTGGTAACGTTCCATCTGGTAACGGTACAAATCCTAGGAATAACCAATAACCAATTAATATGGTTACGCCAATTCCTAAAAGTATTTTCCAATTGAAATTTATATAGAATATAGATGAAAAAAGAAAGACAACTCCTATTCTCTGTAATACCCCAGGAAACCGCAGTGTTGCAAAATCATTGACAAATGGTAAATAGGGTAAGAATACATTCAAGAAAAGCCCTAAGCCTATAATTTTCAGGCTTCTTATTATTATTTTCTTGTAAGTAGATTTACTATTTGATTTGTTTTTGTACGCGAAATAGATGGAGATTCCAACAATAAATAAAAAGAATGGAAATACTAGATCTGTTGGTGTGAGTCCATGCCATTCGGCATGTAACAAAGGAGCATATACATGATTCCATGTTCCAGGGTCGTTTACGAGAATCATGGCTACAATAGTGAGCCCTCTTAAGATATCAACAGATCCAATGCGTTGATGAGCCATTATTATAATATTTTGGTTCTAATTTTCTTCCAAACTTTGATTAAAAGATAGCCACTTATTATAGCAGAAGTAGTTAATGAAAGAGCCAAAGTTGTTTCTCCATAAATCCAATAACCTGTTGCAAACATACAACTATATATGAGTACACACCCAAGTAACATGGCGATAATACCAGATGGCACGCTCCAGCCTTCGCCTTCGTCAACTATTCCAATATTTTCTGTTTTGGCTTCTTCAATGACTTTAGCCCATCCTGGCCCACCAGGCTGTGTTCGTTTATAAAAATTCTGTAATACACTTTTGCTTTCTGGTTTTGTTGAGAAAGTGACTACTATCCAAACGATGGTTGTAATTAGCACAATCATTGGAAACTTTGCCCAACTTGCCATTAGTCCTTCTTCCCCAAAAAGTGTTTCGCCAAGACTAGTGAATGTTATTATCAAAGAAACCACTCCAGATACTACCATTGCAGAGATTTCGCTCCAAGAGTTGATTCTCCACCAAAACCAGCGTAGAATAAAAATAAGTCCTGTCCCGGCTCCAAACATAATGATAATGTCAAAAAGTTGCTTAGCATTTTGAAGATACAATGCAAATATTGCGCTTAGTACCATAAGAACAACAGTAGATATTCTACCCACCATCACGAGTTCTTTTTCAGAAGCATCCTTCTTTACTTGTTGTTTATAAAAATCATTGACTATGTATGACGACCCCCAATTTAAATGTGTAGAAATGGTACTCATGTATGCTGCAATTAATGAAGCTAACACCAAGCCTAATAAACCGCTTGGTAGTTTAGTTAACATTGCGGAATAGGCCAAATCATGACCTAATTTGTCTTCAGAAACAAGCGGGAATGCTTCCTGAATACTTGCGATATCCGGAAAAACCACTAATGAGGCTAAGGCTACCAAAATCCATGGCCAAGGGCGCAAAGCATAATGCATAATATTAAAGAAGAAAGTTGCTCCCATTGCATGATTTTCATCTTTTGCTGCTAACATTCTTTGTGCAATATAACCGCCACCACCTGGTTCTGATCCGGGAAACCATGAACTCCACCATTGTACCGCTAGTGGTATGACTAATAGTGTTATCAAAGCTTCTGTATTGCCGAAATCGGGAAGGATAGATAATTTATCTACTACGTTTTCATTTGCCATTAGAGCATCTATACCACCAACTTCAGGAAGATTTACTAAATAGTAAGCGGCACCAATGGCGCCTCCCATGGCAACAAAAAATAATACAAAATCGGTATAAACGACTCCTTTAAAACCTCCAAGAGCACTAAATATAACAGTTACCGTTCCTGCATAAAGAATAGTTTCCCATGGCTGTAGGCCTAACATAATGCTGCCTATCTTAATAGCCGCTAATGTTACACCAGCCATAGCAAAAATATTGAACAAAAGGCCTAAATATAATGCTCGAAATCCTCTTAAAAACTTTGCAGGAGCACCACCATATCGTAACTCGTAAAATTCGATATCTGTACTTACATTAGATTTTCGCCAAAGTTTAGCATAAATAAAAACGGTCAAGAGCCCAGTAATTAAAAAAGCCCACCACATCCAGTTTGCAGAGACACCATCTTTTCTAACTATGTCAGTCACAAAGTTTGGAGTATCTGTTGAAAACGTTGTTGCTACCATGGAAAGACCAAGCAACCACCAAGGCATATTTCTTCCCGAAAGAAAATACTCAGTAGAATTTTTACCTGATTTTTTGGATACATACACACCTATGAACAGTGTTATAGCAAAAAATGTAATTATTAATATGTAATCAAAGGTTGATAAATCTACCATAATTTTAGTTTTCGTTGTCTTCGTTAGTGTTCAATATTCTTTCTTTTGTCAGCTTAATATAGTTTCTTCCAATCGGAATCTTTCTATTAGCTATTTCTATGGTATTACCTTCAAGAGCTTCAATTTTGTTGATTGAAATAGTATATGACCGATGTATTCTTATGAAATTAGATTGTGGTAATTCTTCAGTTATTGCAGTTAAGGATTTATGCACAACATAATCGCCTAATGAAGTCATTACTTTAATATAATCTTTAAGACTTTCTATCAACAGTATATCATTAAGATTTACTTTTACGAGTTTTTTGTTCACTTTTAAGAAAATATGCGGTTCTTGCTGAAGATTGATATCTCCACTATTAGCATTAGCATATAAGTGCTGATATACCTTGTTTATTGTTTTAAGGAAACGATTAAATGGGATGGGTTTAACTAGGTAATCTAAGATATTTAGCTCGTAGCTTTTAACGGCATATTCTCTATATGCTGTGGTAATAACAATTAGCGGTCTATGGCTTAAGTTTTCGATAAATGCAAAACCAGATAACTGAGGCATGTTAATATCTAGAAATATGAGATCTATTTTTTCTTGCTCTAAAACTCCATACGCTTTTAATGGATTATTGTAGGTAGCCACAACTTCAATATTATCGAAATTTTTCAAATGATTTTCGATGACATTAATTGCTAATGACTCATCATCTATAATGACACATTTAATTTTCATCTTATAGGAATTTTCAACAACAAATTATAGTTGTTATCAATTATTTTTGTTTCTAGAATATAGTCATTATAAAACAAAAGATTTAAGCGCCGTTTGGCATTAGAAATTCCAATACCATGATTTTTATTTGGTTTTACATTAGGATTGAAGTTATTTTTCAGCTTGAATTCTAAATAATTCTTATCTATTACTTTGAAACTCATATTAATAAATATGTTGTCATTTTCTTTTAAGCCATGTTTAAAACAATTTTCTACAAATGAAAGAAATAATAACGGTGGGACCATTACATCTTCAATCTCTCCAGTAATGTCTAGTTCAGATTCTATCCGGTCATTAAAACGCATTTTTTCTATATCGATGTAATTATCAATGTGCTTTATTTCTTGTAGTAAAGTGACTTTAGGACTGTTTACTTCATATAATACATATTGCATCATGTCTGATAATTTTAAAATCACTCGAGGAGCATCATCAGATTTGTTTATCGCTAACGCATATAGATTATTTAAAGTGTTGAAAAAGAAATGTGGCTGAATTTGAGATTTTAAAAGATTCAATTCAGTCCTTAATTGTTCTTCTTGTAATTGTTCAATTCTTTTCCTCTCAAAAATCCAATCGGCGGTCAATTTAATTGTAGTTACAAGAGCTACATCATAAATACCAATTAAGAACACCACTAAAATGTGATTGAAGGAGTATGCATTTTGAGGCGTTTCTGATTCTGGCCAAACATTTTCATTTATAAACTGATAAATGAGTTCTGTCCTTATAACATAAAAAACACATAGGGCAATGATAAAATATAAAATGTAGCTAGCGTACTTCTTATTTAAGACAAATCGTGGAAATAAAAAATAGATATTAACGTAAACCAATGCCATTCCTAAAGAAACAGTAACGAGGTTGGACTTGAAAGAATACCAATAATCTTGATAATAACTACCCCATCGTATTAAGTTAAATATAAAGAAGCTTATCCAAAAAATAAAATGATATTTTAAGGGTATAGTGTTATATGGAGTTTTAATGAATATTGAGATAATTATTTTTATTTAATCAAAATGATATGTTTTTCTACACAATTTTAACGATATAATAACGAATTAGCAATAAAAGTGCTGAATGTTTATTGCGAGCAAATCACTTATCGACAAAATATTGCCGTCTATGTGTAGAATCGTGTTATTCATATATTTTTTTTTAGGATTATTTTAAGATTAAATAGTTTAGACTGATTTAAAGACTAAACAAACCAAATTATGAAACACAATTTAAGAACAACTTTACTTTTTTCTTTTCTGTTTTTTGCAGTGCAATTGTTTGCACAAAATAAGGAAATTAAAGGAACGGTAACCTCCAGCGAGGATGGTATTCCGTTACCTGGAGTAAATGTTTTGGTTCAAGGAACAACTAATGGAACTCAAACAAATTTTGACGGTGATTACGTTATCAATGCCTCAACTGGAGACGTACTAGTTTTTTCGTATTTAGGACTAACTACGAAAAGTGTAACAATAGGCGATGCCTCTGTTATTAATATGCAGCTCGCCGAAGACGCCGAACAACTCGGAGAAGTCTTAGTAACTGCATTAGGTATTAAGAAAACTAGAAAATCTTTGACTTATGCCGCTCAAGACATTAAGGCTGATGAAATAAGTAGGGTGAAACAAACAAACCCTATAAGTAGTCTTTCTGGTAAAATTGCAGGTGTGGCTATTTCACGAAGTGCATCTGGAACAGGCGGATCTGTTAAGGTAACTTTAAGAGGTAATACATCTTTCGGTAATAATCAACCTTTATATGTGGTTGATGGAGTGCCTTTATTAAATGGAGGGTCAGGACAACCAGGGAGTACTTTTGGAGACATTGCTGGTGGTAACCGAGATGGAGGTGATGCATTATCACTCATAAACCCAGATGATGTTGAGTCATTGACCGTACTTAAAGGAGCATCTGCTTCTGCTTTATATGGTAGTGCTGGTCTTAATGGAGTTATAGTGATTACTACTAAGAGAGGTCGTGCAGGTGCTTTTAAAGCTGATGTCTCTTCTAATATCATAGTTGAGGACGCTGCTTATTTTCTCGATTTTAATGGCGCAGCTCAAAACAATATAGATGATTTTTTAAGCTCTGGTGTTACTAATATTAATTCAATCTCCTTATCTGGGGGTACGGATAAAGCGCAGACTTATTTTTCTTATTCCAATACATTTGGATCAGGTATTTTGCCAAATAACGATTTTAAACAACATACCTTTAATATTAGAGAAACGGCACAATTTTTTGACGGTGTATTAACCGCAAATGCTAGTGTAATGGCATCGACTCAAAAAATAAAGAACCGACCAGTTTCTGGATTGTACTTTAATCCTTTAGTTGGATTATATGCTTTTGAATCTGATACTGATAGCTTTTCTAATTATAGAGATTTTGAAGAGTTAGACCCAGCAAGAAACATTCAAGCACAGAGATGGTTTAGAGGAACATCTGATATTGAACAGAATCCATATTGGATTGTAAATAGAAATGTGAGTACAGATACTAATAAGAAATTATTAGCAAACTTGAACTTAAATTTCAAAGTGAATGAATGGTTATCGCTTCAAACAAGAGGTACTTATGATCAGTCATTGTTAAATTATGACAAAGAAGTGCATGCTACTACGGAAGCAACTTTAGCACCTTCTAATGGTCGATATATTGTGAATGAGCAAGATTTAACGCAATTGTATGGAGACCTTATTGCTAATATAAACTACAATATTAAGGACAATATAAACTTAACAGCAAATGTAGGTGTTAGTACAACTAAAAACACTGCAGAATTTTTTACTGCTGATTCTGGAACTAACGGAAACTTGCAATTTGCTAACGTATTTTCATTCCAGAATTTCGAAGGTAATCCTCAAGTGTCTTTTAACCAGACCTCTTTAAGAAATCGAACTAACTCTATTTTTGCAAGTGCTACAATTGGATTTAACGATAATATATTTGTAGACTTAACTGCAAGAAATGATTGGACATCTACATTGCCAGATTCTAATAACTCATTCTTTTATCCTTCTGTTGGAGTTACAGGGATTATAAGTGAACTAACGGATTTAGGAGATAAAGTCTCCTATGCAAAAGTAAGAGCGTCTTATGGTGAAGTGGGTAATGGGTTTGCAACTGATGCTATTAATCCAAATAGGTCTATTTTATTTGGCGGTGGTGGCATCAATCCTCAAAATCCTTTACAACCATTTCCAGGAACCATTCCTAGACCAGAAAGACAACGTTCTTTTGAGATTGGTACAGAATGGAAGTTTTTTGATAATCGTTTAGGTATTGATATTGGATACTATAGAACAAGTACCATTGATCAATACTATAATTTTCCTGCCAGTGCATCTATCTTGGGAGAGTCGAGTTTTGGACTTAATTCTGGAGATATTGTGAATAGCGGTTTTGAAGGTATTATAACAGGAACACCAATCAGAAATGATGATTTTACCTGGAATTCTGCTATTAACTTTGCCGCCAACAAAAATGAGGTCCGACGAATTTATGATGGTCAGGTCGTAGAAGGATTAATAGAACCTAGTTTTTTCGTACTTTCAGGTAAAGGAGTAAACACTTTTGGATCGTATTTAGTCGAAGGTGGTTCTTTTGGAGATATTTATGCACAAGTAGTAAGAAGAGATGCTAATGGAACTCCAATAGTTGATGGAGGTGCGTTATTACAAGATGACACTGATCTTGTAGATGGATTAACGAAAGTGGGTAATGCTAATCCAGATTTTACCTTGGGTTGGAACAACTCTTTTTCATATAAAAATCTAACTTTAGATTTCTTGATTGACGGTAAATTTGGTGGAGAAACCTTGAGTTTAACAGAAGCCATTGTTGAAGGATTTAGTAATAATACAGCTAGAGAGACTGCAAATGGCACTGTGAATGTTGTAGATCTAGGTGGTGTGGGATCGACACTAACAGCGCAAGAATATTATGGACTTGCAGGTGGTAGAAACGGTTTTTCAGGAGAATATGTATATAGCGCAACAAACGTGCGTTTGGCAGAAATGGCTTTAGGTTATAAATTCAAACTGCCAGAAAACTCGTTCTTCACTAGTGTGAGAGCATCTTTAGTCGGGAGTAACCTATTCTTCTTCTATAAAGACGCTCCTCATGATCCAAACGTAGCATTAAGTACAGGTAATGCTCTTCAAGGTGTGGATGTTTTAGGATTACCTTCAACAAGAAGCACAGGATTAAATATTAAAATAACATTCTAATAAATACTATGATGAGAAATATCAGTAAATTAATTATGTACATGGCCGTTATCGGCTTGATCACTAACTCTTGTAGTGAAGGATTGGATATCAATGATAATCCTAGGAATATTACGCAAGATCAGTTAGAGGTAGATTTTCAACATGTTGGGTCATTATACAAACCAATTTTTGAAAGCATCTATCAGTATGCACCAGCTTGGTCATACCAGCTTCAACAAAACTTGAATGCCGATGTGTATTCGGGATATTTAACAAACCCAAGACCATTTATTGCTGGAGCAAACAACACAACTTATAATTTGGTGAGCGGATGGAATAACTTTATTTGGTCTGTACCTTATACTAATGTCATGAATAATGTTGATGCCATTGGTAAAGCCACTGAAACAGATTTCCCAACGCTTTATGCAACATCTCTTATATTGAAAGTATCTGCAATGCATCGTGTGGCAGATGTGTTTGGACCAATTGTGTATACTAATTTTGGAGACCTTGCCAATGCAGGTGTATATGATTCTCAGCAGGCTGCTTATAATGCCTTTTTTGCAGATTTAGATATCGCTGTTGCTAATTTGATGGCGAATATTGATAGTCCAAGATTTGCTGCCTTCGACCAATCTTATGGTGGTAATTATACCAATTGGGTGAAGTTAGCTAACTCTTTAAGATTGCGTTTAGCTATTCGAATTTCGAAAGCAGATCCAGCAAAAGCTAAATTAGAAGGTGAAAAAGCACTAGCTCAATCTTTAGGGGTTATGACGGCTAATACAGATGGATTTTTTGTCAACAGCGCATTGGATCACCCTTTAGCAACTATAGATAATTCTTGGGGAGATATAAGAATGAATGCTTCAATGGAGTCAATTTTAGTAGGGTACGGAGATGGCCGTACAGGAACTTATTTTGAAAATTCTGTAGCTACGGGAGATATAAAAGGAGTTCGTGGCGGATTGCCATTATTGCCAGGATATTCTGATGAGTTGGCGCAAAAGGCAGACTATATCAATTATTCTACAATTGGACCGAGTCTTAAGACATCTACAGTGCAATTAATGACAACTGCCGAAGTGTATTTCTTAAGAGCAGAAGCGGCTTTACGTGGTTGGACTGGAGCAGGAGATGCCCAAGCTAATTATGAGCAAGGAATCATGACCTCATTTGATCAACATGGAGCGAGCGGAGCAGCTGCTTATATTGCTGATAATACATCCACTCCTAATGATTATGTAGATACATTCAATCCTGCAAATAACATAACGGCGTTAAGCACAGTTACGATTGCCTGGAATGGTGGAGATACTAATGAAGTTAAGTTAGAAAAGATCATTACTCAGAAATGGATTGCGATGTTCCCTGAAGGACAAGAAGCATGGAGTGAATTTAGACGTACAGGATATCCTAAAATATTTCCAGTAGTAAGTAATCAAAGTGGCGGAACAATCGATACAGCTATCCAGATAAGAAGAATACCATTTGTTGATAGCGAATTATCAACTAATGCGCCAGGTGTTGCTGGAGCAGTTTCCTTACTTGGAGGTAGTGATGATGGAGGAACTAGACTTTGGTGGGATACTGGAGGACCGAACTTTTAAGAGTAATTTAATTTTGTTAAGTGAGTATATTATTTGATTAGTACCTAAATAGACGAGAAATTTTATTTCTCGTCTATTTTACCAAAATGTAAAAGTAAATAGGGATTTAGAATGAAAATGGAAATCATCGACTATAAAAATATCACCTATAAAGAAGCAGGGAAGTTCGAAGAAACTCGCTTCGAAAAAATACATAATGTCATTTTTGATTCTTCTCTTGAAGCCTCTATACTAGTAGCACATGAGATAGCCTCCCTAATTAGATTTAAGGATGAACAAAATGAGTCATGTGTACTAGGATTAGCTACAGGCTCATCACCAATTAAGGTTTATGAAGAGTTGGTGAGAATGCATAATGAAGAAGGATTGAGCTTCGCCAATGTAATTACGTTCAATCTTGATGAATATTATCCAATGGATAAGAGTAATATACAAAGTTACTTTTATTTTATGCATGAGCATCTTTTCAACCATGTAGATATATTACCCGAAAATATAAATATTCCTAACGGAGCTATAAACACTGAAAACATATATCAATATTGTATTGATTATGAAATGAAAATAAAGTCTGCTGGAGGATTGGATTTTCAATTACTTGGTATCGGAAGAACAGGCCATATCGGATTTAATGAACCTGGGTCACATTTAAATTCAGGAACAAGAATTATTACATTAGACCATATAACAAGAATTGATGCCGCACCTTCGTTTTTAGGAATTGATAATGTTCCTAGAAAAGCAATAACGATGGGTATAGGCACAGTTCGTAGTGCAAAAAGGATAGTGCTTTTAGGATGGGGTGTTAGCAAAAGCGATATATTAAAGGAAACTATTGAAGGAGAGATTAGTTCTAATGTGCCAGCCACATATTTGCAGCAACATAACAATACAACATTTGTATTGGATAGAGAAGCATCTGCAGAATTAACACGAGTGAAAACACCATGGCTAGTAACTTCTTGTATCTGGACAGATGATTTAAAATTAAAGGCAGTAGTATGGCTAAGTGAGTTATTGGCTAAACCTATATTAAAATTAACAGACAAAGACTATAATGATAATGGAATGTCCGGACTTCTAACAGAAGAAGGCACGGCGTATAGTTTGAACATAAAAATGTTCAATAAACTTCAACATACAATTACAGGATGGCCAGGTGGAAAACCTAATGCAGATGATTCTAATCGCCCGGAACGCGCAGAACCCAGTAAAAAGAGAGTTATTATTTTTAGCCCTCATCCAGATGATGACGTCATCTCAATGGGTGGCACTTTTGATAGATTAGTAGAACAAGGTCATGAAGTACACATTGCTTACCAAACATCAGGTAATATTGCAGTATCTGATGAAGAAGCAATGAAGTTTGCTGAAATTACAAAAGCAATTTGTCCAGACTTGAATGAAGTTAAACAAATAATTGCCTTTTTAAAAGGCAAGCAAGGAAATGACATCCCCGATACTTTAGACGTTAGAAAATTGAAAGGATTAATCCGTAGAAGTGAATCTTATGCGGCGACAAGATATTTAGGTCTAAAAGATGAAAACGTTCATTTTTTAGATTTACCATTTTATGAAACGGGAACCATCAAAAAAGGAAATCTTTCTCAAAGTGATATCAATATCATGTCTAATTTTATTGAAGACATAAAACCACATCAAATTTTTGCTGCAGGCGATCTTGCAGACCCACATGGCACACATAAAGTTTGCTTAGATGCTTTATTCAAAGCTTTAGATGAATTAAAAGACAATGCGTATATGAATGATTGTTGGGTTTGGTTGTACCGAGGAGCGTGGCATGAATGGGAATCCTTCGAAATTGAAATGGCAGTGCCTATGAGTCCAGATCAGGTATTAAAGAAAAGACATGCTATTTTTTATCATCAATCCCAAAAAGATGGAGTTATGTTCCAAGGAGATGATTCTCGAGAATTTTGGGTACGAGTAGAGGATAGAAACAGATTAACGGCAAAAAAATATAATGATCTAGGATTGGCTGATTATGCAGCCATTGAAGCTTTTAAAAGATATCATTTCTAAAATTTGAGGTGCTTTATTTTTGATATAATAAGTTACGCTCTCTGCATTGTTTTAGTACTAAACTCAGTCAACTGTGCAGAAAAACAAGCTTCAGAAGACAATGTTGGTTTGGAGGATAGATTAATAGGAACATGGAAAATGATTTATGGACAAATTATTGAAAATGATTCTTTACAAGTGAAGGATTTATCTAAGTCCGATTTCATTAAAGTGATTAATGAAAGTCATTTTGCATTCTTTAATCAAGAGAATGATGGAAATGAAAATTTTTATGGAGGTGCTGGAACATATTCACTTAATGGAGATGATTATGTTGAAACGCTAACATTTACAGCTGTTAATGAAATAAGAAATCATGAATTTCCATTTAAGATTAAAATAAAAGGAGATACATTAATTCAATTTGGCATAGAGGAAATTAAAGACGTAGGGATAAGACGAGAGATAATCGAAAAATACATTAAGATCAAAAAATAGTTGCTCGAATGAAAAAAGGCTTAATTTTTATAGTGCTGTTTGTTGTGTTTGTACAAGAATCGTACTCTCAAAATGCATTGAATGAAACGCATAATTTAATGCCTTGGCCTAAACACATTGAAGTAGATAATTCCAAATACTTGATTGATAGCAACCTTACTATCTCGATTAATGAAAATAACCCAGGTAGAGTTAGTAGGGCTGCTGTCAATTTTTTAAGAAGATTATCGAATAGAACGGGAGTGTTTTTTAATACAGGCTTTTCTTTAAATAATGAGCCTGCTTCTATTGAAATTTCATTTGATAAAATTTCTAGCCTTAGTATAGAAGAAGATGAATCGTATACCTTAGAAATAAGAAATAAGAAAATTTCGATAAAGGCCAAAACCGATGTTGGAGCTCTATATGGTTTACAAACCCTACTGCAAAGTGTAACCTACGATCAAGAAGGATATTACTTCCCAGGGCTTACTGTTCATGATGACCCTAGATTTGTATGGAGAGGGCTTATGATTGATGTAGCTAGACATTTTCAACCTATTGCTGTGTTAAAGAGAAATTTGGATGCCATGGCGTCTGTTAAGTTGAATGTTTTTCATTGGCACCTAACGGATGATCAGGGATTTAGGGTGGAATCCAAGATTTTCCCTAAACTGCATCAAAAAGCTTCAGATGGGTTATATTATACCCAAGAACAAGTCAAGGACCTTATTGATTACGCATCAGGTCTAGGGATACGAGTCGTACCAGAATTTGACGTTCCTGGTCACGCCTCAGCCATACTAACTGCATATCCTGAAATTGGCAGTAAAATAGGATATGACTATTCTATTGAGCGCTACGCAGGTGTCTTTGACCCTACTTTAGATCCAACTAATGAAAAGACATATGAATTTCTTAACACCTTATTTGAAGAAATGGCATTATTATTTCCAGATCAATATTTTCATATAGGAGGTGATGAAAACGAAGGAAAACATTGGACCGAGAACAAGAAGATCAAGAGATTTAAAAGAAAGCATAAGCTAGAAACCAATCATGACCTTCAAACATATTTTAATATTAGATTAGAAAAACATTTGAACAGCCTTGGCAAAAAATTAATGGGTTGGGATGAAATCATGACAAAAAATATGCCTAAAACAGCTGTTATTCATTCTTGGAGAGGTGAGAATGAAGGACTTCCAAAAGGAGGATCGCTAATTAAAGCTGCAAAGGCGGGCTATAAAACGGTGTTGTCCAATGGTTTTTATATAGATAGAATGTTATCCGTTGAACACCATTACAAGACTGAGCCAATTGGCGATTTAGAATTGACAAAGGCAGAAAGAAGCAATATTCTTGGAGGCGAAGCAACGATGTGGAGCGAATTAGTAACGCCATTGACCATAGATTCCAGAATATGGCCAAGAACAGCAGCCATAGCAGAGCGGTTTTGGTCACAAAAAGAGGTGACTGACATCGACAATATGTTGCTCCGACTTCGTGATGTAAATAACAATCTTGAGGAACTTGGCTTAACTCATATTAAGAATAGAGATGTTATTCTAAGGAGTATGGCACGTTATCAAGATATTAGTTCTTTGATAACGTTATCAAAAATTTGTGAACCTTTAAAAGTTTATTCTAGAAACAAAGGTGGTACTGAGTATAAATCATTTTCTCCATTTGCTTTGTTTGCTGATGCCTGCACTGCCGATGCTCAAGATGCACGGACATTCAATACTGCGATTAAGAGTTATTTGGAAAATCAAGATGCAACTAAATTGACCTTAATTAAAACGTATTTGAATAAATGGGCAACTAACTATGAAGAGCTAATGTTTATAGCCGAAAGTCCTAATGTAAAGCCTTTAATTCCGTTGTCAAAAAATTTATCCAGAACGAGTAAGATATTATCATCAGTACTCGAGAGCAAAAATATAACAAACGAAGAGCTTAATTTACTAGATGAATGCATAAATGCTCTTAAAGAGCCTTATGTTGATGTAGAGTTGGCTATTGTAAATTCTTTAAGTGATTTAGTTTCTTATGCAAAGAAATTTTTGTGACCCAATGGTAATTTAATAAATGATATGGTGAAATCAGGTATTACTTTAAAGGAAATGGCATATATGCTTGATGTGTCAATAGCGACTGTTTCTAAAGCTTTAAACGATAGCTCAGAAATAAGTAAACCTACTAAGTTAAGAGTTACTGATTTAGCAAAAAAACATAACTATAAGCGTAATATTACAGCATATAATCTGATAAGAAAAAGGACCAGTGTTATAGGTATTATTGTTCCTGAAATTAGTAGTGATTTTATGTCTGATGTTTTTGATGGAATTACCTATGAGGCCAGTAAGCGAAAATATAAACTCATGCTTTGCCAAACTAAAAACAAATATAATAGTGAGGTAAATAGTATTAATGCTTTAACAGATGGGAGCGTGGATGGGTTAATAGTTTCTGCTTCTGAGCAAACTATTGGAAGAAAAAAGTACAGCCATCTAAATGATCTTGTTGATGAGAATTTTCCACTGGTGATGTTTGATAAGGTTATTGATGCCATTGATTGTGATAAGGTAGGTGCGAATATTTTTGAAAGTTCATATAATATTACCACGGAATTGGTTAAATCTGGAAAGAAAAAAGTAGGGCTATTGATCAATTCAGAGAAAGAGCATTTATCTGTGTTGTGTAAAAGGGGATATATAAACGCTTTAAAAAATAACGGTAGTATAGTTGATGAAGATTTAATCTTGATCTTGGGAAAGGATGAATTGAAAAATGTTAAATTGATAGATGCCTTTGTTGGTTCAAGAAATGTTGATGCCCTTGTATCAGTGGATGAAAGATATGCTATTGAAGCTATAAGAAGTGCTCAAAAAAATAACATGTCGATTCCTAATCATTTATCTATCGTGACATTTAATGGAGATATGCTTGCTAAGAATTTTAGACCTTCTATTACAAGTGTTTCTCAAAACGGATATCTCGTTGGTCGCGAAGCAGCTAAAATGTTGTTTAAAAGGATAAAACAAAAAAACAGCGCTGGTTTTATAACAAAAAATATAGCTACTGTAACCAAATATAGAGAAACATCTTATAGTACTTCAGTAGGACAATTATACTTTAGTTAAGCTCATTCATTCTTAAGATATTCAACTGATTATTGGCATTTAGTATCATGAGATGCAAAACACCTTTTATGCTTATTTTCTCAATGGCTTTTGCTTCTTTATCAAGAATAAAATTCTCATCCTTTAATGCAGAGAATTCACGAGTGTCATAGTTGAGCATAAAGCCTTTAGAGGCATCGTATCTAATCGTTTCAACTTCTGCATCATATATGCTTCCTACGCCTATAATTTCTTGTCTTCCATCACTATTTACGTCCAGAAACTCAAAATCATGTGTCGGACCAAATTGTGCTTCTATTGGCAGCTTAATGAGCTCTAGGTCTTCATTGCCATTATTTTTAATAAAGTAAGAACTAAAACTTGATGCTTCTAGGTGCAGTGCATTTTTAATGTTTTCTGCGCCATAAACATCTACAATCGTAGATTTTGCAAAATCTTTGTAAGTGCCAAATTTTTCATTCAAGAACGGTGTTTGTTCAGAAGAACATTCTTTCCCTCTTACAGGAAACAATTCGCCTTGATATTCTTTACTTAAAGCAATATCATAACTTTTATTGCTATCGAAATAATTAGCGTAAATATGGAGTGGTTTTTCTTTTGAAGGATGGAATTTGTTATTATGCCCCATATTACCGACAAAGTAGTCCTTATCACCATCATCATCAATATCTATCGCTTTTATAGTTTGGAACCAACCTTTTGTGGTGTTAAAAGGTAATTCTGCCTTATTAAAAACACCTTTGTCGTTCTTAAAAATGGAGATGGGCATCCACTCACCAACGACTATTAAATCACCATCACCATCACCATCATAATCAGAAAATATAGCATCATTTACAAGCCCAATATTTTTGAGTTCTTTGTTGTTCTCTTTTGTAATATCGATGAATTTTCCATTTCTGTTTTCTAACAGATAAGATTGAGGAGTATTTGGATATTTGCTTGGAATTACACGACCTCCAACAAATAGATCCTGATCGCCATCATTGTCAAAATCACTTGAAGCTATAGCCTTTGTAACAGTTAATATTTTAGGAAGCATATTGCTTTTTGAGAAATTACCAGTACCATCATTTATATAAAGCCTATCTTGTTGTAACGGGTTATTTGCATCCAGACTGTAATTTCCAGTAGCAACATACAAATCCATGTCTTTATCATTATCAGCATCAAAGAACAATGCATTATTGTCATTAAATTGCTTGTCTTGATTAAATAAATTCTTGTTTGAAACGGTAAAATTTCCAGCAGTATTTTGAATATAAAGTACAGCACTTGATGCTGATGTGTTTCCAACAAAAAAATCATCTAACCCATCATTGTTTACATCTGCAATGGCAAGAGCATTGTCTATTGTAGATTGTTTTTGGGGTAAAAGTAATTGAACATTATAATCATTAAAATTGACTGCTTTATGTTTGTAATCAATACCGAGGTTTGAAGGGTTTACTATTTCAAAGTGTGATTCTGGTCTTTCTTCTTTTGGATTGCGGTTAGAGGCATTTTTAAACTGTAATTTTAGATGCTTATTTGTATCAATATTAACTAACAATTGCTCTTTGCTTGTATTCCAAATTACCTTAATACTATCGATTTTTTGCGTGTCGTCTAATCCAAAATTCAACGTGTGGCTAATCGATGATTGAAAGCCTCTGCTCGTATATATTTCTTTTATTTGTTGATTTTCTTTGGTGTATACTTTGACCTTGGCACCAATAGCTTTTCGATTGTTCTTAGGACCTTCTAGCGACACTTTTAAGTAGTTCTTTGTAGCGTTGTTTTTATAAATAGATGCTTTGTCAGATTGGTTATTTATTATTAAATCGAGGTCACCATCATTATCAAGATCGGCATAGGCAACACCATTAGAATTTACTTTTTCAGAAAACCCATAACTATCTGTAACGTTATCGAAGGTGTGATCTGTATTATTAATGAACATATAATTGTTCAGCTTAGTAGAAGGCATCATAGCGATAGCTTCTTCAAGTGTAACTCGCTTTCTGTTCATAATATTCTGTCGCATCTGATTTCTAAAATCTTGATTAGAAAGATCATGTTCTATACCATTAGTAACAAACACATCATTATAGCCATCATTGTTAAAATCGGCTATAAGAGGTGCCCAACTCCAATCGGTTTTCGCAATACCTGATAACTGACCAATTTCACTAAAGGATCCATTACCATTGTTTCTTTGGAGCACATTTGACATATACTGATGATGATATCCAGAGTTTACCATAAGGTTAAAATTCTCGGTACTCATAGTCGCCATATTCTCTTTTCCTCTTACACGATCTTCAGCCATCATGTCTAAAACCAAAAGATCCGGCAGCATATCATTATTAATATCTGCTAAATCAGACCCCATGCTATTAGTTGAAATGTGATTAAAATGAGAAAGAATTTGATCGGTAAACGTTCCGTTTTTGTTATTGATATACAGAAAATCAGGTTCTAAAAAATCATTAGCAACGTAAACATCAGCCCAACCATCGTTATTAAAATCTCCGATGGATGCACTCAAACCCCAAGCTTTGTTTGCAATTCCAGATTGCTGGGTAATATCGACAAATTTTCCGTTATCGTTCCTGAACAGATGGTCTGAATCTTCTGGTGTGAGTTGCTGTTGTAATGCAGGATTAATAGAGGTGTTATTATTAAAATCGGCACGATGATTCACCAGATACATATCTAAGTCATCATCGTTGTCATAATCAAAAAAATAAGCTTGCGTTGAAAAGCCATGTTGATTTAACCCATAGTTTGCAGCCTCTTCAGTAAATGTATTATTCCTTTGGTTTATGTAAAGTTTGTTTTGTCGTAAGTTGGGGTTCTTTAGCATTCCAGATTTACAGACGTAAATATCCAACCAACCGTCATTATTTATATCGATCATGGTGACTCCTGTAGACCAACCATTGTCGTCTTTTACGTTGGCCACATCTGTAATATCCTTGAACTTGAAATCGCCTTCATTTAAATATAACTTGTTGGAGTTTTGGTTAGAAGTAAAATAAACATCATCTAAACCATCATTGTTGATGTCGCCAACAGCAACTCCACCACCATTATAGATGTAAGAATAATTCAGGAAATTAAAATAGAGATCTTCGGTTACGTTATTTTCAAAATTAACCTGAGATTGTGTATGAGGTATTAAAGAAAAAAAAGTAGCCTTTTGAGGTTTGTCTGTTGGTTTATTTTTGTTTTTCGAACAACTATAAAACAAGAAAAACATTAAAAAAACAGAGATTACTATTCGGTACATTTAAAGGTGTTTGAAATAGATTTAAATTTAAGGAGAATTTGCTTAAAACGCCCTTGGATTTTATAATAAAAAGTGAACATCACGGACTCTCAATGGAGCTTAAAAGATGAAATTCTGTCATTGTTATTTCCCGAGATCAAGAAATCATGGTTTTTAATTTGTATCCAAGATAGATTCTTAACGTCATAAGGGATAAATAATCCGCTTTTAGAAGCATTTAATCCTTCGAATTCAAAATTGCCTTTATTCAACAATATCATTCCGTAACTGGCATCGTTTCTCGGAGTTTCGACTTCAGAAGTGAATAAATTACCTGCTATTATTAGGTCCTCCTTTTTATCATGGTCAATATCTTTGATCAGAACATCGTTAATAGATGAAATCTGAGCTATTTCAGGCAATGGTATGAACTCAAAATCATCATTACCATTGTTTTTAAGGATGCCGTTTTTAAAATTATAGCTGGTTAAATGCAAGGAAGAGCCCAAGGCATTTTCACCATAAATATCACTAATTGTAGCGTTTCCAAATTCATAATATGTAGGGGTAATTGTTTTTATGCTTGGTACTTGTTGAGAAGAACACTCTTTTCCTCTTACAGGAAAGAGCTTGCCAAAATTGTAATAGCCAAGTACAATATCTTTGTGTCCATTATCATCAAAATCATGATAATACATCTCAAAGGGTTCATTGTTATTAGCCTTATACTTATAATTTTCTCCTAGATTTCCTAAAATGTAATCGTCATCACCATCCTTATCAATATCTAATGATTTAATGGCATAATACCATCCAGAGAGGCTATCTAGATAATTTGATTTCACCTTTATCAGATTATTATTAGTGTTCTTAAAAATCATTGGAGGCATCCACTCTCCAACGACTATTAAATCTGTATGTCCATCATTATTATAATCTGTCCAGGTAGCATCTGTTACCATGCCGATATCTTGTAATTCGGGAGCACTATCTATAGTAATGTCCATTAATTTTCCTTTTTTGTTCATCAAGAGACGACTGCTTGTAGCCGAAGGATAACTGCGTGGCACATGTCTTCCACCTACAAAAACATCTGGGTATCCATCTTTGTTAAAATCTGCAATACTTATTTTGGAACTGCTAACGTGTGTGGTTGTAAGAAAATCAGTGTTTTTAATGAATTTACCTGATTTGTTTTCATACAATCGGTCAGCATAATTTGGAGAGTTCTCTTCAAATTCATTTCCACCACTTGCTACATATAGATCTAGATCACCATCTTTATCGACATCAAAGAATTGAGCATCTACATCTTCAAAAACAGCATCTTGAAAAAAAGTTTGTTTTTTCACAAATTCTCCACGTTTATTTTGGATGAATAATACTGAAGCTTCTCCTGTGCTCTGACCTAAATAAATATCATCAGTACCATCACCATTAATATCACCAACAGCTATTGCTGGCCCAAATTGAGATAATTTATGGGGTAATAATAGTTGGTGTTCATAATCATCATAGTCATTTTCTTTGTGTATTAAATCAGCTGAAATGTCATGTAGAGAGAAGATTGTTTCTTTGTTTTTAGCATTGCTTTCTGAGGACGCTAAAACGGCGTCATATGTAACAGAATATAACTTATTAAGTTCACTTATTTCTACTCTTTGTGTCCCTCCAACTGGCCAAATTATTTTTAATGAATCGATTTGATCATCTTTGGGTATTCCTATATTTATGTTAGGAGAAATAGAAGAAAGATAACCTCTGACGTTGTAGTTTTCATATACTTGTTTTCCTTTATTAGTGTATAGAATAGCTTTTGCTCCAATACCTTTAGTGTTATTTTGAAGCCCGTTGAATTGCAATTTTATGTAGTTGTTCTTTTCTAGTAGATTAGAATTATTTTTTAGGATTGTAGCTACTTCGTCAACGTTATTGATTATTAGATCTAGATCTCCATCATTGTCTAGATCGGCATAAACAGCACCATTTGAAAACGTGTTTGCATTATCTTTCATCCAAGTTTCAGAAGTGTTTTCAAAGGTTAAATCGCCTTTGTTTTTATAAAAATAATTTTTGTTAGGTTTTTGAGGAATTTCCTGAACTAAAGCTTTCATCTTATCAGGTGTATTCAGGGCATCCTTGATCTTTTTCTGAAAAGCATTGAAATCTCCAAAAAAATCTTTATCCCTGAAATTTCGTTTGATACCATTGGTTATAAAGAGGTCTTTATAGCCATCATTGTCGAAATCTGCCATTAAAGGCGCCCAACTCCAATCGGTATTAGAGATTCCAGTTAGTTGCGCGATATCAGAATAAAACGGAGTACCTGTTGAATCTATATACGTGCTATGCTTTTGCAGGGCATTATACATATATTGAAAATGTCGTCCTTCCTTAACACTCTTATTGAACAAAGCGGGATTCATTCCGGCCATGCTTGTTTTCATTCCGAAATTGTCTTCAGAAACCATATCTAAGGTCACAATATCTGTATAGCCATCATTGTCAAAATCAGCAATGTCATTCCCCATGGAAAAAAATGAAATATGATTCGTGGCTTTTTTAATGACTTCTTTAAAAGTGCCATTCTTTTGATTGATGTACATATAATCATGCTCATCAAAATCATTGGAAATATACATGTCTGGCCAACCATCTAGATTGAGGTCACTAATACCAATTCCTAGACCGTAGGATATTTCATTAGAGTAAATGCCAACTTTTGCAGACGATTCTACATATCTGCCCTTGTCATTGATGTAGAATTCATCACCGATTATGGAGGCGGTTTTTTGCCCAGTTTCTAGTACACCAGGTTCAAGACGTTTAGGATTATGGTTCATGAGATACATATCTAGATCTCCATCTTTATCAAAATCAAAAAAAGCAGATTGTGTAGAGTGCCTAGAGCTATTAAGGCCATATTCTTGGGCAAGTTCTTCAAAAACAGGAACACCATTTTTATTGACACCTTTATTAATGAAGAGTTCATTTTCTGTTTTTTCTGATTGCGCAAAAGGTCCTGATTTACAAACGTAGATATCCAATAGCCCATCATTATTTATATCTATCATATTGGTTCCAGTCGTCCAGCCTTTTTTGCCTTTTGTATTGGAGGTAGTAGTGATGTTCTTGAATTTAAAATCCCCTTCATTTAAATACAAATGGTTGGCTCCAACGTTCGAAGTAAAGTAGATATCATCTAATCCATCATTATTGACATCTCCAACAGAGACACCTGCGCCGTTATATAAGTATTCATACACAAATCCATTCAAGAAATCTGTTTCTGGAATGTAGTTTTCAAAAACAACATTAGAATGTGAGCTTGAGATTTTTTCGAAAAGAGAGATATTATCAGGCTCCTTGTTTTGTTGATTGCAAGAAGAGGCTAGCAATGCTATCAAAACATAAATTACTGTTTTAGTAGAGATGATTAATTTATTCATTTGTAGCATCAAGTATTGCTCAAAGGCTTGTTGAATTTAGGTCTTTAAAGTAGTGATTTACTGTTTTAGAAATAAATAATTTCTACAATCAACAGTTAAATGTCTCTAAAAGGACTTTTTGATCATGTATTATGCTTTTTTGATGACAGTTGTTGCAATTCCTCAAATCGCTAAAGAAATTCAAAAAAGTAAAATGAGTTCAATAAGCAATAAAGGTTTTGCCTTTTGATCTTGATGGTAAGACCTTATATATTTTGTGGAATATCGCCATAGATTTGTTTCTATAATAAAATACCCTCGCTAAATGAAACGATTTTTAAAACATGTACTAGTCGTATTTTTTGCTTCTTTAATGGTTGTTGGTTGTGAAAAACAAGAATACATAGTAGAAGAAAACACTAATTCTACTTCAATACGAAAAGAAAATTTCCGAATGTTCGAAGAATTGCCTTCCCTTATCCAAAAAGTGACAAAATCAGGTGTTAATTATAGAAGTGATTCGGGTTTATATGATTTCACAGTATTAGAAAGTGATGTATTACAGATATCAAACGAGTATGGTGCGTGGTATACCTTGAAGATTGTAAGGGATGACACGATTCTTCTACTTTTGAAAACCTTGTTATAAGAACAAGTGACAGTGACGTTGTTGATGCCTATATCATGACGTATCATCCAGATGAAAATTACATGAATAGGATCCAGACCAATGTGAACACATACTTTACTGGAGATTTCAATATTACACAGCTCAACGCTGGCGATATAGACCTGTCCTCATCAAGGTCATCCTTTTTTCGGTCTGACTGTTTTACGGTATCTTACACGTATTGTAGTTGGGATGGTGGTGAAAACCCTGTAGGCGATGCCTGCTACAATAATCCTGACGGTGGCGATCATGTTATAACAGTTACACAAACCTATTGTTTCGATGGCGGTGCTGATGAAACCATATCCGACCCTGATGGTGACACAAATGGTGGTGGCACTAGCGATATTAACTCCAACGCATTACCGTTAACACCCTGTGATACAAATTCTGGCAGTAGTGGATTAGAAGGTTCTGATGGTACTTGTTTAAATGAGATAGAAGTTAATTTAAATAATGAGTTAGAAGATAACCCTTTCAAATTGATTGAGATTGATTGCAATCAGATTCAGAATTGGCAGACTCTTGCACAACATGAGGCCCCTTCCAGTGTGCAAAACAAAGTTAACAACTTACCTAGTTCGTTTTTTAATAATTTCGAAATACAATCGTTAGAAGACGCAAATGGCATTGTAGTAAATATGGATTACTTCCCCGTTACAATTAGCACATTACCAAATAACCCAATTACGGGTCAACAATATACGGCAGATGAGTTTTTGGATTATTTTCGACGTAATATTAATGACTTTGTAGATGGCAGTGGTTCATCTTTTGAACCCTATTGCGAAATCCCATCCATGTGTCAAACAGAAACAGATTTATGGAACTCTAACAATCCTTTAGGCGCCGTTGTTTATATTAATATTCCAGCTGACGATGGTGTTATTATCTGCACAGAATACACAAATAGTTATTGGTATTTTATGACTATGAACGCTCCTTATGCAGGCAATCACCCAGTAAGTGGGACGCGACAATTTGGGTACGAACAAAATGTTGACGGTTCATATAATTTTTTTGTAAGAGGTGTCGATAGGTTTAATTCCTTAATTCACTCCGGCTTTGCTGATTATGTTATACAAACTGATCCGTTTATATTAGCAGATAACTTATGGTATACATTTCAAGAAAACATGAAGGATTTCGTTAATAACAATGGTGGAGCAGCTAATGTAGGAACTGATTCTACAAACAGACCAGATTGGCAAAAAGTTAAAGACGTATTACTGGGGAATAGACCAAAAAGCGATTTAGGTTGTAACTAAAAAATTATTAATATGCGCAAATTACATTTAAAATTCAGCAGTGTTTATTTTATTATCATTGGGCTTATTGTAATACTATTTTTGTTACCTACAGATTTCCTATTTGGCATGGCATTGAAACCACTAGGGTATTTGCTGATGTTTCTAATTATATTGGCGATTATACTATTTATTGCATTTAGCTATTTCGATGTTAAAAATAAAAACAAGAAAACTCTTTTTTTAAGAATATTAGTATTACTAATTGGAATTTTCTTTTGGTATGTGCGTCGGTTTATATACTAGCAACATCTCCTTTTGGAGAATATACATTAATAAAACAGTAGTGCATCAACTATCTTTTTTAGCAGCATTTTTAAAAATCCAATCGATAATTCATTTTAAAGGCGATTCCCCAATTTTGGTGCGAAATGTCTTGATTATAATTATCTGAAACCACTAAGTAAACATAAGAAAGCGGTTTGTATTCCCATTGTAAACGACTATTGATATTGAAATTGTCGCGCTGTGTATTGTACTGCACGTAGGTAGTCCAATTCAATCGATTATTAAAAAAGACCTGACCTGTAAATCGGGTTAAGTGAAACGTATCTTTTCCTAAGTCATCGAGGTCAATGGTGTTAACGTCGTAAGAAACTTCTAGGTTTGCGAATGGTAGTAATTGATAGTTTAAATAAACACCTCCAGCAGTTCGCTTTCCGCTGTAGTAACTTCCTTTCTGCAAATTAAAACGATACCTGAACTTTTGATTGTTAGCGGAATTGTATCCTATTTTTAAAGCCCCATAATTGTATTTGTCTGGTAATAATACATTTCCATTTCCTAGCGGATCGAATCCATATTTTAGGTTTACGAAATCGTGGGTGTAAACATAATAGACGGCTGATAGATTTTTGAAGAACAATGCTGAATTCAAGAAATGCGAGGATTGGTTTAACGTTCCTTTTTCACCGAAATAAGTGTTGTTACGATAGTTGAGTATTCTAAAAGAATTCAAGTTTTTAGAATTTTCATAAAATTTTTGATATTCAACCCTTCCGGATGCTTCGGTATAGCCTTCTCTTACCACAATCTCGTTAATAGCATCGTAATTACTTAATCTAGGTGTAAATCCTAAATCTGTAATGTAGTTTTTATCAATATTCTTTATGGCTGCACTCCATTCAAATCCTCTTTTATTATACCAAATTCCCAAGTGATAAAAATTATTATCTGAGGAAACACCATTGTTAAAACTCTTTCCAAAATTGACCAATCCTAGCCATTTGTTATTATTGGATTTATAGTTGAGATTCAGTCCTGTCACGCGATTGTAATCATCAATGAATCTAAACTTATTAGTTTCTTGTCTATTGATTAAATAAGCTGTTGTAGTTATATTTTTTGATAATTGCTGTTCGCCTACTAAAACGCCGTAGTTTTGCGATGCTATATCATTATTTTCTTCAGACTGAACATTTAAAATACCAATTCTGGTTTTTGACGTTAGGTTTCCTGATAGTTTTAATCCGAATTGAATATCACTACTGGCACCTATTCGTCTTGAATAAAATGGATTGACACCTTGCACGCCTAAGTTGGAAAACAAATCTGCATTTTCTAAAAAGAAATTCCTGCGCTCTGGGAAGAACACTGAAAATCGCGTTAGATTTGTTACTTGTTGATCGACATCGATCTGCGAAAAATCAGGATTTATAGTAGCATCGAGTTTTAAGGACGATGTTACGTTGTACTGTACATCTAGACTCGGTTTAACAGTTGTTTCATTAACCTCTTCGATAATATTGTTTTGATAGTTAGTGGTAACTGATGGTGTTATTGTAAATCGAGAGACTGCTTTATTTGGCAGGTTTTCAACATTAAATTTCTTATTGAATCGTAAATCGAGATTGGCATAATTTCGTTTTACATTGGTAAGTATTGTCCATGAATTGTTCTTAATATCTCTTACATAAAATTGAACACCAAAAACCGCATTATCTTTATTGAAATTCAGGGCCTTTAAAGGGATTGCTATTTCGTACTGCTTTTTGTTTCCATTTAACTTTGTCTCAGCTTGCCATATTGCATTCCAGCTAAAATTTAAATTATAACCGCCACCACTTCTTCCAACCAAACCATCAGTTAAATTACCTAATGAATTTACGGCAAATAAATAACCATTTTGTTCTTGGTTTTGAGTATCTAAAACCATAATAAAGGCATCACTGAAAACAATAGAGACATCCCTTTTTAAAGTACTCACTTGAGTTCTTGAGGTTGTGTCATTATAGATGGCGCTTACATATAAATATTCACCATTATGAAATAGCTTTACTTGAGTTTGGTTCTCTGCTAAACCAACATCTGTGGGTAGATAGTTGTAAAATCCTGTATGCTCGTTTAAATCATTCCATACAGACTCATTCAATTCACCATCAATTTCAATCTTAGTGTCAATATAATTAATGGTTGGCTCTTGAGCATATATATTGAGTCCAGAAAATAGTATAACAAAAATGAATAATCGCTTCACGTTAGTTCTTTTTAGCTTCGTCAATTCTTGTTGCTGTTTTACTTATTATTTTCCAACCATTATCTAATTTCTTAAGTAAGAATAAATCGATATAAACCCATTCTCTAGCCGGTCCTGAAATTTCAACCTTAGCAGTGGCGATGTCTTTAACAACTTCTATTGCTAATGTTTTAGCATAGCGCCCATTAAATGTTCCATATTCTGCATTCTTAAAAAAACCTGAATATTCTTTAGGTGTATATAATTTAAAAAGCCCGTCTCTATTAGTGAGGTATAAGGTGGCATTCTCAACAAAAGCACTCTCTAATAGGTCTAATTTGTTGTAAGAACTACCTTCCATATAGTTTTGAAGTGTTTTTTCAATTAAGGAATGTTCGGATTGTGCATTTGAGAATTGTGTAAAACATAGGGTTGTAAATACAAGAAAATACAGTTTCATTTTAAAAGTGTTTAAAGTTTAAACAAACCTCTTAAAATGTTATAAGGATAAGATGATGAGTTATAATTTAGGCGTCCAGATTTATAATTTTGGAGTGCTACTATTTTAAATATTGCTTTTTAAATTCTGCAGGTGTTTGTCCAACTACTTTTTTAAAAGTCGCATAAAAACTAGACTTTGAAGTAAATCCAGCTTCGAAACCAATGGCTTCTAAAGTAAATTGATTGTTTTCTTTGAGTAGTTTTTTGGCCGTTTCAATACGATAACCATTGATAAAAGCCGCGAAGCTTTTGCCTAAATTATCATTTAATAATTGCGACAGTTTGTGTGTAGAAATATGGATGTTTTTGGCAACACTTTGTAATTTAATGTTTGTGTCTTTGTATAGTTCTTTGTCTTTCATTAAACTATTTAATTGCTCAATTAAAAAGTGAGCTTCTGTGTCGTCTATTTTTTTAGAACCATATTTTTGAGGAATATCCTGAAACACACTATCCCTGTTGTTCTTGAAAAGCAGAAAAATCAGTAATCCATAAAACACCACAGAGAATGTAATGGTTCCAACAAGGTATAAGTAAAAATAACCAATTATGTATGCAGAATAGATGAGTACGTTACCGATAAAAACCCAAATTAACCAAGACTCCGAAGTAGTTAGTTTTTTGTGTTTTGTAAAAAGCTTCTTAAAAATATTTTTAAGCACATACCCTGAAAGCAAAACATAGACTCCCCAAATAGCATAAATAATATGCACGACATATGTAACCCAAAACCCCCTATTTATCTCATAAGGCTTGATTATACCTACTACAACAATAATCATCAATAAAATGAGAATATGGAGCTTCCATGATAGAGGTATGCTTTTAGAGTTTTCTACAGAGGATTTTAAATAATAGAACAGAGAAACACCAATTAAAAAGCAAGCCGATAATCCAATTTGTAAAATAAACAAATTGCGATTAGCGGGTTCCGTAAAAATGACATACACAGATTTTCCTATCCTAATGCTAAGAAAAAGTAAGAGTAGCCCAAATAATAGGTTTTGCACTCTTTTTTGTCTACTGAAAAACAAGAAATAAAAGCTGGCTATAAACCCATTGAAAACACCAATGGAACAGATAAAGAACAGTATAGGGTTGTCAAAGTTCATATAAATTACATCTTTTTTATGACGTTGGTTACAATTCCCCAAATCACTAATTCGTTTTCTTCTGTGACTTTTATGGGCTTATAATCTGGATTTTCTGGTAATAGCCAAATACAGTCGTTTTCTACTTTCAATCGTTTTACCGTGAATTCACCATCGATAAAGCAAACGGCAATTTTATTGTTTTCAGGCTCAAGGCTTCGGTCTATGATCAGTAAATCATTATCATCTAACCCGGCACCCGTCATTGATTGGCCGCTTACTCGTGCAAAAAAAGTAGCTTCCTTGTTTTTTATTAGCTCGTCATCCAACGATAGGCGTTCTTCCTTGAAATCGTCTGCTGGTGATGGAAAGCCAGCGGATATTCCACTATCAAAAAATATGATTCCAGACGTTTCATTCATTACTTTACTTTAATAACATCGTTAATATTCGTTGTATATTTTGGAGATAAGCGCTCTTGACGCATTTTCCAGGTACGTTCTAGATCTTGATTGCCTAGCTTGATCTTATAATCTTTGTATTTTTTGTTCAACCCGTCAATAGCAGACATCAAAGGTTTATGTTTCGGGTTTTCTTTTTGGAAGAAATCTAACTGATGATTATATGTTGGTACTAATCCCATCACAATCACGCCAGCACGTTTGTATTTTATGCCTTTCTTGTAGATGGTTTCTACAGCATTGATTGCTTTGCTACTTATTTCTAAAGAAGAATCTGTTGGATAGGGCAAACTTACCATGGCTTTGGCACGATGCTGTTCTGCATCTTTTTTATGTCGATCGCTGCTCAAGATAACCATGATCATGTGACAACTAGAGCCTTGTTTGCGTAGTTTTTCTGCACAACTTGTAGCAAAAGTAGAAATACGTTCTTTAATGTTCTGGATATCTGAATAAGTATATTCAAAACTACGAGTAGTGGCAATGGCTCGTTTGGTCATGGGTTGGTCCAATTCTATTTTTGGAATGCCCTCAAGATCTTTTTTGAGTTTCCATGCTGTAATTGACATTGTTTTTCGAACCCATTCATCAGGTAGTTGTGTAAAATCATAAGCGGTTTTGCATCCTTTTGCTTTTAGACGCTTTTGGAGCCCATAACCAATGCCCCAAACATTTTCGATTTTGGTCCATTTAAGAGCTTTTAATCGCGACTTTTCTGAGTCAATGACGTATATACCTTTGGTTTTTTTAGGAAATTTTCGAGCAATTTTATTAGCTACTTTACTTAGTGCTTTTGTTGGCGCGATTCCGACGCAAGTTGGCAAGCCCGTCCATTTTAAAATGCGCTGGCGTATTTGTATTCCGTAGTCGTTAAAATCATAATTGTCAAACCCTTTGAATTGCAAAAATGCCTCGTCAATACTATATACTTCGACATCAGGCGTGAATTGCTCAAGGATTTTCATAACCCGACTGCTCATATCGCCATAGAGTGGATAGTTAGATGATAATACGGTAATGCCATTTGCTTTAAAGAAACTTTCATACTTAAATGTTGGAGCACCCATTGGCAATCCAACGGCTTTAGCTTCGTCGCTTCTTGAAATCACACAACCATCATTGTTTGAAAGTATAGCTATAGGCTTATTGCGCAAATTCGGATTGAAAACCCGTTCGCAAGAGGCATAAAAATTGTTGCAATCTACTAAAGCATACATAGAAGATAAAGATACAATATCTTATTCTTCGGTGTACTCTAAAATATCGCTTGGTTGACAATTTAATGCCTTGCATATCGCTTCTAGTGTCGAAAAGCGAACAGCTTTAGCTTTGCCAGACTTAAGGATAGAAAGATTGGCGGTTGTGATACCAATAATTTCTGCCAGATCTTTGCTTTTCATCTTGCGTTTGGCGAGCATCACATCAAGATTAACGATTATGGGCATAGTTATATAGTTAATTCATTGTCTTCTTTATGTTGCTTTGCTTTTTTGAATACTTCAGCAAGTATGTAGAAGGCCAATCCGCATGGGATCAGGAATGTGAATTCATGCTTTAGTTCATCAAAGAAATCGAAAGTGGATTCTCCTATAGATGCCAAAAGAAACCGCAGGACCAAAACATTGATCGTATACCAAATAAAGATGTTTCCTATTTTCTTAAAGTATTTAATGTTCTTGTCACTAAAATAGTTTCCCTTTTTAATCTCTCTTAAAATTGGCAGGAAATGATAGAAGGCATAGATAAGATAGCCTCGCCAAAAGAAAATCACGGTACTTATGGCGTAAAAACTCCATTCAATAGCATTTTCTGAAGTAAACCAAGAGTCGTTTTTATCAGCCGCTTTTGCCCAATTAGTAAACTCTCGAAACTGATTCAAATCAAACTCTCGGATGTCGTTTATTAAAACCGAAACAGCTGAAAGCAAAACAGCGTACGTTATTATTGTTAATATTTGAGTGTTGTCTTTCATGGTTGATAATTTCTATTGCAAATATATAAAAATTATCGAAAAACAATAATAAATTATTATTTATTGATAATATTTTTTGTTTTTATATTTGGTGGATGAAAGATAAAATCATTGTAAGTGAATCAGCAAGGCCAATATTTCAACTGATTATTGCAGCTGTATTTTTTACTTTTGCTGTGGGTTTGATAATAAATTCGTTCTATGAGGCGAATTGGGAGTATAATGGATTCAAGATTCTTGTCACTAACATCGAGCATATTGCTTTGTTATTAGCTTTTGGTGCAGGCTTTTGCTCACAAAAAAGAGTATATATTGATCTGAAAAATAATAGATTCAAACCTTCTTTTGAAGTTGGTCCTATAAAACTAGGAAAATGGGCAACCATTGATAATCCAGAATATATCTCTGTGTTTGGAAGACTCAAGCAAGATGGTAGTTTGGTCTATGAAGTTAATTTGTGGTACGATACAAACAAACATTTTGAATTGTTTGAAAGAAATAGTATTAAGGATGCCTATAACATGGGATACGATATTTCTGAGGAATTAAAAATTGACCTTCTCGATGCAACAATCTCCAATGATTATAAATGGATTGACAAAGAGACCTATAAGAAAACAGGTAAAATCGAATTTCTGGATTAACATTATATCTAACTATCCCTTAGGCCCTAACCATGCATCTCTCTTTATCTTACTGTTAAAGTCGGCATTTAGGTCTAGAGAAATAGTATAAGCATTATCTGGTAGAAACTTAATGGTAGTTGTTCGCTCGTTTCCAAATCGTTTGTACACCACTTTCGCCTCATCTCCAGATTTAAAATTCTTTAATACAGAATTAAGATTAGTATCCTTATCTAAGCTATAATCACCTATGCTAATAATTTTGTCGCCATTCTCCAATCCAGCGTTATACGCAGAAGAACCTATTGATGTGTTGCTACTAATAACCCCATCTCTAACAAAGGCTCCAAAACGCACTCTATTTTTAAACTGGTCCAAGGAAATGCCAACGGTATTAAATAAATTGACCATGTTTGGCATTCCGCTTTTGTATACGTAGTTATTGAAAAAATGATCACCAAAGGTTGTTCCCGCATAGGTGTTTAACGTCTTATGTAAATCTGATACAGTATAGGGTATTTCATTTTTACCAAAAGTCTTCCAGACCAGTTTCATATAATCATCTAAATTCAATTGGTTCTCTCTTAACGATAGATCTAAAGCCAAGCCTAAGGCACTTCCATAAGAGTAATAGGAAATAAAGGTGTTGTTTCTATTTACAGGATCTACAGAACGTGCAGCATCTACAAAAGGCGCTTGATAACTCATCTCTATCGGGTTGAAAAACTGACGCCCAGGAGAATTCCAAACATAGTTAAATGTACCAGCCAATCCTTTTATATAGTCTTCTTGACTCGTCAATCCTGCTCTGCATAATGTAAGGTCATCATAATAGCTTGTAAAACCTTCAGCAAACCAAAGTTCACCGCTCATATTAGCTTCTTCAAAATCAAAAGGCTCTAAAGATCGTGGTCTTATGCGTTCAACATTCCAACAGTGAAAAAACTCATGCGAAACCGTACCAATATTCCTTTCCAAACCACCATCTGCTAGACTTCGAGTACTTGTTAAAATGGTGGAGTTACGATGTTCCATACCATCACCAGAAGCATTTGGAATATAACAGGCTAAGAAATAATAGGCACCATAATCGTATTTAGGTAATTCGCCAAAAATAGCTTCCTGCTGTAATACTACTTGTTTTACTTTTTGAAAGTATGCATCTAGCTCCGCCTCAGTGCCGTTGTGGTGTAATACGAAATTGACGGCTTGCCCCTTTACATCAAAAGAACGAACACTATGATTACTAATTTCAGTAGGGCTGTCCATAAAATATTGAAGATCTTTGGCGTAATATGTATTATTTCCTAAAGATTTTAGCTGAGTTGCAATCTTCCAATTGAGGTCTTTTCGAACATTAAATGTCACTTCAATGGCATCGTGAGCCAAACTAGGAGCATAGATAAATGTTGCTGGAATATTAAGATGAGCATGAGTTTCATCAATCTGTGCATAAGTGCCACCACCGCGATTTGCAAACAATGTATAGCTCACTTTTATAGTGCCATCGTGTCCTTTTACTTTCCATGAATACGGGTTAGGGCGGGTTGCTTTTAATTCATTTCCTTTACTATCTGTCACTTTAACTGAATATATATTCTTCATGAATTCATGCAATGCATAGCGTCCTGGGGATGTTCTGCTCATTCTAAATTCTACGTCATCATCATTTAGATTATTAAAAGTGGCATTTATGGTAGCCTCATGATGTACAGCATTTTCAAACGATATCTCGTATAGCGATGAGGTCTTTTGAGTCACAGTTGCTTTTTCTGTTGTTGCTGTTTTAGTACTGGCCGATTTACAATTAAAAAGCACCAAAAATGTTAATAAAAGAAGATTATTTTTCATGGTATAAAATATAAGCATCCAAGATAGTATTTTTGTACTATGAATGAGTTCCCAAAAAGGTTAAAATTGAAACTGGATATTCGAGATGCGGATGATGCTCTACGGAAACTTACTGATCAAAATGGATTAGTTGATTTTTCATCCAATGATTATTTAGGGCTTGCTCAAAGTAAAACCATTTTTAATAGTGCGCATAAGCTGTTGGTTAATGAAGGTCTAACTCAAAATAGCTCCACCGGATCAAGGCTGCTAACAGGCAACCATAAACTATTTAATGTTGTAGAAACGTTGCTTTGTAACGTTTATGGATCTGAATCTGCGGTTGTTTTTAATTCTGGGTATAATGCTAATCTTGGTTTTTTTTCGTCGGTACCTCAAAAAGGCGATATCATCCTGTATGACGAATATATCCACGCTTCCATTAGAGATGGCATTACCATGAGTCATGCAAAAGCTTATAAATTTAAACATAATGATTTAGCGAATCTAGAAAAAATAATGAAACGCAATCACCAAGATGATGTGGTGTATGTTGTTACAGAATCAGTGTTCTCTATGGATGGAGATTCTCCAGATTTTTTTAAGTTATCTGATTTATGTGTTATAAATAATTGCCATTTAATTGTAGATGAGGCACATGCAATAGGAGTTCATGGCAATAAGGGAGAAGGATTGATTTCGCAATTGGAACTGCAGGATAAGGTATTCGCTCGAATCATGACTTTTGGGAAAGGATTGGGCGCACATGGCGCTGCCATTCTTGGAAATAAAGATTTAAAACAGTATTTGATAAATTTTTCTCGCCCATTTATTTATACTACGGCCTTGCCTCCACATTCATTGGCGACTATAAGATGTGCTTATGAGGAATTGTATTCTACTGGGTCAATAGAACAGCTTAATGAAAATATCATGCTTTTCAAGACATTGATAACTAAGAACGGACTTCAAGATTATTTTATAGATAGTAATTCTGCAATACATTCTTGTGTTATTCCACGCAATGAAACCGTAAAATCCATAAGTCAAGGGCTTAAGGAGAAAGGATTTGATGTCAAGGCCATTTTGTCGCCAACTGTGCCTGAAGGACAAGAACGATTACGATTCTGCTTACATGCCTATAATACTTCTAAAGAAATTGAGGATGTGTTAGGACTCTTAGCTACATTTGTATGAAACTTTATGGATGAATCACAACTATACCATTTTGACAGTTTTTGAGTATTCGACAGAAGCTCAGGTCATAAAAGCTAAATTAGAATCTGAAAACGTAAGAGTGATGTTTGCGGACGAAAAAACAATTGATTCAGATCCCTTATTGAGCCAAGCTATTGGTGGTGTAAAGCTCTTAGTACATAATGAAGATTTAGAAAAAGCTGTCGAGATTTATAATAATATCAGGGCTTATGAGAAGGATAAATGGGGAAATGAAATCCATTGCATGGCATGTGATTCTACGAGAATTTTATTCGCCCCTTTACAAAGAAAAAACCTCTTCTATATGTTATTTCCTTTTTTCGAAAAGACCAGACATATATGTAATGAGTGTAAAACGGTGTTTTAAATGAAAAAGATATTTGTAACAGGCATTTCAACTGAAGTTGGTAAGACTGTGGCATCAGCTATCATAGTTGAAGCATTACAAGCTGATTATTGGAAACCTATTCAGGCTGGCGAATTGGATAATTGTGACACATTGAAGGTTGAAAGATTGATTTCTAATACTCGATCTAAATGTCACTCTAACAGTTTTGCACTGCAAACCCCTATGAGTCCACATGCGGCCGCAGAAATAGACCAAATTTCAATTGATTTGAAAGAAATCAAAGAACCTGTAACAAAAAACGATTTGGTTATAGAAGGTGCAGGTGGGTTACTTGTACCATTGAATAACAAACAGACCATTCTGGATATAATTAAACCGAATTATAAAGTCGTTGTAGTGTCACGACATTATTTAGGCAGTATTAATCATACGCTATTGACTGTCAATTATTTGAAAAATAAAGGCTTTGATGTGTCTCTTGTTTTTAGTGGGAATGAGCATAAATCAACAGAAGATATTATAAAGAAAATGACAAAAACCCTTGTAATAGGACGTATCGAGGAAGAACCATATTTTGACAAAAATGTGATTAAAGAATATGCTCAATTGTTTAAAGATAATTTGAAAGGATTATGACATTTCAAGAACGCGATAAAAAACATCTTTGGCATCCGCTCACGCAGCATAAAATACATCCAGATACCATTGCTATTACAAAGGCAAAGGGCTGTATATTGTATGACGAAAATGAGAAGGAGTATATAGATGGAATTGCCTCTTGGTATACCTGTATGTATGGTCACTGCAATGATTATATAGTAAACAGAGTCCATAAACAAATGCAGCAATTGGATCATGTTGTGTTTACCGGCTTCACACATGAGCCAGCTATAAAATTATCAGAAGCCCTCATAAATTTACTACCGCGTAATCAAGAAAAATTGTTCTTTAGTGATAATGGTTCAACCTCGGTAGATGTTGCAATAAAAATGGCCTTACAATATCATTTTAACAAGGGTGAGAAGCGACGAAAAATAATTGCACTGGAAAATGGATTTCATGGGGATACATTTGGTGCTATGAGCGTGTCAGGATTGTCGATTTATAATGGTCCTTTCGAAGAATTCTTTATTGATGTAGAACGCATTGAAGTGCCTAACGTCAAGAATTTTGAGTCTGTAAAACGACGATTCATTGAGCTGGCTAAAACGGGTACTGTTGCGGCTTTTGTTTACGAACCCCTTGTGCAAGGAGCCGCCGCCATGAAAATGTATGATTCAAGTTATCTCGACACTTTGTTAAATATTGCTAGATCTAATGGCGTGATTACCGTTGCGGATGAGGTTATGACAGGTTTTGGCAAGACGGGGACATATTTTGCATCTGAACATTTAACGAATTTGCCAGATATCATTTGTATGGCTAAATCGTTGACAGGAGGAATGACGCCAATGGCAATTACATCTTGCTCGCAAGTTATTTATGAAGCCTTTTTAAGTGATGAGCTAGCCAAAGGTTTTTTTCACGGGCATACATATTCTGCGAACCCTATTGCTTGTCAAGCTGCTCTAGCAAGCATAGAATTATTACAAACAGAGGAGATTCAATCAAACATTAAGCGCATCAGTGCATCGCATAAGGAGTTTGATACGCGTATGAAAAATCATCCTAAAGTTGCTGAAACCCGACAATTAGGAATTATTTACGCTATGGATTTAGATATAAAGATGGAACGCTATGGAGATTTGCGCTTCAAACTCTTTAATTTCTTTATGGAGAAAGGTGTTTGTTTACGTCCGTTAGGGAATACCATTTATATTCTAGCACCTTTTGTGATTACAGATAAACAACTAAATAAAATATATAGTGTTATTGAGAGCGCTTTAGAAACCTTCTAAAGCCTTATCTAACAGATTAATTTTTTCTTGAGTATCTTTTATGGTGATATAAAACGCTTCGTACTCCCAATCGGTATTTAATTTTTCTCCTTTAATTGAAACAGATGCTTTTCCTTTAGGGCCTTTTAATGGTACTGTAATGTCTAATGGTACTGTAATGTCTGCTGAACTTTTACCGTTACTATAATTTAAAGAACCCTGCATAATGCCGTCAGTTTCAACAGGCTCTCCAATTCTAGAAATAAGTTCTTGGTTATTAGAGGCTTCTTCAACGGCATACTCATAAGGCTCAGAATTCTTTAACATTTTCATGCCGCCAAAAATTGCCGCGCCGATACCAAAAACACCAAGCAAGACAATCGTCAAGCAACCACCAGTAGGGACAACCCAAATCCAATTCCGACCAAACCAACTTTTTTGTTGTGTGTTTTTTTCCATAAGAGAATCAAAATTTAATTATTAGTAACCCAAACTTCAGATTTGTTACTATTGTAAAAATTATATTTTTCATTAAATGAAATAAGTAATATAAATGCTATAAACATTACTTTTGCTGAAATTACAAAAATTTGCAAAAGCCAATCTCAATCACCGCAATTTCTTCTATTTCTCCTTTGGGAGAATCTTTAGAAGAAACATGGGATGGATACAAAAGCCCTCAACATTTTATTAAAAAAAGAACCTATAGAGATTCAAGAGATTTTATTGCAGAACTATCTTTAAAAGTAAAGGAGAAAATTATAACATTAAGAAATTCTGATGACAAGTATAAGTTATTGGATGATTCGGTTTTATATGCAATACTCGCCTCTAGAGAAGCTATAAAAATGGCGAGTTGGAAAGGCTTTGATAATTTTGGCATAAATATAGGGTCTTCAAGAGGGGCTACTGGTCTTTTTGAAGCATACCACACGGATTTTCTAAAGAATAGAAAAGCCAAAACACTTAGTTCTCCAACGACAACATTAGGTAATATTTCGTCTTGGGTCGCACATGATCTTCAAACTAAAGGGCCAGAAATAAGCCATTCTATAACTTGTTCTACGGCGCTTCATGCTGTATTGAATGGTATAGCATGGATTAATTCAGATATGTGTGATAAATTCTTGGTTGGCGGAAGTGAAGCACCTTTTACACCATTTACGATTGCTCAAATGAAGGCTTTGAAGATATATGCATCTTCAGATGGTGACTATCCGTGTAAAGCATCAGATTTTGAAAAGATGCAAAACACCATGATTCTTGGTGAGGGCGCATCCATGGCGTGCTTAGAAAAAGGTGTTAGAGGGAATGCCTTGGCGATTATTAGTGGAATCGGATATGCTACTGAAGTGTTGGAGCATAATGTATCCTTATCTACTAATGCTGATTGTTTTCAAAGATCAATGTCGATGGCTTTAGGAACGTTAGATCCAAGTGAAATTGATATCATCGTAACTCATACTCCTGGAACTATAAAAGGAGATTTAGCAGAATACAATGCTATAAAGTTAGTTTTTGAAAGTCATATGCCATCTTTAACCAACAATAAATGGAAAATAGGTCATACACTTGGAGCATCAGGGATGTTGAATATTGAAATGGCAATTTTGATGCTTCAACAACAAGAATTTATCGATGTTCCATTTATTAAAAACAACCAACCAAGGCGAATTAAGAACATTCTCGTAAACGCTGTAGGTTTTGGAGGAAATGCGGTTAGCATACTGTTGACAAAATAATTATATTTGAATATGACACGACTTTATTTTTTAATTTTAGTTGTATTCGGTATTAGTGTGCATCTCCATGGACAATCTAAAAATACCACAAATATTCATAATGAATTCACGTCTGAATTTCATGTTATTGATGGTTATAAGATTAATGTTGAGGTCAAAGGTAAGGGAGAGCCTATTTTCTTTTTGCCTGGTGGTCCAGGGAATTCTCATGACTATATGCAGGGCAATTTTGGGCACTACTACAAAACAAATACGGTAGTGTTTTTTGATTTCTTAGGAAGAGGTAAATCGGATGATGCAAAAAAAATATCAGAATATTCAGTAGAAAATGATGTGGCCCTTATTGAAAAACTTCGAAAAAAATTAAAGTTTGATAAAATATCACTAGTTGGGCATTCTTACGGAACAGTTCCGGCACAGGCATATGCGATAAAATATCCTGATAATGTCGATAAAATGGTCCTTATTAATGGGTTTCACAGCGGTGCTATGTGGCAAGCTAATTGCGATAGTTATAATCATTATGCAAAAACGCATTTTCCTGAAAAATGGAAGAAAGTAGATTCGTTACGAAGGCTAGGGTATTTGTCGAGTGAAGAACCGCTAAAAACAGTTTACGGTAATTTCCCAACAAAATATATTTACTATCACAATACAAAACTAAAACAGAATTCTCCTAAATTCAAGCACAGAGGTTGGGCAAATGAGGTATATGTTGCAATCATTGGTGTAGATGGAGACTTTGATGTTAGCGGAAGTATGATTGATCAGGATTATAGAAAACAGCTTAGGCATATAACGGCTAAGACATTAATCGTGGCAGGTCGGTACGATGGAATTTCTACACCAGAATTTGCTGTGCAATATAAAATCTTTATGCCTCAGGCACAATTTGAAATGTTTGAGCAAAGCGGGCATAATCCTTATTTAGAAGAACCCGAAAAGTTTTTTAATCTTTTTGAAGCCTTCATGAACATAAAATAAACGTTAAACTAATTTCTTGATTAGATATATGAGTAACATGAGACATAATTGGACAAAAGAAGAAATCCTAGATATTTATAATAAACCATTAATGGAGCTTCTTTATGAGGCTGCAACAATTCACAGAGAGCATCATGACCCTAATGCCGTTCAGGTAAGTACTTTGTTATCTATAAAAACAGGAGGCTGTCCAGAAGATTGTGGCTATTGCCCTCAAGCAGCAAGATATCATACTGATATTGAAGGCAATGACCTTATGAGTGTCCAACAAGTAAAGGCGCAGGCACTTCGAGCAAAAGCATCTGGCAGCTCTCGAGTTTGTATGGGAGCAGCCTGGAGGAACGTTAAAGATGGTAAAGAGTTTGATGAGGTCCTGGAAATGGTAAGAACCATTAACAAACTGGATATGGAAGTTTGTTGCACATTAGGAATGATTACAGAGAATCAGGCTCAACGACTTGCTGAAGCAGGACTATATGCTTATAACCATAATTTAGATTCATCAGAAGAGTATTATAAAGAAGTCATCTCTACAAGAGGTTATGAAGATAGATTAGAAACCATAGATAATGTTCGTAAAACCAATGTAACGGTCTGCTCGGGCGGTATTATTGGCATGGGAGAAAAGATAGAAGATAGGGCGGGAATGCTTGTAGCACTTTCAACTCTTAATCCACAACCAGAATCTGTGCCAATCAATGCGTTAGTAGCTGTTGAAGGAACTCCAATGGAAAGCGAAAAACCTGTTGAAATCTGGGAAATGATACGTATGGTTGCAACGACTAGAATAGTCATGCCAGAAACTCAAGTGCGTCTTTCTGCAGGGAGAACTAACATGAGTCGTGAAGGTCAAGCCATGTGTTTCTTTGGTGGAGCTAATTCTATTTTTGCGGGTGATAAGTTGCTTACAACGCCAAATCCAGATGTAAACGAAGACATGAAAATGTTTGAATTACTCGGATTGAACCCACAAAAACCATTTACAAAAAAATCACAACCTAAAACAGTCGAGGCTTCCGATTCGCAATTAGAGGCGTTAGGAGAGAAGCCTAAATGGTCCAGGCCAGATCATAAGATAGATAGAAATGAGATAGCCAAAGCCAAAACAGTAAAGTGATATTCAAAACATTGATTATTTATTAGTGTTTTATTAATTCTGGAACGTTAAAAAGTTTGAAATTGAATCTTCAAGACATACCGCGCGTTAAAACCATCACTAAAGAGGATTTTATAGAGCGCTATTTCAAACCGCAAAAACCTGTGGTTATTGAAGAATTCGTGAATGATTGGCCAGCGTATACAAAATGGAGTTTGGATTATATGAGAGATGTTGCAGGAGATAAAATAGTGCCTCTATATGATAATCGCCCAGTAGATTATAATGACGGTTTTAATGAACCTCACGCGAAGATGAGAATGAGCGAATATGTCGATCTTCTTAAACGAGAACCGACTAAATTTAGAATTTTTCTTTGGAATATATTGAAGGAAGTGCCTCAACTTCAAAAAGATTTTACGTATCCAGATTTTGGATTACGATTGATGAAAGGCCTGCCTATGCTCTTCTTTGGTGGAAAAGATTCCTATACATTTATGCATTATGATATTGATTTGGCTAATATTTTTCATTTTCATTTCGAAGGCAAGAAACAATGTATTTTATTTGACCAAAAACAGAATAAGCATTTGTATAAAATACCACATTCTCTCATTGTAAGAGAAGATATTGATTTCACGGATCCAGATTTCAATAAGTGGCCTGCACTAAAGAATGCGAAAGGTTATATTACAAATCTAGAGCATGGTAATGTCTTGTATATGCCAGAAGGCTACTGGCATTATATGCGTTATGTTACTCCAGGCTTTTCGATGAGCTTAAGAGCAATTGCCAGAAACCCCAAGAATCTTGGAAAAGCTATCTACAATGTGTTCATTATGCGTAATTATGATAATATGATGAGACGTTTAAAAGGTCAAAAATGGATTGACTGGAAAAATGAACAAGCCATTCTTAAGACAAATAAAACCTTATAGACACTATTTTTCTTTAAAGTAATGACTATCCATATTATAACTAAGTGGTTTCATTACAGTTTGATGTTGTTTGTCGAAAAAACCATACTTTTTTAATTAATCTACTGAAATTTAATAGCTTAGACCAAGTCTGTTACATACAAGACACATACTCTACTCTTTATTTTTTAAGTTATTACCCCTCTATAACTTGAGCATGGCATAGCCATAATCTGATTTAAATTGTTTAACGATTAGATTCCCTTATCTATAAAATTTAACCTAACTATGAAAAAATTAGTTACTTTTTTAGTTACCATTGTATGCTTATCAATAAGCTATGGTCAAGAGATTGCATCATATAGCTCTCTGCAAGATATTGGTTGTAGCGGTATTGTTAATAACGATGGCAATGTTACGGCGACAGGAATTTGTAGAGGACCTGGTGTGACTTCAATAGGTGCATTTGTCTATACATCAAGGCATTGGTCAACTACTTCATCGATTGGCGTAGATGATTATTTGGAGTGGACCCTAACACCTAATCCAGGGTATCAAATGGATCTAACTACTATGGACATTAGCTATCGAAGAAATGGAGATGGCCCGACCATGGCAGAGATACAGGTTGATGCTGGATCTGGTTTTACTACGATTTTTACTGATTCGAGCGTTAATCCAGGTATAATAGATGTTAACAATGATATAGATATATCTTTTTTGACTAATGTTACAAGCACAATTACCTTTAGGTTATATGCCTACAATGCATGGGATTTACTTGGAAGATTCAATATAGAGGAAAACACAGAGACAAATAAGGGTGTTGTTATTAACGGTGTTGCTAGTTTGATTTGTACATCAATCTCAACATGGGATGGTATCTCTTGGTCTCCATCAGCACCTACAATTACTACAACAGTTGTTATTGCAGCAGACTATGATAGCGACACCTTGCCGAGTTTTAGTGCTTGCAGTCTTACAGTTAATACTGGAACTACTTTGATTATTGACGATTCTAAATACGTAGAAGTTGAGAATGATATTGTAGCAGATGGGAATATAATTGTTCGCTCTCAAGGAGCTCTTGTGCAAAACAATAATTATGGCTCTGTTACCGAAAATGGATCCATAATAGTTGAAAAAACAACCTCACCTTTGTTCAATTGGTATGAATATACGTATTGGAGTTCACCAGTTTCAGGAGAGACTATTGCCAACGGGCTATCAGAGTCAAGTGCAAATAGGATATTTTGGTTCAATGGGGCTAATTACGAAGATGCTTTAGCCGAAACCAATAACAATAATATATTAGTTCCAGGTCAAGATGGTATTGATGATAATGGAGATGCATGGACATTCGCTAATGGAATAGACATTATGCTTCCAGGAATTGGTTATGCTGCTACACACAACCCTAGCACATTTTCGGGGCCTGGTTCTCCGCCGTACCAGTTCAGCTATACTTTTGAGGGACCTTTCAATAATGGAATTATAAATATTCCTCTTGTAAGGAATGATACTGAACTGAATGACCTGAATTGGAATTTTATAGGAAACCCGTACCCATCAGCCATTGATGTAGATGCTTTTTTTAATGAAAACTCGTATACTTTAAACCCTACAGGAGTTTTGGATGGTGCCATTTATCTATGGTCCCAAAACACTGATCCAAATGCAACGAATAACGGTAATGAAAATTCAAATTTTATTTCAGGAGACTATGCAATAATAAATGGAGTAGGTGAAACTGCGGGAGGTGATGGTGTTATTCCTAATAGATTCATTCCTTCTGGTCAAGGAGTGTTTGTTACTTTTTCGGATAGTCGACCATCTAATTCTGGCAATGTTGTTTTCAATAATGCTATGAGAGTCACAGGAAATAATACTCAATTTTTTAGATCAAATACCTCCAGTGAAATAAATAAGTTGTGGATTGATTTAAGAACAGATAGCGGATTGTTTAACCAAACCTTGATAGGTTACGTGAATGGGTGTACCGATGGATTTGATGGAAATTTTTATGACACACCAAAGGATATGTCATTGAATACAAGCGCTAAGGTTTATTCAATTTTACCCAGTGACAACATGAAATTTGCGATTCAGGGTAAAGATCCAAATAATTTGGGAGATGATGAGATTATCAATCTAGGCTTCGTGACAATGAATGAAGATGCAACTATATATAAGCTTTCAGTGGGAAGAATAGAAGGGAATTTTTTTAATGATGGTACAATTTATCTAAAGGACAATTTGTTGAATATTGTACACAATTTGTCAGAATCGGAATATGGTTTCGTAGCAGAAATAGGAGAATTCAATAATCGTTTTCAATTGTCCATAAATCAAGAATTATTGTCTAATATGGAAAGTGAATTATCTTTAAATGACTTAAAAATCATAGAGTTGCCTGGAGAAAATTTTAAATTTATTGTAAGGGAGAATTTCTATATTGCCTCAATAACTATTATGGATTATTTGGGAAGGATAGTCCGTAATCTTGAAGGATTTTCTAATTCACAAATCTGTAATCTTTCAGGAACAGCAGGAACTATGTTCATAGCAAAAACAAAACTATCTAATGGTCAAGTCATTACTAAAAAAATGATAAAGACAAAGTAAGCTTTTAGGAGGTTTGGCATGTTTAGAATCAATTTGCCTATTGATATTGTTTCTATAAGTGTTTTAATTATTTTCAAGTGGGACGAAAGAACACTAAAATAGATAGGAACAAGACATGCCTAATCTTCTTAAGCCTACCGTAAAAAGGCCAAAAAAGAGTTATTGAAGAATGAATCATTTTAAAAACAAATAATAATTCTTAATCCTCTTTCCATCCCCAAGGTGCTTCTGGGGTTTTAATAGTTTTAGTTAAATCGAAAGTTACCCTAAACACACGAGGTGTGCCCAATCGCCTTAAATTATAAGTGAATTGTTTGTCGTCCAGAGTAATCCACCAGGTATTTGATGAAGCTGCTGGAATCATATGTTTTGTCTCTTCATCTGCCGAAAAAACCTGAAGAGAGGCTTGACCAGTGTTTGTCGTTATACCACCATACTGGGTGATTTCGTCTTCGGAGCCATCCTCATGTCTATGGTCATGTTTGAGAGTGATACGATTATTTTTGAGTTTCAGTACCCAAGTTCTTGATCTATCTTCGCCTGCAAAAAACGGAATTTTAATGATACTGTCATTACAAGAACGAACATGCATAACAAGTTTTTTACCACCAAACTGCTCATCATTTTCAGGAAGTTTAAGAGTTCCTTCAAAAGATTTGCCACAAAGCATTTTTAAGTTGCTCCAGAATTCCTGAGCTTCAGTTGTGGTTTTAAATTCACTTTTTGCAACTCCTTTTTCTTCTTTAATTGCTTTTTTACATGAAAAAATATAGCAAGAACATAGTATTATTAGTAGTATTCTCATTTGGATGGTTTTAAATTTTATTTGATCAATTCATTCACCTTATCGTACACTAAATGACTTTCCCAACCCCGATAGAGTAAGTAGTCCAATAGTTTCTTTTTTTTCTTCAATTTATTGGGTTCTCGTAACGAATTCGCTTTTTTTTCGCTTAACTCATTGAAAATATCGACATACTCAGGCTCGGCTATTTCCTTAAGCGCCAGATTTATATTAACTTTACTTATATTTTTCTTTCTTAATTCAAGTGTTAATCGATGTCGCCCCCATTTCTTAATTCTGAACTTGCCTCTAACATATGTTTTGGCAAAGCGTTCTTCATTTAGGTAGTTGTTTCCCATAAGATGAATGAGGATAATGTTCCTAGCGTCAGGAATCATTTTCATATCCTTTAACTTTTGTTCAACTTCTTTATGACAGCGTTCTTGATATGAACAATAGTATTCCAGTTTTTGTCTGGCTTCGTCTAGAGAATATGTTTTAGAAATGCTCAATAACTGGAAAGATAGATATAAGTATTAAATATAATCCCAAATTATGAAAAAGAAATACTACTTATTGCTTTTAGTTTGTTTTTCACTAGCATTTAATTCTAGTTTTGGACAATCTATTTTCAATAATCCAATTACAGATCCCAACCCTAGTATAAGTAATCCATTTGTTGTGGGCCAAATAGTTGATGCAAATATTGTAGCTTCTGGTATTGGAAGAGGTGCTGGAATTAACGGAGCTAATGCTGCAAATAGATATAATGCTAGGTCCTGGAATACGGCTGCACTAGATAACACGGCATATTTTGAATTTACGTTGAATCCAAACATGGGGTATGAAATCGATTTTATTAGCTTTATTTATACTGGTCAAGCGTCAGGTGCAGGTCCTAATGCTATTGCATTGAGAAGTAGTTTAGATGCTTATACAAGCGATATTGGTGTTCCAACTATAGCTGGATCGACAATAGATTTGTCAGCTATGGCATATCAAAATATATCGGGCCCTATTACTTTTGGGATCTATGCTTGGGGTGCAAGTTCAGCCATAGGAACATTTAGTATAAATGATTTTACCTTTAACGGAATTGTTGGACTTGAGTGTCCGTTAACTACAACTTGGGATGGTACAATGTGGACGCCTGCATTACCGGACAACACATATAGTATTGTTATTGATGGGGATTACGACACAGCTACTGATGGAGGTAGTTTTGATGCGTGTAGCTTGTTTGTAAATGCTGGAAACACTCTAGCTATACAAGGAACAGATTATGTGCAAGTCACCAATGATGTGACCATTGATGGTACAATATTGGTGGCATCTGAAGCAAATTTTGTTCAGTTAGATGTTGCTTCAACAGTGACCCTGAATGGCGTTGGCACTGGAATAGTCCAGAAAACCACAACTCCGCTTCAAGCATACTATAGTTACACCTATTGGAGCTCACCCTTTGTAAATGAAACCCTCGGAGAAGTTGGTAGTGGGTTGGATCTTGTGCCAGTCAACAGGGTATTTGATTATGATGCATCTAATTTTGAAGACACAGACACAGATGGTTTTGATGACAATTCTAATGATTGGGCCATAGCAACAGGCCCTATGATTCCTGGAAAAGGATATGCAGCATTTGCGCAAAGCTCGGCCATGCCTTTCCCACAAGCACAAACCTATACATTTGATGGGCAATTCAACAACGGTCAGATTACTACATTAGTAACAGTAAGTGTCGCTGCTGGAGATCCAAATTGGAATTTTTTAGGAAACCCTTATCCATCAGGATTGAACGCAGGTACATTTTTAACGCACCCAGCTAATGTAGGATTGGATGGAACAATATACTTATGGACTCATAACTCGGCACCTTTGGGAGCAAATCCTGGGCCAGATAACTTGAATTTTTCAGTCGACGACTATGCTTCATATAATCCTGGAACAGGCGGTGTTGCGGCAGTTACTGGAGGAACTGCACCAACTGGTATTATTGCTTCAGGGCAAGGATTTTTTATCGAAGCCCTTACCAGTAGTGGCGTGGCAACATTCAATAATTCCATGCGGGTTACGACTGGGAATGATGATTTCTTTAGGGCCACAGATAGAGTTTGGTTGAATCTTGAAAACGATTATGGTGCTTTTAGTCAGATACTGATTGGCTTTGTTGAAGGAGCTACTATTGGTGTTGATAGACTGTATGATGGAAAACGTTTAGATGGAGGTAGTTACATATCGTTTTTCTCTATTATTGAAGATGGCCATTATGCTATTCAAGGACTTGAAGAATTAACCGAAGAAAAAGTAATACCGCTAGGAATTAAGAACTTGGTTTCTGGTGAAAACGAATACAGAATTTCCATTGATAATATAGAAGGGATTTTAGAAACTTCTGAAATATTCTTAGTTGATAATTTAACTAATGTTACTCATGATCTTAACTCTGGCGCTTATGTATTTAATAGCGAGGAAGGCATTTTTAAAGAACGTTTTGAGTTGCTGCTGAGACCCGAAGCTTTATCCATCATAGATAATCTTACAGACGATTCTACGGAGGATTTGATGATTACTAAGAACGGAGATGGTTCTCTAACGTTTACGGTAGCTAGTAATACAGAAATTCGGAATATTCAGATATTCGATGTCTTAGGAAGACAACTTTATGATATTAATATTACTGAACAAGAAAATCAAATACGTTTTAAACTTGCAGAACTAAATCAAGTAGTTTTTATTGCCAAGGCTACTTTAGCAAACGGAAACGTGTTGATTAAAAAAGGATTGAAATAAATGCATTTTATAGGCATAAAAAAAGCCCAGACATTATGTCTGGGCTTTTTTTCATTATTTAATGTTAACCTGATTACCATTTTTATCAAAAAAATGATACTCTAAATACGTGTAAGCATCTCTTGGTTGAATTTTTACCCATTTTTTGTGGTCCAAAAACCATTTTGAACGCACAGATGGAAAGCCTTTAGTTAAATAGGCTGCTATAAAAGGATGTGTGTTTAAAGTCACCTTTTTATAGTCTTTTTTGAAAAGTTGCTCCAGATCGTGAGATATTTTTTGCACAAGCCCAATAGGAGCTTCTACTTCACTGCCATTAACGCCATTAGGATTTTCTTCTTTCGTCTTAATGTCTATTTCTGGTCTTACCCTTTGTCTGGTAATTTGAATCAATCCAAACTTACTAGGAGGCAGGATTTTATGTTTAGCCCTGTCATCTTTCATTTCATCTCTTAGATGATTGAAGAGTTTTCTCCTATTCTCTGCTCTTGTTAAGTCAATAAAATCTACTACAATAATCCCACCCATATCACGTAAACGTAATTGGCGAGCCATTTCTGAAGCAGCTAATAAATTAACTTCTAAGGCAGTGTCTTCTTGGTTTTTGGCTTTATTAGATCGATTACCACTATTTACATCTATAACATGTAATGCTTCGGTATGTTCGATTACTAAATAAGCGCCTTTTGCCATCGAGACCGTTTTCCCGAAGGATGTCTTGATCTGTCTTTCTATGCCATGTTTTTCAAAAATGGGCACTTTAGATTGATGCAACTTAACTATTGATTCTTTTTTCGGTGCAATCTCTTGCACATAGTCTTTTATTTGGAAATAAAGCGTTTCATCATCAACAATAATACTCGTAAAGGAATCATTGAAAATGTCTCTTAATATAGATGATGCTTTATTCATTTCTCCTAATACTTTACTAGGAGGATTTGCTCGTTGTAGCTTTTTACACATTGCCGTCCAACGACTAAGCAAGTTCTGTAAATCTTTATCTAGTTCTGCTACTTTTTTGCCTTCTGCAACAGTACGTATAATAACACCAAATCCTTTAGGAGTGATGCTTTTTACTAATCGTTTTAAACGATCTTTCTCTTCTTTAGTCTCAATTTTTTGTGATACTGAGATGCGATCAGAAAAAGGCACTAGAACAATATATCGACCAGCTATTGAAAGCTCCGAGCTAATTCTAGGCCCTTTGGTGGATATAGGTTCTTTAACGATTTGTACTAATGTAGATTGATTTGATTTTAAAACGTCCGCAATGCTTCCGTTTTTATCAATATCTTTTTCAAATGGGAAATTCTTTAAAGAATAATCTTTAAGCTTACCTGTGCTTACACTTTTTACGAATTTTAAAAGAGAAGGTAATTTAGGACCGAGATCATGATAATGCAAAAATGCATCTTTCTCGTAGCCAACATTTACGAATGCAGCATTGAGTCCTGGAACAGATTTCCGTATTTTGGCTAAAAACACATCGCCAACGGAGAATTTGTTATCATCTTCATCTCTTTGTAGTTCGATTAATTTTCCATCTTTTAATAAGGCAAAATCAACATCGTTGTTAGAACTAGATCTAATGATCAATTCATTCATGTAGTTAATTTTTATCCATACAATTAAGTACAGATGGATTATACAATATTTTTACACAGGATTTTAATCCGTGAAATTCATAATCTCGTTAAGGTAAAAACGAGTATGTTATGAATTTAAAATCAAAGAACGTCTGTTACTAAAAACCGAAAAAGTAGTTGTGAAACTACTTTTTCGTAATTATTTTTTCTTTTTGTGACGGTTAGCGCGTCTTCTTTTCTTACGCTTGTGCGTCGCTACCTTGTGTCTTTTACGTTTTTTACCACTTGGCATAAATCGGTCTTGTTTTTTTATTGATTAAACTTCAACGTTTTTCTTGACACCTTCTACAAATACTTTAGCCGGTTTAAAGGCTGGTATATTGTGTGCAGGAATCTTGATAGTTGTATTTTTAGAAATATTTCTACCTGTTTTTTCTGCTCTGGTCTTTACAATGAAACTTCCGAATCCTCTTAGGTAAACATTGTCACCACTTTCTAGAGAAGTCTTAACTTCATTCATAAATGTCTCTACAGTTGCCTGTACGTCTCCTTTTTCGATTCCTAATTTCTCAGAAATCTTTGCTACGATGTCAGCTTTAGTCATTTTTAGTTTATTTATTGGGTTATCTATTTATTAAAGGGATGCAAATATTGATTTATTTTTTTGAAATATCAAGTATAAAGCATTAAAATTTAAGCTTATAAACGTTTATTTTAGCAATTTATCAAAAAGTCGAATGACCTTAACTAAAATTTTAACACGTTGGTACTCAGAACATAAGAGGGAAATGCCATGGAGAACGACAAAAAATCCATATTATATATGGTTATCGGAGATTATTTTACAGCAAACACAGATCAAACAAGGGTTACCATATTATCAAGTTTTTGTTAAGACTTTCCCTACCGTTTTTGATCTTGCAAATGCTTCTGAAGAATCTGTTCTAAAATTATGGCAAGGCCTTGGCTATTACTCAAGGGCGCGTAACCTCCATGTTGCCTCTAAATACATAGTAGATGAGCTGGATGGAGTTTTTCCTGCAACATATGGAGGTTTATTGAAGCTGAAAGGTGTTGGCGATTATACAGCGAGTGCCATTGGTTCTATTTGTTTTGGACTTCCAACCGCTGTTGTTGACGGCAATGTATACAGAGTCTTGGCTCGTTATTATGGCATATACATACCTATAAACAGCACGCAGGGTATTAAAGAGTTCAAGGTTATTGCACAGAAGCTAATCGACACTAGAAATCCTGGTGATTACAATCAAGCCATTATGGAATTTGGCGCTTTACAATGTAAACCTAGTAGTCCAAATTGTTCAGTTTGCCCACTGAGTATTAATTGCAAGGCTTTTAAGAACAATGCCATAGATCAACTCCCAGTAAAGTTGAAGAAAACAATAGTTAAAAAAAAGTATTTCAACTATATAGTGGTTATGACTGTCGATAATAGTATTATTATAGAGCAACGAACGGGAAAAGGCATTTGGCAGAATTTGTATCAATTTCCTTTGATTGAATCTACTAAGAGTCTTTCTTTGAATTTACTTAAGAGAAACGAAATTTTTAAAGAATGGTATGGGAATGATGTTACTAATATTTCTCTTTTCAATAAGGAAGATATTGTACATAAACTCTCACATCAACATCTATATACAAAGTTTTGGATTGTTGAAATTAAAAACACAAACAATCATACTGTTTCTATTTCTGATATTAGAAAATATCCAGTTCCTATATTAATTGGTAACTTTATTGAAGCTTTTTTTGACACAACAGCAACTATTGAATGAGTTTCATTTTAAGCACTCATTATTTTTCACTAAATTTAGAATGGTCTATTTAAAACCATTAATTTTGCCAATTAAACCGTTATAAATCATGTCAGGAACATTGAATAAAGTGATGCTTATTGGGCATCTAGGAGATGAAGTAAAAATGCATTATTTTGAAGGAGGAGGTGCTATTGGAAGATTTCCACTCGCTACAAACGAAACTTATACAAATAAACAAACCAATGAGCGTGTTACTAATACAGAATGGCATAATGTTGTGGTGAGGAATAAAGCTGCCGAGATTTGTGAAAAATACTTAACTAAAGGCGATAAAGTTTATATAGAAGGCCGATTGAAAACTCGAAAATGGCAAGATGATAAAGGACAAGATCGTTATTCTACTGAAGTGCAATGTACCGAGTTTACGTTTTTGACAACTAAGAAAGAAAGTCAATCTAGTCAAACAACTCAGCCTACCCCTCAACCAAGTACAACGACTACGGCCAAAGTTGAAAAACCTATTGGTGAAGATGATGACTTGCCATTTTAATTGATGTTTAACCAAATTCTTTAATGTGGATCCTGATCCCTCGAGTTTTTTAGCATTAATTTTTTTAGACGTTTCAATACTTTTAAGAATCGTACTTCTTTTCGTCTTATTGTTTTGTTCCGCTTTGATTTCTGGAGCCGAAGTTGCTTTGTTTTCGTTGACGCCAATAGATATTAAAGAAGAAATAGCCAATAAGTCACGAAAGATGGAAATCGTGTCGAAATTGCTTGAAAAACCAAAACAATTGCTGGCTACTATTTTAGTGGCTAATAACTTCATAAATATTGGAATCGTAATCTTGTTTGCTTATTTGGGTGATTTTATTTTTAACAGTATTACTGAGCTTTGGTTAAAATTCTTGCTCGAAGTGGTAGTTGTTACCTTCTTGATTTTACTTTTCGGTGAGATTTTACCAAAAGTATATGCCAATAGAAATCGCGTGAAGTTTGCCTCATTTATGGCTTATCCCCTTAAAGTATTGAACGTTATTTTCTCTCCCTTAAGTATGCCTATGAGAAGTGTTACTTTAGCAATTCATGATAAATTAGGTAAACAAAAATCTAATTTAAGTGTTGATCAGTTATCTCAAGCCTTAGAGTTAACAAGTGAAGACGATACAACAAAAGAAGAGCAGAAAATTTTACAGGGAATCGTGTCGTTTGGAAATACTGACACGAAACAAGTTATGAGACCAAGAATAGATATTTTTGCTTTGAATGTTGATCAAGAGTTCACGGACATCATGCCAGAAATCATCAAGAATGGATATTCAAGAATTCCAGTGTATAAAGATAATATTGATTCAATAGAAGGTGTACTATATGTAAAAGATTTATTGCCACACTTAGATAAAGACCAATTTGAATGGACTACCTTGTTGAGAGCTCCTTTTTTTGTTCCTGAGAACAAGAAACTGGATGACCTTATGGGTGAATTTCAAGAAAAGAAAGTACACCTAGCTGTTGTAGTCGATGAATATGGAGGAACATCAGGTTTAGTATCATTAGAAGATATTATTGAAGAAATTGTTGGTGATATAACAGATGAATTTGATGACGATGACTTGATTTACTCTAAACTTGATGAGAAGAATTATGTATTTGAAGGAAAGACAGCATTAAAAGATGTATATAGAGTTATTAAGTTAGAGGATGACATCATTTTCGAGGATAATAAAGGAGAAGCAGAAACCCTTGCGGGCTTTGTTCTTGAGATCTCTGGAGGCTTTCCAAGGCTAAATAGTAAAATAAATTTCGAAGATTACGTTTTTACAGTAGAATCAATGGATAGAAAACGTTTGAAGAGAGTTAAAATAACCCTACCCTAATGCAACGACTATTATTAGTATTACTATCTTTTATTATTGTATCGTGTGGCGACGATCCATTGCCAAAACCTAAAGCCTATTTACGTTTAGAATACCCAGAAGCTAAGTACACGAGAGTGGAATCTGATTTACCATTTACCTTTGATAAGAACTTCCTTGCTAATGATAAGTTGACTATTAAAAAGACTGGGTCTAACGAGAGTTATGGATTAGATATAGAATACCCTAGATTAAAAGGAACTATTTATTTAACCTATAAAAAGGTAGATAAAGACAATTTAACTACATATTTACGAGATGCACAGAATTTTACTCAAAAGCACACTCAAAAAGCCGATGAGATTGTTGAACAGGTTTATGAAAATGCAGAACGTAAAGTGTATGGTATGTTTTATGAAGTAGGCGGCAATGCAGCATCGCAATCACAATTCTATGTAACTGATAGTGTGAATCATTTTTTAACTGGCTCTTTGTATTTTTACGCAAAACCTAATTATGATTCTATACTCCCAGCGGCAGATTATCTAAAAAAAGATATCCAACATATTATGGAGACAGTTGAGTGGAAGTGAAAAAAAAGCCCTTCAATTGAAGGGCTTTTTTTATTTATGTTATATCTAATTAAGCTTTCTTAGCGCAGCAATCCATTTTGCAATCTTCTTTACATGCTACTTTATCAGTTGTGGTTTCCTCACTTTTACAGCAAGCCATTTCGCAATTAGCTTTTTCATCAGCAGTTTTGCCTTTACAACAATCCTTAGTACATGATTTGGAGAACGCCTCTACGTTTTTTATATCGTCTACTTTATAGATGTCTGCTACTTTAGTAACCGTTTCTTTTAAAGATATTGGAGTTACCATGTCTTCATCGTATTCTACCATGGCAAGTCTACGATCAAAATCAACTTTAGCAGATTTCACACCATCCATTTTAGCTAGTTTTTTCTCAATGGTTTTTGCGCAACCAATGGCGCAAGTCATACCTTCAATACCAAACTCTGCTTTAGCATACGTTGCATTTGGATTAAGTACTTTTTCTTTTTTTACTGTTTCAATGTCCACAGTTTTAACTTCTGGAGTTGTTTCACTTTTGCAAGCAACAAGTGCAATTACAAGAATCACTATAGATAAGATGTATTTAATCGTTTTCATAAGATTTGAATTTAGTTGTACAAAATTACGAAATTATATGTTTTGAAGGTTATGATAGCCGTCATATTACATCATAGTCTTAATCGATATTAGTATCTAAAATACCTTGGATGTAGTACATAAAATTGCATTAAAATATCGGACTTTTGTACTGCTTATGAAGATACACAATTCAAAATGGTTTTACCTTGTATTTTTAGCTATAATTTGGGGTAGTTCTTTTATACTTATAAAGAAATCCTTAGTTGGGCTTTCACCTTTACAATTAGGTGCTTTGCGCATCATAATATCAGGATTGGTGTTGTTTTTAGCTGGATTCAATAGTATTAAAGATGTTAAAAAGAAACATTGGAAGTGGCTCGTTATTTCAGGGTTTCTTGGAACAGGAATTCCTGCATTTTTGTTTGCATATGCAGAAACGGAAATAGATAGCGCCATAGCTTCTGTATTAAATTCTTTAGTGCCATTAAATACAATACTTATTGGATTTGCTGTATTTAAGATTGCATCTACAAGGCGACAAGTATTAGGCGTTATTATAGGATTTATCGGCACAGCAATTCTTATTGCCAGTGGTGCCGATTTGAATCCAGATCAAAATTATTTGTATGCAGGCTTTGTAATACTAAGCACTATCATGTATGCCTTTAATGTAAATATTATTAAACGGTATTTACAAGATATAAAACCTATTGCTATTGCGGTAGGTAATTTTATACCCATTATTATTCCAGCTTTTATAATGCTTCTATTTACTGGGTTTTTCACGACTGCATCTTTTGAATCTGAAGATTTAAAAATCTCACTGTTGTATGTCACTATTTTATCAATATTTGGCACTGCCTTAGCAAAGGTGATATTTAATAAATTGGTTCAAATCTCTACACCTGTTTTTGCATCATCTGTTACGTATTTAATGCCCATAGTATCCCTTGTTTGGGGCCTGCTTGATGGCGAACGCTTTAATCTTATACAAGGATTGGCAACAGTAATTATACTTATAGGAGTATATCTTGCCAATAGAAAAAGAGCATAAAAAAAAGCTCAAAACCTAAGTTTCGAGCTTTTTGTATTGACCTCTGACAAATCTTAATTAAAATCTGCGTCTGTCACACCTTCATTAACCTTAACATTTGTTGTGTTAAGAGTGATGGCTTGTGGTCCAACTTTAAGTTTAATTGTATGTGCGAACATCACACCATTAACGGCTTTGTAATTGGATAAATCTTCGATTGTTGTTACAGATTGCCCTTGCTGTTCACTCGTTTTTTCGGTACGTACCAAATAACCAGTTTTAGCATCATAGAATCTATAGGACACGTCTTCATTTTTGGTTACTTTAACCTTATAAACATCCACACCATCAATGGCAGTAAGGCTTTCTAAAGTAGCTGTAGAAGCATTCAAATGTAGTTCTGGAAACAATCCTTTCTCTGATTTTTGATTATTTAACTCTTTATCAGACATTGGTATTTTCCTACCTTGTTGTTCTTCATAACCTGTAGCGCCATCAAATTTACGTTTCATGATGGTTCCCATCCCTTCTATGGTCATTTCCATAGATATTTTATTCGGTGCCATCGCCTTAATGGTTGCTTTAGGCTTGAAAGGAGTTCCTTCAATAGTAACATCTGCCAATGTCAATACCGTATTTATTTTGGTAACATTATCTTTCCCTCCTACGGCTTTTACATAATCTTGTAGAACGCTCTCAACGGTTACATTGGCTGGAATTGGCTTCGAGAATTTTGGTTTTTCTGTGGCCTTGGCATATTTATCAAAATATTTGATAGGAATTCCTGTTTTTTCAAGATTTTCCAAAACATCTGATCCTTTACCAACAACAATAACCTTAGCATTTTCATCCTTAAAATATGTATTGGCAACGCGTTTAACGTCTTCTTTGGTTACTGCGTTTATCTTTGCCAGATAAGTAGTGTAAAAATCCTTTGGAAGATTATTAAGCTTTATGTCTAATGCATAACGGGCAATTGTCTGTGGACGTTCTAATGCCAAAACAAAATCACCAACATACTTAGCTTTAGCATTCTTTAGGTCATTAAAAGAGACATCTTCTGTCTTTATTCTTTTTATTTCTTTCAAGGCCTCTACTACAGCACTATCTGTTACTGCATTTCTTACTGCAGCTCCTGCAGTAAATCGCGACGCATTGTAACGACTTGTACCTACATTTGATCTTGCGCCATAAGTATAGCCATGTTCCTCACGAAGATTCATATTAAGGTAGCTATTAAATTCACCACCTAATATTTTATTGGCAATTAATACCGAATGATAATCTGGATCCTTCATTTTAAGGTCCACATTATTAGTTATCGAAATATTAGACTGCACAGCATTAGGCATATCTACAAAATTTATCTGAGTGTATTGCGCATTTGGATTCGGTTCAGGAAGATTGGCAACTATATCAATAGATTTCTCCCATTTTCCAAATCGTTTTTTTACTTGTTTTTGAATGTTCTTAATATTCACATCGCCAACAATCACTAAATAAGCTTTGTTAGGATTGAAGTACTTTTGATAGAAAGCACGAACATTATCAAGAGTTACGTTATTAATAGTTTCCTCAGTAACAAATTCTCCTTGAGGATGCTGTGTGCCATAAGATAAAGCACCTCCAACACGTCCTGCTACTTGATCAACGCTTTTCTCTCCAGCTTTAAGGTTTTCGATAAATTTTTCCTTTTCCTTCTGAAATTCTTCTTCGGTTAACAATGGATTTATAGCAGCATCAGCCATTAATTCCAAAATTCTATCTGAATATTTTGACAAAGAACTTGCGAATCCGTTTTGAGGCCCAAAACCTAAACGAGCTCCTAGGAAATCAATTTCTTCGTTAAAGTCATCTTTTGAAATAGTTGTTGTTCCATTGCCAAGCATACTGCCAAGTAAGCCAGAAACTCCAGCTTTGTCTCCTTCTACAATCGGAGGATTATCAATTCTTAGAGTGAAAGATACTCTTGGTAATTTGTGGTTTTCTACCACAAGGACTTTCATGCCATTTTTAAGCTCAAATTCTCCAGGAACTTGCAAATTAATGGTTGGTGCTGGACCTGGTTTAGGTTGTTTAGATCTATCTATTTGTGCCGTTACGCTAATTGAAAGTAATAAAATTACTATCGCAACTATTCTGGTTTTCATAATATATATCGTTTTCATATTAATTACTTTCTTTTTCTTTCGGCAAATACTCTAATTCAACCCTTTGGTTAGGATTCAAGTATTTTTTTGCAACATTTTGGATGTCTTCACGAGTAATGGATCTGTAAATATTAATTTCATTATTAATTAAGTTAGTATCTCCATAGTATGCATAAGACTCTGCTAACGAATTGGCAATGCCTGAAACACTAGAGTTGGAGTTAACAAATTGATTCTCAAATTTGTTCTGAAGTTTTTGATAATCATTTTCAGAAATCAATTCATTTTGAAGTTTCACAATCTCTTCATCCATTTCGGCTAACAATGTCGCTAAAGAAACATCACCTAATGGTAAGGCAAATAATGCATAGATGCCATAATCTTCAAGACTCAAGTTTACGGCTTGAACAGCTAATGCTTGTTTTTGATTATCCACTAGTTTTTTATATAATTTAGAACTTTTTCCATCACTTAAATAACTTGACACCATATCCAAAACATAAGCGTCTCTTTCTAAAAAAGATGGAGTTCTGTAGGCTGCGATAATAGCTGGAATTTGGATATTGGCGTCATAAGCTTTCCCTTTAATCGCCTCTGTAATAGGATCTTCTTTAGCATACTTCCTAATAATGTCTTCACCTCTTGGAATAGGTCCGAAATAGTCTTGGACCATTTTCTTCACCTCTGCTTTATCAATGTCTCCAGCAACTACTAGAGTAGCATTGTTAGGAACATAATACTTTTTGTTAAAGGCTTGAAATTCATCCAAAGTAGCTGCGTCTAGATGATCCATTTCACCAATGACGGTTCCTTTATATGGGTGGTTTGTAAAAAGCAACTTAGTAAGTTCCGCGACAATATTTCCATATGGTTGATTATCTCCGCGTACTCTTTTTTCTTCCTTGACCACTTCATTTTGAGTGTCGACGCCTATTTGATTGATGATTGGGTGAAGTAATCGTTCTGACTCCATCCATAGCCCAACATTAACGGCGTTTGAGGGAAACATTTCATAGTAATAAGTTCTGTCATAATCTGTAGTTGCATTGTTTGAACCTCCGTTAGAAGCTACTATTTCAAACCATTTGCCACGCTCGATATTTTCGGTACCTTCAAATAATAAATGTTCAAAGAAATGAGCAAATCCTGTACGTTCTGGGTTTTCGTCTTTAGACCCAACATGGTAGAAAACAGAGGTGATTACTACCGGAGCAGTATTGTCTTGGTGCAATATAACATGCATGCCATTGTCAAGGTCGTATTCTTCGAATTCAACTTTTTGTGCATTCGCCGACATTCCTATGAATAGTGACAAAGCCAAAATAAATACTTTTTTCATGTGTGTTTGTTTGTGTTAATACGTCTTGTTTGACGCATGTAACATGAGTTTGTTACAGCTTTACAAAAATAAAAAACGATTGATGGATTTACGCGATAACTGTTAAAAAATTAACAAGCATTTATGCACATTGCTCAATTATTTTTACGAACTTTAGTAATTAACCGTCAAAAAATCAATGGTATATGAAAAAATTGAGTCTTCCTATTCGGTTTGGAATTGCTATTAGTGGCTCCTTGATTGCTTATTTTTTGGTACTTGCTTTATTTGGATGGCATACTAATCCGGTGTTCAGTTTATTTAATGGTGTAATTACTGGATTTGGTATCTATGAAGCTATTAAAGTTTATAAATTAAGAGAAGGAAGTGACTTCTCTTATACCAATGGATTTACAGTAGGTATAATCGTTGGCTTCGTAGCAACATTAATATTTACTATTTTCTTTCTGTTTTATGCTACAGAAATAAAACCTGATTTTTTACCTGAATTATTGACTATTTTTTCCGGTAATTATCAGGTGAGTACTGGATTAGTTGCATTTGTAGTTGCTATTATGGGGTTTGCAACGACCGTTGTTTTGACGCTTAGTTTTATGCAATTATTTAAGACGAGTAGAAATATTCCTCAAAATAGCTAAAGCGTTTGTAAATTCAGGATATAGGTGTATATTTGCACTCATTTTTTGAACAAATTATTTAAACTAACGCTATGTACGCAATTGTAGAGATAGCAGGGCAACAATTCAAAGTTGAAAAAGACCAAAAAGTCTTTGTAAACCGTTTAGCCACAGATGAAGGAAAGAAAGTCGCTTTTGACAATGTCCTTTTAATTGGTGATGGAGACAAAGTAACTTTAGGCGCCCCGGCTATAAACGGCGCTCAAGTAGGAGCAAAAGTCGTGAAACACCTTAAAGGTGATAAAGTAATCGTTTTCAAAAAGAAAAGACGTAAAGGTTATAGAGTAAAAAATGGCCACAGACAGTCTCTTTCTGAAATCGTAATTGAAAGCATTATAGCAAAAGGTGCTAAACCTGCTACTAAAACAGAAAAGAAAGCTGCTCCTAAAAAGGAAACGAAAGCTACTACGCCAAAAGTAGAGGCAAAAAAGGCAGCTCCTAAAACCGTAGCAAAGAAGGCTGCTCCAGCGAAAAAGGCAGAACCTAAAAAAGCTGCTCCAAAAGCTAAAGCAACACAAGATTTAAGTAAATTAACTGTTGCTGTATTGAAAGAAATGGCAAAAGCTAAAGGCATTGAAGGTATTTCTTCTATGAAAAAGGCTGATTTAATTGCTGCACTTAGCTAAGTATTAACAATATAAAACCTTAAGACAATGGCTCATAAAAAAGGAGTAGGTAGTTCTAAGAATGGTAGAGAATCAGAATCGAAACGTTTAGGTGTTAAGATTTTTGGTGGACAAGCTGCTATTGCTGGTAACATTATCATAAGACAACGTGGTAATACACATCACCCAGGTGAAAACGTATACCAAGGAAAAGATCATACTTTACATGCTAAAGTAGATGGTCTTGTAAAATTCACGAAGAAAAAAGACAATAAGTCTTACGTTTCTATTGAGCCGTTTGTGGCTTAAAAAATACGTTCTTCTTTGTTAACCGAAGCTTTAGCAAAGGTTGATTAGAATATTATAAAACCCTTTCTGGAAACAGAGAGGGTTTTTTGTTTGTACTATTATTAATTTTATTTCGTTACTTTTTAAATGAACAAAATAGCACTCTTATTTTTATTCTCATTGTTCTTTAATTTGAGTTATGCTCAAACTGCATCGGAGTCGAAAACCATTCATGTGTTTGTTGCTTTGTGTGATAATATAAATCAAGGAATTGTACTGGTGCCATCTAAATTGGGTAATGGTCAAGATCCTAAAAACAACCTCTATTGGAGTGCCTTGTATGGTGTGAAAAGCTACTTTAAGAGAAGTACAGATTGGACAATAATTTCGACCGAATTAAATCCAGAAAAATATATACTAGAAAGGGTATTGTTTAAACATAATGCATCAAATACTTATTTGTTAGCCGATGCTTATGATGGCAAGTATATTAAGGAAACTACCATTGATTTTTTAGAAGCTAATTCTGGTAATCATAGAGTTAAAATTCTATATATGGGCAAAGAATTATACTTTGGGGGTAATTCAAATTTATTAGGTTATGTCGGGCATGATGGTCTGATGGAGTTTGATGTGAAAGGTAATTTTGAACCGTTGAACCAGAATAAGAGAGAGACTATAATTTTAGCATGTATTAGCAAAAATTATTTTGAACCTTACCTTAAAAAAACCAAATCTAACCCTTTGATTTGGACTACTGGATTAATGGCGCCAGAAGCCTATACTTTAAAGGCTTCTATTGATGGTTGGATATTAAATGAGACTAATATGCAAATTAGAGAACGAGCTGCGCAGGCATATCATAAATACCAAAAATGTGGCATTAGAGCTGCTCGTAATCTTTTAGTTACAGGGTATTAAAAACCCTTACATTTCTGCAAGGGTTTCATCTAATTCACTTAAGTGAGACCTTTCGCTTCTCGACTCCGCTCGAATTGACAGCTTAAGGAGGCGCTAAATATTCTTTTAATATCTGTAATGTTCAGGTTTAAATGGTCCTTCTTGCTTTACACCAATATAATCTGCTTGGTCTTTACGAAGTTCAGTTAACTCAACACCAATTTTTTTCAAGTGTAATTTTGCTACTTTTTCATCAAGTTCTTTTGGCAACATGTATACTTCATTACCGTAGTTATCTGCGTTATTCCATAGCTCGATTTGTGCTAATGTTTGGTTTGTAAACGAATTGCTCATTACAAAACTTGGATGCCCTGTAGCACAACCTAAATTAACCAAGCGACCTTCAGCTAGAATGATAATATCATTACCGTTCACGTTGTATTTGTCAACCTGAGGTTTAATTGTGTCTTTGGTATGTCCATGATTATCGTTTAACCATGCCATATCAATTTCGTTGTCAAAGTGACCAATGTTACACACAATGGCTTTGTCTTTTAAAGCTTCAAAATGTCTCTGTTGTACGATATCTTTATTTCCTGTTGTGGTGATAACGATATCAGTATTTCCAATAACTGTTTCTAGTTTCTTTACTTCAAAACCATCCATAGCGGCTTGTAGTGCGCATATTGGGTCTATCTCCGTAACAGTTACAATGCTTCCTGCACCTTTAAAAGAGGCCGCAGTGCCTTTACCAACATCTCCATAACCACAGACAGTTACACGTTTTCCAGCAAGCATCAAATCTGTAGCACGACGAATGGCATCTACAGCACTTTCTTTACAACCGTATTTGTTATCAAATTTACTTTTAGTAACAGAGTCATTAACATTAATAGCAGGCATTGGTAAGGTGCCATTTTTTACACGTTCGTATAAACGGTGAACACCTGTTGTAGTTTCTTCAGATAAACCATTAATGCCATCTGCTAATTCAGGATACTTATCGAGTACCATATTAGTTAAATCACCACCGTCATCTAAAATCATATTCAAAGGTTTTCTATCTTCACCAAAGAACAAGGTTTGCTCGATACACCAATCAAATTCTTCTTCAGTCATATCTTTCCAAGCATATACTGGGGTGCCAGCAGCAGCTATTGCAGCAGCAGCTTGATCTTGAGTAGAGAAAATGTTACAAGAACTCCAAGTAACTTCAGCTCCTAAAGCTTGAAGTGTCTCTATCAAAACTGCAGTTTGTATAGTCATATGTAAACAACCTGCTATTCGCGAACCTTTAAGGGGTTGAGAGTTTTTATACTCTTCACGAAGACTCATTAAACCGGGCATTTCCGCTTCAGCTAATTCTATTTCTTTTCTTCCCCAATCCGCAAGAGACATGTCTTTTACTTTATATGGGACGTATGCTACTGTTTTTGTGCTCATAATTGTATATTTGTTTGACGCAATTTCAAGTTGCAAAGTTACGTAATAAGTTCGACTTAAGTAAATGCCATTATACAAATCCATTGCTGTAAATTCACAAACTAGTGTTAAGATATGGAGGATTGATGAATCTTATGATGACTTAGTCAAACCTCTAGAATTAAAACCTGAGAGTCGAGCTCGAGTAGATGATATGAAATCATCTATTCACCAATTAGGATTTTTAAGCGTTCGGCATTTGCTTCGTGAATTTGGGTATACGGATGTCGACTTATATTATGACGAAAATGGGAAACCTCATTTAAAAGATGGGAAACAAATTTCTATTACACATTCATTTAGCTTTTCAGCGGTTATTGTTTCTGATTTAGTTGTTGGGATTGATATTGAAAAGCAACGAGATAAGATTAAGATTGTTTCGCCTAAATTTATAGGTTATGAATCTCAATACTTGAAAGAAGATTCGGATCTCACTAAAAAACTAACAGTAATTTGGTGTATAAAGGAATCGTTATTTAAGTTGTTTGCAACACCAGGGTTGAGTTTTAAAATGAATACATTGGTTATCCCATTTATGCTTGAGGACGAATTTACAAATGCTTGGATTGATTATAAAAAGATTAAGTTAAGATACGATGTCAGTTTCTTAGAATTTGAAGGATTCACTTGTGCTTATGTAGTATCTTAATGAGTACGATTTACAATAACATATTAACATCAATCAAGAGTCAAGAAAAATTGCTGGCCGTTCTAATTGATCCAGATAAGATGAAGTTGGATGTTCTTTCTGGTTTTATGGGCAAGCTTAATAAGTCCATTGCGACACATATTTTTGTGGGTGGAAGTGAAGTTAATCGAGATATAACTCATATACTAGTTAGAGCTCTTAAAAAAATGACAACACTTCCAATTATTTTGTTTCCAGGTGATGTCACTCAAATAACAAATAGTGCCGATGCCTTATTGTTTTTATCCCTTATTTCTGGACGTAATCCAGATTATTTAATAGATAAACATATACAAGCAGCATCAATTCTGAAGGATTCAGAATTGGAAGTTATTCCAACAGGTTATGTTCTCATTGAAAATGGAAAAGAAACATCAGTACAACGTGTTACTCAAACGCAACCGATGCCTCGTAATGACATTCAAAAGATTGTAAATACAGCTTATGCAGGACAATTATTAGGACAAAAATTAATGTACCTAGAAGCTGGAAGTGGTGCCACAAACCCAGTTAATGTTGAGATAATCTCCGAAGTGAGACAAGTTATTAATATTCCGTTAATTGTAGGAGGAGGTATTAAATCACCTAGGCAATTATCTGAGGCTTATCAAGCTGGTGCAGATATGATTGTTATTGGAACCGCTTTTGAAGAAAACGAATCATTCTTTTTACTATTAAAGAAATAAGTAGCTATGAAAATTTCAGTTGATCTTACTTTGTCACCACTACAGGATGATTATGAAAAGCACATTATTGCTTTTATAAAAACGTTGCGAAATTCAGGATTTACGTTACTAGAAAATCCTTTAAGCACCCAGATATATGGAGAATATGACCAGTTAATGCCATTCTTAACGAAAGTTATAAAAGAGTCGTTCGAAGAACAAAATATCTCAGTATTGACAATGAAAGTTATAAAAACAGATAGAAGCAACTATGAATCAGGTTTTTGATTTTTTGTTTGGACAATATACCGATTATGATACCTTAGATATTGTGTTGGAATTGATAGCTGCTGTGTTCACTATTGCTTCAGTATGGTATTCTAAGAAAAATAATGTATTGGTCTTTCCAACAGGAATGATTTGTACAGCGATTTTTGTCTATTTACTTTTAAAATGGGGACTTTTAGGAGACATGATGATTAACGCTTATTATTTTATAATGAGTATTTATGGGTGGTGGATTTGGACTAAAAAAATTGATGAGACTCATGTAACACCAATATCAAGAACAAATAAAAGAGAGAAGCAAGTTTCGTGTGTAATCTTTTTAGCGGCGGTTGTTTTTGTTTGGGGAGTTTATACTGTTTTTGATAAATTCAATAACTGGACCGCATATGTAGATACTTTAACTACTGGAATCTTTTTTGTGGGGATGTGGTTAATGGCTAAAAGAAAGATTGAAAATTGGATTTATTGGATTATTGGAGACATTATTACAGTTCCGCTTTATTTTTACAAAGGACTTACATTTAGTAGCATACTATATTTTATTTTAACTATAATAGCCATCTTTGGTTTTCTAGAATGGAAGAAACACTTAAACAGCAGCCTGCAGCCTGCATAAGAGTCGTTTTATTTGGTCCAGAATCTACTGGAAAAACAACCTTATCTAAGCAATTAGCCAGACATTACAATTCTGTTTGGGTGCCTGAATATGCACGCGAATACTTACAGAATAAATGGAATAATGAACGCAAAACTTGCGAACCAAAAGACTTATTGCCTATTGCGATTGGGCAGATGCGTTCGGAGAATGAATTGGCTCAAAAAACTAATACCGTTCTTATCTGTGATACAGATTTACTAGAAACGAAAGTGTATTCTGAAGCCTATTATTCTGGAATCTGTGATTCGATACTAGAAAAATACGCTCTAGAGAATAGATATGATCTTTATTTTTTGACGTATATTGATACACCATGGGAAGCTGATGATTTAAGAGATAAGCCAGAGGAAAGAGAACATATGTTCAGAGCTTTTGAAGAGGCGTTAATAGTCAACAAAAAACCATATGTGATACTAAAAGGTGATAAGCATGATCGATTAAACGATGCCATAGCCCATATAGATAAAATTTTAAAAAAACAGTATTGAAGTTTACGAAGGAACAGCTTGAACAAATAAACAAAAAGGGTTTAACCTTAAGTAAAGTAGAGAGTCAAATCAATCTTTTTAAGCAAGGATTACCATTTATCAATCTAAATGCTGCTGCTGTGCCTAATCATGGTATTTTGCAAATAGATGATAATGATAAAGAGGACCTTATTAAAAGTTATGACTCTAAACGAGCAGATATTTCAATCCTGAAATTTGTTCCAGCGTCAGGTGCAGCAACTAGAATGTTCAAGTTTCTGTTTAAATTTTTTGAAGATTATAAACCCAATAATGAAAGCATAAATTCTTATATCAACAGAAAAAAGGCATCAGAGCTATCCATCTTTTTTGTTGGAATAAATAAACTTCCCTTCTATTACAAAGTAAAACAACAGTTACACAAAAAGAATAAAAACTTTAGTAAACTTAAGCTTAATGAACAGCTGTTTTTGTTTGTAGAAATGATGCTAGGTGAAAACAGCCTTAATTATGGAAATTACCCTAAAGGGTTACTTCCATTTCACCAGTATAGGGATCATGTAGCGACGGCTTTTGAAGAACATCTTTTTGAAGCAGCCTTATATGCATCTTCTAATGGGAAAGCAGATTTGCATTTTACAATATCTGAAAAACATAAGAATATCTTTGATGAAGAGTTCAAGAGAATCGAAGAAATTGTAGAAAAAAAGACCAATACTAGTTTTAATATCTGTTTCTCTTATCAAAAAGAATCCACAGATACTATTGCGTTAACTACAGATAATAAACCATATGTTGAAGATAATGGCGGTTTACTGTTCAGGCCTTCTGGCCATGGTGCTTTAATTGAGAATCTCAATGATCTTGATGCGGACATTATTTTTATCAAGAATATTGATAATGTGGTAGTTTTTAAATATGAAAGCGAAGTATCTGCTAGTAAGAAAATGTTAGCAGGTAAATTATTGAAAGAGCAAGAGGTAGCGTTTATGTATCTAAGAGAACTGGAGTCAACTGACCCTTCAGAAGAACGATTAATGACGATTGCTCAATTTTTATCTAATAAACTCAATTTAGTAATCAGTACTGAATTTGAGAAATACAGCAAGAAATATCAAAAACAGTATTTGTTTGATAAATTAAACCGCCCAATAAGAGTATGTGGTATGGTAAAAAATGAAGGAGAGCCTGGAGGAGGTCCTTTTTGGGTGAAAGACGAAAGTGCCAATATATCTCTTCAAATTGTCGAGTCCGCACAGATTGATAAAAAGAACAAACATCAAAAACAGATTTTAAAGAAATCCACACATTTTAATCCAGTAGATTTAGTTTGTGGTGTTAAAGATTATAAAGGAATTAAGTTTGATCTAACAAAGTATGTGGATCACAAGACGGCTTTTATAACTATGAAAACCAAGGTTGGTAAAGACATAAAAGCATTAGAATTGCCAGGTCTTTGGAATGGTAGTATGGCTAATTGGAACACCATTTTTGTTGAAGTACCTTTGCTAACTTTTAATCCTGTTAAAACAGTGAACGATTTACTCAAAGAACCTCACCAAGTTGTTAGTTAATGATTACCGTTGAAGAGATACTGCCAGAATTGAAATTCAAGGCCATAAGAAGTTCAGGCAGTGGAGGACAACATGTTAATAAAGTGTCCACAAAAATAGAGTTGAGATTTCATCTTATGGAATCAGTTCTATTAACAACAGAACACAAAGAATTACTACTCAAGACCATTTCTGAAAGACTCACAAAGAATAATGTTATTATCCTTCAATGCGGCGATACAAGAAGTCAACATAAAAACAAGGAATTGGTAGTGAGGCGTTTATTAGATATATTGAATAGAGGCTTAATAGTTCCCAAAATGCGTAAGCCAACTAGAATGTCTAAGGCAGTGAAGCTAAAGCGTCTCAAAAAGAAGAAGCAACTATCTGATAAGAAGGTGTCTAGGAAAAAACCAGATCTGGAATAAAAATTTTGGAATTCATTGTCCATAATTCATAATTGATATTTATCTTTGTATCGTTCTCATTAGGGGTGCCGACATGCGGCTGAGATCATACCCATAGAACCTAGAACAGGTAATGCTGTTTAGGGAAACGAACACAACAAATGTATTTATTTCGACAAGCTCGAAGAATTTCTTGTGGTGTTTAATAAATCAATTAAAAACAAGAATAACTACCCCTTTTTATTCGTATTAATGATAGTTTCGAATGAAAAGTATTTACCTGTTAACAGCTTTATGTTTAGTTTCTTTTTGTCTTAATGCTCAAGAAAAGCAGAATGACTCAACCCAAGTCCAGAAATTAGATGAAATATTAGTCAACGCTATCCGCGTTAAAGAAGGTACTCCAATGACATTTTCTAATGTCACTAAAAAAGAATTGGCAAAAAGAAATCTTGGACAAGATATTCCAATATTATTGAACTATTTACCAAATGTTGTAACAACCACGGATGCTGGTGCTGGTGTTGGTTACACAGGTATTCGAGTGCGTGGTAGTGACGCTACTCGCGTGAATGTGACTATCAATGGCATTCCATATAATGATTCAGAATCACATGGTACTTTTTGGGTGAATCTTGGCGATTTTGCATCGTCAGTAGAAAGCCTTCAATTGCAACGAGGTGTTGGAACATCTACCAATGGGTCAGGCGCTTTTGGCGCCAGTTTAAATATCTTAACAGATGCTGTTTCAAATGAAGCCAATGCCGAAATAGCATCATCTATTGGGTCATTTAACACGTTTAAGAATACGCTGAAGTTCAGTACTGGAAAACTAAATGATCATTTTGAAATTGCCGGACGATTATCAAAAATCACTAGTGATGGTTATATAGATCGCGCCGAATCTGAGTTGAAATCCTATTTTTTGCAAGGAAGTTATGTGGCTGATAATACATTAATTAAGGCTATTGCTTTCGGCGGATTTGAACGAACATATCAGTCTTGGTTTGGTGTCGACGCTGCTACTTTGGAATCAGATAGAACTTTTAATCCTGCTGGAATTTATACCGATGCAGACGGTAATACACAGTTTTATGATAATGAAGTCGATAATTATAATCAAGACCATTACCAGTTGCACTGGAATCAGCGATATGATAATAATTGGTCGTCGAATGTAGCATTTCATTATACTTATGGAAGAGGATATTTTGAGCAATATAAAGAGAATGAGGACTTTAGCACCTATGGGTTTTCACCAATAACCATTGGTGGGGAAACTATTGAAACTACTGACCTTATACGAAGACGATGGTTGGATAATGATTTTTATGGAACGACTTTTTCATTAAATTATAAGAACCGAAAAGCAGATGTCATTTTTGGCGGATCTTATAATGTATATAAAGGAGATCATTTTGGAGAGGTGATTTGGGCACAATTTGCAAGTGATAGCGAAATAAGAGATCGTTATTATGATAATTCAGCCAAGAAAACGGAATTCAATATGTTCTCTAAAGCCACAATTAAACTAGATGATCAATGGAGTCTCTACGGAGATTTGCAAATGCGAAGTATAGATTACTCAACTGATGGTGGCCTCAACTCTGATCTAGTGACTTTTTCAGTAGATGATAATTTTACATTCTTTAATCCAAAAGTTGGTGCAAATTATCAAATTAATCAACAGAATAGTTTGTATGCATCTTATGCACGCGCTAATAGAGAACCTAACAGAACTGATTATGAAAATGGCAATCCTGAACCAGAACAGCTTAATGATTTTGAGTTAGGGTGGAGACATAGTTCTGAAAAAACCATATTAAATGCCAATATATATTATATGGCTTATAACAATCAGTTAGTGCTAACTGGTGCCTTGGATGATGTGGGATCGCCTATCCGTGCTAATAGTGGTAAAAGTTATCGATTAGGACTGGAAATCGATGCCCAATTAAAGGTGTCTGATAAGTTTTCGATTAGACCTAACATAGGTATTAGTGCTAATAAGAATGTAAATTTCACACGAACTTTAAATGGTGAGATAGCAGACTTGGGGAATACAAACATATCCTATTCACCTAATTTAATTATTGGCAGCATGTTGCAATATACTCCGATAGAAAACCTTCAATTAGTATTTCTTTCTAAGTATGTTGGTGAGCAATACATGAGTAATTTTGATGTAGAGACTTCGAAATTAGATAGTTATTTTGTAAATGATTTCAACATCACGTATGAAGTTAAACCAAAATCCATTTTCAAATCGATTGTGTTTTCAGGATTATTGAATAATTTGTTTAATACAGAGTATGTTTCTAATGGGTATTACTTTACATATGATGATACTTGGTCTGTACCTGGTCAAACCACGACATTAGATGGGGCAGGTTATTACCCACAAGCGGGAACGAATTTTTTCCTTGGAGCCACATTTAAGTTTTAGTATGCTAGTTATAGTTAGGAATATTAAGTCCCAGGATTAGATTTCTGGACACGTCATGAACTTGACCATTTTTCTTGGGTAATACTATTCCAGAGCCTCCTCTATTATTGAGCTCATCACGAATGGAATTTGATAAAAGAGGGTCATCTTCGAACATAAAATCATCGATATAGTACGCATTCTTGCTTGGTTCCTTAATGGTAACATGAATATGTTCAGGCGCACGCCTATTAGGATATGCTCCAGGCCGAAATGTAAAGAATGTATACTCGCCTTTAGCGTTGGTTTTTACCCAACCACGAATAAAACCATGTCTTCTTGCCCAGCCCTTTTCATTTCCTTTTGTTTGGTATATACCTCTCCTATTGGTTTGATAAATGTATATAATGACATTTTTAGCAGGAGTTATGCCATCTTTTTCAAATACTATACCTGATAGTTTTAGTTTTGGCGTATTATCATTAAAAAGCGGTAAGGTATCAATAGAAGAAAGTACTTTGTCTTGATACTCGAAGATTGCTTCACAACCCTCACAAGAGCCACCAACTAGTTTTACGTTTCTATTTTGAGCATTGCATAAGGAGAATGTTAAAAACAAAACCCATATTAAGAAACGCTTATTCATATTAATTATTAAAAACCCGGATGATATTTCCGATAACTTCTACGCCATACGGCACAAGACCATATTGGCCAGATGTGCCTTCTTGTAGTCCGCCGTTTACAATGTTATAACTATTACCGTCATCACAAGTACAAGATGCAATGATGCCTTCAACTGTAAGACGAGAGCAAGTATTAACTTGGTGATTGGGGTCACTTAACTCAAATGCACTATAGGTTGTTCCAGAACTATAAAGTACAACGCCATTAACACCATATTGATTTAGTACAATAAAATTACCAGGAAATTGCAGATTACTAAATTGAGGAAGATTGGTGTTGATTAAAGTTCCCGTGTCAAAAGCAAAGTCAGGAATGTTTGGGTTACCATTTCGACCATCATCATTACTACTACATGATATTAATGATAGTGCTAACAATAAGATATATAAGTGTGTTTTCATAGACATTTTAAAGAGCTTGTAATTTACGTAAAAATCAACTGTCAGGTAAATAATTTGTATATTTGCATACTGAATCTCGTGTGAACGGGATTTTTGTATTTATAAAACGATGAAGTCATGAGTAAAGTATCATACTACACAGCTGAGGGACTAAAAAAATTACGTGATGAGTTGCGTCAACTGAAAGATATAGAGCGTCCAAACGCTTCGCGCGCTATAGCCGAGGCGAGAGATAAGGGAGATTTGAGTGAAAATGCCGAATATGACGCCGCAAAAGAGGCGCAAGGCATGCTGGAGATGAAAATTTCTAAGCTAGAGGAAACATTATCTGGTGCAAGATTGATAGATGAATCTCAATTAGACACTTCTAAAATATTAGTATTATCTAAAGTAAAAATAAAAAACCAGACCAATGGAATGGAAATGAATTATACTTTGGTAGCAGATGGAGAAGCTGACTTAGCGGCAGGTAAGATATCTGTTAATTCACCGATTGGTAAAGGTCTTTTAGGTAAATCAGTGGGCGAAGTTGCTGAGATACAAGTTCCAAATGGTGTGATGAAGTTTGATATAATTGAAATAAGCCGATAATGGCAACCATATTCACAAAAATTATTAATGGAGAGATTCCATGCTACAAAGTAGCAGAAACAGATGATTTTTTAGCATTTCTGGATATTAATCCAAATGCAAAAGGTCATACTTTGTGTATTCCTAAGAAAGAAGTAGATAAACTGTTTGATGCAGATGAAAACACTTATAATGGCTTAATGCAATTCTCTCGAAAAGTAGCTATTGCTATTGAAAAAGCAATCCCTTGCAAGCGTGTTGGGATGACTGTTATTGGTTTGGAAGTGCCTCATGCACATGTGCATTTAATTCCTTTAAACTCTATGGAAGATGCACGTTTCTTGATGAAGAAAACGCTTACTAAAGAGGAATTTGTGGCGACTGCAAAGGCTATTAATAACTCACTCTAATTATTTTAACCCTAATATTCCAGGAAAAAAGACAATCAGAATTATACTTATAATGATTAGGTCTATAGCGATAAATAAAACCCAGGCAAGACGTTTTAATTTAATAGATGCTTTCTTTGGTGTAAACGCTTTTTTCTGGTAATCGTAAACACGTTCAATATCATCCGTCCAACTCACGGGATAAATGGTAGTAGTGCATTTTGTGCAAGCTAATTCATCAACGACATCACTGGTTATGGATTTATATAAATTGGTTTCTTTAAATTTTTGTTTGAAGGTTAATATTAGCCCTTCTGTTGAATAGCATTCAGGGCAATTATTTTTTAGAGAGACTTCTTTTATGGTGATTAGTTTTTCGTTCATAGTATAGAATTATGCCATAATTTTTAATGAAATTTGCATTGTAGTGCCTTTGCCAATCTCCGAGGTTAATACACGTATCCTGCCTTTGTGATAATCTTGTATAATTCTTTTGGCAAGCGACAATCCTAATCCCCAACCTCGTTTTTTACTTGTGTATCCTGGTTCAAAAATCTTAGTGTATAGTTGTTTAGGAATTCCTTTTCCAGAATCGGTTATATTTATATGTACGTATTTATCTGCCGAAAAGATTTTTACTGATAAGCTTCCTTTGCCCTTCATAGCGTCAATAGCATTTTTTACTAAATTCTCAATAGTCCAGCTATACAATTGCGGATTCAAGTCTGTAAAAATAACGGCATTCGGAGTTTCTAAATTAAAATCAATAAGCTTAGAAGAGCGTGCTTTTAAATAGTTATAAGATTCTATGGTTTCTTCAACTAGATCTACTTTTTGAAGTGTTGGCGCAGATCCTACTTTGGAAAATCGATCCGTGATGGTTTGCAAACGTGAAATGTCTTTCTCGATTTCAGAAATATATTCTGGATTGACATTCTCATTCTTTAAAATTTCGGTCCAGCCAATTAAAGAGGATAAAGGTGTGCCTATTTGATGGGCAGTTTCCTTAGCCATGCCCGTCCAAAGCTTGTTTTGTGTTGCTATTTTAGAACTTCGATAGAAAAAATAAACAACAGCCCCAAACAAAAACACAATCAGTAATAAGGCAATTGGATAATACTTGAGTTTATTCAATAATTCAGAATTGCCATAATAAATAGTACTTACTATTTTATCTCCTATTTTTATTGGTATTGGTTTGTACTCACTTTCATATTTGTTCAATATTTTTTTTAAATATATGGAGTCTTCTAGTTTTTGTTCTTGTTCCTTTGATAGGTTATTACTATTTACATAATTGCCCTTATCGTCAACCAATATCATTGGTGTTGAAGTATTGCTCTGCAATATTTGGAGGGGCAAATCACCAATATCTTGCTCTAAGTCAGAACTTTTTAAGAGATCAGGATAAGCAAATGACCAATTGCGCATTTTCATGCGTTCTTCTTCTTTGAAACTTTGAAAGAATCTATAAGTATTCCACAAAATAAGAGAGATAATGATAAAGGATACGATAATCATCAACCATCTAAAGGCATTCTTATTGCTGGTTATCTGCATTGGTTTTAGCAATTTTTAGTCATCCTAAATATAATGTAATATTGTTAATATTATTGTTTAGCAATGCCTTCAAATTGTTTTTAGGTGAATTGCATATTAGTTACCTTTGGCAAAATCAATTTTTTTCAATGGCGTCATTTATTCCTAAAGATATTTCTACAGGAAAATTACATGGATTACTGTTAAGTGCAGTTGCACCTAGACCAATTGCTTTCGCAAGTACTATTGATGCTGACGGCAATCCTAACCTTTCACCTTTTAGTTTCTTTAATGTGTTTAGTGCAAATCCGCCAATTATGATATTTTCTCCTGCGAGACGTGTTAGAAACAATACAACCAAGCACACATTAGAGAACGCAAAGCAGACTAAAGAAGTAGTGATAAACGTTGTTAACTATGATATAGTACATCAAATGTCATTGAGCAGTACCGAGTATCCTGAAGATGTAAATGAGTTTGAAAAAGCCGGACTTACGATGCAAAAATCTGATCTAGTAAAGCCATTTCGCGTGGCTGAGTCTCCTGTACAGTTCGAATGTAAGGTTAATGATATTATTACTTTAGGAAATGAAGGAGGCGCTGGAAATTTGATTATATGCGAAGTCGTTAAACTTCATGTAGATGATGATTATCTAAACGATGAGGAGCAAATAGATCAAGAGAAATTAGATTTGGTAGCAAGAGCAGGAGGAAGCTATTATAGTCGCGCTAGAAATGGATTTTTCGAAATACCTAAACCCTTATCAACCTTAGGTATAGGTGTTGATAACCTTCCTGATCATATCAAGAATAGTATGATATTGACAGGAAATGATTTAGGCATGTTAGCTAACGTAGAAGCATTGCCATCAAAAGAAGATGCGGAAGATTTTATAAAAAAAATAGGAGAAAAACATCCGCAATTAATGGGTGCATCTCTGAGAACAAAACATAGAAAAGCCAAAGATTATTTAAGCTATGGAGATATCGATAGTGCATGGAAACTGTTACTCTCATGAATCAATTCTTAATGTTACTTAAAGTGCAATCCAGAAGTCTCAATAATAAACCAGAATAATAGAATAAATAAATAACAATAATAAATGGAAATTCAAGGAAAAGTAAAAATGATAGGCGAAACCCAAACATTTGGTAGTAATGGGTTTAGAAAAAGAGAAATCGTATTGACAACTGAAGAGCAATACCCGCAACATATTATGGTAGAATTTGTGCAAGACAAAACAGATTTGTTAAATAACTATCAAGTTGGACAAAATGTTAAGATCAGTATCAATATAAGAGGTCGCGAATGGGTGAATCCTCAAGGGGAAACTAAATATTTTAATTCGATTCAAGGATGGAGAATAGAAAATTTAAGCGAAGCGGCTCCAGAAGGAATGCCACCTGTTCCTCCAGCAGAAGCCTTTGAACCAGCTACTGATCTTAATGAGGAAGATCATGATGATTTGCCGTTTTAATTAAGTTATCATTCCTATAAAGTAGAAGTCTTTATAAACCTCAATATTGTATTGAGGTTTTTATTTTTAATGGAATTTGTCTTACTTTCAGTTTATGAACATCACTAGAAGCATAGAAACAATTTTTAAGCGTTATCTGCCGTCACCGTTTACGATTGCAATCTTATTGACTATTGTAACTATTGTTCTTGCATTGATTTCTACTGATGCGCCGAAAGATAATAATCATTTACTAACCATTCTTTCTTATTGGGAAGATGGTATTTGGAACAATGGCTTATTGGTTTTTGCCTACCAAATGATGCTTATTTTGGTATTAGGACATGTTCTTGTTTTGAGTAAACCCATGAGTAAACTCATTTTGAGTTTGACCAAATATGCAACTAACACTTCAAGTGCAGTCATATTAGTGAGTATAACAACGATGCTAGTTGCATTTTTCAATTGGGGTCTAGGACTTATTTTTGGAGCGATTCTCGCTAGAAAAATAGGCGAAAAAGCGCTTCAAGATAATATTAAGATTAATTACCCTTTGGTTGGTGCTGCAGGTTATGTAGGCCTTATGGTGTGGCATGGAGGTATAAGTGGTTCTGCACCCATTAAGGTGACGGAAACGGACCATTTGCAAACCTTGATGGAAGGGATCTCGTCAAAAGACATATTAAATCAGCTTCCTTCGAGTATCAATTTTGATATGACGGTGTTCAGCTGGTGGAACCTTGTAATTTTTGGTGTTTTGCTCGTAGTTATTCCGTTTACCTTGTCGCGATTAGCGAAGTCAACTAAAGATACTGAATATACTCTTGAAGAGTATAAATTCAATCAATCTAAGGCTGAAGATTTAGATGGCGCAGAAAAATTGGATTATTCTAAAATTTTAGCCATAGGTTTCGGAATCGTAATGTTAGTTACATTTTTTTATCAGTATTGGAGCAACCTCATAGAATTACAGATTACCCCAAACATGTTAAACTTTTTTATGTTGGGATTAGCAATTATACTACATGGAAGTTTTTCTAATTTTTTAAATGCTTTGGAGGAAGCCATTAAAGGAACTTCAGGTATTCTCATTCAATTCCCTCTGTATTTCGGCATAATGGGTATTATGAAAAGTACTGGTATGGTAGTCATGGTGTCTGATGCATTTACATCCATTGCCACGTCTACCACATTGCCGATCTATACATTTTTCAGTGCAGGACTCGTAAACATATTTGTACCAAGTGGTGGTGGACAATGGGCCATTCAAGGCCCAATTGTAATCGAATCAGCTTTAAAACTAGGAGTGCCTTTGCCAAAAGCCATTATGGCCTTGGCGTATGGAGATCAAATCACCAATATGATGCAGCCATTTTGGGCGCTTCCCTTGCTAGGTATTACAAAGCTTAAAGCTAAGGAAATATTACCATACACATTAATACTAATGTTAGTAGGTACTGTTGTTTATATTTTAGGATTGTTATTACTGTAATGAGAAAAGCCCTTCTCAAAAAGAGAAAGGCTTTAATACTGTGGTTTTAGGTTTTGACCTTTATAAACAAACTCAAAAAAAGCAATGATGAACAAAAATTTATTGCACAAAGGTCAATCCAAATATGGCAAAAAATAATGAAATTTCAAAGGAATAGCGAACGTTTAACATTCAATATTTGCGTAAACGTTTAAGTGAAATATGCACTATCTAAATGAAAACATATGGTTTCCAGATGTTAATGAAACAACAGAAGACGGTCTGCTTGCCATTGGAGGTGATTTGTCTTCTGAAAGATTAATGTATGCATATAAGCATGGGATTTTTCCGTGGTTTGAAAAGAATCAACCTATTTTATGGTGGTCTCCAGATCCGCGAATGGTACTGTTTCCAAAAGAATTGAAAGTATCAAAAAGCATGCGACAAGTACTCCGTAATTCAGATTTTAAAGTTACTGTAAATACATCATTCAATAAGGTCATAAAAGAATGTTCGTTTGTAAAAAGAGAAGGACAATCTGGTACGTGGATTACAGATGATATGGTTGAAGCTTATATCAAATTACACAAGATGGGTCGTGCTACTTCAGTTGAGGTATGGCAAGATGACATATTAGTTGGAGGATTATATGGTATTGATTTTGGGACTGTATTTTGTGGAGAAAGTATGTTCAGCAAAGTGAGCAATGCGAGTAAAGTAGGTTTTATTACGTTTTTACAGAATACCAATTACAAACTAATCGACTGTCAAGTATATACCGAACATCTAGAAAGTTTGGGCGCAAGAGAAATTCCTAGGAGAAATTTCATGGAGTACTTAGAAAAACTTAATGGCTAAAGTGATTAGCCCCAGTACCAAACATAGAGGAGAATAATATCTTGTGTCGAGCTTTGCAAAATTAGTAGTCTTTACTTTTTTTGTAAAACCAATATACTTTAAATCCCCAAAAGCTCTTGCTAATAGAATGATGGGAATGGCCCAACCTAAGAAGCTATCAAACCAACTGGATAATAGCATTGTTATTACGCCCACTTTTATCATATAAAAAACTCCAAATAAAGCCAAGCTTAAACCAACGATTGCACTATCTATCTTTCGAGGATTTAGTACCCTATCACCTTGTTCGTTTAATGGCAGAGCGTTATCGAACCCCCAAGTTCCTCCAAATACCCAATTAAAATGAATTGCGGAAAGAATGAAGAAAATGAAGCTTGCAAATATTCCTAAAACAATAATCATACTTCATGGTATCTAAAACATCCAACCTCATGATCATTAACCATACCTGTGGCCTGCATGTTGGCATAAACGACAGTGCTCCCCACAAATTTGAAACCTCTTTTTTTAAGATCTTTACTAATGGCATCACTTAATGATGTATTAGCTGGAGCTTTTTTATAATCTTCAAAAGTGTTTTTTATAGGATTTCCATCTACAAATCCCCAAATATACTTGCTAAAACTCCCAAATTCCTCTTGGATTTTCATGAAATTCTGTGCATTGGTTATAGTGGCATTTATCTTTAGCTTGTTTCTTATGATGCCTGCGTTTTGCAGTAAACTATCAATCTTTTCTTGATTGTATTTGGCTATCTTTTTATAGTCAAAATTATCAAATGCCTTTCGGAAGTTTTTACGCTTTCTGAGGATGGTAATCCAACTTAATCCAGCTTGAAAGGTTTCTAATATCAAGAATTCAAAAAGGGTGTCATCATCATATACCGGAACGCCCCATTCTTTATCGTGATAAGCTTCATAAAGGTCATCACCGACACACCAACCACACTTGTGTTTTGTCATTATTGCATTTGTTAATGGATAATTGACTGCGAAATTGGTAATGAATTCTCTTAGTCAATCTATCTTGTTTTGCCTAATGCCCATTATGAGCTGTAAGGTTTATTAAAAAGTACTACTAAGTTACTGTACTTTGTTTAAATTTAGATCAAAATGATTACAGAATTGAAAGATAAAACCCAAAAGATTATAATTGAAGAGAGCTTAAAAAAGAGCATGTCTTATGCAGAATATAGAAACCTTGTGTCTGAGCTCGTTGAAAACAAATCGACTTCAGGAGCAGATAAAACAGAGGCATTAATAGATTATACTATCCTTAATGATAGACGTATGAAACGCTGGGATAAAACAGTGAAAGTATCTGGAGAAATCATTGAAAGAGTAAAGAATTTTGAAAAAAATATCACTTGGCTGGTCCTAACCGAAAGTTGGTGTGGTGATGCAGCTCATTTGATGCCTGTGATGAATAAATTAGCAGAGTTAAATTCGAATATCGATTATAAAGTCGTACTGCGTGATGAAAATGAAGACCTCATGAACGAATTCTTGACCAATGGAGGTCAATCCATTCCAAAACTCATTGCTATTGACAATACGTCAGATGAGGTTATTGGTGCTTTTGGTCCAAGACCAACTGAGGCTACCAAGATGGTCAATGCCTATAAAGAAGAACACGGTGCCTTAACTCCAGAATTTAAGGAAGACCTACAACGTTGGTATAATAAGGATAAGGGTCAAACAGCAATCCAGGATTTACTGAGATTGTTAGATTAATTTTTTCCTTTAAAATAAAAAGTAATAGTCCCGATTTGAGAAGCTTTTTTTGCGTCTGATGTAAATCGAGCTTCTTGAGCATACTCTAAAGCATGATCGGTCAAACATTCGTTGGTTGATGAAGAAGCGGATGTATTAATGCTGGTTTCAGTAACACGCCCTAAATGATTTACGGATATATTAACAACAATCTTTCCGCCAACTTCACATAGATATATTGGGATTGGATTATTACGCATTTTTCGATCCTTCATAGAGAATTGAATATTGCTATTAGGGTTGCTAGAGGCATATGTGCTAGTCTTATCACTAGAATCATCTCCATTAGATGCTTCAGCACGACGTTTTGCAGAACGTATGGCTAGGACATCACTTACTTTGTTATAGGCAGATACCTCCTCACTGGAGACCTTGCTGTCTTCGGTAGCTTCGTTATTGGTGTGGTCAACCGTTTCCGTAGGGTTTTCAAAAGTTTCAGATGCATCTGTCTGTTTTGCGTTTTCTTCAAAATCGTTAATGTCTAACGTTTTGAAGTTTTTTATCATTTTTTTGTATTCTGAATCGTTGTTGAAAGCGTCATTAGTAGTGTTCTGAGAAGAGGTTAATTCTTTAATCTTTTCTAACTGTTCAGCAAGTTCTTCAATAGTTTCTGGTTCTACTTCATAATAGCTTTCGGCCATGCGCTCTGACTTTTTTACCAAAGAAAGATTGAACACAGCAAGCACTATAGTAGATGTAATTAGTGCTGTGATAATTAGGGCTTTATGTCGTTCTATAAGTTGCATAGAGATGCCAAAATAATAAATTATTTGGCAGTTAGTGTTATATATACGCTAAAATGCCTCTTAACGGATGGTTAAAATAACACGAATTCCAAGAAAATAGCGACACTCGATATCTTTTCGGTTTCCCTATGTCCAAAACGTTTTCTGCTAAAATCTAGACCTAAAAGCCATGAGTTTTGATAATCATCGTCAAATATTTGATAGCCAATGCCAAGTTTGTAGAGCGAGCCTTTTTCAAAAGAACTTCCTAATTTTAGTAGTTTGCCATAACCCGCACGGACAAAAACATTGTCGTCGGCTACAATGATATTATGTCGCATATTGACGTACAAGGGAAAGAAATGTAAACCTTGCTTGTGTTGCCAATTGTATTCTGCATTAAATCCAATGGTATTGCGCTTGTCTAACTGGTATCCTATCGTGTTGTTAATAAACAGGGCACTAGGATTTATAAGAGGACCACTATCGTCTTCAATAATAGTATAGTCTTCGTTTACTGCTAAGGTAGTTGCTAGTGATATTTTATAAAAAAGGCCTTTGGTTTTTTCGCTTTGTGAAAACAATGAAATATTAATAAGACAAAATAATAGCGTGATTGTATGCTTCATGTTGAGTGATTGATTGAAGCAAGAAGGGTATCAATAATTATTCCGAAGGAAGGTTTTGAATGAAATTTTCAATAGAAATAGCATCACTAACTTTAAAATCACCGATGCGTGTTCGCCTTAATGTTGAAAGATGTGCTCCAGAATCGAGCGCTTTTCCGAAATCGTGAGCCATCGAACGGATATAGGTACCTTTACTGCAAACAATCCGGAAGTCCACATCAGGAAGTGCTATACGAGTGATTTCAAATTCTGAAACAGATACTTTTCTTGAAGGTATTTCAACATCTTTTCCCGCTCTAGCATATTCATACAAACGTTTCCCATCTTTTTTTAATGCCGAAAAAATAGGAGGTAGCTGTTCTATCTCTCCGATGAATTCTTTTGCTGCTTCGTGAATAGAAGTGTCATCAATATGCGTTGTTGAAAATGTCTTGTCAATTTTCGTTTCTAAATCATAAGAGGGTGTGGTAGCACCTAGGACTAGCGTACCTGTATATTCTTTAATCTGACCTTGAAAAGTATCAATTTGTTTAGTCATTTTACCCGTACAAATAACTAACAATCCTGTTGCTAATGGATCTAAAGTACCTGCATGTCCAACTTTTATTTTTTTGATATCGAAAGCTTTTCGAATTTCCCAACGTAGTTTATTGACCACTTGAAATGAAGTCCAATTCAAGGGCTTGTCAATTAAAAGAACCTGACCGTTTTTGTAATCTTCGCCAGTTCTCATTAGTTAAGGAGTGAGAAAATAATAGCAATTACACCAACGATTACACAGTAAATAGCAAAGTAGGATAACTTACTTTTCTTAACCAATGTAATCATCCATGTACAAGCAAATAAACCTGCTACAAAGGCAGCTATAAAACCAATAGATAAGGCTGTAAAGTTTGAACTGTCGTAAGTTAAGTCACCACTTGCAATATCTTTGGCAATTTTACCAAATATCAAAGGCACTACCATTAAAAAAGAAAAACGAGCGGCTTTTGTTTTGTCATTACCAAGTAAAACAGATGTCGAAATCGTAGCACCTGATCTTGAAATCCCAGGAATCATAGCTATGGCTTGAGAAACGCCAATTATAAAGGCATTCTTAAATGATACAGGTTTGTTAGTGTCTTTTGCTTTATCGGCTAAGAATAACAGAATGGCTGTAACAATAAGCATACATCCCACTAATAATATATTACCACCAAATAATTGTTCTAATTGTTCCTCAAAGAATAGCCCAACGATTACCGCTGGAATCATAGAAAGTGCAATTTTAGAAATAAACTGTAAGTCCTCATTCCATTTAAAAGCAAATACTCCTTTAAGGATCTCTAGAATATCTTTTCTAAACACAACCATGGTGCTCAATGCCGTAGCGAAATGAAGTACAACTGTAAACATAAGGCTCTCCTCTGGTATAGAGTTGTCACCTAGAATGGCTTTCCCTAATTCTAGATGACCACTAGACGATACAGGTAAAAATTCTGTTAAGCCTTGAATGATTCCCAGAATGATAGCATCAATTATTTCCATGCGGCAAAAATATCAAAATACCGTGATGAATGCTTTAAAGTGGATTAAATTTATTTCTTATTAGGGTTCAATAAAATGGCATACACTTGAATGCCAAAACCTATAAGCACTAAAGTAGGTGCTAAACGGATACGTCTCTTACTAAAGATTTCAGGATTAAAAACATTAGGATCGTCACTACCGCCGCCAGACATTAAAATAAAACCGACAGCAATAAAACCCAAGCCTATAAACATCCATTTATAGTTCTTCTTTCCGAAGATAAAATCTTCTTTTGCTTTTTCTTTACGTTTCTTTTCTCCCATCGGATTGATGATTCAATATTATTAGCAAATGTAATTATTATTTAGATTATCGATTTCCCAATGAAATGATAATTTTTCTCTTTAGTGAACATCTCTAATAATAGAGGTCATCCGTCTTCAAATTCAAGAAACGTTGTGTCGCTATGAACGTCGAAATCCAAGTGATCAGTATGCCTAGAGCAAGAATGCCAAAAAACAGAATTGCCAAAAGGACTGGTTTATTGAGAAATTGTAATTCCGGAAAAGTTTTGTTCAAATAATATAGAACGATTGCCATACCGATTATCGCAACAACTGACCCAATGATGCCAAGTTTAACACTCTGCCATATAAAAGGTTTACGGATAAATCGTTTGGTAGCACCTACCATTTGCATGGTCTTGATGATAAAGCGCTTTGAATATACAGCCAATCGAATAGAGCTGTTTATTAGAAGTACAGCAATAAGTGCAAAAATGGCACTAATAGCTAATATCCATTTACTAATGCGTTTTACATTATCATTCATCAATGTTACCAAATCATTGTCATACCGCACTTCTTCAACAAACTTCTTAGCAGTAGTTACTTCAGAAATACTATCTAAATATGTTTGCGTTACATAATCGGCTTTCACATTCACATCTATGGAATTCTGTAATGGATTAAAACCTACAAAATCCATAAAATCTTCGCCTGTTTCTGCTTTCATGAGTTCTGCAGCTTGCTCTTTGGAAATATATTTAGTGGACTTAACATAATCTGCCATGGAAAGGCTTTTCTCAAGCTGTTTAATCTCAATATCTTTAGCAGAATCATTCAAGTAAATAGTCATCACCACTTGCTCTTTAAAATGATCAGATACCTTTTTGGCGTTCAGAATTAACAATCCTAAAAGACCTAATAAGAACAATACCAAAGCGATACTGATTACTACTGAAAAGTAAGAAGAAATCAGTTTGCGTTTTTGGTACTTTTCAAAAGATGAACTCATATAAATGGCCTTAACAATGTAAAAATAAAAAAGTAAATTTAATCTCAATTTATAATAACTAAAACATATGAACATTGTTGTAATTGGGGCAGGAGGCGTTGGTGGCTATTTTGGCGGAAGGCTTGCGAAAGCGGGTTTTAATGTCACTTTTTTAGTAAGAGGAAAACATCTGGAGGCAATAAGAGATAATGGATTGCAAGTAAAAAGTATCTATGGAGACTTTCTAGTACGTCCTGACGTAACTAACACTATTAATGAACTGAAAACCCCTGATTTAATTATGTTAGGCGTTAAATCTTGGCAAATTGAAACTGTAGCTAAGCAAATAAAACCAATACTCGTTAAAGATTCTATGGTATTACCATTGCAGAATGGTGCCGATAATGCAGATAAGTTGTTGTCAGTTCTGGACAGAGAAAATGTATTAGCAGGATTAAGTAGAATTTATAGTAAAATAGAAGCACCAGGAATTATTAATCATATGGGGTTCGAGCCTCATATTGTTTTTGGAGAATATACTGATGAAAAAACTAAGAGAGTAAAAAAACTAAAAGAAACGTTTGATATTGCTGGTATAAAGAATGATATTTCAGAAAACATTCATCTGGATATTTGGAGAAAATTTCTTTTTATAACCACTATAAGTGGTATCGGTGGATTGACTAGAAGTGTTTTTGGAGTCATGCGTGAAGATCCATATGTACGGCAAATGATTATTGATACTGCGAACGAAATTAGAAGCGTTGCTAATGCAAAAAGGATATCGCTCACAGATAATGATGTAAATAAGGCGATAGCGTCTATTGATGGAATAGATTATAATACTACTGCTTCTGCCCAACGCGATATTATGGAAGGTAGACCAAGCGAATTAGAGAATTTCAATGGTTATATAGTAAAACAAGGAAAAGAATTAGGAGTAGAAACTCCGGTGAATGCTTTTATCTATCATAATCTCATGCCACAAGAGCGTAAAGCACGAAATCTTTAATGATACACGATTTAAAGATTTCTCGACCAGGACTTTGGTTTCCTACCATTTGGATATATCTAGTTCCATTCAGTTTTAAAGATGAATTTTGGACAGAACCCTTATTTTGGACAGGCTTTCTGTTTGTGACATTTCCATTAAACTATTTAGTATATGGGCTTAATGATTATAACGATTATAAAGCCGATGAAATTAATGAAAGAAAAGGAAACTTTCTGTTTGGGGCGAAATCATCGAGGCTACAATTAGCCTCATTACCAAAAAAAATAACTATTGTTATTTTACCTTTTATAATCGGATTCACAATTTTGTGCGGTTACAAAATGTTCTTGCTGCTCCTGTTTATGGTAGTGATTAATATACTATATAACTTTAAGCCTTTTAGGATAAAAGAACGTCCGCCATTTGAAATATTAATACAAGTAGGATATGTTGTCACTGCAATTTTTAGTGTATTACTCAATGACCAATCTATGCTTCCTTGGCAAACGTTAGTATACTTGTCTTTGTTTGCTTTTCAGGCACATATTGCAGGCGAAATCATGGATATTGAGCCAGATATAATCGCTGGGAAAAAAACCACAGCCACTCTGTTAGGCCGAAGAAAAACTAAATTCTTGATGTTGTCGCTACTCTTGATAGAAACCTATATTCTCTGGGCTTGGTTTCAAGATTATGTGTTAGCTGGATTTCTGGCTATTTTTTCATTATGGCTTATAATAGACGTTCTTGTCATATACAAAGACAGGCCATACTCTCTATCTCAAATGAAACTGTTTGGATTAGCAATGAATGTATCTGCTTTGCTTTCAATGCTTTGGATTTTATTTTCTGGAAAACTCCTTGATCCTATATTATAAAAACGATTAAAAAGATCCAAAGTGGCATATTTGTTGGTATATAGACTGTCTATCAATTGTAAAAACAAACAAGTATTATGAAAAACGTATTTTTAGGAGCCATGATTTTATTGGCATCGATTGCAACAGTAAATGGTCAAAACATCGATTTTGGGTTAAAAGGAGGGCTGAACCTTTCCAGTATTAGTGGTAGTGGTATAGAAGCTGATAGTAAGACCGGTTTTCATGCGGGTGTTATCTTGGAAGTCAGTCTTTTAGAGACTTTTGCCATTCAACCAGAAGTATTGTATTCGACGCAAGGGGCAAAATCTGGTTCAGGAGCAGATTTGACTTTAGATTACTTGTCGGTTCCTGTTCTTGCTAAATATTATTTGGTGCCAGGTACTTTAAGTATTGATTTTGGGCCACAATTCTCTTTTTTGCTTGACGACAATATTAATATATTGGATTTAGTAGCAGATACTGATGCTGAGAGTTTTGAATTAGGAGGTGTGATAGGACTTGGAGTGAAATTACCTTTGAGTATATTCGCTCAAGTTAGATATGTGCGCGGAATTACCACACTTGCCGAGAACCCAGATGTAAATAGTAATCTATTTCAAGTATCAGTAGGATACCGTTTTTAGATCATAGGATGAATGAATTCTTAAACGAGCCTTAGGCTCGTTTTTTTATGCCATAATTATATTTTCTCTTTTCGGCATTAGCCGTAACTTTGCACTTTATAAAGTAAAGATAATGAGGTACGATTTCAACGCGATTGAAACCAAGTGGCAAAAATATTGGGCAGAGCACCAAACTTTTAGGGCTGAAAACAAAAGTGATAAGCCGAAATACTACGTTTTGGACATGTTCCCTTACCCAAGTGGAGCGGGATTACATGTCGGTCACCCACTTGGATATATTGCCTCTGACATATATGCACGATATAAACGTCATAAAGGATTTAATGTCTTACACCCTCAAGGCTACGATAGTTTTGGATTGCCTGCTGAACAATATGCCATTCAAACAGGGCAACATCCAGCTGTTACTACTGCTGAAAATATAAAGACCTATCGCCGTCAGTTAGACCAGATTGGATTTTCTTTCGATTGGTCGCGAGAAGTAAGAACAAGCGACCCTAGTTATTACAAATGGACACAATGGATTTTTATTCAGTTATTTGAATCTTGGTATTGCAAAGAACATGAAAAAGCATTTCCGATATCTGAGTTGATAAAATTATTTATTGAAGAGGGCAATTCTGGTGTCAATGCTGCTTGTGAAGCCTCTGTTGAGGTGTTTACGAAGGATGAATGGAATACATATCCGTCGGAACAACAACAAGAGATATTACTTAAATATAGATTAACATATCTAGCAGAAACTGAAGTGAACTGGTGCCCAGCATTAGGAACTGTCTTGGCCAATGACGAAATTGTTAATGGTGTATCGGAACGTGGAGGTCATGCAGTAATTCGTAAGAAAATGACCCAATGGAGTATGCGTATTTCTGCGTATGCAGAGCGACTACTTCAAGGATTGGACACAATAGATTGGACGGATTCTTTAAAGGAAAGTCAACGTAACTGGATAGGGAAATCGGTGGGTGCTAGTGTGATATTTAAAGTGCTGGCTTTAAGAAAAGATAAAGGCCATGAAATAGAAGTTTTTACAACACGACCTGATACTATTTTTGGCGCGAGTTTTATGACGCTTGCACCTGAGCATGAGTTAGTTTCATTGATTACAACGCCAGGGCAAAAAGAAGCTGTAGACGCTTATGTTTTGGCAACAGCAAAACGAAGTGAACGTGACCGTATGGCAGATGTCAAGACCATTTCTGGCGTGTTTACAGGTGCTTATGCAGAACATCCATTTACAAAAGAACCAGTACCAATTTGGATTGGTGATTATGTGTTGGCAGGCTACGGAACCGGTGCGGTGATGTCCGTGCCATGTGGTGATCAGCGTGATTACGATTTCGCTAAGCATTTTAATATTCCGATTCCAAATATTTTTGAAGGTGTTGATATTAGTAAAGAAGCATTTGCAGATAAAGACCATACAATCATTGCGAATAGTGATTTCTTAAACGGATTACCATATAAGAAAGCTGTCAAACGAGCCATTTTTGAGTTAGAGAAGTTAGTGCAAGGAGAAGGTAAGATCAATTACAGATTACGTGATGCTGTATTTAGCAGACAGCGTTATTGGGGAGAACCTTTTCCAGTATATTACGTAAATGGTATGCCGCAAATGATAGATGCCAAGTATTTACCTGTAAAATTACCTGAGGTTGAAAAGTACTTGCCCACAGAAGAGGGCGAACCGCCATTAGGTCGTGCTGAGGTTTGGGCTTGGGATACAAACAATAATGAAGTCGTTAGCAATGATTTGATTGATAACAAAACAATCTTTTCGTTAGAACTCAACACCATGCCTGGTTGGGCAGGAAGTTCACAGTATATGAACCGTTATATGGATCCACATAATGAGGATGAAATTTTCTCACAAGATGCTATTAATTATTGGCAACAAGTGGATTTATATATTGGAGGAGCAGAACATGCCACAAGCCATTTATTATACGCACGTTTTTGGCAAAAATTTATGTTTGACCTTGGATTAGTACCAGTAGATGAATATGCTAAAAAGCTTATTAACCAAGGCATGATTTTGGGAACGAGTGCTATTATCTATAGAATTTCTGGCACTAATAAATATGTTTCAAAAGGATTAGTTAGTCATCATGATGTAGAAGAATTAAGAGTAGATGTAGGAATGGTTAATTCATCTGATGAATTAGATATTGAATCACTACAAAAATGGCAACCTCAGTTCAATAATGCAGAATTCATCCTTGAAGATAGCAAATATGTTGTTGGAAGAGAAGTTGAAAAAATGTCTAAACGATGGTTCAATGTGGTTAATCCAGATGCCATTTGCGAACAATATGGTGCCGATAGTTTAAGATTATACGAAATGTTCTTGGGGCCATTAGAGCAATACAAACCATGGAATACGGCAGGTATTACGGGTGTGCATTCGTTCTTGAAAAAACTCTGGAAGTTGTATGTTGGTGAAAACGACTTGATCGTAAATGAAGCAGAACCAACTAAGGACAATTTAAAAACACTTCATAAAACCATCAAGAAAGTAGAAGAGGATATCGATAATTTTTCTTTTAATACATCGGTATCTACCTTTATGATTGCGGTGAATGAGCTCACAGCTCAAAAGTGCACAAGTAAAAAGATATTAGAGCCACTCTTAATATTAGTTTCTCCATATGCACCGCATATCGCTGAAGAATTATATAGTATGTTGGGTCATAGCGAGTCAATTTCTATAGCACCATTTCCAAAATTTGATGCGACCCACTTGGTAGAAAGTAGCAAGAACTATCCAATTTCATTTAATGGTAAAATGCGCTTTACTTTAGAATTACCACTAGACATGAGTAAAGAGGAAATTGAGGCAACAGTTTTGGCGAATGAAAAAACACAAGAGCAATTACAAGGACGAGAACCAAAAAAAGTGATTGTCGTACCTGGAAAAATCGTGAATATTGTTGGCTAATCTAGATTATATAGAAATTATAGGCATTGTTGCAGCTGTTTTAACCACAGCTTCTTTCTTACCACAGGTGTATCAAACTTGGAAAACCAAAGACGTTTCTGGTTTGTCATTGCCAATGCTAGTATTGTTCTTTATAGGAATATCACTATGGTTTATCTACGGGTTTTTAAAGGACAGTCCATCACTCATTGGAGCCAATGGTATTAGTATGTTGTCATTTTTATTGCTCATCTACTTCAAGGTGAAATACGCAAAAAGATATCGTTGACTTCATTTTTGTCATTCCGCGCTTGATGCGGAATCCATCACCACAAAAAAGTAGATACTGAATCAAGTTCAGCATGACAGGTAATGTGACAAAATTTCTTAACGATTCTTTGGCGCATTTATTGCTATGTATGCTATACATTTATAGTTCAGAATAATTAAAATTTAAACACATGGGAATAGGAATAGAATATTATATATTAATTGGTGGTATCATGTTAATGAGTTGGTTAGTAAGTAATCAACTAAAGCGCAAGTTTGCCAAATATTCTAAAGTGCAATTACGCAATGGTATGAGTGGAAAAGAAGTGGCTGAAAAAATGTTAGCAGATAATGGCATTTATGACGTACAGGTAATTTCAACGCCAGGCCAACTAACGGATCATTATAATCCGAAGAACAAAACAGTAAACTTAAGTGAGACTGTTTACAATCAGCGTAATGCGGCTTCGGCGGCAGTTGCTGCTCACGAGTGTGGCCATGCCGTGCAACATGCTACCGCGTATGGATGGTTACAAATGAGGAGTCAGTTAGTGCCAGTAGTAAGTGTGTCTTCTGGGATGTCTCAATGGTTAATTATTGGCGGATTATTATTAGGAGGTGCTGCTGGACTCGGCCTTGGTTGGTGGGTGGCTGTTGCCGGATTGGCGATGATGGGATTTGCAACGTTGTTTAGCTTCATTACGTTGCCAGTTGAATATGACGCCAGCAATCGTGCACTTGGCTGGTTAAAGAACAAGAATGTAGTCACTCCAGAAGAATACAAAGGTTCTGAAGATGCCTTGAAGTGGGCGGCAAGAACATATTTAGTCGCAGCTATTGGGGCCTTGGCCTCATTAGTATATTGGGCTTTACAGTTATTTGGAGGTGATTAATTTATAATATAAAAAAAGGCCTCTGCGAATCTCCAGGGGCTTTTTTATATTTTGATTTGCCTATCAATCTGTTGCTCTAAGGAAATAAAAGTTTCTGTTCTAGAAACTCCATCTATGGCTTGGATATTTTTATTAAGTAGATGCATTAAATGCTCATTATCCTTACAGAGCACCTTTATTAGAATACTCCAATTACCTGTTGTATAATGACATTCCAATACTTCAGGGATGGTTTTTAATTGTTTTACAGCTTGAGGATTGCTAACGGCTTTGTCTAAGAAAATACCAACAAATGCCATAGTTGTATACCCTAATATTTTAGGATTTATGACAAATTTTGAACCCGAAATCAATCCAGATTTTTCTAATTTTCTTAGCCTTTGATGTATCGCTGCTCCAGAGATGCCGACTTGTCTTGCAATTTCAAGAACAGGAGTTCGAGCATCTCCCATTAATGCACGAAGTATCTTTTTGTCAATACCATCAATGAAAATGCTTTTATTTACAATCTTCATGTCGTTTTGAAGTTAAAATTCAAAGCTAAAGGTATCAAAAACCTATTAAAATGTAACTATATATGTAACGGATTATAACCAAGGTATGGCACTTCTGTTTCTTTAAAATGAATGCCATAATCTTCTAGTTCTTTAAGAATAGGTTCGTATACTTCTCTAGATAATGGAATTTGTACACCAGGAGTCACTATTTTTTCATTGAGTATGCCTAAAGTAGCCATTGCTACTGGAAGACCAACTGTTTTTGCCATAGCGGTATAAGTTTGATCTTCTCCTATAGTCACCATGGTAGCATCTATTTGATAGTGCTTCCCTTTTAACTCGTATCCAAACTTATGGTACATAACAATCATGTCTTTGTCATCTTTACTAAGTGTCCAACTATCCATAAGGATCTTTTGAAGAATTTGAGCAGGTGTCGCTTTTTTAAGTTCTACCATCTTTGTAGCACTAAAAATATCTAACTCTTCTAGTTTGTCCCACATGATATCATCTTGATCTATTTTAAGAGCATGACGGAATTTTAATTCCACAGAATCCGTTGGTGAATATGGTAAGAATGCATTTACGAAATCGCGGTAACTCATGTTTTCACTATCGTCTATAGCGTAATCATCATTGGTCATGCCAAGAATAACAAACATGTTCCAAGCTCTACTAAACCCTACGCGTCGCATAGTGCCTCTATATAGTGTCTGTACGTCATTCAAATCGTAATCATTTTGGTACTTTAAAGAATCCCGATTAGCATAAGCTTCAAATCGACCGAAGCCTTCAATTTCAAGAAATTCTGTTCTTCTGAATAAGCGATTATATGGAATATATTTATAGGTTCCTTCTTGTAAAAACTTGGCAGCACCTCCTTGCCCTGCTACCACAACATTTCTTGGATTCCAGGTAAATTTATAATTCCAAAGATTATTGTCGCTCTCAGGAGCGATAAGGCCACCTGTAAACGATTCAAACAAAACTATTTTCCCACCTTTATCACGTATGCGATCAATAACTTGCATAGCACTCATATGATCTAGGCCAGGATCTACTCCTATTTCGTTCATGAATATGAGGCCTTTGTTTTTTGCAGCATTGTTTAAACCCTGCATTTGCTCACTCACGTATGATGCTGTAACCATATGTTTGCCAAATGCAATACAATCTTTGGCGACTTCAATATGAAATCTAGCAGGTAACATAGAGACAACAATATCGGCACTTTCTATAGCTTCTGAACGCGAGTTTTTATCAAAAACATCCAACGGAATGGCATTAGCATTAGGATGGTTTCCAATAAGTTTCTTAGCACTGCTTAAACTTAGATCGCCAACAGTTATATATAATTGCTCAGATTCAGATTTATCCAAAAGATATTTAATTAGATAAGATGCAGATTTTCCTGAACCTATGACCAAGATGTTTCGCATAGTGTAATTTCTTGAGTATTTTTGTTAATACGAATGTAAGGATTTGTTGCTATTCTTAATGCCATTATTTAAAAAATGATATGAACAAAAAACTATTAGTTACTGGTGCTGTTTTGGGTATTTTTAGTATTGTTCTTGGAGCCTTTGCTGCTCATGGGTTAGAGAAGGTTTTAACTAAAGAGGCTGTTGATACATTTGAAACTGGTGTTCGTTATCAAATGTACCATGCCCTATTATTGTTTTTTTTAGGGAACGCTTCTGTTTTGAAGAATAAAACGAAACAATTTATATGGATATTCATCGTTTCAGGCGTTATATTATTCTCTGGTTCTATATATGGTTTGGCTACAAATGAGCTAACAAGTTTCGACTTTAATAAGGTTGCTTTGTTAACACCAATTGGTGGATTGTTACTAATTATTTCGTGGCTTTTCTTACTTGTTGATTTCATCCGAATTAAAAGTGATTAAAACGAAAATTTAGGAGTCAACTTTAAAATTATTTTTAAATTTGCAGTCTAAACAACACAACTTTTTATGGTATCTGATACCCAAGGCTCGAAAACGATTTCGTTAAATCAATACGGAATCAAGAATGCAAAAGTTAATTATCAACTTTCTCCAAACGAATTACACCAAACTGCTATAGAAAAAGACCAAGGAGTGGAAGCTTCATCAGGTGCTTTGGCTATTAATACTGGTGAATTTACAGGTCGCTCACCTAAAGATAGATTTATTGTAAAAGATGATATCACAAGGGATAGAGTATGGTGGGGTAATATAAATATTCCATTTGAGCCAGATGCTTTTCAAAAATTGTATGATAAAGTGACGGCTTATCTTTCTGAAAAGGAAGTATATGTTAGAGATGCCTATGCATGTGCTGATGAAAATTATAAAACCAATATCCGAGTTGTCAATGAATATCCTTGGAGCAATATGTTCTCCTATAATATGTTCTTACGTCCGGAAATCTCTGAACTTGAAAATTTCAAGGAAGAATGGTTAATAGTGAATGCTCCTGGTTTTATGGCAGACCCAGAATTAGATGGAACGCGCCAACATAATTTCGCAATTTTGGATTTTACTAGAAAGATTGCACTTATTGGAGGGACAGGATATACTGGAGAAATAAAGAAAGGTATTTTTTCTGCACTTAATTTTGTGCTACCAGTATTTCGTAACACGTTACCTATGCATTGCTCTGCCAATGTAGGTAAGGATGGAGATACTTCCATTTTCTTTGGGTTATCGGGTACAGGAAAAACAACTTTATCTACGGATCCTGAAAGAAGTTTAATTGGAGACGATGAGCATGGATGGACTAATGAAAATACGGTTTTTAACTTTGAAGGTGGTTGCTATGCAAAAGTCATTAACTTGAGTGGAGAAAGTGAACCTGAAATTTATAATGCTATTAAAAAAGGAGCAATTCTCGAAAATGTCATTATGGATGATAAAGGGACTGTTGATTTTGAAGATGTGTCGATAACACAAAACACAAGAGTAAGTTATCCTATTTATCATATTGATAATATACAAGTGCCTTCGATTGGAAGAAATCCGAAAAATATATTTTTCCTTACCGCTGATGCGTTTGGAGTATTGCCTCCAATCTCTAAGCTAACACCTGGTCAAGCAGCATATCATTTTATTTCAGGATATACAGCGAAAGTAGCTGGTACTGAAGCAGGAGTGACAGAACCAATGCCATCTTTTTCAGCTTGTTTTGGAGCGCCATTCATGCCATTACACCCAACAAAGTATGCCGAAATGCTAAGTCGTAAAATGAAAGAATCTGGCGTTAATGTATGGTTAATTAATACAGGTTGGACAGGTGGTCCTTATGGTATTGGTAGTCGTATGAAGCTAAAATACACAAGAGCTATGATTACAGCTGCAATGAATGATGAACTCGGAGAAGTTAATTATGAGAATTATCATATACATTCCGTATTTGGAGTCGCTCAACCGAGAAAATGCCCAAATGTACCTACTGAAGTTCTGAGTCCAAGGCAGACTTGGAATAATGATGAAGGGTATTACAAAACGGCTTATAAACTGGCAGCTTCCTTTAAGGATAATTTCAAGGAATTTGAAGAATATGCTAATGAAGAGATTATGGCTGGGGCTCCACATACAGATGGTCACTATAAATAAATAAAAAAGCCGATGCAATTGCATCGGCTTTTTTATTTCATAGAATTTGTAAGAATTAGTTCTTACCCATATCCTTAACCTTCTTAGCTGCATCATCAGTAGCATCTTTTACTGCATCTCCAGCTTTATCAATTGCTTTTTCAGCACCATCTTTCACTGCTTCAGCACCGTCCTTTACTGCATCTCCAGCTTTATCAATAGCGTCTCCTGCTGCATCAACGGCATCTCCAACTGCTTCGCCAGCTGCATCAGCTGCATCTCCAGCTGCCTCAACGGCGTCACCTACTGCTTCACCAGCTGCGTCAGCTGCATTTTCAACAGCGGCTCCAGCGTCTTCAGCTTTCTTCTCAACTTCTCTACAAGAAGTAAATGCAATGGCAAGAACCAGTACAACGATACTTAAAATTAATTTTTTCATTGGTAAATTGTTTTAGTGTTAATTATTAATTGTTTGCAATTAAAAATTTCTTGTTGGTTTTAACAAGTAAATTCCTAATAAATTTAACATTTCTGCTAAATTAATCAAGGGTATTTACGAATGTAATCCATGATTTGGATGACGGCACCTTGGTTTTCTTTAATGAATTCAAGACTTTTCCTCCCTGATTCAATTGTAAATACCTTATTTTCAAGTAGTTTGTTTATTGTCGATTCTAACTCCCGCTTGTCTTTAATTGAAAACATTCCGCCTTTTGAAATCATTTTTTGAGCTTCAGGAAACTTTGAGTGATTATTACCAATAATAATTGGTACTCCAAAAACCGCAGGTTCTAAGGTATTGTGTAGTCCGGTATTACCTATAGCTCCACCTACATATGCAATATTTGCATAACTATAAATTCTTGAAAGCAGCCCAATGGAATCTATTATCAATACATTATATCTAGATAAATCTCTACCTTCTTTTTCAGAATATAGAACAGCTTTAGTTTTTAATTGGTATTGTAACTGTTCTATTTGCCTGGTTTTGATATTATGAGGAGCAATAATGAATTTGACTTTATGTTGCACCTTATTAATATAATCGATAAGGACAGTTTCATCTTCAGGCCATGTACTTCCACAAACAATGCATCTTTCATTATTTTTAAATATGGCGATATCTGGTAAGTTGTTATCGACTTTTAATTGATTAGTAACACGGTCAAAACGTGTATCACCAGATATAGTTACATTTTGAAAATTGATAGACTCCAAATTCTCTTTAGATACAGGGTCTTGAACAAAAATATGCTCAAATGCAGACAGCGCTTGCCTCATTAAGTTACCATACCATTTAAAATGTATCTGATTTTTTCTAAATAAAGCTGAAATCAATAGTGTTTTGATGCCTTTAGATTTCAATGCATTCAAGTAATTCGGCCAAATTTCATATTTAACAAAAATGACTAGTTCTGGGTGTATTAAATCTATGAATGCTTGAGCATTCTTTTTTGTGTCTAATGGTAGGTAGACAACGATATCTGCAATTGGAGAGTTTTTTCTGATTTCAAAACCAGATGGCGAAAAGAAAGACAAGATGATTTTGTGATTTGGATAATCCTTCTTGATTTCTTCAAAAACAGGTAAACCTTGCTCATACTCACCCAATGAAGCACAATGAAACCAAATGGTCATATCATCTGGAGATAATTGCCTTTTGAGTATATGGAAAGTTTCTGTTCTTCCAATAACACCAAGCCTCATTTTTGCGTTAAAACGCGCAATGAGCTTTACATGAAAAGCGGCGATATATGTTAGGATGTTATAAACAGTCAGCAAGCTTTTTGTGTTTGTGCTAAAATACAGTTCTTTGTTATAAATTCATTGTCATAGATATAACAATTTCGTAAATTAGTTGCTTATGAGGAAAATACAAATGGTTGATCTAAAAGGTCAATATAAGAAGATAAAAGAGGTTGTTGATAGTTCCGTTTTAGAGGTTATTGATTCGGCAGCTTTCATAAATGGGCCAAGAGTCCATGAATTCCAAAAAAACTTAGAAGAATATTTAGGTGTAAAACATGTGATTCCTTGTGCTAATGGCACGGATGCCTTGCAAATAGCCATGATGGGACTTGGATTAAAACCTGGAGATGAAGTGATTACAGCAGATTTTACATTTGCAGCTACAGTTGAGGTGATTGCATTATTACAATTAACGCCTGTTTTGGTAGATGTAGACCCTGTAAATTTCAATATTGATATTGATGCTATAAAGAAAGCCATTACACCTAAAACCAAGGCTATTGTACCAGTACATTTATTTGGACTTTGTGCTAATATGGATGCTGTTATGGAACTTGCAAAAGAACATGATCTCTATGTCATAGAAGATAATGCGCAAGCAATAGGAGCTGACTATACATATAGTAATGGCAATAAAGTAAAAGCTGGAGCAATAAGTCATGTAGCATCCACGTCATTTTTTCCATCAAAAAATTTGGGTTGCTATGGAGATGGAGGTGCTATTTTCACTAATGATGATGATTTAGCGCATACTATTAGGGGTATTGTAAATCACGGTATGTACAAACGCTATCATCATGATGTGGTTGGCGTGAATTCTAGATTAGACTCTATGCAGGCAGCCGTATTGAATGCAAAATTACCACACCTAGATACTTATAATAAGGCAAGGAGATCGGCAGCTCAAAAATATAATGAAGCGTTTAGGGATATGGATAATGTGATCACACCTTGTGGGTGTAATAAATGTTCAACTATAAATGACACATGTAATTGCCATGTGTTTCATCAATATACTTTAAGAGTAATCGATGTTGATAGAGATGCATTAGTTGCACACTTAAATTCTCAAGAGATTCCATGTGGTGTCTATTATCCAATTCCTTTACACAGACAAAAGGCATATTTGGATTCTAGGTATAATGAAGATGATTTCAGGGTTACAAATCAATTGGTAAAAGAGGTTATTTCTCTACCAATGCATACAGAATTGGATGATGAACAGATAGAATTCATTACATCTGCCGTCAAGAATTTTATAAAGAACAACTAATTAATCCATCATATAATGAAAATCTTAAGCTTATTTATTACACTGTTATTCGTTACGACAATTTCAGCCCAGGACACCTATTTACATTGTGGAAAACTAATTGATACCAAAAACGGAAAAGTACTGACCAATAAGACAGTGATTGTTTCTGGAAAGAACATTAAAGCTGTTAATGATGGTTTTATTAATCCGTCGAACGCTAATGACATAGTAATTGATTTAAGCAGTAAAACCGTAATGCCAGGTTTTATAGATATGCATGTACATATTGAGGGCGAAACAAGTCCGACACGGTATCTAGATAGGTTTACGAAAAACAGTGCCGATGCGGCTTTTAATTCTGTTGAAATAGCCAATAGAACTTTATTGTCTGGATTTACAACCGTTCGGGACCTTGGTGGAAGTGGTGTCAATGTCTCTTTAAGAGATGCCATAGCGAAAGGGAAAGTGTCTGGACCTCGAATTTTCACTGCCGAAAAAGCCATTGGTACTACAGGTGGTCATGCCGATCCAACAAACGGCATGAGAAAAGATTTAATGGGAGATCCAGGACCTGCAGAAGGTGTGATTAATAGTCCAGATGATGCAAGAAAAGCGGTTCGTCAGCGATACAAAAACGGTGCTGACCTTATAAAAATCACTGCAACTGGAGGTGTGTTAAGTGTGAGCAAGAATGGGCACAATCCACAATTCACTCAAGAAGAAGTGAATGAAATTGTAAAAACGGCTAAAGAGTATGGAATGCCAGTTGCAGCTCATGCACATGGAGACGAAGGGATGAAACGTGCAGTAATAGCAGGCGTTCAAACGATAGAACATGGGTCCATAATGAGTAAAGAAACAGCACAACTCATGAAACAATATGGTACTTATTTAGTGCCAACCTTATCTGCAGGACGTTATGTTGCAGAAAAGGCCAAGGTTCCCAACTATTATCCTGAAATCATCATTCCTAAGATCAAGATGATTGATGCTGAGTTAAGAAAAACCTTTGCGATGGTTTATAAAGAAGGCGTGAATATTGCTTTTGGTACTGATGCAGGCGTGTTTCCTCATGGTGAGAATGCCAAGGAATTTAGGTATATGGTAGAGACGGGTTGGTCACCCATGTTCTCCATACAATCGGCAACTATTACCAATGCAAAATTATTGGATATGGAAGGTAAACTTGGTGTTATTGCTGAAGGCTATATTGCTGATATTGTAGCTACCGACGAAGATCCTACACAAAACATCAAAACGACCGAAACTGTATCTTTTGTAATGAAAGAGGGGGAAATTTATAAGCAGTGAATGATTGCCATATCGAGCGCAGTCGAGATATCTTCTTTAGTTCTCGACTCCGCTCGAACTGACAGAATCATCAGTAGTTTTCTGTTTCCTATTCAAAATAGCAGACATCAAGATACAGCCCATTCCCACCATAACAGAAACATCTGCCATATTAAAGATGCCAGTCCGAAATACACCTCCAAAATCAATATGAAAAAAGTCTGTGACTGAGCCGTACATTATACGATCGTATATATTTCCTATGCCTCCACCTATAACGAACGATAACCCAACAATGGTCCATTGATCTAAATGTTTGTTGATTAACAAATAGCGAAGCGCAAGAAATAATACGACTACTGGTAGAATCAATAAAACAATAAGCTTGACGGTTGGGTTCAAATCGGATCCCAAACCAAGGAACGCTCCAGAATTCTCGACATTGGTCATGATGAATGTATCGCCAATAAGTTGAGTTTCCACTTGATAGTCTACATTTTTGCGCACCAATACCTTCGATACTTGGTCACAAGCGATATTTAACAGAATCAATCCGAACACTAATACATATTTAGAAATTTTCATTAAGCGTCGGTTTCGAGTGTTGCAGAAGCCACTTCGGTTTCTCTGTTTATTTTTTTCACAAGGCCTTGTAATACTTTTCCAGGACCAACTTCTGTAAATAATGTAGCGCCATCTGCTATCATTTGCTGCACAGATTGCGTCCAACGCACAGGAGCTGTTAATTGCGAGATAAGATTTGCCTTTATGGCTGATTCATCTATTATGGCACTTGCAGTTACGTTTTGATAAATAGGGCAGTTAGGTTGACTAAATCTTGTATTTTCTATAGCAGCCGCCAATTCTTCACGAGCCGGCTCCATTAAAGGTGAATGAAACGCACCACCAACAGGAAGTACCAAAGCACGTCGGGCTCCTTCTTCTTTAAGTGTTTCACAAGCTCTATTAATAGCATCAACCTCTCCAGAAATCACCAATTGCCCAGGACAGTTATAGTTTGCCGCTACAACGATGCCTTCTGTTGTGGCACATATTTTTTCTACGATATCGTCTTCAAGCCCTAAAACTGCGGCCATAGTGCTTGGTTGTAATTCACATGCTTTTTGCATAGCTTGAGCACGTTGCGATACTAATCGCAATCCATCTTCAAAGGTTAGAGCACCATTGGCTACCAAAGCAGAGAACTCACCTAACGAGTGTCCAGCAACCATATCGGGTTGAAAGCGTTCTCCTAAAGTCTTGGCTAGTATTACAGAATGCAAAAAGATAGCTGGTTGAGTTACATTAGTCTGTTTTAATGCGTCGGCATCACCTTCAAACATCGTATCGGTGATATGGAAACCTAATATCTCATTGGCATCTTCGAAAAGATGTTGAGCTTCTTCAGAAGCTTCATATAGGTCTAAGCCCATTCCTGTGTATTGAGCACCTTGCCCAGGAAAAACGTATGCTTTCATAATAGCTTTAATTTATGCGGCAAAAATAGGAATAATCTACAAATCTATAATCCCTTTATTGCTGCTTCTGCACATCTTTCTCCATCCATAGCAGCAGAAACAATACCTCCTGCATAACCACCACCTTCTCCACATGGAAATAAATTAGATATGTCTGGATGCTGTAGGCTATCAGTTCTTGGGATATTAACCGGTGATGAGGTTCTTGATTCTACACCTATGATATTAGCTTCATGCGTATAATAGCCTTTCATTTTATCGCCAAATGCTTTAAATCCTGTGCGAAGTCTTCCGCCAATAAGTTTTGGTAATAACGAATGTAAAGGTGCGGATTTTAAACCAGGTTGATATGATGTGAGATTGAGGTCTGTTGACAATTTTCCTTCAACAAAATCTGTCAATCGTTGTGCAGGTGCGACTTGACTTCTGCCACCTGCAGTATATGCTAATTTCTCTAAATCTTTTTGGTATTCTAAACCTTTTAAGACTCCAAATTGCTCGTGTTTTGGAAGATCTCTCTCGACATTGATTTCAACTACAATACCAGAATTCGCAAATTGATTGTTTCGTTTCGAAGGAGACATACCGTTAACAACTACTTCTCCATTGGCCGTGGCTGCGGGAACTATAAAACCGCCCGGACACATACAAAAAGAGTAAACACCTCTATCTTTTACTTGTTCCACCAAGCTATATGCAGCTGCTGGTAGTAACTCATGTCTTTCATCATTACAATGATATTGAATACTATCTATAATATGTTGAGGATGTTCCACGCGTACACCCATAGCAAAAGATTTAGCCTTTAAAGCAATCTTTTTTTTATGAAGCAAATAGAAAATATCTCGTGCAGAATGCCCAGTTGCCAAAATAACACGTTCAACAGATAGTTCGTTGTTATTGTTTATTTGTAAAGCCTTTATTTTTTCATCTTTAATGATGAAATCTGTAACACGACTTTCAAAATGGATGTCTCCTCCAAAATTTAAAATAGTCTCTCTAATATTTTGGACGACTTTAGGTAATTTATTTGTCCCAATGTGCGGGTGAGCATCAATAAGGATTTGTTCAGTAGCTCCATGAAACACTAAGTTTTCAAAGATGCGACGTACGTCACCACGTTTTAGACTTCGCGTATATAGTTTCCCATCAGAATAGGTGCCAGCACCTCCTTCTCCAAAACAGTAATTCGAATCTTCATTAACGAAATGGTCTTGATTAATGGCCTTTAGATCACGACGCCTGTCTTGAACATTTTTGCCACGCTCTAGCACAATGGGTTTGTAACCAAGTTCAATACATCTTAACGCGGCGTACATGCCGGCAGGTCCGAAACCTATAATATGTACTTCTTTGGCATTGGACACATCCTTATATTCAAAATTATACTCAGAAGCTTTTGGTAATACTTCTTTAATATAAACGGCAACCTTATAATTAAATATGATTTTTGATTTTCGAGCATCAATTGATTTTCGAAGCATCTTAATGCCAGTGATGTCTTTTGGGCGAATCTCAAGAAATCTAGCGGATTTTTTAAGCAGAATAGCTTCTTGCTCTTCCTCTTTAAGTGATACTCGAAGCTGGATTTCTTTTATCATACGGCGAAATTAGTTAAATTTATAATATGGAGTTCACACTAAAAACTAAATTATCAGCTACCGCCAAACAAGTGTATAAAGCATGGTTAAGTACGCAAGGCCATACTAAAATGACTGGAGGTGCTGCATTTATTTCTGACAAAGTAGGTGATAAATTTACAGCATGGGATGGTTACATCAAAGGCGAAAATTTAATTTTGGAGCCTTATAGTAGAATTGTGCAATCATGGCGATCATCGCAATTTGAGGAAACAGAAATGGATTCTCAAATTGAAATCATCCTTGAAGAGGTAGATAGCGAAACAGAACTAACATTGAAGCATAATAACGTTCCTGAAAACGGAGAACATTATATTAAAGGCTGGGATGAACACTATTTTCAACCTATGAAGGCTTACTTTTTGATGTAGGTAATAAACGAAAACTCATGTTCATGCTCACTGTCCTTCTTATGAAAGACATTGTCTATTTCTTTCCAAATTGAGAGATCTATCTTTGGGAAAAAAGTATCTGCTTCAAATTCTGAATGTACCCTAGTAATTTCAATCTTATCTGCTAAAGATATTGCTTGCTGATAAATTTGTCCACCACCAATAATGAAAGGCTGTACATCGTTTTTTGCGACTTCAATCGCTCTCTCTAAAGAATTAACGACTATAACTCCATCAGGAGCTTGATAGCTTGGTTGTCTAGAAATAACAACGTGTGTTCTGTTTGGTAAAGGCTTAGGGAAACTTTCAAAGGTTTTCCTACCCATAATAATGTGATGTTCTGAGGTGAGTTTTTTAAATCGTTTTAGATCATCACTTAAATGCCAGATGAGTTTATTGTCTTTTCCTATGGCATCATTTTCTCCAGCAGCAACAATGATAGTTAGTTCAGAAGTTTTTTCAATGGCTTTCAATTCTTCATTATAGATTTCGCTTTCGGCAATATGAGGTGCTTCTTTCTTTAGCTCGGTTTTTATCTTTTCAATTCTAGCTTGTTGTTTGCTCATCAACTTTTCCATTTGTTGTTGCTCCCAAGCTTTGCCCATGAATCGATTCGTAATAAAGACATTAAAAACATGAATTAAGAAGAGAAACAACCAAGCCAATATGGCAAATACAAACCATTCTTTACCAAAGATTTGAAATTCTTTTCCAATACCCAAAACGGTATTGGCAATAATCAAGAAAACAGCTCCAACTAAGAACACTACAAAGTGGTAGTACAAACGTTTTTTTTTGTTTGATGCGACCTTGAGCATTTTGGATGAGTTCCAATTGCTCTTGATCTATTTGTGGTTTGTTTTTCTTGCTTCCGAACATAATTACTAATTAAACGGCAACAACACCTTTAATATGCGGATGCGGGTTGTAATCTACTAAAGTGAAATCTTCGAAATCAAAATCGAAAATATCTTTAATATTTGGATTTAAAACCATTTTTGGAAGCTCTCTTGGTTCTCTAGAAAGCTGTAACTCCAATTGCTCCAAATGATTATTATAGATATGTGCATCACCAAATGTATGGATGAAATCTCCAGCTTCGTATCCACAAACCTGTGCCATCATCATTGTGAACAATGCATAAGAAGCAATATTAAAAGGGACTCCTAAAAATATGTCTGCGCTACGTTGATATAATTGACATGACAGCTTTCCATCAGCAACATAAAATTGAAAGAACGCATGACAGGGAGGTAATGCTGCTTTACCATTAGCCACATTATCTGAAAAAGATTTTGACGTATCGGGTAATACTGAAGGGTTCCATGCAGACACTAACATACGTCTACTATTTGGGTTGTTCTTTAAGGTGTCTATAACTTCTTTTATCTGATCGATCTCATCGCTATTCCAATTACGCCATTGGTGTCCATAAACAGGACCTAAATCACCATTTTCATCTGCCCATTCGTTCCAGATACGAACTCCATTTTCTGTTAGATAATCAATGTTAGTATCTCCTTTTAAGAACCAGAGTAACTCATAAACAATTGATTTTAAGTGTAGTTTCTTAGTAGTGACCATAGGAAAACCTTTACTTAAATCGAATCGCATTTGGTGACCGAACACACTTTTTGTCCCAGTGCCAGTGCGATCTCCTTTCTCGTTTCCTTGCTCTAAAACGTGCTTTACTAAGTCGTGATATTGTTTCATATAATTTCCTGCGAAGGCAGGAATCTCTTTTAATTAGATTTTACGAAAGTAAAAATAAAGCATCATATCTATGGATAAGATATTCCAAATTGTATTAAAAAGTTATTAACGGATAAGAAATTTTCGTCAGTTAGAGTGCCAAATCATAGATTTGGTATATTGAAAACAAGAAAATTCATAGATTAAATGCACTTCTCGATAATAAATTCTTTCAGAATTTCACTCGAAATGACGTCTTATCACTTAAACATTATTCATATTAACTATAAGATTCCTGCTTTCGCAGGAAGTTGACCTAACCGATTATTGCTCCAGCAATAGTAGCTGAAATAAGTGAGGCGATGGTACCACCAAGAAGTGCTTTCATCCCGAATTTAGATAAAGTTTTGCGCTGACCAGGAGCCAATGATCCAATCCCACCAATTTGAATGCCGATAGATGCAAAATTGGCAAACCCACAAAGCATATATGTAGCCATGATAATAGACTTTTCGTATTGTAGGTGTGTGGCATTTGCCGCATTTTTTAAATCTGCTAGTTGTATATAGCCAATAAACTCACTTGCTGCTAATTTTATGCCTAAAAGTTGACCCATTAGAGCCATGTCTTCCTTGGCAACACCAATTAACCACATTAGAGGGGCAAAGGCATATCCTAGAATGAGCTCTAAAGACAACTCTTTATAAGGTGTGTTTTGGGCAATAGTTGTATTAAGAGAAGTAACATCGCCAACCCAACCTAATATGCCATTCATCATGGCAATAAACGCTACGAATACCAATAGCATAGCGCCTACATTAACTGCTAGTCTTAAGCCTTCTGTCGTTCCGTTAGCAATTGCATCAAGAATATTGGATCCAATTTTGTCCTGCGATACTTTAACATCCGTATTGACCTCTTCTGTCTGTGGGTACAATATTTTTGAAATAACAATAGCGCCTGGAGCTGCCATGACTGATGCTGCTAATAGGTGCTTAGCGTAAAACAATCTTAAGACAGGATCATCACCACCAAGAAAACCGATATAGGCTGCTAATACAGCACCTGCGACAGTCGCCATACCACCAATCATGACCAAGAGCATTTCTGACTTGTTCATCTTTTCTAGGTAGGCCTTGATTAATAATGGCGCTTCAGTTTGCCCTAAGAAGATATTACCAGCAACACTTAAACTTTCTGCTCCTGATATTTTTAAGGCTTTACTTAATAACCAAGCCATGGCTTTAACTACTTTTTGAATAATTCCTAAATAAAACAAAAGGGATGTTAAGGCAGAAAAGAATATAATCGTTGGAAGTACTTGGAAAGCAAAAATGAAACCAAAAGTGTCCATATCGACTACAAGTCCCTCAAATAAGAATTTACTTCCTGCTCTTGTATAGTCAAGCACGCTAACAAATAAGCCTCCAATAAATTCAAAGATAGATTTTATAAATCCAACTTTTAAGACGCCAATGGCTATGATTAACTGGAACGCTAGTCCAATACCTACAACTTTCCAGTTGATTGCTTTTCGATTGCTACTAAACAAAAAGGCAATAAAAATTAATGTTATCATCCCAAGAACACCACGCCATATACTATTTGTTGAAAATCCCTGGCTTGGGATAGTGGTGTCGGTTATGGATGCAGTACTGTCTGCAACTATCTCTTCAGAATCATTAGGAGTTCTGAATTTGAAGGTTACTTCTTTCTCTGTAAATACGAGTGTCGAATCCGTTAGTTCAGTGATTTTATAGTGCCTTATCGTATCGTTAGGTTGGTTGTAATAAAAGACCAATAAGTTGTTCTGATAGATATAATCACCGGTGGCTCTAAGGTCGCTTTTAGCTTCTAATTCATAAGAGAACTGTCCCTTATCTAGAGTCAAGAAATCTTTTGAAGTATTAATGGGTAGTTGATTCTCCGTTCTTGTATTTTCAATGACGTCGAACGTCCATGTTTTTTCTATGCTTTGCGCTATAGTTATTGATGTCACAAAAAAAACAGTGGCAATAGCTAGTAGAAAATTCTTCATAAAGTAAAGTTTGCTTAGCGTTTAGATATTTCGTCCCTAATGTTTGCTGCAGTCTCATAATCTTCATTAGCGACGGCTTCGTTAAGAAGTTTATGAAGCTCTTCTAAGGTTTTGGCTTTATAATTCAAGGACGCACCTCCCGTTTCTACTTCCTCAGCAATTAAATCATCAACTAGAATACTATCATCAGGTGTTTCTTCGCCTTCTTTTTTAGGGTTTACCTTTAAGTAAATACCTGCTTTATCCAGGATATTCTTATAGGTGAAGATTGGCGCATCAAAACGTAAAGCTAAAGCAATGGCATCACTGGTACGAGCGTCAATGATCTCTTCTATTTTGTCACGCTCACAAATCAAGCTTGAATAAAAAACCCCATCGACTAATTTATGAATGATGACTTGCTTAACAACAATATCAAATCGGTCAGAAAAATTCTTGAATAAATCGTGAGTTAAAGGTCTAGGCGGTTTTATTTCCTTTTCCAAAGCTATTGCAATAGATTGAGCTTCAAAAGCACCAATAACAATGGGGAGTTTACGATCACCATCCACTTCATTAAGGATAAGTGCATATGCACCATTTTGGGTTTGGCTGTAGGAAATTCCCTTTATGTTAAGGCGTACTAAACTCATATAATTAGAATACAAAAGACTGTTTAAATTAGGACTTTACCAAACTTAAACAGCCCTTTAATATTACAAGTTAAAAAATTTATGCGTTTTGTGCTTTAAATTCTTTCAATTTTTGAATAAGTGTTGGTACGACTTCAAAAGCATCGCCAACAACGCCATAATCTGCAGCTTTAAAGAAAGGTGCTTCAGGATCTGTATTGATAACAACTTTGACTTTTGAGGCATTGATTCCTGCTAAATGCTGTATGGCCCCAGAAATTCCAATTGCAATATAAAGATTGGACGCTACGGGTTTTCCAGTTTGTCCGACGTGTTCACTATGAGGTCTCCAACCTAGGTCAGAAACTGGCTTTGAACATGCTGTTGCGGCACCTAGGACATCTGCTAGCTCTTCTATCATTCCCCAGTTTTCTGGACCTTTAAGACCACGTCCACCAGAAACAACAATCTCAGCATCTGCAATAGTTACTTTATCTGTTGCTTTATCAACAGATTCTATAGTTACTTTAAAATCTGGAATCGATGGCGAAAATTCTTCAGATGAAGCGCTGGCAGAATTTTCCACAAGTCCAAAAGAGTTATTAGAAACACCAATTAACTTCACATCTGTTGACATTTCTGTCATTTCAAAAGCCTTATTTGTAAAGGCTGTTCGTTTTACTGTAAATGGAGACGTACTTGCAGGCGCCTCAACAACATTAGTCGCATAACCTGCATTAAGGCTTATCGCTAATAAAGGCGCTAAATATTTGCTATCTGCACTAGAACTAACTACTACAACTTTAGCTTCTTCTTTTTCAGCTGCTTGCTTTATGACGTCGGCATACGCTTTTGCATTAAAAGATTTGAGTTGTTCGTTAGACACATTAAGCACTTTATCAACTCCATGATTACCTAAGATAGATGTATCATTGGCATTAATTGCTAAGGCTGTTACACTAGTTCCTAATGCATCGGCAACTGCTTTTGCGTATGAAGCAACTTCTAAAGCCACTTTCTTGAATTGTCCGTTATCGGATTCTGTATATACTAAAACTGACATGTTTTTATTTTTATATGATTAAATAACCTTGGCTTCGTTATGAAGTAAACTTACTAACTCATCGATATTGTCTACAGACACTAATTTAACTGCGCCTTTTTCAGCTGGCTTTTCAAATTTCACTGAATTTGTTGCTCCATTATCTCCTGTTGGTTCAATAACATTCAGTGGTTTTTGGCGCGCTTGCATGATACCTCTCATATTTGGTATGCGTAACTCACTTTCTTCAACCAAGCCTTTTTGCCCACCAATGACAAGAGGAAGATTCGTAGAAACAGTTTCCTTTCCGCCATCTATTTCTCTAGTGGCTTTGGCATTAGTACCATCTACTTCAAGATTGATGCAGGTGTTTACAAAATTAGAATTTGTTAACGCCGCTAACATTCCTGGTACCATTCCGCCATTATAATCAATGGATTCTCGACCCGCAATTACGAGGTCATAGCCACCATCTTGCATGACCTTAGCGAGTTGTTTTGCTACAAAAGTGCCGTCTTTTGGATGTGCATTGACACGAATAGCGCCATCTGCTCCAATAGCGAGAGCCTTTCTTAAAGTTGGTTCTGTTTCTGGGCCACCAACATTTACTACAGTAACACTAGCGGCTTGTTTTTCCTTGAACCACATGGCTCTTGTAAGACCAAATTCGTCATTAGGATTGATGACAAACTGCACGCCATTAGTATCAAATTTCGTGTCTCCTTCAGTAAAATTGATTTTAGACGTCGTATCCGGTACATGGCTTATACACACTAAAATTTTCATATATAAAAGTTTGATTTTTATTGGTTTTTTGAGCTTACGAAGGTAATATAAATTTCTATCATTTACTATGCGTGCATAGTAAATTTTTTATTTTTTTTGTTGAACACTTTATTGCTATTTTTGCTGTTCCTGTTATTAACAAGACACTAGATGAAGACGATTCAATTTAGAGAAGCTATTGCTCAAGCAATGAGCGAAGAAATGCGTAGAGACGAGTCCGTATACCTTATGGGTGAAGAAGTGGCAGAATATAATGGAGCCTACAAAGCTTCAAAAGGAATGCTAGACGAATTTGGAGCTAAGCGTGTGATTGATACACCGATTGCAGAATTGGGATTTGCCGGCATAGCCATCGGTTCTACCATGACAGGCAATAGGCCTATTGTAGAGTATATGACATTTAATTTCTCGTTAGTAGGGATTGACCAAATTATAAACAATGCGGCCAAGATCAGGCAAATGTCTGGCGGGCAGTTTAAATGTCCAATCGTTTTTAGAGGTCCAACAGCTTCTGCAGGACAACTTGGAGCAACACACTCTCAAGCTTTTGAAAACTGGTTTGCAAATACGCCAGGACTAAAAGTCATAGTTCCTTCAAACCCGTACGATGCGAAAGGATTGTTGAAATCCGCTATTCGAGATGATGACCCTGTTATTTTTATGGAGTCTGAACAGATGTATGGCGATAAAGGAGAAGTGCCCGAAGAGGAGTATACAATTCCTATTGGCGTGGCAGATATAAAACGTTCTGGTAGCGATGTCACTATTGTATCTTTTGGCAAGATCATTAAGGAAGCATACAAAGCAGCCGACGAATTAGAAAAAGAAGGAATTTCTTGTGAAATCATTGATTTAAGGACTGTACGTCCAATGGATCATAATGCGATATTAGAATCTGTAAAAAAGACAAATAGATTGGTTATTCTTGAAGAAGCTTGGCCGTTTGGAAACGTGGCTACTGAAATCACATATCAAGTACAAGCTCAGGCATTCGATTATTTGGATGCACCTATCATAAAAATAAATACCGCTGATACTCCAGCACCATATTCTCCAGTATTACTAGAGGAATGGTTACCTAATAGTAGCGATGTGATTAAAGCTGTAAAAAAAGTAATGTATAAATAAATAAAACGTAATTTTTTACGTTAGATGAACTTCATTAGCACGGTTGTTGATGAAGTTTTTTATCTTATGAATAGTAAACTACTTATTGCATTTTTTTTCTTCGGAATTATTTCAGTTTTTGCCCAGACTAAAGTCAGTGGCTATGTGTTCGATTCTCAAAATGAACCCGTAGCATATGCAAACGTCATTTTTAAAGGGTCTTCTGAAGGAACCATCACTAATGAGAACGGAAAATTCTACCTAGAATCTGACCAAACATGGGAAACCATTATTGTGTCTTTCGTGAGTTACGAAAAACAAGAAATTAACTTGCCACAGAAAGTCAATTATGATATGAAGGTCACGTTGAAGGATGAAACGGCTCAATTAGATACTGTGGTTATATATACAGGAAAACAATCCAAAAAAAATAATCCAGCTATTGATATCCTGAAGAAAATATGGGAGCGTAAACGTGTTAATGGCCTTAAGCGATTCAAGCAATACGAATACGATAAATACGAAAAAGTTGAATTCGACCTTAATACTATAGATAGTGCACTTATAAAAAGCAAACTGTTTCGAGGTATGGAGTTTGTGTTTAATGAAGTAGACACCTCACGAGTTACAGGAAAGACCTATTTGCCAATGTTCATTAATGAAGCGGTTTCCAAGGTATATGGTGATAATGTCATCGGTAAGGAAAAAGAAGATTTAAAAGGCAATAAGAATTCGGGATTTAGCGATAACCAGACGATTATTGATTTTGTAGACGATCTCTATTCTGATTATGACGTGTATGACAATTATCTTAAGTTTTTTGATAAGAGTTTCACAAGCCCGTTATCTAAAACAGGAGTCAGTGTATATAATTATGTGTTGTCTGATAGTGCATTTATTGATAATAAATGGTGCTATAATATCATTTATTATCCGAGACGAAAGAATGAGCTGACTTTTAAAGGTGATTTTTGGGTAAATGATTCGACCTATGCCGTCAAAGAAATTAATCTTCAAGCTAGTAAAAGCGCCAATATTAATTGGGTGAAAGAAATATATATTGAACAGGAGTTTGATGTACTGAATGATTCGGTCTTTCTTGTGAAACGAGACTATATGCTTTCTGATTTTACTCTGAATAAAAAAGAGAAATCACGAGGTGTTTACGGAAAACGTACGACTTTATATGATAATTATGAATTCGATAAGAAATTAGATCCAAAATTCTACGACAAGCGCGTTTATAATTATGATACCGATGTATACAATAGGGATGATTCTTTTTGGGAAGAGAATCGACAAGAAGCCTTGAACAAAGACGAAAAGGGTGTATATAAAATGCTAGACACTTTGAAAACGGTAAAGAAATTTCAACGTTTATATAACCTTGGAAGTATTTTATCATCAGGGTATATAGAGTTCACTAGTCTTAATCTTGATTACGGACCAATTTTTTCAACCTTTGGTTATAATGAAGTGGAGAAACTACGATTACGTGCTGGTGGACGTACTTATTTTGGAAGAAATGATATCTGGCGATTGGAAGGATTCTTGGCTTATGGTTTTGGAGACGATAAATTTAAATATGGTATTTCAGGGAAGTGGTTGTTAGATAAACGTAGTCGGCTTACCATAACGGGTGGAAACAGAAGAGATGTTGAGCAGATAGGAGCTAGTTTAACGACCTCTACAGACGTTTTGGGTAGAAATCTCGCGTCAAGTTCTGTGGTAGGAACATCTACAAATGATAAACTGACGAGTATCAACTTGTCATCATTATCGTTATCCGTTGAGCCTTGGCGTAATGTGGTTTTAAGACTGGGAGGAGATTATAGAACATTGGAATCGGCGTCGCCGACATTTAGTTTAGATTATGTAGATTCAGAATCGCCAACAGGTGTCTCATCTGAAATAAAGCAATTTGAAACCGCATTTTCAATCAATTACTATCCTAAACGCAAGATGTCGGGATTTGGTGTTGAGCGCCGTGTGGCAAATGATGGTTTTGCACAGTTATTTGCAAAAGTGAGTATTGGTGATAAGTCACTATTCAATAGTGATTTTAATTACACAAAAGTACAGTTCTCATATACACAGCCATGGCAAATAGGAGGTTTTGGAAGACTTTGGACTACCGTTGAAGCTGGTAAGACCTTTGGAGATGTACCTTTAGGTTTATTAAGTGTAGTGCCAGGAAATCAATCGTATTTTTCAATTTTTAATACATTCTCACAGCTCGACTTTTATGAGTTCGTGACGGATACTTATACCTCTGTGAATATCCAACATAATTTCAACGGCCGTTTGTTCTCACGTATTCCATTGTTCCGTAAGTTAAATTTGCGAGAGATTGTTTTTGTGCGTGGTGTATGGGGTGAATTGTCAGATACTAACAAAGCATTAAGTGCACCGACTAATACGCCGCTGATTGCACCGACTAATGAAATTTATTATGAATATGGTTTTGGAATCGGTAACATCTTCAAAATCTTGCGTATCGACTTTAATTTTAGAGGCAATTATCTCGATGCTCCAGATGCGCGTAAGTTTGGTGTCACAGGTACCTTTGGGTTTAGTTTTTAGCGGTTATTTATGGATGTCAAGAATATGGTTCTCTTCCTAAAAGAGCTTCAACAAAATAATAACAAGGAATGGATGGATGCCAATCGTAAGTGGTATAAAAAAGTTCGTGAAGACTATATTGTTTGGTTGGATGACATGAATGACGCCTTGGCAGAGATGGACGATGAGTACTATGATACACCTGGACGAAAAGGCATCAATCGCATTAATAATAACTTGATGTTTCATCCTAATAAACCCATTTATAAGGATCATTTTGGGGCTGGTTTGGACAAGCGACCGAATACCGGAGATTTTTATTTGGAGATAGGCATTGAACGCTGCATGTTTGCTGGTGGTTTGTGGCGACCAGACCCAAAAACCTTAAGAAGCGTTCGTGATGCTATTGATTATGACGGTGAAGAACTGAAGAAGATACTCAACAAAAAATCATTTAAAACGACTTTTGGCGAATTGTACCTTGATGAAAAACTAAAGAGCTCTCCTAAAGGTTTTAGCAACGACCACAAGCATATAGATCTGTTGCGTAACAAGACCTTTGCTGTTGTACATGAATTCGAAACAGATGAGATTTTGCAAGGTGGCCTAAAAAAGACGCTCATTAAAGTCTATAAAGAAATGCTGCCGTTTCGAAGATACTTGAATCAGGCGGTAACGGTTTAAATTCGTGTGATTGTGTTTTTCCTAGTTAATAAACTCATTAATATTAATTTTTCTACTTTTATTATTTGCATCTTTTATTGATTGTAAAACTTTGTCAAGTACTGATCTGTCTAGAAGTTTTCCATTGGTAATTACCGCATTAATGGTTCTCGTATTTTTTATATTTTCCAAAGGGTTCTTTGCTAAAAGAACTAGATCTGCTCTATGCCCAACTTCAATTTTCCCCGCATTGCTATGCATCCATTCTACAGGAGCTAATGTAGCAGCGTGTAAAATTTGAGCATTACTCAAACCTATTTTGCTAAGTGATTCTAATTCATCATGTAAAGAAAACCCAGCAACAACACCTGTAGTATTGGAATCTGTTCCAGTAACAATTGTCACATTATGTTTAACCAAAGCTTTGGTCATTATGTGAATAGCTTTTACATAGGTTTCCCAGAATAGTTTATGATTTTTAATTTGATTAGGATCATTTTTAATATCCATGTTCTCGTAACTATTGTTTCCAGGTAACCATCCTTTAGCCAATTTAGAACCTTCTATTTCTCCTGGATTTTGATATTCGAGTTCAATAGTTTTAAGAAAATTCTCTATATCAAAATTTTGTTTGGGTATGCTTTCAATAATCCATACGGTAGAAGAAATCACCATGTCAATTTCTTTAAGTTTAATGGCAATATCATTCGCGTTTTTTTTAAGATAGGCTAGATATTCTTCAGTGTTGTCATAACCGAGACCACCAAAATCGACCATAGTGTTCTTGGTTATTTCCTCTATATGCGTTAATTGAGATTGTCCAGAAGTGTACAAACCTTTTAATCCAACTTCCGAAGTTAAATGCCCTATAGTAGGTATGTTTTGTTTTTTTGCTTCACCGGTTAAAGCATAATAAATTTCAGCATTTAAAAAAGTACTTAATTTAATAGCATCATACCCTTGTTCTTTATATTTACGAACGGCTTTTCGGGCTTTATTTGGTGTCGTATAATTAAACTGACTACCAAACCAACTCCTTATTTTTCGCATCAGTCCTTTCTGGCTACCTACTTTCCTTGTCGCTACATATATTTTAGGACTAAGCGCGCCATCTTCTGCTTCTTTACGCCATTCTAGATGTTTTTCTTGCCCGAACATTTCACTTATATGTGTTACACCATTAGCTAAAAAAAGCAATAGGTCATTCTTACTTCTATGTAAATGCGCATGTGTATCGACTAACCCTGGAATAAGATATTGCCCTGTTCCGTTAATTACTTTGTATTCATTTGGTATGTTAATTCCTTTGGCTACGTGTATAATTTCGTCATCCTTTATTAAAACAGTTAAACTGTCTAACATTTTGGAGCAATCTGCTGAAAGGACACTCACATTTTTTATTCCTATTGGAGATGAAGATGTTTTGAAGATTGATGGATTGACCAATTCTGTTTTTTCGCCAAGATGTTGCTTTATTTGAGATGTCACTCCAAAACAAGACACTATACTAAGTGTGATTAAAGTTAAAAGTGTACCTAGCACCCATTTTTTAGTAGATTTAGATGTCATGATTTCGATTGTCTTTAATTATTATTAAGAATTAATTAGAGTAGTAGGTTGTATGTTTTGTCTTTTCTTAATGATAAAATATACCACGACCATATTCGGGACCCAGCTTAACCAAGCTACAATTTGATAGGCAAGTAGGAACTCACCAAATACCAAGATGAGAAGTGGTAACCAAATTCTTAAAGTAACAGCGCCAAAAGTTCCCGCATAACTATACATCATGAATTTTTTATGTGCTTCTATATTTCCTTTTCGTACCGTTTGGAAACCTAAATAAGTGAGAATGGTCCAAATAATAGCACCAATAGTGAGACCTAATTTTGGCGAAAGCCCACCAGAAGCATGAAGAGCAATATAGATTCCAGGAATGCCACTTATCAAGACCGATGTTACATAGATCTTGCCAATGATTCTATGGAGTTTCATGTTTTTTCTCCTCAACTTTTTACTGAATTGTAGCCACCCAATGAGTAGTGCAACGCCTCCAAAACAAATATGGAGATAGAAGCATATCATATAGATATTACTACTTAAGAGCTCTGCAGATTTAGACAGTAGTAATGCCACAGGTTTGTCTGCTATTAAATATTTAATAGGGTAGAAGCTTATGAGGACACTCAAGCTTCCGAAAATGACCCAAGATATTTTTTTCATAATTGTAATTGTTTTGATTGATGAGACCAAAATAGAATGAAAAATCTCCTGGGAACAATAGTTATTGCGATAAGGTATAAGCCCTATTGTTTTAGGTAGAAATGTATTGAGGAGGTATAAAATGCGCGGTTTTAGGTACGAAAATTACAGAGACAAAATGCGTTCTTTGTAATTTTTAGACACTGGCAATTCTATTTGAGTCAGAGAAATGGTGCTCGGATCTTTCCATGACTTAAAGTGTGACGGATTGATTAAATGTGAGCGATGTACCTTGATTAAAAAATCGAATTCGTCCTGTATTTTTTTAAGTGAGGCACGAATTAATTTTGATCTTAATTCGTCCTTTTCAAGAAAGAAGATCTCCACATAATTCTGAGAATTGGAAATACAAATAAGATCCGATTGCTTGATTTTTAAAATATCCAATTTATTCTCTCCTTTAATAGTGATATCGTCCCCTTTTGCTGGAATAAGTTTAATAGAGTATCTCCTGGCCAATACCATGACGGGCGTTAATATTAAGGCGATACGAATGATTATTTTATGGAAGAATTCGTAAAAACTGTAATTACCTCTTACTAAAGAACCCTTGTAATATAGATATGTACCTACTAAATAGAGCAAGAAGAACACAACGAGACATAGTATTTCGAGACCGACGTTCCATTTAGATGTTCTTGAATACACAAACCTCTGAAGTAGCGTTATAACGCCATAGCATAAAAATGCCATCAGGCTGAACCCAATACTCACTGCCATCCATATTTGAAAATCCATGTTGCCATGTTCAAAGGGCCTGACGAAAAAAGCGAACAGAAATATCCAAACACTAAGAAGCGCGCCAATGAGTGTATGATGTTTTATGGATGGATTTAATTGTTTCATGTTGACAGAAAATGGCTAATACTTATAATAGAAACTCAATTTTTTAAATTGTTACAAAATGCAGCAATTTAAAGCAAATGTAGGAGATGTAGAAATTTGAATTTAGCAATTACGTTTTTAGAGCACTTGGAAGAAATTAATTGTATACGTTCTTGTAGGTGGTTTTATTTCAAAATCCCTTCATTAATTAAGATGTCTGCAATTCCATTTACTTTTCGAAAAGCCTCTCCTGAACCTAAATTTGAAAGTACTGCGATTGCGACGCCTTCATCGGGAAATCGTAACAACTGAGAACTAATTCCCCAGTCTCCACCATCCCAAGCAACTATTTTTCTCCCATTAAAATCTCCTATGTAAAGGCCAAAAGCCTGATTACTCCTATCATGATTAAACGTTATGGTTTTATGCATTAAATCATAAAATTCTTGACCTCCAAAATTTTTACTTGTCATATTAGAGCTCCATTTTAGTAAATCGTCAATAGTAGTTACAACGCCACTTCCTCCATAGTGAGGAGAATTTCTTGGATGTTGAATATATTTTCCTTCTTTTTTAAGTTTAATTCCGTATTCATTATATCCATCCAAATATTCTTTTGTTCTAAAATTATATGGTGTAACCCTGTTTTTAATGATACGTGTAATATCATCATTTATCAACGTATTGTTCATTTCCAATGGCTCGAACAAACGCGTTTTAGAAAATTCACTAAATGATTGTCCGCTTATCTTTTCAATAATTTTTGTTAGTAGCATAAAGTTAACATTACAATAGTCCCATTTTTCGCCAGGTTTAAATTGAAGCTTTTCTTCTGTTAATGATGTTGAAATGCATTCGTCAATATCGAAATAGTTAAAAGTTATCCAAGAAGCACCGCTTTTTCTTTTTAATCTGGGATAATCAGTAATGCCACTAGTGTTATAGATAAGATGTTTAATTCTAATGGTATCAGGATACTTTTTTAATTCGGGAATAAATTTGGAAACAGGTGTTTCTAATGAAACTTTATTCTCTATAATTAATAATGCGATACAAGCTGCAGTAAACTGTTTAGAAACTGAAGCAATACTAAACATTGAGTTTGCCTTGATCGGAATGTTATAATCTAAATTTGCAGCGCCATACCCTTTTTTATAAAGCGTTTTGCCATTTTTAGAAATGCCAATGGCGTAACCGGGAGACTTTAGGTTATCAAATTTTGAGAATAATGAATCAATCTGATTTTTTATAGTAATTGAAAACTCCGTATTCGATTTATTTTGGCTACAACTGGCTAGAGAAAAGAGGCAAAAAACAGCTAGAACTATATGCTTCATTTATTCAGTTTTTAGATTACTTACAACGATATTGTATATAAAAAAGTTGTGTGTTTTGACAACTAAATTAGTAAACAGAAATGAACAAGTGGGAAATCCGTCCATGAAAACTGAAGCTACAACGAAAGTTTTAGGATTTTTCGATTAAACGAGAACCAAGCAATTAATTATGTGCGTTGTTGTACGCAGTTTTTATCTGTATAAATCGCCATTCAAATATTTTAATCCTGAATCACAAATTACAGTTACAACCTTTTTCCCTTTGCCAATTTTCTTTGCTCTTTGTAAAGCGGCCCAGACGTTAGAGCCAGAAGTGATTCCTCCGAAAATCCCTTCCATTCTTGCCAATTTTCTTGCTGTTTCGTAGGCATCTTCATCTTTTACGGAAATTATTTCATCTACTAGATCCATTCTAAATATCTCTGGAATAAAACCAGCTCCCATTCCTTCAAGTCTATGAGTACCTGACGTGTCTCCGCCTGATAATGTTTTCACATTAAATGGCTCTATAGGAATGCATCTAATGCTGGGTATTTTATTTTTTAATATTTCCGCATTTCCTGAAAAGCACCCACCAGTTCCAACACCAGTTATGAATTCATCAATGTTAGTGCCTAAAACAGTTATTATTTCATTTGCCATTTTGTGGTATGCGTTACGATTGTCAACGTTTTTAAATTGGTCTGTATAAAATGTATTCGATTGTAGTGCTATTTCTCTGACTCTTGCAATCGCATTATCAATAACTCTTGCTGTAATTTTTCCATTTTCACTTGGGACTAGCTCTAATTTTGCTCCAAAGGCTCTCATCGTTTGCAATTTCTCTTCAGCAAAGGCGTCAGATGAAACAAAATGAGCTTTATATCCTTTTGCTGAACATATCATTGCTAAAGAACTCCCAGTACTTCCTCCAGTATAATCAACTACAGTTCCGTCTTTTTTTAATTCTCCCCTTCTTTCAGCACCTTCAATCATTGAAAGAGCCATTCTATCTTTCATACTTCCTGTCGGGTTTGCTCCTTCATACTTTACGTAGACATCTGCAGAATTTGAATCGGTCAGATATTTTAATTTAATAAGTGGTGTATTTCCTATTCCTTCCATTTCGATTTCTCAAATTACGTACAACGTGTTAATGTGATCAGTTGCCGCGTGTAAGTAATTAAATTTGTATGTTATTGTGCAACGTATTATTTTTTATAAACACCGCTTTTAAGTTCAAGTCCGCCTGTCTTCAAATGGGTCAGGAGATTCATTAGCTTTGGCTTTGTTGTGTCACCCATCAAGACATTTAACCCCATTTTTGGAGGCCCAAATTCTTTTAGTTTAGCAACTAATGAATCAAAAAAATCAATACCCGCTTGAGTTTGATCAGCAGATTGTTCTTTAGTTAAGCCAAACTCCTTTAAGAGATTGTCCATGTCTTCTGCTTTGAATAAGAAACTAAGATTAGCATTACTAGCCCAAGGCATTGGGTAATTAATTTCTCCATCTTCTTTTTTTAGGATATCGTAAAAAAGGAAATGGCCACCTACTTTTAATACTCGATTAATTTCTGAATAAAAGGCTTTCTTATCTGGAACATTCATTTGAACGTGCTGTGTCCAAACAACATCAAACGCATTGTCAGCAAACGGAAGGCTTGCAGCATCTCCTTGTATAAAGGTGGTTTTGTTGCTTAGATTTACAAGTTTAGATAATTTGTCTGCAGTTCTTATATATTCATTACTAAGATCTATTCCTGTGGTTTGGCAATTATATTCTTCTGCAAGCATTCTACAAGGTCCACCTAATCCACAACCTATATCCAAAACATCTAGTCCATTCAAGTTAATACTATTGGCGAGCTCTTTAGATACTGCTGCTCCGCGTACGTGAAACTCATCAGCATCTGCAATATCAGATCTTTTTACTTTATTTAGATCAATGTTTTGTTCTTTAAGACGGTTAACGATGTCTCCATAAAGATCTTCTTTAAAATAATGATTCTCTATGTCTTGGTTTAGACTTTCCATTTTATTGGATTTTGGTGAGTTTTAATTGTTCTGGTTGTGTTTAATTTTCAAATAATTGAATTCTATTTTCATCTGGATCTTTTACAATGACCATCCGTTTACCAGATTCTTTGTCCACAACAACTTTTCCATGAAACTCAGCATTGTTTTTGGTCAAATGATCAATGAATTCATCAAAATCCGAGATCAAAAAGCCAATTTTAAAAAAACCAATCAATCGAGTCTTGGAATTATAATTAGGGATGACATCTTTAGGTGACAAAGCCGAGTTTAATTCAATGAGTTCAATAATTACAGTACCTCGACTCAAATTAGCCTGTTTAAATCCCGATTCAGGAAATTCTCTTTTATCGATAATATTAAAGCCGAACATCTCTGAATACCATGATATTGAAGTATCCATATCTTTTACAATAAATGCAGAGAAATGAGCTTCTAGTTTTGGAAGGGTTTTCTGTTGAGAATAGTTTTTGACAGGTATCAATGTCAGGCTCAAAACAAATATTAATATTTTCATATGACTTAAATTGTAGCTAACTGGTTATATGTTCCTAATATAGTTGTTTCTTGAGAATGAACTTCCAGATAAACAAATGTTTAGGTGTTGTCATCAATTCTTCGTCTTTTCCTTGAATTTATCAAAATCACTCGCTTCTTCCACTTTGGGAAAGCTGTTATTTTTCATGTCTGTATCGGCAAACTCAAAATTAGGATCTAGGTTCACCTTCACCACTTGTTTGGTCTTGATAAAGGTCTTTTGGGTCTCATATTCATTATGGCGCCAGATGGTTTCAGGTAATTTATCGATTTCTTTCGTGCCATCAGTATACTCCCATTCAATAGTAACAGGCATTACTAAACCACCAACATTTTTAATAGTAATCTCATAAATATGTTTGCCTTCCAATTGCTTTCGTAACTCTGGTTCATTCAATCTGGACAAAAATTGCCCGTACGCTTGATCAGGTGTCGATGTCATGGTAATCACTTCTGGGCCATTTGAGAAATCTTTAGGATTTTCACTTTCACTGCCGCCAGGTATTTTAAATTTGGTATTCTTGTTTTTGTCTTCCATGCCCACTTGATTGGCGACCGTAAACCACTTCACATTCGTGAGTTCCATATCTACATTATCTGTCGTGAAGAACCAACCTCTATAAAACCAATCCAAATCTGAGGCTGTGGCATCTTCCAAAGTCCTGAAAAGATCTCCTGGATTTGGGTGTTTGTATTTCCAACGATTTGCATACTCTTTAAAGGCTTGATCAAAGAGTTCTTGTCCAACTACCGAATTTCTAAGAATCTGCAATCCCACTGTTGGTTTACGATAATAATTATTGCCAAATTGCTGTAAGATGTCATTATCTGAAGACGTCATGATCGGTCTCATAATATCCTTGTCGCCGCTCATGAATGGTACAATGCTTTTTGGCGTAGTGTAATTAGATTCTGGATAACGCTCCTTCATGGTGCGTTGGTGAATAAAGGTATTGAGACCTTCGTCCATCCACATCCATTGGCGCTCATCAGAACTCACGATCATAGGAAACCAATTATGCCCGACTTCATGCACAATAGTGCTTACCATGCCATTCTTGGCATTTTCAGATATCTTTCCATCAATAGGTCGTCCACCATTAAAACTGATCATTGGGAATTCCATGCCAATATTGGACGTGTTCACAGAAATAGCGGTAGGATACGGGTATTCAAAAACTGCTTCAGAATACACCTCTAAGGCATTGACAACCGCTTTTGTAGATTCATCACTCCATACAGGTAAACCTTCTTTAGGATAGAACGACATGGCCATGACTTTGTTAGTTGGCAACTGAACGGCTTGTGCGTCCCATAAGAATTTACGAGATGAAGCGAATGCAAAATCACGTACATTTTTAGCGGTCCACTTCCAAGTTCTAGTTTTAGTGGTTTTAGTTTTTTCGTTAGCAATAGCTTCTTCTTTAGTCACTATCATCACTGGTTTATCATAAGAATTGCGCGCTTTTTTCATGCGTTGCCGTTGCTCTCTGGTCAATACATCGTTTTCATTTTGAAGGCGCCCAGTTGATGCTACTACATGATCCTCAGGCACGGTGATCTCGACCTCATAATCCCCGAATTCCAAAGCAAATTCACCCAATCTCTGGAATTGCTTATTCTGCCAGCCTTCAGTATCATTATAGACAGCCATTCTCGGGAACCAATGTGCGATAAGATATACAGTGTTGTTATCTTCAGGGAAGTATTCGTAACCTTCACGAGACAACAAGAACATGCTCCTATCTGTAATAGGATATGACCATGCAATGTCTAAAGTCATGGATTCGCCAGATTTTAAAGGTTGATCCAATAAAACTTTCATCATTGTATTATTGACTAAGGATTTAATGTCTTTACCTGTAGAATCCTTAATGTACTTTATAGAGTATCCAGCGGGAAAATCAATGGCTCGTGTTAAAAACTGCATATGTCTTGTATTCATAGAATCCTTGACATTGCCGAAAGCAAAACCAAAATCTTCACTTCCTTTTTTATTGACATTCTGTTCTAATTGAATCCACAAATAACTAAGGTCATCTGGAGAATTGTTATAATATGTAATTGCTTCTTCACCAACTAAGGTATTATTCGCTTCGTTCAAGGTTGCTTTTATTTTGTAGTCTGCACGTTGTTGCCAATAAGCTTTTCCTGGAGCACCACTTGCGGATCGAAATGCATTTGGAGGCGTGATCATATTATCTATGGGTTCGAACTTGCCTTGCCAAGGCTGATTTTGCGCTGCAACCGTTAAAGAAAAACAAAAGTATACGAGGGTTAATAACAGGAATCTCATAATGTGAAAATTGATTGATTTAATTAGAACAACAAGATATAAAATAATAGTCATCCAATATCATTGAAATTATATGAAACTCTAGATCATTTACCTTGCTGTAACTAAAAGACTTCAGTATCTTTGCGGCCCGAAAAATAATGAGATTATGACTCTAAGTAAAGACCAAAGTTTCGATGTGCTTATAGAAATTCCCAAAGGAAGTCGAAACAAATACGAATACGATTTTGACCTAAAAAAAATACGCTTCGATAGGATGTTGTTTTCATCCATGATGTATCCAGCAGATTATGGGTTTATTCCAGAAACATTGGCATTGGATGGAGATCCATTAGATGTATTGGTGTTAGGAGGCGAACCGACTTTTCCAATGTGTGTGATGGAAGTAAAACCAATAGGTGTATTCCATATGGCTGATGAAAAAGGTCCAGATGAAAAGGTAGTGTGTGTGCCAGTATCTGACCCTATTTGGAATAGCCTTAATGACCTGTCGGACATGAATCCACATTTAAAGGAAGAAATCACGCATTTCTTTCAGGTGTATAAAGATCTTGAAAAGAAACGTGTTGATGTTGGAGGTTGGGGAGATGCAAAAGAAGCCTATGAAATCCTTCATAAATGTATTGATAGGTACGAAACTAGTGAACACAAGACATTAGGTCACTTTAAAATATAGCAATGATGCTAACAAATTGAATTCAAGACCCTTTAAACAATAGTTTAGAGGGTTTTTTAGTTCCCTTTGATTTTACTACTTTTGCCCAGCTAAATATAAAACTAATCAAACAGTACAATATGGAATCAATGATGATTTATATGCCAATTGCAATGGCAGTTTTAGGATTAATTTACATGCTTTATAAGAAGTCATGGGTAATGAAGCAAGATGCTGGAGACGGCAAGATGAAAGAAATTTCAGACCATATTTACGAAGGCGCTTTAGCGTTTCTTAACGCAGAATATAGATTGCTAGCAATCTTTGTAGTAATCGTAAGTATTTTGTTAGCGATAGTTTCTTTTGTCGTGCCAACAACACATATTCTTATTGTTGTTGCATTTATTTTCGGTGCTGTTTTTTCTGCTTTAGCAGGAAATATGGGAATGAAAATAGCAACCAAAACCAATGTTAGGACAACGCAAGCGGCTCGTACTAGCTTGCCAAATGCACTTAAAGTGTCTTTTGGAGGTGGAACAGTGATGGGACTTGGAGTAGCTGGTTTAGCCGTTTTGGGTTTAACAGCCTTCTTTATATTTTTCTTCCAGTTCTTTATGGATGGTGTTTGGACAAACACTATGGATATGACTATTGTTTTAGAAACGCTTGCTGGATTTTCTTTAGGAGCTGAGTCTATTGCATTGTTTGCTCGTGTTGGTGGAGGTATCTATACAAAGGCGGCAGATGTAGGTGCAGATTTAGTTGGTAAAGTAGAAGCAGGCATTCCTGAAGATGATCCTCGTAATCCAGCAACAATTGCAGATAACGTTGGTGACAACGTTGGAGATGTTGCAGGAATGGGAGCCGATTTGTTTGGATCTTATGTTGCCACGGTTTTAGCAGCTATGGTATTGGGTAACTATGTCATTAAAGATATGGGTGGCAATATTGGCGAAGCTTTTGGAGGTATTGGCCCAATTTTATTACCTATGTCTATTGCAGGAGCAGGAATCATTATTTCTATGATAGGAACAATGCTTGTAAAAATAAAAAGCAACGATGCTAAAGAATCCCAAGTAATGGGCGCATTAAACATTGGTAACTGGACATCTATTGTTTTAGTGGCGATTTCATGTTTTGCATTGGTAAAATGGATGCTACCAGAAACCATGCAAATGCATTTCTTTGGTGAAGGCTTACAAGACATTTCTTCAATGCGTGTGTTTTATGCAACACTTATTGGGTTAGTAGTTGGAGGAGCAATCTCCTCTGTGACTGAATATTATACAGGGTTAGGGAAAAGCCCGATCTTAAAAATAGTACAGCAATCTAGTACAGGAGCAGGAACAAATATTATTGCAGGTCTAGCGACAGGAATGATTTCTACATTCCCTTCAGTATTACTATTTGCTGGAGCAATTTGGGCATCTTACGCATTTGCAGGATTCTATGGTGTTGCCTTGGCTGCCTCTGCAATGATGGCAACCACAGCTATGCAATTAGCTATTGATGCTTTCGGACCTATTTCTGATAATGCTGGTGGTATTGCTGAAATGAGTGAGCAAGAACCTATCGTAAGAGAACGTACAGATATCTTGGATTCTGTGGGTAATACAACTGCTGCAACCGGAAAAGGATTTGCTATTGCGTCTGCAGCTTTAACATCTTTAGCATTATTTGCTGCCTATGTAACCTTTACTGGCATTGATGGAATTAATATCTTTAAAGCACCAGTTCTTGCCATGTTATTTGTTGGTGGAATGGTACCTGTCGTATTCTCTGCCTTGGCAATGAATGCTGTTGGTAAAGCGGCTATGGAAATGGTACAAGAAGTACGTCGTCAGTTTAAGGATATCCCTGGAATTATGGAAGGTACTGGCAAACCAGAATACGATAAATGTGTAGCGATTTCTACAAAGGCTTCTTTAAAAGAAATGATGCTACCTGGTTTATTAACTATTGGATTCCCATTGATTATTGCGTTTTTACCAATGTTATTTGGAATGGATAACCTAGCTATCGCTGAGATGTTAGGCGGTTATATGGCTGGTGTAACGGTAAGTGGTGTGCTTTGGGCAATCTTCCAGAACAATGCTGGTGGAGCTTGGGATAACGCAAAAAAATCGTTTGAGGCTGGTGTTGAGATTAATGGAGAAATGACCTATAAAGGTTCTGATGCACATAAAGCTGCCGTAACTGGAGATACCGTTGGTGATCCATTCAAGGATACTTCTGGACCATCAATGAATATCTTGATTAAACTAACGTGTTTAATTGGATTGGTGATTGCACCAATTTTGGGTGGACATGCTGAAGAAGGTATGGCTATGAATGAGGTAAGAAAAGAAGTGCGCGTTGAGATGACAGCAGGAGAGGGTAATAACGCTAAAGCTGTGGTGACAACAACTACGACTGAAAATGGCGAAACAACAACAGACGAAAGACTGATTGAAGGCACAAAGGAAGAAGTGAAAGCCAAAGTAGAAGCATTGAAAGATGTCGATGCGAAAATCGAATTGAAAGGTAAGAAAGTAGTAAAAGAAATTGTGGAAGAGGTTGACAATAACTAATCTATTTTAGAATATTGAAAAAAGCCACTCATTTGAGTGGCTTTTTTTGTGAGTTATAGTATCTTCAAATCTATAAAATTATTTACTTTGAGCTGGTTCAAAAAAGACCCATTACAGATTATTACGTTTCAAAGCTATGGAACTGCGTCTCATTTCCATATTAGAGGCCGAGCCTTAGAAGATGAAATCATTGATTTGTCTCATAAGAGTTATTTCAGCCTTCTTATAAATACTTGGAAACGTTTTGAAACAGACGAAATCAAGCACGCTCCTTTAAGTATTAAGTTGCCAAATGATAGCGTGTTAAAAGTGATTTCGGACTCGCATGGTTACTATCGCATTGATGAATCTATTGAAGGACTTGATACTTTGACGGATGAAGAAGGGTGGTTAACTTATGAAGCGTCATATTGCGATACCAATCTTAAACGTACTATTCAAAGTGATAATAGGTTTCTTGGAGAATTGTTAATACCGTCTCAGAATTCTTCTTTTGGGGTCATAAGCGATATTGATGACACTATCTTGCACACAGGTGTGGTCTCTAATTTTAAATGGCAAGTTATTTATAATACTATTTTCAGGCCAGCGAAGAAACGAATTCCTCTAAAAGGAGCTGCAGATTTTTATCATAAATTACATCGAGGCACATCTGGAAAGGAAGCCAACCCTATTTTTTATGTGAGTCATAGTCCTTGGAATTTGTATCGCTATTTAGAGTTTTTCCTGAATGAGAACAAGTTTCCTAAAGGCCCTATTTTGTTGAGGAGTTTTAAGGATATATTGAGACGGAAAGCGCCTGGAGAAAAACCTATGAAACAACAAGAGATCTTGAACATTATGGATACGTATCCTGACATGTCATTCATACTCATTGGTGATAGTGGAGAAAAAGACCCTGATATTTACTTAGAGATTGCTGAGACCTACCCTAATAGAATAAAGGCTATTTACTTGAGGAGCGTGAAAAGCAAAAAGAAAATAACACGTGTTACTGAGTTATTAAAAGGGCAAACGACTCCTATTTTATTGGTAAATAGTAGTGAAGAAGCCATTACTCATGCTAAAGCACAAGGGTTTGTGAAATTGAGCCATTAATAGATGGCTTTTATATCTACATGATATCTACAAAAGTCAGCAATTTTAAGTTCATTTATGCTATAAACCTTGTGAGTATGGGTGTTAAGGTAAGTTTTCAATAAAAAAATGGTAGACTCCTTGTAGGTATACAATTGTTTTTAATTTAAAGTTTCAGTAATTTTAATCAAAACCTAGCATAGCGATGCAATCCCTTTCTAGATTGTTCTTGACGGCTTTATTATTTTGCTATAGTACTTGTTTGGTGTCGCAAATGAAGGAGCAAGGAATTCCTTTAAATGATGAAGCGCAAAATTTTTCGATACTACTCAGTTTAATTTATTATATAAAAATGCGAAACAAATACATCGCACAGACCCTGAAAGGGCTATTGAACAACTAAAAGCTTCTTTAGCCATAAAGAACATTGCTGGTTCATGTCCTGATTGTGAGATGAAAGCTTTGGCTTTGCAAGGCGGTATATATTTTCGGCAACATCAAACAGATTCAGCAAAGCTAATTTATACAAAGTTAAAAGATGTGGCTACGTCTAATAATCACTTGAAGTATCTCTCAATGGGCCTTAATAATTTAGGAAGCTGTAGTAATGCTGTAGGAAATTATAATGAAGCGATCTCTCTTTATAAGAAAGCTGTTGAGATAAAGAGGCAAATGAAGGACACTTTGGGAGTGGCCCGAGGCTTAAAAAATTTAGGATCGAACTTAATAAAATTTGGCAATTTTGACAGCGGTTTAAAATACCTGTTAGAGTCTAAAGACCTGCGTGTAATGCTTAAGGACACTGCAGGAGTAGCAACTTCACTAAACGCTATTGGAGTACTTTATAAAAAACAGAATGATCTTGATAACGCTCTTTTGTATTTTGAAGAAGCCTTAAAAATAAGCAAGCTTCAAAAAAATGATAAAGTATTAACGAGGCTAAATAGCAGTATTGGAACAGTCTACGAGTCGAAAGAAGAGTATGGTAAAGCATTAGAATATTACGAAAAAGGACTAGAGTATAGTGAAGCAATAGATTTTAAATTTGGAATTGCTTTAACATTGCTTAATTCTGGGAGTGTATTATTAAAAATGAACGAGTTTAAAAGAGCGAAAGAGCGTCTTTTAAAGGGATATGAATTAGCGAAGGAAATTAAACGAGAATATTTTATTACCTCAGCATTACACAAATTAGGCTGGTGTTATTTTAAAGAAGGCGATATTTATAGAGCCATTGATTATACAAACAGGGCCATTATTAAAGCTGACGAATCAGGCGATTTACCGGTACTTAGAGACTCTTATGAAAAGCTAGCTATAATCTATGAGTCGCAACAAAAGCATAAAGACGCTTTAGATTTATGGAAAAAGCATTATGTATTAAAAGATTCATTATTCAATGAAGAACATATTAGAAATACTGCAGAGATCCAAAAAAAACATGAAATAGCACAAGAACAATTGAAGCACGATAGTGAAATAGCATTAAAAGAAAATGAATTTAAACTTTTGGAAAAGAAGGAAGAGTTAAAGTCAAAAACCATTTGGGGCTTGAGTATTGGAATTCTTTTGATTGTTTTATTGAGTTTTTTGATATGGAAAAACCAACGTCAAAAAATAGTGCTTAATCGTAATCAGAAAATAATATCTGAAACGAAATTAAAGAATACCACGCTTGAAAAAGAGCATATAGAGTTAGAAGTAGAAGTGAAATCTAAAGAATTAAATGGATTTGCATTGAATATTTTGCAAAGAATCGCTTTTATTGATGAATTAAGAAGAATAATTAAAGCATTAAAAAACGAAGGTTCTAATCTCGGCAATGAGAAACTAGAACTAATAGATATAAAACTTAGGGAAACACAGTCTTTTGAACAGGATAAAGAACTCTTTAAAATGAAACTGGATCGGGAACAAGATTCATTTCTAAGAAGTATGAAAATAAAATATCCTGAATTAACTAAAGATGAAATTCGTTTAGCCGCACTTTTAAGAATTGATTTTTCCTCCAAAGAGGTTGCTGCCATACTTAATATAGAGCCCAAAAGTGTAGATATGAAACGTTACCGTTTAAGAAAGAAAATGGGTCTTGATAAAGAAACCAATCTTAATGATTTCCTAAAATTACTTTAACCAAAATCGACTTTACATAAGATTCTTGATTTAAAAGTTGATGAGCAATTGTAATATATAAACCTCCTGCTTCTCTAACTATGTAGATATCGTGTAGAGATTAAATAATTGAAATTAACCTACTTTCCATGTAAATTTATTTTTCCTATTTCTTTTGAATTACTAATTTATTTAAAGTTTTGGTTATGAAAAATAAAATACTCTTTTTACTATTAATTATAATGAGCTTAAATATTAAAGCTCAAACTCCACCAAATATACCGTTGGTTAGGTTGTCTGAGTCAAATGATCCTGATACGATAGAACAAGGTATTGCTTGCATTAATAATGCAGGCAACACATACAATGATAATGCATTTTATAGATTTTACGATTTACAGAGATATATTAATAATGGAACTATTGATTCTGGCTCTTTTATGCTAACTAATCTTGAGTTTGCTCAGTCGTTAGCTGAGGAAAATACAATGCTTTCTTATTTTGTAGGAACTATAGACAGGAATGATTATTATATTCCTGGTAGTGGAGATTTTAGAGAGACTATTGATCTAAACAACTTAACAGTTCTTAGAAGTGGAAATCATATTTCTAGATCTTCAGATAATAACAGTTTAGTTACTATTCCAATAGATCCATTAACTTTTAATACGGATCAAATTGTGTATTACACAATTTTAGTAGGATCTGGAGATTTAGATACACATTCTTTTTCCATGGGAGGTAATTTTTCTGGAAGTAACTCACTTACTTATTTTAATAGTTCAGGAGTTTGTGATTTGGCTGATATTAATGACTCTAACGCAGATACAATAAGTGCTACTTCTCTTGCGGGCACAGGTCTTAGTGTTTTCGGTGCCATCATGAATATTTATGGCATATCCAATCCATCAGCAATAGGACCACCACCTAACGATATTTGTGAAACTGCTCAAACCTTAACTGTAGGAATTTCTATTGATGATAATCCAGTAGATTTTACAACACTTAATGCAACCCAAGATGGTGGAGGATGTAATACAGGCAATGCAATTCCAATGAGTAACGAAATATGGATGCAATGTGTTATTCCAACTGAAGGGCATTTGGTTGTAGAAACAGCACCAGATGTGGCAACAGGAAACACAAGCTTTGTTTCAGGAATGGATGCTTGGTCAGGATCTTGTGGTAGTTTAACTTATTTAAATTGTGGCTCACAGAGTTTTAGTACTCATGGTTTTTCATCAATAGTTATTAATGGGACACCTGGAGAAACTATATATATCAGGGTTTTTGGAAATTTTGTTGTGCCTTTTTCCGTTTCGGCGTATAATCCACCAATGCCATCTAATCTTTCCTGTGAAACTGCCCAACCTCTGAACATAGGAGCTATTTATGAAGATGAGTCTGTAGAAGCCTCGTTTCTTTGGGCAGAAAATAATCTTGATGGACTTTGGTATAGTTTTGTTGCACCAGGAGATGGCAATATAACCCTTGAGACAGGACCGGATTCAAGAGGGATTATAGCGGCTAATACCCAAATAGGAGTCTATTTTACAGGGTCGTGCAATAATTTTACATCGCTTGGCTCAGACTTAAATGGAGGAGAATATAATTTTTCAAAGTTAGACTTGACAGGATTAACGCCTGGAGAGACCTATATTTTTGCTGTTGCTGATTGGAGTTTGACTTTTAGAGCGCCCTTTTCTGTATCAGCTTATAATGCCACTGTGTTAAACATAGAGGATAACATTTTTAATGGTTTTGGCTATTTCCCGAACCCAGTGGAACATACTTTGACTTTTGATTCAATAAAAACCATTGATCAAGTTATAGTATACGATTTTTTAGGTAAAGAAGTTCTTAATCTTGAGCATGAAAATGAAACTAGAATTGAAAGAATGGATATGTCGAATTTACTTGAAGGTATATATATGCTTAAGATTTCAATAGATAATCAAACTAAGATCATAAGGGTTATTAAAAAGTGATCAGATTATGGAATTGTTTAAAGATCGTTAAGAGAGCTCATTCATTCTAATTCTTTAATAAATATTCGAGGTTTCACTTATTACTTTTATTTCTTGAGGGTTGATTCTCATCACATACCAATCTTCCATTTTCTCAACGATGCCCTTAATTTCAGATGGTTTACCTATAAAGGGTAATATTGCATCACTGATTCGATGGCCCTTTAAGTCTGTCAGTAAATAGTATTCTGATATATTGTTATTATCAGTAGTAGCCAAGACAGGAGGTATACCGCCTGAAATACATCGCACAGCACAACTGCGATGAATTTTGCCTTTTCCAGGTTTCATGACTCCAAAGTAGCATTTTGGGTCTATGATCTCACCTTGTAGTGTCATTTTGCTCACCGTTTCTTTTTCAGGGCCCTTAACTTTTTTTGTATTGACCAAAGTCACCTTTTCATCATCTGTTATTTGAATGAGTGTTTTTCCATTATAATAAATCAAATTGCCTTCTATACTTAGCGTTTTCCCGTTTAAATCTGGTACTTCATTCTGTAATTTATCCAAGAATGGATTTGCACTTGATTTTCCAAAACCTAGCAATAATATATTCTTGAAAGTTTTTTTGGCAACTTCGACACGCAGCATAGGATATGGATTCTCATGAAAAGTGCCAGTAATCTTTGTAGCGCTCGTCAATTCAAACGTACTGTTATTGAACGGCTTTTGTGAAAAGCTAAACACCAATGCACTTGCCGCTATCACAACAATTGAGCTAATGGCAAATCGTTTGAGTGCGCGCTTTGTGTGCTTGCCAATGCTGTCTTCTATATAAGAGACATAAAATTCCTCGTTTTTCTTCATGACTTAATATTTACATGGCGTTACTTCGGTTCCTTCGTCAAAAGCTTTTGGATTAATGTATACGGTTGTGCCTTCTAGCTTCAATTCGTACGTCGACACCTTTTCGGTGAATGGTGGTGGTGATTGTCCGTTACTTGGTAAATATTGATACCCATGCCAAGGACAGGTAATGCAGCCATCAATAATCTTGCCTTCACCTAAAGGGCCGCCTTGATGTTTACAGACATTATGTATGGCTGAAAGCTTTCTATCATATTTAAAAATGGCAACACGTTCATTATCAACAGTGAAAATTTTAGCACGGTCCTCATCAATTTCTGAGATGTTGCAGACTTTTAACCACCCTTCTTTTTCTTCGTTTTTTGCACGGTCAATTTTACGTTCCTTGAATGCTGTAGTTATATGCAGACTAGCTATAACAATAAACCCTAGGATTAAGACGCCAATAGTAAACGGTGAAGTTTCTTGCTGAAATGCACCTAGAAATACGTGAGCAATAATGAGAGTATATGCAAAATAGACCATCATATGTAATCGTTTCCAAACCTTGGCTGATAAATTGGCCAAGAAAAAATCGTGACTAGTAGAGGCCATGACAAACAAAATGAGCAATGCCAAGAATCCCAATACCTGAAACGGAAAATTGATCAATGACCCATAATCCATGTTTGAGGTGAAAATAGAATAGATAGGATTGACATCACCTAAAGCATGAAACTGAAATATGGAGAACCCTCCATGAATCAATGCCGCTATGAACATGCTCACGCCCAAATGCCTGCGATTATAAAGAATCGGTAAGAACCTTGAATTCAGTCGACAAAGCGGACCGATGACTAAAATAATATGTAACATGATAATAGCCAATGTACCAAAAGCCCTAATGATTAAGGTTTCAATGCTGGTTTCCGAATTAAAGACAAGAGTGACAACCGCAAAAAGGATGATATAAAGAAGCATGCTTAACACAATGATCTTATCATATGTTTTCTTGTGTTTGTTCCAAAGAACTAACTGATAATCTAATCCCATTAAAAATCGGTTTTTGTAATTAATACATCTTTAATACCATCGAATATGACAATGTTTTTCGGAATGTTATTTGACTTAAAGTTATATATACCAGCACTAGTCAATTGCCCAATTATATATTGCTTATTACCTTTGGCATCAACTGCATAAACAATCGACGATGAATTCTTCAATGTGGTTTTTAGAATGATTTCTATATTGTTTTCATAAAAGGCAACTTTAATCAGATGATTTTCAAAATCCTTTTTAAGGCTGCTTTCGGTAAAGCTATAATCCTTTTCTTTTTTGTTTGATGATTCTAATATTGCTATGTCCTTGATAGAAAAAAACATGATTGCAGGAACAATAACAATCAATAGCAACCAGATATATTTATGTGCTTTTCGTAATCCAGAAGTCATAATTGAGACGTGTTAGATTTAAACACTTTAGCAATTAAAAATGGCCATGTCGCTACAATACCTGAAAACAACAAGAACCGTACTTTCTTTTTGGTATCTGTCATTAATGGGTCGATTTTGTTAGCTCCTTTGAAACTGAAATACAATGCAAATAGAAAACCTATTAAAAAGTAAACTCCTAGAATTCCTAAAAAAATATTGATAATCAATTCCATTTTAAATAAGATTTACATCAGTCATTATTTCCAGAACACCTGCTTTAGGTTGTTGGTATAACTCTTTCATAGCGGCTTCTAATTCTTCCTGTTTTTCAACGCGTTTACCCCATGCTCCACAAGATTGTGCAAATTCAGAAAAATTTGGGTTTGACAAAGAAGTCTTCCATACATCAAATTCTCCTGCACGCTGTTCCTTTGATATTTTTCCTAACTCATGATTGTTCAAGATAATCAACTTTACTGGCATATTATACTTTACAAGAGTCGTTATTTCTGCTAGGTACTGACAAACACCACCATCTCCAGCGACGGCGATTACTGGACGCGAATTGCCAACGGCTGTCCACGCTCCAATGGCGGCTGGCAATGCAAAACCAATAGACCCCAAATAACCTGACATTAAGAAATCTTGATTTTTCGGTTCGAAGTAACGACCAAAGGAATAAGCGTTATTACCAACATCAACACACATAACCGCATTTTCTGGAGTAAGCTCATTCATGGTTTCGAAAACGGCTATTGAACTGATACCATTATTTGAGGTTTCGGATAAACGTTTTTGTTTTTCGGCTTTCCATATGGTCCAACGTTCTGCAATTTCTGCTCGTTGATCTTCGGTATTTATGGATCCTTTCAATTTTGAATTGAATATCTCTAGGGTTCTTGAAATTTCGCCCCAAACGGCCACTTCCACTTGGTGAAATTTACTTAAGGCTAACGGATCAAAATCTATTTGAATAATAGGTTTTTTTGGTGTAATTCCTGTATGATTTGAAAATGAAGCACCAAAAACAATTAGTAGATCAGCCTCGTTCATGAACCAAGAGGCGATAGGTGTTCCGCTTCGCCCTAAAACACCACCTCCTAGAGGGTGATTATCAGCAATTAGTCCTTTGCCTTTGAATGTGGTCACTACAGCCGCATTCAACCTTTCGGCAAATGCAACTACTGATTTTTTATGCTCACGTGCGCCATGTCCCATAATAATGACTGGCCGCTTTGCCTTTTTGATTAAGTCTACTGCATCATTGACCGCCTCAACTGGTGGCGCGATTTCAAGTGAGGTTATCCTGTTTTTCGGACCTTTTGCTTTCGTATGAGGCTTCGCTTTTTGCTCCTGGACTTCATCAGGAAATGTTAAATGAGAAACATCACGTTTCAAAATAGCATGCTTAACAGCAAGAGACATCAACTCTGCATGGCGGCTATCGCTTTGTACTCGTTGATTGAATTCGGCAACGGTATTAAAACCTTGAACTAGATCGACTTCCTGAAAATTCCCTGTGCCTACTACTTGAGTCTTAACTTGTCCTGTTAATGCTAAAATTGGCGCTCGGTCCACTTTTGCATCCCAAAGACCCGTATACATGTTGGTGGCACCTGGACCAGCAATAGAAAAACATGCTGCAGGCTTTCCTGTCAATTTACCATAAGCGGATGCCGCAAAGGCAGCAGCGCCTTCATGGCGTATACCATAAAAATTCAAATTGCCTTTTTCTTCTTGTCTGCGCATAGCATCGGCAAAGCCCAAATTAGAGTGCCCAACCATTCCGAAAACTTTAGTGACACCCCAATTCACCATGGTTTCGGCCATTATGTCTGAAACTGTTGTTTCATGTGCAGTTTCTTCTTCTACGCCAACAAAAATAGCATCTCCTTCTTCTTTTACTGGAAACGTATCAATTCCATCATCATAGCCTCCTGGTGGTTTTCCAGAGCAAGGGTCAAAATCCCATCCATGCCATGGACATCTCAAAAGCCCGTTTTCTATAGAACCTTCGCCTAAAGGACCGCCTTGATGTGGACACCGATTGTCTAAAGCAGAGAACTTGCCTTTGTAATGTGTTAAACAAATACCTTTGTGACTGGCAGTAACTGTTTTCACACGACCTTCAGGAAGCTCCTTTTTGTTGTTCAGTACTTTATGCCAAATGATTTTTTTCTCCATTAGTTTTGTTTTAATAGTTTAGAAACGAGTTTCTCTATAGTTAAACCTTGAGCAATAATTGAGAAGACTACCACGACATAGGTTGCATATAATATAATGTCTTTGATCTCTCCTTCTGGAAGTGATAATGCCAGCGCGATAGAAATCCCGCCGCGCAATCCAGCCCAAGTTAGTATTATGCTTTCATTTTTGTTTGCTCTGTGTGATTTTTTGAGTAAAAAGTTTGACAACAGTATAGTGATGTACCTTGATAAAAGGACCAATACAATAGAAATAATTCCAAGTAGTAAATGGGAAATATTAAAATCTAAAGTTATCATCACGATACCAATAAGCACGAACAAGACCGCATTAAAGATTTCATCTAGAACTTTCCAAAAGATATTCATATGATTTCTCAGGTTCTCAGAAATACCCTTAGAATGCAAACTATGGCCAATTATGAGTCCTGCAACCACCATAGCGATAGCTCCTGAAATATGAAGCATATTAGATAAGACATAACCACCTAATACAATGGCCAGAGAAATATGTACAGCTATTACAGCTTGCTTATTAACACTTTTAACACATCTTTTCCCTAATTGACCCAAAATAAGTCCCATTAAAAATCCGCCTCCAGCTTCTTTTCCAAATTCAGCCGTAATATGTGATAATTCAAATTCGTGCATCATTGTAGCTAAAGAGAGAACAGATAAAAACACTACAATACCAACACCATCATTAAACAGCGATTCGCCAACAATTTTGATTTCCATATGTTTTGGTGCGCCAGCTTTTTTTAATAGTGCTAACACAGCGACAGGATCTGTAGGTGAAATTAGCGCTCCAAAAACTAAACTATACAGATAACTTATATCTAATCCAATAAGTGAAGCGATATAGTAAAAAGCGGTGCCAATAATAAATGTTGACACTAGTACACCAAATGTTGCATAGATTAAAACCGTTACTTTCTCTTCCAATAAGCCTTTAAGATTCACATGAATAGCTCCTGCAAAGAGTAAAATACCTAATAAGAAATCAAATAAAATGGTCTTGAAATCAATGCTTCTCGCAAAATCCGTGACTTGGTCAAAATACGTTTGGTCAATAAAATAACTTGCTGCAAATAAAAGCGATACTATAATGGAAAGTATCATGATTCCAATGGTTTCAGGAAGCTTTAAGAATTTTGCATTCAAGTAACTTAAGAAAGCTGCAAGGGCAATAATACCAACAAATATTTCAAACATAATTAGTGAGTTCCGGCATAATTAATGCCTGTTAATTTGTGCATCTCAGTATCGAATGTTGAAAGGTCATTATGAGAGAATTTTGATATATTATCATAACCACAAGACCTTGCTATAACCTTAATGAGATTGTTAGTAGCCTCAAAATAATTGTGCAATTGCTTGGCTGACGATTCGATAATCAAGCGACTACGAAGCGATTCTTTTTGAGTAGCGATACCTACTGGACAATTATTGCTTCCACAAGCGCGCATGCCTAAACATCCGATGGCTTGTAAGGCCGAATTGGAAACCGCTATAGCATCGGCTCCAAGCATCATTGCTTTAGCAAAATCCTCAGCTACACGAAGACCTCCAGTAATGACTAAAGTAATATCTGTTGCGCCAACTTTATCCATATATTTTCTTGCTCTTGCTAAAGCTGGAATGGTAGGCACATTAATATGATCTCTTAAAATGGTTGGTGCTGAACCTGTTCCGCCGCCACGACCATCAAGAATGATGTAATCTACTCCAACATCTAATGCAAATTGAATGTCTTTTTCAATGTGACTAGCAGCAATTTTAAATCCTATAGGTATGCCGCCTGTTCGTTCTCTAACTTTCTCAGAAAAATCCTTAAAATCTTGAACTGTATGAAAATTAGGATTTGCTGCAGGAGAAATAGCTGTTTCGCCTTCTTTTAACCCACGAACTTTAGCAATTTCAGCACTTACTTTATTACCTGGTAAGTGACCTCCTGTACCAGTTTTTGCACCTTGGCCGCCTTTAAAATGAAAGGCCTGTACAGTATCCAATTTATCCCATGAAAATCCAAATTGAGCAGATGCTAATTCATAAAAGTATTTTGAATTATTAGATTGTTCTTCTGGTAGCATACCACCTTCTCCAGAGCAAATTCCTGTTCCAGACATTTCTGCGCCTTTAGACAAGGCGATTTTTGCTTCGCGAGATAATGCACCGAAACTCATGTCACTAACAAAAAGTGGTATATCTAATTCTAAAGGTTTTTTCGCATTAGGACCAATAACTATATTAGTGGCAACTTTTTCATGATCTAATAAAGGACGAGTTGCCAATTGCGCTGGTAGAAATTGAATATCATTCCATTTTGGCAATGTGTTTCTGTCAACACCCATTGATGCCGAAAAACCATGATGCCCTATATTTTTCAACCCATTTTTTGCAAGTTCTTTTATATAACCAGTATACGGTTCTGTGTCTTCTGGATGTGTATCTGCATATGCGCCTAAATATTCGTCTCGATCAAATGGTTGTGGATAATTGACTAAGTAGGCATCAATTTCAAATTCATCTACCATTAAATTATCACCTTCGATCTTAGTGGAAAATTTATGAAGCACTTCTTTGTTGTTGTATTCTGAAACGCCAGAATCTACTCTGTAATCCCATCCATGGACGCCACAAATTATATTATCGCCATCTATATGACCATCAGACATTAATGCACCTCTGTGGAGACATCTTCCGTATAATACTGAAACGTCTTCATCAAATTTAACTATCACTAAATCCAATCCGTTTACAAGTGCATGAACAGGTTGTTTGTTTTCTAATTTACTTATTTGGGCAATTACAACTGGTTTTTTCATATTGGTTGTATCTGTAGTTTAATTTGCTATTGATTTTATGCTCATTGAATAGAGTTTATGGATATCGATTCTGTATCATAATGAATAATTCCTTTTTTACGCATCGCGCTTAACACATTGCTCACTGTTTGTCTTGATGTATTTGTAAGGTTGGCAATTTCTTTATGTGATAGAAGGTTTTTAGCAACCAATTTGCTGGTTTTGTCTTTTTCAGTAAATGATTCGACATAATCAAGAATAAATTCTTGGATTCTTGTTGCACTATCTTTATAAAGCAAATCATGAAGCCTACGTTCCAATTTTTTTATACGTAAACCATACACTTTTAAAACTCCATTTTTTAGAGATTTATGTTTTGCCATAAGCTCTTCCATTTTTTTTGGCTCTATGTAACAAACAATACAATCTTCTAATGCGTAAGCGACTTCTTCGGATGAAGCTTCTTTATCATAGAGCGCTAATTCGCCGAAAATATTTCCTCGTTTCACTATATATTTAACGGTACCAGTGGAGTCGTTTACAATTTTGACGGTTCCTTTTTTTAAAAAGAAAATATTTTTTTGGTTTTGGTTTTTTAGTGAAATCATGGACCCTTTATTAAAATTATCCATTTCTAAAATTTCACAGATTCTCATCATATTAAGTCTGCCAAGTTTTTTAAAAAGATTAAAATCCTCTAGAAACCAGAATTTTGTCAGTGTATTCAAAATGGTATTAACAGTTTTAAGTAAAAATAGCTAATTAAACATCCTGGAAATTACATTAATTTTTAGAGACTTACTTTATACGACAAGTAGTCTCCATTTGTAACATAATTAATGGAGTGTATTACTCCTTATTATGGAATTTTGTGTGTAAATAAAAAAATATAGTACGTTGGTTGTCACTTAGCTAGTTTTTAGATTACTAAAGTTACAACCTTTGGACGAATAAAAATTGAAGAAATTACGGATGCGTTACTTTATGGCAAACATTGAGGAAAAATGTACCTAAAATAAACCATGTATCTCGGCATCGATTTTAGTAATGATACTTCCTAGATCTTCGGGTTGATCCACGAAATCAAGATTGTCAACATCAATGATCAAAAGCTTGCCTTTATCATAGCCATGAATCCAAGCTTCATAGCGTTCATTTAAACGGCTTAAATAATCAATACTGATAGAATTTTCATAGTCGCGACCACGCTTATGAATTTGATTCACTAGATTTGGAATAGAGCTCCTTAGATAAATCAATAAATCTGGACCCTGTACTAAGGATTCCATTAAATCAAAAAGTGATTTATAGTTTTCAAAATCTCTATTGGTCATTAAACCCATAGCATGTAAGTTCGGTGCGAAGATATGCGCATCCTCGTAAATGGTACGATCTTGAATTATTTCTTTGCCACTTTGTCTAATTTGTAATACTTGACGAAAACGACTATTTAGGAAATACACCTGTAAATTAAACGACCAACGTTCCATTTGGTTGTAAAAGTCATCTAGATATGGGTTGTCTACGACATCTTCCAATTGTGCCTCCCATTTGTAATGTTTGGCCAGTAATTTTGTAAGCGTCGTCTTTCCTGCGCCGATGTTTCCGGCAATAGCAACATGCATAGTCTAAGAGGTTTTTAATTGGTATTGATGAAGAAATTCTCCGTCGTAAATATACAAGGTTTCATCGGTTGCAAAAAATGCTTTTATTAACAATTCAGGTAAATCCAAAGGAATAATATTATCGAAATCACCATTAAAATAAAACAGCTTATTCTTCTTTTTCAAGATGATGTTTTCATTAATCTCAATCAAATCTGTATATCCATCGTTTTCCATTTTTGACATCATGCTTCCGAAATAACTATATGAAATCAAATGGTCTTCGGTCAATAACCAAACAAAGTTATAATTACTGACAAGGCCTAGAACGATATTGGCAATAGGCAAAGTCTTTGCTTTTAAGATGCCCTGCTTGTAATCAAAAAGTTCTAATTGTTGCGTGTCCTGATTAAAAAGCCATATCGCATTGTCGAATCCAGTTGAAACATGAGAAACATTTCGATAAGGTGTAATCTCATTGAAATTGATTCTATAGATCTCATTTAAGCGATTATCAAGAATTAAAACAGTATTGAAATCACCATAAAATACATTTATTTTTAGGGGATTAAAACCATCTACAGAGGTTATTTTACCAAGTTGGATGTCGGCAAAATCGATGGTTTTTCCTGATTTTCTTTGTATATAGATGTTTTGACGGTTGTAGTGATAAAAATCACCAAAATTATCAATGCCTGCAATTGTCTGTAAATTGGATTTCTCTTTGGAGATGAATTTAAGTTTGATGTTCTGCTGAGCTAGTAATGGAAAAGTTATAAACAGTAAAATGATTTTAAGGTACTTCATGGGTTATGCAAAGTACAAAAATCAATCCATTATTAACAGATGAGTTTATAACCGAAACCTCTAACATTAAGAATTTGTATAGAAGTATCTTGATGTAATTTTTTACGAAGTTTAGTAATAAACACATCCATACTTCTCGCCGCGAAAAAATCATCTGTTCCCCAAAGCTTGTTTAGGATTAAAGATCTATTTAACACCTCATTCTTGTTCTTAAATAAATGGAATAGTAAATGCGCTTCTCGATGGGTGAGTTTTACTAAGTTCTCTTCTTTAAATTGAAGTACTTGCTTTGGAAAATCAAAACTGTAACTACCAATTTTAAGTGTATCTGAGTTTTTTTGAATGTTGGTTCTATTCAGAAGATTATTGATTCGTACAATTAGTTCTTCAATGCTAAAAGGTTTTTTGAGATAATCATTACCACCAATAGTAAATCCTTCTACTACATCCTGAGTTTGAGATTTAGCCGTTAAGAATATGATAGGAATTGCGTCATTTTCCATTCGTATTTCCTTGGCAAGAGTAAAGCCATCTTTTTTTGGCATCATAACATCCAAAACCAATAACTCTGGTTTTTCTGATATGTAAGTGTCATAGGCTATTTGGCCATTTTCGCATAATAAAACATTAAAGTTCCGAGTTTCAAGACTTTCTTTAATGATTTGACCTAAAGCCGGTTCATCTTCTGCTAATAATATGGTAATTGATTCATTCATTAGGAAGAGATATCTTAAAGGTGGTGGTCTTATTTGTTAAATCTAAAAGTATGTTTCCATTGTGTTTTTCAACAATTTTCTTGGTATAATAAAGACCAATGCCAAAACCTTTAACATCATGTGTATTGCCTTTTGGGATGCGATAGAACTTCTCGAAAATACGCTCTTTGTTTGAATGGGTTAATGTATTACCATTATCAGATACAGATATAAGTGTATTAATCTTATTTTGATCAAGATGTACCGAAATGACATCACCTCCATATTTAATGGCATTATCTAAAAGGTTATTGATGGCATTTTCAAAATGAAAGGCGTCGATATTAGCAAGAATGACTTCATGAGATTCGTTTAAAGAAATGTTTTTTTCTTCGTTTTGCAATTTATGTTTACTCACAACGGCATTTAGCAAATCATTAATATTCGTTTCCTCTTTGTTTAGACTAAGATTTTCACTATCTAATGTTGCTGTCTCTAGTAATTTTTCCACCATGACATTCAATTTCGAAAGCTGTTCACTCGACATATCAAGGTAGCTTTCGGTTTTTTTCTTATCGTCCAGTACTTTGAAGTTTTTAATGCTTTCTAATGCAACACCTATGGTTGCAATTGGAGTTTTAAACTCATGAGTAATATTACTAATAAGATCGTTCTTGACTTCTGCCAATTGTTTTTGACGTTTGATGATACCTAAGAGATAGAATAAACAACTTATTACGGCTAGAACAAGTAGCGTAGAAATTAGAATCCCACCCATAATACGTTTCAAAACAGAAATGGTTTCATTGGTGAATTGAACACTTAAAATACTATTGGTAGGAAGAAATGTTGATTTGGATACTGTGGTCAGAAGGAGTTTTTCACTCCAAGTACCATTCTCTCTAGTGAGTATATCAAAATCATTGAAGTGACGAGGATCTTGGTTCTGTTCCTTAAACTTCAAACTATAATCAACAGAAATGTTCTTGCGTTTTAATTCGATTTTCATCAAACTATCAACTTCCTTCATGTTCAAACTATCGTTATTAATAGAAATCATAATTTTGGACGTGAGAAACTGAAATTTGGTAATATCGGTGGAATCCTCATCTCTGTTTAAAGTTTCTATTTGAGCAGAAAATGATTCCAATCCCGTTCTATTATGAGCTTTGTTATGATTATTCATCATGGAATCGGCTCTTATACCTCTCAAAACTGTAATGCCTTCTGGGGCATCTACAAATACTTCATCCATCCGTGAAAATGTATTAGTGGTAGAATCGATTCTGGCTGTCAACTGCTCCAAAAATCCGCCTTCATCTAAAACAGTCTGGGAAGCATTTCCTTTTAAAGATAAACCAAGAGTGGTGCTTTCTGCTAAAGCTGTATAGTAGTCATCAACTGCTTTGTCAAGACTTACCTGTACGTCATTAATAAGTTGTTGTTTATTAGTAAGGTAGTTTTTGTAATTCCAGTATATCTGTATGCCTATAGTGGATATAATAACCAAGGTTATTACATATAATGTCCATCTATATCTTTTATCATTCATGATTCAAAAGTAAATGTTAAATATCTATTAAACCAATCGGTTAACACACGTTAACAGTAGTTAACGCAATAATAGAAATTAGCTTGAGATATTTGTAGAGTACTAATCATAAAAAAATAATTAAATGAAAAACCTAACGACCATCTTAATGCTCTTAATAGCTATAGTGAGTTTTGGTCAAACAACGACTTTATCTGGCGATGCAAAAATTGAAAGTATGAGCATTCATGTTGAAGTAGATTCAGCAGAAGAAGTTGCTTCCACATTTCAAACTGAAGATATAGAATCCATATTAGATGACGTAGAGCTTGGCGAAGAGGTTTCTTTTAAAATCACATGTAATGGAAAAAGCATGTCAAATGGTGTGAAGTCTCACATGTCTTATGCTGTAAAGGGTAATTCAAACGACAAGAAAGACTTTATAAAGAGCGTAAAAAAAATGCGAAAAGCAGCAATTAATTATTATAACAAAGAATAAAATGGCAACAATTATTAGAGTTTTAGTTATGGCGTTGGCACTAGTAGTTATTACCAGTGCTCATGCCCAAGAATTTCAAGGAGTAGCAACCTATAAGTCCAAGCGTCAAATTGATGTGAAGTTGGATAGCACGCAGGTGGATTCAGAAATGCAGAAGCAGCTTATGGAAATGATGAAAAAACAGTTTGAAAAAACGTTCAAACTCACCTTTAATAAGGAAGAATCTGTATACAAAGAAGATGAAAGCCTAAATAAACCTAGTCCAGGAATTGGCGGAAATATGGAATTTGTAATGATTGGTGCTGGTGGTGCCGATGTATTATATAAAAATACTAAAGAATCACGTTTTACTAATCAAAACGACGTGTTTGGTAAAATCTTCTTAGTTCGGGATACCTTAAAGAAACAAGATTGGAAATTAGGATCTGAAACCAAGAATATTGGTGAGTATACCTGTTATAAGGCAACACTAAAACGAGAGATAGAAGCTTCAAGTCACACATCTCGTAACGGAGAAAAAACAAGTGAGGTCAAGCCTGAAAAAAAAGAGATTACTATTACGGCATGGTATACGCCACAAATACCTGTTAATAATGGACCTGAGAGATATTGGGGCTTGCCTGGTCTCATTTTAGAAATAAATGACGAAAGCCAAACGATTATTTGTAGTAAGATAGTTATGAACCCAAAAGATAAAGCAGATATCAAGGAGCCTTCAAAAGGAAAAAAGGTAAATCAAGCAGAGTTTGAAAAAATCATGGAAAAGAAAATGAAGGAAATGCAGGATAGATATCATAGCGATGATAGAGACGGTGAACACATAAGCATACAAATTAGAGGGTAGTTTTTTGGGAATAGTTTAACATTTAAGGTTTAAACTTAGAAGTAAATTTATGGTCTAATAGTTGTTAATCAACAACTAATAATAACAAGTTCCTATTTCAGGAGCCCTTAAAGACCATACAATGAAAAAGCTAATTGCATTATTCGCACTACTAATTTCTGTTCCTTCAATAGCTCAAGATTTTCAAGGACAAGCTTTTTACCAAAGTAAAACGACTATGGATATGAGTAGTTGGGGAGGACGCGCCGGACAGATGTCTGAGGAACGAAAAAAGCAGATTGCCGAAAGAATGAAGAGCATGTTTGAAAAGACATATATTTTAACATTCAATAAAACGGAATCTCTTTATAAGGAAGAAGAGAAGTTGGATGCTCCAGGAGGAAGAGGTGGCTGGGGAGCCATGATGGGAAGTATGACTGGCGGTGCACAATATAAGAATGTGAAGGATCAAGCCTTATTACAAGAACAAGAATTTTTTGGCAAACAGTTCCTGATAAAAGATTCATTACCAAAATTGCAATGGGTTATGGGAAGTGAAACGAAGCAAATAGGTAAGTATACAGCGTTTAAGGCAACAGCTACGAAGAAAGTAGATGCAATGGATTGGACAAATATGCGTCGACGCAATAGAAATAATGACAAAAAGAAAGATGAGACGAAAGAGACCGATACGGCTAGTGCAACTAAGGTTTCTGAGGATATAGAAATACCAAAAGAAATAGAAGTTGTGGCATGGTATACACCTCAAATACCAATTAATCAAGGGCCAGGAGAATTTTGGGGCTTACCAGGATTGATACTGGAAGTACAGTCAGGAAGAACAACGATATTATGCTCAAAGATTGTTATGAATCCAGCTGAAAAAGAAGACATAAAAAAACCTTCAAAAGGAAAAGAAGTATCACAAAAAGAATATCAGGAAACCATAAAGAAGAAGATAGAAGAGATGCGTGAGATGTATGGTGGAAGAGGAGGAAACCGAGTTAGAATTAGAGGATAATCGACTCGACTAACTAATCAACAAAAAATCAAAATGAAGAAGTTATGTACTGCTATGCTGCTATTTGTGGCAACGATGAGTTTTGCTCAAATCAAGCTAGAAGGTGTTGTTAAGGATAGTATCGGGAGCCCATTAGAATTGGCAAATGTTATCGCTATCAATCAAGAGACAAAAGCCTTGGATTCTTACGGAATTACTAATGATGCTGGACGTTTCAAACTATCAAATCTTAAGAAGAATACGGCTTATAAACTACAAGTAAGTTATATAGGCATGAAGACGTTTGAAGAAGTCATTACGACAGCTGAAACAGATATCAATAAGGATTTTTCTTTAAGTGCAGATAATAGCTTAGATGCTGTTGAATTGACTTACGAAATGCCAGTAACAATAAGTGGTGATACATTGATTTATAATGCAGATTCCTTTAAAAGTGGTACGGAACGAAAACTGGAAGATGTGCTCAAGAAATTGCCAGGTGTTGAAGTCAATGAAGATGGGCAAATTGAAGTTGAAGGCAAGCAAGTTTCAAAGGTCATGGTCGAAGGTAAAGAGTTTTTTGATGGAGACAGTAAAATAGCCACAAAGAACATTCCTGCTGATGCCGTAGATAAAGTACAGGTTTTAAAGAATTATTCTGAAGTCGGTCAATTGAGTAGCGTGACAAATAATCAAGATAATATTGCTATCAATATCAAACTCAAGAAAGGGAAAGATCGATTCTGGTTTGGAGATATTACCGCTGGTAGTGGTAGTGCTCCTGATGATAATGAACTGTATTTGTTACAACCCAAGCTATTCTATTATAGTCCAAAAGGCAGCGTCAATGTGATTGGAGATTTGAATAATACTGGAGAATTAGCCTTTACAAGACGAGATTATTGGAATTTTGCAGGAGGTTTTGGTAGGCCAAGCCAAAAAAGTGGGACGAATCTTAATTTAGGGAGTAATAACCTTAACCTATCTCAACTTCAGAATAATAGAGCAAAAGATATAAATACAAAATTTGGTGCTGCTAATTTTAGCTATTCACCAAACAAGGCATTAGACATTAGTGGTTTTGGTATTTTCACTGGCAGTAGAGTGCAATTACAACAGAACAGTTCGGTTCAGTATACGGATCCAAATTTGAATATTCCTGATGAATCAACAGAGAACGCAACCTCTCAAAAAACCGATTTAGGGATGTTGAAATTCAAAGCAAAATACAAACCCAACCCAAGTAATCAATTAGATTATGCGGTTTTGGGTAATTTTTCAAAAGAGTCTCAAGACCGTAACTCTTTTTCCTCTGTGATTGGTAATGTAGCCCAAGTTGAAAATTCAAAACCATTTAGCCTGAATCAGAATCTTAATTACTATTACACGCTGAATGAGAATAATATTTTTGCTTTTGAAGCACTGCACCTTATTAAAGACGAAGATCCTTTTTATAACGCTTTATTAGAAGACAAGACCAATTATGTTGGTACTGCGGATGGATTAGGCTTAGATAACTTGCAGTTGAATTATGATATCGGACAAGAAAAACGTGTAAAATCCAATCAGTTAGACGCTAAGCTAGATTATTGGAATGTCTTGAACCAGAAGAGTGATATTAATTTCACATTGGGAACCATTTATAGCAATCAAAAATTCGATTCGGATATCTTTCAGTTCTTAGACAATGGCACACAATTCGATCCAACACCAATCATTAATGATGGTTTAGATACGAATGACACGAACTATACATTCACGGATGTGTATTTAGGCATGCATTACAGGTTCAAAACGGGGATATTTACAATTACGCCTGGGTTTTCGGCCCATGCTTATGGTACCAAGAACCAACAGTTTGGTGTTAATTATAAAGACAATTTCTTTAGGTTATTACCAGATTTTAATACCATTATACAGCTTAAAAAAAGTGAGAATATTAGAATTAATTATAGTATGCAAACCCAATTCACAGATGTAACACAGTTAGCTAGAGGACTGGTGCTTAATAATTATAATTCCGTTTTTTCGGGGAATCAAGAACTGGAGAATGCCTTGTCGCATAATGTAAATGTTGGGTATTTTAGTTTTAATATGTTCAATTACACCAACGTGTTTGCAAATGTGAATTATAGTAAACGCGTTGATCAAATCAGGACACAAGCGGAATTTCAACCTGGCAGTGTCGTAAGAATAAGTTCACCTTTTAATTCTGATTTTGCTGATGAAAGCCTTAATGTAACAGGAAGCTTTCAGCGAAGTTTCAATAAACTAAGAGCAACATTAAGAGGAAATTTCAGCTACAGTAAGTTCAATCAATTTATAAATAACCAGGTGTCAACCAATGAAAATTATAGTCAAAATTACACAGCTCGCTTAAGATCTAATTTTAGGGAAGCGCCAAATTTTGAAGTAAGTTATAACTATAGATTATCTGATAACGATCAAGGGTCAAGTCGCACGAAGTTCTTTACGAATGCACCATCTATAAGTTTCGATGCCTTGATTTTCAAGAAATTCACGTTTAAGACTGAGTATACTTATAATAAACTAACAGACGATGCAAACACAGTTGATAACACTTGGGAATTCTGGGATGCGTTTTTGTCGTACAGAAAGGACAAGGATGCTAAATGGGAGTTCGAGATGAAAGCAACCAATTTATTAGACACATCATCTCTTAGTAATAGCAATGCCGGTGCATTTTCTGTAAGCGCTAGCGAGTATTTTATACAACCGAGGTATTTGACGTTTCGAGTGAGATACAGCTTATAATCATAAATTAAATGACAATAATGAAAGTCATCTCTGTAGAGGTGGCTTTTCTTGTTTAAATAACTCATGGTTAGAGAATGTTAAATCTTATTTCCTTGTATCTTTTTATCGTAATTTAGGGACGTATAACTAATCAATCTGCGCTGAATGGATTTCAGTATCGCGATCAAAAAATTAAATTCAATGACACGTACTATTAAATTTCTATGTGCCCTAATGATTTTGGGGACCAGTTTTACTTATGCTCAAGAGAAGGACCCCATTGTGGAGAGTATTATCAAAGAAGCAAATGAAAATTCTCAATTAGAGCATCTCGCCCATGAACTTATGGACGTAGTTGGCCCGAGGCTGGTTGGAACACCACAAATGAAACATGCTCATGACTGGGCAGTTGCTAAATATACCAAATGGGGTATTTTAGCTAGAAACGAAAAATGGGGTGAATGGCGCGGCTGGGAACGTGGTATTACACATGTTGATATGGTATCTCCAAGAGTACAGACTCTAGATGGAATGCAACTTGCTTGGAATCCGAGTACGACATCAGCGGGAGTTACTGCAGAGGTTATGGCATTGCCAGGAAATATACAAGATTCGACATCTTTTGCCAAATGGTTACCAAATGTAAAAGGCAAGTTTGTTTTAGTGTCCATGAATCAACCAACTGGTCGACCAGATTATAATTGGGAAGAATATGCTACGGAAGAATCGTTCAAAAAAATGAAAGACGACAGAGATGCACAGTCAAAAGCATGGCGTGCCAATATAAATAAGACGGGTTACAATGGTAGAAGTATTATTGCGGCTATAGAAAGCGCTGGAGCTGCCGGAATTGTACAAAGTAGATGGTCGCGAGGTTTTGGTGTGAATAAGATTTTTAGCGCACGAACCAAGAAAATACCAACAGTAGATCTGGAGTTAGAAGATTATGGTATGCTTTACCGATTGGCTGAGTATGGTGATAAACCTATTATTAAAGTTGTAGCAGAATCTAAAGAACTGGGCGTTGTTCCTACATTTAATACTATCGCGGAAATTAGAGGCTCTGAAAAACCAGATGAATATGTGATATTATCTGCGCATTTTGATTCTTGGGATGGCGCGACAGGAGCAACCGATAATGGCACAGGAACAATAGTCATGATGGAAGCTATGCGTATTCTGAAGAAATTATATCCAAATCCTAAACGAACGATATTAGTTGGGCATTGGGGAAGCGAAGAGCAAGGCTTGAATGGATCTCGTGGTTTTGTAGAAGATCACCCCAAGATTGTGGACAACGTACAAGCATTATTCAATCAAGATAATGGTACAGGTCGTGTCGTTAGACTTTCGGGAGGTGGATTCTTACATTCTTATGAGTATCTAACACGTTGGTTAGAAGCTGTACCAGAAGATATTAAAAAGCATATAGAGACGGAATTTCCTGGCATTCCAGGTGGTGGTGGATCTGATTATGCTTCGTTTTTAGCAGCAGGCGCGCCAGCTTTTAGTCTATCGTCATTAAGTTGGGATTATTGGAACTACACTTGGCATACTAACCGCGACACGTATGACAAGATTGTATTTGATGATGTTCGAAGCAATACTATTCTAACAGCTATATTAGCTTATAAAGCATCAGAAGACCCTAATAGAACGTCTAGAGAACAAATCATATTACCGACAAATCCAAGAACAGGAAAACAACGTACTTGGCCAACCAAACGTTCACCAAATCGTAAGGGAGGAATAGACTAGCAATAAAAAAGCCCAGATAAATTATCTGGGCTTTTTGTTTTATTCAAAACCAAAGGCTTTTCTAACCTTATCCACATAATCGAGTTTTTCCCACGTAAATGTTTCCACTTCTTGGCTTACGGACTCTCCCATCGGATTCGTAAAAGTAACAGTTTTTATTTCTGAATTTCTTCCCATATGGCCATATGCCGCTGTTTCAGAATAAATGGGCGTTCGTAGTTTTAACCGTTGCTCGATAAAGTATGGTCGCATATCAAACAAATTTTCAACAACTTTGCTTATTTCTCCATCTGTCATATTGAGTGTAGAAGTGCCAAAAGTTTCAACATTAATACTTGTTGGTCTAGCAACTCCAATAGCATAAGATACTTGCACTAAAGCTTCTTTACATAAACCCGCCGCTACCAAATTTTTGGCAATATGCCGTGTGGCATATGCGCCAGAGCGATCAACTTTAGATGGGTCTTTACCAGAAAAAGCGCCACCTCCATGGGCTCCTTTACCTCCATAAGTATCCACAATAATTTTTCGTCCAGTTAATCCTGTGTCACCATGAGGTCCTCCTATTACAAAAGTTCCAGTTGGATTAATATGATACGTAATATTATCATTGAACAGCGCCTGAATATCAGTCGGTAATTTGGCGATGACTCTAGGGATTAAAATATTTATAACATCAGATTTAATTTTTGATAACATTACCTCGTCTGAAGAATCAAAATCATCATGTTGTGTTGATACAACAATTGCATCTATTCGTTGAGGTACATTATTATCAGAGTATTCAATAGTTACCTGTGATTTTGCATCAGGGCGTAAATATGTAATATCCTTATTTTCTCTTCTTAATTCTGCTAATTCAATTAAAAGGCGATGAGACAACTCCAATGCTAAAGGCATAAAGTTTTCAGTTTCATCCGTTGCATAACCGAACATCATGCCTTGATCACCTGCGCCTTGATCTTCTTTATTGACTTTGTCAACGCCTTGATTAATATCTGGTGATTGTTCATGTATAGCAGAAAAGACACCACAAGAGCTTCCGTCAAACATATATTCGCTTTTAGTGTAGCCAATTTTGTTAATGACATCACGAGCGATTTTTTGAACATCTAAATAAGTGTTCGATTTTACCTCTCCAGCCAGTACAACTTGACCTGTAGTTACTAAAGTTTCACAAGCGACTTTTGAGTCTGGATCGAATGCTAAGAAATTATCAATTAGAGCATCACTTATCTGATCTGCTACTTTATCTGGGTGTCCTTCCGAAACACTTTCAGAAGTAAATAAATATGCCATATTACAGTTGTATGTTTTTATGAAGATTTGACGAGAGCGTCGAAGGAAGTTTACACTGCCTTTAGCATTTTTTATATGAGGTTGCAATCAGTCAAATCTTTCCTCTTTTTCTTCGCGGTAAAAGTAAAAAAAATAATATAAATGGCAATTATTTAATGCGTTTTAAACAAAAAGAATAGGTGTTTTTTATGTGGTTCTCATTTTGAAATCGTTTAAGTTGTTTTAATCGTAAAAATGAAAGATGTAATCTTCATTTCAGAAATCCTTTAGTACTTTTAGTTATCAAACTCATAACATGTCAATAGAACCAAAACTTACGAGATTTAATCAAAATGTGTTATCAAAATATCAGATATACAATAGTGTTTTCATGACCTTGCCTTTTGATGCCATTACAAAAACAGGTGTACTTCTGCCATTGTTTCATGAGACTTGCGAAAAGGGATTTGCAGCTGGGAACGACCCAACAACAATTGTCCATACATTTTTCAAGAAATACCAAGCAAGACGTTCTTCCGAAAGCCAGATCAATTTGTTATTCAGATTTATCCAGTATATAGAAAGACAAGTTGTTTTGTTTGATGCGATTGAAGATGCTGCTTTTCCAGTGGTTAATAATATGGATGGGATTGGTACGTTGCGAAGTTTAAAAGAGAATGTCACTTCAGAGAATAAATTGGAATTATTACAGAATTATTTAGAAGAATTCAAAGTACGAATTGTGTTAACGGCTCACCCAACACAATTCTATCCAGGTTCTGTATTGGGGATTATAACTGACCTTACTGAAGCCGTACGGGATAATGACCTATTGAGAATTAATGAACTACTTGCTCAATTAGGGAAAACGCCTTTTTTTAAGCACAAAAAACCGACACCATATGATGAAGCAGTAAGCTTGATATGGTATTTAGAGAATGTGTTTTATAAATCCTTTGGAACTATTTATGATTACATACAGCAAAATATTTTTGATGGAAAACATATTAATAATGACATTATCAATATTGGCTTTTGGCCTGGAGGAGATAGAGATGGAAATCCTTTTGTAACCCCAGAAATCACCTTGAAAGTTGCAAAGAGATTGCGACAAACCATTATTAAAAATTATCATAGAGATATACGTAAACTTAGAAGAAAGCTCACATTTCAAGGTGTGGAAAATCGCATTATCAATCTGGAAAAAGAGCTTTACAATAGTATTACGAATCAAAAATCTAGCTTCTCGCTAAAATTTTTCATTTCAGAATTACAAGAGATAAAACAGGTTATTGCCGATAAACATCAATCGCTTTATCTTTCACAAGTCAATAGTTTATTGAACAAGGTTCATCTTTTTGGATTTCATTTTTCAACATTAGATATTCGTCAAGATAGTCGTGTACACCATAAGGTGTTTACTAATATGGTAGATGCAGTCATTGATAGCGGGAGTGATATTTTCCCAAAAAATTATCACGAATTGAAAGAAAGTGAACAAGTAAAAATCTTATCACAAATAAGTGGCGAAGTAGATTTGACATTAATTAAAGATGAAGATACTTTAAAGGCGCTTAATACCATGAAAACTATTAAGACCATACAAGAGATTAATGGAGAACGTGCCGCAAATCGCTACATTATAAGTAACAATCAGACAGCATTAAATGTTATGCAATTGTTTGCTATGCTAAAATTAGTAGCATTTCAGGACAGATTAACAGTGGATGTCGGACCGCTTTTTGAAACAATAACGGATCTTGAAAACGCTCCAACCGTTATGGAAGAGTTGTATTCAAATCCAGAATACGCGACACATTTAAAGTCAAGAGGTAATAGACAGACCATAATGCTTGGTTTTAGTGATGGTACCAAAGATGGTGGTTATTTAATGGCAAATTGGGCCATTTATAAGGCGAAAGAAAATTTAACTGCTATTTCAAGACAATATGGTGTCACAGTAATTTTCTTTGATGGGCGTGGAGGACCACCTGCACGAGGTGGTGGAAAGACGCATAATTTTTATGCGTCTTTAGGTCCAACTATTGAAGATAAAGAAGTACAATTAACCGTACAAGGACAAACAATCAGTTCTAATTTTGGAACCTTAGAATCTTCTCAATATAACTTAGAACAACTTATAAGTTCTGGTATTTACAATAGTTTGAGCGATTCAGATTTAAGTATGCTACCTGAAAACAGAGTCGTTATGTCAGATTTGGCTGAACGAAGCTATAAGGCCTACTCAGATTTCAAAGCACATCCTAGATTCATTTCGTATTTGGAGCATATGAGTACGCTTAAGTACTATGCAAAAACGAATATTGGTAGCCGACCATCAAAAAGAGGGAAATCTGAAGGATTAGTTTTTGAAGACCTTAGAGCAATACCGTTTGTAGGCTCATGGAGTCAATTAAAACAAAATGTCCCTGGGTTTTTTGGTGTGGGAACGGCATTAAAACATTATGAAGATTCTGGCGAATTTGACAAAGTGCAGTATTTATTCAAGACATCTAATTTTTTTAAGACATTGATTGAGAATAGTATGATGTCATTGTCTAAATCGTTTTTCGATTTAACAAAGTACATGTCAGAAGATGCTGAATACGGTGATTTCTGGAATGTCATCTATACAGAATATGAGACGTCTAAACGTCTTATTTTAAAACTGACAGGTTATAAAGAGTTAATGCAAGAAGAGCCAGCGGGGAAGGCATCTATCGGTGTGCGAGAATCTATAGTGTTGCCTTTATTGACGATTCAGCAGTTTGCATTGAAGAAAATACAAGAGTTGGAAAAAAGCGGTGTAACAACAGGAGATGAAATTGAAGTATATCAAAAAATGGTAACCCGTTCTTTGTTTGGTAATATTAATGCAAGTCGAAATTCAGCGTAATACACTTTATTGATGTAATTAGAAATAAAAAAACCTCGAAGCTAACGTTTCGAGGTTTTTATCTTACAAATAAATTAAAGTTCTAATGTTCATTAAGTCTAAAATCTGGATAGGCATCCATGCCGTGCTCATGAGTATCAAGCCCTTCAAGCTCTTCTTTTTCTGAAACTCTTATGCCAACTACTTTTTTTAGTATAAATATAATTACGAATGAGGATGCTATGCATATTACTGCATAAGATAAAACACCGATTAATTGACTAGTAAATTGGGCGCCACCTGCGAGATTTCCAAAGATACCAACAGCTAGTGTTCCCCATATGCCACATACCAAATGTACGGCAATTGCTCCTACTGGATCGTCTAATTTAAGCCTATCAATCAGTGAAACCGCAAATACGATGATAGTTCCAGCTATAGTTCCAATAATTATAGCATCTGTAGGACTCATTTGATCTGCGCCTGCAGTGATTCCTACTAAACCACCTAGTATGCCATTTAGGAACATGGTGAGGTCAAGATTTTTGAATTTCAACATGGATACAAAAGCTGCGATAGTGCCTCCAGAGGCCGCAGCAAGTGAGGTAGTTACTAACACTAATGATGTTGCTCCAGGATCTGCCGAAAGCACAGAACCACCATTAAAGCCAAACCAACCGAGCCAAAGTATCAAAACACCAGCAGTTGCTAATGGTATATTGTGGCCTGGAATGGCCTGTATTTTTCCTTCCTTGAATTTTCCAATACGAGCACCTAATAAGCAAACTGCTACTAAGGCCGCCCATCCACCGACTGAATGAACCAAGGTGGATCCAGCGAAATCGTAAAAAGGTGTTTCTCTCATTTGCAAAAATCCTCCTCCCCATTTCCAAGAACCTGCGATTGGATAAATCAACCCGACATAAATTATGGTAAAAATCATAAAAGGTCCAATTTTCATGCGCTCTGCTACAGCTCCAGAGACTATGGTGGCTGCCGTTGCGGCGAACATGCCTTGAAATAGGAAATCGGTCCAGTAAGTGTAGCCTTCATTGTAAGCAAGGTCTAATGTTCCTTCTACGGTTGAAGGTGAATCTAGACCTAATCCAGCGAATCCGAGTATACCCCAATCACCAGATTCAAAACCTGGGTACATTAAGTTAAAACCAACCAATGCATATAGTAATAACCCAGCGGTAATGATGAATATATTCTTGAATAAAATGTTAATTGTGTTTTTTTGTCTTGTTAACCCAATTTCTAAGAAAGCAAAGCCTAAGTGCATAAAGAAAACGAGTGCTGTACAGATCATCATCCATACGTTGTTTATAGTAAGTATTTCCATATCTTGAATGATTATCTTAAAGTTTGTCCGCCTTTTTCTCCTGTTCGTATTCTGTAAACTTCATCAATATGAGAGACGAATATTTTCCCGTCGCCAATATTTCCTGTAGCGGCTTCTTTTATAATGATGCTTACAGTGATGTCTTCAAAATCATCATTTACTACAATAGAGAGGTAGCGTCTTTGTATGTCGCTAGTGCTATATGAAACACCTCTATAGACATGCCCTTCTTTTTCGTTTCCTAGGCCTGTAACATCCCAGTAAGAGAAAAAATTTACACCTACTTCGTGCAGGGCTTTTTTAACTTTGGAAAACTTTGATTTCCGAATGATTGCTTCAACTTTTTTCATGATTTTAATTTTGGTTTAGAATTTATATATAGCTGCTAGTGCAAATGAGGCAAGGCTTTTTGCGGGTTCTAAATCAGTATTGATATAAAACTCATCAGAACCACCGTCTAATCTTAGTTCTGGTTTGATGATAAGATTTTCAATAGTATAGCTTCCTGTAAGCGTAGCGGTGAATACATTAGTGTTGTCAGTGCCGTCATCAGTATGAGTTGCAAAATATTCGCCTCGAAATCCTATGGCAAAGCTTTCAGAGGTTGAATACTGAGGATATAAAGCAATACCGGCAAATCCGTCGCCGTCGTTATCAGTATAAGCTACGTTGATGCCTAGAAAGAAATCATCTAACACATCAAAACCACCAGTATAATCTACTTCGAAGCCTAATCCTGCTTTGTCATATAATAAATTAAGGTATTGGTTTTCATAACCTAATTGAGCACCAATAGCATAACTATCATCTGGATTGAACTCTGTAATATCTGTCTGATTCATGATGCCAAGCATGAGGCTTACATCTTGAGAAACTGCTATATCGACTTTTAAACCAGTATGTGAGAAAGGCCCATTTGAAAATAAATATGAAGTACTGTAGTTGAAATTGTCTGCTGGAGCAATGACTTCGTAACCAAGAAATGTATTGAACTTACCCATGGTTAGTGTTACTTTAGCATTTACATTCCAATAAGCGTATAATTGGTTAAGAACAGTTACGCTTGCAGCTTCTCCTCTTGGGCCAAATACTAAATCGCCTACGAAACCGATTCTCTTACCCTCATAACTGGCGATTACATTTGCCATGCCCAAAGAGAAACCAGAAGTGTTAGCGAATGATGTTTCTGGTGCAATTTGGTTGTCATCATTAGGAGCTGTGATGTTAGCTTTATAATAGGTGTCTACGCTTCCAGAGAAATAAAGTTTCTTTTCTAATTCTTCTTGTGCATTTACGCTGATAAAATTGATTAACATACTAAGAGTAATAATTCTTTTCATAACTGTTTGATTTTTGATTGATGATGATTCAAATTTATATTAAAATATATTTAACCCTCCTAAAAATAGGGGTACAATATTAATTTTTATGAATTTTATAATTTATACCCTAATAAAATTAGGGTATGAAATTTTTAATGATATAAATGCTTCAATATGACAATGAAGATTTTTGAAAATATTCAAGAGAATCACTTTTTTGTTGAAATAATGTTAAAGATTTGTCTTTTTTGATGAATAAAATTTAGCGAAGTGAGTAAAAGAACTGCTCTTTCTCATTATGAATTTCATAAATTCAAACATCATGAATTGAGAATTTTATAATTTCAAAACCTTAGATTATCGATATCGGAAAAGTGATTCTCTCATTTTATTTATTGAATGTCTCCCAATATATTAGAGGAATAATGAGGTTGTAAAACCTGTAAATTTTTCTAGTTATGTTGAAAAAACAAGGCATGTATTTACCGGAATTCGAACATGAGAATTGCGGAGCAGGTTTTATATGTAACTTAAAAGGAAATAAGTCTAATGATATCATCCACAAAGCTCTTGAGATTCTAGAAAAATTAGAACACCGTGGTGCGGTAAGTAGTGATGGTAAGACTGGGGATGGAGCAGGAATCCTTATTGATATCCCTCACGACTTTTTTATTGAGAATTGTGTTTTTAATTTACCTAAAGCAGGAGAATATGCAGTTAGTAATGTCTTTCTTCCTAAAAAAGAAAATCAAAGAGATTATTGCATAGAAAAGTTTGAGTTCTATATAAAGAAACAAGGACTAAGCATTTTGGGATGGAGAAACGTTCCCGTTGATGAATCCGTTATAGGTAAGGTAGCCTCTGAAACGGTCCCTTTCATAAAACAAGTATTTATAGGAAAGGCACAACCAAAACAAGAAGCATTTGAATTTAATTTAAAACTTTTCACTGCCAGAAAAAAAGCAGAACACCATATATATAATTCAAAATTATCTGAAAGTGCTCGTTTTTACTTACCAAGCCTTTCAGCAAAGACAATAATATTTAAAGGCCTTTTGATACCTGAAGATATTAAACTCTTCTATACAGATTTGCAGGACGAATCATTGGTCACAAGATTAGCTTTGGTGCATCAGCGTTTTTCGACAAACACGTTCCCAACTTGGGATTTGGCGCAACCGTTTAGATATATGTGTCATAACGGAGAAATAAATACACTTCGTGGTAATGTGTCTAGGACTTTGTCTCGTCAAGAATTAATGGAAAGCGAATGGTTTGGAGATGATATCAAGAATATTTTTCCGATTATATTACCTGGTAAATCTGATTCTGCATCTATGGATATGGTCGTCGAATTATTGTTAATGACAGGTCGTTCATTGCCTGAAGTTATGATGATGTTAGTGCCTGAGGCTTGGGAGAAAAACCCGGACATGTCTGAAGCGAAACGTGCATTTTATGAGTATAACTCTTGTATCATGGAGCCTTGGGATGGTCCAGCGTCCATACCATTTACGGATGGTAATTTTATTGGTGCCGTTCTTGATAGAAATGGTCTAAGACCGTCACGATATACAGTGACTAAGAATGGTTATGTAATTATGTCTTCTGAAACTGGGGTTATAGATATTCAACCTAAAAATATTGAACACCATGGAAGATTAGAACCAGGTAAAATGTTCTTGGTAGATATGAATAAAGGTCGAATAGTTAAGGATGAGGAAATTAAAAAAGATATTGTTTCTAAACAACCTTATAAAAAGTGGCTAGATAAAAATTTGGTGAATTTAGCCGATATCCCAGCCAAGAAAGGGCCAATCGAACATGAAGAAGATGATTTGCTAAAACGTCAAACGGTTTTTGGCTATACTGAAGAAGATTTAAGAACAATTATTCAACCGATGGCACAATTGGGGAAAGAGCCTATTGGATCCATGGGTAATGATACGCCAATTGCCGTGCTGTCTGAACGACCACAACTAATTTATAATTACTTCAAACAATTATTCGCACAAGTAACAAATCCACCTTTGGATGGAATTCGAGAAAAATTGATCACAGATATAAGTCTAACACTTGGTGAGGACACTAATCTTTTTAAGATAAATGAGGATCAGTGTCGTAAGCTGAAGATACAGAATCCAGTTATTTCAAAACATGATCTTGATAAAATAAAGAACTATACGCGAAATCCTGATTTTGTAGTCACTACTATCCCAATCTTATATGAAGTAGACAAAGGTCTTAACGAGCTTGAAAGAGCACTTAAAAATTTGGTTAAACAAGCTTCTGATGCTATTGATCAGGGTGGAAATATTATCATATTGTCGGATAGAGGTGTAACTGATTCATTGGCGCCGATTCCTGCGTTATTAGCCTGTTCATATGTAAATCATGAACTTTATAAAATTGGAAAACGCGCCAAAGTCAGTTTAATCATCGAATCTGCTGAACCTCGCGAGGTTCATCATTTTGCTTTGTTATTTGGATATGGAGCAAGTGCTGTCAATCCATATATTGTTAATGAAATTGTATTCAAACAAGTAGAAGAAAATGATATAGAAAACTTAGAATATTTACCAGCCATAAACAATTATAATAGAGCAGTTGGCATGGGGATACTGAAAGTGATGAACAAAATCGGGATTTCTACACTCAATTCATATCGTGGATCACAATTATTTGAATGTGTTGGATTGAATACTAAAGTAGTTAATGAGTATTTCCCGAACACTGTGACAAGAATACAAGGTATTGGTCTTCGGGAAATAGAAAAAGAAATATACAAGCGTCATAAGAAAGCATATAAAACAGATACTGTTGTTGCAGATTTAGGACTTGAATTTGGTGGGCAATATAAATGGAGGCGAGATGGTGAAAAGCATTTATTTAACCCGTTAACGATTGCTAAACTTCAAGAATCTGTTCGTAGTAATAAACATTCAACTTATAAGGAATACTCAAAACTGGTAAACGAACAGAGTAAACAATTAATGACTATTAGAGGTTTGTTTGAGTTCACCAATTATGACCCAATTTCATTAGATGAAGTAGAGCCATGGACAGCGATTGTCAAGAGATTCAAAACAGGCGCAATGTCTTATGGGTCTATAAGTAAAGAGGCTCATGAGAATTTAGCGATTGCGATGAATCGTATAGGTAGCAAAAGTAATTCTGGAGAAGGTGGCGAGGACGAAGAACGATTCTATAAAGATTCAAATGGCGATTGGAAAAATTCAGCTATTAAACAAGTGGCTTCAGGGCGATTTGGAGTGACTTCTAATTATTTAACAAATGCTTCCGAAATTCAAATAAAAATGGCTCAAGGTGCTAAACCAGGTGAAGGCGGTCAATTACCTGGCCCAAAAGTGAATCCGGATATCGCCAAAACAAGAAATTCAACACCTTACGTTGGTTTGATTTCGCCACCTCCGCATCACGATATTTACTCTATTGAAGATTTATCACAACTTATTTATGATTTAAAATCTGCGAATCGTGTGGCAAGAATTAATGTGAAGTTGGTTTCTGAAGTTGGAATTGGCACAGTTGCAGCTGGCGTAGCGAAGGCCAAAGGTGATGTGATACTAGTTTCTGGACATGATGGAGGCACAGGAGCTTCGCCATTGACATCTCTTAAACATGCAGGATTACCATGGGAATTGGGGCTAGCAGAAGCGCAGCAGACCTTAGTCATGAACAATCTAAGAAATCGAGTGGTGTTGGAGTGTGATGGGCAATTAAAAACAGGTCGCGATGTGGCTATTGCATGTCTTTTGGGAGCAGAAGAATTTGGATTTGCAACGGCGCCATTAGTAGCTTCTGGATGTGTAATGATGCGTGTGTGTCATTTAAACACTTGTCCTGTAGGTATCGCAACTCAAAACCCAGAATTGCGTAAAAAATTTAAAGGTAAGCCGGAGCATGTGGTTAACTTCATGTATTTCGTAGCGCAAGAGTTAAGAGAGATTATGGCACAACTTGGTTTTAGAACGGTTGACGAAATGGTCGGACAAGTGCAAAAGTTAGATCGAAATAAAACAATCGATTTTTATAAATCAAATGGATTGGATTTATCACCGATTCTTCATAAAGTTGAGGTATCAGAAGAAACGAAACTCTACAATACAGAAGCTCAAGATCACGATCTAGAAAAATCGTTAGATTTCGAAATCATACGACAAGCGCATCCAGCATTATTCAGAAGAGAGAAAATAGTATTGGAATCAAAAATCAATAATATGGATCGTGCATTTGGAGCGATACTAAGTAATGAGATTTCTAAAATATATGGGGCGAAAGGGTTACCTGAAAACACCTTGAAAATCAATTTTACTGGGTCAGCTGGTCAGAGTTTTGGTGCTTTTGCAGCTCATGGATTAACATTAGTTGTTAACGGAAACACTAATGACTATATAGGAAAAGGCTTATCAGGAGCAAAATTGATTGTCAAAGTACCTGATGAAGCTACTATTGTTCCAGAAGACAATATCATTATTGGGAATGTGGCTTTTTATGGAGCAACTGCTGGTGAGGCTTACATTAATGGAAAAGCTGGAGAACGATTCTGTGTTAGAAACTCAGGAGTTGTTGCTGTTGTTGAAGGTATTGGTGATCACGGTTGCGAATACATGACTGGAGGAAAAGCTGTTATACTAGGTGAAGTAGGACGAAATTTTGGAGCGGGTATGAGTGGTGGAATTGCTTATGTATATGATAAGAATAAAACATTCGAAAAGCAGTGTAATGCAGAAGGGTTGAATTTAGATCCAGTAGATACTACCGAAGATGTTTTAGAGTTAAAACAGCTAATTGAAAATCATTACAATGCAACCTTAAGTCCTTTGGCACAACGTATTCTTGAGAATTGGGAGAAAGAATTGCCAAAATTCATAAAAGTGCTTCCAGAAGAATATAGACAGGCGCTTATAAGATTAGAGGAAGAACAAAAAGTAAGACTGTAACGCTATGGGAAAGACAACAGGATTTTTAGAATATGAAAGGCAAGATGAGAGCTACGAAAAAGTAGAGAATAGGCTGAAGCACTACAAGGAATTTACGCTTCCTATGAACGAGAACAAGTTGAAAGATCAAGGAGCACGATGTATGGACTGTGGTATTCCCTTTTGTCATAGTGGTTGTCCTTTGGGGAATTTGATTCCTGATTTTAATGACCATGTATATAAAGGAAGATGGAAGCAAGCAGCAGAAATCTTGCATTCAACCAATAATTTCCCAGAATTTACAGGACGTTTGTGTCCAGCACCTTGTGAAGAAGCCTGTGTTCTAGGAATTAATGAAGACCCAGTATCTATTGAAAACATAGAGAAAAATATAGTTGAAACAGCTTTTCAAGAAGGTTGGATTATCGCTCAACAGCCAGTAGCAAGAACAGGAAAGAAAGTCGCTGTGGTAGGTTCTGGTCCATCAGGGTTGGCTGCTGCTCAGCAACTAAATCGTGCAGGGCATTTAGTAACTGTTTTCGAGCGTGATACTAAGGTTGGAGGTTTGTTGCGCTATGGTATTCCAGATTTTAAACTACAGAAAGATGTAATTGACCGTAGATTGAAAGTGCTGGTGGAAGAAGGCATTCTTTTCGAAACAAATGCACACGTTGGAATGAATATAAGCGTCGAAAGACTTAAAAGTGATTATGATGCGATTGTGCTTTGTGGAGGAGCTACTGTTAAAAGAAGTATTCCTATTAAAGGAGCGCATTTAAAGGGGGTTGTTCAAGCTATGGATTTCTTAAAACAAAATAACCAGCGTGTTGATGGGATTAATGACTTTGAAGAAGAATTATTTGCTAAAAATAAGAACATCATCGTTATTGGTGGTGGAGATACAGGCTCAGATTGTATAGGGACATCTAATCGTCATGGAGCTAAATCAGTAATCAATTTTGAGATTTTGAGTAAGCCTTCAGAAGGTCGTCCAGCAAACCAGCCTTGGCCATATTGGCCGATGAAATTGAGAACCAGTTCTTCTCATAAAGAAGGTGTAGAAAGGTTCTTTGGCATTTCAACAAAGGAATTTTTAGGAGATAAAGACGGTAACTTAAAGGTACTTAAAACTGTTGAAGTGGAGTGGATTTTCAAAGAAGGCCAACGCCCAGAATTGAAGGAAATCGCTGGCACTGAAAAAAAATGGGATTGCGATTTAGTCCTATTGGCTCTCGGGTTCACAGGCTCCGAAAAAACATTGGCAGAGCAGTTTAGTTTGGAAATGGATTTCAGGACCAATATACAAGCATCAACAAAGGATTATATGACAAATGTCCCTGGTATTTTCACTGCGGGTGATATGAGACGTGGCCAATCATTAATTGTATGGGCAATTTCTGAGGGACGGCAAGCCGCACATCATGTGGATGCCTATTTAATGGGGAGTTCTAATTTACCTTTAAAGGGAGAAGGTGATTTACCAAGAGTTTAAGATTATTAAAATTTATTAGGATAGTTAAAAATTGTTTCTAATATTTGACATAACAAATGAAAAACAGAATAGTCAATATCATTCTTATTACGGTCATTACGATTACATCGCAATGCAAGGGAATGGTACACTAGATTCAAAATAAACGAATTTCAAAGCCTTCCCGAAACGGAAGGCTTTTTTTATGGAATTAATCGAAGCTTTGAACATCATATGGAAATAAACACAAATAATTGATAATCAATACATTAAATATAAATAGAATAACCTGACTTTAGTCATATGTTAAAGACATCAAATTTGAAAGCGAGCACAAGAATTAATTTAGAAGCTTGTAAGAAAAAAGGAAGAGAATTATAACTAATGGAATTAAATAAATATAGTAAAACTGTTACCCAAGACCCAACGCAACCAGCGGCTCAAGCTATGTTGCATGCTATTGGATTGACTAATGAGGATTTCTTCAAGCCAATCATCGGAATTGCAAGTACAGGTTATGAGGGTAATCCTTGCAATATGCATTTAAATGATTTGGCAAAACTAGTCAAAGAAGGCACCAAGAATGAAGATGTAATAGGGTTGATTTTCAATACTATTGGTGTGAGTGATGGTATTTCTATGGGAACACCTGGGATGCGTTACTCATTACCATCAAGAGATATCATTGCAGATTCTATGGAAACTGTTGTTCAAGCGATGAGCTATGATGGTTTGATTACAGTAGTGGGTTGCGATAAAAATATGCCAGGAGCATTAATGGCTATGATAAGATTAAATCGCCCTAGTATTTTGGTATATGGAGGAACTATAGATTCAGGATGCCATAACGGAAAAAAACTAGATGTCGTTTCAGCCTTCGAAGCATGGGGAAGCAAAGTTGCCGGAACTATGAGTGAGAATGAATACCAAAACATTGTTGAAAAAGCATGCCCAGGAGCAGGTGCTTGTGGAGGTATGTATACAGCAAATACAATGGCATCTGCCATTGAAGCTTTAGGAATGACCTTGCCTTTTAATTCTTCTAACCCTGCTTTAAGTGAAGCCAAGAAAAAAGAATCAGTAAGAGCTGGAGAAGCCTTGCGCTTGCTACTCGAAAAAGATATTAAGCCATCAGATATTATTACGAGAAAATCGTTGGAAAACGCTATCCGATTGGTGACAATTCTAGGAGGATCAACGAATGCCGTATTACATTTCTTGGCAATAGCAAGAGCTGCTCAAATTGATTTTACTTTAAAAGATTTTCAGAATATAAGTGACAATACACCATTCTTAGCAGATTTAAAACCTAGCGGAAAATATTTAATGGAAGATGTGCATGCTGTTGGTGGTATTCCTGCAGTATTAAAATATCTGCTTAAAAAGGGATTGCTTCATGGTGATTGCTTAACGGTAACTGGGAAAACATTAGCTGAAAATTTGTTAGATGTTGATGATTTATCAGAAGGACAAGATGTTATTAAACCAATTGAAGAACCCATTAAACTTTCTGGGCATTTAAGAATGCTGTATGGGAATTTGGCGGAAGATGGAAGTGTAGCAAAAATCACTGGGAAAGAAGGCTTAAAGTTTTCTGGAAAAGCAAAGGTTTTTGAAGGCGAGTATGATGCTAATGATGGTATTCGCGATGGGAAAGTTCAAAAAGGAGATGTTATAGTCATTCGGTACGAAGGACCAAAAGGAGGTCCTGGTATGCCAGAGATGCTCAAGCCTACGGCTGCTATTATGGGAGCTGGACTTGGCAAGGATGTGGCGCTGATAACAGATGGTCGTTTTTCTGGAGGTACTCATGGATTTGTCGTTGGGCACATTACACCTGAAGCTCAAGAAGGCGGAACAATCGCTTTGATTGAGGATGGCGATATCATCACCATCGATGCAGAAACCAATTCAATACATGTAGAGGTATCTGAAGAAGAATTACAAAAAAGAAAACAACAATGGAAAGCACCAGAACTAAAATTTGAACGAGGTGTTTTATATAAATATGCTAAAACCGTATCGTCGGCATCAAAAGGATGTGTAACGGACGAATTTTAATCGAAGAATATGAATACAGAAACGATAAAAACCAAAACGGAAACTGTACAAAATACCAATCGCATAAGTGGTAGTGAGGCTATCATTAAATGCTTACTGGCAGAAGGTGTCGATATTTTGTACGGATATCCTGGAGGTGCAATTATGCCAGTTTATGATGAACTTTATAAGTATCAGGATAAGATTCATCATGTGTTAACACGTCATGAGCAAGGTGCAACACATGCGGCTCAAGGATACGCACGCATTTCTGGAAAAGTGGGAGTTGCAATGGCAACATCGGGTCCAGGTGCTACGAATTTAATAACTGGGATTGCAGATGCCCAAATAGATTCAACACCAATGGTTTGCATAACTGGGCAAGTACCATCTCATTTATTAGGGAGTGATGCGTTTCAGGAAACAGATATTGTTGGTATATCAACACCAGTGACCAAATGGAATCATCAAATTACTAAGGCATCAGAGATTCCTGAAGTTATTGCTAAGGCTTTTTATATAGCTAAAAGCGGCCGTCCAGGACCGGTTTTGGTCGATATAACAAAGGATGCACAGTTTGAGGAATTCGATTTTAACTATAAAAAATGTACTGGAGTTCGGAGTTATAAGCCCGTTCCCGAAACGAATCTAGAGTCCATTAAGGCAGCAGCAGATCTAATTAATAAGGCTAAGAAACCAATGGTGGTTTGGGGGCAAGGCGTTATTTTATCTGAAGCAGAAACTGAATTGAAAGAAGTCATAGAAAAAGCAGGAATACCTTCTGCTTGGACAATTCTTGGAGCTTCCGCTATACCAACATCACATCCATTAAATATTGGAATGGTTGGAATGCATGGAAACTATGCACCGAATATCTTGACAAACGAATGTGATGTTTTAATAGCTATTGGGATGCGATTTGACGATCGCGTTACCGGAAGTTTAAATACATACGCAAAGCAGGCCAAAGTAATTCATTTTGAAATTGACCCTGCTGAGGTTGACAAGAATGTAAAAACGGATGTGGCCGTTTTGGGAGATGCAAAAGCATGTTTGAAAAAATTGCTGCCTTTATTAAATGCTAATTCACATCCTGAATGGCTCGAAAGATTCAAGGATCTTTATAAAATTGAGTTCGATAAAGTCATTAAGAATGATATACATCCAACGAAAGAAGGCTTGACAATGGGAGAAGTGTTGAACGAGATCAACAAACAGTCTAAAGGAGATGCAGCCATTGTCAGTGATGTTGGACAGCATCAAATGATCGCTTGTCGATATGCTCAATTCAATCAAACAAAAAGCAATATAACTTCTGGCGGACTAGGTACTATGGGATTTGCACTTCCAGCTGCCATTGGTGCAAAAATGGCAGCACCGAATAGAGATGTTGTAGCAATAATTGGCGATGGTGGTTATCAAATGACAATTCAAGAACTGGGTACTATTTTTCAACAAAAAGTGCCAGTTAAAATCGTAGTACTTAATAATGAGTTTTTAGGAATGGTAAGACAATGGCAACAATTGTTTTTTGATAAGCGTTATGCATCAACCGAAATGACTAACCCTGATTTTGTAGCAATTGCTAAAGGATATTTCATAGACGCTAAAAAAGTAACCAAAAGGGAAGAGTTAGCATCTTCTGTTGAAGAAATGATGTCTAGTGATGGCCCTTATTTCTTAGAAGTGTGCGTAGAAAAAGAAGGTAATGTATTCCCGATGATACCATCAGGAGCATCAGTGTCAGATATAAGACTAGAATAAACAACTGTCTCCTCGAGCGGAGTCGAGAGGTTTTAAAAGATCTTGACTCCACTCGACAGTTTAAATAAAATAACAATGGAAGAAAAACAATTATACACGATATCAGTTTATACTGAAAATAATATAGGATTGCTCAATCGTTTGTCAGCAATTTTCCAAAGACGGCATCTCAATGTGGAAAGTTTGAATACCTCTGTTTCAGAAATAGAAGGTGTTTCAAGGTTTACAATCGTCGTGATAATGACAGAGGAAAACATCAAGAAGATTATTGGTCAGATAGAAAAGCAAGTTGAGGTAATCAAAGCGTATTTTCATAAAGATGAAGACACCATTTATCAAGAATCTTGTTTGTTTAAAATTAAATCTGATTTGTTGTTTGAAGAAAGAGATATTCAGAATATCATAAAAGAGAGTAATGCAAGAATCGTTACAGTGAATAGAGAATTCTTCGTTCTAGAGAAGTCTGGTAGAAGAGCAGAAGTCGAATTATTGCATCGTGAATTAAGTGCTTTCGGAATTATGCAATTCGTACGTTCAGGACGTATTGCGGTGACTAAAGAACCAATGGAAATATCAAAAATGCTAGCTGCATTCAATGCTAATTAAGCTTAAAAATTAAAAAAAGAAAAAATGGCAAATTATTTTAACACACTACCGTTAAGAGAACAATTAGAACAATTGGGAAAATGCAGATTCATGGAGGCTTCAGAATTTGAAGATGGCGTGAACGCATTGAAAGGAAAGAAAATCGTAATTGTAGGTTGCGGTGCTCAAGGCTTGAATCAAGGTTTAAACATGAGAGATTCTGGCTTGGATATTTCGTATGCATTACGTCAACAGGCAATTGATGAGCAAAGAGCATCCTACAAAAATGCGACCTCTAATGGTTTTAGTGTTGGTACTTATCAAGATTTGATTCCGACAGCAGATTTAGTATTAAATCTGACACCAGACAAACAACATACATCTGTGGTCAATGCTGTAATGCCTTTAATGAAACAAGGTGCAACTTTGAGTTACTCTCACGGATTCAATATTGTAGAAGAAGGGACTCAGGTTCGAAAAGACATTACAGTAATTATGGTCGCGCCAAAATGCCCTGGAACAGAAGTTCGCGAAGAGTATAAACGAGGTTTTGGCGTTCCAACATTAATTGCCGTGCATCCAGAAAACGATCCAGAAAATAAAGGCTGGACTCAGGCAAAAGCCTATGCGGCGGCTACAGGTGGACATCGTGCAGGTGTTTTACAATCGTCATTTATCGCTGAGGTGAAGTCTGATTTAATGGGAGAGCAAACCATCTTATGTGGCTTGCTTCAAACTGGTGCTATTTTGTCGTTTGATAAAATGGTAGAAGAAGGTATTGAGCCAGGTTATGCAGCCAAATTGATTCAGTATGGTTGGGAAACAATTACCGAAGCCTTAAAACATGGTGGTATTACCAATATGATGGACAGATTGTCTAATCCTGCAAAAGTTAAAGCTTTTGAATTGTCGGAAGAATTGAAAGACATTATGAGACCTTTGTTCGAAAAACATATGGATGACATTATTTCTGGACATTTCTCAACAACAATGATGGAAGATTGGGCAAATGACGATAAGAACCTTTTAGGATGGAGAGCAGCAACTGGTGAAACGGCTTTTGAAAAAACAGAATTGACAACGGATCACATTTCAGAGCAAGAATACTTTGATCATGGCGTATTATTAGTGGCTTTTGTAAAATCTGGTGTCGAATTGGCGTTCGAAACTATGGTAAGTGCTGGTATTATTGAAGATTCTGCATACTATGAGTCATTGCATGAACTACCATTAATTGCGAATACCATTGCAAGAAAAAAGTTGTTTGAAATGAACAGAGTAATTTCTGATACCGCAGAATATGGTTGTTATTTATTTGATCACGCCTGTAAACCATTATTGGTGGATTTTATGAAAACTGTAGACACTTCGATTATTGGTAAACCGTATTCTAAGTCGAATGCAGTAGATAATGTTGATTTAATAGTGGTTAATGATACGATAAGAAATCATCATATTGAAGCTGTTGGAAAACGTCTTCGAGGTGCTATGACAGCAATGAAAACTATAAAATCTAATGTAAAAGACAAATCAACAATATTAGTGTAACTGTGACATCGAGCATTACCGAAAGCAAAATATATTTTGTTTGAAGGTAGCCAGCAAAGCTGATCGAGAAGTCTTTGAAGTCTCGACTCCGCTCGACCAGACAGAATAGTTAATTTATAATCTTGATTTTGCAAGAAATAAACATGGATACTAAAACAACATATTTTCCGACATTACGGCATATTCGAGAAGCCTCTGAAGTTTTAAAAGGTATTTCAACAGTCACTCCTTTAATGCCTAGTTTTACGTATTCGAAAAGATTCAATAGTAATATCCTCTTAAAAAGAGAAGATCTACAACAAGTAAGGTCGTATAAAATTCGAGGGGCCTATAATGAGATCAATTCATTAAGTCGTGAACAACGACGAAGTGGAATTGTGTGTGCCAGCGCAGGCAACCACGCCCAAGGCGTGGCTTTTGCATGTGCAAAATTAAAGATAAAGGGCTTTATCTTTATGCCTGCTCCTACCCCTAAACAGAAGGTAGAACAAGTAAGAATGTTTGGTGAAGACCAAGTAGAAATTATTCTGGTTGGAGATACGTTCGATGATGCGTATAAAGCTGCCATGGCAGAATGCGAAGTCACAGGAAGAACGTTCGTTCACCCATTCGATTCCGAAAAAATTATAGAAGGACAAGCGACGGTCGGTTTAGAGATTATAGAACAAGCTCAAGAACCCATTGATTATGTATTCGTACCCATTGGTGGTGGTGGATTGGCGTCTGGATTAAGTTCAGTGTTCCAGGTATTGTCTCCACGAACAAAGATCATAGGTGTAGAACCTGAAGGAGCACCTGCCATGAAAACGTCTATCGATAATAATGTGAACTCCACGTTGGATGCAATCGATAAGTTTATTGATGGCGCGGCTGTTAAACGTGTAGGAGATCGGAATTTTGAGATTTGTAGAGAATTACTGCATGATGTCATCACAGTTCCTGAAGGTAAGGTATGTCAAACCATTTTAGAATTGTATAATTGTGATGCCATTGTTGTAGAGCCTGCAGGTGCAATGACCTTAGCCGCATTAGATACATATTCGGATGAGATCAAAGGAAAGAACGTGGTATGTGTGGTAAGTGGGAGTAATAATGACATTACGAGAACGGCCGAGATCAAAGAACGCGCACTGCTATATGGAGGTCTTAAACATTATTTTATCATTCGATTTCCTCAAAGAGCGGGAGCTTTGCGTGATTTCTTGGATACTATTTTGGGTCCAACAGATGATATTACACATTTTCAATACTCTAAACGTACGAGTAGAGAAGATGGACCGGCAGTAGTAGGAATAGAAATAGGTAAAAAAGAACATTTAGAACCATTGATAGAACGTATGAAAATTGGTAATTTCTTTGGAGAATATCTTAATGAAAACCCGAACCTATTCGAGTTTTTAATCTAATTTCGCAGGTCTTAAATGGTAATTAATAAATTAAAATTAAAGGAGTGAAAGTATTGAAGTTCGGAGGAACCTCCGTCGCAAATGCAGAGAATATTTCCAAGGTTATAGAGATTCTTAAATCAGAATCTAAAAAACAAAAAATTGCAGTTGTTGTATCTGCTCTTGGCGGAACAACAGATACGTTGATTGAAGCCGGAACTCTAGCAACAGAGAAAAATGAACGCTATTTAGACATTTGTGAACAAGTACGTGTTAGGCATCAAGAAGCTGTGAATCTGCTTATCAAAAAAGAGAAACAAAAATCAGTATTGGCAGAAGTAAACACCAAGGTTGATAGATTGCAGCAAATTCTCAAAGGTATTTTCTTGATCAATGAGTTTTCAGATAAAACTAGAGATAAAATTTTGAGTTTTGGAGAACTTTTGTCTTCATATATTATTTCTGAAGCAGCGAAAGAAAAGATTAAAACGGTGGCACTAAAGGACAGTAGAGAGTTAATCGTTACAGATTCTATCTTCACTCAAGCCAACGTAAAGTCTAAAACCACTAATAAGAATATCACCGATTATTTTAAATCTAGTAAAAGTAGTGTGACTATTTTACCTGGTTTTGTGTCTAGAAACGAAGATGGCGTAACAACAACACTTGGTCGAGGTGGCTCTGATTATACAGCAGCCTTATTAGCTGCTGCTTTAAACACGTCTATTCTAGAAATCTGGACTGACGTTAGCGGTATGTTCACGGCTAATCCGAAATTGGTGAGTACGGCCTTTCCAATAGACCAGATTTCGTATCAGGAAGCCATGGAATTGTCGCATTTTGGAGCCAAAGTATTATATCCTCCAACGGTTCAGCCAGCCTTAAGAAAGAACATTCCTATTGTCATCAAGAATACTTTCGAACCAGAACACAAAGGTACGCTAATCACCAATAAAACGAAAAACAGCAATGGCCCTGTTAAGGGTATTAGCCATGTTCAGGATATCGCGTTGCTCACCCTTGAAGGAAATGGTATGGTTGGTATCCCTGGTTTTTCGAAACGATTGTTTGATGCCTTGTCTCGTGAAAAAGTGAATGTGATCATGATTACTCAGGCGTCGTCAGAGCATTCCATTTGTGTGGGAATTCATAGTAAGAATTCAAAAGCTGCCAAGAATGTGGTCGACGAAGAATTTGCTTATGAGAGATCACTTAAAAAGATAAAACCACTCATTGTCGAAGACCAACTAGCGATTATTGCCGTCGTAGGCGATAAGATGAAAAGCCATCAAGGTATTAGTGGGCGTATGTTCCGCTCTCTAGGTAAAGACAATGTAAATGTGAGAGCTATTGCACAAGGTGCATCAGAACGTAATATTTCAGCAGTCATCGATCAAGTTGATGTTAAGAAGGCATTAAATGTGCTTCATGAACGATTCTTCGAAACAGAGACCAAGCAACTTAACGTCTTTATTACAGGTGTAGGTAACGTCGGTGAACGTCTCATAGACCAGATACAACAACAAGGTAAATTCTTAAAGGAGAATTTACAATTAGATGTGCGAGTTGTTGGCATATCGAACTCAAGGTCTATGTTTTTTAACAGGAATGGAATTGATCTAGACAATTGGGTCGATGGCTTTAGTTTTTCAGATAAATCCAGTCCCAAAGGCTTTTTTGAAAAGGTCGTCGAATTAAATCTTCGGAATAGCATTTTTGTAGATGTAACAGCCAACGAGTCCATCGCGGATATGTATGATGATTATCTAAAGGAAAGCATCGCTGTTGTGGCATGTAGTAAAATTGCCTGCTCTGGCAGTTATGAGCAATATAAAAGACTGAAACGTTTGTCATTAAAATATAATGCGGCCTTTCACTTCGAAACCAACGTTGGAGCGGCATTACCTATTATCAATACACTAAATAATTTGGTGGCTTCCGGTGATAAGGTAACCAGTATTCAAGCGGTTCTATCAGGAAGTTTGAATTTCATTTTCAATAATTTTAGTGATCGAGCCAACTTTCATGACATTGTAAAGCGGGCTCAATTTGAAGGCTATACGGAACCCGATCCTCGGATCGATCTAAGTGGCATAGATGTAGCACGTAAGATTCTGATCTTGGCACGCGAAAATGGTGTTCCGATGGAAATCGATGATATTGAGATCAAATCATTTTTAACTAAAGCTAATAAAAAGGCTAAGTCGGTTGATGATTTTTATAAAACACTTGTTGAGGATGAGACCTACTATCAAGAGATTTATGCATCTTCAAAAGCCAATAATTGTCAATTAAAATTTGTAGCTGAATACAATAAAGGAAAGGCCCAGATCGGTCTTAGGGAGATTCCTGTTGGCCACCCATTCCATAATTTGGCAGGCAAAGATAATATTGTCATGTTTTATACCGAACGTTATCCCGAGCAACCGCTTATAGTTAAGGGAGCTGGAGCCGGTGCAGAGGTGACGGCATCTGGATTATTTGCCGATATCATTAAAATGGCCAACTACTAGATGACTAACGAAATTAATATATTCTCACCAGCAACAGTAGCTAATGTCTCTTGCGGATTCGATGCCATGGGATTCGCGTTGGAATCACTCGGCGATGAGATGATTTTCAAGAAAACTGATGCTAAGGAGGTCGTTATTTCTAAAATAGAAGGCGCTAATTTACCCATTGAAGCGCGCAAGAATGTGGCAGGTGTTGTCGCTCAGAATATGTTGAATGATAGTCATGCTGATTTCGGATTAGATATTCAGATTTTCAAGAACTTTAAACCTGGTAGCGGATTAGGAAGTAGTGCGGCTAGCGCTTCAGGAACTGCCTTTGCCGTAAATGAACTACTTGGCAAAAAGTATTCCGACTTAGAACTCACAAAATTCGCTATGCAAGGCGAAGTGATTGCGTGTGGCTCTGCGATTGCCGATAATGTGGCCGCTGCGATTTATGGCGGTTTCGTTTTAATAAGAAGCTATGAGCCTTTAGATATAGTATCCATTCCGACTCCAGATGAGTTAGTGGCAACAATCATTCATCCACAAATAGAAGTTAAAACAGAAGATGCTCGTAAAGTTATGCCATCTGAGATCCCATTAAAAACAGCAGTATCTCAATGGGCAAATGTTGGTGGATTGATCAGCGGATTGCATGCTGGTGATTTTGACCTGATAGGACGATCACTTGTAGACCATGTGGCGGAACCGGCAAGAAAAGCATTGATTCCACATTTTGATGAAGTAAAATCAGCAAGTCTTGATGCAGGTGCGTTGGGTGCTGGCATTTCAGGGTCTGGACCATCCATATTCGCATTGAGCGAAGGCATGGAAACGGCTAATAAAGTAAAAGAGGCCATGAATGCCGTGTATAAAGATTCAGGAATAGATTTCAGTATCTATGTCTCACGAATCAGTACGGCAGGAGCAAGAGTGATATAATGATGAAAGTAAAGTATTATAGGAACGTCAGTTCGAGTGATTTTTTCACAAAAATCGTATCGAGAACAAGTGAAATAGAAATTCTCATTCTCGATACAAATTATGCTCATTGCAATCGCATAATTCACTCGAATTGACGAGAATTTCTAAATGCACATGAATAATTAAATGACCTATTACAGTTTAAATAAGCAGGCACCTGATGTGTCGTTTCAAGAGGCCGTTGTCAAAGGACTAGCGCCGGATAAAGGTTTGTATTTTCCTAATGAGATAAATGCCTTACCACAACATTTTTTCGATAACATTGAAAATCTGGACAATAATACCATTGCTTTTGAAGCGATCGCGCCATTCGTCGGTAATGAGATTCCTGAGCAAGACCTAAAACAGATTGTAAAAGAGGTTCTTAGTTTTGATTTTCCTGTGGAAAAGGTTGAAGACAATATTTCAGCTTTAGAATTATATCACGGCCCAACAATGGCATTCAAGGATGTCGGAGCACGATTTATGGCGCGATGTCTTGGCTATTTCAATAAAGACAAAGCCAATCAAGAAAATGTGACGGTTTTGGTAGCAACCTCTGGAGATACTGGAGGTGCCGTGGCAAGCGGATTCTTAGGTGTTGAAGGTGTAGATGTCGTTATTTTATACCCTAGCGGAAAAGTAAGCGACATTCAAGAAAAACAACTGACCACTTTAGGGCAGAATATTGTAGCCTTAGAAGTCGATGGCACGTTCGACGATTGCCAAGCGATGGTAAAGACCGCTTTTTTAGACGAAGCTTATAAAGGCAAACGCACCTTAACCTCTGCCAATTCTATTAATATCGCGCGATGGTTACCTCAAATGTTCTACTTTTTCTTTGCGTATAAAGCTTTGAAATCGAACGGTAAGAAACTAGTATTTTCAGTGCCAAGTGGTAACTACGGCAATATTTGTGCAGGCATGATGGCACAGAGATTAGGTTTGCCAGTACATCATTTTGTAACGGCGACGAATGCCAATAATATCGTGCCAGAATATCTCGAAACCGGTAATTATCATACAAAACAGTCTGTTCAGACAATTTCGAACGCAATGGATGTAGGAGATCCTAGTAACTTTATACGTATTCAGGAATTGCATGATAACGATATCTCGGCATTGCGCCAAAATTTATCTGGATATAGCTATTCCGATGTAGAAACAACTAAAGCCATACATCATCTTTATGAGTCAGCAAATTATATAGCAGATCCACATGGTGCTATTGGCTACTTGGCCCTAAAGGCGTATCTTAAAGACAACACGGATGTTCATGGTGTGTTTTTAGAAACGGCACATCCTATTAAGTTTTTACCGGTCATGCCGAAATCTATTTCGGATAACATACCAATGCCACGGCAGATTGAAGCCGTACTGCATAAGGAAAAACAGAGTATTAAAATGTCTAATTACGAGCAACTAAAAACCTACTTGCTCTCTTAAAAACAATTACGATGAGTCAACAACAAACAGATATTCCAAAGGCATTTCAAATAGAAAACACTTTGGAACAGGAACACTATTTGGTAAATGGTGAATTGATACAATGGAAAGGCACGAAAGCGGATGTGTATTCGCCTATTCGTACCGAAGATAAAAGCGGAAAGGTTGGACCAACACGCTTAGGGTCTACACCAGATCTAGGAGAACCAGAAGCGCTGTCAGCTTTGGATGCGGCTGTAAAAGCATATGATAAAGGACAAGGTGAATGGCCAACCATGAAAGTGGCTGATCGTATTGCGTGCATGGAAACCTTTGTCGAAAAGATGAAAACAAAGCGTGATGAAGTCGTAAAGCTATTGATGTGGGAAATCTGTAAAACCTATCCAGATGCTCAAAAGGAATTTGATAGAACCATAGATTACATCAACGATACTATTGAAGACTATAAGCAGATGGATCGTGATTCTGCAAAGTTCGAAAAGCATTCAGGTATTCATGCACATATCCGTCGTGGACCTTTAGGAGTTGTATTGTGTTTAGGACCTTATAACTATCCGCTCAATGAAACCTTTTGTTTGTTGATCCCAGCATTGATCATGGGGAATACCACCATTTTTAAGCCAGCAAAATTTGGTGTGCTACTGATTGCCCCACTCATTGAAGCCTTTCAGGAAAGTTTCCCAAAAGGCGTTGTCAATATATTATTCGGTCGTGGACGTGCAGTTGCATCGCCAATCATGAAAACAGGAAAAGTAGATGTCTTGGCACTTATTGGGCATAGCTCTTCTGCTAACGCATTACAAGCCTTGCATCCAAAGCAAAACCGTTTGCGTATGGTATACGGTTTGGAAGCCAAAAACCCAGCCATTGTATTACCAGATGCAGATTTAGATCTGACCATTGACGAATGCCTAGCAGGTACGTTATCCTTTAACGGACAACGTTGTACCGCCTTGAAAATCGTCTACGTACACGAAAGCATTGTGGATGAGTTTAACAAACGTTTTTCGGAGCGTGTGGATGCCCTGACCTTTGGTTTGCCTTGGGAAGATGGGGTAAAACTCACACCCTTACCAGAGCCTAACAAACCAGAATATATCCAAGACTTGATTGATGATGCAACATCCAAAGGCGCTAAAGTGCTTAACAAAAAAGGAGGCGAGATCACGGAGAACTTCTGTTTCCCAGCGGTGTTATATCCTGTAACCAAAGACATGAAAGTCTATGACGAAGAGCAATTCGGGCCAGTAACACCAGTGATGTCCTTTAAAGATATCGCCGAGCCATTGGATGATATTGCCGAGTCTAATTACGGACAGCAGGTAAGCCTGTTTGGTAAAGACGTAAACACCTTAGCACCACTCATTGATACCTTGGTTAATTTAGTATGTCGCGTTAACCTGAATAGCTCATGCCAACGTGGGCCTGATGTATATCCGTTTACGGGTAGAAAGGATTCTGCGGTAAGTACCTTGAGTGTGCATGATGCCTTACGCTCGTTCTCCATTAGGACTTTTGTGGCTTCTAAAGACAACGATTATAACAATGCCATTATTAAGGAATTACTAGACAAAAAGAAATCTAATTTTGTGAGTACGGATTATATACTTTAAATCTTTTGATTACGTTTTTTTGCCTAAATAAGGTAAAACCCTACAAATACTAAGGTTTTATATTTGGTATATGAACGCGCCATTTCTTACTTTCGAAGGTGTTTTTATTGACTGATATTATTTTGAATTGATTAATTTTTATTTATCATTTTAGGAGTTAAAAATACATATTGTAGATATAAGTTCTGTGTAAATATAAAACTGAAATAATGAGAATGATTATAAAAAGGTGTGGCCATTTAATCTGATATGGAGTTTTGGGAAAGATTAGGATTTAGTGAGAATCCTTATAATACAAAACCATTAAATGTTAGTCTACAAGATGTAGACCTCTTAATGGGACGAAATGAAGAGCAAATTGAATTTTTAAATGCTATTGATTCAAATAAAGAAGGCATTTTGGTCTTATCTGGAGTTCCAGGTGTTGGTAAAACAAGCTTTTTTAATGTTCAGCAGTTTTTATTGGAAAGTGGTCATGCACCATTTGGGCCAAGAATTCTTGCTGCAAGGCAACTTTGCCCTGTCAATCCGTATGATGAACCAAGGTTCATAGCTGAAAGGTGCGTTCAGTCTCTTTGTAAATCGATACAAACTTATTGTAGCATGACCGGAGCTACTTTGCCTCCTGAAACAAAAAAAATATCAGAATGGATTAACAAAAGATCTTCTGAGAGTTATTCTCTTGGATTATCGGTTTATGGCTATGGTGGAAATTTTGGCAGACAAGTATCAGTATCCTCAATTAAAGAAACGACTTATGAGGGTTTAGTTGAAGTAATTGAAGTAATGGTTTCTGAAGTAGTTGCTGTTTTAAATTTCAGTGGTTGTTTTATAGTTCTTGATAACATAGAAAACTTACAAGAAGATGAACTTGGGGAGTCTCTAATAACCTTTAGAGACACTCTTTTTTCTCTTGACAATGTTTGGTGGATATTGATAGGGCAAGCGGGCTTAAATAGCCTTATTCAGACTAAAGACCCCAGAGTTTCTCAAAGAATTTCAGCCAGTATTGATTTAAAACCCATCTCTGTTGAATCTTTGAAAAAAGCAGTGGATCAGAGGGTTGATAAGTTTCATTCTGGTAAAAATAAAGGGTCTTCACCAATACCTGAATCCATATATACTAAACTATTTGAATCATCGAACGGAGAGATAAGATTTGTATTTAAATATTGTCATGATATATGTCTAAGTTTAGTTAGAAAAGTAAGAACTACAATGGCCAATTTAGACAATGGATGGGGAGAAAAACTATTTAATGAATTGATGGGCAATTACTTCGTTAAAAATGAAATTGGTGAAGAGAATTGTAATAATTTATTGAATGAAAAAGTTTCTGAGAATTTCAATGGACTAAACTTAAGTCAAGAAGTAAAGGGGCTTTTAAAGCTGATTGGAGAAAAGAAATCTGTTGGGGTGACTGATTATAAAGATTTTAAGGCATTTGGCGTTAAAAATCAGAATGATTTTCTGCATAATCATTTAACTAAATTAAGAGACAAAAATCTTTTATTGAGAAAGACTGAAGGAAAGGTTGTAAAGTTCCAACTTAGAGGTATGGCACTTATAGCTCTTGAACAAAATCTATTATGAAATAATACCAGCAAAAAATAATTTGTGTAAGTCAGCTTTTTTTTTCGCCCTCATGCTTCATGCAAAAGATTGTTACAAAACATTGAACCAAAGCTATGAATGACAGAAAAATAATATTTGTAGGAGGAATTCATGCAGTAGGTAAAGGAGTTATTTGCAAAGAATTAGCGGAAAAATTCAATTTTGAACATCTATCTGCAAGTCAAGTTCTCAAATGGAATGAAATAAGTGATTTGAAAAATAAAAAAGTTAAAAATTTTGCAACTAACCAAGAAAGATTATTAGCTAACTTAAATCAAATAATTGAACCAAATAAAAAGTATTTACTTGATGGACATTTTACGTTATTAAACTCTAATGGAGAGCCCAAAAAAATTGATGAATCTACATTTACTGGAATTCAACCAAAGTCAATAATACTTTTGACCTGTGAACCTGAAATAATTTATGAAAGATTAAAGCAAAGAGATAATTCAAATTACCAACTAAGTATTCTCAAAAAAATGCAACAAATGGAAATTGAGCATGCTAACTACATTTCGAAGAAATTAAAAATACCTTTATTTAAAATCATAGATGGGGATACAAGTTCAACTTACGAACATTTAAGAAGATTATGAGAATACTAATAGACACTAACATTATTATTCATAGAGAAGCAAATCGAGTTGTAAACGAAGATATCGGACTACTTTTCAACTGGCTTGATAGATTAAAATATGAAAAATGTGTCCATCCGCTCACTATTCTGGAGATTTCTGGACATCATGATGAGGATGTTGTTAAAACAATGAAAATTAAGATTGATAACTACAATCTTTTAAAAACCGAATCGCAAGATGACCAACTTTTAACCCAAATTCGACAATCAGATAATTCGCGTAACGACTCTATAGATACTAGTATCGTAAAGGAGGTTTATAATAACCGTGTAGACTATTTGATAACTGAAGACAGAGGTATTCATAGAAAGGCTAACTTATTGGGCTGTGCAGAAAAGGTTTTCAAAATCGACGCTTTTTTAGAAAAATGTATTGCCGAAAATCCTGAATTAAAGAACTATCAAGTATTAGCAGTTAAGAAAGAATACTTTGGTAACATCAATCTTGATGATGTGTTTTTTGATTCATTTAAACAGGACTACAGTGAATTTGGTAATTGGTTCAACAAGAAAGCAGACAATATTTCTTATGTGTGTATCACAGATGGAAATGTGAAAGCATTTTTGTATTTAAAACAAGAAGGTGCAGGTGAAATTTACAATGATATTGTGCCCGCATTTCCACAAAAGAAACGGCTTAAAATAGGGACTTTTAAAGTGACATCTACTGGGTTTAAATTAGGAGAACGTTTTCTAAAAGTAATTTTTGACAATGCACTACAATATAAGGTTGAGGAAATTTATGTTACCATTTTCGATAAAAGAGATGAACAATTAAGGCTAATCTACTTACTTGAAGATTGGGGTTTTAAACATTGGGGAGAAAAAACAACTGAAAATGGTGTCGAACAAGTATTTGTTCGAAAATGTATTACGGCACCAAATTTAAAGCATCCAAAAATATCTTTCCCATCTGTATCAAAAAACACGTCAAAATGGATAGTTCCAATTTATCCAGAATATCATACCGAATTATTCCCTGATTCAATTTTAAACAATGAATCACCACAAGATTTTTCTGAAAACGAGCCTTATAGAAATGCTATAAAAAAAGTGTATATTTCTCGCTCGCTTAATAGAGGGCTGAATAGTGGAGATTTAGTTCTGTTTTACAGAACTGGTGGGCATTACGCAGGAGTCGTTTCGACTATTGGAGTCGTGGAAAATATTGTGACTGAGATTCGAGATGAAAATCACTTTATTGAACTTTGTCGAAAAAGGAGTGTATTTGATAATGCTGGATTAAGAAAGTTTTGGAATTGGAATAAGAACAATAGACCTTTTATCGTTAATTTTTTATACATTGACTCATTTCCAATGCCGAAAGTTAATCTAAAGAGATTAAGAGAATTAAATATAATACAAGATGCGCCACGTGGTTTTGAACCATTGAACAATAATCAATTCGAACTAATATTAAAAGAAGCTAGAGCTAATGAAAGTTATATTATCGATTAAACCTGAATTTGCATATAAAATATTTGATGGAACCAAAAAATTTGAATTCAGAAAAGCTATTTTTAAGAATAAAAATGTAAAATCTATAATTGTTTATGCTTCATCACCTGTTCAGAAAGTTATTGGTGAGTTTGAAATCGGCAAAATTTTTAATAATGATTTAGATACTTTATGGAATCTAACAAGAGACCATTCGGGAATTACAGAAGATTTTTTTTATAAATATTTTTCAGAGAAAGAGAAGGGGTTCGCAATTCAGGTGAAAAACAAAAAAATATATAAAAATCCTAAATGTTTAAAAGAAGATTTTAATTTACATCCGCCACAATCGTTTGCTTACGTAAAATAGTAATATTGCATCACTTATTTTATTCGAACAGCTAGAACTGTTACAATATCCCAAATTTCCCCACCCAAAAATTCACAAATTCACAAAAATGCTATAAATACGACATTTAGGTATACAACCTAAGGTTTTTAGTTGTAGGTTTGACCCAATGTTTACACTGACACATAAAAATAGAGTTCCCAGACCCACAAGCTTCAACTTGAAGCGCCGCCGCTAATACCTATTATTAGCCAGAACTCATTACTATTTTTATTTTTTTATCGTGTACCATTTAAATTTCAAATTATATTCTCAAAGCTTAGTTATCACTCCAGATAACAATCTTCCTGTACGCCGCTTTTTTCCGCGTCGCCCGTAAGGGTATGTATCTATTTATGGAGCTTAGGTGAGTCCGGTTCCCTTTCAAAATAACATTATAAATTTTTGTCATTCCGCACGCGATGCGGAATCCATAATATCAACAACAATTAAAACCAATTATCAATGCAAATTGTTATTGCAGACAAATCACATAGCATATACGCAAACGCCATTTGCGAAACCATTGCAGCGGCCGCTGAGGTGCGAGGTACAGGCATTGCCAAACGAACGCCTAGTTATATCATTGATAAAATGGAGAAGGGCAATGCCGTCATCGCCTTAGACGGATACACCTTTGCAGGATTTTGCTATATCGAAACTTGGGGTCATGGCAAATTTGTGGTCAATTCTGGACTGATCGTGCATCCAGATTTTAGAGGTCAAGGTTTGGCTAAACAGATCAAAAAAGTGGTATTCGAGCATTCCAGAAAGAAGTTCCCAAAAGCCAAGGTGTTTAGTATTACAACAGGCCTAGCCGTCATGAAACTGAATAGCGATCTGGGATACAAGCCAGTCACCTTTTCAGAGTTAACAGACGATCAAACCTTTTGGAAGGGTTGCCAGACCTGTAAGAACTATGATGTACTGCAACGAACCAATCAGAGTATGTGTTTGTGCACCGGCATGCTGTATGATCCAAAACAAAAAAGGGATCCCGATAGCTATCAGGACAAAAAAATAAAGAGCAAGGCCTTTCAACGATTGAAAAGCATCAAGCAAGCCATGTTCCTTAAAAAGAAGTAAAATATGGACACTGAGCGTAGTCGAAGTGACCAATTGAAAACAATGAGATTTTCGATATCATTTCGGCTACATCTCGACTCCGCTCGATGACCACGCTCAATGAACAGAATTAAAAAGGAAAAGAAGTCATGAAAAAATTAGTCATTGCCTATAGTGGCGGATTAGATACCTCGTATTGTGCGGTCAGTCTTTCAAAAGAAGGCTACGACGTACATGCCGTAAGCGTCAATACAGGCGGATTTACCAAAGACGAAATAAAGGATATTGAGAGTAATGCTTACAAAATGGGTGTGTCTACTTATAAGAATATCGATGCCGTCGAATCTTATTATCAAAAAGTCATTAAATACTTGGTGTTTGGAAATGTACTGAAGAATAATACCTATCCGTTATCGGTAAGTGCAGAGCGTATCATTCAAGCCATTGAAATTGTTGAATATGCCAAGAGTATCGGTGCGAAATACATCGCGCATGGTAGTACTGGTGCAGGAAATGACCAAGTACGATTCGATATAATCTTTCAGACGCTGGCGCCAGAGATTGAGATTATTACACCAATAAGGGACGGAAAGCTGTCGAGACAAGAAGAGATCGATTACCTAAAAAATAATGGTATTGATATGTCTTGGGCGACAGCGAAATATTCAGTCAATAAAGGACTTTGGGGCACCAGTATTGGTGGCGCCGAAACCTTGACCTCAGATAAAGCATTGCCAAGTGAGGCGTACCCATCTCAGTTAAAAGTACATTCCGATAGCTATCGGGATGAGAAAAAAGTGATGTTGACTTTTAAAAAAGGAGAGTTAGTCGCTATAAATGGAAAAATGGATGTCCCTCAAAAAAACATTGAATTGCTAAACGATATGGCATCTGCCTATGCTATTGGCAGAGATATTCATGTAGGCGATACAATTGTGGGCATTAAAGGTCGTGTTGGTTTTGAAGCTGCAGCGGCCTTGATCATTATTAAAGCACACCATTTATTAGAAAAGCATACGCTTACCAAATGGCAGTTGCAGCACAAGGAATACCTATCGAGCTTCTATGGCATGCACTTGCATGAAGGTCAATACCTGGATCCAGTGATGCGAAATATGGAAGCCTTTTTACAGAGCAGTCAAGAACAGGTTTCAGGGAATGTTTTTGTAAGTCTAAGACCATACCATTTTTCATTGGATGGGATCATATCTGAGCATGATCTAATGAATGCCAAGTTTGGATCTTATGGAGAAGACAATAAAGGCTGGACAGCTGAAGAAGCTAAAGGGTTCATTAAGATTCTCGGCAATCAGAACAAAATTTATCAACACGTAAATTCAAGAGTATGATAGAAGTAGGAATCATAGGTGGAGCCGGTTATACCGCAGGAGAATTGATCAGGTTATTATTGAATCACTCACAAGTCAACATCAAGTTCATATATAGCACGAGCAATGCAGGGAATAAGATATACGCCGTTCATCAGGATCTAATAGGATCTACCGAGCTTGTTTTCTCAGATACTATTGATCCACATGTAGATGTAGTATTTCTGTGTTTAGGACATGGCAATTCAAAAGCATTTTTGGAGGGCAATGCATTTTCAGAAACCACTCGAATTATTGATTTGAGTAATGATTTCAGATTGGAAACCGATGAACAATTCCAAGGCAAAACATTTGTCTATGGTTTACCCGAATTGAAAAGAGAGGCCATTAAAAAGGCAAATCATATAGCGAATCCAGGCTGTTTTGCAACGGCTTTACAATTGGCCATATTGCCATTGGCAAATAAAGGATTATTGAACAATGATGTGCACATCAATGCCGTCACAGGCGCTACTGGAGCAGGAACATCATTATCGAAAACCACGCATTTTACATGGAGAGACAATAACTTTTCCCATTACAAGGCTTTTACACATCAACATTTAGGAGAAGTCCATCAAACGGTGAATCAATTACAATCTGATTTCGATGCTGAGATCAATTTCATGCCAAATCGAGGGAATTTCTCTAGAGGGATTTTCGCAACGATCTATACCAAGTTTGACGGAAGTATCGAAGAAGCAAAAACAATTTATAATGATTTCTATAAAGATGCGGCATTTACATTCATATCGGACCAAGAGATTCATTTAAAGCAAGTGGTAAACATCAATAAATGCTTGCTTCACTTGTATAAACATGAAAACAAATTATTGATTACAAGCGCCATAGATAACCTTCTAAAAGGCGCTTCAGGACAAGCGGTCCAGAATATGAACCTCATGCTTGGGCTTAATGAAACGGAAGGATTACAATTGAAAGGAAATTATTTCTAGTGTTGTCATTCCGCACTGTCCCACTGAGCGGAGTCGAAGTGTGATGCGGAATCCACAATAAAACTAAAAACAAAAAGACCTCTCGACTCCGCTCGAGGTGACATAAAAAACAATAAAAACGAACAAATGTTCCGAGCATCTCTGATGCGAACACATTTTACATTATTAACACAATAGACAAGAAAAAATGAAAATAGCCATAATAGGAACAGGAAATTTAGGAAGATCGATCGCTAAGGGATTGATTACTACTGACGCGATTACATCCTTGTATTTAACCAAACGACATCTCGATGATATCAAGGAGTTTGAAGGTTACAAAAACGTCGTGTTGACAAGTGATAATGCAGATGCTGTAAAGAACTCAGATATCATAATATTTGCCGTACAACCTGCGCATTTGGAGAAAATCTTGATTGATACCAAGTCATTGTTAACTGAAAATCATGTGCTGATTTCTACCATCACGGGTTTTTCTATAGCCAAAATGGAAAGCATTGTAGGTGAGGACCAATTTGTGATTCGTGCGATGCCAAATACGGCGATTGCAGTAGGCAAATCCATGACCTGTATTTGTAGCAATGAGAAAGGCCAGGAGCGCATTAAAGTCGCCGAAGCCATTTTTAACAGACTCGGCACGTCCATTGCCATTCCAGAAAACCAGATGCAAGCGGCGACTGTGGTTTGCGCTAGCGGTATCGCATTTTGGATGCGATTGATACGCGCCACGACTCAGGCCGCGATTCAACTAGGATTCGATGCAAAGGAAGCACAAGAATTGGCCATGCATACTTGTGATGGTGCTGCCAATTTATTGATTACTACGGGTAATCATCCAGAACAAGAAATTGATAAAGTAACCACGCCAAAAGGCTGTACCATTGAGGGTTTGAATGAAATGGAACACAAAGGATTAAGCTCATCCTTAATTCAAGGTATGGTATCGTCTTTTAATAAAATCAACAGTATAAAAACAGATCAATTATGAGTCTTTTAAATAGTACTATTAATATTCAAAATCTATTCTCGATACATTTTTTTGAGAAATTATCTCAAAAAACCACTCGAATTGACGATTTTAAAAATTTCGTCAGATCGAGTGCCTTTTGCAAAAAGGTGTATCGAAATCAAGAAATTTTCTTGAGTATTATAGATATTAAATAGATTCAAATAAAATTTTACAAAAAAAAATAAATGAAACTTTTCGATGTATATCCGTTGTTCGATATCGTACCTGTAAAAGGAAAAGACGTCTACGTCTATGATGAAAATGACACAAAATATCTGGACCTCTATGGAGGACATGCGGTGATTTCGATTGGGCATTCACATCCAGAGTATGTAAAGAATATTAGTGATCAAATCAGCAAACTTGGGTTTTATAGTAACTCCATCCAGAATCCATTGCAAGTAGCATTGGCTGATAAATTGGGTCAGCTTTCTGGATGTGAGAACTATAAATTGTTCTTATGTAATTCGGGCGCCGAAGCTAATGAGAATGCATTAAAATTAGCGTCGTTTAAAACAGGTAAAAAGAAAGTGATTGCTTTTAAGAATGGCTTTCATGGACGAACGTCGGCTGCTGTGGCTGCAACTGATAATCAGAAGATCACTGCGCCCATTAATGCGCAGCAGGAAGTGATATTCTTAGAGTTTGGAGATTTAATTGGTGTAGAAGAGAACTTAGTACAGAATGAAACTTGTGCCGTGATTGTTGAGGTGATTCAGGGCATTGGTGGACTTGATGAAGGTACGTCGGAGTTCTATCAAGGATTGGAACGATTGTGTAAGCAGTTCAACACCTTGTTGATTGCAGATGAAATCCAATGCGGATTTGGTAGAACAGGTGATTTCTTTGCGTTTCAAAAACATGGGATTACACCAGATATTATTTCGATGGCAAAAGGTATGGGTAATGGATTTCCAATTGGCGGTATTTTGATACATACAGATATTGAAGCGTCTTATGGTTTGTTAGGAACTACGTTTGGAGGAAATCATTTGGCGTGTATAGCTGCATTGACCGTAATAGATGTAATCCAAAATGAAAATTTGATGGAGCATGCTAACGCTATGTCTAAGTATTTCATTGCAAAGGCTCAAGAGATATCTCAGATTAAAACCATAAAAGGAAGAGGACTGATGCTTGGGTTAGAATTCGATGTCCCAATTGCAGAATTTCGAAAAACATTGATTCATAAACATCACATTTTTACGGGAAGTTCAAAGAATCCTAACCTGCTTAGAATATTGCCACCATTAACAATTCAAAAAGAACATTTTGATGTGTTTTTTGAAGCATTAAAGAGTGAACTAGTATGAAAAAGTATACTGAAATATCTGATATAGATAATGTTTCCAAGATTATTGAAGAAGTGATTCAATTAAAAAAGGATCCTTTTCAATATTCAGCTTTAGGAAAACATAAAACATTAGTCATGCTCTTCTTTAATTCGAGTTTAAGAACGCGATTGAGCACAGAAAAAGCGGCTAAAAACTTAGGAATGGAGGTCATGATTTTGAATGTGAATGATGCTTGGAATCTAGAGTTCGAAGACGGAACTATCATGAATATGGATAAAGCCGAACATATCAAGGATGCCGCACAAGTTATTTCGCAATATGCAGATGTGATTGCAGTACGAGCTTTTCCGACACTGAAAAACAAAGAAAAAGATGAGTCAGAATATGTGCTAAATAGCTTTACTAAATATGCTTCAGTTCCCGTAATTAATATGGAAAGTGCTGTGGCGCATCCATTACAAGCACTAACAGATGCTATTACCATTGAGGAGCATAAAGCAAAAGAAAGACCTAAAGTGGTGTTGTCTTGGGCGCCACATCCAAAGGCATTACCCCAAGCGGTAGCAAATTCTTTTGTAGAGATGATGCAAAAACTGGATGTTGATTTCTCAATGACACATCCAAAAGGCTATGAATTAAATCCAGACATCACGAAGGGTGTTCCTATTAGCAACGACCAAGAAGCCGCTTTGAAAGATGCTGATTTTGTCTATGTGAAGAATTGGAGTAGTTATAAAGATTACGGAACAATATTGAGCCAAGATACGTGTTGGATGACGACCAAAGAGAAACTAGGAGACGCAAAATTCATGCACTGTTTGCCTGTTAGGCGGAATGTCGTTGTTGAAGATGCAGTATTGGATAGTGAGCAATCACTAGTGATCCAAGAAGCAAATAATAGAACCTATGCTGCGCAAGTGGTGTTGAAAAGAATTTTGGAACAATTATAATTATTGATAGTTCGGAAGCGAGACCTAATTAACCTCTCGACTCCGCTCGAGGAGACAGATAAATAGAAAATGGAAGTGCTAAAAATCATAAAAATAGGAGGCAACATCATTGACGATGATATTGCTTTGGATACGTTCCTTTCTGAGTTTGCAAAACTGAAAGGCCCAAAAGTTCTGGTGCATGGTGGCGGAAAGTTAGCAACTAAACTTGCCAATCAAATGACTATTGAAGTAAAAATGACCAATGGCAGACGTATTACAGATGCAGATACTTTAGATATCATCACGATGGTATATGCCGGAAAGATCAGTAAAACGATTGTTGCAAGATTACAAGCAAATAGTTGTAATGCTATTGGATTTTCGGGTGCTGATGGTAACAGTATCGTATCAATTAAACGACCCGTAAAAGATGTGGATTTTGGCTTTGTCGGCGATGTTGAGAAAGTCCATACTAATACATTGGATATTCTGCTAAAAAATGATGTAACTCCCGTGTTTTGCGCTATAACGCATGATGAGAAAGGGCAGTTGCTTAATACGAATGCCGATACAATAGCTTCGGAATTAGCAATAGGGTTTGCAAAAGATTATAAAACGGAACTGTACTACTGCTTCGAAAAAAATGGTGTTTTAAAAGATATAAATGATGATGCCTCCGTGATTGAGAGTATCAATGCCAAAACCTATCAAACTTTGATTGATGATGGTGTTATAGCAGATGGTATGTTGCCTAAGCTCAATAATTGCGTTCATGCGGTAAATAATAAGGTTGAAAAAGTCTGTATAGGGAAGCCTGATATGCTTTTTAACCTCTCGACTCCGCTCGAGGAGACAGAAAATATAAAATTCACAACTATTTCTAAATGAGAATATATTTTAAATATTATCGATGCGAGGTATCGAAGTGCTTTTCCGCAGAATGCTTTGGCAAAATTGCGAAATTCAGTAAGGCGAAGTCTAACGCGAAGTTTTGACAAAAGATTTTCCGATTGCAAAAATTGGAAAAAATCCCTCGGAAAAGCATCATTTCTTTTGGTTCGTTTTCTTTAGACGAGTAAAGAAAATGAACAAATAAAAACAGAATAAAAACTTTTAAAAAGTGAAACAAAAAGAACTTACACAAAAGGCAATTGAATTACTCAAAGGCTTAATCGAGACCCAGTCATTTTCTTCAGAAGAAGAAAACACAGCGGTACTTATAGAACATTGGTTTACCGATTTTGAAATCCCTTTTAAGCGAACACAGAATAATGTGTGGGCAACCAATATGCATTTTGACGAAAGCAAACCAACCCTATTGCTCAATTCGCATCACGACACGGTAAAACCTAATAAAGGTTATACCAAAGACCCACTTAAAGCTATTGTAGAAGATGGAAAACTATACGGACTAGGAAGTAATGATGCAGGTGGATGCTTGGTGTCTTTATTAGCAACATTCACGTATTTCTACAGTAAAAAGAATCTTAACTATAATTTGGTACTGGTAGCTTCTGCCGAAGAAGAAAGCAGTGGTCCTAACGGATTGAATAGTATGTTATCCATTATTCCAAAAATTGATGTTGCCATTGTAGGAGAACCAACTTTGATGAATTTGGCGGTTGCCGAAAAAGGCCTCGTTGTGTTCGATGCCAAGGTGAAAGGAACGCCAAGTCATGCGGCACACCCTAATACTGATAATGCCATTTATAATACTATGAATGTGCTAAAATGGTTTCAGGAATTTAAATTCGAGAAGAAATCACCAGTCCTTGGAGATGTGAAAATGACGGTCACGCAAATCAATGCAGGAAAGCAGCATAATGCTGTTCCTTCTGAGGTCGATTTGGTGATTGATGTAAGAGTGAATGATCAATACTCAAACGAAGACATTGCAAAAATCCTAATTGAAAAATCACCATGTTCTTCAATTGAAGCACGTAGTTTACGATTGAATTCATCATCCATTCCCATTAATCACCCATTGGTTGAAGCTGGAATAGCATTAGGAAGAGAAACTTATGGATCACCAACATTGTCGGATCAAGCAACATTGTCTTGTTTGTCAATAAAATTGGGACCTGGAGATAGCACGCGCTCGCATACGGCAGATGAATTTATTTGCATAGCTGAAATTGAAGAGGGAATAGATTTATATATACAATTATTAGAAAAAATACTTTAAAGAATCACATATGAAACTTTCGTCAGTTCGAGTGAAATTGCTAGACAATTTTGTATCGAGAACTTTTGTAAGATGTTAATCATCTAAAGCTTCTCGATAAAATTCTGACGCTGTCAGAATCACTCGAAGTGACGAAAACGTTATTAACGAATAAACACAAAAGACATGAAACTTTGGGATAAAGGCATTGAAATCGATAATAAAATAGAACAGTTTACAGTTGGCAACGACCGCGAAATCGACATGCATATTGCAAAATATGATGTGCAAGCGTCGTTAGCACATGCTATTATGTTAGAATCCATTGGGATTATAACTTCAAACGAGCTGAAGCAACTGAAAACAGGTTTGCAAACTATATCAGAATCTATTGAAAATGGAAGTTTTGTAATTGAAGATGAATTTGAAGATGTGCATTCTAAAATTGAACATGAACTCACCAAAACATTGGGGGACGTTGGCAAAAAAATCCACACAGCGAGATCTAGAAACGATCAAGTTTTGGTAGCACTTCAATTGTATTATAAGGAGAACCTAGAGTTGATCAATCAAAAAACAAAGACGTTTTTCGATACGCTTTTAAATCTTGCTGAAACTCACAAAACCAAATTACTACCGGGTTATACGCATTTACAAGTCGCTATGCCTTCATCGTTTGGATTGTGGTTTTCTGCCTATGCAGAATTATTGATCGATGATGTGTATATATTAAATGCTGTGTCTAAAATTGTTGACCAAAATCCATTAGGTTCTGCCGCAGGTTATGGAAGTTCTTTTCCTATTGATAGAAATATTACGACCAAAGAACTCAACTTTTCAACTTTAAAATACAACGTTGTTGCGGCTCAATTAAGCAGAGGTAAGAACGAACGAGCAATCGCCAATGCATTAGGTGGTTTGTGTAATACGATGTCACGATTTGCCATGGATATCTGTTTGTATATGAGTCAAAATTTTGGATTCATCAGTTTCCCAGATAAACTAACAACAGGAAGCAGTATTATGCCGCATAAAAAGAATCCTGATGTATTTGAATTGATTAGAGGGAAATGCAATAAAATTCAGGCCTTGCATACCGAAATGCTTTTAATAACTAATAATTTGCCAAGTGGTTACCATAGAGATTTCCAGTTATTAAAGGAGAATATCATTAATGCTTTTGAAGATGTAAAAGACATTCTCGACATCTTCAATTATGCGATACAACAAGTGATCGTTAAGGATATTGATTTAACAGACGAAAAGTATCAATACCTATTTACGGTGGACAGCATTAATAATTTGGTAGTAGAAGGGATGCCTTTTAGGGAAGCCTATAAGCAGATTGGCGACCAAGTGCAATCAGGGACTTACGAACCTGATCTAGGGAAAGAGCATACTCATATTGGAAGTATTCATAATCTGTGTTTAAACAAGATAAGGGAGAAGTTTCCTAACCTTTAATTAAAAAAGACCTACTCTCGCCGATGCTTTCATTTACTAAACACTAATTAATCTAGTATCTAAATACTAGTGTTTTGCCTTTGAGGATATCAAAGCTATATTAAAAACTAAATGGCATCACATATTCTGAATTTACTTTAAATTTATAGTTCAATATTTTAAGCCAATTAATGTGAGAGACCTGAAAAAGAAGATTCTTGAGTTACAAAAGATTTCCGAAGCTCTAGAACCCAATGAAGAAGAGCGAAATAGCTATTTTTCAGAAGTCAATGCTTATGCAAATAGGTTTATTAATAACCTACCCAAGACCAAGGCGTTCTCTAACGAACAAGCCTCACCTGATGCGTTCAAAATATCCAATGAGCAAAAATCCATAAAGGCCATACTCGCCCTTTATGCGAAAGAGATTGCCTCAAAAGGCATTAATGCAGCTTCTGGAGGGCATTTAGGGTATATACCTGGCGGCGGAATTTACACGTCGGCATTAGCAGATTATTTGGCCGACATTACTAATGAATATGTGGGCGTTAATTACTCCTCTCCAGGTGGCGTTGCTGTTGAATTAGAACTTTTGGATTGGATGAAAGACATTTTTGGATTCCCTAAATCGGCCATCGGGAATTTATCTTCTGGAGGTTCCATTGCCAATTTAATTGCTTTAACAGCAGCACGTGATAAACATAGTATCAAGAACGATCGCATTACAAAAAGCGTTATTTATGTTAGCCCACAAGTACATCATTGTATTAATAAGGCCTTACGCATCATTGGGCTAGAAGATGTTATTATAAATCATCTAGAACTGGATGGCGGTTCTCGTATCATTCCAGCGGACTTGCAAGCCAAAATCGATACTGATATTGCCAATGGATTAAACCCATTTATGGTGATTGCTTCTGCTGGAACAACTGATACTGGAGCTATTGATCCTTTAGATGAACTAGGGCAAATAGCGAGGCAAAATAATCTATGGTACCATATTGACGCGGCTTACGGAGGTTTTTTTATACTCGTAGATAGTAAAAAAGAGGCTTTTAGAGGTATTGAAACAGCAGATTCACTAGTGGTCGATCCTCATAAGGGATTGTTTTTGCCATATGGATTGGGTGCTGTACTAGTAAAAGATAAGGAGGCTGTTTATAAATCTCATAGGTATCATGCTAATTATATGCAAGATGCCGTTTCCGATGATTCTCCTTTAAATCCAGCCGATGTCTCTCCAGAATTAACCAAGCATTTTAGAAGTTTGCGTTTATGGTTGCCCTTGCAACTTCATGGTATAGCACCATTTATTGCATGCTTAGAAGAAAAATTGTTGCTGGCCCAATATTTTAGGAATCGATTAGTTGAAATTGGGTTTAAAGTTGGTCCAGAACCCGACTTATCGGTAAGCTATTTTTGGTATCCAACTGAGGGTGACACCGAAAATGAATTCAACGAAAGACTGTTGCAGGAGATTCATAAGGATGGTGACGTGTTTTTAAGTTCTACTAAGATTAGTGGTAAGTTTGTGATACGGATGGCCCCTTTGTCTTTTAGGACCAAAATAGAAACTATTGAAAAGGCCATAGCCATGATTGAAAAAGTCATGCAAAAAATAGGATAAGGGATTATCCTTACTACAAAGATTTCCTTGAAACCCATTAATCAAAAAAGCACCCACTTTCGCAGGTGCCTCTTACTAAACAATAATTAATCTATTATCTAATGAAGTTAAATAATAGTGCTTTGACCCATATGTACATTCGTGAAGTTAAAATTACTGTCCTCTTGATTGAGGATGTAATCTTCAATAAAGTCACCTACTTTAGACGTGCTAAAGGGTTTGTCTGGGTTGATATCTTCGGTTGTAATTTCTAATTCTAATGATTTTTGTACAGCGCGTTCGATAGCATTTGCCTCCTCATTAAGTCCTAAATGCGTCAATAACATGGCAGCAGATAATATAGAGGCTAACGGATTAGCAATGTCTTTTCCTGTTGCTTGAGGGAAGGATCCATGAATGGGTTCAAATAATGCATTGTCTTTACCAACTGAAGCTGATGCTAGTAAGCCTATGGACCCACCAATCACACTGGCTTCGTCACTAATAATATCACCAAAAAGATTTTCTGTTAAGATCACATCAAACTGTTTAGGGTTGAGTATTATTTGCATGGCGGCATTGTCTACAAACAAAAAGTCTAATGTTACATCAGGGTATTGGGGTGCCATTTCGGTCACTACTCTACGCCATAATCGCGATGTTTCTAATACATTAGCCTTATCGACCAATGTGAGTTTATTACGTCTTTCTTGCGCAGCTTTAAATGCTAGATGTGCAATGCGTTCTATTTCTTCTACGGAGTAAGAGCATCCATCAGTAGCCACGGTTCCGTCCTCACTCAGTGTTTTTTCACCAAAGTAAATACCACCTGTTAACTCTCGATAAATTGATATGTCTGTGCCACTAATAATATGGCGTTTTAAAGGGGATTTATCTATAAGTTTATCGTACGCCTTCACAGGACGTATGTTACAAAAAAGGCCAAGTTGTTTGCGTAACCTGAGTAAGCCTTGCTCTGGTCGCACCTTGGCCTTTGGATCATTATCGTATTTTGGATCTCCAATAGCACCAAACAGAATAGCATCTGAATCTTCGCAAATATCAATCGTTTCTTCAGGTAATGGATTTCCTGTTTGATCAATTGCGATAGCACCCATAAGGGCTTCGCGATAGATGAAAGTATGATTATATATATCAGCTATGGCGTCCAATGCTTTTTTTGCTTGGGCTATAACTTCTGGTCCAATACCGTCTCCTGGTAAAATTGCGATGTTAAATGTCATACTATAAGTTGGCCTCAAAGGCTTCTATTTTATCTTTTTTACTAATCAAGAAATCAATGTCATCATGACCATTGATCATACATAATTTTTTATATGGATCTATTTCGAAATCGATAGTTCCAATAGCGGTTTTTAATGTTTGTTCTTCAAGGTTGATGGTCAATTCTGACATCGGATTATTTTCAACATGGTTCAACAAACTCTTCAAGAACCCTTCTGATACTTGAATTGGCAATAAGCCATTGTTCAAAGCATTGCCTTTAAAAATATCTGCAAAAAAACTTGAGATGATAACTTTAAATCCATAATCTACTAATGCCCATGCAGCATGTTCGCGACTAGATCCACAACCAAAATTATCGCCCGCAACTAATATGTCGCCTCTATATTTAGAGTTGTTAAGAATAAAGGTGTCGTTAGGGCTTCCATTTTTTTCGTAACGCCAATCTCGAAATAAGTTTTCGCCGAACCCTTTTTTATCTGTTGCTTTTAAAAAACGTGCAGGAATTATTTGATCCGTATCGATATTTTCAACCGGTAAAGGAATTGCTCTTGATATAAGTGTTTTGAACGGGTTCATTTTAATTCAACTGTTTTGTAATGTCAATGATCTTACCCTCAATTGCTGTTGCTGCTGCAACCAAAGGACTTGCTAAAATAGTACGTGCGCCTTGACCTTGCCTGCCTTCAAAATTTCTATTAGATGTAGAAACACAATATTCTCCTTGCGGAATCTTATCGTCGTTCATGGCCAAACAAGCAGAACAACCTGGTTGACGTAACTCAAATCCGGAATTTTCGAATATTGTGGAAAGACCTTCTTCTTGTATTTGTTGTGCTACTTGTTGGGAGCCAGGAACTATTAATGCATTGACATTTATTGCTTTTTGTTTTCCTTTTATATATTCTGCTACGACTCTAAAATCCTCAATTCTGGAATTCGTACAACTCCCTATAAATACATAATTAATAGGTTTGTTGATGAGAGATTCACCTTGAGAGAATCCCATATATTTTAGCGATTTTTTAAAAGAATCGGAATCATCATTTGGAATATGACCACTAATTTTAATACCCATTCCTGGATTAGTCCCGTATGTAACCATTGGTGCGATATCTGCAGCATCAAAATGATACTCTTTGTCGAAAACAGCATCGTCATCTGTTGGGAGTGTTTTCCAATAGGCAATTTTGTTTTCTAAATCTTTTCCTTTAGGTGCGAATTCTCTTCCTGAAACATAGTCGATAGTCATTTGATCTGGAGCTATCATGCCACCACGAGCGCCCATTTCTATACTCATATTACAAACTGTCATGCGTCCTTCCATACTCATGTTTTCAAACACATCGCCTGCATATTCACAGAAATAACCCGTACCAGCATTCGTACCGATTTTGGAAATGATATATAAGATGACATCTTTTGAGAGCACACCATTTTTTAAAGTTCCATTTACTGTAACTCGTAGACTTTTTGGTTTTTTAAGAAGCAAACATTGACTAGCAAATACTTGCGCTACTTGACTTGTACCAATACCAAAAGCTATGGAACCAAAAGCACCGTGCGTTGATGTGTGGCTATCACCACAAACAATCGTCATACCCGGCTGTGTAATACCGAGCTCAGGTGCCATTACATGAACAATACCATTGTATTTATGGCCTAAACCATAAAGTGTGATGTTATTTTCTTTGCAGTTTTCTGTTAACTGTTGCAGTTGATTCCTTGAAAGCGCATCTTTAATGGGAAGATGCTGATTTATCGTTGGTGTATTGTGATCTGCAGTTGCTACCACCTTATCCGGTCGAAAAAGTGGAATATGCCGTTCTCTCAATTCGTTAAATGCCTGCGGACTTGTAACTTCATGAATTAGATGTTTATCTATATAAAGAACTTGTGGTCCATTTTCAATGACATCGACTACATGCGCATCCCAAACTTTATCAAATAATGTTTTTCCCATCTAAGCAGATATTATTTGTTCGTAGACACCACTCGTCTCGATAATTTGATGAATATCGTTATCTTGTATTTCTTTCTTTTTATCAGCAAAACTCAAGAAGTTTTGATATACAGAATCCAATTGAAGTTTGGTTAATTCATAACCTACTTTTTTAGCGCGATAAGCTAAAGCAGCCCTACCACTACGAGCAGTTAAAACAATAGCCGATTCTGTAACCCCAACATCTTTTGGATTTATAATTTCATAAGTTTCACGATTTTTGATCACACCATCTTGATGAATGCCAGAGCTGTGAGCAAAAGCATTAGCACCAACAATGGCTTTATTAGGTTGTACATAAACACCCATGCTATCTGAAACCAATTGACTTAAGCCATAAAGCATAGAGGTATTAATATTGGTGTCCAGATCTAGATACGGATGTTGTTTTAATATCATGACAACTTCTTCTAAAGAGGTGTTTCCTGCACGTTCCCCGATACCATTAATAGTACATTCTATTTGACGCGCACCATTAATCACCCCTTCTATAGAGTTTGCGGTTGCTAGTCCAAGATCATTATGACAATGACAAGATAAAATAGCCTTATCAATTCCTTTTACATTTTCTTTTAGGTACTTTATTTTTGCGCCGTATTCACTTGGTAAACAATACCCTGTAGTATCAGGAATGTTTAAAACAGTAGCACCAGCTTTAATGACTGCTTCACATACCTTTGCCAAATAGTCATTATCAGTACGCCCAGCATCTTCCGCATAAAACTCAACATCTTCTACAAATGATTTTGCAAGAGAAACGGCACCAACGGCACGTTCAATAATATCATCTTGCGAGGCATTGAATTTATGCTTGATATGAGAATCTGAAGTCCCTATGCCAGTATGAATCCTAGGAGTCACAGCATTTTTGAGTGCTTCTGCTGCTACTTTTATGTCATTTTCAACAGCTCTTGTGAGGCCACATACAGTAGCGTTTTTAACGACCTTGGAAATCTCTGTTACCGAAAGAAAATCTCCTGGGCTTGATACAGGAAAACCTGCTTCAATAACATCAACACCAAGTTCATCAAGTTGTCTAGCGATAACAAGTTTTTGATCCGTATTAAGTTTACAACCAGGAACCTGTTCTCCGTCTCTCAGTGTTGTATCGAAAATTTTGACTGCGTCTTTTGACATTATTTTGAAATATATTTTTCTGTTGTAATACGAATTTATATTTTGGTAAGATATATCTGCCGTTAGTATTATTTTGAATTACGATGTTCAACGTAAAAATAATATTATAAATATCTGATAATGAGTGTTGTAATGATAAAATTGCTAGATGACTAAAGATCAAAAAGATAATCTCTTCTTGTTAGTAAAATCACTGACCAAATCTGAAAAAAGACAATTCAAATTATATGTTGGCCGATTAGGTGTTAATACGGACTCTAAATTTTTGAATCTTTTCAATATTCTGGATAAGTCATCTGGTTATGATGAAGCAGCTATATTAAAGACGAAAGTTGTAAAAAAACAACAATTGGCTAATGTAAAGGCACATTTATATAAGCAGATTCTTATTAGCTTAAAGTTAAATCCATCTCATCAGAATATCCGTTCTCAAATACGTGAACAATTGGATTTTGCATCCATTCTCTATCATAAAGGACTCTATAAGCAAAGTTTAAAAATTTTAGATAAATCTAAAGAAACAGCCATCCATAATGAAGAAAAGAACTTGGCTTATGAAATTGTAGAGCTTGAGAAGATTATTGAATCTCAATATATTACTAGGAGTATTAGTGGTCGTGCTGATGAATTGACGATTCAAGCCAAAGAATTGAGTGAAGCCAACGTTATCACTAGTAAGCTATCAAATCTTTCTTTACAACTTTATGGTATTTTCTTAAAAACTGGATATGTCAAGAATGAAGATGAGAGCGAAAGAGTAACAAGCTACTTCAATAAGCAATTACCCAAGTATAATATAAAAAATCTTGGATTTAGAGAAAAACTCTGGCTTTATAAGGCCTATTTATGGTATAGTTTCTTAATGCAAGATTTTAAAAACTGTTATAAGTATGCCACAAAGTGGGTACAACTCTTTTATGATAATCCGAAGATGATTAATTTGAACCCTGTGTTTTTCTTAAAAGGAAACAATTATCTATTGGAGTCATTATTCTTTATTAAGAATCGCGAAAAATTCGAAGAAACTCTGTTTAGATTGGGAACTATGTTAACCGACACATCTTTTCATAAAGATGAAAATGTTGAAGCGCTCTCATTTCTTTACCTTAATTTAAATAAGATCAATTTATATTTTATTGATGGAAGTTTTCATGAAGGCCTGAAAATAATTCCTGAAATAGAAAAAGAATTAAATGAATATAGAAGTCGAATAGATGAGCACCATACCATGACGTTCTATTACAAGTTTGCAAGCTTACATTTTGGAGCTGGTAATAATAAGGAATGCATTTTTTATTTAAACAAAATCATATCTAATAGAACCTTGACTATGCGCGAGGACTTATTGTGTTTCTCACGTGTCTTAAATCTCGTTGCGCATTATGAGGCTGGCCTGGACTATCATTTGGAAACGCTTTTAAGAAGCACCTATAAGTTCTTAATTAAGATGAATGATTTGCACGAAGTACAAAAAGAGATGATCAAGTTTATTAAAGGTCTTGAAAATATTTATCCGCATGACCTTAAAAAAGCCTTTAAAGACCTACATGGAAAGCTCAAAGTATATGAAGACCACCCGTACGAACGACGCGCTTTTTTATATTTAGATGTTATCTCCTGGCTTGAAAGTAAGATTGAGAATAAACCAGTAGCAGAAATCATCAAGAATAAATATCTAGCAGAATTTAGATAGTCTTTTTAATGATTTGATAAAAAAATCATAATTATTCAAAAAAGTTTGGATATTAAATTTTTCTGTTGCAATATTTGTACTCACAAAGTTCAAAAACTTATTGAAGTGTTATCAAGAAAGGTGGAGGGATTAGACCCTATGAAACCTTAGCAACCCTTTAAATTTATTAAAGAAGGTGCTAAATTCTACTTAAGAAAACGATTCATTTATCGTTGATTTAGATAGATAACTAAACGTAATCACCCATCTGTGATTACTTATTTCTTTTTAACATTTTTCTATTAGGTACGTCAATTTTGACGCATTTGACTTTTGGTTTAATCGTGCTGTTTGTTAAGTGAGATCGATGAAGCGAAAACAGATAGATTTATTGATTAGGTGAAGAGAGAAAAATCAAGCATAGCACTGCTACGGTTTATTTTTCTCTCAAAGGATAAGCAAAAAAAGATGCTTTTTACGCCATCCATTTCGCTTTGCAAGCAGCACTAATTCATTAACTCAAAAATTAGAAAAATGAGTACACAAAAATTCGCAACAAAAGCGTTGCACGCGGGACATGATGTCCAAAAGAATGGAGGAACAAGAGCAGTTCCAATTTATCAATCTACAGCTTATGTGTTTAATGATTCAGATCATGCGGCTAATTTATTCGCACTAGCCGAAACAGGAAACATTTACACCAGAATCAACAATCCAACAAACGATATTCTAGAGCAGCGCTTAGCAGCTTTGGAAGGAGGCATTGCGGCAGTTGTAACGGCGTCTGGAACATCAGCTATTGCTACATCTTTATTGACTTTGCTGAAAGCTGGAGATCATATTGTTGCATCCAATAGTTTGTATGGCGGAACCTACAATTTATTGAGTGTAACTTTGCCACGTCATGGAATCACAACTACGTTTGTAGACTCTTCCAATCCTGAGAATTTTAATAAAGCGGCGCAAGAGAACACGCGTGCTTTCTTTATTGAGTCTCTCGGAAATCCTAAACTCGATGTTCTAGACATACAAGCCATTTCAAAAGAAGCTAAGGCTTATAAAGTGCCATTGATTGTTGATAATACGGTGGCTACACCTTATTTGTTAAATCCAATTGATTATGGTGCCAATATTGTAATCCATTCTTTAACCAAATATATTAACGGAAATGGGACTGCTCTTGGAGGCGTTATTATTGATGCGGGAACATTTGATTGGACTAATGGTAAATTTCCAGAATTCACAGAACCATCAGCTGGATATCATGGTTTGGTATATAGTGAAGCTCTAGAAGCAGCAGCGTTTATTGCTAAAGTAAGAATTGAAGGTCTAAGAGATTATGGAGGCGCCTTGAGCCCGTTTAATGCATTTCAGATTATTCAAGGTTTGGAGACCTTGGAATTAAGAATTAAAAAGCATAGCCAGAACGCTCTAGAGCTTGCTAAATGGTTGCAAGAACAACCAGAAGTTAATTGGGTAAACTATCCAGGATTAGAAACTAGTAAATACAAAGAATTGGCTAAAAAATACTTGCCAAATGGACAAAGTGGTATCGTAACATTTGGTGTAGACGGCGGTTATGAAGCGGCAAAGACTATTGCGGATACTACAAAGTTGTTCTCTTTACTTGCCAATATTGGCGATACTAAATCACTTATTATTCACCCTGCAAGTACAACACATCAACAATTGGATGATGAAGCTCAAGAAAGCACTGGAGTAACTAAGGATTTGATTAGATTATCTGTTGGAATAGAAAGTATAAATGATTTAAAGGCCGACCTAAAAGAAGCTTTTGACATTATAAAGAAAGAAGTATTACAAAATTAGTTTTAGTTAGTGAGAGTTAAGTACGGTAGGGCCTTGAGCCTTCAAGGCCTGTACTTAGCGTATTGCAAATTTTAAAAAATGGAACAATTAGAATACATAAGAATTCCAGAATATATTACAGAAAGTGGTAAAGCTGTACCGATTGTGTTGTCTTACCAGATTTTTGGAAGGGACTTGTACGAAGCACCAGTGGTATTGGTAAATCATGCGCTCACAGGAAATAGCAATGTAGCTGGAAAAGATGGCTGGTGGAGTGATTTAATAGGCGATGACCTAGTGATCGATACGAAAAAGTATACAGTATTGGCGTTTAATATTCCTGGAAATGGCTATGATGGCTTTATAATTGAGAACTATGAGGATTTTGTAACGAGAGATATTGCGAAACTGTTTTTAGTTGGGCTGGAAAGATTAAAAATCGAACGTCTTTTTGCAATCATTGGCGGTTCTCTAGGTGGTGGAATTGCTTGGGAAATGGCTGTTTTAGCTCCTACTCTAGCAGAGAATTTGATTCCGGTAGCGACCGACTGGAAATCTACAGATTGGTTAATAGCTAATTGCCAGATACAAGAACGTTTTTTATTGAATTCTAATAATCCTGTACATGATGCCAGAATGCATGCTATGTTGTGTTATAGAACTCCAAAATCGTTTAAAGAACGATTCAATAGAAGCAAAAAAGACGACTTGGAAATTTTTAATGTTGAAAGCTGGTTATTGCACCACGGAAATAAATTGCAAGAGCGTTTCCAGTTATCAGCATATAAATTAATGAACCAGTTATTAAGATCCATTGATGTTACCAAAGATAGAGGGAATAATATGAGTATCCTAGATAGCATTGAATCTAATATTATCATAATTGGCGTAGATTCAGATTTGTTTTTTACCGCTGAAGAAAATAGAGAAACCCAAAAACAACTGGCATTAACGCATCCTAACGTAATATATAATGAAATTAACTCAGATCATGGGCATGATGCGTTTTTAATAGAATTCGATCAACTCGGAAAAATAATTGAAGACATTTTTAGCCCAAATTCAAAAAACAAAAAAATGAAAGTATTAAAGTTTGGAGGTAAATCGTTAGCAAATGGCGATGGACTTAAAAGATCCATCTCTATTATTAATAAAAAAGTCAAGGAAGGAGAACGAATTACAGTGGTAGTTTCTGCTAGAGGAAATGCTACAGATGATCTAGAAAGGATATTGCAAAAAGCTTCAAAAAAAGAATCGTATGAACAAGAGTTTATCGCTTTCAAGCTCTATCAGTCAGAACCTTTAAAATCTATTGATTTCATTGATGAGTTCTCTGCTTTGGAAAATCTATTTGAAGGCGTAAGACTATTAGGTGATTATAGTACTAAAATTGAAAATCAAATACTGGCTTTTGGAGAGCTGCTTTCAGTAAAATTAGTATCTAGTTTGCTTAAGCAATGTGGTATAAATGCTAATGAAACAGATGCAAGAAAGTTAATAAAAACAGATGGGGATTTTAATAATTCTCAACCCATTCAAAATATTTCAAAGGATAACGTTTTAGCACATTTTAAAAAATATAATGGAACAACAGTAAATGTTGTTACTGGATTTATTGGGTCAAACTTAAAAAACGAAACCACAACCTTAGGGAAAAATGGAAGTAATTATTCGGCAGCCCTTTTTGCTAATTATTTAGATGCAGAAGAGTTGCAAAACTACACACATGTAAATGGAATTTATACAGCCGATCCAGGTCTAGTCTCGGATGCTCAAAAAATCAAGGAGCTGTCTTTTAGGGAGGCTAATGAGTTAGCGAATCTAGGAGCTAATATTTTGCATGCAAAAACCATAATACCACTATTAGAGAAAAATATTGACCTACGAATTTTAAACACGTTTAATCCTGATGATGAAGGAACACTTGTTACGACTAAGACAAGCTCAAAAGAAGTTACCTCGTTATCGGTTTTAGATAATGTAGCCTTGCTGAGTTTAGAAGGTAGAGGATTGCTAGGGAAAGTAGGTGTTGATGCCAGGATTTTTAAATCGTTGAGCAATCACAACATTAATGTGAGCATTGTTTCTCAAGGCTCTTCAGAAAGAGGCATTGGGCTGGTCATAGATAAAAATCAAGCAACTCAGGCAGTTATTGCTTTAGAACGTGAGTTTGAAAACGACTTTTATTCACAAGATGTCAATAAAATTGAAATCATTGATGATGTTGCTGTAATTTCAATAATTGGCATTGAGCTTAGCCTGTTCCATAGACCATTTAATGCACTTATTAAAAACCAGATCACACCATTGCTTTTTAATAATACACTTACTGGTAGAAATGTAAGTTTGGTTGTAAAAAAGAACCAGCTTCATAAAGCAGTTAATGTCATTCATGGAGAAATTTTTGGAATCTCTAAAAAAATCAATATTGCCATTTTTGGACATGGTTTGGTTGGTGGCGCATTAATAAAGCAGATCTTAAAATCTAAAGATGATATTGAAGAACGAAAAGGCATAAGACTAAATGTGTTTTCAATTGCTAATACTAAGCGTATTGTCTTAGATAAGAATGGTGTAGATCAAGATTGGGAAGAGGTATTGAACTCTAGTACAGAAAATTATGATATCAAGGATGTAATTGACTACGCGAAAACACATCATTTAGAAAATTTAATCGCTGTAGACAATACGGCAAGTTCAGGATTTTATCAAAATTACATTCCTTTAATAGAGAATGGATTTGATTTAGTGTCATCAAATAAAATAGCCAATACGATCTCTCATTTATTTTATAGGACATTAAGGGAATGTTTGAAGAAAAACAATAAGAATTATTTGTACGAAACAACTGTAGGAGCAGGCTTGCCGTTAATAGATACTATAACATTGTTGCATGAATCTGGAGAGAATATCACGAGAATCCGAGGTGTGTTCTCTGGGACATTGAGTTATTTGTTCAATAATTTCTCTTCAGAGAAAAAACCATTCAGTAAAATAGTTCGAGAAACTATAGACAAAGGGCTTACAGAGCCGGATCCAAGAGAAGATTTTTCCGGAAACGATGTGGCAAGAAAGCTATTGATCTTGGCTAGAGAATTAGATTTGCATAATGAATTTGAAGATGTATCAATAGAAAATTTAATTCCAGAGACATATCGAGATATTCCAGTAAACGATTTTTTAGAGCAACTAAATGTATTAGACGATCACTTTCAAAAAATAAAGGACAAGCAAGAAGAAGGGCATGTGCTAAGATATATAGGAGATCTGTCTGGAGATCTGTCTAAAGAGAAAGGAAACCTTGAAGTTAAATTAGTCTCTATTCCAGAAGATAGTGTGTTAGGTCGCATAAAGGATTCTGATGCTATTTTTGAAATTTTCACAGAATCATATGGAGAGCAACCAATCACAATTCAAGGAGCAGGAGCAGGAGCAGAAGTGACCGCGAGAGGTGTATTTGGAGATATACTAAGATTATCTAAACATATTAATTAACGAATCATGAATGACAAGTATTTTGAAACACAAGCGATACGCACACAAATTGAGCGTTCACAATTTTTAGAACATTCTACACCATTGTACTTAACATCGAGTTTTGTTTTTGAAGATGCTGAAGACATGCGAGCTTCTTTTGCAGAAGAAAAGGAACGCAATATCTATAGCCGTTTTACAAATCCTAATACGTCAGAATTCGTAGATAAAATTTGTAAAATGGAAGGTGCAGAAAGCGGCTATGCATTTGCTACTGGAATGTCTGCTGTATTTTCAACATTCGCAGCTCTGTTGGATGCTGGAGATCATATTGTCTCTTCACGTTCTGTTTTTGGTTCAACACATTCCTTATTCACGAAGTTTTTACCTAAATGGAATATTGAAACCAGTTATTTTAAAATTGATGAAGTTGATAGGATTGAAGGATTAATAAAAGAGAATACTAAAATTTTGTATGCAGAAAGCCCAACGAACCCAGCTGTTGATATTTTGGACTTGGAGTTGTTAGGGAGGATTGCGAAAAAGCACAATCTTTTATTGATTATTGACAACTGCTTTGCGACACCATATCTCCAGAACCCCATTAAATTTGGAGCAGATTTAGTAATTCATTCTGCCACAAAATTGATTGATGGGCAAGGACGAGTACTAGGTGGTGTAACCGTTGGTAATGCGGAAATAATTAGGAAAATCTACTTGTTTTCAAGGAATACAGGTCCGGCGTTGTCACCATTTAATGCATGGGTATTGTCTAAAAGTTTAGAAACTTTGGCCGTTCGACTAGAGAAACATTGTGAAAACGCACTGAAAGTTGCTGAATTCCTTGAAAGGCATGATAAAATTGATTTAGTTAAATATCCTTTTTTAAAATCCCATTCTCAATATGAGATTGCCAAAAAACAAATGAAGCTTGGAGGCAATGTGGTAGCTTTTGAAGTTAAAGGAGGAATTGAGGCTGGTAGAGATTTCTTGAATGCTATAAAATTGTGCTCTTTATCTGCAAATCTCGGCGATACCAGAACAATTGTAACACATCCAGCATCTACAACACATAGTAAGTTATCTCAAGATGATAGATTGGAGACCGGGATTTCGGATGGGTTGGTAAGGATTTCAGTAGGACTTGAAAACGTAAATGATATTATTAATGATTTAAAGCAAGCATTAGGATAACTTTTAAATGAAGTATCTTTGTGAGATGCTCTCTAAAAAAACAAAATATGGAATAAAGGCTTTGACTTATTTGGCAAAGCAAAAAGACAAAACACCTGTTCAAATTGCGACGATTTCTGAGAGCGAAAATATTTCTCTTAAATTTTTGGAGAGTATATTACTAACCCTTCGTAAGACAGGTTTTTTGGGTTCAAAAAAAGGTAAAGGAGGAGGTTATTATTTACTTAAAGAGCCGCACGAAATTAAAATGACTTCTGTAATGAGAGTTTTAGAAGGACCCATAGCAATGGTGCCATGTGTAAGCCTTAATTTTTATGAAAAGTGTGATGATTGCCCGGATGAAAATGCCTGTGCTGTTCATAATTTAATGGCCCAAGTGAGAGATAGTTCATTAGAGGTTTTTAGAAATACTACTTTAGCCGATTTAGCGAATTAAGAATTTCGCAACAAACATTAAGAATTTTTAACGATTTTAACTTGTTTACTAAAAGTTTTAGATATAGGTTTGCACATTAATCTACTAATCCTATAGGATAAACAGAAATAACAAAAATATAAAATATGGACACTGTTTTAAAAGTGAATACAGGAACTGAAAAAGTAAAGAGTAAATCAGAAGAGAAAGTTAAAAGAAGCCTGGCGAAAACTATTAGTTGGAGGATTGTTGGTACTATCGCAACAATCATTATATCATACCTGATCACTGGAACTTTGGCATTGGCGTTTTCAATTGGGATTGTGGAATTAATATCAAAATTGATTTTGTATTTCTTTCATGAACGAGCGTGGAACAAGATTAAATGGGGAAAATAATGAGTTTAAATATAGATAGTATCAATAAGGAATTAGGAAGCAAAACACCTCAAGAGATTGCTCTATGGGCTATTTCATTTTCTAAAAACCCAATAGTAACTACCAATTTCAGGCCTTATGAAGGGGCGATTTTAAACCTAGTGACTAAGTTGAAAAAAGATTTAAAAGTAATCTGGTGCGATACAGGGTATAATACACCTAATACATACAGGCACGCCGAATATCTCATAGAAAAATTAAACCTGAATATAAAATTGTATGTGCCAAGGCAAACATCATCACATAGAGATGTTGTTCTCGGATTACCCAGTATTGAAGACCCAAAACATATAACATTCACAGAACAAGTAAAACTTGAGCCTTTTAAAAGAGCAATGTCTGAGCACAAGCCAGATGTTTGGTTTACGAACTTACGTAAAGGTCAAACCGCATTTAGAGATAGTATTGATATCGTATCTCAAGGAGCAGATGGCATACTAAAAGTGAGTCCGTTTTATTATTGGACAGATGAAGAACTTGATGTTTATCTATTAGAGAATAATTTACCGAATGAGTTCAAGTACTTCGATCCAACGAAACAATTAGAAAATCGAGAATGCGGTTTACACGCCTAAATTTAAAATAATGAATAGAGATACATCCAACATAAATCCATTAGAGCACGAAGCTATATATATATTTAGAGAAGTAGCTGCTCAGTTTGAAAAACCTGTACTGCTTTTTTCTGGTGGAAAGGATTCAATAACCTTGGTACGATTGGCGCAAAAAGCATTTTATCCAGCAAAAATTCCTTTTCCGCTAATGCACATAGATACAGGGCATAATTTTCCTGAAACTATTGAATTTAGAGATAGACTTGTGGCGGAATTAGGCTTGGAATTAATCGTGCGAAATGTTCAAGATTCTATTAATGAAGGCAAAGTAAAAGAAGAGTCTGGAAAATACGCAAGTAGAAATAGCCTTCAAACAGTAACACTTTTAGATGCTATTGAAGAATTTAAGTTCGATGCTTGTGTTGGAGGAGCAAGGAGAGATGAAGAAAAAGCAAGAGCGAAGGAACGTATTTTTTCAGTACGTGATGATTTTGGACAATGGGACGAAAAGAACCAGCGTCCAGAATTGTTCGACATGTTAAATGGTCAAATAGAATTAGGTCAGAATGTACGCGTATTTCCTATTTCTAATTGGACAGAATTAGATGTTTGGTCATACATTCGAAAGGAAAACATAGAAATTCCATCCATCTATTTCTCACATACCAGAGCTACTTTTTTACGAGATGGATTGATATGGTCAGCTGATGATGACGTAGTATATAGAGAGGAAGATGAAGTTGTTGAAGAAAGACTAGTGAGATTTAGAACTGTAGGAGATATGAGTTGTACCGCGGCAGTGCTTTCTGAAGCTGGAGATATTGACACAGTAGTTCAAGAAATAAGAGAATCTACAATTTCAGAAAGAGGAGCGCGAATAGATGATAAACGATCAGAAGCTGCGATGGAAAAACGTAAGCAACAAGGATATTTTTAATAGTTGAAGTAAAAGAATTAGAGAATGGAAGTTTTAAAAATTGCAACAGCAGGAAGTGTAGATGACGGAAAGAGCACATTAATTGGCAGGCTGCTTTATGATACAAAATCATTGACTAGTGATCAATTGGAAGCCATTGAGAAAACAAGTAAGATGAAAGGATACGATTACTTGGATTTCTCTCTGGCAACCGATGGCTTAGTAGCAGAAAGAGAGCAAGGAATTACAATAGATGTAGCACATATTTATTTTTCTACGAAGACTAAAAGCTACATTATTGCAGATACGCCTGGTCATGTAGAATACACCCGTAACATGGTAACAGGAGCTTCAACATCACAAGCAGCCATTATCTTGATCGATGCCAGAAAAGGTGTTATTGAGCAAACTAATCGTCACTTTTTCATTAATAATCTTTTGCGTGTAAAAGAGGTTGTTGTAGCAGTAAATAAAATGGATTTAGTTGATTTTTCAGAAGATATATATAATAGCATTAAATCCGATTTCGAATCTTTAATGAGCAAAAGGGATTACAAAGAACAGAACATAACATTCATTCCTGTAAGTGCCTTAAAAGGAGATAATGTTGTTAATCGATCTGAAAGTATGACCTGGTACAAAGGGGAAACATTATTAGAACACCTAGAAGCTATAGAGAATGAGGATATTTATAATGTAGGAACGCCAAGATTTCCTGTACAATATGTTATAAGACCAAAGACAGATGAGTTTCATGATTTTAGAGGATATGCAGGTAAAGTGTATGGAGGAGAGCTAAATGTAGGTGATGAAATTGTTGCTTTACCCTCTCAAATAAAAAGCAAGATAAAGGACATTTATTTTCATAAGGAAGTCTATCAAACGGCCTCTCGAAGGTCGTCTGTAACCATCACATTAGAAGATGATATAAATGTAAGTCGAGGAGATATGTTAGTTAAGGTTGAAGAGCTGCCATCTACAGAGAAACAATTTACAGCTACCATTTCATGGATGGATGGTCGAAAATTTACCTCAGGGAATAAATATGTGATTCAGCATGGTGTCAATAAGGCATTAGCCAAAGTAGATACTATTCACCATAAAATTCATCCTGATTATTCAGGTATTGATTCAGGAGTTGAAACATTGGTAATGAATGATATAGCGTCAGTGACTTTCAAATTAAACAAGCCAATTTTCTTTGATGCTTTTAAAGATCATCGCACAAATGGGTCATTTATTTTAATTGATTCACAATCAAACAACACAGTAGGAGCAGGCTTTATTCAATAAAAACATCAATATGCAAAGTTTTAGAACGGAAATAGAAAATCCTATTGTCGAAAAGGATATTATTGAATTAGCCAATAAGATTGAGCTATTTAAAAACGGTAAAGTCGATGAAGAAAAATTCAGAAGTCTTCGTTTGGCACGGGGCGTATACGGACAGAGACAACTAGGCGTTCAAATGATCCGTATTAAGTTGCCATATGGTAAAGTGTTAAGCAATCAACTGCGAAGAATTGCCGATGTTTCTGATGAGTATTCTCGTGGACGCTTGCATATTACCACACGTCAAGATATACAAATACATTATGTTGACTTAAACAGGACGCCAGAACTCTGGGCCGAACTAGAAAGAGATGATGTGACTTTACGTGAAGCTTGTGGAAATACAGTACGTAATGTTACAGCTAGTGAAACTGCAGGTATTGATGTTAATGAACCTTTTGATGTATCGCCTTATGCAGATGCGGTTTTTCGTTTCTTTTTGCGTAATCCTATTAGCCAAGAAATGGGAAGAAAATTTAAAGTGTCTTTTTCTGCTTCAGTTGCCGATACAGGTTTGTCGTATATGCACGATTTAGGGTTCATTGCTAAAATCAATAATGGTGTTAGAGGTTTTAAAGTAATGTTAGGAGGAGGATTGGGATCTCAGCCAAGGCATGCCGATGTGTTATATGAATTTTTAATAGCAGATAAAATCATTCCTTTAATGGAAGGTGTTTTAAGAATATTTGATCGTTACGGTGAACGGAAAAGTAGAGCAAAAGCACGTTTAAAATTCTTGATAAAAGATATAGGATTAGAGGCTTTTAAAGAATTAGTCGTTGCAGAGCAAGATGCTATCACGCTTAAAACAGTGGCGATTGATGCGGAAGCATATGCGGTTTCTATTCCAGTTTCTGTGAATCCTCCGTTAGTTGAGATCAAAGACAAAAACGCTTTTGATTTATGGAAATCGACAAATATTATTCCACAAAAACAGAATGGTTTTGTTGCTATAGGGATTAAGGTATTACTTGGAGATTTTTATACTGATAAGGCCAGATTACTTGCTGATTTAGTTGAGAATTATGCTGCTGGCGAAATCAGATTGAATTTACGCCAGAATATTTTGATTCCTTTTGTAAAGAAAGATCTATTACCATTTTTTTATCAAGAACTAGAAAAACTTGGGTTTGTTGAAGCAGGTTATAACAAGGCTATAGATATTACAGCTTGCCCTGGCACAGATACATGTAATCTAGGAATCTCTAGTAGTACTGGGATTGCAGAAGAGCTTGAACGTGTTATAAAAATTGAATATCCTCAATACCTTGAAAATGCGGACTTAGTTATAAAAATAAGTGGTTGCATGAATGCCTGCGGGCAGCACAATATGGCCAATATTGGCTTTCAAGGAATGTCTATTCGTACAAAAGACAAGTTGGTGGCTCCAGCACTTCAAGTATTGCTAGGAGGAGGAAATAAAGGAAATGGGAAAGGAGTGTTTGCTGATAAGGTGGTGAAAATTCCTAGTAAAAGAGGCCCCGAAGCTTTACGTCGTATTCTTGACGATTTTGAGCAGAACACCACCAATAAAAAGTTTGAAGTTTATTACGTGGAAAAAGGGGAGAAATATTTTTATAATTTATTGAAGGACTTGTCTAGTGCAGATAACCTAACCCAAGATGATTTTATTGATTGGGGATCAGAAAACGCTTATATAAAGGCTATTGGTATTGGAGAGTGTGCTGGAGTAGTTATAGATCTGATAGCGACGCTGTTTTTAGAAAGTGAAGAAAAGATTGAAAATGCAAAGGAGTCTTATGCTAATAAAGTGTATTCAAGTGCCATTTATCACGCCTATAGCTCGATGGTGAATTCAGCCAAAGCCATTTTGCTTTCCGATAATGTATCAACCAATACACAAGCAGGAATAATTCGCCAGTTTGATGAATTATTCGTAGAGAGCAAACAAGTTAGTATGAGAAGCTCTTTTTCTGAATTGATCTACCAAATAAGAGATAATGCACCATCACCTGAATTTGCAAATGCATATATCAGAAATGCTGAAGAATTTTTAGTCCTTGTAAGGACATTGAGAAATCAAGAAATAATCTTGAATTAATTAGAAATTATGAGAAGAACACCAAAATTAACGGTCGTTGGAGCTGGCCCAGGAGATGCAGAATTAATCACGATAAAGGCGGTTAAAGCAATAAAATCTGCGGATGTGATATTGTATGATGCACTCATAAATGAATCGCTCTTAGAATATGCATCAGCTACTGCAGAACTTATTTTTGTTGGTAAACGAAAAGGGTGTTATACATATCAGCAAGAACAAATTAATGACTTAATAGTAAGTCGCACGAAAAGCCATGGCCACGTTGTGAGATTAAAAGGAGGGGATCCTTTTATTTTTGGGCGTGGTGCAGAAGAAATAGATCATGCAAGACAGTTTGGCATTGAAACCTACATGGTTCCAGGAATTTCATCATCATTTGCTGTGCCTGCATATCAAGGAATTCCATTGACAAAGCGCGGAATTTCTGAAAGTTTTTGGGTTATTACTGGAACAACGAGGTTGCATCAGATATCCAGAGATGTAGCCTTGGCAGCAAAATCTTCTGCTACGGTCGTTATCTTAATGGGAATGTGTAATTTAAGTGAGATCGTTAGGATTTTTTCAAGCGAAAATAAGCAAGATACTTCAATAGCAATTATTCAAAATGGGACGACAAAAGATGAGAAATTTGGTATAGGAACTATAAGTACAATTGAAAGTATTGTTGCTAAAAAAGAACTCTCATCACCAGCAATTATTGTCATAGGAGATGTTGTTAAAGAACGCGTAATCCTAGATTCAATTTATAATCAAGTAAACGCAGAGGTAACCTTGAATTAATACTATGGAAAGGAATAATTTATATCCAATTTTTTTAAAGATGCATCAATTGCAAATATTGATTGTTGGTGGTGGTAATGTGGCTTTAGAAAAACTCACATTTCTATTAAAATCAAGTCCAAATGCAAATGTGCATATGGTCGCTCCATTTTTTAGGGAAGAGATAAAAACATTGGCAAAAATCTATGATGTAAATATGATTGATTTCACCTATGACGAATCATTTTTATGTGATAAGGACTTGGTTATCGCAGCTACAAACAAGATAGATGTCAATGCTCAAATATACCAGGATGCAAAGCGAAGAAATCTTCTAATTAATGTTGCTGACACTCCTGAGTTATGCGATTTCTACTTAGGTGGAATTGTAACCAAAGGCAATGTTAAAGTGGCTATTTCTACTAATGGAAAATCACCAACAACGGCAAAGAGATTGCGTCAATTTTTTGAAGATGTTATTCCAGAAAACGTCGATGACCTAGTAAAAAACTTAAACATTTATAGAAAGACCATTAAAGGAAATTTTGAAGATAAAGTGAATACGCTGAATAGAATAACTCAAACCTTAATAAATAAATAGGATGATTAAAACAGATATATTGATAATTGGAGCAGGACCTACAGGTTTATTTACGGTTTTTGAAGCAGGGTTATTAAAGTTAAGGTGCCATTTAATTGACGCTTTGCCACATCCTGGAGGACAATGCTCAGAACTTTATCCTAAAAAACCTATATACGATATTCCAGGTTTGCCAGAAATTTTGGCAGGAGATTTAACGAAAAACCTCTTAGAGCAAGGCAAACAATTTGAGCCTGGTTTTACATTGGGAGAGAGAGCGGAAACTATTGAAAAGCAAGAGGACGGAAGCTTTATTGTTACAACAAATAAAGGAACAAAGCATCATGCTCCAATTGTAGCAATAGCTGGTGGTTTAGGGAGCTTTGAGCCCAGAAAACCATTGATAGACAATATTACTGATTTTGAAGATAAAGGTGTTGAATATTTTATAAAAGATCCTGAAGTATATAGGAATAAACGTGTAGTTATTTCGGGAGGAGGAGATTCAGCATTAGATTGGAGCATATTTTTAGCAGATATTGCCTCTGAAGTTACACTTGTTCATAGAAGAAATGAATTTAGAGGAGCACTTGATTCTGTTGAAAGAGTTCAGGAATTAAAGTTGTTAGGGAAAATAAATATCATAACACCAGCCGAGGTTACGGCTTTAGAAGGATTTAATAAAATTGAGTCAGTAGTCGTTACCAAAGGTGATGAGAAAATTCGTTTAAGGGCCGATCACTTTATTCCCTTATTTGGATTATCACCAAAATTAGGACCTATAGGAAATTGGGGCCTGGAAATAGAAAAAAACGCTATTAAAGTAGATACTTTAGATTATCAAACTAACATCGCAGGCATTTTTGCTATTGGAGATGTAAATACCTATGAAGGAAAATTGAAACTGATTCTTTGTGGTTTTCATGAAGCCACATTAATGTGTCAATCTGCCTATAAAATTCTAAATCCAAATAAAAAACTTGTATTAAAATATACAACTGTTAGTGGCATTAATGGATTTGACGGAACACGTAAAGAAGCACCAAAAGCAGTGGTCAAAGCAATCGTATAAAGCTTGTGTTATGTATACAGATACAGAATTTATTAATATATGATTCTCATTTTATAGTAAATAAATATGATGGATGTTAATATAGTCATAAAAGACAGGGAAGGTGTAATGCACAAAGTAATTGCTCCGACAGACATGGCAATGAATTTAATGGAAGTATGTAAATCATATGAACTTCCAGTAGAGGGCATTTGTGGTGGTATGGCTATGTGCGCCTCATGTCAATGTTATATTCTCTCAAATCATGATTTACCTAAAATGCAAGATGAAGAAGAAGCGATGCTTTCAGAAGCGTTTTATGTAGAAGATAATAGCAGATTAGGTTGTCAAATTAATATCACTAGCGCTTTAGAAGGACTTCTGGTGGAGTTAGCTCCAGAATCTTAAATTATTGTATGATATGAATGTAATAGAACAAAAAGTGAGCTTTAAAAATCATCATGTTTGTTTAAAGGATAATGTAGAGATATTTACTAAGCAGTTGTTTTATAGCTTATTTGATGAAAGCTACTATCAAGAAAATGTAACTTCTATTGAAGATAGATTCATAAAGATAGCATCTAAATTATCTATTGAGAACCCAAAAGAACTTTGGTCCGAATATCAAACTAAATTCAGTTCAGTAAGAGCACAATTAGACCAAGATGCTTTAGCAGCAGAACAAAATGATCCTGCGGCGAAAAGTTTAGAGGAAATTTATTTGGCTTACCCAGGGTTTCATGCTATAGCAATTTATCGTTTAAGCCACGAACTTTTTAAATTAAATGTGCCTATTCTGCCTAGAATGATGAGCGAGTATGCTCATGGATTAACAGGCACAGATATCCATCCAGGAGCCATGATTGGCAATTCTTTTTTTATAGATCATGCCACAGGTATTGTTATTGGCGAGACATCTGTAATTAAAGATCATGTAAAAATATATCAAGGTGTTACCTTAGGAGGTTTACAGGTTAAAAAAAGCCTGTCTTGCACAAAACGACATCCAACCATAGAGAATAATGTAACTATTTATGCCAATGCTACTATTTTAGGAGGCGATGTTATTGTTGGAGCAAATAGTATTATTGGCGCAAATGTATGTTTAATTGTATCAATACCAGAAAATTCAATTTTAACATATAAAAAAGAGTTTAAAATTAGAACTACAACCGTATGGTAAGTCAGACAATATTGGATCACATTGGAAATACGCCGCTTATTGAAGCTGCTAATTTAGTCACGAAAAAGGGCGTAAAATTATTTTTGAAATTGGAAGGGAACAATCCTGGAGGAAGTGTCAAGGATAGAGCCGCTTTTAATATGATTTCTGAAGCCTTGAAACGAGGAGATATAAAAAAAGGAGATACACTAGTTGAAGCCACAAGTGGAAATACTGGAATAGCTCTTGCATTCATTTCTAAATTCCTAGGACTAAAAATTGTATTGATCATGCCGGAAAATTCAACGGAAGAACGTATTAAAACCATGCGCGCTTATGGGGCAGAAGTTTTATTAACCTCGTCGGCAATTGGTATAGAAGGGGCAAGAGATGTAGCATTTAGATTAAGAGATGAAAAAGGATATACTTTATTGAATCAATTTGAAAATGAAGATAATTGGAAAGCACATTATAAAACTACCGGACCAGAAATCTGGAGAGATACTAACCAGGAGATTACACATTTCGTATCTGCAATGGGTACTACAGGAACTATAACTGGTGTGTCAACATATTTAAAGGAAAAAAATAATACCATAGTTATTGTTGGTGCTCAGCCTGAAGATGGGTCCAGGATTCCAGGAATTAGAAAATGGTCACCAGAGTATGTGCCTAAAATTTTCAATAGATCTAAAGTTGATAGAATTATAGAAGTAAACGAGATTCAAGCAAAAGAAATGACACAAAGATTGGCGATAGAAGAAGGTGTTTTTGCTGGTATGAGTAGCGGAGGAGCGGTAGCTACTGCGATGAAGCTTATAGAGACTATAGAAGAAGGTGTTATTGTTACAGTTATATGTGACCGAGGAGATCGCTACTTGTCATCAAATTTATTTGTGTGATTAAAAATAACAAACATAAAAAATAGAAATCATGAGTAACCATAATCCTGAATTTAAGCATGTTCGAGAATATCTTGATAAAGATGCTATAGTACTGGACGTTAGGACAGACGCCGAATATGAAGAAGGGCATGTTGAGAATTCTCTACATATCGTATTAGATGAATTAGAATACGAAATAAACCAATTAAAAGCACTCCAAAAGCCCATAATAACATGTTGTAGAAGTGGAGCGAGAAGTGAACGTGCAAAAGAGCTATTATTAGACAATGATATAGATGTAATTAATGGAGGGCCTTGGCAAAATGTGGAATACTATCTTTAAATTATATTTAGACTATAAATTTTATTATTAAAAATTTAATACGTTAATTTGTTCTTTAGTTCATATTATTATTGATTGTTATCACGAAAGGTGGAGGGAATTAGACCCTTAGAAACCTTAGCAACCCTTTATCTTATTAAAGAAGGTGCTAAATTCTACTGCTATGCAGACAGATAACGGAAAGATTACTACTCTCTTTTCCTGATAACAAATATTTAAAATATCAGGAATGTCAAACATTTATAAAGAAATTCAAAAACGAATTTTAGTTCTCGACGGAGCAATGGGAACAATGTTACAGCGTTATAATTTCTCTGAAGAAGATTTCAGAGGCGTACGTTTTAAGGATTATCCATCATCTTTAAAAGGAAATAATGATTTATTGTCATTAACCCAACCTCAAGCCATTGCAGATATACATCGACTGTATTTTGACGCAGGAGCAGATATAGTTGAGACGAATACTTTTTCTGGAACTACCATCGCTATGGCAGATTATGGGATGGAAAACTTAGTGTATGAACTGAATTTTGAATCCGCTAAAATAGCAAAGCAAGTTGCTGAAGAATTTACCAAAGCAAACCCAGAAAAACCACGTTTTGTTGCAGGCAGTATTGGTCCGACTAACAAAACGGCAAGCTTATCTCCAGATGTCAATAAACCAGAATACCGCGCTATCACTTTTGAAGAATTACGAATTGCATACAAACAACAAACAGAAGCTTTAATTGATGGTGGTGTAGATGTCTTATTAGTAGAAACCATTTTTGACACATTGAATGCCAAAGCTGCTTTATTTGCAATTGAAGAAGTTAAAGAAGAACGACATATAGATATCCCAATAATGGTATCAGGAACGATAACAGATGCATCGGGTAGAACTTTGTCTGGGCAAACGGTTGAAGCATTCTTGACCTCGATGTCACATATTCCACTTCTTAGCGTTGGTTTTAACTGCGCATTAGGAGCAGAACAGTTGAAGCCTTATTTACAAAGGCTATCTCATGGAACAGAGTTCCATACATCTGCGCACCCTAATGCTGGTTTACCAAATGCTTTTGGAGAATACGACCAAACACCTGAACAAATGCAGGAGCTAATAGAAGATTACCTTAAAGATGGTCTTATAAATATTATTGGTGGATGTTGCGGGACAAATCCAGATCATATCCAAGCTATAGCCAAAGTCGCTGAGAAATACCAACCAAGACAATTAAAAGTAGAAGTTTAATGGCTGATTCCAATAAATATTTGACCCTATCTGGGCTAGAGCCTTTGGTCGTAACACTAGAAAGCAACTTCATTAATGTTGGAGAACGCACCAATGTCACTGGTTCGCGAAAATTTCTACGACTCATTAAAGAAGAGAAATATGATGAAGCATTAGAAGTTGCAAGACATCAAGTAGATGGAGGCGCGCAGATTTTAGATGTCAATATGGACGAAGGCATGCTGGATGGTGTATATGCTATGACTACTTTTTTGAATTTAATAGCCTCCGAACCAGATATTGCCCGAATCCCAATTATGATTGATAGCTCCAAGTGGAGCATCATTGAAGCTGGGTTACGAGTTGCACAAGGTAAATGTGTTGTCAATTCAATTAGTTTAAAAGAGGGTGAGGAAGAATTCAAACGCCAAGCGACATTAGTTAAACGTTACGGAGCTGCTGTTGTTGTAATGGCTTTTGACGAAACAGGGCAGGCAGACAACTATCAAAGACGTATTGATATTTGCAAACGTTCCTATGATTTCCTAGTAAACGAGGTCAATTTTCCGCCTCAAGACATCATTTTTGATCCTAATATTTTTCCTGTAGCAACAGGAATGGAAGAGCATAGATTAAATGCACTAGATTTCTTTAACGCTACCAAATGGATACGAGAAAATTTGCCTTATGCCAATGTTTCGGGAGGTGTGAGTAATGTGTCATTTTCGTTTAGAGGAAATAATACCGTTAGGGAGGCTATGCATTCTGCTTTTCTCTTTCATGCCATAAAAAATGGAATGAATATGGGTATTGTAAATCCTGCGATGCTCGAAATCTATGACGAAATCGATAAAGAATTACTCGAATTAGTTGAAGATGTATTATTTGATAGAAGAGATGATGCTACAGAACGATTAGTTGACTTTGCTGAAACAGTAAAAGACAATAAGAAAGAAGTTGATGATGCTGTTCAAGAATGGAGAAACGAGCCATTACAAGATAGGATTACTCATGCCTTAGTAAAAGGTATTGATGCATTTATCATTGAAGATGTTGAAGAAGCAAGACAAGTAGCGAAAAGACCTATAGAAGTTATCGAAGGAAACTTGATGATTGGTATGAATGTGGTTGGTGACCTCTTCGGAAGCGGAAAAATGTTCTTGCCTCAAGTGGTGAAATCGGCCCGCGTAATGAAAAAAGCAGTAGCTTATTTACAACCATATATTGAAGCTGAAAAAGATGGCAAAGTAGAATTTGCAGGAAAGATATTAATGGCAACCGTAAAGGGTGATGTACATGATATTGGCAAAAATATTGTGAGTGTGGTTCTTGGCTGTAACAATTACGAAATAGTTGATTTAGGTGTTATGGTGCCTCCGGAAAAAATTATAGAAACAGCTATAAAAGAAGGCGTGGATATTATTGGTCTTAGCGGATTGATTACACCGTCACTTGACGAAATGGTCTATGTTTCTAAAGAAATGGAAAAAAAGAATTTATCTGTTCCATTAATTATTGGTGGTGCTACAACATCTAGAGCACATACTTCAGTGAAAATTGCGCCTAACTATAATAATGCTGTAGTTCATATAAATGATGCATCTAGAGCAGTCACCGTTGTTGGAGAGTTATTGCAGAAAGACAGTCAACCTTATAAAAATCAAATTCGCGAGGAATATGATAAGTTTAGGGAACAATTCTTAAAAAGAGGAAAACAAAAAGATTATATATCAATTGAAGAAGCTCGAAAAAAGAAGTTTCAAATAGATTGGAATGCTTCAGAAATCGTGAAGCCTAAACAACTAGGTATTCAAGTCATTGAAGATTTTGATATTACTAAACTTGAAGACTTCATAGATTGGAGTCCATTTTTCAGAAGTTGGGATTTACATGGGAAATACCCGAATATATTAACTGATGATGTAGTTGGTGAACAAGCAACAGAATTGTTTAGTGATGCACAGGAATTATTGAAACGCATTTTTGATGAAAAATTATTAAAAGCGAAAGCCATTTTTGGATTATTTCCCGCTAATACAGTAAATGATGACGATATTGAAGTCTACAGTGATAACGGAGAAGTTGTCGAAACCTTCTTGAGTCTTCGTCAGCAACTCAAGAAACGCGATGGAGTGCCAAATATAGCGTTGGCAGATTTCGTTGCGCCAAAAAATTCAGGAAAGCAAGATTATATGGGTTGTTTTTGTGTTTCAACAGGATTTGGAACACAAGAATTGGCAACAAAATTTGAAGAAGATAATGACGATTATAATTCTATAATGATAAAGGCATTGGCTGATCGTTTGGCTGAAGCCTTTGCAGAGTATTTGCATAAAGAGGTGCGAACCACTATTTGGGGGTATGCAGAGGGAGAGACTCTATCTAATGAAGAGTTGATAAAAGAAACGTATAAAGGTATTCGTCCTGCACCAGGTTATCCAGCGTGTCCTGATCATTTGGAAAAGAAAACCATTTGGAAATTGTTGAATGTAAATGAAGTCATTGGAGTAGAATTGACAGAAAGCCTTGCTATGTGGCCAGCTGCTAGTGTAAGCGGTTATTATTTCGGGAATCCAGAGGCAAAGTACTTTGGACTTGGAAAGATTACAGAAGACCAATTAAAAGATTACGCCAAACGTAGAAATATAAGTGAAGATGAAGCCAGAAAATGGCTTAACCCTAACCTTGCAGAATAACAATGAAAGTTACAGACCATATAAAAAATGCTAAGGGAAAGACCTTGTTTTCATTTGAAATCATTCCTCCTAAAAAAGGCAAGAATATTCAAGAATTGTATGATAATATAAATCCATTAATGGAGTTCAATCCTCCTTTTATAGATGTGACTACTTCTAGGGAAGAATATGTTTATATTGATAGAGATGGATTGCTAGATAGAAAAATCACAAGAATGCGCCCAGGAACCGTTGGTATTTGCGCAGCTATAAAGCACAAATTTAATGTGGACACTGTGCCTCATGTATTGTGTGGAGGTTTTACCAAGGAAGAAACAGAGTATCTTCTTGTAGATTGTCATTACCTAGGTATAAATAACATAATGGCCTTACGTGGAGATGCAATGAAGCACCAGAGGTATTTTGAGGCATCAAATGGAGGACATCAATATGCACGAGATCTTGTTGGTCAGGTTAAGAACTTGAACAGAGGAAAATACTTGCATGATGTCATGGAAGTAGATGATAGAGCCGATTTTTGTATTGGTGTAGCTGGATATCCGGAAAAACATATTGAAGCGCCATCGCTACAAACGGATCTTAAAAGACTTAAAGAAAAAGTTGATGCTGGTGCCGATTATGTGGTAACACAGATGTTCTTCGATAATTCTAAATATTTTCATTTTGTTGAGGCAGCACGAGAAGCAGGTATTGATGTGCCTATTATTCCTGGTATAAAACCAATAGCAATAACTAGGCATCTACAGTTATTACCGCATGTATTCAAGATTGATATTCCTGAAGAACTTATAGAGGAGGTTGAGAAGTGTAAAGACAATAAGCAGGTTAGACAAGTCGGTATAGAATGGGCAATAAAACAGTCCAAGGAACTTTTAAAAGCAGGAGTGCCTGTCTTGCACTATTATTCTATGGGCAATTCATCGAACATCAAGGCTATTGCATCAAAGGTATTCTAATAAAAAAACTACATTTGCTGTGATTATAAAGCAATGCAAAAACTGTTAGCCTACATTTTTTTGATTTTTACCAGTGTATCTCTTGCTCAGGAAGATCCTAAGCTATTTACTTTGGATGTCAATTATTTTTATGGCACTATACTAGAGCACAATCCTGATATTTCTCATCTTATTACAGATCATCCAACCGGTTTGATTTTAGGTTATAACAGGAAAACTTATGGTTTTAAACCCTGGGAAAGCAGATATAACTATCCAGATTGGGGATTCTCATTTGTGTATCAGGATATGAAGAATCAATATCTTGGAGAAAATTATGGATTGTATGCTCACTATAATTTTTATTTTCTGAAACGCCACCTTATGTTTCGTTTAGGGCAAGGAATTGCGTATACTACAAATCCTTACGACAAGGAGAAAAATTTCATAAATAATGCCTATGGATCTGACTTGTTGAGTTCTACTTATGTCATGTTGAATTACAGAAAAGAAAATATTTTTAAAGGCTTTGGACTTCAGGCAGGAATTTCAATAGTGCACTATAGCAATGCCAACTTCAGAGCTCCTAATAATTCTACAAATACATTTACGTTTAATTTAGGAGCTAATTATTTGTTAGATTATGAGAATGAACCTGAATATATTCCTTCAACAGAAGATAAGAAGTTTAAAGAAAACATAAAATACAATATTGCTTTACGTAGCGGAATTAATGAAAGCGATATAAATGGTATGGGTCAGTTTCCGTTCTTGATTATTTCTGGGTATGCAGATAAACGCTTAAATAGAAAAAGTGCCATTCAGTTTGGAACTGATGTCTTCTTTTCAAAATTCTTAAAAGAATTGATTTATTTTTATTCTGTCGCATTTCCTAGTTTTAATGTAAGTGGAGATGAAGATTGGAAACGAATAGGTGTATTTGTTGGTCATGAATTATTTATTAATAAAATGTCGTTTGAGGCTCAGTTAGGATATTACGTGTATTATCCTTACGATTTTGAAGGACGCGTTTATAATAGGATAGGTTTAAAGCGTTATTTTGGTAATAAAGTATTTGGAGCTATTACATTAAAATCGCACGGTGCCAAGGCAGAGGCTGTTGAATTTGGAATAGGAATGAGGTTATAGAGATGAAAAAATTTGCTTATATAATAGTTGTGACCCTGTTGTTTTCTTGCAATGGAGAAAACGTGCCTGATTGTTTTCAGAATGCTGGAAGCATTATACAAAAAGAGTTTAATGTAGATACGTTTGATAAAATTATTGTATTTGAACGAATAGAACTTGTAATTAAAGACGAAGCGACCCAAAAAGTAGTTATCGAAACGGGCGAGTTCTTACTGAATGAAATTGAAGTGACCGTTGAAAATGGACATCTATTGGTTAGGAATAACAATGGGTGTAATCTTACTCGAGATTACGGCATTACTAAAGTGTTTGTGAGCTCTCCTAGTATTACTGAAATAAGAAATAGTTCAGGTATAACAGTAAGAAGCAATGGGACACTAAATTATAGTGATCTTAAATTATTATCTGACGCTTTTGGAGTTGGAGATGGACTATACCACTCTGATGGTGATTTTGATCTTGATGTTAATTGTGATTTAATATCTATAATTACTAACGACATTACCAATGTATTTTTGTCTGGCTCAGTAACAGATTTGAGTATAGAGTTTTTTTCAGGAGATGGACGTTTTGAAGGCGCTAATTTAATGGTTCAAAATGTAGATATATTTCATAGAGGTAGTAATGATATTATTATAAATCCTCAGCTATCTTTAACAGGTGAAATACGGAGTACAGGCAATGTGATATCTCTAAATGAACCTCCTACAGTTGATGTAGAAGAGTTTTATACAGGAAGGCTTATTTTTCAGGATTAACTAGAGGTCAATTCTCGGAAAAGACTCTCTAAACTAGCATTTTTTTGATTCAATTTTAATATTTTCAATCCATTGTCGTGAGCAAAATCAAACACTTCTGAGCGCATGTCTTTTTCAACTGAAAACGTAATCTCATATAAGAAATCATGCATATTTTTTACGGATTTTACGGATTTTAAGTTTTTTAAAGCTACATCTTCAACGCGATAATCAAATTCTACTTCAATTATTTGTTCTTGATTCGTTTTTAATTCTTTTAAGCTTTTGTCAGCTACAATCTTCCCTTTATTAATGATGATAACACGGTCGCAAATGGCTTCTACTTCTTGCATGATATGCGTAGATAACAATACTGTTTTTTCTTTTCCAACTTGCCTTATGAGTTGCCTGATTTCGATAAGCTGATTGGGATCTAATCCAGTAGTAGGTTCATCTAGAATCAAAACTTCTGGATTATGAAGTAATGCATTTGCTAAACCAACGCGCTGACGATATCCTTTTGATAATTGACTGATTTTCTTGTGTGCTTCTGGAAGCAATCCCGTAAGCTCTACGATTTCATTAATTCTAGTTTTTGAAGTGTTGTATACGGATGCATTGAACTCCAAATATTCTCTAACATACATATCTAAATACAAAGGATTGTGCTCTGGTAAATAGCCCACACTTTTCTGTACATTTATTTGATTAGATGAAACATCAAAATCATTAACACTTGCTTTCCCTTCAGATGCTTTAAGATACGTAGTTAAAATCTTCATCATGGTAGACTTACCTGCACCATTGGGGCCTAAAAAACCAACAATCTCTCCTTTTTTTATACTAAAGGAAATCTTGTCTAATGCTTTTTGTTGGTCATAGACCTTTGAGATTTGTTCTACTGTTATGGACATGATGAAAACTTTGATTCAAAAATAAACATTATCTAATTTAAAAGCGTTTTTTAATCAATTCATTAAAACTTATAGTATAATGTAAAAAACGCTATGATAGTATTTTGATTTCTCGAATTATTAATTACATTAGCAGCGTATTAAGAATATGAAAAGAAATTTTATTTATAACGTGTGGTTTTATTTTTTCTATTTTGGAAAGAACGGGACTTTGTGTTTGTAATTAATAAAACATAAATAATTTAAAGTCTCGATAAAAACATCGGGACTTTTTTTATATGAAAAATATAGTAGCCATACAAGGAATTAAAGGATCGTTTCACCATGCAGTATCACAACAGTACTTTGGTGATAACGTCTCGATTAATGAGTGTCTGACATTTGATGATCTCGTAAATAGTATTTTAACTCATAAAAGCGATGTCGCTATCATGGCAATTGAGAATTCAATCGTTGGATCCATTATACCAAATTATGCGTTGATTGATAGTCATCAATTACATATAATTGGAGAGTGTTTTTTGGATGTACAACATAATTTATTAGCATTAAAAGAACAAACCATACAAGATATCAAAGAAGTGCATTCGCATCCTATGGCGTTATTGCAATGCAAAGAATTTTTTAAACAATACCCACATATTAAGTTGGTGGAAGATAAAGATACTGCAGATGTGGCCCGAAGAATTTGTCAAAATCAATTGCAAGGAATTGCTGCCATTGCAAGTAAAACCGCTGCAGAAATTTTTGATTTAGCAATTTTAGCAAAAAGTATTCAGACCATGAAGCATAATGAAACACGATTTATGGTTGTTAAGACATCTAATTCGGTTTTAAACCCTTCTGATATTAATAAGGCATCAATAAAATTTGAGTTGAATCATAAAAGAGGAAGTTTAGCTGCCATGCTTAATGTTATGAGTGATTGCAAACTTAACCTTACGAAAATCCAATCCTTGCCAAAATTAAATACATTGTGGAAGTATGCTTTTTTTGTAGATGTGACATTTGAAAAATACGAACAGTTTAATAAGGCTAAAGCCATTATTGAAATCATGGCAGAAGAATTTAAAGTGTTGGGTGAATATAAAAATGCAAGAGTATGATTGAACCAGCAAAACGATTAAAGACAGTTGAAGAATATTACTTCTCCAAGAAATTGAGAGAGGTAAATAAACGTATTGCTAAAGGAGTTCCAATAATTAATTTAGGTATTGGTAGTCCAGATTTGAGACCGCCATCTCAGGCCATAAATGAACTGACACTTAGGGTACATGATGAAAAAGCTCACCAATACCAGAGTTATCAAGGATTACCTGAATTAAGACAAGCTATTGCAGATTTTTATAGAGATCAGTTTTATGTGGGATTGAATCCAAATGATGAAATATTACCTCTAATGGGAAGTAAAGAAGGGATTATGCATATCTCACTAGCATTTGTAAACCCCAGAGACGAGGTGCTTATTCCAAATCCTGGATACCCAACTTATGAGTCCGTAACGAAATTAATTGGAGCTAAGCCAATTAATTATGATCTGTCCGAAAAAAATAATTGGATGCCAGACATAGAAGCTTTAGAAAAAAGAGATCTTACTAAAGTGAAGGTCATGTGGATTAATTATCCACATATGCCTACTGGCGCGAAGGCTACTAAAGAAGATTTTGAAAACATCGTATCGTTTGCTATAAAGCATAATATTTTAGTTGTTAATGATAATCCGTACAGTTTTATTTTAAACGAGTCTCCACTTAGTTTTTTACATGTTGCTGGCGCCAAGAAAATTGGTTTAGAACTCAACTCATTGAGTAAAACTTTTAATATGGCAGGTTGGCGTATAGGGATGGTTTGTGGTGATAAAAGGTATATAGACAATATTATCAAAGTAAAAAGCAATATGGATTCTGGGATGTTTTATGGATTGCAAAAAGGTGCGATTCAAGCCTTGTCCTCAGGAAATATGTGGTTTTCAAGTCTTGCAAGTGTTTATGAAGAAAGACGACAATTAATATGGCAACTAGCAGAGATGCTAAACTGCACTTATGATAAACATACTTCGGGGCTTTTTGTATGGGCTAAATTGCCAGATTTCACCATGAAATCAGAAGAATTTATTGATATTATATTAGATACCAAAGGCGTGTTTATAACACCTGGAAGTATCTTTGGTAGTCAAGGAGAAGGATATATAAGATTTTCTTTGTGTATGCCAGCTGAAAAAATAGAAGAAGCTATAGAGAGATTCAAATAAATGGATATGCAAAAGATATATGTTATAGGTATAGGTTTGATTGGAGGGAGTATGGCATTAGACATAAAAAACTCCAATCCAAATACTACTATTTACGGTATTGATGCTAATGTATCTCATTTAGATGAAGCAATAGAAATAGGACTCATAGATGCCAAAGCCAATATTAATGACTTGGAGAACGCAGATATGGTACTTATTGCTGTTCCAGTAGATGCATCGTTGATGATAATTAAAGACGTACTAGATGCCATTTCTGAAAAGACATTGGTTATTGAAGTAGGCTCGACCAAAGAAGCCATTTGTAATGTCGTTAAGACTCATCCTAAACGAAGAAACCTATTAGCAACACATCCTATTGCTGGAACAGAATTTTCAGGACCTAAAGCGGCTATACTTGGTTTGTTTAATGGAAAGACAAATATTATTTGTGAGGTAGAGGAGACAGCTTTTAAGCTTCAAGAAAAAGCACTGAAATTGTTTGCGGATCTAGGAATGAGAATTAGGTATATGAATCCAAAGGCTCATGATAAACATATTGCGTATGTATCACATTTATCACATATCAGTTCTTTTATGCTAGGTAAAACTGTGATAGAAAAAGAAAAGAACGAGCGCGATATTTTTGACATGGCGGGTAGTGGATTTGAAAGTACAGTGCGTTTAGCCAAGAGTTCGCCAGCGATGTGGACACCTATTTTTGAACAAAATAAAGACAATGTTATTGAAATATTAGAAGAATACATAGCTAATCTTGAGCAATTTAAGAATCACTTAGAAACAGATAATTATAAGGCAATTTATTCAGAAATGGAAAACACAAATCATATAAAAACAATATTGAAAGGAATAGTATAAAAATTGATTATGGAGAATAAGAGAGAATTAAGAACATGGTTGGATGATATGAAATTGGATCACCCTTTAGTAATTGCAGGACCATGTAGCGCTGAAACGGAAGAACAAGTATTAAAAATTGCACATGAGCTTAAAGATACTGATGTAAACTATTACAGAGCTGGTATCTGGAAACCTAGAACTAGGCCGGGTAATTTTGAAGGTGTTGGTGCGTTGGGTCTAAAATGGTTACAAAAAGTAAAAGAAGAAACTGGACTTAAAACGGCCACTGAAGTCGCTAATAGAGCCCATGTTGAATTGGCTTTAGAACACGATATCGATTTGTTATGGATTGGAGCACGATCTACAGTAAGCCCTTTCATTGTACAAGAAATTGCAGATGCTTTAAAAGGTACCAACAAAATTGTATTGGTAAAAAACCCAGTAAATCCTGACTTACCATTATGGTTAGGAGCTATTGAGCGATTGGCCACGGCAGACATTAACAACTTAGGTGTTATTCATAGAGGATTTTCAACATACGACAAATCAAAATATAGAAATAACCCAGAATGGCAGTTAGCTATTGAATTGCAAACAAAGTTTCCTGATTTGCCTTTAATTAATGACCCATCTCATATTACAGGTAAAAGGGACATGATATTCGATGTGTCTCAAACGGCTCTTGATTTAAATTTTGATGGATTGATGATAGAAACACATACAGATCCTGATAATGCTTGGAGTGATGCCGCACAACAAGTAACCCCTAAGACTCTTGTGCAAATAATGAAGGATCTTAGAATACGTAAAGAAACAGATCCTGAAGCTGAATATAATACCGAACTCAATAATTTAAGAGCGCAAATAGATGTTGTAGATAATCAGATTATTGAATTGATGGGTAAGAGAATGGTGGTGGCCGATGGTATAGGAAAACTTAAAAAACAGAAAAATGTTGCTGTTTTGCAGAGTAAACGATGGAATGAAATATTAGGTAAAATGGTTCTAGAAGGAGAAGAAAAAGGATTGAGCGAAGAGTTCATCTTGAAGATGTTCAAAGCTATTCACCAAGAATCTATTAATCATCAAGAAAAGATTATTAACGGATAAAAAAAGCCTCGCATTTGCGAGGCTTTTTTTATTTGTATATAGTATGTTACTTATTTCTTTTGAAGACAAAACGCGTAATAAAAATACCGTTCCCATCACCTTTTCCTGCGCTTTCAACCGCACTAGTAACAAATGCTAGCTCCCAGCCTTCTTCTATCATTGTATTTACTTTAGACGTTAAAACCGCATCATTAGCTGCAATATTCTGAAAACGAATACCTCCTAGGTTGTAGAAATTCAAAAGCTTGGTTTCTTCAAAATTCTTAACACGAATTTCGCTCCTGTCAGATTTATTTCTTTTATCCTCTTTTTTGTCACCTGTCCTTGTAGATGTAAAATCCTTGTAATCCCTATCTTCAGTCGCTGAAATTAGACGTGATCGTCCTAGCCCATTTGGCACTATGGATTCTACACTTGTAATGATTTTGTACTCAACTTGAGCATTGGCATCAAGAAAAGAAAATAATGCGATAGCGATAACTAAAAGTAATTTTTTCATATAAGATTGATTTTATGATTAAGTTTCTAATTTATCAATTAATATGCCATTATTAAAATAAGAAACTACAATTTGTTAATTATTGTAGTTAAGCCACTTTTTAACTTACGGTATTACCATTGTAGTTATAGTATTTTAAGTAATTTGCGACTTAATTAAAATCCTTTAATGACAGGAATCGTTTATAAATCTACAGGAAGTTGGTATACCGTTAAGGGAGAAGACGACGCTTTTTACGAGTGTCGTATCAAAGGGAAGTTTCGCCTTAAAGGAATTAAGAGCACAAATCCTATTGCGGTTGGAGATAGAGTTGACTTTAAGTTAGAAGCAAAAAACGATGAAAAAACAGGTGTAATAGATACTATTCACGATAGGGTTAATTACATCGTTAGGAAGTCTGTTAACTTATCAAAACAGACACATATTATCGCCTCGAATATCGATCAAGTGTTTTTGTTGGTAACTATAGATAACCCTCCAACGTTCACTATTTTTATCGATAGGTTCTTGGTTACCGCAGAAGCTTATGCTATAAAAGCTGTCCTTCTATTTAATAAAATTGACACCTATGACGAAGATACTTTGTTAGAAGTAAAATATCTAGCACATGTTTATAGAAGTATTGGATATGAATGTATAGGCATATCTGCTAAGACAGGAAAGAATGTTGATAAGGTGAAAGACCTAATGAAAAGCAAAGTGAGTATGTTTGCGGGACATTCGGGAGTTGGAAAATCTACCCTCGTCAATGCCATAGAACCAGCACTCAATTTAAAAACTGAGGAAATAAGTGAGCAACATATGCAAGGTCAGCATACAACCACTTTTGCAGAGATGTTTGACCTAAGTTTTGATGCAAAAATCATAGATACGCCAGGGATTAAAGGTTTTGGGGTTGTGGATATGGAGAAGAATGAGATAGGAGATTATTTTCCAGAGTTTTTCGCATTGAAACAAGATTGCAAGTTCAATAACTGCCTGCATTTAAAGGAACCGCATTGCGCCGTTAAAGACGCTCTTGAAAATGATGCAGTATTTGCGTCTCGATATAGAAGTTATGTGCAGATTCTTGAGGGTGAGGAAGATGTATATAGAACTAATAATTTTGATGAAGAGTGAAAGCAGTTATCCAAAGAGTATCGAAGGCATCTGTCACAATAGCTAATAGTAAAGTTGCAGATATTAAAGCAGGCTTGCTTGTGCTTCTTGGAATAGTGGATGACGATACACCAGAAGACATTAAGTGGCTGGTAAATAAGATAGTGAACTTGCGTATTTTTGGAGATGAAAATGAGATTATGAACTACTCACTTATCGATGTCGATGGAGACACTATTATCGTAAGCCAATTCACGCTTCATGCCAATACCAAAAAGGGAAATAGACCAAGTTATATCAAGGCGGCAAAACCTAAAGTAGCCATTCCGTTATATGAGGAATTTATAAAACAATTTGAAACGGTTCTTGGCAAAAAAGTAGGTACGGGTGAGTTTGGCGCAGATATGAAAGTAGAGTTGCTCAATGATGGTCCAGTAACTATCATAATAGACACAAAACAAAAAGATTAATGGCTTCGATATTCGGACACGGATTGGTTGCATACACCGTAGCAAAAGTAATCGACAAGAAACATCTAAAACTATTACTGTTCTTGGCTATTTTGTCTGCTATTCTTCCTGATGCAGATGTCATTGCCTTTAAGTTAAGAATAGCTTATGAAGCACCTCTTGGGCATCGCGGTTTTTCACATTCTATTGTTTTTGCTTTATTATGGGCAGCCGCTCTAACATTTTGGCTTGGTAAAAAAGATAGAGTAATCTATTTTATTGTGCTGTTTCTTTCAACCATCTCTCACGGGCTTCTAGATGCATTAACAAACGGCGGGAAAGGGGTTGGATTTTTCATTCCTTTTGATAACACACGTTATTTTTTTCCTTGGAGACCCATACAAGTATCTCCAATAGGTATAAGAGATTTTTTTTCTGAGCACGGTTTGCAGGTGATTTTTAGTGAATTAAAATATATAGCGGTGCCATGTCTCATTGTTTTGACTATCTCGGCACTACTAAAGAAAACAAAGGCCTTTCCTCGGAATTAATTTGTGTTCTTTAATGAATTACATATATTTAGACTAAATCAACACCTAACTAAATGATTTCAAGGATTATTCCTGCCCTATTCTTTCTCTTCTTTTCTTTTTACTGTTACGGCCAAGACGAAGATTTATTAAAAGCAAGTACCATTCCTCTAGAATTAAAGGTAAATGCGAATGCTGTTGTGAGGTACGATAATATCGACATTGATGTTAAAGCCTTTAATAAGATGATATATACTAATAAAAGAGCCATAACAATTTTTAACTCAAGTGGAGATAGCAAACATGGGGCAGTTATGGGTTATAGTAAGAACATTAGTATAAAGAAGATGGAGGCTAAAATTTATAATGCTAATGGAGATGAAATCAAGAAAATTCGAAAAAATGATTTTCAAGATGTTAGCGCTGTAGACGGTGGGACTTTGTATTCAGATGACAGAGTGAAATATTTGGATTATACACCGATTAATTATCCGTATACGGTAACTTTTGAGATTGAAGTTGAGTATCATACAACGGCGTTTCTTCCTGGATGGAGACCAATAGAAGGCTTTTATACCAGTACACAAAATGCCTATTATAAAATCACCAATGAATCTGATGTTGAAGTAAAACTCAAGACAACTAATTTCGAAGAGTATGGTCTTAAGAAAGAGAGTGATTTATTTTATAGTGCTAAGAATCTTATCGCTATCAAACCAGAAGCATATAGTCCATCGTTTAGAACGTATGCGCCCTATCTTAGGGCAGCGTTGACGGAGTTTGACATGGAAGGTATCAAAGGACAAAACAACAATTGGAAAGATTTTGGAAAATGGATGCACGACAACTTGATTCTTGGGACACAAGAATTACCGGGATCTGTCAAAGGAGAAGTGCGACAGATTACTTCTGATGCTAAAACGGATAAAGAAAAGGCCAAGATCATTTATGAATATATGCAGAACAAAACACGCTATATAAGCGTACAAGTAGGTATAGGTGGCTGGAAACCAATGGACGCTAGCGATGTAGATCGTTTAGGATATGGAGATTGTAAAGGACTTACTAATTATACAAAGGCCATGATGGATGAGGTAGGCGTTCAAACCTATTATACGGTAATATATGGTGGAAAAGACATAAGAAATATAGATAAAGAGTTCTCTGCTACTGAAGGAAATCATGTGATTTTATGTTTGCCTGATGGCAATGATTATGTTTGGTTGGAATGCACAAGTCAAACAGTTCCTTTTGGCTATAATGCTAATTTTACAGATGACAGAGATGCATTGATCGTCACGCCTGAAGGAGGTAAAATAGTGCACACTAAAGCTTATAAAACTGAAGATAATCTTCAATATACAAAAGCCCAAGTATCGGTAAATCAAGAAGGTGATATTGCTGGAAATGTTGTTATTGAAAGTACCGGATATCAATATAATTTTCATCAAGGAATTGAGACTAAATCGCTCAAAACTCAAAACTTGCATTACAAGGAATACTGGAGTTACATAAATAATTTAATAATTGAAGATATTTCACTTGATAACGATAAGGAGGCTATTAAATATACCGAAGAGGTAAAAATTTTAGCTAAAGATTATGCTTCCAAAAGCGGAGCGCGCCTTTTGCTGCAACCCAATATGTTCAATAAAGTGACTAGAATACCTACGCGTTACTCTGATAGAAAACAAGATTTTGAAATTGATAGAGGTTTTACAGATACAGATGAATTCATTATTGAAATTGCACCTGAATTATCCATTGAAGCATTGCCAGACCCAGTGTCTATCAAAACTAAATTTGGCTCATATTCTATGAGTATTAAGAAAATTACAGACAGTCAGTTAATTTATACACGATCACATATATTAAATAAAGGATATTTTAATAAGACCGATTATGCAGATTTCAGAAAGTTTAAGCGTAATGTAGTAAAACATGACAAAGCAAAAATTGTATTGATCACTAAAACATAGCAAATGAAAAAACACCTAACCATCTTAATACTATTGTTTATAATAAGCACTACGTATTCGCAAGACTTTAAATTTGGTAAAGTCTCAAAAGCTGAATTGGAAGTAATATCAAATACTGAGGATTCTTCTGCAAATGCAGCGGTTTTATATAAAAATCAAAATATTCACTTCGATTATTCTCAAGAAAAAGGATTTATCCAGGTCAATGAGATCCATGAACGTATAAAAATATATAACAAGGAAGGATTTAAATGGGCCACTAAAAAAGTAAGGCTTTTTCATCGAACTAATGCCAATAGCGAAGATTTAGTCGGACTCAAAGGGTATACATTCAATCTTGAGAATGGAAAAGTAATAAAGGACAAACTTAAAAAAGACGGACGATTTGAAGAGGAAGTCAATAAGTATTGGAAGAACAGTTCTTTTACGATGCCAAATATAAAAGAAGGCTGCGTTATTGAATACACATACAAAATCGAGTCACCATATACGCAAATAGATGATGTTGATTTTCAGTACACCATTCCAATCAATAAATTTGATTTTAAGGTAAAGACGCCGCAATATTTCATTTACAATAAATTGTTGAACCCTAGAGCGACCTATGCGCCTAAACTAAATATGTCAAGCCAAAATCGAATCATAACGCTTAGAAGTAAAAGCCGGAATGCATTTGGTGTATCTAAAACTACCTTTAGCCAAGAAAATATAGACCTCAAGGAGAATATCATCGCATCGAACTCAGTCAATATTCCAGCGTTAAAAGATGAACCATATGTTGATAACCTAGACAATTATAGGTCCAAATTAATTTTAGAACTTGTTACGGTTAATTTCCCTAATAGTCCAGTTGAGAATTATGCTACTAATTGGGATAGGGTAACAAAGACGATTTATAAAAACCCTGATTTTGGCGAGCAACTCAAAAAGAAAGGGTACTACGATGATGATATTGATGCTTTAATAGTAAGTATAAGTAATGAGCAGAAAAAAACAGCATTGATTTACGATTTTGTAAAATCTAAAGTCAAATGGAATGAATTTTATGGATATACCTCAGTAGATGGCCTCAGGAAAGCTTATAAAGAGGGTGTCGGAAGTTCAGGTGATATTAACTTGATGCTAACCTCAATGTTGAGACATGCGGGAATAAATGCAAACCCTGTTTTAATTAGTACTAAAAATCATGGCGTACCTTTGTTACCTACCCGAACGGGATTTAACTATGTTGTTTGTTTAATTGAAGGAGCTAATAACGTCTTTTTAGATGCTACGGAAAAATTCTGCTCGCCAAATATATTACCTAGTAGAGCTTTGAATTGGCAAGGACGTGTTATTAGAAAGGATGGAAGTTCGAACTGGGTGAATTTAATACCTAATAATAGCTCGAAAGAAGTTACATCATTAAATGTGAAAATAAATGATGATTTTTCGGTTAATGGGAAGGTTAGAAGTCAATTTACAAATTACCAGGCTATGCGATACCGAAAAAGATTCAACAATATAAGTAAAGAAGACCATATCAAATTCTTAGAAAAAGATAAAGGAGAGATTGAAATTAGTAACCTTGACATTAAGAACAGCAATAATTTAAGTAGTCCAATTGTGGCATCTTATGAATACGAGTTGTTTGATGCGGTAGAAGAGATAGGTGGTAAGTTGTATTTTTCGCCTTTACTTTTCTTAGCTAATGAAGAAAACCCTTTCAAGCAGGAAACCAGAGATTATCCTATTGATTTTCAATATCCGATAGCAGATAAATATATGATCAATATTATGATTCCTGAAGGCTATGAAGTCGAATCATTGCCTAAGAATGAAGCCTTTGCCTTTAATGATGCTGCTGGCAAGTATACGTATTTGATTAATCAAAATGGAAAATTTCTGCAATTATCCATTAACTTTGATTTAAATTTTGCATTTGTAATTCCATCTGATTACACCTATTTTAGGAATTTCTATAAACTACTAACCGAAAAGCAAGTTGAAAAAGTAGTCCTCAAAAAAATACAACCATGAACATACAAAATGCCCAAAAAGCTGTAGATGATTGGATTAAGGAACATGGTGTTCGTTACTTTAATGAGCTTACCAATATGGCACAATTGACAGAAGAAGTTGGTGAGGTTGCTCGCATAATTGCAAGGCGTTATGGCGAACAAAGTGAAAAAGAAAGTGATAAAGATAAGGACCTCGGTGAAGAGTTAGCAGATGTGATGTTCGTAGTATTGTGTCTAGCCAATCAGACTGGAGTAAATCTTGAAGAAGCGTTTAATAAAAAACTAGACATAAAAGCCAAACGAGATCACGATAGACATCATAAAAACAAAAAATTAAGATAACTTTGTAATCCCGCATAAGCGGGACTATTTTTTGCATGACACTTACACTTCAAAAATCAAACATAAAGAAACAGTCGACTATTGCTGTTACAGGCTCAAAGAGTGAATCTAATAGAATGTTATTGCTCCAGGCCTTGTATCCTAGTCTGTTAATTCAGAATATATCTAATTCAGACGATTCTCAACTCATGGCCAAGGCCTTGAAGTCCTCAGATGAATTAATAGATATCCATCATGCCGGAACAGCCATGCGATTTTTAACAGCTTATTTTTCAATTCAAGAAGGAAAGAAAACAATTTTAACAGGCTCAAAGCGGATGAAAGAGCGTCCGATTAAAGTTTTAGTTGATGCATTAAAAATTTTAGGAGCTGATATTTCCTATTTAGAAAATGATGGGTATCCACCATTGAAAATAGTTGGTAAAGAATTGAATGCGTCTAAAGTTTCTTTGGAGGCAAATGTAAGTAGTCAGTATATTTCTGCTTTGCTATTGATAGCGTCTAAATTAAAAAATGGATTGACTCTCACTCTTAAAGGTGAAATCACATCGGTCCCTTATATTAAAATGACACTCGCACTATTAAATGAGTTAGGCATTGAAACTGTTTTTGAAAAAAATACAATTAAAGTTAAACCTATACAAAGAGCAATAAACCCCAAAACACTAGTCGTAGAATCAGATTGGTCATCAGCATCTTATTTTTACAGCATTGTTGCCTTAAGTGAGATTGGCACTGAGATTGAATTATCATCTTATAAAGGTAGTAGCCTTCAAGGAGATTCAGTATTGGCCGAGATTTATAAAAATCTAGGAGTCAAAACAACCTTTAGTAACCACTCTATCATACTCAAAAAAGATACCGATAGCCTTAAAGCATTAGAGTTGAATCTCAAGAATGCTCCAGATATCGCTCAGACTATTGCAGTTACGTGTTTAGGACTAGGAGTTCAATGTGACCTTACTGGGCTTCATACTTTAAAAATTAAGGAAACCGATAGGCTGGAAGCTTTGAAGACCGAAATATCAAAATTGGGAGGAACTATTAAGGTGACTAATGACAGCTTACATATGAAGCCTACTTCAGAGCGCGAATCAAATATTGCAATTGATACCTATAACGACCATAGAATGGCTATGGCATTTGCGCCTTTAGCACTTAAGACCGCTTTGATAATAAATGATGCTGAAGTAGTTTCTAAATCATATCCCGATTTTTGGAGCGACCTAAAATCACTCGGTTTTTCGATTTCTGAATAATAAACCTCAAAATACTTGACAACCCCTATAACGAGATTGTATATTTGCAGCTTTGTAAATTAATTCACACAACATATACATGAAACTATCTCACTTTGGCTTTGAACTTCCTGAAGAATTATTAGCCGAACATCCAACAGAAAATCGTGATGAAGCCAGATTAATGGTATTGAATCGAAAAGAACAAACAATTGAACACAAAGAATTCAAGGATTTGATTAATTACTTTAAGGAGGATGACGTCATGATTTTGAATAATACGAAAGTGTTCCCTGCTAGATTGTTTGGAAATAAGGAAAAGACTGGAGCGAGAATTGAAGTGTTTTTATTGAGAGAACTAAACCAAGAGCAAAGACTTTGGGATGTTTTAGTAGACCCTGCACGTAAAATTCGTATTGGTAATAAACTATACTTTGGTGAAGATGAAACATTAGTTGCTGAGGTAATTGATAACACAACCTCTAGAGGACGAACCTTACGTTTTTTGTATGATGGTTCGTATGACGAGTTTAGACGTAAATTAACAGAACTAGGTCAAACACCACTTCCAAAGTATATTAAAAGAGATGTTGAGCCAGAAGATGAAGAGCGATATCAAACTATTTTTGCAAAGAATGAAGGTGCAGTAGCTGCTCCAACGGCAGGATTGCATTTTTCTAAACATCTCTTGAAGAGGTTAGAAATTAAAGGAATAAAGTATGCAGAAGTGACATTGCATGTTGGGTTAGGAACTTTCAATCCAGTGGAAGTTGAAGACCTTTCTAAGCATAAAATGGATAGCGAAGAAGCTATTATCAATTCAAAAGCAGTAGATATCATTAATAATGGTTTAAAGACCAAAAGACGCATATGTGCCGTAGGTACTACTGCTATGAGAGCAGTTGAGAGTGCGGTATCTTCTAGCGGAACGTTAAATGAGTTTGACGGTTGGACCAATAAGTTCATATTTCCTCCTTACGAATTTAGTATTGCTAATTGTATGGTTACTAATTTTCATACACCAAAATCTACTTTATTAATGATGGTGTCTGCTTTTGCAGGCCATGATTTTATTAAAAAAGCATATGATGAAGCTATAAAAGAAAAGTATAGGTTCTATACATATGGAGACGCAATGCTTATTATATAGGCTACATTCAACAAAAAAAAGGAGCTTTTAAAAGCTCCTTTTTGTATATATGGCAACGAACAAAAAAGACATACGAGCACTTACTAAAGAGCAGCTTAGAGATTTTTTCGAGAAAGAAGGCGATAAAGCATTTCGAGGAAATCAAGTATATGAGTGGCTTTGGCAAAAAGCGGCTCATGACTTTGAAGATATGACTAATATTTCCAAAGAGACTAGAGCCATGTTGGAGGCAAATTTTGTCATAAATCATGTGCGCGTTGATAATATGCAACGAAGCAATGATGGTACCATTAAAAATGCCGTTAAATTGCATGATGACTTAACTGTTGAATCCGTACTTATACCTACGTCAACGAGAACAACAGCTTGTGTGTCATCTCAAGTAGGTTGCAGCTTAGATTGTAAGTTTTGCGCAACATCAAGATTAAAACGCATGCGCAATCTCAATCCAGATGAGATTTATGATCAGGTAGTAGTAATAGACAATCAGAGTAAATTGTATTTTGATCGACCTCTGTCTAATATTGTGTTTATGGGAATGGGAGAACCTCTTATGAACTATAACAATGTTCTAAAAGCGATTGATAAAATTACATCTAAAGAAGGATTAGGGATGTCACCTAGACGAATTACAGTGTCGACCTCAGGAGTTCCAAAGATGATAAAGAAGATGGCAGATGATGGCGTAAAATTTAAACTAGCTGTGTCTTTACATTCTGCGATAGACGAAATAAGAACATCCATAATGCCTTTTAATGAACATTTTCCTTTGTCTGATTTAAGACAGGCCTTAGAATATTGGTATGCTCAAACTAAAAACAGAATTACATATGAGTATGTAGTTTGGAATGGCATAAATGATAGCAGAAAAGATATTGATGCTTTGATCAAGTTCTGCAAGTTTGCACCTAGTAAGGTGAATTTAATTGAATATAATCCTATTGATGATGGTGAATTTCAGCAGGCCAGTGATGATGCCCTGAAAATGTATGTATCCATGCTCGAAAAAAATAATATAACAGTAACCGTTAGGCGTTCTAGAGGTAAAGACATTGATGCAGCTTGTGGGCAACTGGCTAATAAAAGCTAATGTGTATTACAGTTTCAGTAGTTTAATTGTTTTTGAAATCGTATTTGAACTGAGAATTCTCACTAAGTAAATACCATCTATCAAAGAAGATAACTCTATCCGAACCTCCTTGGTGTCCATACTTTTTTGAATAACCTCTTGCCCAAGAATATTAAAGACTTTAATAGTATTAATAGGATGATGATCCGATGCTATCGTTAGCATATCTGTATCACGATTATAGGTATGTCGAAGCGCATTATCTTGATGTAGAATATTAGATAAAGTTACGTCAGTTACTGAATAATCAAATAATAGTAAAGATCCGCTATTAGTAGGGGATGTTGCTTTAAACGCTAAATAATAAGTTCCTGTAACTGTAGATGTATAAGGTATAGATTGTGAAGTAGCTAACGCCTCACCTTGTGAAAAATTTCCAGTTCTAGTAATTCCGGTTTCCGTAAATACGGATTGCAATACGGTAGCAGAAGAAGATGCGGCATCGACTAATATGACCTCAAGAGTTTCATTTGCAGGAAATGTTCCGTTTCCGCCATTGTATTTGAAATTTATTTGATAACTGTTATTAATTGTTAAATCTATTGGAGGTGAGAACAACCAATCTTCCTTTGCTATATTACTATTAGTACCTGTAGTAGCATAATCTTCATCATTTCCATCGCCGTCCATATCTACGAATTGTAATTTCCAATCGGAGCCATTACCATCAATGTCTTCTGTACTAAAACAGGCAATAAAATCATTTGTGTTGTCAAAATCACTAGCTATTGGTAAGCTTCCAGATGGGCAGGAAATAGCGGTTTCTGTAAGCTCAAAATCAAAACCTGATGTGCTATATTGATTATCCCAAGCTATATAATAAGTAATGCCAGAACTAATGGGCCAAATGGCTTCAGAAAAGCGGACGTTCCCAAAAGGGTCTTTGTCATCATTTCCGGCAATACATTCAAGTACTGAACATGCTCCAGTGTAGATGTGTAATCTGGTATCAACAGTAGGATTCGTTATAAGGTCACTAGTTACTTTAGCGACACCATTAACTGACGCTGTAAAGACGTACCACTTACCGGCTGTTCTTAGTTGTCCAAAATTTTCAGCACAATCTGGATTTGGCACTTGTCCAGAATTTATATTTGGAACATTTTGTACGCTAGGAACTATTGATAATGCACCAGCACAAGTATCTTGAGCTAAGGTATATGAGTTGAGAGCGAATAGCGCTAAACACGTAATGTAGAATTTCTTCATTCTTGATTGGTTGTTATATGACATCAAATCTACTAAAAATAGTTATTAAGCACCTTTTTTAGTAGGTTTGTGAGGGCTAAAAAGACTCATTTACCGGATGAAAATCGTAGAACAAATAAAGCAACCAATAGGTTATGAAATGGAACTTTTTGAACAAAAGTTCCAACTTTCTATGTCTTCACAGGTAGCACTTCTTAATAGGATAACACATTATATAGTCAATAGGAAAGGCAAACAAATGCGACCTATGTTTGTGTTCTTGGTTGCCAAGATGGTTTCTAATGGTGAAATAAGTGAGCGTACCTATCGAGGTGCTTCAGTAATTGAACTGATTCACACAGCGTCGTTGGTGCACGATGATATTGTGGATGATAGTAACAGGAGGCGCGGTTTTTTTTCAATTAATGCTCTTTGGAAAAATAAAATTGCCGTATTAGTTGGTGATTATTTACTTTCTAAAGGCATGCTAGTTTGTATTGATAATAATGACTTTGATTTGTTGAAAATCATCTCAGTAGCAGTACGTGAAATTGTTGAGGGTGAACTATTGCAAATTGAAAAAGCACGTAAACTTGATATTACGGAAGATGTGTATTATGATATTATTAGACAGAAAACAGCAACTCTCATCGCAGCGTGTTGTAGTCTAGGAGCAGCATCCGTGAAGCCAAATTCGCAAGATGTAGAAACGATGCGAAAGTTTGGCGAGTTGATCGGAATGGCATTTCAAATAAAAGATGACCTTTTTGATTATACAGAAGACAAGATCGGGAAACCTACAGGTATAGATATTAAGGAACAAAAGATGACATTACCATTGATTCATGTTCTTAACAATTCATCTAAAGATGAAAAGAAATGGATTATCAATTCTATTAAAAATCATAATAGGGATAAAAAACGCGTAAAAGAAGTGATTGCTTTCGTAAAGGATAACAATGGACTTGAGTACGCGGAAAATAAGATGAGGATATTCAAAAATGAAGCGTTAGTATTACTTGAAGCATATCCAGAATCTGAATTCAAATCTTCTTTGGTGATGATGGTTAATTATGTTATTGATAGGAAAATATAAATTTCTTGTTATCGTATAGTAATTTTACTTGCCATAAAAATTAGTGTACAACATCTTATCTCATAGCCTATTAAATATAGAGATTCAATTTTTATCAATTAGTTTATCTTAGCGAGGCAACCTTTTGCATGACTTTTGCGTCTTTATAAGCATAAGGAGAAAACAGCAATACTTTTGAAAGTAATTCAATTACACAAAAATGAAAGAGAACTCATTCGCCGTGCTATAAAGCAGGATAGAGAGGCACAGCATGTATTGTTTGAGTTGCATTCCCCTAAAATGTTGAGTGTGTGTAGGTATTATGTGAAAGATATACAACAAGCAGAAGAGGTGATGTTGAATGGATTTTTCAAAGTGTTTAAATACTTAGAAAAGTTTAAAGCTGAGGGAAGCTTTGAAGGTTGGATTAGGCGCATAATGGTAAGAGAATCTATTTCCTTTTTAAGAAGTAAAAAAATGGTTGAGTTTCCTTCTGAAGACATGAGCAATTATGATGGAAACTCGGAGTATTCAAATACAGAATTAGAAGTTGAAGATATACAACGTTTGATTGACAGTTTGCCTGAAGGCTATAAAATGGTTTTCATAATGTATGCGATTGAAGGGTATAAGCATGGTGAAATAGCAGAACTTTTGAAAATTTCAGAAAGTACGTCAAAATCACAATTGTTTAAAGCAAGAAAAGTATTGCAACAAAAAGTGAATAAATTAAATAATACAAGTAATGGCACCAATTAAATTTGAAGAAGACATAAAGGACAAGATTGAGCAACGACAATTGCAGCCATCATCTAACGCTTGGTCAAAACTGTCAGAAAGACTAGATGCGGAACCAAAAAGAAAAACTAACAAAACCTACTGGTGGTTGAGCATAGCCGCCAGTTTTGTGGGATTACTGATTGTGTTTTCGATGCTGTTCTCTGAAGATTCAGAAAACACTATAGATGCTCAAATTTTAGTAAATGAAGATACTGAAAGTGTTTTTGAGAATAAAAACACCGTTGAAAAGATACTTGTAGAGGAAGAGAAAATAAAAGAAAAACAAATTGCTAATGAAGAACCTAAGAAGGAGAAGGAACGTTTTGAAAGACAAATACTAAAAACATCTGAATCTATTACGGTAAGTAAAAATAAAAGCCTTGTTATAACTCAACAAGAGCAACTTAAAACAGAACCAATTGAAGTGATTTCTCATCACGAAACATCGAATAAAAATACTGTGGCGGTATCGAAGTCTCCAGTAGACTTAAAAATAGACGAAGTAGTAAATCTAATTCAAAAACTACAAGCTGAGAAATCCGCAGTAACGGATGCTGAAATTGATGCTTTGTTAGATCAAGCACAAAAAGAATTAGCGTCCGAGCGTTTATACGATGCAAACACAAAAATTGTCGATGCGGAATTATTGCTTTTACAAGTAGAAACAGACTTAGATCAATCGTTCAGGGATCGTGTTTTTGAAGCTCTTAAATCAGGCTACAAAAAAGTAAAAACCGCCGTTGCAGAACGAAATCAATAAACATCATTCAATAAATCATCAATAAAAACGAACAGTATGAATACTATTACTAAATTTTTAGTACTACTTCTTATTACAGCTAGCCTAAGTGTTTTTGGGCAAGCCGATAATGAAAATGCAATAAAGGAGTTAGAAGCATCAAAAGAAAGACTAAAAAATCAAGAGCGAGAATCTTTAAAATATGAGGTAGAGATTATAAATAAGCGCCTTGAAAATGGCGAAATCACAAAAGAAGATGCTGAGGCTACAAAAAAATTCATGGCTAAAAAAAGAGCCAAAAATATTGAGAATAGGATAGCAATAATAGACAATAAGATTGCCTTGTTAAAACGTAACCATGAGGCAAAATACCAATACGACGGCGAAGGAGAAGGAATCACACTTAGAATTGGTACTGGAGATGATACTAGCGAAAAGTTTATTTTTTTCGGTAATAAAAAACATGACAAACCTAGAAAGTATGACAGACGGACAAGTAGCGATTTGGTTTTAGCCTTTGGATTGAATAATGCCATTGTGGATGGAGAGAGTATAGATGATTCTCCTTATAAGTTTGGAGGGTCCAGATTTTTTGAGATAGGATGGGCATGGAAAACCAGAGTGTTTAAGAACTCCAATGCTGTAAGATTGAAGTATGGGTATTCATTTCAAATTAACGGGCTGAAACCAACAGGTAATATGTACTTCGTTGAAAATGGGGATATTACAACATTAGAAGAATTCCCTGTTGATCTTAAGAAATCGAAACTCTCAATTACTAATTTGGTGTTTCCATTGCATTTTGAGTTTGGACCATCAAAGAAGATAGAGGGAAAAACCTATTTCAGATATTCAACAAATAACCAATTTAAGATAGGTATTGGAGGCTATGCAGGATTTAATATGGGAACGCGACAAAAATTAAAATATACTGAAGATGGCGAACGTATAAAAGACAAGATCAAAAGAGACTTTAACACTAGTAATTTGGTGTATGGCCTTAGTGCTTATATTGCGATAGATGAAATCGCTTTGTATGCCAAATACGATTTATCACCTATTTTTAAAGACCAAGCGGTTAAACAGAACAATATTTCTTTGGGTGTTCGGTTCGATATGGACTAAGTAAAAATATTAAAAACTAAAAAGAGCCTTATTTAAGGCTCTTTTTTTATTTATATAACTAATTTTAAAATGTCAAGCCTAAATTGGATAACCCGGTAAAATCTAAATCATAACCATAGCCTCTCCAAAAATTAGTCATTCCATTATATTTCCAAGCAATTTCTTTGGCCGGTGTAATTTCCCAATAGCCATAATCGCCTTCGCAAATTAGAGTGTTACCATTGCTTAACCTTACAGCTCCCGAAACACGAGAATGGTAAAGATCGGGATCGGTAAAACTCCATATAACGGCGGGTTCATTGTTGATATTTGGAGTCAATGTAAATGTCTGTGGCATGGCAAGTTCGAATACCGTAGATTGTGGCATATTATCGGTATTGTTGGCATAGACTAGCATATTACCAGATCCAGGTTCTCCATCTTCCAATAAATTTGGAAAATGATTGTTATAAAATATACGTTCTCCCGACATATTCTGATAAGCACTTGGGTTGCCAAAACGATATAATAAATCTCCTCCTTTGTTATAATTTCCTCCTGTATTTGTAACTGCTTCTTGAGTCGTGGTGCTATGATCTACAACCCATACTTCACTATAAAAATTAATACTTATGTAAATAACATCTTTAACTGCGTCATGATCTATCCCATTTGCATGCATAATATCCCCAATGACATCTTCAGCGACATTATAATTTGGATCAATACGTTGCGGCATATCCGAGATAACGCCAAAATTTGGTAAGTTAGAATCGGTGTCTTGTACCAAGTGATCCCAAGCTCTCCATTGCCAGACTATTTGATCATTCGTTGGATTTACTTCAATGAGTTTTTCTGGAAAAATGTCAATAGTAGTATTAATACCAGCTTGTTGAGCAGTGGTAACATCGATGCGCTCCCAAACTAACATGAGTATATTGCCATTTGGTAACATCTCAACATCATGATGTATTATAAAATTATTGTCAGCCAAGATATATTCCCAATCAATAGAGCCATCCGGATTTACAATTTTAGCAGCTCCTGCGCCACCGCCAAAGGTAAATGGTGGGTTGTCAACTTTAAATGCACCTATAACTCTACCGTCATTCAGTAACTCAAGGTCATTGCCTAGACGATCAGTAAAAGTCCAAGTAAAAAGTTTTTGACCCTCTTTATTTAATAAATAGGCGGTAGATTGGCCATTTTCAATGCCTAGTACTAAACCGCCATGTAAAAGATTGGCTTCATATACCTCTATTTCAGCTGAAAGAACTGGAGGCATTGTATCATCAGTCATATCTACCGTATCATCATCATTACCACAGCTGAAAATAAGGAATAGAAAAGTAAGTACAAAAATAGATTTGTATGAAGTCATTTGCTTTTTTTTAATGTTCAAGTTCTAAATTTAAGATAATTTAGTCGAAAACATCAGAAGAGTCCTTAATTTTAACTATTCGTATAATTCTTCTAAATTTGTAGCTTTATCAATTCATTATCTTGATTACAAGAACTACCATAGACCAAGTATTTGAAACTGCCCGTGTAGAGGAGGTTATTGGCGATTTTGTACAATTAAAGAAATCTGGCAGTAGCTATAAAGGATTGAGCCCTTTTAGTGATGAGCGTACACCAAGTTTTATGGTGTCTCCAGTGAAGCAGATATGGAAAGACTTTTCTAGTGGAAAAGGAGGCAATGCTGTCACATTCTTAATGGAGCATGAACATTTTAGTTACCCAGAAGCAATAAGATACCTTGCAAAAAAGTACAATATTGAGATAGAAGAAACTGAACAAACTGATGAGCAAAAGGAACAAGCTAATGAAAGAGAGAGCATGTATTTGGTTAGTGAATATGCAAGCAACTATTTTCAAAGAATAATTAACGATACAGACCAAGGGAAAGCTATTGGGCTGAGCTATTTTACAGAGCGCGGGTTTACTCCAGAAACAATCAAGGAATTTGGTTTGGGTTATTCATTAGACGAATGGCGGGCATTTACTGATGAAGCTTTAAAACAAGGCTATAAGCTCGATTTCCTTCAAAAAACAGGACTTACCATAGTTAAAGAAGACAAGCGTTTTGACCGTTTTAAAGGACGTGTTATGTTTCCTATACATAGTATGAGTGGCCGCATTTTAGGTTTTGGAGGTCGGATCTTGACCAATGATAAGAAAGCTGCTAAATATGTTAACTCTCCGGAGAGCGATATCTATCACAAAAGCAAAGTACTTTATGGAATCTATCACGCAAAGAAGAGCATTGCAAAAGAAAACAATTGCTACTTAGTTGAAGGTTATACAGATGTCATTCAGTTTCATCAAACAGGAATCAAGAATGTTGTCGCATCTTCAGGAACGGCATTAACGCCCGAACAGATACGTCTTATTAATAGATTGACACCAAATATAACAGTGCTTTTTGATGGAGATGCAGCTGGAGTGAGAGCTTCTATTCGCGGTATTGATTTAATTCTAGAACAAGGAATGAATGTTAAGGTATGTACCTTTCCTGATGGAGAAGATCCAGATAGTTTTGCAAAGCAGAATACTTTTGAGGAATTGGCAACATATCTAGATGAAAATGCAAAAGATTTTATTTCCTTTAAAGCATCATTGCTTATGGATGAAGCTAAAAATGATCCCATAAAAAAGGCGAATTTAATTCGTGATATGGTAGTTAGCATATCTAAGATACCAGATAGGATAAAGAAAGAAATCTATATTCAAGAGTGCGCCAAGATTATGGATATTAGCGAAGCAGTACTGTTTAGCACGCTCGCTCAGATTAGCAAGAAAGAGTTTCAAGAGGCAAATAAAGAATACAAACAAGAGAAAAAAGCATTTGAGGTCATTAAGCAAAAACCACAACAAAAAGTTGATATACAATATGAATTGGAGAGAAAAATCATTGAAATATTGTTGCTTTATGGAAATAAAACCGAAGATTTTGAAGATCTGATTTTAAAAGAAAACGAAGAAGGACTTCTTATTTTAGAGCCAGTAGTTCATGAGGCTAAAGTATTTGAAAAAATTTATATGGACCTTCAAGATGATGAAATGGAATTCACTAATGAAGCCTTCAAGACACTTTATTATACAGTTATTGATACATTAAATCAAGATCCAGATTTTGCTTTGGAGAGTTTCGTAAATAAAGTTGACCCAGAAATGGCAAGTAGTGTAACCTCTATGTTAATGAATGATGAACGTTATCAATTGCATGACTGGAATAGGATGAATATTTTTCCAAAAGAGAAAGATAAAACCATTGCACAACTAGTTAGCGAAACAATATTGAGTTTAAGATGTTTCTTAATTGAACAAAAAGTAAGCGAATACAAGAAGGATACACTTGATAAACTCAATGATGTAAACAAAGGAGTGTTAGAAGAGGTTATGAATTATTCTAACTTGAAAATGTTGTTGTCAAGAAAACTGAATCGTGTCTTATAATTAGCCAAGTTCTAAATGTCTCGCTTGGTTAATTAAGTCTACAAGATTGGTGACGTTTAATTTCTTTAGCAATCGCGCCTTATAAGTGCTTACAGTCTTTTCATTAATTTCTAGTTCCTTGGCAATTTCCTTGTTCTTTTTTCCAGAAGAAAGCAAACGAAGAACTTCAACTTCTCTTGTTGAAAGCTTCTTATATAGTTTACTGGATTTGCTGCCATTTTCATCAAATGCCAAGCGTTGTGCCAAACTGTTACTAATATATATCCCTCCTCTATAAACCTTGAGTATAGCTTCTTTTAATATATCTGTGCTAGCCGTTTTGTGCAGGTAACCAGCTGCTCCTGCTTTAATAGTGCTAACCGCATATATTTCTTCAGGATGCGAACTATAGATGATGACTTTTGCATCATAATGCTCTTTTTTAAGCGTTCGGAGTGCTGTTATACCATTAAGCTGTGGGAGATCAATCTCACTAATGACAATATCAACTGAATGATTTTCTATGAAGTTGAACAATTCTTTCCCATTGTCAGCTTCGCCGACAACGTCTATTTCAGGTGAAGATTCGAATAATTTTACAATCCCTTTCCTGACTATAGGATGATGGTCTACGACCAATACCTTAATCATAACTCTATCAATTATTTATTGTTAAACCTGAGTTGTAAGTTTAATAGCAATCAAACTCTAGAAGGGGATTCAATTAATAAATTTATGAAAATATGTTGGAATAAGGTCTATTTATTGCGAATATTTTAACGACTTATCTTAGTGTGTTAGGAATTTCGCAAACAGGAATAGGAATCATTTTATGCTTATTGGCTGTGTTATAGCGTTTAAAGATTTGAAATACTTGTTTTTCTCTACCAGTAAAGTCATCAACTTTTTTTCCATCGGCATGCATTTGCATTGCCCATTCTAATTCATCATAATTAGCGCCAATCTGATCTTCATCGCTGCGAGTATCACCAAATAGTCCGTCACTAGGAGCTGCATTCATTATGGATTCTGGAACTTGTACTAATTTTCCAATTTTATAGACTTCAGATTTCATTAAATCCGCAATTGGACTAAGGTCTACACCGCCATCACCATATTTAGTGTAAAAACCAACACCAAAATCTTCGACTTTATTACCAGTGCCAGCTACTAAGAGTCCTAACAAACCTGCATGATAATAGAGGGTTGTCATTCTCAAACGTGCTCTTGTATTTGCCAGTGCCATATCCACAGTAACTTGTTTTCCTTCAAGAGAGACTTCTGTTTTAAATTCTTCAAATACTGGCGTCAGATCTACGCGTGTATCTGTAACGTTATCAAAGCGTTGTATTAATTGAGCTATATGTTCTTGCGCCCTTGTAACATGACTTTGAGCTTGATGGATAGGCATTTCAATGCAAAGTACTTTCATACCCGTCATGGCACATAAGGTAGAGGTAACGGCAGAATCAATTCCGCCAGAAACACCAATAACAAAACCATTAACTTTAGCATTGGTGGCATAATCTTTTAACCATTTTACAATATGCTGAGTGACTTCTTCTGTTTTCATTCGTGTGGCGTATTTTGCTTAAAGAATAGTACCTTTGTTCACAAAAGTAAGTCAATCATATAATTAATGAAAATCATACACGTTTTTAAAATCGTATGCCTAAAATAAAAATTTTAATAGTTACTTTATGTCTTCTAATTTTTATTGTTTCATGCAATAAGAAGAGTAACACAGAAAAAAGCATTGCCAGTATAGATGTTGATGTAAGCGTTGATCGATTTGATCGTGTTTTTGCATCCGCGACCCCTGAAGACCTTCCTAAACTTAAAGAGGATTACCCGTTTTTGTTTCCGACAAAATACCCTGATTCTCTCTGGGTGAATAGAATGAAAGATACATTACAACAGGAATTGTTTTCAGAAACAATTAGTACTTATAAAGATTTTGATGGTGTAGAAGATGAGATAGAGCAACTCTTCCAACATTTAAAATATTATTTTCCTGAGTTCAGAGAGCCGAGAGTTATTACAGTTATTTCACGAGGAGTGGACTACAGAAATAAAGTGATTGTTACAGATACTATCGCATTTATTTCTTTAGATACCTATTTAGGACAAGAACATCATTTTTATGGAGGTATCCAGAAATACTTGACACAGAATTTCAAGAAAGATCAAATAATTCCAGATTTAGCTCAAGAATATGGTAAAAAATACACCTATCAGCCTAAGAAGAGTACATTGTTAGAAGAAATGATTTATCATGGTAAGTTGCTTTATTTTAAAGATCAAGTCATTCCTTTTAAAACAGATGAGGACAAGATAGGATATACTAATGAACAGCTTGATTGGGCTATCGAGAATGAAAGCGAGATATGGCGCTATTTTATTGAGCGAGAGTTATTATATAGCACCGATTCGAAATTACCAGCAAGATTTATAAATCCAGCACCATTTTCTAAGTTTTATTTAGAATTAGATGCTGAATCTCCGGGAAAGTTAGGGCGATATATTGGATGGCAAATTGTACGAGCATATATGAAGAATACTAATGATAATTTAAAGCGAATGCTCATTACCGATGCTGAGACTATTTTTAAGGATTCAAAATTCAAACCACGCAAATAATGGCAGATACATATAAATCTACAATAGAGCTTACTGTTGAACTCGATGAAAATCGCATTCCTGAAAAATTAAATTGGACCGCTCAAGATGGAGGTGTAGATAACGAAGAAGCTAAAGCCATGATGCTTTCGGTCTGGGATAGTAAAACTCAAGAAACATTGAGAATAGATCTTTGGACCAAAGACATGCCAGTAGATGAAATGAAACAGTTTTTTCATCAAACTTTAGTAGCAATGAGTGATACCTTTAACAGAGCTACCCAAGATGAGAAAATGACAGCAACCATGAAAGATTTTTGCGATTATTTTGCTGAGAAATTGGAGCTTAAAAAATAGCTGCATATTCTATTTAATATAGTTTATTTAATGCAAAATCAACTCGAACAATATATTCCTTATGCCTCACTTAATAAAGTTATTGAGCTTCTAGAGCATGATGAACTTAGTGTAAAAGTTAAAAAAGAGCGAAAAACACGACATGGTGATTATCGAAAATTGCCTAATGGGAAGCATCAAATAACTATCAATTCAAATCTTAATCAGTACCGGTTTTTAGTCACCCTAGTTCATGAGATTGCCCATTTCGAGGCTTATCAGAGGTTTGGTCGTTTTATAAAACCTCATGGTAAAGAGTGGAAAAAAACATTTCAATATTTAATGTTACCATTTATTAATCCAGATGTTTTTCCATCAGAATTGTTACCAATGCTGGCTAGGCATTTCAAGAATCCAAAAGCGTCCAGCGATACGGACACTCAATTAGCACTTGCTTTAAAAAGCTACGATACTCCTAATGATAAAACCTTTATTTTTGAAGTACCTTATGGTAGTGTTTTTCAATTATATAATGGAAAAATATTTAAAAAAGGGAGTAAACGTGTTAAGCGCTATGAATGTATTGAAATAGTTTCTGGAAAGACATATCTATTCAATCCAAATGCAGAAGTAGAATTAATCGATTATTAAGTAACAATGAATAAGAATTATTACGCAATTTTAATGGCAGGCGGAGTTGGATCCCGTTTTTGGCCTGTTAGTACCCAGGATTTTCCAAAGCAGTTTCACGACATGTTAGGGACAGGAGATACGCTAATTCAGAAAACCTTTAAGAGATTGAGTCGCATGATTCCTCGGGAAAATATTTTTATTTTAACCAATGAACGCTACAATGATTTGGTATTTGAGCAGTTACCTGGAATAACAAAACGCCAAGTAGTTCTAGAGCCTGCAATGCGTAATACTGCACCTTGTATTTTATATGCGTCTTTAAAAATCCAGAAGGAAAACCCAGAAGCAGTTATGATCGTTGCACCAAGTGATCACTGGATTGAAAATGAAGAAGTATTTAGTAGCAATGTAGAACAAGCTTTTGATTTTTGTTCTCAGAGTAATGTCTTAATGACATTGGGTATAACGCCAACTTTTCCTAATACGGGTTATGGTTATATTGAGTATGATAAGACAAGTATAGCATCTATAAAACAGGTGAATCAATTTCGGGAAAAGCCCAATTACGAAACCGCTAAAACATTTATAGAAAAAGGAAATTTTCTTTGGAATGCAGGCATTTTTATGTGGAGTGTGAGCAGTGTGATAGATGCTTTTAAAGGAAGTCAACCAGAATTATTTCAGTTATTTGAACAAGGGTATGATGTTTATAATACCGATTTCGAAGATGATTTTGTGAGAGATAATTACGGTAAGGCAGAGAATATTTCTGTGGATTATGCTATTATGGAAAAATCAAAAAATGTCTTTGTACTTCCTGCAGAATTCGATTGGAACGATTTAGGTACTTGGGGAAGTCTCTACGACAAACTCGAAAAAGACGAAAGTAATAATGCAGTGGTAAATGCTAAAACATTAGTAGAGGATGCTTCGGGTAATATGATAAGATCTAAAAAAGGAAAAATCGTTGTTGTTGACGGTATCAAGGATTATATTATTGTTGATAAAGATGATGTTTTGCTTATCTTTCCGAAGGAAAAAGAACAGGATATCAAGAAAACACTGCAAAACGTAAAAGATAAATTTGGTGAACACTACGGTTAGGCATGGAGGAAAATAAATTTAATTTCGAGGAAGAACAGAACTCAGACCAGGCAGTTGAGCAATCAAAAGAAGCGGTTAAAGCAGATGCTAAAGACTTAGCTAAAAGCTCAAAGAATTTTATAAAAGATATATTTAGTTTTCGTAAAGACACAGATCGCGATGCTACGATAGAGGCTATAAAAGCCGACATTCCATTTAAAGGTGCAACCGCTTGGATTTTAGTTTGTTCGATTATGGTTGCTTCTGTTGGATTGAATGCAAATTCTACGGCAGTAGTTATCGGCGCTATGCTTATTTCTCCGTTAATGGGACCAATTTTAGGTTTTGGAATGTCAATTGCAATAAATGATATAGACACTTTAAAAAGCTCATTGATAAATTTACTTACAATGATTGTGTTGAGCTTATTAACAGCTTTTTTGTTTTTTAAATTCTTTCCACTTGGAACACAAGAAACTTCTGAGCTTTTGGGTAGAACAAAACCGGATTTAAGGGATGTCCTTATTGCCTTTTTTGGAGGACTGGCATTAATTATTGCGAGAACAAAAAAAGGAACGATAGCGTCTGTGATTTTTGGCGTAGCCATTGCAACCGCCTTAATGCCGCCTTTATGTACAGCAGGCTTTGGTTTAGCGACTAATAATTGGTCTTATTTTGGTGGTGCCATGTATTTATTTGGTATTAACACCATTTTTATTGCCTTGGCAACTTTTGTGGTTTTGAAAGTATTACGTTTTCCAATGCTTAAATATGCAAATTCAGCCAAGCGTAAAAGTATAGCAAGATTTGCATCTTTAGTGGCATTAATTATGATGGTTCCAGCAGTTTGGACTTTTATTAATGTACTTAAAGAAAGTAAATTTGATAATCAAATTCTACAATTTGTTAAAAATGAAGTTAAACAAAATGATGCTTTACAATTCCTTAATCATGACAAGGATTTTGAGTCCCAAACCTTTGAATTAAATTTTTTAAATGAAGTTACTGAAGCCACCAAATCAGATTTGTTTAATGAAATTAAGAACAATCCGGCTTATCCCAATTTACGCGATGTTACTTTGAAAATTAAAGGCAGTGATACCAAAAGTTATGAGTTAATATCCAATGCATATCAAGATACACGTGATGAACTAAAAGAAAGTAAAAATGAAGTTTCTAATTTAAAAGGCCAAATAGAAGAACTTAACCAGAACATTACCGGGTTGAACCAACAAATTGAAGCACAGAATGCTGCCAAGAAAACGGGTATTGCTTTTTCTGCTATTGCCAAAGATGCTAAAATTCGCTTTAAAGAACTAGAGTATTTTGGTTACGCCAAGATGTTGGAATCTAAAGATTTTATTAAAGTTGATACAGTTGTGGTTGCTAGTGTAAGATGGAATATCAATCTTAATGACAGTATCAGGAATGTAAGAGAAAAAGAGCTTTCTGATTGGTTAAAACAGCGACTTAATGAAAAGAACGTAGTTATTAAAAGAGAATAATTATTACTGTTTGATTATTTTATAAGAAAACCCTTGGTCATTATCTCCCAATACTTGAACCTGGATTTCAACGTCATTTAGTTGCTTATAGATGATTTTTTTAGGAAAATCATGAGTGAGGTTTTCAAAAGAAATAGCATCCGTTACACTTTCGTTATGTACAAAAGGAATTGTAGCGCCTTCATTTTGACTTGGAACAGTAGCTTCATACGTCAGGTTTCCTTGTATTTCTGAAATAGAAAGTACTTCTGTTCTTTTTTTCTGCCCATCCTTTAATTTATAACCATAGCCTTCATACGTTTTAGAATCTATTTTATTCCAAACTTCATATTGTTCTTTGTTTTCTACTTTCCAAGTACCTTCTATAAATGCAATTTTAGATTGACCACAAGATGTAAATACGATTAACATTATCAACAGGTGTATTAACTTTTTCATCTTTTATGTTTTGTTTGGAGCAAATGTAGCCTGGACTTTTTGTGTCTGATAGTAAAAAAGCGACAGAAATAATAATGAATTATTTTAGAAAAAAATTGGCCATATTTTTGTCATCAAAACCATAGTTAGAAGGATTTTCGCCCGTAAACTCCTTGAAGTTTTTAATAAAGTGAGATTGGTCATAAAAACCGGCCAAATAAGCTATATCTGACCAATTGAATTCAGTATTCTGAACCAATTTGAAAATATATGAAAAGCGAACGATACGAATAAAGAATTTAGGAGTTAGCCCTACATGCTTTTTAAAATAGCGCTCCAAACCACGGTTACTAAGAGCGTTTTGCTCATTAAACTCCTCAAGATGCATTTGCCCATTTTGATTAAGAATCGTAGCAATTGCTTTTTCATAATGACTGATAGCAATTGGTTTTTTTGACAAGAATTTTTTAAACCAATTTTCAACTTTTCTTATTTTTTCTTCAAAAGAATACGGACTAATAGCAATATCTATTAGAGATTGTAGAAATTTATAATGCTTAGTGTTAACTGGAATTACAGTATCAGCAATGGTGTTCATCTTTATTCCAAAAAGCAACGATAAGGCAGTTGGCTGAAATTTGATTGCAAACATGCCGCTTTCATCAGAATTTTTCAAGTAGAAATAATTTCTAATTTGCCCAGCAATTAAATAGTTGTCTTGCTGCTCCCATTGCCCCGTTATGTTAATGTGATAAGGATCCTTATAATGAAAAATCATTTCAGGATAACCGTCCGGAATGATTTTTTCTTCTCTAATGGCATTGTCGTTTTCGCTATCGATTAGCCAAAAACATTTAATGATGTAGGACAGATCATCAATAGGAGATTGTTTAAGGAATATCATACTTACGAATTCTCTTCCAAGTACATTTTACGTACCTTTTTAAAAAGATTGGATGAGTAAACGAAATCTGTTACCACTTCATTGTCGGTCTTGAAAATGGTTTCATTTGAGCCTTCCCAAGCTTTCAATCCATCTTTTAAAAACACAATTTTTTCACCAATTTCCATCACTGAGTTCATATCATGAGAATTGATAACGGTAGTGATTTGGTATTCATCTGTAATTTCCTGAATCAGATTATCAATCACTATTGCTGTTTTTGGGTCTAGTCCAGAGTTAGGTTCATCGCAAAAAAGATACTTTGGATTATTGACGATAGCTCTGGCTATAGCAACTCGTTTTTGCATGCCTCCTGAAGCTTCTGCTGGAAATTTGTGATGTGCATCAACCAAATTCACTCTATTAAGAACAATATCGGCGCGATCTTCCATTTCACCTTTGGATAGATTGGTGAACATACGTAAAGGAAACATAACATTTTCTAAAATAGTCATAGAATCAAATAACGCACTGCCCTGAAATACCATGCCCATTTCTGATCTTAAATCTCTTTTTTGATCATCCGTTAATTCAGAATAGATTTTACCGTTATAAGAGATATTGCCTTTATCTTGATTGAATAAACCTAAAAGACACTTTAGAAAAACAGTTTTACCGCTTCCACTTTGTCCAATGATGAGATTGGTTTTTCCTTTTTCAAAAGATGCGCTAATGCCTTTTAAAACATGGGCATCTCCAAACGATTTGTGTATTTCCTTGACCTCTATCATTAACTTAGTAACATATCCGTTAAAAAATAATTTACAACAATTATAACGACACTGGTCCATACGAAAGCTGTGGTACTTGCTTTGCCTACTTCAAGTGCACCACCTTTCATATAAAAACCATGAAAAGACGGAATAGTGGCTAATATGAAAGCAAACACAAACGTCTTTATAAAGGCGTAAATAATATGAAATGAAATGAATCCTTCTTGTATTCCTGTAATATAATCTGTTAACGTACTAAACCCTCCATAAACACAAGCTGCTAATCCTCCAATTATACCTAAAAACATGGCAATTGAAATGACAAAGGGGTAAAGCATCATTGCTACTAGTTTTGGAAATACCAAGTAATTCAAAGAATTAATGCCCATAACTTCCAGGGCATCTATCTGTTCTGTAACTCTCATGCTTCCAATACTTGAGGTAATAAATGATCCCACTTTGCCAGCCATGATAATAGACATAAAAGTAGGAGCGAATTCTAAAACAATTGACTGCCGTGTTGCAAAACCTACAAGATACTTTGGAATTAAAGGGTTGTCAATGTTCAAGGCAGTTTGTATGGTCACAACACCTCCTACAAAAAATGACAAGAAAGCAACAATGCCTAATGACCCAATAATTAAATCATCAATATCCTTTAAAATAAGTGTTCGCATTACCGGCCATTTCGTTGGTTTGCGAAACATTTCTGCAATCATCAAGAAGTAGGTACCGATATTATGGAGGTAGCTCATAGGAATTTTGTTAATGCTAAAGTAAAAAATTCATACTACATAATTTAATGATCATTTAAATTAAGGTGATTATTAAATGTATTATTTTTGAATACACATTAATTTTAAAATATGAATAAGTTTTTCGCATCTATTCTCGTTGTTTTTTGTTTGGTTTCATGTTCGGCTCAACAAGCTATAATATCAAAGAATCAAACGATAATAAATTCAAGTGTAAATGATAACCCTAGACTTGTGGTTGGTATTGTTGTGGATCAAATGCGCTATGATTATTTGACTCGATTTGCAGGTAAGTACGGTACAGGAGGATTTAATAGATTAATACAAAAAGGGTTTAATTGTAAAAACAATCACTTTAACTACATTCCAACGTATACAGGACCTGGACATGCTTCCGTATATACGGGAACCACACCAAAATATCATGGAGTTATAGGTAATAATTGGTATAACAAAGAAATTAAAAAATCAGTTTATTGTACGGGAGATGACAAAATGCAGTCGATAGGTACCGAAGGTTCAGCTGGAAAAATGTCTCCACACAGAATGGTGTCAACCACTTTTGCAGATGAGAACAGGTTGTTTACTCAGATGAGAGGCAAAACCATTGGAGTTTCGGTGAAAGATAGAGGTGCGATATTGCCTGCTGGTCATACAGCAAATGCTGCATATTGGTTTACAGGTAAAGACGAAGGACATTTTATTACAAGTACTTTTTATATGAATAGTTTGCCAAACTGGGTGAATGATTTTAACGGTTCTGATGCTGTTGAAAAATATTTAAAGACATGGAATACATTTTATGATATTAGTACTTATGTAGAGAGTGGCAACGACTTAAATGAATTTGAAGGTGGTTTTAAAGGTAAAGAAACAGCAACGTTTCCATACGATTTAAAGAGTTTGAGTACTAAAAATGGGAATTTAGATATTTTGAGAGCAACTCCTTACGGTAATAGTGTGGTGGCAGATTTTGCAATTGCTGCTATTGATGGAGAAGCATTAGGACGTGACGATGTTACCGATATTCTTGCTGTGAGTTTTTCGAGCACAGATTATGTAGGACATAATTTTGGAGTGAATTCAAAAGAAGTTGAAGACACTTATATCAGACTGGATAAAGATCTAGAACGATTGCTAAATGCTCTAGATACTAAAGTAGGAAAAGGGCAGTATACGGTATTTTTAACTGCTGATCATGGAGCAGTTAATGTGCCTTCTTATTTACAAAGCGTAAAAATTCCTTCCGGCTATTTGAATAACTCTGAGACAAAAGAAAAATTTATCACATTTATGACTAAGACATTTGGAGCATCAGATTTGATAGAGAATGTAAGCAATAATCAGATTTTTTTAAATCGAGATAAAATAGCGTTGTTAAAACTTGAACTTAAAGATGTTCAAGAGGCCATTGTTAATGAATTGATTACATACAATAATATTGATAAGGCGTATTCAGCTACAACGATGAGTAGCACCTCTTTTCCGGATGGCGTAGAACATTTGCTGCAAAATGGATTTAATCAAAAACGCTCTGGCGACGTGCTTGTTGTGCATCAACCAGCTGTAATATCGTATAGTAAAACAGGATCGACACATGGGTCTGGATTGAATTACGATACACATGTTCCCTTATTGTTTTACGGAAAAGGAATTAATCATGGGAGTACATTCAAGAAAACACGAATTATTGATATTGCACCAACCATGTCTGCTCTTTTAGGAATTAGTTTTCCTAATTCTGCTACTGGAAAACCGATAATAGAGGTTTTAAAGAATTAAGATGGTAATCCTAGTTTTCTTTTAATGCCTTTCCATCTAAGTTGTCGGATGAATTTCCCTTCTTCCTCAGAAACCATTGGTACTATATTACTACTGTTTTTAGCTTTTAAATATCCAGAAACAGTATTAAAGAAATAGGTGCTACTTTTCTTATTCAAAGCACTTTTTAATGCCGTAAGTAGTGTTAGTGGAAACCCATAGCGCATTTTATATAGAGCTTCGCCTTGAAGATATTTACTTTCAGCTGTATACAACGCTCCAGTAGGTTTTAAGTGTTTAATATGTAATGTGCTATCCGTTTTAACAGTCCATCCATGAAATTGTGCTAACAGGGTATCTAATGTATCCCAGCCAACTGAGCGTTTAAGTCCGCCAATTTGTTCAAAACATTCTTTGCGGTATGCTTTAAAGGGTCCTCGGACATGATTTTTTGAGGCCACTGTTTCATATATCCAATCACTTCCTTTTTTGATGTAAGCCAACCCACCTGCTATTCCTATAGTATCGTCCTTTTTGAATAGAGTAGCAATTTTTTCTAAATAATCGTTTGGTAATATAATGTCTGCATCGAATTTACAGACAATAGCATAATCTTTATCTAAAGATTCAAATCCTTTATAAAAGGCATTAATGACTTTACTACCTGGAATATGTTCATTGGAAGAAGAATGATTCAGTAATGTAATCCAATGGTGTTTTTTAGTAAATGACTCGATAGTTTTTTGCGTGTCATCTGATGAATTGTCGTTGACTATAATGACTTTTTTTGGCAATAATGTTTGACTTACCAAGGATTCTAACATGAAGCCAATAGTATCTTCTTCGTTATGGGCAGGTATGACGACGTAAATATTCAAAAAGAAAAATTTTGAGAGGTAAAGTTACATCCTTTCAGCATAAACAATATAATAGCGATTGGTAAAAAGACGAAGAATTGGACGAATTCCTATTTTCTTTACTGGGTTTGTCCATTGTTTACGAGATTTTATTTGCCATCCAGCTTTTTCCAATAACCAATCGAATTGCCAATCTTCGAATTCATGGTAATGCCTATCCCATGTATCTGTTTTGCTTTTATAAGCAGGAGCGAACCATAATCGCATAGGAATGCTAGCGACAAGCTTGTTAGCTTTTATTTCTTTTAAGATATTGTATGGGGCAAGAAGATGTTCAAAAATTTCGAAAGCAGTGACGACGTCCGCATCAGAATGTTGTACAGATGAAAAATCTATATCTAGATCTTCTCCTGTTGTGTTTTTGACGTCATAACCATTCTCTTTCATGATGTCCGAAAATGGATTCTCTACACCTAAATCTAATAATTTTGAGGAAGGTGGAATATATTCTTTTAAAAAATCAAGGGTTAATTTATAGCGTTTGCGCGGGTATTTACCTTCGTACATTTTAGTATCTATAGGTAATGGCATTAATGTGCATTCCTCCTCCAACACTTGCAAACATAATAAGGTCACCTTTATTGAGTTCGTGATTACCTAGTTTATTTCGTTTTACTAGGTCAAAGACTGTTGGTATTGTTGCAACTGAGCTATTACCAAATGTCTGGATGTTCATAGGCATAATATCTTCTGGCACCTCTGTTTTATATAATCTATAGAAACGTTTGATGATGGCTTCATCCATTTTTTCATTAGCTTGATGAATGAAGATTTTCTTTAAATCTGAAATATTAGCACCACTATCATCTAAGCAAGCTTTCATTGCTTTTGGAACTTCATTCAATGCAAACTCATAAATCTTGCGGCCATGCATTTTAAGATAGCGTGTGTCTTTACATAGACTCTGATTGTTGGAGTTTCCGAAGAACAAGTAATATGCTTCGTCATATGTAAAGGAAGCAGTATCATGCGATAATATGCCGCCTTCATTATCAGTAGCTTCAATAACCGTTGCTCCTGCACCATCAGAATAAATCATGGAGTCGCGATCGTGCTTATCTACTACTCGAGACAGCGTTTCTGAACCAATGACTAGGCATTTTTTTGCAATACCTGCTTTTATAAAAGCATTTGCTTGTATAACACCTTCAACCCAACCCGGACAACCGAAAAGAATATCGTAAGCTACACATTTTGGATTTTTTATACGTAAACTATGTTTAACACGTGATGCTAGACATGGTAATAAATCACTTTGTACAGTGCCTTGCTTTACATCACCAAAATTGTGTGCGCAAATAATGTAATCAAGCTCTTCTCGGTTAATATTAGCGTCTTCAATAGCTTTTTCAGCTGCAAAGAAAGCGAGGTCAGAAGATGTGTGATGGTTTTTTGCATAACGACGTTCAGCTATGCCCGTAATAGCTTTAAATTTCTCAACAATTACTTCATTAGGAGACTCTATAGAAGTACCATCAACATTTAAGAAATTGTGTTGGTGGAAGTTATCATTGGTTTCAATCACGTCTGGGATGTAACTTCCAGTGCCAGTTATCTTGATATTCATATAAGAAACGCTTATTTTGTTAGTAATATAGCGAATATATTGACATAAGGTTAAACGTTCATTAATAATCTAATGATTTTACGATGTTCAAATGCTCTTTTATGCTTCAATAAAATCTTCAATAGGCGCACAAGTGCAAATCAAATTTCTATCTCCATAGGCATCATCAACGCGTCTAACACTAGGCCAAAATTTATTATCTCTCACATAATCTAAAGGGAATGCAGCCTTTTCACGAGAATATGGAAACCTCCATGTGTCTGATGTTACCATATCCATTGTATGTGGAGAATTTTTCAGCACATTATTAGGGTCATCTTTTGAAGCCTTGTCAATCTCCTTTTTAATAGAAATCATCGCTTGACAAAAGCGATCGATTTCTTCTTTACTTTCACTCTCAGTTGGTTCAATCATTATGGTGCCTGCAACTGGAAATGATACGGTAGGAGCATGGAAACCATAATCCATCAAACGTTTGGCAATATCGGTAACTTCAATACCATTTTCTTTAAAAGGTCTACAATCTACTATCATTTCATGGGCTGCTCTTCCTTTTTCACCAGAGTATAATACACTATAATGACCATTAAGACGCTCCTTTATATAGTTCGCATTTAAAATAGCAAGCTCAGTAGATTGTTTTAATCCATTAGCGCCTAACATAGTAATATACCCGTAAGATATAAGGCACGCTAAAGCGCTTCCCCAAGGGGCTGCAGAAATTGCAGTAATGGCGTTTTCGCCACCAGTTTTAACTACTGGGTTTCCAGGTAAAAAAGGAACCAGTTGTTCAGCGACGCAAATCGGACCAACGCCAGGGCCACCACCACCATGTGGAATAGCGAAGGTTTTATGTAAATTTAAATGGCATACATCGGCACCTATACTTCCAGGATTAGTCAAACCAACTTGCGCATTCATATTAGCTCCATCCATATAAACTTGTCCGCCATTGTCATGTATAGTTTTAGTGATATCTTTTATAGCTGATTCAAAAACCCCATGAGTAGATGGGTAAGTTACCATCAATGCAGATAAATTGTCTTTATGTAATTCTGCTTTTTCACGTAAATCATCAACATCAATATTACCATCTTCAGTGGCTTTAGTTACAACAACTTTCATGCCTGCCATAACTGCACTTGCAGGATTGGTTCCGTGAGCAGAGGATGGAATCAAGCAAATATTACGATGCCCTTCGTCTTTAGATTCATGATATGCTTTTATAACCATAAGGCCCGCATATTCTCCTTGAGCACCAGAATTAGGTTGTAATGAGGTACCAGCAAACCCAGTAATTTCTGTTAGTTGATCTTCAAGTTTCTTCAATACGATTTGATAACCTTCTGCTTGATCTAATGGTACAAAGGGATGAATGTTTCCCCAATTGGCCCAACTTAATGGAAGCATTTCCGCAGCGGCATTCAATTTCATGGTGCAGGAACCCAACGATATCATTGAGTGATTGAGCGAAAGATCCTTGCGCTCCAATTTCTTGATGTAACGCATCAAGTCAGTTTCAGAGTGATAGGTGTTGAACACTTCATTCTCCAAAAAAGGTGTAGTTCGTTTACTGTATTCTTGTAGAATGCTTTCCTCTGGCTTAACGTGTATTGAATAATTGTCTGGATTTTTGTTTTTAAGTTGAGAGAAAATCGAAGCCAATAATTTTAAATCTGTACCAGTTATAGTTTCATTTATTGAAATTGAAACAGTTTCATCATCTATGTAGTTGAAATTTACGCCAGCCTTTAACGCAACTTCTTTAAGTTCTTTAGTGTTTACCTTAACTCTTAAGGTGTCAAAATAGGCGTCATTCAATTGCTCAAAACCTAATTCCTCTAGAAATGATGCTAATGCCATAGCAGTCATATGTACTTTGTCAGCGATATGTTTCAACCCTTTCTGACCATGATACACGGCATACATACCTGCCATAACAGCCAATAATACTTGAGCCGTGCATATATTAGACGTGGCTCTATCTCTCTTGATATGTTGCTCACGTGTTTGTAAAGCCATACGTAACGCACGATTACCATCTGTGTCTTTTGTGACCCCTATGATACGGCCAGGAATATTTCTTTTGTGTTCTTCTTTAGTTGCGAAATAAGCAGCGTGAGGGCCACCATATCCCATTGGGATACCGAAACGTTGTGTGGTTCCTACAACAACATCAGCTCCAAAATGGCCAGGTGCTTCCAATTTTACTAAACTTAAGATATCTGCGGCGACGGCCACTTTTATGTTATTGCTCTTTGCTTTTGAAATAAATTCTCCAAGATTGATTATTTCGCCATGTTTTCCTGGGTATTGAACTATCGCCCCGAAATATTCTGAAGAAAAATCGAAAGTCTTTGTGTTGCCTATTACAAGCTCAACTCCTATTGGATTGGCTCTTGTTTGTAACAATGATAATGTTTGAGGTAAGATTTCTACATCAACAAAAAATTTGTTGACATTGTTTTTCTTTTGATTACGTTCTCTAACGGCAAAAAGCAAGCTCATAGCTTCAGCCGCTGCAGTACTTTCATCTAATAAGGAGGCGTTGGCCAATTCCATTCCAGTAAGGTCAGTTACCATGGTCTGAAAGTTTAATAGTGCCTCTAATCTACCTTGTGCAATTTCCGCCTGGTAAGGTGTATATGCGGTATACCAACCTGGGTTTTCAAGAATATTTCTTTGAATAACTGCTGGTAAGACAGATGGATGATAACCTAAACCTATATATGTCTTGTATACTTTATTTTTTGAAGCCATGTCATGAATATGCGTCAAGTATTCTTGTTCGCTCATGGCCTTTTCAAGGTTAAGGTCTTTTTGTAGCTTGATATTGTCTGGAATGGTCTCATCCATAAGTTGGTCAAGAGAATTGACTCCAACAGTTTTTAGCATATCTGCATGGTCAGATGGTCGAGGACCAATGTGGCGCAAAGCAAAAGAATCTGTATTCATTCTAGAATTATTGAAATTGAAGCCCAAAATTAAGGAATATTAAACGTTTTAGTTCTCAGCTTTAAGAAAGTTTTTTAACCATTTGGCGGTGTTATTAACACATTACCTATTTTTGTTTAATGACATACTTAAAACGCCTTTTCGAGTTTTATTTAAATTCTAGTATTCACGTAGCTATAGCAGTTTATTGTTTGTCATGGGTTACGCTTTTGAGCTTTAATATTGCGTATAATGGAAACGTCTTGTATTTCATTTTTTTTGCCACTATTACTGGTTACAATTTCGTTAAGTATTTTGGGGTCGCTAAATTTCATCATAGGAGTTTGACCAAAGAGCTAAGAATTATACAGATGTTTTCTTTTTTGTGTTTTATAGCCATGTGTTATTATGTATTGCAGTTAGAGCATAAAACACTTTATGCGATTGGGTTAATGGGAATAGTAACGTTTTTATACGCGATACCGTTCCTCCCAAAGAAAATACTATTTGATGAGTCTATGAACCTGAGAAAAGTAAGTGGACTCAAGATTTATGTTATTGGATTCGTTTGGGGATGTGTTACAGTGATAATACCTTTAATAGATTCGGGATTTGAAATACATTGGGATGTAATCTTAACAGCAATTCAACGTTTTATTTATGTCTTGGTCGTTATGTTGCCTTTTGAGATCAGGGATATGAGATATGATAGTGTGAAACTATCAACAATTCCTCAGCAAATTGGGGTAAAAAGGACGAAAATTATTGGCTTATTGCTATTGATTCCTTTTTTTTTCTTGGAATTCTTTAAGGATGATATTTTACCAGTTTCAATAACAGTATTATTACTGATTATAACCTTATTGGCTTTAGCCGTAATAGGCTCTAAAATCAAACAATCGGAATACTTTTCTTCCTTTTGGGTTGAAAGTATTCCGATTGTTTGGCTATTGATCACTTTACTAGGGACTACCTATTTCTGATTTGCAAGTTCTTTTTCAAAGGCACTTTTCAAATTTTTCTTAGTGTTTGTAGGCATAGCTTGGACCTCTTTACGTTTTATTAATTTGGTGAGCTTTGTATTGTTTTTCGTGTATTTTCGACAAGCGCTACAGTACAATAAATGTATGTTGAGCTTTATTTTTTCCCATAAAGTCGCATCATTATACTGTGTTTTATCACAGGTATGATTTGCTTCATCACAGGAGATAAATATATTGTCAGATTTTTTCATAAGCGTTAATTAAAACCAATTTTGTTTGAGACATTCCGCCATCGCTGTTCTTGCTCTATGGATGATAACCCATAGGTTAGACGCAGTTATGTCTAATTCTTTACAGATGGCCTCCGTTTCATATCCCAAAAGTGTCTTCATCTTAAATACAGTCGCTTGTTTTTCGGGTAACTTACCAATGCATTTGTGGATTGCCAAACCTAGCTCTTCATTTTCAAGATTATCTTCGGCGGTTCTGTCAAAAGGATCCGCGACACGTTCTTCAAGCCAATCGCCTTCGGTTTCCGAGTCACTATTATAGGCTATTCTAACTTCGGCTTTTCCTTTGTTAGAATTAATCTTTCTGTAATGATCAATAATTTTGCGTTTTAAAATAGATACTAACCACGTACGTTCACTGGCTTCCCCTTTAAAATTTTTCATGGATTTTAATCCAGCAAAAAAAGTGTCTTGCACCAAATCTTGAGCGATTTCTCTATCACTAACGCGTGTGATGGTATAGTTAAAAAGATAATCGGAATAAGAGTCTATCCACTTATTAGGATCTATTTTATGCTCTGGCATTCATGGTGATTTTTGAACACCAAAAATAAGATAAATAGTTGAGATTTTTAAAGTGTGCGAGAATATGAAAAAAGTCCTTGAATATGACCTCAAGGACTTTAACTAAAAATATGAACAAAGATTACTCTATAATCAGTTTTTTCTGCTCTATACCTTTAGACGTGTAGAACTTAACAATATATATTCCCGATTGTAATCGTGGAACTTTGAATGAATTCTTATTTGGTCTTAACTTCATTTTTGAGTTGCCAAATAAATCGAATAATTCGATGAATTTCACATCTTTTATATTAATTCCTTCAAATTGCAATTCTGAGTTTGGTTTTGAAGGGTTGGGGTATATGCTCAATGATGATCTCCACCATTGTCCTGAACTACATGATAATCGTTGCCGAGTTACAATTTCACTACATATAACTGTGGAATCATCCATTACTACCTGCGCATATGCAGATAAAACGTATCCGTTCCAACTGCCAGATGACGGTGGATTTGGTAAGTATATGGGCTTTGAGAATTGATTCGATTGATTGCCATAAGATCTTCCTAGAGATACATGATTGTAGTTTCCAAGCGTATAATAGAAATCAACATAATTCACTCCTGCTGCTGCATTTATCCAGACCTGAGCATCTTCACAATTAACTGAAGTAAATAGCTCTAGATTTGTCGGGCAAGGCGGTGGTGGAGGAATAAAACCACAGGTAACACTAATTGGTTTTGTAATAGTGTTTGAACATCCATGTCCACCAGCGGGATTTGTGATGGTAAAGGATGCTGTATAATTACCTGTAGCTGGGAATGTAAAATTAAAATCTTCTTGATTGCTCGTCGTAATCGTATTCCCAGAAGAATTTTTAATGACCCAACTGTAGGTTTGGTTAGGGCAGTAGACTCCGTCATTAGTACCATTGAAATTCACTGCGCATTCATCAATATTGGCGATGAAATTTGCAGCCATATCGCATGGTTTCGTTTCGCATTCACTACCGCGACAATAATTATTTAGTACGGCCGATAGGTGTGGTTGGGAATAAATAAAGAATTTCATCCGATTATATTGACCGGTTGTAAATTCACTAGAACAGGAAACTACAGAATTTGGAACGTTATTACCCAAGTTAGTTGGTCTCATAAAGTTTTTTAAATCTGGCTCTGGAAAATTATATCCAACAGAACAAACATTACCATCATTACTTGGCATTCGTGTACAATTACCATCTGGTGTGTCTTCTCCATTATCTGCATCTGTGTCACTAACATAATCACCTGATGCATTGCTAGGGTTTGCTGGGCACTCAGTTATATGCGTTCCAAAATTATCAGAATTTTCACCAAAAGGACTACCACCTCCTGCTGTGCCATGATACGTATGAAACAAACCTAGTACATGACCAACTTCGTGTGTAATGCCTGGAGTGTTTAAGTGACCTGGAGTTATTAGAACTTGTGTTTCATCTGCAATGCCATCAGCTATGGAACCCAGCTGTTCGTTGCCGTGAATAAACAAGTCTATCCCATCATTATGTGAATAATCATCCAAGAGATCAAAATCATAAGTATATTTACCTAGAGGACCTGGACTACTTAATTCAATATTTGAATTATAGATATTTGTGTCATTAATTTCAAGAATTTGCCCATCCCAATAAAAATTGATGCGACCAGTACCACTAAAATAAACATTCAGACTATTTGAACCATCTACCGGATTGCCAATTTCCGCAGCTGTCAACGCCCCAGATCCATCATCTTTGCCAATCCTGTGTACGTAAACTTTTATGCAATAATCTTGATCAACAAAAAAACCTGTAGGGACATGTAAATCTTGAGGGCTAATGTTTTGTGCAGAACTCATTGATGCACAAAACATTATTAATAATAGAATTGAGTTGACTTTTTTCATAATAATAAATTTAGTGAAACCTACTCTTGCGCTTTTCGGCATTCGCGGTATAGATGGCTATACGCCTTGTCAACAGTAATAGCAGATTAAAGTTATTAACTTAAGTGTTTTTAAATCAATGAAATAGGGTGAGTGTGAATAACCAGCAGGTAAACGCAGGAATTTAGAAGATTAGTGTAGAATGGCTTAATTATGAGAGCGTGTTAATTAACTCAGATAATCGAGATTTATTCCTTATAGATACATGGATGTTATCACCATTGGTAAGGATGATGGTTTCCTTTTTGTAAATGGACGAAATGAATCTTGTATTTATGAGCATAGAGCGATGCGCTTTAAAGAAACCCTTATGCTCTAACAAAGCTTCATAATATTTTAGGTAATTGGAGGCTAAGTGTTCTTTTCCATCATTCATATAGAATTTAGTGTAGTTTCCGTCTGCTTCACATTTAATGATATCGTTTACCTTAACCGGTATATGTTCGTTACCTATATGTAACAAGAACCGAGAATCGCATTTTTCTATGAAGTTTGATAATAACAGGTATTTTTTCTTAGAAAACAAACGCTCATGAAGATTGATGTATCGTTTGACGGTTTCTATTAATTTAGAATCATCAATGGGTTTTGTAATAAAACTAAAGGCGTAGTGCTCAATGGCTTTTTGTATGAAATTATTAAAAGCCGTGACAAAAATCACTTCAAAATCGTAATAACTGATCTTTTCAAAAACTTCAAATGAATTGCCATCTCTTAATTCAATATCCATAAACACTAATTCTGGTTTTACGTCTTCAATGAGTTGTACTGATTTTTGTATACTGCCTGCACACCCAAGGATTTGTATTTGATTAAAGTTTTTCTCCAAAAGTGTGGCCAAATAATTTTGAGCGTGGACATCATCTTCTATGATTATTGTACTAATTTTAACATTCATAAATGCACAGACGTTTAATGAATTTATAGATTATGAAAATACTTCTTTTTTTAATAGTGGCTTTCCTTTATTATCCCATTCTTGCTCAAGAAGAAGGATTAAAATTCGATTCAGAGAAAATCTATACTCAGGAGTTTATCGATTCTCTTATTAGTAATCCAGATATTAAAATAGATTTGGACGGTTTTGGAAAGATGCTAAGTTCGGACAGTAAATTAATTGGCTGGCCTCATTTTTATAGTTTTAAGTCCAGTAGAGCAGTAAGAAATGGTCTTAGTGATTCTGTGATATATTACGCTGATATGACTTTTCAGACGTATGAAGAAACTAATGTTAAAAGATCGATAGACATAAGAGATTTAATATTGGCACATATAAATAAAGCAAGAGTACTTTCCATACAAAGCAACTATAGTAATTCTATAATCAATTATCAAAAAGCATTAGAGCTCTCTGAAACACACCCTTATAAATGGATATCGTTTGCGAGAGCAGGTTTGGCAAGACTGCATTATGAAATTGGCAATGATAGTTTGGCGTTAAAGTATTTTCTAATGGCCACCAAAGATTCTAGTTATATGAACATACCGAGATCTTCGGTAACTACTCATGAACGATTGGCTAATTTATATGAAGAAATGAATGACTATGAAAAGGCTAAATATTACAAGAGATTCGCGCTAAAGACATCTGTAGAAAAGAATTATTCTGACGACATAGCTTCTCTATATGGAGGCTTAGGAGAAATTTGCAGGAAGGAAAAGAAGCTTGACTCGTCTGTTTATTATTATAAAAAAGCCGTAGAAACCACTAGACAATACGGTGTTCCTGATTATACTGGCGCGAAGGAGAACAATGTTTTTTATAATAGTTATGTAGATATTCATGAGGGTGATATAAACAAGGGAATTGACAGCTTAAAAATGTTAGTTAGAGCAATTAAAAAAGTAGAGGAAATAAATAAGGATAGTAAAGACTTAGTAGATAGAATAACAATGCTCCTTGGAGTCGCTTATGAAAAGCAAGGAAACTCAAAAGCGTATAATGAGTTATTTGAGAATTATATAGAATTTTCTAAAAAGTATACTAGACATAAAGAAAAAGAAGGCATCGAAAATCTGGAGATAAAATACCAGGTAAAATTAAAAGACTCATCCATCGCTCAATTAGAAGAAAGCAAGTTACAGCAGGAAAAACTAATAAGACAGCAACAGATTATTACATTTGGTCTAGGAGGATTACTATTGTTAATGTTTGGACTTGGATACTTGTTCTGGAGGCAACGTAAGCTCAAGAATCGATACGAAAAAGAGAATTTGGAGCAGCGTTTACTTAGATCACAGATGAATCCTCATTTCGTGTCCAATGCCCTGAATACTGTTTGTGCTTTAGTAGATAAAAAATCAGATCAAACGATACCTTATGTCAATAAATTAGCGGGACTGTTTCGACTCACCTTAACTAATTCAAGAGAAGAATTCATAGGACTTGATGAGGAAATTACAGCTTTGAAGAACTACCTAGAACTGCAATCAAATTTATCAAACGATTTTGATTTTAATATACATGTTGATGAGAATATCGATATAAACGAAACTATCGTGCCTCCAATGCTCATACAACCTTTTGTTGAGAATGCTATAATTCATGGCTTGTCAGGAAATGAGGATAGAGGGCACGTAGAAATCAGAATAAACATAGATACATTTGAAAAATTATTGCAATGCAATATTAGCGATAATGGCGTCGGTTATGATAATACTTCAGTTGAATTAAAGAAGCACAAATCCGTTTCTGGCGATATTGTTCGTGAACGATTGGCAATTTTAAAGAAAAAATTCAGAGTTAATACAAGATTCAATATCACACAAAATAAAAAAGATGGGACTAGGGTTAACTTATATATTCCGTATTTGGTAGACTAGAAAATCATTTCGTGATTAACCCAGCACGACGTAATAGAGCTTCAGGTTTTGGCTCTTGACCTCTAAAACGTTTATAAAGTGTCATAGGATTCTCTGTACCGCCTTGAGATAAAACATGTTTTTTGAATTTGTCAGCTGTTTTTTTGTCAAAAACACCATGTTCTTTAAAATATTCAAAGGCATCAGCATCCAACACTTCAGCCCATTTATAACTGTAATAGCCAGAAGAATACCCACCTTGAAAAATGTGCGAAAACGCAGTGCTCATGCAATTTTCAGCAACATCAGGATATAATTGAGTGTCTTTGAATGCTTCTTGTTCATGAACTTTCACAGATGTTATTGTATCCAGGGATTCGCCAGTATGCCAACTCATGTCTAACAAACCAAAACTGATTTGCCTTAAAGTTTGCATGCCTTCCTGAAATGTGGCAGACTCCTTTATTCTTTGAATGAGTTCCATTGAAATAACCTCTCCAGTCTCATAGTGAGTTGCAAATAATTCCAAAGCTTCTTGTTCGTAGCACCAATTTTCTAATACTTGACTTGGTAGCTCAACAAAATCCCAGTAGACATTTGTCCCAGAAAGACTCGGATATGTGGTATTGGCAAGCATACCATGGAGTGCATGGCCAAATTCATGAAATAAGGTGGTGACTTCATTAAAGGTCAATAAGGAAGGCTTTGTTTCTGTCGGTTTTGTGAAATTGCAAACAATAGAAACATGTGGGCGCTCATTTTTATCTTCTTTTTTGTATTGAGGTTTAAATGAGGTCATCCAAGCACCATTTCGCTTCCCTTTCCTAGGGAAAAAATCGGCATAGAAAAGAGATACAAAGGCACCACCTTCGTCAAGAACATTATAAGTCATAACATCTTGATGATATGTATCGATATCATGAACTTCAGTAAAGTGCAAACCAAAAAGTTTCTCTGCTACTTTAAAAACGCCATTGATAACACTCTCTAACTTAAAATAAGGTTTTAGTTGCTCGTCATCAAGATTGAACAATTCTTGCTTTAGTTTTTCTGAATAGTAAGCACTATCCCATTTTTGTAATTGATCAATACCATCTATTTTTTTTGCAAAACTCTCTAAGGTCTTGAATTCACGCTGAGCTGCTGGTTTTGCCTTTTCTAGAAGATCATTAAGGAATTCCCTTACCTTTTTTGGTGTCTGTGCCATGCGTTCTTCTAAGACAAAATGTGCATGACTTTTATAACCTAGTAACTGAGCTCTCTGATGTCTTAGCTTGACTATATCGATAACAATGGATTGATTGTCATTTGCATTCTCCTTAAATCCTTTGGCTCCAAACGCCAATGATAATTTCTTGCGTAATTCTCGATTATCTGCATATTTCATGAACGGAATATAACTGGGGTAATCTAAGGTGATTATCCAACCTTCTTTGTTTTTTGATGTTGCTATGGATCTAGCAGCTTCTTTAGCACCATCAGGAAGACCAGATAAATCATTTTCATTTGTTATATGCAATTCATAGGCATTGGTTTCTGCTAATACGTTTTCTCCAAAAGTCAGTTTAAGTTTTGCAAGTTTCTTGTCAATGTCCCTAAGTTCAAGTTTTTTGCCTTCGGGAAGGTTAGCTCCATTACGAGAAAACCCTTTATACTTTTTGTCTAAAAGTGTTTCTTGCTCTATTGTTAAATTCAATTCCTTTTTTTTGTTATAAACAGATTTAACTCTTTCAAAGAGATTATGATTTAATGTAATGTCATTTGCAAATTCAGAAAGTAACGGTGATACCTCTTGAGCAATCTTCTGAATAGTATCATTTGTCTCAGCAGAATTTAGATTAAAAAAAGCGCTCGTAATTCTATCTAATTGTTCTCCTGAAAAATCAAGTGCTTCTATCGTATTTTTAAAAGAAGGAATTTCCTTATTTGTTGTAATGGCTTCTATTTCAGATTTAGCGCTTTTAATTGTTTCTTTAATAGCAGGAAGAAAATGATGATTCTCAATTTTAGAAAATGGAGCAGAATCGAATTTATTTAGTAATGGATTCATTTATAGTTATTTAGTTTGTGCAGTTCATCGAATTTATTTCATTTCATCGATGATTTATGTATTTCATCGATTCATTAAATGATGTTTTAACTCTGAAATTGAGAACAAGGGCACAGTAATTGCGAAATTTGTAATAAATGCCAAAGTTATGAAAACGCTATTCAAATTTATCTACATTATAGGATTTATGTCCTTTGCTCAACCATGTGACCTAGGATATGAATTGAATGGAACCGATGATTATATCCAAATTCCTAATACTACTAATATAAATTCTAACAATACAGCTGTTGCTAACAGAACAATCGAAACATGGTTTAAAACAACAGATGCTACAACAAAGCAAGTTATTTATGAGGAAGGTGGTGGTGGAAATGCTATTTTGATTTATTTAGATGCAGATCAGCTATATAGTGGTGCTTATAGAAACAATGGGAGTTCGGCAGAGTTTTTTAGATCAGCCAGCGGCGATATATTGGACGATACATGGTATCATGTAGCCTTTGTTATAAGTACTTCGGGTGGTACAACCACATTTCTTTGGTATCTAGATGGCGTTTTACAGGATAGCCAAACTGGGTTTACGGTGCCAAAGCATACTGGAGATATAAACTTGGGTAGGAATGCAAGATTGAGGTACCCAAACTGTGGAACTTGGTCTGCAAGTTCTGTCACAGGGTCGAATAGCGAGCATTGTACGAATACGGTAACGGCTGCAAATAATACAAAGTATTATTTTGCAGGAAACATATGGGGTTTTAGAGTTTGGAATTCTGGTAGGACATCAACAGAGATCAATGATAATATTGATAGTGAATTAACTTCTGGAACAAATTTAGTGGCTTACCTCGCTGATGACGACATAGAGTATCTTAATAGTTCTAATGTTTGGACGACTGCCTCTGCCAATGGCAATGGAACTACCTATACTTGGTCATCAACCGCATCTACTACGGATTGGAATACTTCAGGAAATTGGAATGGGAATAACATACCTTCAACAACTAAATTGCAGAAGGTAGTCATTCCTTCCTCAACAAACTATCCAAGTATCTCTTCAGAGATTAGAATAGGCAAGTTGGATCTCAGTTCTTCTAGCTCAGAAATAACAGTTGAAGATGGTGGTACATTAAACGTGTATTATGATATCTCAAACTCAGGAACCATTACTATTGAAAATAACGGGTCATTTATCTTACAAGATAATGAAGCTGTAAGTGGCACAGGTAGTTACGTTATGGACCGTGATACACCTGATTACCCGATAGATGATTTCTTTTCGATTTGGTCAACTCCTATGGCAGAAGCCGATTCAGAAATAGGAACCATTTTCACTAATGATATTGTAACGTTTAAATACGATGCTTCACAGAATCCGTCAGCATATGTTGGCGTTGCTAAAACAGAAAATATGGAAGTAGGAAGAGGGTATTTTATAAAATCAGATGACGATAATGGTGTGTTAACTAGAACGTTTACAGGAACTGTGAATAATGGAAACGTTGATGAAACCATTTATTTTAATAGTAGCACAGACAATTTTAATCTAATTGGTAATCCGTATCCTTCTGCAATTGATTGGTTAACGTTTCAAGCAGATAATAGCAGTGTTTTAAATGGTACCATGTATTTCTGGAGTCAGACTGTGACAGGGGCAAATAACTCTGCTTCAGATTATATAAGTTTTAACTCTACAGGCTCAAATATTCCGGGAACTACAGGTGATATTGCTTCCGGACAAGGCATTTTTACAAAATCATCTCAAGCTGGTACTGCAACTTTTAAGAATACACATAGAGTCGTTGGTAATAACGCTCAATTTTTTAGGAGTTCTAATAACCCAGATGATGGGAAATCATGGTTTAAATTAGCGGGTGACAATGGTTTTAGTTCTATACTAATTGGATTTATCCCGGGCGCCACAGATGGCTACGAAAGTGAATATGATGGTGAGTTCGTCAATGAAGGCTCTGCTATAGAATTCTATAGTTTTATTGGAGTAAATAAATATGCCATCCAAGGAAAATCAGAACTTGAAGAGAGCATGGATGAGGAAGTGCCACTTGGTTTAGAAGTGACGACTGCGGGAACATATACGTTTTCTATTTTTCAAGAATTTATTAGCGCAGATTTCGATATTATTCTGGACGATACCCAAGAGAATGTACAAACCAATCTAAGATTGAGTGACTATACCTTTACTTTAGCATCTCCAGCAGAAGTTAATAACAGATTCATTTTAAGGTATAATTACAATCAGACATTAGAAGTAGATGAATTAATAGTTGATTCTAAAAATATTAGAACATATTTTGAAGGTAATAATTTGATTACTATAGTGAGCGAAAGTAGTCTGCCTAATCAGATAGATATTTTTGATACTACTGGAAAGAAAATAGTATCATCTGTTTTTAGTGATAGAATGAAAATCGATGCCTTATCTTCTGGTTTATACTTAGTTAAATACAAATTTGATAATACAACCTCAATGACCAAAAAAGTATTAAAGAGGTAATGTTTTATATTTTGAAAGCTTAAAAGTCGTAATTTTTACGGCTTTTTTGTGTAAATTTGAGTCCAAATCGAACACAATGAAAGCCTTCTACTTACTCTTACTTTGTTTTTTGTCATATAATATAACAGCTCAAACAACTTGGGATGGAGCATCTTGGTCTAGCGGTGTCCCTGACAATACAATAGATGCTACCATAACAGGAAGTTATAACACCTTAACTCATGGTGAGTTTACTACCAAAAATCTGACTGTTGCCGCTGCTGGAAATATTGTTATTGAATCTAATACCAAGATAACGATACAAACCAATCTAATTAATTCAGGAAGTTTTGTAATCGAAAATACTGGCTCATTAATTATGATTGATGATTCTGGAACAGTGACAGGCGACGTTACAGTAAAGAGAAATACACCAAATAACCCAGCAGTTGGATTCACTTCTTTTTTCTCTTCACCTATTATTGAGAGCGATTCAAATATGAGTACTATTTTCAATTCTGATGATACTATATATTATTGGGATACCAGCGTTAGCCCTACTCTTTGGGTTGGACCAATAGATAAAAGCATGACTAATGTTGGCCTTGGTAAGGGTTATGCAGTTCGACCAGATGCAACCTCAGGCGTAGTAACGAGAACTTTTACAGGAGAGTTAAACACAGGAGATATAAGTGTTCCAGTATATTATTCTGACTCTTCAACTAGTCCTGGACAGTTTGGGTATAATATTATTGGAAACCCATATCCTTCGGCAATAAATTGGTATGCCTTTAAGGCTGATAATGCTTCTTTATTGAGTGGAACCATGTATTTATGGAGACAACAAGCATCAGGAGGAACGAATCATGCGTCAAGTTATATTGCCCTTAATTCTTTAGGAACTGTACCATATAATTCTGCTACAGAATTTATTGGTTCAGCTCAAGGTTTTGTAGCTAAAACGAATGCAACGAGTAATGTGATTTTCAAGAACGCTCATAGAGTTAGTGATAACACTCAATTTTTTAGAGATAACAATAGAGCGAATATAGCGGGTAATTCTTGGCTTAAGATAGAAGGCGATTCAAATATGAGCACGATACTCATAGGCTTTAATGCCAATGCGACTACTAATTTTGATAATGATTATGATGGTGTTTTTATCGGAGGTACTGATGATTTGAGGTTGTATTCTTTGTCTGGTATGGATAAGTTGTTAATTAATGGTCTACCAGAATTGGTGGAACCTAATAATGTGAATATACCACTGGGAATTTTTACTACAACAGCTGGGAATTATACAATAGCAATAGATGAAGAGTTTATAAGCGCTAATTATTTGATACTATTAGAAGATACACAAGAAAATGTGACCACTAACCTCAGGAATCTAGATTATACATTTGCTTCGGGAGCCATGAATTTAGACGAATCTCGTTTTATTGTAAAATATGAATACGATACGTCATTAAGTGTTGAAACGGAGACCATTCAAGATGCTGATGTAAAACTGTTCTTTGATGATAACCTCTTGAATATTGTTGTGTCTACTGGCGAAGTTCCAAATGAAGTTCAGTTAATCAATATGAATGGTAAATTACTCTTCACAAAAAGTAATGAATCTAAAATTGAAACCCATAATCTATCGTCTGGTGTCTATATTGTAAAGATGCAATTTGAGGGTAAGTCGTTGATTTCTAAATCAATCCTTAAAAATTAGTGTAAGTATTCTATCTCAAATATGTAGTTAATCGATTAATTATGCATTTTATCGATTAACTGTTTTTTCCTCATTCCTAAAATCATGTAAATTATTATCATTTATACGACCTTTACATTGAGTTTTATTAAGGGTTCGCACTTCAGAACCCGAAAGATTGATTGATTAGTATATTAAAAGCCTCGACTGATTATCGAGGTTTTTGCTTTTATAGATCTTTTGAAGATTCAATAACCTTGGCTTTAAGACTTTCTTTATAATCTTGTATTTTCTCTAAGATTGGCGTGTCTGCACTGCCTATTATTTGAGCAGCTAAAATTCCAGCATTCTTGGCGCCATTTAAAGCTACGGTTGCAACTGGAACGCCTCCTGGCATTTGAAGAATTGATAAAATAGAATCCCATCCATCTATAGAGTTACTTGATTTAACAGGAACCCCTATAACTGGAAGAGGTGACAATGAAGCCACCATGCCTGGTAAATGTGCAGCACCACCTGCACCAGCTATAATGACATTAATACCTCTTTTATGAGCATTGGATCCGTAATCAAAAAGCTTTTCCGGAGTTCTGTGCGCAGAAACAATATCTACTTCTGTATCAATACCAAACTCTTTTAAGATATCTATAGCATCTTGCATTACTGGGAGATCACTTTTGCTTCCCATGATGATTCCTACTTTACTCATGATTATTTGCTTATTACATTGATTGTTGCCTTTACTTTTTCAGCCACTTTCCTAGCGTCATCTATATTGTCATTGATAATAGTAACGTGACCCATTTTTCTAAAAGGGCGTGTTTGTTTCTTACCATAGATGTGTGGGGTTACACCTTCCATATTCATAATAGCCTCTATGTTTTCATAAATCACATCTCCTGAGTGACCTTCTGCTCCAACTAAATTTACCATTATGCCTGCCACTTTACTATCCGTTTTCCCCAAAGGTAACCCTAATATAGCTCTTATGTGTTGCTCAAATTGAGATGTGTAACTAGATTCTATGGTGTGATGTCCAGAGTTATGCGGTCTTGGCGCAACTTCGTTTATTAAAATGTCATCATTTTGAGTCTGGAACATTTCAACAGCTAATAATCCTACATGTTGAAAAGCATGCGAGACCTTTAATGCAATACGTTCAGCTTTTTTAGCTATTTCCTTAGGAATTCTTGCGGGGCAAATCACATATTCTACCTGATTTGCCTCTGGATGAAATTCCATTTCAACGACTGGATAGGTCTTAACATCACCTTTGCTATTTCTTGAAACGATGACGGCAATTTCATTTTTGAAATCTACTAAATCTTCAACAAGACATTCTACATTAGGTAGGTCTTCCAAGTCAGAATAGGCTTTGACAACCTTTACACCAGTGCCATCATAACCAAACTGAGCACTCTTCCATACAAATGGAAACCCTAGAGTTTCATGTTTTATAGCAGTCTCAATTTCATTTTTATAGGAGAATCTTGAAAATGCTGCAGTAGGTAGATCATGATCTACATAAAATAATTTTTGCTTGGTTTTATTTTGGATAATCCTGAGTGTCTTTGAAGATGGATAAACTGTGATATTTTCTTTTTCCAATGCTTCTAGAGCATCAACGTTAACGTTTTCAATTTCAATGGTCAGTAAATCGACAGTCTTTCCAAAATTATAAACTGTATCAAAATCCATCAAATCACCAATGTAAAAGGCATTGCTGCCAATTTTGCATGGCGCTTCGTCGGATGGGTCTAAGACACAGGTGTAAATGTCAAATTTCCGAGAGACGTTTAAGAGCATTTTGCCCAATTGCCCACCACCTAAAATTCCTAATTTAAAACCTGAAGAAAAGTGATTCATTTGCCGCTTAAAAGGATTTTACAAATGTAAAGTCTTTAGTTGTTAAATCATAAATCTATTTGGTATCTTTGCTCGCAATACAAAAAATGGCTATTATCAACAATGATTAAACTTCACGATACATATTTTAAACCTTTTATTTCTGCGGAGAAAATAGATGCTGCAGTTCAAAAAATGGTTTTAGACATAGCAAATGATTTAAAGGATGAGATTCCTGTGTTCATTGGTATCTTGAATGGCTCTTTTATGTTTGTTAGTGATTTTGTAAAAGCGTATCCCAAGCCATGCGAAGTCACATTCATAAAACTAGCATCTTATGAAGGTGTAAAGTCATCTGAAGATATTAAAAGACTTATTGGGCTTACCCAAGACCTTACAGACAGAACAGTTGTTATCCTTGAAGATATTATTGATTCTGGTAATACACTTGAAGAAGTGCATCGAATTTTTAAAAATAAAAATGTAAAAGATCTTATTATAGCAACCTTGTTTTATAAGCCTGAAGCCTATAAGAAAGATTTTAAGATGCATTACGTTGGTATAGAAATTTCGAATAAATTTATTGTCGGATATGGCCTAGATTATGATGGGCTAGGCAGAGATCTTCCAGAAGTTTATCAAATAAAAACCACACAGCATATGACAAATTTAGTGCTCTTTGGACCTCCAGGTGCTGGTAAAGGAACGCAAGCAAATTTCTTAAAGGAAAGATATAATTTGGAACACATCTCAACGGGTGACGTATTTCGATTCAATATCAAGAACGAAACTGCACTTGGAATGTTGGCTAAATCTTATATGGACAAGGGAGAACTTGTACCTGATCAGGTGACTATTGATATGCTAAATGCTGAAGTAGAAAAAAACGCTGATGCGAATGGTTTTATTTTTGATGGATTTCCACGTACAGACGCACAGGCAAAAGCTTTGGATGAATTAATGGAAACCAAAGATTCATCAATAAATGCCATGATAGCTCTTGAAGTTGATGACGATGTGCTTGTTGAACGATTACTCGAAAGAGGAAAGACCAGTGGAAGACCAGATGATGCTGACGAATCTATAATTAGAAACAGAATCAAGGAATACTATACCAAAACAGCCATATTAAAAGATTACTACTCTAAACAAGATAAGTATTTTGGTGTAGATGGTATTGGAAGTATTGAAAATATTACTGTGCGTTTGAGTAAGGTAATAGATGCCTTATAATTCTTTTTGAGATATAATTTATAGTACTAAAACATCTTAAACTTATTCCATGACAGAGGGCAATTTTGTTGACTATGTAAAAATGCAAGTTACTTCAGGAAATGGAGGTAAGGGGTCTGCGCACTTACGCCGTGAAAAGTATATTACTAAAGGCGGTCCTGATGGTGGTGATGGTGGTCGTGGAGGACATATTATATTGAGAGGAAACCCAAATATGTGGACCTTATTCCACCTAAAACTCAAAAGACATTTTAAGGCAGGTCATGGCGGGCATGGAAGTAAACAAACCAGTACTGGTGCAGATGGACAAGATATATTTATTGATGTACCATTAGGAACTGTTGTTAGGGATACAGAAACTAACGATATTATATTTGAGATTACCGAAACTAATGAGGAAAGAATTGTAGTTGAAGGTGGTAAGGGAGGTTTGGGAAATTTTCATTTCAAGAGCCCAACTAACCAAACGCCACGATATGCCCAGCCTGGTATTGAAGGCCAAGAACTAAAGATTACATTAGAACTTAAAGTGTTAGCTGATGTAGGTTTGGTTGGATTTCCTAATGCTGGTAAGTCCACATTGCTATCCGTAGTTACAGCTGCTAAACCTAAGATCGCTGATTATGAATTTACAACACTAAAACCTAATTTGGGTATTGTTGAATATCGAGATTATCAAACGTTTGTGATGGCAGATATTCCTGGAATTATTGAAGGTGCTGCAGAAGGGAAAGGCTTGGGGCATTATTTCTTGAGACATATTGAACGTAACTCAACTTTACTATTCTTAATTCCTGCGGATACCGATGATATTTTGAAGCAGTATGAAATCCTTTTAGATGAGTTACGACGATACAATCCAGAAATGCTTGATAAGGAACGCCTGATAGCTATTAGTAAAAGTGATATGCTTGATGACGAATTAAAGACCGAATTAAAAGCCGAACTTGATGAAACACTTCCTATTAAATACCTATTTATTTCATCAGTTGCTCAACAAGGTATAACAGAACTAAAAGACAAACTTTGGGCTATGTTAAATGATTGATAGTGGCGTGATTTTTGAGTAACTTTATTCAAAATGAATAATCATGAAACAATTCTTTTCCATATTTATATTAGTAATAACTTTTTCTTGTGCCCCTATTTATGTCAATTATGACTATGAAAGTGATACAGATTTTAGCACCTACAAAACCTATAATATGTTTCCTGAGATGCAAACAGGCTTGAGTGAACTAGACACCAATCGTTTGCTTAATACCATCGATCAATCTCTTCAAGCACGAGGATATATAGTTTCTGAAACTCCAGATTTTTATGTGAATATTACAAGTAGCGAATACCAAGCGGATAGAGGGAATGCTGTTGGTGTTGGTATTGGAGGGAGTGGTAGAAGTGTGGGAGGCGGTATTAGTATTGGCATCCCTATTGGTAAAGCTAATATTAATAGAGAATTAGTTTTTGATTTTATAGATGCTAAAAAAGATGCACTTTTTTGGCAAGCACTTAGTGAGAGTAGTTTCAACCCAAATGCAACTCCTGAAAAACGTGAAGAACGATTGAAAGCCATCGTAACAAAAGTATTCTCTAAATATCCTCCTGAAAAATAATTGCACTTAAGTTAAGTTGTTGTTAATCTAAATAGAAGATATATTTTATTGATTTATTTTGGTAAAAACAAATCAGTTTAAAATGAAGAAACTATCACAATTACTAGTGTTATTTTTAATTAGCTCGCCTTTATTTGCTCAAAATGTCATAAAAGCGCCTAAAGGATATTCACAAGATATTGGCAACATGATTTCCATGCTGGATAATCTAAAACAACGTGTTGAGAGAAATGTTAGAGGCCTAGATCAAGTAGGCACGGATTTTTTGTTAGATGAAAATGCCAATAGTCCAGGCGCTATTATTTATCATTTAGCAGCTACAGAAGCCTATTACCAAGCCTATACCTTTGAAGGTCGTGGATTCAATGCTGAAGAACGAAAAAAATGGGAAACAGCCTTAAATCTTGGAAATAAGGCAAGAGGAGAATTTAAAGGGAAGCCTATAACTTACTATATGGACCTTTATGATGCGGTTAGGAAAAAGACCAAAGAATTATTAAAAACCAAGGACGATAAATGGTTTGCTAAAAAAAATGGTAACATGAGCAATCATTGGGCATGGTTTCATGTGATGGAACATCAAGCAAATCATATGGGTCAATTAGCCTTGATCACCAAAAGAATAAATTAAAAAAAAGAGGCTTTTTAAAAGCCTCTTTTTTTTACGATACTTTCAGCAGACCATCGTAATGATTCCTATAACCATATAATACAACAATGTTGAGAATAAGTAATATCAGTGCTGGTAGGATATTTCCTGGATCTAAAACAGCATGAAATAACACGGCATTTACAGAGACACTCATTAAGATCACTGCCATGAGAGGTACATACTTATTAAGCAATAACGATAATCCGGCAAGGATTTCAACAACTGCGACCATGGTCATTGTTTTAGATGCAACTAAAGCACCAAAATAGGCACCCGCTGCTTCCGACATCCCTTCGGGATCTGGTAGGAATTTATAGAACTTATTTACACCAAAAACCACTAGCATAAGGCCAAGTAATATTCTAACGACCAATACAATTTTTGCATTCATAATTAAAGATTTTATTAGTTAGTACTATTGTAAAGTTATGATTCTTTGTCGAAATGCATATATTTACCTAACATAATTGACCATAACTCGAAATTCAAAAAATATCAATATTCTAAATTTACAGAAACTAACCAACCAAAAAATTAGTTTTTGTAAGACCTCTCAATAATTACTTTGAGAGGTCTTTTTATTAATCTACTTTTATCCTAACACCTTCACTATGGCTACTAAATTCAGGAGCATACATACTCTGTATAGTTGTGATGCCATTACTCATATCGCCAGCATTGTTGACACGCAGGTCATACTCAAAAACATACACACCTTTTGGTAAATAGTCAAAGAAAAAATTGGTAGAGGCATCTTTGGTGCTTTCATAATAACCCAAGCCATCTTGCCATTTGTATTTAGAAATCACATTTACAGGTTCTAATCCCGAAGCGCGCATATCTTTCATATGCACAAATTCCATAGGTCTATCTGCACGCAGTTCTATACGAACCCGGACGAGATCACCGACTTTTAGTTGAGAATCAGATGAGATTTCAGAGATTTTCTCGCCTTTATCTGTATTGGTTTTTTTGAAGAGTTTCTTTTTCAGTTTCAAAGGAGTCTCTGCTGAGGTGATCTTATCTAAATCCTCAAAGTATTGCCAGTACAATGCTCCCCATGCAATGCCTTTGCCTTTTTTACTGACGGTTACTTCGGCCATTTTTGGCTTGACTTCTGCTGAATTCCAAGCCGTTTTATAGTACCCCGTTCCTGCTTCTACTTTAACGGCCTCTAATTGTTGCGGTGATATTTTTTGGCCTCCTAAAACCACATCTACCATATCAGTAACACTTATCCAATCACTACCTTGTAATAACAGTGCATACACAGCTTCTGTCGTCGCTTTTGTGGTTTTCCACTGATTTGTCTGCTTGTTCTTAAGCAACCAGATCTTGAGATTGTCAATTGTTTTGGCGTCATTCTCAATTTCTGAAAATGCTTCTATCAATAAGGCTTGCGTTTCAATAGGTGCTTGATACCAATGCCAAGAATTGGTATTCTCTTTCCAGTACATGCCAAGTTCTTCAGAGGTAATACTATTTTCTTTTAACGAGCGTATTATTTTCTTGGCAGTTCTAGAATCATCCTTACGGTCCATCACCAAGGCCATCAATCCTTTAGCATATAAAGGCCGAGATAGCCAATATTTCTGGATTTGTGATGTGTAATAATTTGTAATTTTTTCAACTTCATTAGACCTCTTGATATCTGAATAGAAACTACGCATATATAAGTAGTGTAATTGGGTATAGCTTAAATGGTCTTTACTCAAATCGACATCTTTATTGTACTTCTTGATGTCTTTGTATTCTTGAACAAATTCAGCATCAAGATACCGAATGGCTTTCTCGATCATAGATGTCTCGACTTCGCTCGACATGACATTGAGGTGCTTTAGGTGCCCAAAGCCAGTAATAATATGTTGGGTAATATATCGGTTATGTCTTCCGCCATTAAACCAAGACCAAGCACCAGAAGATAGTTGACTGTTCTTTAATTTTAGTTTAGCAGACGCTAATTCGTTGTTCATTTTATTGAGGTCGAACAACAAAGCGATACGCTTCTTCTGTTCTGTTTCACTTTGCGCATCTCGTAACCAAGGTGTTTCTTGAATCAGCAAAGATTTTAATTCTTGATTCTTTTCTAAGTTAGACAACAACGCATCTGTGTTGCGCCACTGATTAAAGACTTCCTGAATCCTAGGATTACTATTGGCAATATGGCTCGCTAAAGCATTGGCATAATACCGAGAAAAGATCTGCTCGTTGCACTCATAAGGATACTCCATTAGGTAAGGCAATGCTTGTACAGCATACCAAGCAGGATTGGAAGTCATCTCCAAAGTAAGCTGATGATGTTTTAAACTGGTAGAGCTTGTGTTTTTTAACTTATCTAATGTAAACGTCTTGGTTTGGTTAGAGCGAACCCACATAGGCATGGTTTCAGTCACTAATATCCTGTTTGATAATACTGGCAATGCGTTTTGCTCGCCATCGCTAAAATCTCCTGCTTTGGCTATGACCTTGTATTGTACTGCTTGCACATCGTCAGGAATATTGAGACCCCATGAGACTTGCGTATTGCCTTTGGAATCCACTGTGAATGCTTTTTCGTTATCAGTGTTTGCTAGCTTGCCATCGATTGGTTTTCCAGTTACTGCATCAAACAATTGTAACACCGCATTACCAGATAATAATGTATCTGATAGATTGGCAATTTTGGTGCTGATGGTAATTTGATCGCCTTCTCTTAAAAAACGTGGTGCATTTGGTATCACCATGAGCTCCTTTTGAGTTACCGTTTCCAGACTTTGAGTTGCGCTTTCTAGGTTTTTTGTATGCGCCAATAATTGCAGATTCCATTTGGTCAAGGCTTCTGGTGTGGTAAAACTAAAACTCACGTTACCGTCTTTATCTGTTTGCAACTGCGGAAAGAAAAATGCCGTTTCTTGCAAATTCTTTCGGATGGTGACGCCTGAGAAATCTTGTTTCTTCTCCTTAAATTTTGCTATTATTTTACCATTAGGTAATGTGTCCAGTTCAATTTCTGCAGGAATTGAACCTTCGTTTCCTCCTCCAACGGCATTCTTAGCATAAGTGTTTCCGCGATAATTATTAAAATCATTAGCTTCATCCATAACAACTTCATTCAAGTTCTCTTCACTGTCCATACTAATTGCAGCCAGAGGTGCAGACCTTCTTAGATAACGATTATTCCCAAAATACAGTCCAAACCAATTCAATTGATCATATTGCTGATAGGTGTAGTTGTTATTCTGCTTATAAGGAATATGAACTCTAAACCCTTTCTTTTGGTAAGTGCGTTGTGCATTACGACCCAATCGCGAATAATAATTGGATCTATTAAATGGATTGAAATTCCAAGAATGCGGCTTGAACTGATCCAGCGACGCGTCATACATGCTCGCAAGCAATTCTGCAGCGACCTTATCACCTTTAGGCCCTTTTAACTTAAAACTCCAAGTTTCATCCGTTCCTGGCTGTAGCTTATCTCTAAAAGTCATGGTTTCTATCTCTAGATCTGTCTTTGGATAAGGCACAGAAATAATGGTTGTACCATTTTGATAACTATTGTATGCCGAAAGACTTGTATGAATGGCAAAGCCACCGACATCATCTTTAGTGACAGGAATTTTAAGTGTCTTTTTATTGTTATGTAATGTGACGATATACGTGTTGCTAATCTTACCGTCTTTTTCCAGATCAACAGTGACGAACAATTCGGGAGCTGCAGATGCCAGAGTAACAATGACATTATCTCCTGACTTGTAGCTTGAGGCATTAGTTGTGATTCTGAACAATTCGGAATCTGCAACAGTCTTGTCGTTATTGCTATACAAAGTAGTTCTAGCAATGTCTTTCACCGTTTGCCCAAATTTGTCTTTTGTTTCTAGTTCGATCACATATTGCCCTGATGCCCGGCGTTTCATGTTGCCTAAATCAATTTCTTTGCTTTTATTGGTGTCAAAGGTTGTGTCGAATATCAATTTGCCTTTCTTCCGAGTGCTGCTATTGTGCTCATCATTATAGGCTTCGTAAGGAAACAATCTCTTGAATTCGGTTTCAGACAGGTTAGGATAATCTGGAGCAGACCAAGGCCTTGGTCTCAATACCTGTTGAGGTGCGACCAATTTATATATTTTAATGCTTCCTTTGGTAGGTACAAATTCACCATTAAGATTTTCGGTAGTAATGTTTAGTTTATGATCTTTATCGGTTTTGTTTAACCTCTCTGATACACCAATATTAGCCATCAAGGCATGATATCCTATTCTAACAATAGTTGTTGTGCTCCGTGTTTCACCATTAATATCTGTGACGTCTGCTGTGATTTCATAATTAAATACAGGCAAATCATCTTTTGAGACGCTTTTATCAGGGATGGCCTTGAAAAGAATTTCATATTCACCTTTATCGTTTGTTATTGTTTCGCCATGTTCGATTTCCTGAGGCTCGCTATTAAAATACGGACGGTACCAATAGTACCATCTAGGGTATTGCACTTTTCTATGTACGCGGTACACTACTTTGGCCTCTGTAATATTGCTGCCTGCATAGGCCGTAGCAACACCTTTTACCACAATAGCATCATTGATCTTATACGTTTCAGTAACTGGATTGAATGTTGTTTCGAACTTAGGCCGTTTGTATTCTTCGCAGGAGATAGAAGTGTTAGAATACAAACCAATCTCTTTTGATCTTACTGATAACGTGAAATTACCTGTTAAACCATTGCTGGGTAAGATGAATTCGCCATGAAAAGATCCATAGTCGTTAGTCTTGAATTTTAGAGTGCTAATGATTTGGCTATTTACATCTTCTAGAGTGACTGTAACTATTTGATCGATCAATAATTCTGATGAGGTTCCTGTTTGTGATATGCCAATACCTTTAAAATAAACGGTTTGACCAGGCCTATATATACTTCTATCTGTAAACAAAAAAGCGTGATGTCTAGTTCGTTCTTTATCATTGTCATTATAGCGACCATTAAAATAATAGTTATTGAAATAAGCTTTTTCTGTGTCTTTCGTGACTGTTATTTCAACGTTATTATGATTGGATGTCGTTTCTAAGGTAACTTGTCCTTTAGCGTCTGTCTTTAAGGTTTTGTTTAGTTTACGATCGTCCTCATAGCGCTGTCTTTTATTCTTAAAATTAACAGTGGCACCAGAAATAGGATGTCCATTACTTCTATCAATTACTTGATATGTTTGTTTCCCATTTTCTTTACGTTCTACTAAGGCAAAATTGGTGGCTTGAAACAATCCGAATGCAAATGTGTTTTTTTCTCCAGATTTTGGAGAAGCATATATCATATAATGACCATTGCCCAGTTTCGGAATTACGATTTCTGTAGAATGTTGCTGATAATCATGCTCGTCTTTTAGAATAGATGGCCACTTTTTTAAAGCTTTAAGCGTACTAATAAATTGTATTTGATCCTCTTTTCTATACGCCTTTTGAAGTTTTTCTAATTGACTATTAGTGAGGGGAAAAATCTTAAAATGGAGCTGGTCAAAATTTTTGTAATTGACCAGTATTTTTGACTCTTTATTGATTGGGATGAACTCTTCATTAGTAATATTAAGAGCTTTATTCAGAATGTCATTTTTAAGGATGGCACACTTTTCTGCACCTTTGCTTTTTGGGAATTTTTGTATAACTGCTTCACATATATCTAGTGCTTCTTTTATTTTCCAACGAGGTTCTGGGTTGGTTTTATGATTATAGTTTCGTCCTTGCTGAAAGTAAATATTAGCGATTTCATAATCATAGAGCGCTGAAATATCATCATTGCTATGCAAGTCTGATTCCGTTTTTAAGGCTTTTAAAAGCAGCTCTTCTTTATCTCTAAAGGTGGCATTCTGTTTAACATAAAGTAAACGCTCTAAATTGACATCCGCTAAAGCCTGTTGTGAGCCATCACGTAAATGAAATTGGATAAGGTTTTGATATATTTTTAAAGCATGTAATTGTAGTGATGTCGTGTCTTTTGATGTTATCTTGATTTTGGAAAATGAGATGGCATCACTCAAATATGTAGAATCACTAATTTCGAATTTATAGGCAGGTTGCGTGATTTGGTTTTCTGGTGTTTTATAAAATTGCAAGGCATTATGATTCAAGAAATCAAATAGCGTCGGGCGGAATACTTTTGAATCTTTCTGAGTATGTAAGATGTCATCAAATAATTCCAAGCTTGTGCGTTGAGCTATTAAACCATTCTTCAAGGACTCTTGATAGTACAGATGGATTTCGTCAAAAAGTGTTTGTAAATCCCACGTTCGAAAATCGGCTGCATCAACTTTTGTCTCAGTGTTCGTGCGATTGTAAAATTGCCAACGGTTCTGTTGAAAGTATTGCCAATATAAATTGGCAAGAATATTTTCTAAAATATTCTTAGTAGGGAATTCACTTTTAGCGATTTCAACTTTAATATCAGTAATAATTTTAAGCTGCGCATCTTCCTCAAGTGTCAAAGCGTATTTACTTTCAAATAAAAGTACCTTGACCATTTGTACAGAATTAGCATCTGATCTGGCACGGATTTTAATCTTTGCAACTGCCTCATTAGCAGATTTGGTAAGACCTTCTCTCTCCAGCTTTAAAACTTCCTGCCATTGTTTTTCGTAATTATTGTAATTAGGATCTTGAGCAGACGACGAATTGGAGAATAGGATCATTAAGAGAAATATTGATATATATTTAGTCATAAGTTTATATTTATTCTCAAAAATGGGCTAAATACCAATTTTGAGCAATCTTAAATGAGCGAATGGTGTTTTTCAATGAGTTAACAACCATGATCATTTGGTATGGATCTTGCAAAAACGATACCAATAAAGATAAAATTAATTTAGCTTTGCCTCGTTATATTTTTTAAATGAATAGAATCGTATTTTTCTTTTTGTTATTTCCTTTCATTTTGATTGGGCAGAACGCCCTTGATGATGTCGAAACGCTTTTCAAACAAAAGAAATTCGTCAAAGCCGAGAATACGATCAATGCCTATCTTCAAGAATATCCTTCGGACAAAAAAGCGAGAGAATTATTGGGTGATACCTATGGCCATCAGAAAAAATGGGATGAGGCTATCGAAGTTTACAAATCTTTGAGAGGCGAAGATCCTAATAATGCAGAATATCATTATAAATATGGTGGCTCGTTGGGCATGAAAGTGTTAGGTATGAGCAAACTTAGAGCGATTGGTTATATAGGGGATATTCGGAAAGAATTCGAGACTGCTGCGAAATTAGATCCAAAACACATTGACACGCGTTGGGCTTTGGTAGAATTCAATGTGTCGCTTCCTGCCATTTTAGGAGGCACTGAAAAGAAAGCATTGAAGTATGCAAAACAACTTGAGAATATCTCTCAAGTCGATGGTTATTTAGCGCTGGGCTATGTAGCAGAGTATCATGATAGACCAGAAGATGCAGAAGAACTTTATCTAAAGGCTATCAATATTGGAGGTTCTATAACTTGTTATCAAAAACTTACTGATTTCTATGAGAAAACTGCTAGGAAACCTGGAAAGGCCATTGCCAATATTGAGAAGGCTCAAATTAAGCATAAGCGTAATGGTTTGCATTACCAAATAGGTAAAGTAGCCGCAGAATATAATGTGCAATTGAATAAGGGAGAACATTGTTTAAAAGTATATCTCGAAAATCACACGGCTGTAGATGGTGTTCCAAAGCCATGGGTATACTATCGTTTAGCACAGATCTACAAGCACAGGAGTAACAAAGTAGAAGCGACAAAATGGATTGATAAGGCCATCTCAGGTCTCCCTAAAATCAAGGTTTTCAAGAAAGAAAAGAAAAAGATCTTAGCACTCTAAATCTTAAGTGACATAATTATTTGGATTTCGGGTTTTGTAGTTTGATATTTGTTATATGAACGTACATTTTATCGCCATTGGTGGCGCCGCAATGCATAATCTAGCCATTGCATTACATAATAAAGGATATCGAGTTACAGGTAGTGATGATACTATTCATGATCCGTCAAAATCGAGACTCGATGCTAAAAGGCTATTACCAAAAACATTTGGGTGGTATCCTGAGAAAATTAGCAATAAATTGGATGCTATTGTGCTAGGCATGCATGCAAAAGAAGATAATCCGGAATTGTTGAAAGCTCAGGAATTGGGTTTGAAGATTTATAGTTATCCAGAGTTTTTATACGAACAAAGCAAGCATAAAACACGTGTGGTTATTGGAGGTAGTCACGGAAAAACGACTATTACGTCTATGATTTTACATGTCATGCATTACCATGATAGAGATGTAGATTATATGGTAGGAGCACAGTTAGAAGGTTTTGATGTGATGGTGAAACTGACAGATGATAATGATTTTATTGTGTTGGAAGGCGATGAATATTTGAGTTCTCCGATAGACAGACGACCAAAATTCCATTTATACAAACCAAATATAGCCTTATTGAGTGGTATTGCTTGGGATCACATTAATGTGTTTCCGACGTATGAATTTTATGTAGAACAGTTCACCATTTTTGTGGATAGTATTGTGAAAGGTGGAAGCATCACCTATAATATTGAGGATGAAGAAGTAAAACGTGTGGTGGAAGCCTCAGAGAATTCTATTAGGAAACTGCCTTACCAAACACCAGAGTATACGGTTGAAAACGGTCAAACCATGCTTGAGACTCCTGAAGGCCCAATGCCAATCGAAGTTTTTGGAGAACACAACCTCAATAATTTAGCAGGCGCCAAATGGATTTGTCAAAATATGGGCATCGATGAAGATGATTTTTATGAAGCCATTGCTACTTTTAAAGGTGCTAGTAAACGGTTAGAGAAGATTGCAGAAAGTAATACGAGTGTAGCATATAAAGATTTTGCGCATTCACCTAGCAAAGTCGCTGCAACAACAAAAGCCGTAAAAGAACAATATACAAACCGAACGCTTATAGCGTGTTTAGAATTACATACCTATAGCAGTTTGAATGCTGAGTTCTTGAAAGAATACAAAGGTGCTTTGGATGCCGCAGACACTGCTGTAGTGTTTTATTCACCTCACGCAGTACAAATCAAGAAGTTGGAGGAAGTGACCCACGAACAAATAGCCAATGCTTTTGAGCGTGATGATTTGATTATTTATACCAACCCTGATGATTTTAAAGAGTTCCTTTTTTCTCAAGACTTTGAAAACAAAGCACTGTTACTAATGAGTTCTGGGAATTATGGTGGTTTGGATTTTGAAGATGTAAAGAATCTTATTGGATAATGTTATTCCTCCTGTTCTAATGTCTTTACTAACTTGGTTGATGATAAAATATCATACAACCCTTTTTCATAACCTAATAAATAAGACATGGCATCAAAGGGAATAAGTCGGAAGGATGACCTCATTAAAATCCGAAATAAAGATGGTTGTGAACCGTCGCTAAAGACAACTTTAGTTTTGGTGACCATTTTTCCTAAAGTTTGGCCTGTTGTTGCTTCAAAAACAAAATAATAACTAAACATAAGTATATAAAAAACCCAGTTTGTAGTATCACTGATTCCAAGAATAATTGTAGCTATGACCCAAACAATAAACACTACAATTAAGTCAACCAAATAATTAAAAAGTCTAGTTCCTTTATCTATTCCTTGCATTCATTAAATGATTTTATTACACCCCAAACTGCCTAAAGTGGTGATCTAAATGCTTGTATTGCATCTGTCCCCATTGTTCATCAGTAAAATGCCCAAAACCCGGATGTTCACCCCAACCTTGCCTATTACGCTGTTCGCCAACCTCACTCAGAATGGCTTTTAATTTTATAATTTCCTCACTAAAATCTCTTGGTTCGGTAGCTTTCATCACTTTGGCTGTTGGCAAGCCTTTGCCCCAAAGTTTATCACTATACATGGCTTTTTTAAAGAACACCTTTGCAAACCAATTAGGCTTCAACCCATAAGTGTCTTTTTTTAGCATGATATTCAAGGCAGGCTGACAATGCCATGCCATTTGTCCGACATTCATTTTCCCCCATTGAGCTTGACTATTTTCGTCGAGCTTATTAATGCGTTCTTGTATTTCGTTAAAGGAAGTTTCATCAAAAATGGATTTCATGATCTAAAAATTTAGTTGTTGTCTTAAAATTACATTTTTTTATTTAGTGTACGTTTTTTAGTTTTTGTCAAACTTACCGTCAATTCGAGTGCTTCGACCTTGGGAGAAGTGTATCGAGAATGTGATCTTAAATTAGGATTGTTCTTGATACGATTTTCTGTCAAAAATCACTCGAACTGATGTTGTTTATTTCAAGTTTTCTATCTTTATGCAAAAGCTATTCATGGCAGAAACACCAACCTCATTTTCAATAAAAAACTGGTCGCAAGACGACCAACCACGAGAAAAATTGCTTCATAAAGGTAAGGCAGCCCTGAGTGATGCAGAATTGGTGGCGATATTAGTAGGTTCTGGTAGTCGAAATGAAAGTGCGGTGGAACTTTGCAAACGTATTTTAGCCTCTGCTAATAACAACCTTACTGACCTTGGAAAGTTACCTATTAAACAATTAATGAAATTTAAAGGCATTGGAGAGGCGAAGGCCATTACTATTGCTGCAGCTATGGAATTGGGAAGACGACGCAGAAGTGAGGAAGCTTTGGAAAAAGATAAAATTGCGTCCAGTGCTTCTGTATTTGAATTGATGCAACCTATTCTTGGAGAGTTGCCACACGAAGAGTTTTGGATTATCTACCTTAATAATTCAAACAAAGTCCTTCAAAAAAGTCAATTAAGCAAAGGCGGTATAACAGGCACCTTGGTAGATGTAAGACTAGTGATGAAAAATGCGATAGAACTTGGTGCTGTCGGAATTATTTTAGCACATAATCATCCTTCGGGAACTTTGAAACCAAGCCTAGCAGATAAACAACTAACCAATAAACTAAAAGTGGCAGGAGAAAGTTTAGATATAAAAGTATTGGACCATATCATTATAACCGAAGCGAGTTATTATAGCTTTGCAGACAACCAATTGTTATAAATGCTATTGGTTTACACACATAAGGTCACACCTCGAGTTAAGTATATCTTCCGGCAAATTTGTACTAGGATATTAAATATACCTGTTAGTTTTACTGCGACTATAGAAGAATTCATTGCCCATGACGGACTTAAAATGTCGTATGCTAAACAGCCTTTAGCAAAAGAAATGTTCATTAGAAGTCATGATTTGCTACACGAACAAGGACTAGCGTTCTTGACGATCAATGTGAATGATTGGGGTGATACAAAATGCTTTTTTCCAACTGGAGACAAGAGTCATTTACCTTACGATATTTTTTCAGCAGCTTTTTATCTTTTGACGCGTTACGAAGAATATTTACCACATGTACAAGATGATTATGGGCGATTTGTAGCTGAAGAAAGCATTGCATATAAACACGGGTTTTTACATCAACCTGTTGTTGATGTTTGGGCATATAAGTTCTTGACGGTTTTGCGATCGTTTTATCCAGATTTTGTTCCCATAAAACGAGCTTACCAAATAAAGCCTATTATCGATGTTCCTATGGCTTATGATTTTAAGCAAAAGGGTATTATGCGGACTATTGGTGGTACATTGTTTGATTTTGGGCGTTTAAAATTCAAAAGACTATATAAGCGATATTCTGTATTGTTTGGTTTTCAAAAAGACCATTTTAATACATTCAGTTATATAATAAATAGACAGAAACACAGTCAGAATAAGTTCATTGTTTTTTTTCTTATAGGAGGTTATTCTACATACGATAAAAACATCAATATCCAGAAGAAGAATTTTGTATCACTTATCAAATCCGTTGCTGATTATTGTAAGGTTGGCTTAAAAGTGTCCTTTTTTGCATTAGAAGATTTGAAGATCTTGAAGGAAGAGAAAAAAACAATTGAAACAGTTATCAATACGCCTCTCGAGAGTTCAAGGCACTCGTTTTCTAAGCTCAATCTTCCTGAATCATATAGAAACTTGGTAGAGTTGGAGATTAAAGAAGATTATACCATGGGTTATGTAAATGCCATTGGGTTTAGAGCTAGTACATGTACACCCTTCTTGTTCTATGACCTTGACTATGAAGGCCAAACACCATTATTATTGAATACCTTTCACGTTATTGATTCGGCTTTATTGAAGAATAATTCTCTATTAGACAAAAAGAAGGCTTTGAATGAAGTCATTAAAGAAGTAAAAAAAGTCAACGGGATTTTCACACCTGTCTTTCATAATTACACGTTTAGTGATGTACCTAAATGGAAAGGATTCAAAGAGCTATTTAATCTAATCATAGATTCTCAACATGAAAATTAAGCATATAACAGATATATTTTTTGACTTAGATCATACGCTTTGGGATTTTGATAAGAACTCTGAGTTAACTTTTGATAAAATTTTTAAAATGAATAATCTTGATATTCATTTAGGAGATTTTTTAGAAGTATACGTACCTAAAAATTTAGCTTATTGGAAACTTTATAGAGAAAATAAAATTGATAAAGAATCACTTCGTTTTGCGAGATTAAATGATGTGTTTACAGATCTAAATATGCATGTTGAGCCCTCAATGATTAACAAATTGTCTGAAGATTATATAGAATATCTCTCTTCTTTTGATCACCTGTTAGAAGGTACTCTAGAAATACTCGATTATCTAAAACCAAAATATAGGTTGCATATTATCACCAATGGTTTCCAAGAGGTGCAAAAACGAAAAATGGAAAGCTCTAACATACTTCATTATTTTGACACGGTTACTGACTCTGAAATGGTAGGTGTTAAAAAACCTAATCCTAAGATTTTTGGTTATGCGTTTAATTTATCTAAAGCCAATCCGAACAACAGTATTATGATAGGCGATAATTATGAAGCCGATATTCTCGGCGCATTGGATTATGGGTTTGATGCGATTTGTTACAACTATCATAATGAGACCCTTGATGAAAGTATTAAGCAGGTCAGTAATCTTTTAGATCTAAAAGCATTCTTCTAGTGCAATAAGCGTGCATCAACTACCGTTTTATTTATTAAAACCTAATGTTATGTTAAAGCTAATCCCAAAATTTGCCTTCATTTGTTTGCTGTTTTTTCAATCAACCTCATGCGTAAAAGATGTAGATTTTGAGCAATCTGAGGATCTTCTTGTCACTCCAGCATTAGAGGTAAGCCTTGTACGTTTTAACGAAGCTGCAAATCGATTTTCTGTTGACGGTACTGAGATAACGATTATAAGAGATTCTGTAAGGATAGAGATATTCAGTGATGATTTTGTAGTTGATAATTTAAGACGTGCAGAATTTTTATTTGAAACAACCAATAGTATCAATCGTGCTTTTGAAGCAGAGATACAATTCTTAAACGATGATAATACAGAGCAACATCTTATTCAGTTTGAAGTGGAAGCCTCTCCAACTAATCAAGAATTAGTGACTATAAATGAAGAGATTTTTGAAAATGATGCCATAAATGATTTAACAAGCACCACGAAACTTATTTTAACATTCACTATGCAGCCAAGTACTGATGGATCCGTTTTGAATGAAAACAGTATAGGTAGTATCAAGTTTAAGTCCAAAGGGGCATTTTATATCGATTTGATTTCTCCCGAATGAAAAGGATAAGCCTCATCCTTCTACTTTTTACTTGCATTACCTACTCACAAAATAAGCAAGTACTCTATGGTTTCAATGAAATCCCACAATCTCTTTTAATAAATCCAGGAGCTAGTATTACTAATGATTGGTATATGGGAATTCCGCTATTCTCTCACATTCATGCCAATTTTGGTGCTTCAGGTGTTTCAGTTTATGACGTTTTTGCTGATGATGGTAGAGATTTTAATCAGAAGCTGAGAACGGCAATTAATGGCATGATTGATACAGATTTTTTTACTGTCAATCAACAATTAGAATTGTTCTCAGGAGGATTTGCATTAGGATCTTCTTATGAGAAAAAGGAGTATATTTCTTTTGGGATGTATCAAGAATTAGATGTGTTTATCTATTTTCCAAAAGATTATGCTATCCTAGCCTTAGAAGGAAATCAGAACAATATCAATAGAGTTTTTGATCTTAGTGATTTGAATGTAAGTGGAGAGGTAATATCAGCTTTGCATTTAGGGTACAATAAGAAAGTGAATGAGAAATTAACCTATGGCGTAAGAGGTAAGCTATATTCTAGTATCTTGAATTTTAACTCAACTAAAAACAAAGGGAGATTTATCACTAGAAATGGTACTGATAATTTTTATGAACATATTTTTGATTTAGATCTTGCTCTTAGAACCTCAGGGTTGAAAAGTTTACTGGATGATGATAACTCTGAAATTGGTAATGATGTCTCTACATTTGCTAAAAGACTTTTGTTTAGCGGAAATGTTGGTTTAGGATTAGATTTAGGATTTACCTATAAATTATCGGATCAATTGACGGTAGATGCAAGCCTTCAAGATATTGGATTTATTCTGCATTCAAAGGATATTAAGAATTATGAGCTCAATGGGTCATTAGTTTTTGATGGCATCAATCCTATTTTTCCAGAAACTGGTGATGAGCAAACAGCTGATGACTATTGGGAACAAGTTTCCGGGAATTTTGAAAATCTTTTCGATGTAAAGGAAACCACTACTAAATATACTACTTGGCGTCCTGTGAAACTCAATTCGGCAATTAGGTATTCTTTTGGAAAAGAACTTAGTGAAGAGTGCGATTGTACTAGTGAAGATAGTGGATATCTTAACTCTATTGGAGCACAATTATTTGCTGTAAATAGACCGAGACAACCGCAATTGGCTCTAACAGCGTTTTATTATAGACGATTATTTGAACAGTTTCGTTTAAAAGCTACATACACGATTGATACCTTTTCTAACAAAAATATTGGACTTGGTATGTCTGCTCATTTAGGAAATTTGAATATTTACGCCACAGTTGATAATTTATTAGAATTTCAAAACTTAGCTAAAACACAAAGTGTATCTTTACAATTCGGGTTTAACTTAATATTTGATAAAAATGAATAGAATTTTAGTTCTATTGGTAGTTTTTAGTTTGGGTTTTAATAAGGCATATTCACAAAAAAGCCTTAATGACTATAAATATATAATAGTGCCAACTAAGTATGATTTCTTGAATGAAGCAGATAAATTTCAATTGAATTCGTTGACGAAATTTTTATTTAATAAGCATGGGTTTACCGCTTTTATGGGAGATGAAGCATTCCCTCGAGATTTACAAAACAATAATTGTCTAGCGCTAAGAGCAAACGTAAGTAAAGGAAGAGGTTTACTTACTACAAAACTTGGAGTAGAACTAAAAGACTGCAACAATACCATTGTTTATAAAACCGATATTGGCGAATCTCGAAAAAAGGAATTCAAGACGGCTTATAATTTGGCACTTCGTGATGCATTTAAATCTTTTCAGACAGCTAATTATGCATATAGCAGGGCTAATTCGGGAGTTGTTATGGCTGAATCAAAAAGCCCTCAATCCGAATCTAAAAGTCCTGAACCAATTCCTACTAAACCTCAGCCAAAACCAAAACAACCAAAAATCGCAAAACCTAAAACTGTTAAAGTAGAACGACCTTTAAAGGAAGTTAAGAAAAGCACTAATATACTATATGCTCAGGCTATTGACGGTGGATTTCAGATTGTAGATAGTACACCCAAAGTAATCTATAAGATTGCAAGCTCTGGTATAAAAGAGGTCTATATTGTGTTAGGAAAAGATGCTATTATTCATCAACTAGATGGCGTTTGGGTAATCTCAGAAGTTAGAGGTAAAGATCTATTAGTCAAAGGTCTTGATATTAAGTTTTAATATCCATATTTATCCTTCCAACGTTTTTTTAAGAAGTCTCTTTGAGCATTTTCACGAGCATTATTTCCTGGGTTATATAATTTGGTATGCTTGATGTCATCCGGCAAGAATTCATGCTCGGTAAAATTCTGCTCGTAGTTATGAGCATATTTGTAATTGTCTCCATAGCCTAGTTCCTTCATGAGTTTGGTTGGAGCATTTCTTATGGACAAGGGTACCGATAGATCGCCAGTTTCCTTAACTAATTGTTGTGCTTTGCCAATGGCCTCATAAGCAGCATTGCTTTTGGGAGAACTTGCTAAATAAGTAGCACATTGACTTAAAATGATTCTGGATTCTGGATATCCTATGGCAGATACCGCTTGAAACGTATTGTTAGCGATCACTAATGCCGTAGGATTTGCATTTCCAATATCTTCACTTGCTAAAATAAGCATGCGACGTGCAATAAATTTAACGTCTTCGCCACCTTCAACCATTCTTGCTAACCAATAAACTGCAGCATTGGGATCGCTACCTCTTATAGATTTTATAAAAGCAGAGATAATATCATAATGCTGCTCACCAGTTTTGTCATAACGAACCGTATTGCTTTGTACTTTCTTTAAAACGCTTTCATTGGTTATAGTTATAGTCTTTCCATTTTCAGAATTAACAATTAATTCAAAAATATTAAGCAATTTACGAGCATCTCCTCCAGATAAGCGCAATAATGCATCTGTCTCCTTTAGTTTTATGCTTTTCTTAGAAATATGCTCATCTTCTTTTATAGCACGTTTTAAAAGAGTCTCTAAATCGTTTTTATCAAATGAATTCAAAATATAAACCTGACAGCGCGATAATAATGCAGGAATAACTTCAAAACTTGGATTTTCGGTTGTAGCACCTATAAGTGTTACCCAGCCTTTTTCAACCGCTTGCAATAAAGAATCTTGTTGAGATTTACTAAATCTATGAATTTCATCTATGAATAAAATAGGGTTCTTTGTTGTAAATAAACCGCCACTTTGTTTTGCTTTGTCTATAACGTCACGAACATCCTTCACGCCAGAATTGATAGCACTTAACGTATAAAAAGGACGCTTAGATGCTTCAGCAATAATATTAGCTAAAGTGGTTTTTCCAATGCCTGGAGGGCCCCAAAGTATCATGGATGGAATAAGTCCTTGCTTTATATGTTGCGTCAAAGAACCGGAAACTCCAACTAGATGTTTTTGGCTGATGTAATCGTCTAAAGTTCTAGGACGTAAACGTTCTGCTAAAGGTGCATTCATAATGCAAAATTACGAAAGGTTGTGACAATATTTCACTAAAACATTAAATGGACACTTTTTTGCGGTATAATATTTAAATTTAACGAATGAGCGATCAACATCAGTTTAAGTTTTCAACCGGCGTATTAGCTTACCCTATTGCTTTTGTATTAAGTATTTGGCTTGTATTCTGGTTTGAAATACGTTTTGGTGTAGCATTTAATTCTTATGGTGTTCACCCAGGAACTCTTAAAGGATTGCGAGGGATTTTTTTCAGCCCATTTATACATAGCGGAATTGATCATTTATATAGCAATACAATTCCTTTATTTGTGTTATCTGTTGCCTTATTTTATTTCTATAGAAAGATAGCCTGGAAAGTAATTATTTTTGGAATATTGTTATCAGGATTATTAACATGGGTTATTGGTAGGCCAGCAAATCATATTGGCGCTAGTGGGTTGATATATGTATTGGTCAGCTTTACCTTTTTTAAGGGCATCTTCGCTAAGCATTATAGATTGATAGCATTGTCTTTAATTGTAGTGTTTCTTTATGGAAGTATGATTTGGGGAACTTTACCTATTAAAGAAGGAATTTCTTGGGAAGGTCATTTAAGTGGAATGATTACTGGATTATTGTTCGCTATTGTTTTTAGAAAAGAAATTGCCAAGCCTAGGAAATACATTTGGGAAGAAGAACATTATGATGAAGAAGAGGATGATTTCATGAAACATTTTGATGAACATGGTAATTTTATTGAACGTATTGATGAAGATCCAGATGATGAACTAGATATCAAATATCATTTTAAAGAACACAAGGATTAAATACGTTGTCTTACAACCTCATATAGAAAAGCGCCACAAGCTACAGATACATTCAAGGATTTTATAGTTCCTTGAATAGGGAGTTTGGCCTTAGCGTCACAAAGTTTTAAAATAGAAGGGGTGATGCCTTGCCCCTCAGACCCCATAATAACTGCACAAGGTTCTTTAAAATCAACGTCATAAAGATGATTTTCTGTTTTTTCAGTAGCTGCTATCACTTTTATTCCAGATGCTTGTAAATGAAACATGGCATCCTTAATATGGTCAACTTTGCAAATGGGAATATTAAAAACAGCACCAGCACTGGTTTTAATGGTGTCACCATTAATAGGAGCTCCACCTTTTTTTTGAATAATAATTCCGTGGACGCCTGTACATTCTGCTGTACGCATAATGGCACCAAAATTTCGAACATCACTTATTTGATCTAATAATAGAAATAAGGGTGTTTGTCCAGATTCAATGGTAGACATCACCAATTCATCTAGATCATGAAAATCGATAGGGGAGATGTTCGCAACGACACCTTGATGATTTTTTTTAGTGAGTCTATTAAGTTTTTCTATTGGAACGTATGAAGAGTTTATAGAACTTTGCCTTATTAAGGTGTCCAATTCCTGAAATAATTCACCTCTAAGACCTTTTTGGATAAAAACCTTATCAATCGTCTTACCAGAATTAATAGCCTCTATAACGGCTCTTATGCCAAATATTTGTGTGCTTTTTTCCATGACCGCAAATGTATGAAACATTCATAACTAAATTCTTGATGTATAGGCAAATGATTAGTTGGTACTAAATATTTCAACTGGGCCATTATTTTCTCCAAATATAAGGATCGTTTTATTTTCTTTTTCAATAGATATTACTGATTTTACATCTCCATTTGTATATAATCCCGAGTCTTTTGGAAGTATAGGGATATAACCATCTTTTTGATTAGATTGAAGAATTAGCGCATAAGGGTTGTCTAGCCTTGGTGTCTCAACTTCTGTATCAAAAATATTACCTGCTATAATAAGATCATCATAACCATCATTATTATAATCAAGTATATCAATACTTAATGCTGGTATAGTTTGAACAATATTTGGTAATTCTATTTTATTGAAACCACCTTTACCATCATTTAGTAGCACAATTGATTTAAATTGATTGACTTCACGTTGGTAGGCAGTATGAATTTTATCACCATAAATATCTTCGAGTGTAGAATTAGCAAACTCATTATAGGTTGGAAATTTTTCTGAAATAAAAGGCATTTGCTGCGTTGAACATTCTTTACCACGAACCGGCACAAACATGCCCTTATATTTATTGCTAAGAACAATATCATGAGTGCCATTATTATCAAAATCCTCGCCATAAACGCGTAGTGGTTTGTCTTTACTAATGTCAAATTTGATATTTTCTCCAATATTTCCAACTACATAGTCTTTGTGGCCATCCTTGTTCAAATCAGTTTCAATAATAGAGAGCCACCAACCTTTTTCAGTATCTAGACCATACTTTTTTGATACTTCAGTAAAAGTGCCATTGTTGTTCTGGAACATACCAACGTGTGTCCATTCCCCAACGGTAATAAAATCTTGCCAACCATCATTATTGAAGTCCGTTGAAATTACTTTGTTCACTATTCCAAAATCCCTCAATTCTGGAGCAATCAATGAGGCAACATTTTTGAACTTTCCATTATTATTTTGGTAAATAATAGATTCGGTATGTATTGGATATTTCTGTGCAACAATTCTGTTACCAACAATAATATCTAGATCACCATCTTTGTCATAATCAATAGTAGCAACAGATTTAGCACTTGAATTATAAAAACTTTGCTCTGATTTGGTAAAGTTTCCATTGCCATCATTCAAGTATAGACGATCTTTATATAATGGGGAGAACTCTATAAATTCATTGCCTCCACTAGTAACGTACAAATCTTGATCACCATCGTTGTCTGAGTCGAAAAACACAGCTTCCATATCTTCATGTGCAGCATCTTGTATAAATGCCTGAATGGTATTTTTCATGAAACCGTTACTGGTTTGGGTAAATAACGCTCCAGGCTGACCAGAAGCACCTCCTATATAAAGATCTATTTTGCCATCAGCATTGACATCACCTTTACTAATGATTGGACCTAATGACGATTGTTTATATGGCAATAACACTTCTTTAGCAAAATCGTTATAGGTATTCTCTTTATGATTAAAAGCGAGAAGGTTTTTATTTTTATTAAATATAGGTTGATTTTTATTTGAATGTTTAGACGCTTTAGAAGCGTCTTTCTCCAAGAATGTAATTGTTTGATTAGATATTATATTATAGCGCTCTTCGATTTTTCCCGAAAGCCATTCTACTGTCACGGTATCAATAGTTTTATTAGAAGCCAAACCGAAATGAGCAATATTGTCAACCGATGATAAATAACCTCTCACTCTTTTAACTTCTCTAAACTGACTGCTTCCACTATATTTAATAGAGACTTTAGCAAACGATTCCGAAAGATTACCATCACATTTCACCTTCAGAAAATTTCCTAATTCACTTTCGGTACTCATGTTTTTATATAAAAAAGCATCTTCATCTATATTGTTGATAACAAGGTCTAAATCACCATCGTTATCTAAATCGGCATATGCTGCTCCATTCGAAAAGGAAGGTTCAACAATGCCAGAGTCAGTTGATTCATCGATAAATTTCAAATCACCTTGATTTATAAAGAGCTTATTGGCAAGCTTTTCAGAGGGTAGATTTTTATAAATTTCTTCTTTAATGTTTATAGGCACATTTCCACGATATTGACGTTTAGCCGTGAGTATTTTTTGACGTACATCGTTGTCTAATGCATACTTTCTATAGCCATTAGTTACAAAAATATCTTTAGTTTCATTGTTATCAATATCTAGCATAAGACCAGCCCAGCTCCAATCTGTTTTCGACATTTTAGTCAATTGAGAAATATTATGAAACTTGTTCTCTCCCATATTAAGTTGTAGTGAGTTGAACATGTACTGATGTTGTAGATTGAGGTTATCTACTAATAATTTAAAATTGTCTTCATCCATAGAAGCCATTAAGGTCTTTGATCTCACATGGTCGCTTGATGCCATGTCAAGAACAAATACATCTTGAAGATTATCATTATTAATATCACTAATATCCACACCCATTCCATAAAAAGAGACCTGATTAGTATGCTCTTTAATCTGATCTGTAAATGTTCCGTTCTTATTATTTATGTATTGAGCATCTGGCACATAATAATCATTAGCTATATATATGTCTAACCAATTATCATTGTTTATGTCGCTAACACAAAGACCTAACCCAAATGTTGGTTTTAGAAGGCCGGCTTGTTCTGTAATATCTTTGAATTTTCCATTGTCATTTCTATATAAATGACTTGAGTTGTTCCTTAGTATCTCTTTATCTTCTAGAATTTTGTAGAACGTGGAAGGATCGTTACCATAATAATCATTTTCGTTCATGACTATACAATCTAAATCTCCATCTTTATCAAAATCGAAAAAGGCGGATTGTGTGCTAATACCATAATCATCTAATCCATAAGTAGAAGACTGTTCTTTAAAAGTATTATTGTGTTGATTTATGAGCAGGATGTTTTTTCTTTGTTCAGCCGATTTAGGACCACCTTGAGATATGTAGATGTCCATCCATCCGTCTTGGTTAATGTCAACAAAGGTCACGCCATTGGACCAGAATTTTTTAGTGTTCACATTTGCTGATTCCGTAATATCTTCAAATACAAAGTTGCCTTTATTCAAGAATAGTTTATTGGGTACTTGATTACCACAGAAAAAAATATCTTTTAGGCCATCATTATTAATGTCTTCTATACCCACTCCTGCGCCATTATAAAAGAAATCATAATCAAATAAGTTTTCTTTAGTGTTAACATTACCAGTTATAGTATTACTGAAGTTAAGATGGCTAGATGAGGTTGGTATTTTTTTGAGAATTCGATTTTGGGTATTGGCTTCTATTTCTAAAGAAACTGAATCGGTTACTTTCTCAGGATCTGTGTCGTCCTTGCACCCTAAAAAAGGAATAATAATAATCAGTAGAGGAAACGGATATCTCATACAGTAATTAGTTGAGCTTAAAAATAAAAAAAGCTGCCTATATAAGGCAGCTCTTTTTAAAATATTATAGTTAATGTATTTATTACATTGCACAGAATACCACTGGTACAATACCTGGTGCTACTGAGCCTGGGGCACCGCTAAATAAAACAGTCGTGCCATCTGGCGCTATGATATCAAAACCGATTTCTCCCCAAAAATCTCCAGGGAATGTCCATTCTGCAGAAACCGCTCCAGCTGGAATCGTTATTGTACCTGTAGCTGCAGAACCAGCATTTTCAGTACAGCCTGTCCCAGCACCTGATTCTAAGAATGATCCTCCAGCACTACCGTAAGGTGAGCACATGCCTACCATAAGAATTGTTCCATCAACATCTATTGTAAGACCTTCACCACCTCCACTTGAGGTAGTTTGCCAGCCATCACCATAAGAATCTACCATATTTACGGTATAAACTCCAGGTGCAGGTGAACATACTAAAGGTACGCTATATCTAAAAGGCGAAGAATAAAAACCACCAGATGTAGAACCAGAAGCACTTGAGTTATCAAAAACTCTTCCATCTGTTAAAAGAAGTTCTAAATCTACGACGAAAATATCGCCAGGAGCGTAATCAGCGAAAGTTAATCCTAAAGCTGCAGCAGATTCTCCGAAAGTTGTAGAAAGTGTTGCTCTAGGTAACCCAAACGGACCAGGAGTAAAGTCACTTGGCATGAATGATTTAACAAGTGTTTTAACCCCTGCTGTTGTACCATTAGCTGGTGTGTTGTCATCGATAGTCACGTATAAATTAACTTGCTCAAGCAAATTACCTCCTTGATTATCTTGTTCTTCAACCATCACTGCGAACTCTGAGTCTGGAAGACTTGAATTCATAGTACCTGAAACAACTTCTAGAGTTCTAAGTACTGCTCCTTGTTGCGTGGTTTCTAGAACAGTATCAATTACATTATCGCTCTCCTGACATGAAATCATGCCTAGACAGGTAATTAATGCAAGAGCTCCCATTTTTAATGAATTTCTCATAGCTTTTGTTGTTATATTAAATTTGTTCATTTTAATGCGTTTAATTAGTTGGCTATAGGTAAAGGTTGCGTATTCCAGAACACCGCATCGTCATTATTAGTACGTTGCATGATATTTGGATTGGCGATTACCTCATTCTGTGGATACAAGAATGTTCTAGGGAAATTCCCTAGAGCTGGCCCAAAGCCTAAACCAACAGTTGTTGGGAAACCAGTTCTTCTGTAGAAGTTGAACGCATCAGCTCCACCACCAAACATAGTAATCCAGTATTGTTCAGCTAAAATGTTCCATTGGTCAGCTCCAGTTGCTGCAGTAAAATCTGCTACTACACCAGCGACATATGCTGTATTATCAGCTGCTGTTGGCGCAAAACTTGCAGTGGCACCAGGATCTACAGAAATAAAAGTTTGTACTTTTGCTATCGATTTTTCAAGACCAGCTTGAATATTAGTGGCTGCTACTGCAGCGCCAGCTCCACCAGGAGACAGTGCCACTTCAGCTTTCCAAAAATCTACATAAGATGCTAAAATAAATGGTTCGATACCAGCTCCATTACCTCCAAGACCAAGTGTTACATCACTAAAGTCATCATCATCAAACAAACCTGCTGCAGGATAAACACCTACTGCTACTCTTTCATTTCCATCTGGTGGAATACCTCTAGGGTTAGCGTGCATTCTACCCCAGTAACCATTTTCTAGGTAACACCACCAATTTTCTGATTCAGTTCCTTGAATATGTGGTGGTACACCATCAGTTGAGCATTGTAATACATCGGTCTGGCCATCAGGCTGACAGCTAGCTCCTGGTACACAATTCTTTTGACGGTAAAAATAATAGCGCATTCTTGGGTCATCCAAATTGACCATTGTATACATTAACCAGTTATTCTGGTAAATGTTAGCTCCAGATGTTGTGTAATCGTTTTGATAATCTTGATGCTGTGTATTTACAGGTGCTAATTGAGTTCCAAAATTAAATTGAAAATCATCTGCAGTACTAGAAATATAATTTGCATCATTAGCAGCGATGCTATTAAACGTTGCCATATCTCCAGTAGTTATAGCAGCTCTCATTTTTAATGTATTGGCTACTTTAACCCAATTGGTTACTTGAGCAGCTGTTTGAGACGAAGAGCCAAGGGCTCCGTAAAACAAATCAGTTACATTACTTACAGGAACGGATGCCGAATTCAATCTTGCGATACCTTCATCTAAAAGAGCAAGAGCAGCAGCATATACCGATGCATCATCATCTAAAACGGGCGTAGGAAACGTATCTGGTTGATTAGCCTCTGTCCAAGGAATATCTCCCAAGTAATCTACAAGTTGCATCATTACATGAGCTTGCATAATTTTAGAAGCACCTATAACATAAGATAAGTCATTGTCTGGAGTTTCTAAGGCTTCCATTGCAGCAATATCAGGATTGATAGTACTATACAAGGTATTCCAAGGCCCATTAAGTGTTGCTGAATTATAATTGGAAAAATAATCAGTTCCAGCCATGAAATCAATTCTGGTCAATTCAGAACTTCTATCATTAAATGTCACTTGAGCTCCTCTATAAGAATTTTGAATGGAGTTGAACAAGAACTGAGAATCTCCTTCAGCTAATTGATTGGGATCAACCAATTTCTCCAATTCAATGGTCTCACAAGAGTTGAGTGAGATCATACCAGCCGAAACAATCGCCAGTAATAAGAATTTATATATTTTTTTCATAATCTGTAATTCTTTAATTAGATGCAACCTTTTTAAAAAGGTTGCGTCCGTTATAGTTAAATTTTAAAATGATGCTTTAACGCTAAATCCGTATCTTCTTGAACTAGGTCCATTGATATAATCGAATCCACGACCATTACCAATTCCTACACCAGCTACATTAGGGTCAAAATTAGCACCCTCAGGGGTGTTATAAGCATCATACCACAAGTTAAATCCGGTAGCAGTAAATGTTACAGAACCAAAAGGTGTTCTTTCTAGCCACTTTTGCGGAATACTATATCCTAAAGACATTTCTTGTAATCTTACAACGGATCCGTCATAAATTTGTAGTTCCTTAGGACCAAATAATACATTACCAAAATAGTAGGTAGAGTTATTTATTTGAACATTATTTGGTTGTCCCGTTGTTTCATTTACACCAGGAAGTACAAACGTATTTTCTCTATCTTCAGTTTCAACAATCAGTCCACGTCCTAAAAGTACACCTATAGTCGCAGATGATATGTCACCACCTTTTGTATGACTTACTTGGAAACCTAAATTCCAGTTTTTATAAGAAAGGTTGTTGATGAAATTCATTACGTAATCAGGGTTTGGATCTCCAATGATTGGTGTAATAGAACGCCCATCAGGTAAATTGATCTGACTCTGAGTTTTATAGTTTCCATTGGCATCAACAACAAAGTTGCCATTTGCATCTCTTTCAATTCTATCTCCAACAATAACTCCTAATTGCTCTCCTCTTATGGCAGCATTACCACCTAAGAAAGATGCTGTAGATCCTGCATAGATAATCTGATCATCATCTTGTTCAGTAACTATTTGCTCACTTGTCGTGAAATTCACTCTAGAATTCCAGTTGAACCCATTGTCATCATTTCTAAACAAATCAACACCTAAGTCAACTTCAAATCCGTCGCCTTCAACTTTACCAACATTTTCTTGTGTTTGTGTAAAACCAGAACTTGGTGCTAATGGCTTGAATACAATCAGGTCTTTTGTTTGTCTATCAAAATAAGACACATTCAAATTCACACGATTATTCAAAAATCTAGAATCGAAACCAACTTCAAATTCACTGATAAGCTCAGGCTTTAAGTTTGGATTCGCTAAGAAATTACTAACAGAGTTAGTAACAAGTGAACCATTATTCCCACCATTGGCAGTTGTGGTTTGATTAACTGTATTGAACGTTGGATACCCAGTAGGGAAACCAGCTGATTGTCCAAGACCGGCTCTTACTTTTAAATAATTCACTCCATTTTCAGACTTAAGTCCATCAAAAGCTGCCGTAGGTAAGAATGATACACTTACACTTGGATAGAACTGGCCGTTGTTTTCTGTTGGGAGATTTGACACCCAATCATTACGACCGGATAATGTTACGAAAAGTAAGTTCTTGTAATCAATGGCAGCTTCGCCAAATACACCGATGATATTTTGTTCATCTAAAAACTCAATTTGCGCACCACTATTAAAAAATGTAGTGGATTGTGTCAAGAAATTAAAATGTTTTAAAACTCCAAAAGATATTTGTTGAGAACTAGAAAGACCTTTACGATCAAATACTCTAGAACGACTTGTTCCACCAGCAGTAAAAGTTACTCCTACATCATCAGACAAATTATAATCACCACCTATAGCAAGATAATGATCCCATATTCTAACATTGTTATCCCAAGTTTCATAGTAACCTAATACGGCTTGTTGGAAGTTGACACCATTCTTGTTAGAGAAGGCTTGGTTTCTTTCATTGTAGAAATCTACACCAGCACGGTATGTTAGGTTTAAATTATCATTGAACTCATACGTTAATGATGTCGTTCCAAATAAACGGTTAGTTAATTGCTGACTTCCAGCGTTCTTAACAGTCCATCTTGGGTTTATTATGTCGTTACCATTACGATAATAGATACTTCCGCTTGTTTCTGGAATTTCGAAAGGTAAACCTAATAAGTCAACGTTTCTAGGTGTAAAGAATACATTAGCGAATACAGAGAAACCTAAAGTACCATTACCTCTACTTGCCGCAACTGGCGGAGATTTTACGTCATTCCTTGAGAAATTCAAAGAAGCGTTTATCGTAAACTTATTACTTAATTTTGCTGTACCACCAATAGATAACGTATTTCTTCTAAGACCGTTACCTGGAGTAAATCCTTTCTCATCAAGATGACCATAATTTACATTATAGCTTATTTTACCATCATCAGAAGAACCTCTCATATTAAGAGATGTATTGCTTACACCACCCGTTCTGAAGAAATTTTGAAAACTATCATAAGCTCTCCATTCGTAACGTACATTATTAAATTCCTGTCTCAAAAGGTTATTACCGTTATTGGCATTAGGACCATTTAAGAAAGCTGATGTGTGATATGGGTGTAAAACAGTGCCATCAGGTTGAATACCAAATTCTCCTGCTGGGTTACTTGGTAATCTCGTAGCAGGGTCATTAAGATATCCTGCAACACCACCTGGATTGAATGAAGGACCCCAGTTACTGAAGAACCATCCAAAAGATTGGTTAAATCCACCACCAAAAGAATCCTGGTAATCAGGAGTCGATGCTATTTCATTAAAGAAATAAGATTGGTTGATCGTGATTTCACTTTTCTTCTTAGCAGATCCGGAAGCACCAGATTTAGTAGTAATTACGATAACTCCATTTCTACCAGCAGTACCATAAAGAGTGGCAGCTGCAAGTCCTTTAAGGACGTTTACGCTTTCAATGTTGTTTGGATCAAGATCCAAGAATCTTGAAGAACCAACGTTACCATCTAAGAAATTACCTTGAGCATTCGTGTCACTACTAAAAGGAACACCATCAACCACAAAGAGTGCTTGATTACTTCCGTTAATCGAACTGTAACCACGAATTACAACATTAGTACCAGATCCAGAAGTACCACTCTGAGAAGTTATTTGAACTCCCGAAGCCTTTCCAGAAAGTACTCTGGCAACATCACCTTCGGTACGTTGCTCTAAGTCTTCTGATTTTACTTCCGATACGGCATAACCAAGAGCTTTTTTCTCTCTCTTAATACCTTGGGCAGTTACAATAACCTCAGTTAATGTTTCTAAATCTTCTTGCATAGTCACATTAAGAGTGTTGGCAGAACCAACAGTAGCTTCTTGCGTAGTAAGACCTACATAACTAAAGGTTAATACACTTCCTGTACTCGCACTGATGGTATAATTACCATCAAAATCTGATTGAGTACCATTTGTAGTGCCCTTTACAATAATATTAACTCCAGGTAGTGGAAGACCAGCTTGGTCAGTCACATTTCCTGAAATTGTTTTCTCTTGTGCGAACGTTAGTTGCACAACAAACGCTAGCAATAGCGTTAAAATTCCACTAAACTTTGTTTTCATTTTATGATTTATTTGAATTAGCCTAGCCCAAAAATCTTAATAAAAAGTTAATTAACCAATAATAAACACTTAAAATTTCAATTTTTTTTTGGAAAGGGTTAAACAAAAGGGAGTTGTAAATTAAAACCTAGCTGTCAAGCTGATATGAATTTTCGAATCGGAAAATTTGAATTTCTGGTTTTCACTTTTGCCGTTGGCATAATTAAATTTCAATAAGCCAGAATTTGTTAGTAGACCAAACCCAAATCCAAAACCAAACAATTTTTCTTTTGAGGCTGAGATGTCATTTTCATAATAAGCACCATCAATTATGGAGTTTATATAAATGCTATTAGATAGTTTATAACGATACTCGGTATTGATTAATGCATAAGTTGAAGCAAATAGACTGTTTTCTTCAAAACCTCTTATAGAGTTTATACCTCCGAAACGATATAGCTCGTTAAAAAAATAATTATCTGAAAAAAGGAGAGAACCAGTTGTCCTTATATATATGCTGTTTTTATTATTTAGATTGAATATCTTAAACGTGTCAAAGTGAACGTTAGTTTGTTTTAGGTTGTTATTTTCAAAAACCCTACTTCCAGTACCTGCCTCTAAATAGAAATTAAAATTGACTGGAAAAAGTGAATTGTAACTTTCTTTAGAAAGATAGCTGTAACCTATATTATAGAATGTAGTATTGTAATCATCTACTAATAATGTTGCGGTTTCATCTAATAAATTATTAGACTGTGTAGAATTAATGCCAATAAGTAATTTGCTTTTTGGATTCAGTTGATAAAACACCTTTGCAAATTGATTTACTGTAGTAAAAGATGAATCCTTCTTAAAAATATTGAGTTGTAGCTCCGTACCTATTGGAGTTCCAAAAATATATGGCAACTCAATTTGCCCCTCAAAAGTTTTTTGTTCATTCTCATCGCTTTTATAAAGTAGTCTAAACGATTCTCCATAATTTAAGTTGTTTATTAAATTAAGATTCAAATATCCATCAAACTCAATTTTATTTGTGTTTTCATTTGTACCAAAACCTAAGAACCCATCAAATGTATTACTTGATCTTTTTTCTAGATACATATATAAGGTAGTTGAATCTTCAGTAAACAGCACTTCAGGAGGTTTTATTTGTGACGCAAATGATAATTCGTTTAGGGCGCTAGTTTTGCTCTTTATCTCAGTAAGGTTGAATTCCTCATTTTTCTTAATTTTAAGATAGCGCTTCAAAAAAGACTTTGGAAATTTTTTATAACCATTAACAACAATTTTGTTTATGATTCTTTTAGACTCGTCACTAATTAAAAGTGTGGCGCTTAAAATATCAGATTCTTTTTTTTTGATATTTTGTAATTGAAGTGTTTTAAAAGGAGAGCCTTGATTTGCTAGGTGTTGATTTAAATCATTAAGCTTTGCTTCAACAAGTGAGAAAGGAATAGAAAAATAGTCGCCGTATAATTCATCTGAAACTGTTTCAAGAATCTCTCTTGGCACAAGTTGTTTGTCATAGTAAATATGAATTGCCTTGTATAATTTGTTAAGAGAGTAAGTAATAAGGTAAGTCGAATCGTTTGTCTTTGTCTTTGTGACTTCTTTACTGTCAATATACCCCAATCTATAAATCTTATTTTCAAACGCATTCTTTTCTAGATTGAAACTTTCAATATCTTTAAATTTCTTATTATAAGAAAGCGAATCAATAATGTCAGTTTCTTTACTGGTTTCTCCTTCGATTTTCAATAAGACATTTTGAGAAAAAGAACTTGTAAAAACAAATACATATATAATAAGGAATAAAATATTCGATTTTCTCAATCTAAGTAGCGTTGATTTGTGTGTTAAAACTAACGGAATTTATACACTTATAATATAGCGGCAAAACTATTTTTTAAATATGTTTGAAAATTAATTCTTGAAGGTTTGAATAATTCATATTAATTTCTACCTTTGCAGCCCTTTTAACAAGGGATCATATAAAACAGTATATAAATAATATGCCAACAATTTCACAATTAGTACGAAAAGGTAGAGCCAAAATAACCAAGAAGAGTAAATCGGCTGCTTTAAATTCGTGTCCACAAAGACGTGGTGTATGTACTCGTGTTTATACAACAACTCCTAAAAAACCAAACTCAGCAATGAGAAAGGTGGCAAGGGTTCGTTTAACAAACGGCAACGAGGTTAATGCATACATCGGCGGTGAAGGTCACAACTTACAAGAGCATTCGATAGTATTGGTTAGAGGTGGAAGGGTAAAAGATTTGCCAGGTGTGAGGTATCATATCGTTCGTGGAGCTTTAGACACCGCTGGTGTTTCAGGTAGAACACAACGTAGATCTAAATACGGTGCAAAACGCCCTAAGAAGTAATTAAAAACTTTAAGAAGAAGACATGAGAAAAAGAGCGGCGAAAAAAAGACCGATTTTACCAGATCCACGTTTTAACGACCAGTTAGTAACTCGTTTCGTTAATATGATGATGTGGGATGGGAAAAAAGCAGTAGCTTTTAAAGTATTCTATGATGCGATTGATATTGTAGAAGAAAAGAAAACTGACGAAGAAAAAACAGCTTTAGAATTATGGAAAGATGCATTGTCTAATGTTATGCCTCACGTAGAAGTACGTAGTCGTAGAGTTGGCGGAGCGACTTTTCAAATTCCAATGCAGATTCGTCCGGACAGAAAAATATCTACGGCGATGAAGTGGCTTATTGGCTACTCAAGAAAAAGAAATGAAAAATCTATGGCGCAACGTTTAGCATCAGAAGTATTAGCTGCTGCTAAAGAAGAAGGTGCTGCTGTCAAGAAAAAAGTGGATACTCACAAAATGGCAGAAGCAAACAAAGCGTTCTCACATTTTAGATTTTAGTAAGTACTGGCAAGAGATTTAAAATTCACAAGAAATATAGGTATTGCTGCGCATATTGATGCTGGTAAAACTACTAAGACTGAGCGTATTCTTTATTATACAGGTGTTTCTCACAAGATTGGTGAAGTACATGATGGTGCTGCAACCATGGACTGGATGGAGCAAGAGCAAGAAAGAGGTATTACAATTACTTCTGCTGCAACAACCTGTACATGGGAGTTTCCATTAGAAAATGGAGAATCTACGCCAGAAACTAAAGGATATCACTTTAATATTATAGATACACCAGGTCACGTTGATTTTACGGTTGAAGTAAACCGTTCACTACGTGTACTTGATGGATTGGTGTTTTTATTTAGTGCAGTTGATGGTGTTGAACCACAATCTGAAACTAATTGGAGACTAGCTGACAATTATAATGTGCCTCGTATTGGTTTCGTAAATAAAATGGACCGTCAAGGATCTGATTTTATGATGGTGTGCGACCAAGTTAAGGAAATGTTAGGTTCAAATGCTGTGCCTATTGTTTTAAATATTGGTGATGAAGAAGATTTTAAAGGTATCATTGATTTAGTAAAAAACAGAGCTATCGTTTGGCATGATGAGACTCAGGGGGCAACTTTTGATGTTATTGACATTCCAGAAGATATGAAAGAAGAAGCTCATAAGTATCGTGCACTTTTAATTGAAGAAGTTGCAGGATACGATGAGAACCTTCTTGAGAAGTTCATGGAAGATGAAGATTCTATTACCGAAGACGAAGTGCATGCTGCATTGAGAGCTGCTGTAATGGATATGGCTATCATTCCTATGATATGTGGTTCTGCGTTTAAAAACAAAGGTGTTCAGTTTTTATTAGATGCTGTATGTCGTTACTTACCTTCTCCAATGGATAAGGAAGGTATTGTTGGAGTGAACCCAGAAACAGAACAAGAAGAAATTCGTAAGCCAAGTGTAAATGAGCCATTTGCTGCTCTAGCATTTAAAATTGCTACAGATCCTTTTGTAGGTCGTTTAGCATTCTTTAGAGCATATTCTGGTCGTTTAGATGCAGGTTCTTATGTATTAAATAATCGTTCAGGTAAAAAAGAACGTATCTCACGTATCTATCAAATGCATGCTAACAAACAAAATGCAATTGACTATATAGAAGCTGGAGATATTGGAGCTGCTGTTGGATTTAAATCTATCAAGACTGGAGATACACTTTCTGCAGAAAAACATCCTATTGTTTTAGAATCTATGGACTTCCCAGATCCAGTAATTGGTATTGCGGTTGAGCCTAAAACTAAGGCGGATGTTGATAAATTAGGTATGGGCTTAGCTAAATTAGCAGAAGAAGATCCAACATTTACAGTACGTTCAGACGAGGCTTCAGGCCAGACTATTATATCAGGAATGGGTGAACTTCACTTGGATGTTATCGTAGATCGTTTAAGACGTGAGTTCAAGGTTGAAGTAAACCAAGGACAACCACAGGTAGAGTACAAAGAAGCTATTACGCGTCTTGCTCAACACAGAGAAACTTATAAAAAACAGTCTGGTGGTCGTGGTAAATTTGCAGATATTGTCTTTACGCTAGAGCCAGCTGAAGAAGGTAAAACTGGTCTTGAATTTATCAATAAGATAAAAGGTGGTAATGTGCCAAAAGAATTTGTTCCTTCTGTAGAGAAAGGTTTCAAAATGGCAATGGTCAATGGGCCATTAGCAGGATATGAAGTGGATGCTATGAAAGTAACATTGACAGATGGTTCTTATCACGATGTGGATTCGGATCAATTGTCATTCGAATTAGCAGCAAAGCTTGGATTCAAGAATTCAGCAAAAGCGGCTAAAGCAGTTATCATGGAACCTATTATGAAGCTTGAGGTTATTACACCTGAAGAAAATATGGGTGACATCGTAGGAGATTTGAATCGTCGTAGAGGACAAGTAAGTGATATGGGTGATAGAGCTGGAGCAAAAACTGTAAAAGCAACTGTGCCACTTTCAGAAATGTTTGGTTATGTAACAACCTTAAGAACATTATCATCTGGACGTGCAACGTCAACTATGGAATTTTCACATTATGCTGAAACGCCTTCGAATATATCAGAAGAGGTCATTAAAGCTGCTAAAGGTGTTGAATCGTAAATCTTAATAAAATGAGTCAAAAAATCAGAATAAAATTAAAATCTTACGATCACAATTTAGTAGATAAGTCTGCTGATAAGATTGTTAAAACTGTAAAGAGTACAGGTGCTGTTGTTACTGGACCAATTCCATTACCAACACATAAGAAAATTTTCACAGTATTGCGTTCACCGCACGTAAACAAGAAGTCTAGAGAACAATTCCAATTAAGTTCTTATAAGAGATTATTGGATATCTATAGTTCTTCTTCTAAAACGATTGACGCGTTGATGAAACTTGAATTGCCAAGTGGCGTTGAAGTAGAAATTAAAGTATAAGTAAAATGCATCAAGGAATTTTCCTTGAATACATGTCCTAAGCTGCGTGCGAAGGAAAAACGGTAAAAATACATTCAGGGCTGAACGTATTTCGGCCCTGAGTTTTTTTAAATAAATAAGTAATAATAAATTAATAAATAATTATGTCTGGGTTAATAGGAAAAAAAGTCGGAATGACCAGCATCTTTGATGAGAACGGGAAAAATATCCCTTGTACTGTCATACAAGCTGGGCCATGCGTTGTTACCCAAGTCAGAACTAATGAAATTGATGGGTATGAAGCTCTTCAGTTAGGTTTCGATGACAAGACAGAGAAAAGTGCCACAAAAGCAGAATTGGGTCATGCCAAGAAAGCTGGTACTACTGTTAAACGTCAAGTTGCTGAATTTCAAGGTTATGATGAGGAGTACAAATTAGGCGATACAATTACAGTAGAGCATTTTAATGAAGGCGAATTCGTTGATGTGGCTGGCACATCAAAAGGTAAAGGATTCCAAGGAGTTGTCAAGCGTCACGGATTTGCTGGTGTAGGACAAGCTACTCATGGTCAGCATAACCGTTTAAGAGCGCCAGGTTCTATTGGAGCTGCTTCTTATCCTGCTAGAGTTTTTAAAGGAATGAAAATGGCAGGTCAAATGGGTAACGAAAAAGTAAAAGTTCAAAATCTAAGAGTCTTGAAAGTGGTTGCTGAAAAGAACCTACTTGTTGTTAAAGGATGTATTCCTGGTCACAAGAACACTTATGTAACTATTCAGAAGTAATGAAGGTAGCAGTATTAGACATAAAAGGAAAAGACACTGGAAGGAAAGCAGAGCTTTCTAAGGATGTGTTCGCAATCGAGCCTAATAATCATGCAGTATATCTTGATGTTAAGCAATATCTTGCTAATCAACGTCAAGGAACGCACAAGGCTAAGGAAAGAGCTGAGATTGTTGGTAGTACGCGTAAGATTAAGAAGCAAAAAGGAACTGGAACGGCTCGTGCTGGTAGTATCAAGTCTGGCTTATTTAGAGGTGGTGGACGAATTTTCGGTCCAAGACCAAGAAATTACGGTTTCAAGCTTAACAAAAACCTAAAGCGTTTGGCTCGTAAATCTGCTTTGAGTATCAAGGCAAATGAAAAGTCAATTGTTGTGTTGGAGGACTTCAATTTTGATGCTCCAAAGACAAAGGATTTTAAAGCAGTTTTAAAGGCTTTAGGTCTTGAAAACAAAAAGTCTCTCTTCGTGTTGGGTGGGTCAAATAATAACGTATATTTGTCGTCACGCAATTTGAAAAGTTCTGAAGTCATAATGAATTCAGAATTAAGTACTTACAAGATTTTAAATGCAAATCAAGTAATTCTTTTAGAGAGCGCATTAGAAGGAATTGAATCGAACTTAAGTAAATAGAAACGAGATGAGTATCTTAATTAAACCGATAATCACAGAAAAGGCGACAGCTGATAGCGAGTTGAATAACTGCTATACATTTCAGGTGAATACAAAGGCGAATAAGGTAGAAATCAAAAAGGCTGTTGAAGCAGCTTATGGCGTTTCTGTTGATAAAGTTCGTACTATAAATGTCCGTCCAGATAGAAGCACTAAGTTTACTAAAACTGGTGTTCAACATGGTAAAACAAATGCTGTTAAAAAAGCAATTGTACAACTGGCGGAAGGTGAAGTGATTGATTTATACAGTAACATGTAATTAGACAACAATGTCAGTAAGAAAATTAAAACCGATCACACCAGGACAGCGATTTAGAGTAGTAAATGGGTTCGATGCCATTACTACTGACAAGCCGGAAAAAAGCTTATTAGCTCCGAAAAAACGTACTGGTGGTAGAAACAATCGAGGTAAAATGACTATGCGCTATAAAGGTGGTGGTCATAAAAAAAGATATCGTATTATCGATTTCAAACGCGACAAACAAGGCATTCCTGCTGAAATTGCGTCTATCCAATACGATCCGAACAGAACAGCTTTCATCGCATTATTGAATTATCAAGATGGCGAAAAAAGATATGTTATTGCTCAAAATGGTCTTAAAGTAGGTCAAAATATAGTTTCTGGTAATAGCAATGTTGCTCCGGAAATTGGAAATGCGATGCCTTTAAGTGAAGTTCCATTAGGAACAATCGTTTCTTGTTTAGAATTACGTCCTGGTCAAGGAGCGGTAATGGCGAGAAGTGCTGGTTCTTTTGCTCAGTTAATGGCGAAAGACGGTAAGTTTGCAACAGTTAAATTACCTTCTGGTGAAACAAGATTGATTCTTGCAGATTGTATGGCAACTATTGGAGTTGTATCTAACTCTGATCATCAATTGTTAGTGTCTGGTAAAGCAGGTAGATCAAGATGGTTAGGAAGACGTCCAAGAACAAGACCAGTAGTAATGAATCCTGTTGATCACCCAATGGGTGGTGGTGAAGGGAAATCTTCTGGTGGACATCCACGTTCTAGAAACGGTATACCTGCTAAAGGTTATAGAACCCGTTCTAAAACAAAAGCAAGTAACAAATATATTGTAGAACGTAGAAACAAATAATATATCATGGCAAGATCATTAAAAAAAGGACCTTACGTTCATTATAAATTAGAAAGAAAAGTTGCTGCTAATGTAGACGCTAACAAAAAAACAGTTATCAAGACTTGGTCAAGAGCAAGTATGATCACTCCAGATTTTGTTGGTCAAACAATTGCAGTTCACAACGGACGCCAATTTGTTCCAGTATATGTTACTGAAAACATGGTAGGACATAAATTAGGTGAATTTTCTCCAACAAGATCATTTAGAGGTCATGCAGGAGCAAAAAATAAAGGCAAAAAATAAGAGCAATGGGAAGTCGTAAAAAAGAAATGGCTGACGCTATTAAGGAAGGGAAGAAGCAAATTGCATTTGCAAAGCTTAATAACTGCCCAACGTCTCCAAGAAAAATGCGTTTAGTTGCTGACCTAGTAAGAGGAGAAAATGTTGATAAGGCACTTAACCTTTTAAGATTCAGTCAAAAAGAAGCGTCAAGACGTTTAGAGAAATTAGTATTATCTGCGGTTGCTAACTGGCAAGCAAAAAATGAAGATGCTAATGTTGAAGAAGCTGAGTTATTCGTAAAAGAGATCAAAGTGGATAGCGGATCAATGCTTAAGAGATTGCGTCCAGCACCACAAGGTCGTGCTCACAGAATTAGAAAACGTTCCAACCATGTAACTGTGGTATTAGGAGCTAAAAATAACACACAAAGCAATTAATAAATGGGACAGAAGACAAACCCTATCGGAAATCGTTTAGGAATCATCAGAGGTTGGGAATCTAACTGGTACGGTGGTAACGACTACGGCGACAAGCTTGCTGAAGACGATAAGATTAGAAAGTATATTCACGCTCGTTTATCTAAAGCTAGTGTGTCTAGAGTAATCATCGAAAGAACTCTTAAACTTATAACCGTTACTATCACTACTGCTAGACCTGGTATCATTATTGGAAAAGGTGGACAAGAGGTAGATAAGTTAAAAGAAGAGCTTAAGAAGATTACAGATAAAGAAGTTCAGATTAACATCTTTGAGATCAAGAGACCTGAACTGGATGCATTTTTAGTAGGATCTAGTATTGCACGTCAAATTGAGAGTAGAATCTCATATAGAAGAGCAATCAAAATGGCTATTGCTGCTACAATGCGTATGAATGCTGAAGGAATCAAGGTTCAGATTAGCGGTCGTTTAAATGGCGCTGAAATGGCTCGTCAAGAACATTATAAAGACGGACGTATTCCTTTATCAACTTTTAGAGCTGATATCGATTATGCACTAGTTGAAGCACATACTACTTACGGTAGATTAGGTGTTAAAGTGTGGATCATGAAAGGCGAAGTTTATGGTAAGAGAGAACTTTCTCCTCTTGTTGGGTTATCCAAGCAAAAAGGTAAAGGTGGAAATGATAGAGGAAACAAAAATCGTCGTAGAAAGTAATTTTTTAAAGTAAAGAAAAATGTTACAACCTAAAAGAACAAAGTTCCGTAAGCAGCAAAAAGGCCGTATGAAAGGTAATTCCGGAAGAGGACATTTACTTTCTAATGGAATGTTCGGAATTAAATCCTTGGATTCTAATTTCTTGACATCACGTCAAATAGAAGCTGCACGTATTGCCGCTACTCGTTATATGAAAAGAGAAGGTCAGTTATGGATCAAGATATTTCCAGACAAACCTATTACAAAGAAACCTCTTGAAGTACGTATGGGTAAAGGTAAAGGTGCTGTAGAATATTGGGCAGCTGTTGTAAAACCAGGACGCATTATTTTTGAAGTTTCTGGTGTACCTATGGAGGTTGCTAAAGAAGCATTGCGTTTAGCAGCTCAGAAATTACCTGTAAAAACTAAATTCATTGTCGCTCGCGATTACGAAGCTTAATCAAGTATTATTATGAAACAATCAGAGATTAAAGAATTGGCTACGGCTGAGTTACAGGAGAAGCTTGGAGAATTAAAGAAGAGTTATACTGACTTAAAAATGGCGCATGCTATTTCTCCGTTAGAAAATCCTATTCAGTTACGTTCTATTAGAAGAAGTGTAGCTAGAGTGGCAACAGAATTAAATAATCGTGATACACAGTAACTGTATTAGAAGATGGAAAAAAGAAATTTAAGAAAAGAGCGTATAGGTGTTGTTACAAGTAACAAGATGCAGAAATCAATTGTGGTTGCTGAAGTCAAGAAAGTAAAACACCCAATGTACGGAAAGTTCGTTTTGAAAACTAAGAAGTACGTTGCTCACGACGAAACAAACGACTGTAACGAAGGAGATACCGTTAGGATTATGGAAACACGTCCTATGAGTAAATCTAAATGTTGGAGACTAGTAGAAATCATTGAAAGAGCTAAGTAATTATGTTACAACAAGAATCAAGATTAAAAGTAGCCGATAATACAGGAGCGAAAGAAGTTTTGACTATCAGAGTTTTAGGTGGTACAAAAAGACGGTATGCTTCAGTTGGAGATAAAATCGTCGTATCTATTAAAGATGCTACGCCTAACGGAAGTATCAAGAAAGGCGCTGTTTCAACAGCTGTTGTTGTACGTACTGTAAAAGAAGTAAGAAGACCAGATGGATCATATATCAGATTTGATGATAATGCCTGTGTGCTTCTAAATCCAACTGGCGAAATGAGAGGAACTCGTGTTTTCGGACCTGTTGCTAGAGAGCTTCGTGACAAACAATTCATGAAAATTGTATCATTAGCACCAGAGGTGCTTTAATACAAACATTTTAATAAAATGGGAAAACTTAAAATAAAATCAGGAGATACAGTAAGAGTTATCGCTGGCGACCATAAAGGTAGCGAAGGAGCAATTCTTCAAGTATTCGCTGATAAGAACAAGGCCATAGTAGAGGGCATTAACATGGTGAAAAAACACACCAAGCCAAGTGCACAAAATCCTCAAGGTGGTATCGTAGAGAAAGAAGCGCCAATGCATATTTCTAACCTGTCCTTAATCGATCCAAAAAGTGGTGAGACAACAAGAGTAGGCTATAGAATTGATGGTGACAAGAAAGAGAGAATTGCAAAAAAATCTGATCAAGTAGTTTAATTATGAGCTATACACCAAGATTAAAACAAGAGTATAAAGACAGAGTCGTTTCTGCTCTTAAGGAAGAATTTGGATATGATAATGTCATGCAAGTGCCAAAGCTTGAGAAAATAGTACTTTCTCGAGGTGTTGGAGGAGCTGTTTCTGACAAAAAACTTATCGATCATTCAATAGAAGAGATAACGAATATCACAGGTCAAAGAGCCGTGGCTACTATATCTAAGAAGGATGTTGCATCTTTCAAATTAAGAAAAGGTATGCCAATTGGTGTTAAAGTGACTTTAAGAGGAGAACGTATGTATGAGTTTTTAGATAGGCTTGTAACATCGGCATTACCTCGAGTAAGAGACTTTGGCGGAATAAAGGCTACTGGATTTGATGGAAGGGGTAATTACAATTTGGGTATTACTGAACAAATCATTTTCCCTGAAATCGATATCGATAAAGTGAACAAAATATCTGGAATGGATATTACATTTGTGACTTCTGCCGATACAGATAAAGAAGCAAAATCATTGTTAACAGAACTAGGAATACCTTTTAAAAAATAATTAGTTATGGCTAAAGAATCAATGAAAGCTCGTGAGAGAAAAAGAGCTGCGACAGTTGCAAAATATGCTGAAAAGAGAAAGGCTTTAAAAGAAGCTGGAGATTACGAAGCATTACAAAAATTGCCAAAGAACGCATCTCCTGTAAGAATGCATAACAGATGTAAGTTAACAGGAAGACCTAAAGGGTATATGCGTACGTTTGGAATCTCACGTGTGACGTTTAGGAAAATGGCGAATGAAGGGTTAATACCTGGTGTTAGAAAAGCAAGTTGGTAAGATTATAAATTGGCTTTAAGTTCGACAGATGTTGAAAACTGAAACCGCAAATTAATATATATGTATACAGATCCAATAGCGGATTACTTAACAAGAATTAGAAATGCTGTTAGAGCTAACCACAGAGTGGTAGAGATTCCTGCATCTAATCTAAAAAAAGAAATCACTAAGATATTATTCGATCAAGGATATATCTTAAGTTACAAGTTCGATGATTCTTCAGTACAAGGTACAATCAAGATTGCACTAAAGTATAATAAAGAAACAAAGGAGCCTGTAATCAAGAAATTACAGAGAATAAGTAAACCAGGTTTACGTAAATATTCAGGTTCAGGAGACCATCCACGAATTCTTAATGGTCTTGGTATTGCCATCGTTTCAACATCTCATGGTGTAATGACAGGTAAGCAAGCCCAAAGAGAGAATGTTGGTGGAGAAGTATTATGTTACGTTTACTAATTATCTAAAGACAAGAAAATCATGTCAAGAATAGGAAATAACCCAGTAGCAATTCCAGAAGGCGTTACCGTTGATATTAAAGACGGTGTAGTAACGGTTAAAGGAAAAATGGGAGAATTAACTCAAAATTTTGATTCAGTTGGCATCAAAGTTGAGGACGGAAACATAATGGTTACTCGTTCTTCTGATAGCAAAGATCAAAAAGCTAAGCATGGTCTTTATAGATCGCTTATGAACAATATGGTTGCAGGTGTATCTAAAGGATGGACTAAAGAACTAGAATTGGTTGGTGTAGGTTATAGAGCTAACAACCAAGGACAAAAATTGGATTTAGCTTTAGGTTTTTCACACAATATTGTGTTGAATATCGCACCTGAAGTTAAAGTGGAAACGATTTCTGAAAAAGGAAAGAATCCAATTATAAAGCTAACATCTCACGACAAGCAATTAGTCGGACAAGTAGCAGCTAAGATCCGCGGTTTCCGTAGACCTGAGCCGTACAAAGGAAAAGGTGTTAAGTTCGTTGGAGAAGTATTAAGAAGAAAAGCAGGTAAATCTGCTTAATAATAGACGTTATGGCATTGACTAAAAACGAAAGAAGAATAAGAATAAAAAACAGAATCCGTAAGGTTGTTTCTGGTACAGAAACGAGACCAAGATTGGCTGTTTTTAGAAGTAATAAAGAGATATATGCTCAAATCGTTGATGATGTTACAGGTAAAACTTTAGCTGCAGCATCTTCAAGAGATAAAGGTATTAAGGCTAAAGGATCTAAAATCGAAGTTGCTGCTCAGGTAGGAAAAGCGGTTGGAGAAAAAGCACTTAAAGCTGGTGTTGAAACTATTTCTTTTGATAGAGGTGGTTATTTATATCATGGTAGAGTGAAATCATTAGCTGAAGGCGCAAGAGAAGCCGGATTAAAATTCTAAGGAAATATGTATCAAAAATATAAAAGTGCAGAATTAGTAAAACCAGGTGGATTAGATCTTAAAGATCGTTTAGTTGGTGTTCAAAGAGTAACTAAAGTTACAAAAGGTGGACGAGCTTTCGGATTTTCAGCTATTGTTGTTGTTGGAGATGAGGCAGGCGTTGTTGGTCATGGTTTAGGAAAATCTAAAGATGTGGCTAGTGCAATAGCAAAAGCCATTGAAGATGCTAAGAAAAATTTGGTACGTATTCCTATTATAAAAGGAACATTACCTCATGAACAAAAAGGGAAATATGGCGGAGCTAGAGTAAATATCATTCCTGCTGCAGCTGGTACAGGAGTTATTGCTGGTGGAGCTGTTAGAACTGTTTTAGAGGCGGTTGGAGTACATGATGTATTATCTAAATCTCAAGGGTCTTCTAATCCCCATAATGTAGTAAAAGCTACCTTTGATGCATTGCTGCAATTAAGAGATGCAAGAACTATAGCTAGAGAAAGAGGTATTTCTGTAGAGAAAGTATTTAAAGGATAATTAAGGATAAGATGGCAAAAATCAAAGTAACAAAGACAAAAAGCGCAATCAATCGCACTAAGAACCAAAAAAGAACATTAGAAGCTTTAGGTTTAAAAAAGATTGGTCAAGTTGTAGAACATGATGCCACACCAAACATCCTTGGTATGGTGAATAAAGTAAAACATTTAGTTTCTGTTGAAGAAACAAAATAATAAGAACTGAAATGAATTTAAGTAATTTAAAACCTGCAGAAGGTTCGAATAAAACTCAAGGAAAACGAGTAGGTAGAGGTCAAGGTTCTGGTAAAGGTGGTACTGCTACAAGAGGACATAAAGGAGCTAAATCTAGATCTGGTTATTCTCGTAAGATTGGTTTTGAAGGTGGGCAAATGCCACTTCAAAGACGTGTGCCTAAATTTGGTTTCACAAACATCAATAGAAAAGAATATCAAGGCATCAATTTAGATACGCTTCAGCAAATGGTTGACGACAAAAAGATAAAAGGTTCTGCGGATCTTGATGCTTTTGTTACACTGAGACTTGCTGGAAAAAATGATCTTGTTAAGATTATGGGTAGAGGCGAATTGAAGGCTAAATTAAAAGTAACTGCACATAAGTTTACAGCATCGGCAAAAGCTGCTATCGAAGCTGCAGGAGGAGAAGCTGTAACGTTATAAGAACCAATATAGAATGAAATTTATAGAGACATTAAAAAACGTTTGGAAAATTGAGGAACTGCGTGATCGTATCATCTTGACTCTTGGACTATTACTAGTGTACCGTTTTGGCGCCCAAGTAGTACTTCCTGGAATAGATGCTGCCCAATTAGGTGGTTTACAGGATTCTACAGACGGAGGTCTTTTAGGCTTACTTAACGCTTTTACTGGCGGAGCATTTGCTAATGCATCTGTGTTTGCCTTAGGTATTATGCCTTATATTTCAGCATCTATTGTTGTTCAGTTGATGGGAATTGCGATTCCATATCTTCAAAAACTACAAAAAGAAGGTGCTAGTGGGCAAAAGAAAATCACTCAAATCACACGTTGGTTAACTATCGGCATCTGTTTAGTTCAAGCACCTGGATATTTAGCTAGTTTACCTGGTTTGGGTATTCCTCAGTCAGCGTTCTTATTAGGTCAGACCTTTACATTCTATTTCTCATCAGTGGTTATACTCGTTACTGGTTGTATTTTTGCGATGTGGTTAGGAGAGAAAATTACTGATAAAGGAATTGGTAATGGTATTTCATTATTGATTATGGTTGGTATTATTGCAACGTTACCGCAATCATTTGTTCAAGAATTTACATCAAGAGTGACTGATAATAACGGTGGGCCAATGTTAATATTAATTGAATTAATTGTTTGGTTCGTTATCATATTAGCGTCTGTAATGTTAGTTATGGCAGTAAGAAAAATTGCCGTACAATATGCAAGACGTACACAATCTGGAGGCTACGAGAAAAATGTTTTTGGATCTCGACAATTTCTTCCATTAAAATTGAACGCTTCTGGCGTAATGCCAATTATTTTTGCACAAGCAATCATGTTCGTGCCAAGTTTAATTGGTAATTCTTTAAGTGATACGACTGTTGGGGCCTGGATGCAAACTGCATTTTCTGATCTCTTCGGATTTTGGTACAACGTAGTGTTTGCATTGTTGATTATTGTATTTACATATTTCTATACTGCGATTACAGTGCCAACAAATAAAATGGCTGATGATTTAAAAAGAAGTGGTGGTTTTATTCCTGGTATTCGTCCAGGTTCGGAAACTTCAGAATACTTAGATAAGATAATGTCTCAAATTACATTGCCAGGTTCTATATTCTTAGCATTGATAGCTGTATTTCCAGCAATTATAGTAAAGCTAATGGGTATTCAACAAGGTTGGGCATTGTTTTTTGGAGGAACATCACTCCTCATCATGGTAGGTGTAGCGATTGATACAATGCAGCAAGTGAACTCATATTTATTGAACAAGCATTATGATGGCTTGATGAAAACTGGAAAGAATAGAAAAGCAGTAGCATAACATAATATGGCAAAGCAAGCAGCAATAGAACAAGACGGAACGATTATAGAAGCATTATCAAATGCTATGTTTCGTGTAGAATTAGAAAATGGTCACATTGTGACAGCACATATTTCTGGTAAAATGCGGATGCATTATATCAAACTATTACCTGGTGATAAGGTAAAATTAGAAATGAGTCCTTACGATTTAACGAAGGCTCGTATAACTTATAGATACTAAGAACAGATGAAAGTAAGAGCATCAGTTAAGAAAAGAAGCGCAGATTGTAAGATCGTGCGAAGAAAAGGTAGACTTTACGTAATTAACAAAAAGAATCCTAGATTCAAACAAAGACAAGGATAAGCTATGGCAAGAATTGCAGGTGTAGATATACCAAAACAGAAAAGAGGCGTTATTTCCCTTACTTATATCTTCGGAATAGGTAGAAGTAGAGCAAAAGACATTTTAGCAACTGCTAAAGTTGATGAAAGTACAAAAGTTGATGATTGGACAGATGATGACATCAGTAAAATACGTGATGCTGTATCTACCTTCAAAATTGAAGGTGAATTGCGTTCAGAAACTCAGTTGAACATTAAGCGTTTAATGGATATTGGCTGTTATAGAGGAATTCGTCATAGAGCTGGACTTCCATTAAGAGGTCAAAGAACTAAGAATAACTCGAGAACTAGAAAAGGTAGAAGAAAAACAGTTGCTAATAAGAAAAAAGTAACTAAATAATAAATAGTATGGCAAAGACAAGTACTAAAAAACGTAAAGTTATAGTTGAGTCTGTTGGACAAGCACATGTTACTGCTTCTTTTAACAACATCATCATATCGCTTACTAATAAAAAAGGAGACGTAATCTCTTGGTCATCTGCTGGTAAGATGGGTTTTAGAGGTTCTAAGAAAAACACACCTTACGCGGCTCAATTGGCGTCGGAAGATGCAGCGAAAATTGCTCAAGAAGCAGGGCTTAAGAAAGTAAAGGTATATGTTAAAGGTCCTGGGAACGGAAGAGAATCAGCGATTCGTGCGATTCATAATTCTGGAATCGAAGTAACAGAAATTATCGATGTTACGCCATTACCGCATAACGGATGTAGACCTCCTAAAAGAAGAAGAGTTTAATAATTATAATTAAGTATAACAAACGGGAGACACTAGTTATCGAAGGATTAAACGTAAGACCTTAATTCATAACTACTCTCAAAAAACAAACTAATGGCAAGATATACTGGTCCTAAAACTAAAATAGCACGAAAATTTGGCGAAGCTATTTTTGGAGACGATAAAGCTTTTGAGAAAAGAAATTATCCTCCAGGTCAACACGGAAACAACAGAAGACGTGGAAAAAAATCTGAATACGCTATCCAGTTAATGGAGAAGCAAAAAGCTAAGTATACATATGGTATTCTAGAGCGTCAATTTAGAAATTTATTTAAAAAGGCTACGGCTGCACCTGGAATTACAGGTGAAGTATTACTTCAATTGTGTGAATCGCGTTTAGATAACGTGGTTTTCAGAATGGGAATAGCGCCTTCAAGAAGTGGCGCGAGACAATTAGTCTCTCACAGACATATTACAGTTAACGGAGAACTCGTTAACATCCCATCTTATAATATGAAAGCTGGAGATGTAGTGGCAGTAAGAGAGAAATCAAAGTCATTAGAAGCTATCGAAAGATCACTTTCTAATGCTAGTCATGTATATGAATGGATTACGTGGAATGATGATACAAAGGAGGGAACATATGTTTCTATTCCTGCAAGACTTCAGATTCCAGAAAACATCAATGAGCAATTCATCGTCGAATTATACTCTAAATAATAAATTAATCATATTGGTGTTTAGCCAAAGGGTTTATTGGTCTTCTTCAAACTGATAGATCGCGCAACTAAATAACAATTAAAACGAAGAAAAATATGGCAGTATTAAATTTTCAGAAGCCCGACAAAGTAATCATGATTGATTCTACTGATTTCGAAGGTAAATTCGAATTCAGACCTTTAGAACCAGGATATGGATTAACAGTAGGTAATGCCTTGAGAAGGGTTTTATTATCTTCTTTAGAAGGGTTTGCAATCACTTCAGTAAGAATTGAAGGTGTAGATCATGAGTTTTCTACGATTGCAGGTGTTGTTGAAGATGTAACAGAAATGATTTTGAACTTGAAACAAGTCAATTTCAAGAGACAAATAGATGAGATTGATAATGAGACTGTAACCGTATCGATATCTGGTCAAGATAAGATTGTTGCTGGAGATTTCCAGAAATTTATTTCAGGATTCCAAGTGTTAAATTCAGATTTAGTAATCTGTAACATGGACCCTAAAGTGAGTATCAATATGGAAATCACTATCGAAAAAGGTAGAGGTTATGTTCCTGCTGAAGAAAATAAAAAGTCTTCTGCAGCTATCGGAACGATTTTTACGGATTCTATATTTACACCTATTAAGAATGTAAAATATAGTGTCGAGAATCATCGTGTAGAGCAAAAAACGGATTATGAAAAGTTGATTTTTGAAATTCAAACAGACGGGTCTATAAATCCTCAAGATGCTTTAACAGAAGCGGCTAAGACATTAATACATCACTTCATGTTGTTCTCGGATGAGAGAATCACGCTTGAGGCAGATGTTATTGCTCAGACAGAAACATATGATGAAGAATCATTACATATGAGACAATTGCTTAAAACTAAGCTAGTTGATATGGATCTTTCTGTTCGTGCATTAAATTGCTTAAAGGCAGCTGAAGTAGATACTTTAGGAGACTTGGTGTCATTCAACAAAAATGACTTGATGAAATTTAGAAACTTTGGAAAAAAATCGCTTACAGAGCTTGAAGAGCTTGTTAATGTAAAAGGATTAAGTTTTGGAATGGATTTGAGCAAATACAAATTAGATAAAGACTAACACATCATATTTTGCTCCTCAATAGTGAGTTGCAGCAAGATGATGGTTAATAATAGAAGTCATGAGACACGGAAAGAAAATAAATCATTTAGGAAGAACTAAATCGCATAGAAAAGCGATGTTGGCCAACATGGCGTGTTCTTTGATTGAACATAAACGTATTAACACCACTGTTGCTAAGGCTAAAGCTTTAAAGCAATTCGTTGAGCCTTTAGTAACAAAATCTAAAGAAGATACAACACATAATAGACGTATCGTCATGAGTCGTTTAAAGCAGAAAGAAGCTGTTGTAGAATTGTTTAGAGATGTTGCTGCTAAAGTAGGTGATCGTCCAGGAGGTTATACAAGAATTATTAAACTTGGTAATCGTTTAGGAGATAATGCAGATATGGCAATGATAGAGTTAGTAGATTATAATGAGATCTATAATGCTGATAAAGCTAAAAAGAAAACAACTCGAAGAAGTCGTAGAGGAGGTGCTAGTAAAGCAGTTACTCCACCAGTTGAGACTAAAGCTTCTAATGAAGAAGAGTAATTTTAGATAACTTTAACATAAAAAAGGGTAAACTTGGATAAAGTTTACCCTTTTTTATTGCCCCAAATCCTTATTTTTAAGCCTTAAAAAATAAAACTGATATGAGAACACATTTTGCCTTGATTACGCTATTATCTTTTATAACCTTAAACGCTCAAGATGAGGCATCCAATAACGAGTCATTTGTGAGGAACATGGATCAAGCTTTAAATACATTGAACACCAATAATGTAAGTGGTACTTCCTTCTATTTTTCAAATCCTAAGAGAGAAATTAAGGGGTCTATACACTTGTTTAAAGATTGGGAGAATAGAGGTGTGCTTGTTACCGAAAAAGGAGAAAAATTTAAAGTAAAGAATGTTAATGTTAATCTTAAAAATCAAACATTCGAGTCAAAGTTTCATAGAGATTCAATATTTACTTTTAGCTTCAGTGATCTAGATAGATTTGTTATTAATAACAAAGCGTATAAGAATTTTTACTATGATGAAGATAATAGAATCTATGAACTGATATATGAATCCGAGAAATTTGCGATTTTGAAGGGCTATAGGTTAGAGCTTGTTGAAGGTTCTGCTAATCCAATGCTGAATCGCAAGGATGATAAGTACTTAACGAAAGATAATTATTACCTGTTTGCGGATGATGCCATTAAGCCTTTTAAATTAAGGAAGAAGCGTATTTTAAGACTCATTAGTGATAATCAAAGCAAGCAAGATAAAGTTCAGAAATATGTAAAGGATAAAAAACTTTCATATAAGAATGAATTTGATGTTAATAAAATTTTGAGCTATGGCATGAATGATTAATTATTAATTATTCCAGCGGAATTCATTGAAATTCACTACCTTAAATAACAAAAACCAAAATACTATGAAAAGATTTAAATTGTTTTTAGCAGTCTTAATAGGAATTAACGGCTTTGTTTTCTCTCAAGGTGGTGGCGTACCTACGTATCAAAACACTACTGGTGCCACCGATGCAGAATACAATTCTTTAACGGGTAGTGCAAACGACATTTCTAAAATAGCCTCTTTTGCGAGTGTTACAGATTTTGATAATATATCGTTTGCTAAAGTTGGAGTGCAAGGGTCTAATTACTTATTTGATAGTTGGAAAAATCACGCCCTTATAGTTGCTGGTCAAAAGAAGTACACCATCAATAACATTAACTATAATGTGAGGTTGCAACGTTTTGAATCTCAAGTTGAAGATAATAAATCACTATTTGTTTATGATTTGCCTAGCATAAGCAGCATGACGATAAATGGAAGGCAATTCATTAGCCTGTTTAATTATAAAACAAATTCAAACATTATTTATGAAGTTATTCATAAAGATGATACTCAATCTTTGTTAAAGAGTTATAATGTTAAGGTTGTGCAGGGGTCTCCAAATCCTATGGTAAATAGGAAAAAACATAAGATAAAGAAAGATGTGATTTATTTCATGAAGAAGGGCGATAATCTTAGTAAAATAAAACTGAATAAAAAAGGTGTTCTTAAAGCATTGAGCGTTGGAAATGAAAATATAACTGCGCTAGAATCTTTTGTTAAAGACAATAAAATGTCTTATAAAAATGAAGCTGACCTTAAGAAGATTCTTGCCTTTGCTGGAAATCTATAGTATCTACAGATGTATTCTTAGACAAGGAATTTTATCGTTAATTACTAACCAAAAAATGAACAATCATGAAAAAAATTGTAATGTTATTAATGTGCCTTACATTTGGTGTAAGCAGTTATAGTCAGTGCGGCGGTGGCGCTCCAGGGAGTACATGTATTAGTGGAGACCCCACAAATAGTGCTGGATTGAAAACTGATGAAATGTCTCAAGTTATTGCTGGTGCTCAGCATGCTATTGGAAAAATAGAAGGTTTTTATGATTTTGTCACTTCTAATAGTGCTAAAACTGTGAGTGCTAATACGACTGGAACAACGCTCTTATTTGATAATTGGAATAACAGCGGTGCTATATATTCTGATAATAGCAAATTCCTTTTAGATGGAGTTAATTTTGATATCAAAAAGGGAGAGTTCGTAATAAAGGATAAGGATGGTGAATTATATTCGTTTACAACGAGCAAAATCGATAAAGTTGTTATTAATAATAACGTGTATAAAACAGTCTTGAATAATATGAGTGGTAATTATGAATTATTTCAAGTTATGCATGATGATGACGGCATAGAAATACTAAAAGGTTTCGAATTAGTGTTTATCGAAGCTTCGCCCAACCCAATGGTAAATCGTAAATCAAATAAAATCAAGAAAAAAGAAGTGTTTTATTCAAGAAGTGCTGACCAATTAAGTAAAATAAGGATTGGCAAGAATAAATTGATGAATCTTCTTGATGAAGACAATCATGAAATGCTTAAAAAAGAAATACAGAGTAGAATAAACAGACGTATAGTAACTAGAAGTTAGTTTCTCAAGCTATAATTTAAAAATTAAAGGAGTTAATAAGTTAGCTCCTTTTTTTATGCGTTTTTCTATAATTATAAATTATTTTTGTGCAAACAAATTCTCATGAAATATAGTAAACGAAAAAAAGCATTGATCTTATTAGCTGATGGTACTGTTTTTTATGGTAAAGCTGTTGGTAATAAAGAAGGAAGCGCTTTTGGAGAAGTGTGCTTTAATACTGGTATGACTGGTTATCAAGAAATTTTCACTGACCCTTCTTACTTTGGACAACTCATGGTAACAACTAATGCTCACATCGGTAATTATGGTGTTAATGAGGACGATGTTGAGTCAGATTCTGTAAAGATTGCAGGCCTCATTTGCCGGAATTTCAGTTACACCTATTCTAGAGACGCAGCTGATGATTCGTTAGAAGATTTTTTGAATAAAAATAGTTTACTAGCGATATCAGATGTCGATACAAGAGCTTTAGTGAGTTATATAAGAGATAATGGTGCTATGAATGCTGTTATTTCAACAGAGGTAAACAACTTAGAAGGTTTAAAGAAGAAACTCTCTGAAGTGCCAGATATGAATGGTTTAGAGCTAGCTTCAAAAGTTTCAACAAAAGAATCATATTTTTTCGGTGAAGAAGATGCAACATACAAAATTGCGGCCTTAGATATAGGAATCAAGAAAAATATACTTCGTAACCTAGCCAAGAGAGGTGCTTATATAAAAGTATTCCCTTATAATACATCTTTTAAAGAAATGCATACTTGGAATCCTGACGGTTATTTTTTGTCAAATGGACCTGGAGATCCAGAACCATTAACTAGTGCAAAAGAGGTGGCAAAAGAAATTATCAAAAGAAATTTACCATTATTTGGTATTTGTCTTGGACATCAAGTCATTGGACTAGCCAATGGTATCTCGACGTATAAAATGCATAATGGACATAGAGGGATTAATCATCCAGTTATGAATCTTCAAACTGGTAAGGGAGAAATCACTTCTCAAAATCATGGATTTGCAATTAATAAAGAAGAGACAGAAGCTCATCAAGAGGTTGAAGTTACACATCTACACCTTAATGACGATACCGTTGCAGGTATTAAGATGAAGAACAAGAATTGTTTTTCTGTACAGTATCATCCTGAAGCGAGCCCTGGACCACATGATTCGTCCTATTTGTTTGACCAGTTCATAGAGAATATTAAAAGCCAGAAACAAGTTAAATTGGTTTAACTCACTTTGGATTATAATTTTTTTACTAAAACGTTTTAGTCAAAAATCATCGCTATACTAATTTTTAGCGGAGCTATTTTGTAAATTCGTACTCAACTAAATATCAAAATAAAAAGCACATCATGAGCATTATAATTAACATTCATGCACGTCAAATTCTCGATTCTAGAGGAAACCCAACCGTTGAAGTAGATGTTGTTACAGAAAATGGCATTTTAGGAAGAGCAGCTGTTCCATCAGGCGCATCTACAGGAGAACATGAAGCCGTTGAGTTAAGAGATGGAGGAAAGAATTACATGGGAAAAGGTGTTCTTAAAGCGATTGATAATGTGAATTCAATCATAGCTCATGAACTATTAGGAGTATCAATTTTTGAACAAAATCTTATTGATCAAACAATGATTGATTTAGATGGTACACCAAATAAATCTAAATTAGGTGCCAATGCTATTCTAGGAGTGTCATTGGCAGCCGCAAAAGCGGCAGCAAATGAGTTAAACTTGCCTTTATACAGATATGTTGGTGGTGTTTCGGCAAACACACTTCCTGTGCCAATGATGAATATTATTAATGGGGGATCACATAGCGATGCACCTATTGCATTTCAGGAGTTTATGGTAATGCCAGTTAAAGCTAACGACTTTACTCATGCCATGCAGATGGGAACAGAAATTTTTCATAACCTTAAGAAAGTACTTCACGATCGCGGATTAAGTACTGCAGTCGGTGATGAAGGTGGATTTGCTCCAGCTTTAGATGGTACGGAGGATGCGCTTGACACTATCGCTATAGCCGTTGAGAAGGCAGGATATAAATTAGGAGATCAGGTGATGATTGCCTTAGATTGTGCAGCAGCTGAATTCTATGTTGATGGTAAATATGATTATACTAAGTTTGAAGGAGATAAAGGCAAAGTTCGTTCAAGCAAAGAACAAGCTGATTACTTAGCCGAATTGTCAGTGAATTACCCGATTATTTCTATTGAAGATGGTATGGATGAGAATGACTGGGATGGCTGGAAATACCTTACTGAAAAAATTGGTGATAAAGTACAATTAGTTGGTGATGACCTTTTTGTTACAAATGTTGAAAGGCTTTCTAGAGGTATTGAGAACAGTATAGCTAACTCTATCTTGATAAAGGTAAATCAAATAGGAACGCTTACAGAAACTATTGCAGCTGTTAATATGGCACATAATGCTGGTTATACATCTGTAATGTCGCATAGATCGGGAGAAACAGAAGATAACACTATTGCAGATCTAGCTGTCGCACTAAATACAGGGCAAATTAAAACAGGTTCAGCATCTCGTAGCGATCGTATGGCAAAGTATAATCAATTATTGCGTATTGAGGAAGAGCTTCATGATGTGGCTTATTATCCACAAGAAAAAGCATTCAAGATTAAATAAACATAGATTTCAATTATCGAAAGCGACATGAAAATGTCGCTTTTTTTGTTTCTAAGAATAACGAATGTATTCTAGGAGGAATATTAATGGCTATACTTTAATAATCGTCCTATATTTTGTAAATTTACTGAGTCAACTTCGACTGAATACCCAATAATTTCATTAAACAAAAATATGTCAGATAAAGCGATATTAGAAATCAACGGCTCTAAACATGAATTTCCATTAGTCAGAGGAACTGAAAATGAAACGGCCATAAATATTAAAACGTTACGTTCAGATACAGGAGGTATTACAACTATTGATCCAGGATATAAAAATACTGGAGCATGTGAGAGTTCAATTACGTTTCTAGATGGCGAGAAAGGGATATTAAGATATCGCGGTTATTCAATTGAAGAACTGGCTGAAAAGGCAGACTTCTTGGAAGTGGTTTATCTTTTGATTTTCGGAAACTTGCCAACACAAGAGCAATTAGATAAATTTCATACAGATATTAAAGCAAAATCTATTGTTGATGATGATGTAAAGAAAATACTGGATGCATTTCCTAAAACGGCACATCCAATGGGCGTGTTATCTTCGCTTACAAGTGCTTTAACAGCCTTCAACCCGACTTCTGTCAATGTGGATTCTGAAGAAGATATGTACAACACAGTTGTAAAGATACTAGGCAAGTTTCCAGTTCTGGTAGCATGGACCATGCGTAAAAAACAAGGATTGCCTCTTGATTATGGAGATAATAGTTTAGGTTACGTAGAGAATGTCCTAAAGATGATGTTTAGGAAGCCAAATGAAGAGTATGTTCAGAACGAAATATTAGTTAATGCGTTAGATAAACTATTGATTTTACATGCAGATCACGAGCAAAATTGTTCAACGTCTACTGTTAGAATCGTTGGTTCTTCTCACGCTGGATTATTTGCATCTCTTTCAGCTGGTATATCAGCGTTATGGGGGCCGCTTCATGGTGGTGCTAATCAAGCGGTTCTAGAAATGCTCGAAGCTATTAAAGCAGATGATGGAGACACAAAAAAATATATGGCTAAAGCTAAAGATAAAAACGATTCATTTCGTCTAATGGGCTTCGGACATAGGGTTTATAAAAACTTTGACCCAAGAGCTAGGATTATTAAAAAGGCGGCTGATGAGGTGCTTGGAGATCTAGGCGTAGAAGACCCAATCCTAGATATAGCTAAAGGCTTAGAAAAAGAAGCCTTAGAAGACCAGTATTTTGTAGATAGAAAATTGTATCCTAATGTTGATTTTTATTCTGGAATTATTTACCGAGCTATGGGTATTCCTACTGAAATGTTTACCGTTATGTTTGCTTTAGGTCGTCTACCAGGATGGATTGCACAATGGCGTGAAATGCGTTTGCGTAAAGAACCAATAGGTCGTCCAAGACAAATGTACATTGGAGAAACTCTAAGAGAATTCAAATCAATAAATAAGCGATAACTTTTATTAAATAAGCCAAAAGAGCTTCATGTATTTGAAGCTCTTTTTTCATTGATATATCATGTTGAAACTCAATATAAAAAACGAAACAGCACGACTGAAAGCGGTAGTACTAGGTACCGCAAATAGTAACGGACCAATTCCAAAGCTTGAAGATGCGTATGACCCAAAATCATTGCAACATATAGTAGCAGGAACGTATCCTAAAAATGAGGATATGATTAAGGAAATGGAAGCTGTTGCAAAAGTTTTTAAGAAATATGATGTTAGCGTATATAGACCAAAAGAAATTAAAGATTACAATCAAATATTTTCAAGAGATATCGGATTTGTTATAGAAAATAAATTTATAAAAGCGAATATACTTCCTGATAGAGAACGGGAATTGGATGCTATTCAATATGTTCTTGATGACATAAACCAAGAATGCATTATAGAGCTCCCGGAAGAGTGCCATGTAGAAGGTGGAGATGTGATGCCGTGGAACGATTATATATTTATCGGAACCTATTCTGGAGAGGATTATCCAGATTATATTACAGCACGAACAAATTTGGATGCTGTTATCGCCATTCAAGAATTATTTCCAGATAAAACAGTAAAGCCTTTCGAATTGCGAAAATCTAATACAGAGCCCAAAGAAAATGCATTGCATTTGGATTGCTGTTTTCAACCTATAGGGAAAGACAAAGCCATTCTTCATAAGAACGGCTTTTTGGTAGAAGAAGAATATGAATGGTTGGTTAATTTCTTCGGAAAAGAAAATACATTCGAAATTTCTAAAGATGAAATGTATAATATGAATAGTAATGTCTTTTCTATTTCTGAAGACGTTATTATTTCTGAAAAGAATTTTTTGCGCCTTAATGCTTGGCTAAGAGAAAACGGATTCACAGTTGAAGAAGTGCCTTATGCTGAAATTGCTAAACAAGAAGGACTATTACGTTGTAGTACCTTACCGCTAATAAGAGATTAATTCATCATTGCTGGAACGATATAGTTATTCATAAGTTCGTTTGTATAGCCATGGGCATTACGATTATTGTAGTTTGTGGTGGTAATGACTACAGTTAATTCCAATTCTGGAATTGCAACCATTTTATTACCGCCATTACCAGACATATAGTAGCTATAAAATTTCTTATCTGCACCAAAGTCATTAATCCATAGGAAGTAGCCGTAATCCACATTTTCTCGAGCATTTGCCTTTGGAGTCGATGCTTTTTTGATCCAATTAGAAGAAATAATCTGTTTGCCTTCCCATTTTCCTTTATTTAAGCATAATTGAATGAGCTTTAAAAAATCACGACTTCTATATTCACTGCCGCCAGCAGTATTCAAAATATTCATGGGTGTGTAATGAAGCGTATAATTGCTGATTTTTAAAGGCTTGAATAAGTTTTCCTTAAGAAATTTATCAGCTTTCATTCCAATGGCCGATTCAACAATTTCCGCTACGGCTGCTGCTTTGGCAGAGGCGTAAGCAAAAGCTCTTCCGTAAGGTTGGCTTTTTGGTTTTGGGCCAAAAGGATATGAGCGAATGGGTAAATCAAGAAGAAACTGGGTCCAATCTTCTATAAAGTACATACGTTCTTCTTGACCTCTAGAGAAGTGATTACTATCATCACATTCTAATACGGAACTCATGGTCAATAAATCCTCAATCGTTATGTTTTCTTTTCTTTTGTCAGGATTTTTTACTGGGAGTTTGTGCTGTAAATATGTAAATATTTTGTCTTTTTCTGAATTTATGAAACCCTTGTCAATGGCTATTCCTGTTAAGAAAGTGGCAATTGTTTTTGTTCCAGAACGCGTATTATGTTTTGAGGTCATGTCGTTTCCATTATAATATTTTTCAAAAAGGACATCTCCTCCTTTAGCAACCAAAATACTTGTAATGCGTTTGTATTTTCCTGAATTCACTAGGCTGTCCATAGTAGTTAATAATGGATGTGAAAATGAATTGCTTGTGTCGAAATTTAATTGGGCGGAGACCGAAAAACTCAGTAATAAGTAGCATAATAAAATTGAAATGTTGTGATTCATAAGATTGATGTTTTTAATTGATTCAAAAGTAGTGAGATCAATTCTGCCAAAATAGAATGAAATTAACATCTTTAAGATAACTCACTTCTAAACACTTTTGGTGTTTTATTAAAATAAGATTTAAAAGTGCGGATGAAATGACTTTGATCAGAAAAACCGCTAAGATAAGCTACATCTGTTAATGAATGATTTGGATTCATAAGATAAGACAGTGCTTTCTTTATTTTTTGCTGACGCATATAGTCTCCCAAAGTAGTCGATAGGTATTTAGGTATGGAGCGAGAAAGATGTACTGGATGTACGCCCAGTTGCTCTGAAAGGTATTCAAGACTTAGAGACTCAGTATGCTCATGAAGTAACTCTTTTAACGGAGTTATCCAAGAAGGTTGTTTTTTGCTTTCAAGTGTTTCATCCGATTGAGTTGTTTCGCATAGTTCAAGTAATAAGAGATCTATGGAAACTTTAGAATAGGCGTCTTGATTTCTAAACTCAAGATATAATTTCCAAAGCAGATGATGCATTTTTTGGTTTTCTATAAGCCGACTCCCTTCCCAAAGATTGATATTTAGTTTTTTGTTGTCGAACCAAGAACGCTCAAATTCTATATGAAAACCTCGAGCAAATGATGATTCTTTGGTGTTCTGATGAGCATCATTCCAGTTATGTAATAGGAAGCTTCCTGGTGGACATAAAGTCTTTTGTTTTTTGTTGATATCTAACACATTCCCCTGTATGACATACATAAAATAAGGGTTTTCATGAAAATGCCAATCTGTTTCTGGAAGTGTGTAATCGTATTCTGAAATTATAACTCCTTTATTATCAAGCTCTAACTTCTTTTCTCCATAGTATATGCCTTTAGTTAGAACCTTCATATAAATAAGACTTTTAGAAATCTGAATTGTTACATTTAAATAATAAATAGTCTTTAGTAAAAAATCAATGTACATTTGCTTAACTTAAGGAAGTGGCCTCAACATATGGATTGTCATTTCATAAACAATGTATATGTCATTTAAATCACTAGGCCTATCTGATGCCTTGTTGAAAGCAATCAGCAAAAAAGGATATACTACTCCAAGCCCTATTCAAACAAAAGCAATACCTCCAATTCTTGAGGGAAAAGATGTTTTAGCATCCGCTCAAACTGGTACTGGAAAAACTGCAGGGTTTACCTTGCCATTATTGCAATTATTATCTCAAAAAAACATACTAAGACATCGACCAGTTAGAGCATTGGTATTAACACCAACTAGAGAATTAGCAGCACAAGTGTTTGCTAATGTAAAAGAGTACAGTGAGTTTTTAGATTTACGTTCAGCTGTTATTTTTGGAGGAGTTAACCAAAGACCTCAGGTGGCCAAATTGCGACAAGGAGTAGATATTTTAGTTGCAACTCCAGGTAGGTTATTAGATCTTCAAAACCAAGGTTTTTTGTCGCTTTCTAAAATAGATATTCTTGTACTTGATGAGGCTGACAGGATGTTGGATATGGGGTTTTTACGCGATATAGAGCGCATTATGAAACTCATGCCTAGTCGAAGACAAAATTTAATGTTTTCGGCAACTTTTTCAAAAGAGATAAAGAAACTCGCTAATGGTATTTTGCACCACCCTGTACAAGTAGAGGCCACACCAGAGAATTCAACTGTAGAGGCTATTAGTCAGAAAATCTATCGTGTAGCTAAAGGAAAGAAAACAGGATTGATTATTAAACTAATTTCTGATGGTAATTGGCAACAAGTATTAGTATTTACCAGAACTAAACATGGTGCAAATAAGCTTTGCAAAAAAATGATTGGTGCTGGAATTACAGCAGCAGCCATTCATGGAAATAAGAGTCAGGGTGCTAGAACGAAAGCGCTAGCTGGATTTAAAAGCGGAAATGTTAGTGCTTTAGTGGCCACTGATATTGCCGCGCGCGGATTGGATATTCCGTTATTACCCCACGTTATTAATTTTGAATTGCCTAATATTTCTGAAGATTATGTGCATAGGATTGGCAGAACAGGAAGAGCAGGAGCACGTGGAGAGGCTATTTCTTTAGTCAGTGCAGATGAAACGACTTATCTACGTGATATTGAAAAATTAGTAGGTGAGAAAATACCAGTAGAAATAGTTGAAGGTTTCGAGCCTGATCCTAATGCATCAACAACGCCTATAAAACAAGGGCAAAGAGGTGGACGTAATAATAGGCAGAAAAACTCGAATTCACGAAGTTCTAATTCTGGTAGGACTGGAAATAATAATGATTCAAAGTCAGGAAAAAGCCGTCGAAATAGAAATAAGAGGCGACAACGATAGGGTCTTTTATTTTGAAGAATTTATATCGGCGTTGATTTGACCTATGTAGTTTAGAAGCTCATCTTTTCCTAAGTTTTTCGTTGAAGAAGTCACAAAATAATTTGGCGTTTCTTCCCAAGTTTCTAGCAAGATGTTCTTATAGTCTTCGACATGTCGTTCAATGGCTTTTGGCTTAAGCTTGTCAGCTTTTGTAAAAATAATTGCAAACGGAATTTGTTTCTCGCCCATCCATTGCATGAACTCTAAATCTATAGGTTGTGGTTCATGTCTAATGTCAATCAAGACAAATGCCGAAATCAATTGCTTACGTTGTTGAAAATAATCTGTAATGAATTTTTGGAAGGTTTTTTTTGAAGATTTTGAAACACGAGCATACCCATAACCAGGTAAATCGACTAAATGCCAGTATTTGTTGATTATAAAATGATTGATAAGTTGTGTTTTACCAGGTCTTCCAGATGTTTTGGCTAAACTCTTTCTGCTTGTTAGCATATTGATTAGAGAAGACTTGCCAACATTACTTCTCCCAATAAAAGCGTATTCAGGAATATTGCCTTTTGGACACTTGGCAACATCAGAATTACTCATTACAAATTCAGCAGAAGTGATTTTCATATTAAAAACTTAGAATTGTCGAGCTGTCAACCAATCATAAAGTATTTGGTTGAATTCTTCAGGATGTTCCATCATAGCAGCATGGCCACATTTATCAATCCAAAATAGATCTGAATCAGGAAGTTTTTCGTTAAATTCTTCAGCAACTTCTGGGGGTGTAACATTGTCGTTCTTTCCCCAAATAATACACGTTGGCGTTGTCATTTTTGGAAGATCTTTACCCATATTGTGTCTAATGGCGCTTTTAGCAATTGCTAAGGTTTTAATGAGTTTGTTTCTGTCATTTATAGTAGCAAACACTTCGTCAACGATTTCTTTAGTCGCTACAGCAGGGTCATAAAAAACTTCTTGCGCTTTCTTCTTAATGACCTCATAATCACCACGTCTTGGATAACTACTTCCCATAGCACTTTCATATAGCCCTGAACTTCCAGTAATAACCAAAGCTTTTACTTTTTCAGGAAACAATTTTGTGTGTAATAAACCTATATGTCCACCGAGCGAATTGCCAAGAACAATGACTTCATCATACCCCTTGAATTTTATAAAATCGTGCAAGTATTTTGCAAATGTCTTAACGTTTGTTTTTAGCAAAGACATATCATAAATAGGAAGTTCTGGAATAACCACCTTATATCCTTTTTCACTAAAGAAATCAGTGACTCCGTCAAAATTACTCAACCCGCCCATGAGTCCATGAAGTATGATAATTGGAGTGCCTTCACCTACTTCAATGTAACTGAATTTACTTTCTTTTTTAAGGGTGTGCTTCATGGATGATTAGTCATAAAATCAATGGCAAATATAATCAATTCATAATGATATTTTGAATCAAATATTAGGAGATGAAAACACTCAAAGCAACGAGTTGTACAAATTCAGACTAATAGTTTGTCAATAAAGTGATAAAATAAAGTGGTAAAATGTGGTAAATAGTGGTAAAAATTTCAATATATTTGAAACTTATACATCCTAAAAGGATTTTTTGTAGTGAATTCATTGATTGGAACATACGAATGTAAAGCTGATGCCAAAGGTAGGTTGATGCTTCCAATTGCCTTAAAGAAGCAATTGTCACCTGTGTTGCAAAATGGTTTCGTGATAAAAAGAGCGGTTTTCCAAACGTGTTTGGAGTTATATCCTATGTTAGAATGGGAAACTCTTATGCAGAAAATCAATAAACTCAATCGTTTTAAGAAAAAGAACAACGATTTTATTCGTCGCTTCACTGCTGGTGTGAAAATCGTAGAGTTAGACGGTTCTGGACGATTGCTTGTGCCAAAAGATCTTATTGCTTTTGCGGGTATCACAAAGGAAGTGGTTGTTTCTTCTGCTGTGAATATCGTTGAAATTTGGGATAAACAGAAATATGAACAAGCGATAGATGATGCAACTGTAGATTTTGCTGATCTAGCCGAAGAAGTTATGGGACAAGATGACGACGACAATGGAATATCATAACCCTGTTTTATTAAATGAAACTGTTGATGGACTCAATATAGTTTCTGATGGCGTTTATGTAGATGTGACATTTGGAGGTGGAGGCCACAGCAATGAAATCTTAAATAGGCTTGGCCCTGACGGAAAACTATTCGCATTTGATCAAGACAAAGATGCTCTCTTGAATACTATAAGTGATAATCGGTTTACTCTGATAAATGAAAATTTCAGATATATGAAACGTTTTTTAAGGTTTCACGGAGTTAAGGAAGTGAATGGGGTTTTGGCAGATTTTGGCGTGTCATCGCATCAGTTTGATGTTGCTGAACGGGGATTTTCTACCCGCTTTGAAGCAAATTTAGATATGCGAATGAATCGAGATGACCAGTTGTCAGCGTACAATGTGGTTAACGATTATGAGGAAATGGATTTGAAACGCGTGTTTTATGATTATGGCGAATTACGTTCTGCTCCAGCCTTGGCACGAGCCATCGTTGAGAAAAGATCTGAAAAACTAATAAAAACAAGCACAGAGCTTAAAAGTGCGATTAAAAAGTATTTGCCTGCAAGAAAAGAGAATAAAATATTGGCACAAATATATCAAGCAATTAGAATAGAAGTAAATCAAGAAATAGAAGCTTTAAAAGAATTTTTAACACAAACGCCAGAATTATTGACTAAAGAAGGCCGTTTAAGTGTCATATCCTATCATTCATTAGAAGATAGATTGGTAAAGCGATTCATAAAAAATGGCATGTTTGATGGAGAACCAGAAAGAGATGTCTTTGGAAATTTTGAAGTCCCTTTAAAAAAGGTTGGAAAATTAGTTGTTCCATCTTCTGAAGAAATACAAAAAAATAATAGGGCGCGAAGCGCAAAATTACGCATAGCAGAGAAATTGTAAATGAAGAAAGGGATTTATAGCATATTAAAAGGAAAGTTTCTTATAAGCGATGACTCGTTTAAAAATTGGAGAGTTATCATATTCTTTTCTGTACTCGCAATAATTATGATAGCCAGTTCTCATAGTGCTGACAGAAAGGTGCATGAAATAGCAAAGCTTAATAACGAGGTGAAAGAATTGCGATCCAAATTTGTGGATGGACGCTCTAAGCTTATGAGATTAAAAATGGAATCGTCCATACAGAAAAAAATGGCAGACAAAGGATTAAAGCCTTCTGATATTCCACCAAAAAAAATAAAAGTAAAATCGCAAAAAGACTGAATCGGAATTGGAAACTAAGGAAAACCGCATATTGAACCGATTGTATTTTATAGCAGGATGTATGTTTGTCTTCGCTATTGCAGTTGTGTTTAAACTTTTTAGTATTCAATTTATACAAGGTGACAAGTATCGTGACTTGGCAGAAAAGCGAACGGTCAAGAATGTTACTATTCCTGCAAATCGTGGAAACGTTTATGCAGCTGATGGGAGTTTGTTGGCAACATCTGTTCCTAAATACGATGTAAGGTTTGATGCTATCACACCATCTAAAAGAAATTTTAATAAACATGCAAAAGGCTTAAGCGATTCGCTCTCTGCATATTTTGGAAAACCTACTAGCTATTATCAAAATATCCTTGGAAAGGCAAGAACTAATAAAAATCGCTATTTCTTGTTAGGTCGAAATTTGAGTTATACAGATTATATACGCTTCCGTTCATTTCCACTTCTCAATTTAGGAGCTTTTAAGGGTGGATTAATTGTCGAACAAACAACCAAGCGCGAGCATCCCATGGGTGGTATTGCCCAAAGAACCATAGGTTACGAGCGTTTTGATGAAGATGGCAATGTGACAAGACCAGGAATTGATGGTGCTTTTGGTGCCAAGTACTTAAGGGGTGTTGATGGGCATCGATTAAAACAAAAAATAGGAAAAGGCCAATGGAAACCTGTAGCAGATTTTAATCAAGTGGAGCCCAAAGATGGGTATGATGTGGTGACCACCATAGATGTCAACATTCAAGACATTGCTCATCATTCATTATTGCAACAGTTAGAGAAATACAAAGCTGATCATGGATGTGTTGTAGTTATGGATGTAAAAACGGGAGAAGTAAAAGCGATTTCCAACTTAGGAAGAAATAGTCAGGGTTATTATTACGAACGTTTGAATTATGCTGTTGGAGAATCTCATGAACCGGGATCTACTTTTAAATTAATGGCAGTAACAGCTGGTTTAGAAGATAAAGTTATTGATACGAGTGACGTTGTTGATACAGAAAAAGGAAGGATTAGCTTTTATGGAGAGGTCGTGGAAGATTCTAACAAGAGAGGTTATGGTAAAATTAGTGTTTCTGAAGCCTTTGAAGTATCATCTAATACAGGAATTGTAAAAGCTATATATAACGCTTATAAGGATAAACCATCAAGATTTGTGGATCGTTTATATGCAATGAACCTTAAAGATAGCTTGGGCCTTCCAATTATAGGAGAAGGGAAATCAATTATTCCAGATCCACGAATCAAGAACAAACGATGGAGCGGAATAGCCCTACCATGGATGGCTTTTGGATATGGGGTCTCATTTACACCATTGCAGACACTAACATTTTACAACGCCATTGCCAATGATGGTGTAATGGTTAAACCGCAATTCTTGAAGGAAGTTAGGGAATTTGATGAGGTTGTGGTGCCATTTAAAAGAGAGGTAATTAATAAGCAAGTTTGCTCTAAGGCGACAGTTGCTAAAGTTCAAAAACTTCTTAAAAATGTTGTTGAGAAAAAGCATGGGACAGGTAATAGGTTGTATTCTGAAAATTTCTCAATGGCGGGTAAAACAGGTACTTGTCAAAAGGATTATGCAAATAAGGATAAACTAAATTATATCTCTTCGTTCGCAGGATATTTCCCTGCAGATAATCCTAAGTATTCTTGTATAGTTGTCATTCATGAACCTGATAAAAGTGTTGGTTATTACGGAGCAGATGTGTCTGGACCTGTATTTAAAACCATCGCGCAAAAAATCTATACGGATACACCAATTGTTGATGAGATAGCATCTCTTAAAGTGAAGAATGCCTTTGCGGAAAAGCAATATGAAGAATTTTATACCACTGCACAAACATACAAAACAATTATGCCCAGAGTTGTTGGCCTTCCTGCTATGGATGCTTTAGCATTATTGGAAAACATGTCTGTAAAGGTGAAAGTAAAAATGATAGGGTCTGGTACTATAAAAAAACAGTCTGTAAATAAAGGAACAAAATTGAAAAAAGGACAAATTATAACAATCGAAGCATCTTGATTTCATTAAAAGACATATTATACAAAGTCACTATTAATAAGGTAATTGGTAGTACAGGAATTTACGTTCGTAATGTTGAATTCAATTCCAAGAAAACAGCTATGAACGATGTTTTTGTTGCTGTAAAAGGCTCAAGTGTCGATGGTCATGATTTTATAGAAATGGCTGTAAAACAAGGAGCTCTTGCAGTTGTTTGTGAAAGAATACCTCAAAAAAGGAAAGATAGAATAACATATATACAGACTGACGATACTAGTAAGGCTTTGGCAATCATGTCTTCTAATTTTTATGGTGTTCCTTCTGAAAATTTAAAGCTTATTGGAGTTACAGGCACGAATGGTAAAACTACTGTAGCTTCTTTATTGTATGCGCTCTTTAAGAAAGCTGGTTATAAAGTGGGATTGCTTTCTACTGTGAAGATCTTAGTGAATGATATGGTATATGACGCAACTCATACAACTCCAGATCCATTGACTATAAATCGTTATTTAAGAGAAATGAATGATGAAGGCATTGAGTATTGCTTCATGGAAGTGAGCTCTCATGGTATTCATCAAAAACGTACTGAGGGATTAAATTTTGCAGGTGGGATTTTCACCAATTTGTCACATGATCATTTAGATTATCATACAACATTTGCTGAATATAGAGATGTAAAGAAAAAATTCTTCGATCAGTTGCCAGCTAATGCGTTTGCTCTTACTAATAGTGATGATAAGAATGGAGCTATAATGCTTCAAAACACCAAGGCTAAAAAGTATGGATACGCTTTAAAAACTTATGCAGATTATAAAGCACAAATCTTAGAAAATCAATTCAGTGGGCTTTTATTAAAAATTAATGATAGCGAGGTTTGGACAAGATTAATAGGAAATTTCAATGCCTACAACATCTTGGCAATTTATGCAGCGGCAGATTTGCTTGGACTTGAGAAAGTTGAAATTCTTCAACTTATAAGCGAATTGAAAAGTGTTAGTGGACGTTTTCAATACATGATTTCAGAGGACAAGATTACAGCTATTGTTGATTACGCACATACACCAGATGCCTTGAAGAATGTACTAGAAACCATTAACAGCATTCGAACAAAAAATGAACAACTTATTACAGTTGTTGGTTGTGGAGGTGATAGAGATAAGACAAAACGCCCAAAAATGGCGCATATAGCATCGGCGCTTAGCACAAAAGCAATTTTTACTAGTGATAACCCAAGAACAGAAGTTCCAGGGGATATCATTACCGATATGGAAAAAGGAGTTGAACCTATAAATTATAAAAAAACATTATCAATAATAGATAGAGGTCAAGCCATAAAAACGGCGTGCCAACTCGCTCAACCAGGAGATATTATCCTAATAGCGGGAAAAGGTCATGAAACCTATCAAGAAGTAAATGGCAAACGGACAGATTTTGATGATTTTAGGATAGTAGAAGATTATTTAAAACAGTTACAAGGATAATAATATGTTGTATTACTTATTTGAATATTTAGAAAAGCAGTATCAGTTTCCTGGGGCGAGTGTATTTCAGTTCATTACGTTCAGAGCGGCTTTGGCGATTATATTATCGTTGTTATTCTCTACAATATTCGGTAAGAAAATCATCAATTATTTGCAGCGTCAACAAGTTGGAGAATCTGTAAGAGATCTTGGTTTAGAAGGTCAAGTTGAAAAGGCAGGAACACCAACAATGGGTGGTATTATCATTATCCTTTCGACACTTATTCCGGTGTTGCTTTTAGCAAAATTAGATAACATTTATGTGGTGATGCTTATAGTTACAATGTTGTGGATGGGGTTAGTTGGGTTTGCTGATGATTACATCAAGGTGTTTAAAAAAGACAAAGCTGGTTTAAGCGGAAAATTCAAAGTGTTGGGACAGGTTGTATTGGGAGTTTTTGTTGGTGCGATAATGTACTTTCATCCTGGAATAACAATTAAGGAAAAATTGCCTCTCGCACAACAGCAAGAACTTTTAGCTGAAAACCCGAATATTGAGCAATCAAAATTGTTTATGGAGGCAGGAAAATCTACTGAAACAACTATTCCGTTTGTAAAGGATAATGAATTCAACTATTCGGATTTAGTGTCTTGGATTAGCCCTGAATCAACAAAATATGCATGGTTAATATTTATTCCTATTGTCATTTTTATCGTAACAGCAGTATCAAATGGTGCTAACCTGACTGATGGTATAGATGGTTTGGCAGCTGGAACTTCAGCAATCATTGTGTTCACTCTTGCCATTTTTGCATGGGTGTCCGGTAATATTGTGTTTTCTGATTACCTCGATATTATGTTCATTCCAAGACTTGGAGAATTAGTGGTGTATATCGCTGCATTTGTTGGAGCATTGATTGGGTTTCTTTGGTATAATACCTATCCAGCGCAAGTATTCATGGGAGATACGGGGAGTTTGACGATTGGAGGTGTCATTGCTGTTATAGCTATTGCTATTAGAAAAGAACTGTTGATTCCACTTCTATGCGGAATATTCTTCGCAGAGACATTATCGGTGATGTTGCAAGTAAGTTGGTTCAAGTATACAAGAAAGAAGCATGGTGAAGGACGGCGCATTTTTAAGATGTCTCCATTACATCATCATTTTCAAAAAGGCGGATATCATGAGAGTAAAATAGTCACACGATTTTGGATTATTGGAATTTTGCTTGCGTTGTTAACAATCGTGACGTTAAAGTTGAGATAAATGAAGCTGCTAGTCATCTTAGGAGGAGGAGAAAGTGGTATTGGCACAGCATTGCTAGGAAAGGAAAAAGGATTTGAAGTATTTGTTTCTGATAATGGAAACATAAAGAAAAAGTACAAAGACGTTCTTATACATAATGAGATTGAATGGGAAGAACACCTGCATTCAGAAGATAAAATTTTGAACGCTAATGTAGTAATGAAAAGCCCAGGAATTCCTGACAAAGCGCCTTTAGTGATGCAATTGATTGAAAAAGATGTGTCTGTTGTTTCCGAAATAGAATTTGCTTCAAAGTTTACAGAAGCGACACTCATCGGAATAACTGGGAGCAATGGAAAAACGACTACGGCAACATTGGCACATCATGTACTAAAGAATGATTTAGACATTGGACTTGCAGGTAATATTGGAGATAGTTTTGCAAAGCAAATCTTTGAAGAAAACCATAGCAACTATGTTTTAGAGATCAGTAGTTTTCAATTAGACGGGATTGAGGACTTTAAACCGCATATTGCGGTTATTACAAACATAACACCAGATCATTTAGATAGATATGATTACAAATTTGAAAACTATATCAATTCAAAGTTCAGAATTGTAAAGAATCAGACAAAAGAAGATTATCTCATTTATGATGCAGATGATGAAGTTATTTCAAATTGGCTCAAAGTTAATCCAGTTCAATCAACATTGTTACCATTTTCGTTGACAAGAGTCATAGACAATGGAGCGTATTACAAGAATAACAATATTTATATAACACTAAATAATAATCAAATAATTATGCCAACAGCAAACTTAGTACTCAAAGGAAATCATAATATCAAGAATGCCATGGCGGCTTCTACTATTGCCAGTCTTTTGGGAATCAGGAAATCAGCAATTCGTGAATGCTTAGAGAATTTTCAAGGTGTAGAACACCGCTTGGAGCATGTTCTTAAAATTAATAAGGTGCAATATATCAATGATTCTAAGGCAACTAATGTGAATGCAACATATTATGCATTAGAGAGTATGGAGTCACCAACAGTTTGGATTGTTGGAGGAGAAGACAAAGGCAATGATTATCAAGAGTTGTTTTCTTTCGTCAATGAAAAGGTGAAAGCGATTATTTGTTTAGGGGTTGATAATGAAAAACTAATGAACACCTTTGGAAATATGGTAGATATTATTGTTGAGACTCAATTTATGAGTGAAGCCATTAAAATTGCATATAAGGTAGCTGAAGCAGGAGATAATGTATTGCTTTCTCCAGCGTGTGCTAGTTTTGATTTATTTAATAATTATGAAGATAGAGGGCGCCAATTTAAAGAAGCGGTTAGAAAACTATAGTGAAAACAGTATTTAATAACATAAAGGGAGATAGGTTAATTTGGGCAATTGCAGCGTTGTTGGCAATTTTCTCATTCTTGCCTGTCTACAGCGCTGCAAGTAATTTGGCATATACTGGCGGTAATGGCAATACCTTTAGTTATTTCATTAAGCATTTTATGCACCTGTTTTTAGGATTTGCTATAATGTATGGAGTACATAAGATTCCATACAGGTATTTTAGAGGTTTGTCCATAATCATGATACCAATTGTATTAGTGTTATTGGTAGTTACAGTACTTCAAGGAACAACAATTGAGGGTGCCAATGCCAGTCGTTGGATACAAATACCTTTAGTTGGAATGTCATTTCAGACCTCTACGTTGGCATCTGTAGTTTTGATGGTATATGTAGCGCGTTATTTATCAAGGATCAAGGATAAGAAAGTATCTTTTAAAGAGACATTATTACCATTATGGGCACCAGTATTCATTATTTTGGCATTAATTCTTCCTGCTAATTTTTCAACTACAGCTATCATTTTTGTGATGGTAGTTGTATTAACTTTCCTTGGCGGTTATCCAGTTCGTTATTTAATGGCAATATTAGGTTTAGGTCTTATAGGGTTAACGCTTTTTGTACTTGTTGCAAAAGCATTTCCGGAAATAGTAGACAATAGAATAGATACTTGGGAGAGTAGGTTTAAAAGCTTCTTTGATGGGGAAGATGCTGAAGCTGATTATCAAATTGAAAAAGCAAAAATAGCTATTGCTTCAGGAGGACTGCAAGGTGTTGGGCCTGGAAAAAGTAGACAAAAGAATTTTTTACCTCAGTCATCTTCAGATTTCATATTTGCGATTATTATTGAGGAGTATGGATTGGCTGGAGGTTTGTTTTTGATGCTATTGTATCTGTGGTTATTATTTAGAATAGTCATTGTAGCTCAGAAATCAGATTCTTTTTTCGGAAAACTATTAGCAATAGGTGTTGGGTTACCAATAGTATTTCAGGCACTTATTAATATGGCGGTAGCGGTAGAGCTGTTTCCAGTTACGGGACAAACCTTACCATTAATAAGTAGTGGAGGAACGTCTATTTGGATGACGTGCTTAGCAATAGGAATTATTTTAAGTGTTAGTGCTAAGCGTCAAGAAATAAAAGAACAAGAAAATAATCAGGAGAATCCGTTGGAAATTCTTTCTGAAACCATATAAATGAAGCATTTTAAAATCATACTATCAGGCGGAGGAACAGGAGGTCATATTTACCCAGCGATAGCCATTGCAAACGAATTAAAGGCGAGACATAATAATGCTGAGTTCTTGTTTGTGGGAGCAAAAGATAGAATGGAAATGGAGAAGGTGCCACAAGCCGGTTATAATATTGAAGGCCTTTGGATTTCTGGTGTTCAACGTAAGTTAACATTAAAGAATTTGATGTTTCCGTTTAAGTTAATTAGTAGTTTGTTAAAAGCTAGGAAGATAGTGAAAGAGTTTCAGCCAGATGTTGCGATAGGTACAGGAGGATTTGCTAGTGGACCACTATTGAAAATGGCATCTTCAAATGGAATTCCTAGCCTTATTCAAGAGCAGAATTCATATCCAGGAATTACTAATAAGCTATTAGCAAAAAAGGCTAAGAAAATCTGCGTGGCTTATGATGATTTAGAGCGATTCTTCCCTAAAGAGAAGTTGATTAAAACTGGTAATCCGGTGAGGCAAGATTTGTTGAAAATAAACTCTAAAAGAGAAGAGGGTAAGATCTTTTTTAAACAAGACCCCAAAAAAAAGACATTGTTAGTAATTGGAGGAAGCTTAGGTGCTAGACGGATTAATCAATTAATGAAACAAGAGCTAGATTTTCTAAACACCCAAAAGGTTGAAGTCATCTGGCAATGTGGGAAACTTTATTATGACGCTTACAAGATTTGCGGACATGAAAAACATGTACAAGTCCATGCATTTATAAATGATATGGATTTAGCTTATGCCGCTGCAGATATTATTATTTCGAGAGCTGGAGCTGGGTCAGTTTCAGAATTGTGTATTGTTGGCAAGCCAGTAATATTTATTCCATCTCCAAATGTAGCAGAGGATCATCAAACTAAGAATGCAATGGCTATTGTAAAGAATGATGCGGCCATACTAATAAAAGAAGATGAACTGGATGTTGATTTCAAGAATATGTTTTCGCAATTAATGGCATCAAATGAAAAGCAAGAGTCTTTAGGAGAGAATATAAAGAAATTAGCATTGGTAAATGCCACTAAAGAGATTGCGGACGAAGTTGAAAAATTATTAAATATATGAATTTCAGCAGCATACATAATATTTACTTTGTTGGTATTGGAGGTATTGGTATGAGTGCCCTTGCCTTATATTTTAACGCAACTAACAAATATGTAGCTGGTTATGATAAAACTAAAACTAGTATTACCGATAATTTGAAGAATCAAGGTGTGAAGATTCATTTTGAAGACCTTGTAACCAATATTGATGATAGATTCTTAAATCCAGATACAACGTTGGTGGTTTACACGCCAGCCATTCCAAAAAGTCATAAAGAGCTTACATATTTTAGGAATAATCACTTTACTATCAGGAAGCGTTCTGAAGTTTTAGGTATGATTACCGAAAACACGTTTTGTTTTGCAGTTGCTGGAACTCATGGTAAGACTACTACGACCAGTATTCTTGGCCATATATTAAATGAAACCGATGTGGCATTAACTGCTTTTCTTGGTGGCATTAGCGAAAACTATAATTCTAATTTAATTCTTAACGGAAACGATGTTACTGTTGTTGAAGCTGACGAATTTGATAGATCATTCTTGACTTTGTCACCAAACTTGGCATGTATTACATCTATGGATGCTGATCATTTAGATATTTACGGTACAGCAGATGCTTTGATAGAATCTTTCAAAGCCTTTACTAAAAAAATAAAGCCAAACGGAAAGTTGTTCGTTCGAAACGGATTACCGCTAAAAGGAATCACTTATGGAATTGAAGAGGACGCTGATTATTCGGCGCAAAATATCAGAATAGAGAACGGACACTATGTTTTTGATGTGAAAACACCATTAGAAACCATTAATAATATACAATTTAACCTACCTGGCAGACATAATTTGTCGAATGCAATAATAGCCTTAGCGATGGCTGTGGAGTATGGACGCCCTCCTGAACAGCTCGCTGAGGCTTTAGCATCTTATAAAGGTGTGAAACGACGATTTACCTATCAGATTAAAACTAATGAATTAGTGTATGTAGATGATTATGCACATCATCCTAGTGAAATAAAAGCCGTGTATAATGCTGTAAGAGAAATGTATCCAGGAAAGCAAGTGTTAGCGATTTTTCAACCGCATTTATTTAGTCGCACAAAAGACTTTGCAAATGAATTTGCTGAAAGCCTTCAACAGTTTGATGAAGTCTTGTTGCTAGACATTTATCCAGCAAGAGAATTGCCTATACCGGGTATTACATCAGAGTGGTTATTAGATAAGATTAATAATCCAAATAAGAAATTAATTAGTAAGTCCGAAATTATTTCGGAAATACAAAAATCGGAAGCGACAATAATTTTGACATTAGGCGCTGGAGATATTGGAGAAGAAGTAAAACATATTAAACAAAGTTTAAGTATTGCGAGTTAATTGGAATTATATAAAAATTGGTTTACTACTAGCATTGGTAGTGTTTCTTTATGCGTTTTCTTCAACAAAAAATTTGAAACGAACAATCGCCAAGACAAACATAAAATTCCAAGGAGAAAATACGCTCTACGTAACTCATGAGACTGTTAGTAAATTGTTAATACAAAATAAGCAGAACGTTACGAGTGTGCGTAAAGAAATTTTAGATTTGAATGAATTGGAAACTGCCCTAAATTCCAATCCAATGATTAAACATGCAGAGGTGTATGTTGCTGTAAATGGAGTGCTTACGGCTGAAATCATTCAAAAAAAACCTATAGCAAGAGTTAGCACAAATGCATCATATTATATTGATGATGAAGGTTTGTACATGCCTTTGTCATCAAATTATACGGCGAGAGTACCATTGATTACAGGAACAGTTTTGAAGAATGATTTAAAACAGGTTTTTATAATGGCGAAGAAAGTGCAGGAAGATGAATTTTTAAAGAAACATGTAGTTGAAATTTATCAAACCAAAAATAAAGAGATATCCTTAAAGCTGCGTAAATACAGTTTTAATGTATTGCTAGGTAATACAAAGGAACTTGAGAAAAAAATAAATAATCTTAAAGCCTTTTATCAAAAGGCATTAAAAGACAAAACATTAAATAGTTACAGTAATGTAAACCTGCGATTTGGAAATCAAGTCGTGTGCACCAAAAAATAAACTATGGAACAAAATATATCAGTTGGATTAGATATAGGTACCACCAAGATTGTGGCCATGATTGGTCGCAAGAATGAGTACGGCAAGCTAGAAATTTTGGGTATAGGTAAGTCTAGGAGCCTGGGCGTACATCGAGGTGTAGTAAATAATATTACGCAAACTATTCAATCTATTCAACAGGCTGTTCAGGAAGCTGAAGCTGAAGCAGGCCTAAAAATTGAAGAGGTGACGGTTGGTATTGCAGGGCAACACATACGTAGTCTTCAGCACAGTGATTATATCACCCGAGCAAATTCAGAATTGGTTATTGATGAAGATGATATAGAGCGTTTAATTAATCAAGTTCACAAATTAGTAATGCTTCCGGGAGAAGAGATTATTCATGTATTGCCTCAAGAATACAAAGTAGATGGGCAAGCTGAAATTAAAGAACCAGTAGGAATGTATGGAGGCCGATTAGAAGCCAATTTTCATGTAGTAGTTGGTCAAGTGTCATCTATAAGGAATATTGGTCGCTGTGTTAAGAGTGCAGGATTACAGTTAGAAGGGATTACACTGGAACCATTAGCGTCTGCAAATGCAGTGTTGAGTCAAGAAGAAAAGGAAGCCGGTGTAGCACTTATTGATATAGGTGGAGGAACAACAGATTTAGCCATTTTTAGAGATGGGATTATCCGCCATACAGCAGTTATACCATTTGGAGGTAATGTGATTACAGAGGATATAAAAGAGGGATGTTCTATTATTGAAAAGCAAGCTGAACTTCTTAAAATAAAGTTTGGTTCTGCCTGGCCAGGAGAAAACAAGGATAATGAAATTGTATCCATTCCTGGATTAAGAGGAAGAGAGCCAAAAGAAATTACACTTAAAAATTTATCTAAAATAATTCACGCTAGAGTTGTGGAAATTGTTGAGCAAGTGTATGTAGAAATCAAGAATTACGGACATGAAGAGCAGAAGAAAAAGCTTATCGCTGGTATTGTGTTAACTGGAGGAGGAAGTCAGCTAAAGCATTTAAAACAACTTGTAGAATATATAACAGGTATGGACACCCGTGTAGGTTATCCAAACGAACACTTAGCTGGAGGAAATGAAGAAGATGTTACAAGTCCGTTATTTGCTACTGCAGTAGGATTGGTAATGGATGGCGTTAAACGACAGGACCGTAAACGCTCTGAGCAAGTGGTAAATGTTATGGAATCCAATGGAGATGCTTCGAATAAAGAAAATGTAGGTACTGAGAATGATAATGAGCCTTCAAGAGAGCGTCGTTCGTTTTTAGATAAGTTAACAGAGCGTGTCAAGGATTTTCTTGATAATGCAGAATAATATTAATATAAGACACATACAACCGATAAACAAGAATTTATGAGCAGTAAAAAAGACTTCGGAGGCATAGCTTTCGATTTACCCAAAAATCAATCGAACGTAATCAAAGTTATTGGTGTTGGAGGTGGTGGTAGCAATGCCATCAACTACATGTTTCAACAAGGTATTAAAGGGGTGGATTTTGTCATCTGCAATACCGATGCCCAAGCACTCCAAAATAGTGGCGTACCAAACAAAATACAGTTGGGCCTTAATTTAACAGAAGGGCTTGGCGCAGGAGCAAATCCAGAGGTAGGAGAAAAATCTGCAGTTGAGAGTTTTGAAGACATTCAACGTATGTTAGATACTAATACTAAAATGATCTTCATTACTGCTGGAATGGGTGGAGGTACTGGTACTGGAGCCGCTCCAATTATTGCTAAAATGGCAAAAGAGTTAAATATCCTTACGGTTGGGATAGTAACTATGCCTTTTCAGTTTGAAGGAAAAATGCGTTGCGAACAAGCTCAAATAGGTATTGAAAACCTACGTAATCAAGTGGACTCTTTAATTGTAATTAATAATAATAAACTTCGTGAGGTGTATGGAAATCTTGGCTTTAAAGCAGGGTTTGCAAAAGCCGATGAGGTATTGTCTACAGCTGCTCGAGGTATAGCAGAAGTTATTACGCATCATTACACACAAAACATTGATTTAAGAGATGCTAAAACGGTGCTTAGCGATAGTGGAACTGCAATCATGGGCTCATCAACGTCATCAGGACAAGAAAGAGCGCATGAAGCAATTATAAAAGCATTAGATTCTCCATTGTTAAATGATAATAAGATTACTGGAGCGAAGAATGTCTTATTACTTATTGTTTCAGGAACACAAGAAATCACTATTGATGAAATAGGTGAGATTAATGATCATATTCAGAATGAAGCTGGTCATGGCGCTAATATCATTATGGGAGTTGGTGAAGATCAAGACCTTGGTGAAGCTATTTCTGTGACGATTATAGCTACTGGGTTTAATGTCGAACAACAAGATGAAATCACTAATACGGAAGTTAAAAAAGTCATTCATTCTTTAGAAGATGACCAACCTATGGAGCAGGATTTAACGCAAAAGGAAGTAGAGCCAGCAATTATACGACCAGATATTATTTTAGAAAAAGAAACAATTGTTCGTCACACACTTGATTTAGATGAAAATATAGAAGAGTTAAGTGATTTTGAGAAGAATTTAATTAATAGACAAACATTGATGCCAGAGATTGATGTAGAAGAATCTATGGATATAGTTCCGACTACTGAAGTTCTAAGAAATATTTCTGTGACTTATGATGAGGTTATGGCAGATGCAAGTGCTATTGAAGAAGAGTTTCTAATCACTTCCGTTGAAGAGGATGTAGTTGAAGAAATTGCAAATTATGAAGAAGAGGAAGAGCAAATCACATTAACATTTGATTTGCCATTAAGCGCGACAGCTGAAGAAAAACAAGTAGAAACGCAGATTATAATCGAAGAAAAAGTAACTTTTGAATTGGACGATGAAGTGAAAGACATGAAAGTACATGATCATATTGAATTGATTCCTGTTACTGAGGCAAATGAGGATGGAGAAAAGCGTTATGTACTTGAAGATTATATTGAATTAGAATCTTCCATAAATTCTGCTGAGCCAGATGGTGGCAATGAGGAAGAGATTGTTTTTGAGAAAAAGATTGTGGCTGAGACCGAGCAATCTGAAGTCCCATCAGAAGAAGTGGATCCAATGAATAGCCCGATTTCGGCATTACTAAAAGAAAGAGCAGATGAGCGTCGACGGAAGATGAAGGATTTCAACTATAAATTCAATAACTCAAAGATTGAAGATATAGAAAAAATTCCAGCGTACAAACGTCAAGGCGTGGATTTAGAAGATGCGCAGCACTCTTCTGAAACCAATTCTTCTAGAACAACTTTAGGAGTAGACGAAAATGATGATTTACAGATGAGAAATAACAACTCTTTCTTACATGATAGACCAGACTAATATATAATTAATCCAAATCCTTATAAACCCGAGAAGATTCCCTCAAGCTTCTTGGGTTTATTTTTATCTTTGCACCTTATATATCTATAAACATGAGTTTACAACAAAATGTCATGACAGCTATAAAAACTGCCATGAAAGCAAAAAACAAAACAGCATTAACAGCATTAAGAGCAGTTAAATCGGCTATTTTATTAGTACAGACTGAGACTGGAGCTGGAGAAGAATTAACAGAGGAACAAGAATTAAAAATACTCCAGAAGTTGGTGAAACAGCGTAAGGATAGTGCTGCGATATATTTGGAACAGAATAGAAAAGATTTGGCCTTACCCGAAATTGATGAGGCTGAAGTGATTAGTCAGTTCCTGCCAGAAGCTTTGAGTGAAGAAGAAATAGAGAAAGTAGTTATGATGACAATTGAATCTATTGGAGCAGAAGGAATGAAAGATATGGGTAAAGTGATGGGTATTGTTAGTCAGCAATTGGCAGGCCAAGCTGATGGAAAAACCATATCTACAATTGTTCGGCAAAAATTGGCATAAATATTTAACGGCCGCGTGGCGCAACTGAATAGCGCATCAGATTTCGGCTCTGAGGGTTGGGGGTTTGAATCCCTCCGCGGTCACTAATCATAGGAAAGCGAGCTCGTCTTAGAGCTTGCTTTTCCTGTTTTTTATTGATAATAACCGAAAACTACACCTAAACGATAACATATGAATATTCCCACATGTTAACAGTTTTATTAGCATTTTATCTATTTTATTTTGTCGAAGTGAACTGATTTTCAATCTTTGAAGTGCTATTAATCTAATTTAATTTAAACATGAAAAGACTTTTACTATTGGTTATTCCGGCTCTGTTGTGCTGGGGTAATACTTCAAACGCACAAACTGCATTAAACTTCGATGGCGAAAATAACTACGTCAATGCAGGAACAAGCTTTAACCTTACTAGTTATACCAAAGAAGTTTGGGTTAATTGGGATGGAGTAAGTAACCAAAACAATCTCGTATCGGGTACGTTAGATGAAAATGATCATGCTTTTTGGGCGCGTAGTGGCCAACTAAGAGCAGGACATGGTGAGCCATTTGGTACAGTGATCGATCCGGAAACATTACCAGTTAATGAATGGGTACATGCTGCTGTTACTTATGATGGAAATACCGCAGAAATGGTGTTGTATAAAAACGGTGTTGAAGTTGCGAGAGGTATAGATAAGACAGGATTTGTTGTTAGTCATGTATTGTTAGGAGCATTCCGTAAAGAACCAGGTAGCCCAGGAGATTTAAATCTTCTCGGAGGTCAACTAGACGATGTTAGAATATGGGATCATGTTAGAACTCCAGACGAAATCAATGATAACTATCAAGCATGTCTAGATGGAACTGAAGAGGGACTTGTGGCTTTTTATGATTTTGAGGATGGTGCTGGAAGCAGTGTTGCATCTGATTTAACTGGAAATGGACATGATGGTACTTTGATTGATTTTGATATCGATAATGACTGGGTTGAAGGTATCAACTGTGGAGAAGATACTTCTGAGCCAGAATGTATTGAAATTACAAGTTTCTATCCTAATCCAACCTGGAATAGAGTTTATTTAAACCTTAATGCTAACTATAATAGCTTGCAAGTAAGAGTTTATAATAGTTACGGATATTATGTAAGAGGCAAGTATGTTAGTGGTCCAACAGATAAGGTATATGCTAGCTTAAGAGGCCTTTCAAGAGGTTATTACTATGTGCTAGTCCTTGATTGTGAGACTTGGAAATATGACTATGTTAGAGTCTATAAAAGAGGTTATTACTGCTAAGAAGGTTTGCAATACTTTAAAATAACAAAACAAAAAAGCCACTATCTTTAGTGGCTTTTTTGTTTCATATTTTATTTCTATCCAAAAATTGAATCTGAATTATTAAACTTCATTACAGATTTATGATATTTTTTTGTACTTAGTTATTGAAAATAAAGTCTTTTCTTTTTTTGAATCACTTCATCTTAAATTAGTTACATTTCATCTATTTGTTAGTATTAACTTGGGTTTGCCTAACAATTCAAAGGAAATTAAGGTATATATTCGACCCTCAAATCTTAATTGAACTAATAATGAAAAAAGCTCTATTTGTTGTGGCTCTGCTAGCTGCATCTTTTACTTTTAGCTTAAATGCTCAAACTCAAATTGCCTTTGATGACGGTTACGTTGATCTTGGAACAGGTATTTCCTTAACTAGTTATACTAAAGAAGCATGGGTTAATTGGGCAGATATTGCAAGTGCTAATAATATACTTTCAGGGTCTAGTACCAATAAGCACGCCTTTTACGCTCCAGGGGCACGAATGAGAGGTGGTCATGCCACTAGTTTTAGTACTGTTATTGATTTTGACCCTATGATAAAGGATGTCTGGGAACATTGGGCGATTTCATATGATGGAACAACTGGCGAAATGGCATTATATAGAAATGGTGTTTTAAAAAGCACAGGATTCGAAACCCCAGGATTTGTGGCTACTGTATTTACTATTGGTGCTTATGATCTTAGTGGAACTGGAACTCCTAGCCTCTTTTTTGAAGGTGATTTAGATGATGTCCGTATTTGGGATGACGTTAGGACTCCTGCTGAAATAGCAGCGAATTTTAATCAATGTTTGACTGGAACAGAAAGCGGATTAGTTGCACTTTACCATTTTGAAGATGGATCAGGAGTTACGGTTTCAGATTCAACTACAAATGGGAATGATGGAACTATAGTCAACACGAATCCTCCAACAGAACTTTTATGGGTTACTGGACCAGATGTTTGTGATACAGATATCACAGCGCCAACGGTTACGATTACCTCAACGGCTTCTCCATCAACAAGTATATCCCCTATACCAGTAACGATCACTTTTAGTGAGGATGTGACTGGCTTTGATGTAGGCGATTTGACTGTAGGAAATGGTACAACTAGCAATTTTGGAGGAATAGGGTCTATATATACAGTAGATATTACACCAGCAGGAGATGGAGCAGTAACAGTAGACGTAGCTGCGAATGTTGCTATTGATACATTTCATAAAAATCAAAATACAGCTGCTACCCAGTTTAGTATAGCATATAATGCAGCACCAACCGTAGTGATTACTTCTACAGAAATATCTCCAACGAATGCAACACCTATTCCAGTGACAATTACTTTTAGCGAGGATGTTACCGGTTTTGATGTAACAGATTTGGCAGTAGGTAATGGATCCGCTGGGAATTTTGCAGGAACGGGTGCTGTTTATACAGCAGACATCACACCAACAACAGATGGTATAGTAACAGTGGATATTGCAGCGGATGCAGGGGTAGATACTGCAATGAATGGAAATTCAGCGGCAACACAGTTTAGCATAGATTATAACGGAACGTTACCAACTGCTTCTCCAGTTAGTATTGCTTCAAATAATGCAAATACAGCATTAGCTATGGTAGGCGATGTGGTGACACTAAGTTTTACAACGAGTAAAACATTGATAGCTAATCCAGTTGTCACGATTGATGGTAATGCAGCTGTCATAGGTGGCGGTCCATTAGCTTGGACAGCGACGTATACTATGCAAACAGGAGATACAGCAGGATTGGTAGGTTTCACGATAGATTTCACAGACACTTTTGGAAACGCGGCAACTCAAGTTGTAGCAACGACAGATGCAAGTTCAGTGACCTTTGATGAAACAGACCCAACGGTTGTGATTGCATCAACAGCTTCTCCATTAACGAATGTCTCACCAATACCCGTAACAATTACCTTCAGTGAGGATGTGACTGGCTTTGATATTACAGATTTAGTCGTGGTGAATGGTACAGCAGGCAACTTTGCAGGAACAGGCGCTAATTATACCGCAGACATCACACCAACGACATTGGATGGTACAGTGACTGTAGATATTGC
>JABABD010000002.1 GCA_014238425.1 Flavobacteriaceae bacterium | reverse complement strand
GAGAAGCAAACAGAGGCAATAAGAAGTCCGTTTTCCATTGAGTCTACATCCATGTTTGAATTACCATTCATTTCAAGAATGAAACAAATTTGAATTACGACGGCGGTTATTCCTTCGCATGTAGCTTCAAGGTGCTTCATCCGTCTTAGGGTGTCCACTTTTTTTCCCGATTGAATCTGGTTATACACTTCGATGTACAAGTTTATAAACATAGCTCCCGAGATGGATTCCATGATGCTAAATCGTATGGCATATAAATTCACCGCGTAGACTATTCGAAACAGCATAAACGCAGCAAAAAATACAAACGCTCAAAGAATAAAAATCCAATAAAAATTGGTTGGATAAGTGTTCTTATTGATTGCTTCATTTAAATTAACTAAGATCAGAATTTTCATTAAGAGATAAAGTACCTGTAGAATATGTTTTTGCTTGTCCACTTATAACTACACGATTTCCTTTGTCTTGACAGTATAACGTTCCACCTCTTTCAGAAATCTGTTTTGCAGACAGTTTATTCTTTTTAAGCCTGCGAGCCCAGAATGGGATTAAAGAACAATGTGCGGAACCCGTTACGGGATCCTCTAAAATTGAAGCTTGAGGTGTAAAAAATCTTGATACAAAATCACAGGTATGACCTTTAGATGTTATAATGACACCTCCTGGATCTAAATTTATTTGATCGAACATCAATCTATTTATTTTAATGTTCTTTACGTCGTCTTCTGAGTCGTAAACCAAAACATAATCCCGTGATTTATAAACTTCACTCGGTTGAATATTTAGAGATTTTTTTATTATGTCTGGTAATTTTGCAATCAAAGGCATTCTTGATGGAAAATCTAAAAAATAGAAATCATCTCTCATCAAAACAGTTATATCGCCACTCAAAGTTTTAAATATAATTTCACTTTTTTGATAATTAAGAATTGTTTTTAAGCAATGAGCTGTTGCTAGGGTAGCGTGACCGCATAAATCCATTTCGATTTCTGGGGTAAACCAACGTAAATGGATTTTATCACCTTTGTCTACAAAAAATGCTGTTTCAGCAACTGCATTTTCTTTGGTTATATTTAATAGTAAATCATCAGGCAACCAATTTTTTAGTGGTATCACACAAGCTGGATTTCCACCAAAGACCTTATTTGTAAATGCATCTATTTGATATATATCTAATGTCATTGTTTTGCGTTAATTTCTAATTCTTTTGTATTGGATATTAATCATTTTTTAAAACTTCAATAACGTCAGAATGTTGTTAGTTTGAAGTCATCTTAGTGAATAAAAAATACTCTAATTAGTTTTTTTCCCTATGACATTTTTTAGATTATATTCTTGACAAAGTTCGATCATTTTTTTTGAAAACGCTTCTTTATAAAATTGAGGCATTTCTGAACTATTTTTGAAATAGCTTACATACTTATTTTCCAGTTGGGGATAGTGCTTTTTGATGGCATTTAAGACCAAAACCTTACTGTCTGCTTTTGTATGACCAAATAAAGATAACGTTGCTGGTAAAATATAATCTACTTTACTTTTTTTAAAAGTCGAGAATAACATATTTAAATGATCTGTTGTATCCGAAATAAATGGTAATAAGGGCATTAAGCTAACGCCAGTCAAGAACCCTTCATTTACTGTTTTATTTAAAGCAATTAACCTATCAGAAGGTCTCGTAGCACCCTTTTCGAATATTTCTGCAACTTTATTATCAAGTGTAGAAAAAGAAAAGGAAACTATAACACCATTAACTAACCGATGATTGAGGTCTTTGGGGAGCATTGCCGTTTTATTTATTTGATGTAATAGATCAAAATCTCTTTCAATTAAATCAGATTTAGTTATTATATGTACAGGGAAATTATGTTTGGCGATTATTTTTAACGCACTTCGAGTTAGCTGGTACTTCTTTTCTATTTGAAGATATGGATCTGTTGCAGATGAAAGAACAATAATTCCATACTGACCTTTTTTTGCGCGATTGAATAACTGGCGATCTAGTATCTCGATAGCATTTGTTTTAATTGACAAACTTTCTTCCAGATTAGATCCGTATTTGCTTCCTCTTATGTAACAATACAAGCAATTGAAAGAACAACTGCTGTAGAGATTGAGTGTATAATCATCCAAAAACCAACTGTCTCTTTTTTTGGTTTTGTTTAAAACTGATTTTACCTCAATTTCTCTTGACATAATTATTTCTATTTAAACCTATTGTAATTTTAGTCCTGAACCAATTTGCAACATGATCAGTATTTTGGATTTCGCTTTGGAAATATTCAATAATTTCAGGGTGAAATTTAGCTGTAGTTTTAGCCGCCCAACCTAGACCTTGTCTAATTTCTTTGTCTTTTGTATCTGCCATTGACAACAATATTTTAAAAACCGTTTTTACATTTTTTTTGTCAAGTCCTTTCTTTATTGCATAATGAATTCCTGCACCTAAAGAACGAACGACCCAATTTGTCTGATGCGTTGATAATTTTTTTATTTGAGGAATAGTAATCTCGGGTGAATGTAATAATGAAAACCCAAAAACACGCTCTCCAATAATATCACAGACGTACCAAATATCTGCATCTGTAATATATTCTGTGGCTTTGTTTATGGATTCAATAAAATTGTCTTGTAATCTGTTCTGTAAAATAATCCCTAAAATAACATTGCCTCCTTCAGTTTTGAGGGATTGAATCTTATCACAAAAGAGTAGTTGTTTTTCTTGAGGTAATTCATTATAAAATTGCTCAGCGCAATATTCTAAAAGTGGAAATTTTACTTTTTGGGATAAAATTAAAATATCTAATTCAGATACACATTCTATTAAACCTTTAGAATGATATTTAATAAGACATTTTTGGAGTAGTATTTTAATCTCCGATTTTTTTGTTATTACTCCCAATGCTTTTTAAGTTAGAGTTAGCGTGTTCGTGTATGGTTTGTAGTGTTGAGGAACTAAGTTAGCAAAAAGAGACTGACGTGCTGGAATTTCTGCAGAAATTCCTGAACAATCATTAAACGCTATGAATTATACACGTTATTGGCAACTGTTTTGAAGTCACAGTCATATTTATAAGGATAATAAAAAAGGTAACCCTGAAGAAAAGGAAAAAACAATTACCTTTATAAAGCTAGAAGATGAATAAATGAAATCCTCAGAAGTTATTATTATTGGAGGAGGACCGGCAGGCTCCACCTGTGCTTGGAAATTAAAACAGAGCCATAAGGATTGCATACTTCTTGACTCCAAAGAATTTCCAAGAACGAAATTATGCGCTGGATGGATAACTCCTGAGGTCATCGATCAACTTGAATTAGGTGATTATCCGAACATTCAACTTAATGAGAATTATGTTAACTTCTTTGGTATTGATAAAAAGTTAAAATCAAAATCCTATGCTATAAGACGCTATGAATTTGATGACTGGCTTTTGAAACGATCTGGTGTTGATGTATATCATCATAAAGTTCATAATATTAAGAAGCAAGATGGGTTTTATATTATAGATGATAAATATAAATGTAAATATCTTGTAGGAGCGGGAGGATCGCATTGCCCTGTTTATATTTCTTTTTTCAAAACACTACACCCGAGAATAAAGACTTACGAAGTCTGCTGTTTGGAAGAAGAGATAAAATATGATCATCCAGACAAGGCATGCCGTTGTTGGTTTTATGAGAATAATATTCAAGGCTATTCATGGTGTGTTTCAAAAAATGATGGCTATTTGAATATAGGCGTTGGGGGACTTTTTAAAGGTAGAAAAGTGAATATAAGAGAGCATTGGGATTTGCTTGTTAAAAAACTTGATTCACTTAATATTGTTAAAGATCATGAATTCAAACCCAAAGGTTATGTGTATCAAATAAGAAATCGTGTAGACCATTGTAGGCTAGATAATGCGTTTATCATTGGTGATGCTGCTGGTCTGGCAACAACAGACTTAGGAGAAGGCATAGGTCCGGCTGTTGAGAGCGCAATGCGCGCAGCAGATACAATCATTAATAAAAGCCAATTCAGCTTGCATTCAATTCATAAAAAAAGTGACCCTGTCGCGATGGGAATAATGCTTTTTTTATGGCGTACAATTAACTTTTTTACAATAAAAAAATCTTCAAATATTTCCAAATAAGTACTTGAAAATTGATTATTGGTCATAATTGTTACCAACGTGTTCGTGTATGATTTAGTTACGTTTATGGAACTAAGTTAGCAAAAAGGAAGAACGTTATAGGAAATTCGCCAGAATTTCCGTGATAAACTTTAAACACCATCAAGCAATTGATTATACACGTTGTTCTACGCAGTTTTTATTTTAAATATTCCATCAATAAGTTCAGTTCCGTTTCCGAGTATTTGAAATTATGACTATTCGCTTGATTTCCCCAATCATCTTTAATAGCCAAAGCATAATTGTCTTTATTTTCAGTCAGGGAATCTTGTTTTGTTATGTATAGCTTTAAGTAATTAACTCCAACTTTATCTGCAATTCCATCTAAATAATTATGAAGTTGTCCTTTCGTAACGTGACATTTTTTGCAATCGTTTAAGAATAATTCTAACCCTTTTTCAAATTCAGGTGTTCTTATATCGTCTTTGGAAACTAAAGGCACATATTTTGGTTTGTCAGAAGTAAACTCTGTAATTCCGTTAATTTTGAGAATGTAAAGAATTCCGAAGACCAAGATAATCGCAAGCATAGAAAATCCGAGTATTATTTTCCACAATCGTTTAATTAGTTTATTCATTTTGATGCTCAAGTATTAGTTCAATTTTATTTTCTGAAATCAGTTTTTGAATATCACTAAAATCCATTTGTTTTATACTTTCAATCTCCGTTTTTGGTCGATATATTTTTATGTTTGAATAGTAACTTGCTTTACTCACAAAAGTGTATAAATCAGTCGAATCTTTTTCTTTAGTCCAAACGTTTAATCTTTTCCAATTCTTTCCAATAATTCCAAATTCAGATGTTTCTCCATTAACTATTATATCTGAATCTTTTGATTTGTAATAGATGTTTTGATAATCGCCATATTGGTCTTCAATTTCCATTAAAGAAAGTCCGTAACCAACAATTCCGATAACTGCGATTATCACAACTCCAAAAATCAGAAGGCCATATTTTAATGCTTTACTCAATGTTTCTTCAAATTGCGTAGAACGTGTTCGTGTATGGCTTGTAGTGTTGAGGAACTAAGTTAGCAAAAGAAAACAAACCAGAGGAAAATCCGTAGGATTTTCCGAGTACACACAAAACAAGCAATTAATTATATACGGTGTTAGCAAATCGTTTTATTCTTTTAATAATCGAATTATAGCTTTCCGCTCACCTGATTGAATTTGAAGTAAATAAACACCTACGGATTCTTCTAGGTTTAGGTTCAACAATTGGCTTTCTTTGTGAGTCTTTGATTGGATTACTTTTCCATTCAAATCAATTATAGTAATTGTTACGGAATTGTAGTTTTGTCCTAAATCAATAGAAAAATCCCCATCCGTTGGATTAGGGAAAAGTCGGAAGTCATGCCCAAAACTATTTTTAATTACACCAAGAGTTGTAGTGTTTTCAACAAGTACAAGGTCTGTTACAGTAGTTCCAGAGTTTCCAGGAGTTGCATTGTTGGTTCCATTTAAGGTGCAATTTCCTTGAGTTGTAGCAATTGTAGTTCCATTAGCACCTGCATTATTATTTAAAGTAATATTTGGAGATATTGAACTTTGATTTACCCACAAAACACCTCCACTTCCTCCACCTCCTGGGCCATTGCAATTGGATGGTCCAATATTAGATACGTTACCGCCATCACCTCCGCTAACATTTACAACCAAAGATCCTATGTAAGTTGAAACATCAAGTAAAACAGTACCACCACCACCACCACCACCACTACCATCGGCAGAATATGCGGAAATGTTTACTCCTTTTGCATTTATTGTATTTCCATTACCTATAATTGTGTTTGCTTTGACGATAACAATTCCACCTCCATTACTTCCTGAGGTAGCAGTAGCTGGATTGTTTTCATGTCCGGCACCTCCTCCTCCGCCTAAAAATATTTTGTTGAGGACATTAGAATAGATATTTGTTTTACCACCTACACCAGGTGAAATTCCTTGACATGTAAAAGTACTTGGTCTGATTCGTTCGCCACCCTGGCCGCCAGCATTGGCATTTCCGCCACCTCCACCTCCGGAATTATGATCGTTTCCGCCACCACCTCCATTGGCCTGAGCACCTCTTCCTGACGTTTTGCCAGAAATATAAAGAGCTACTCCTTCTCCTTTCATTGCTCCTTCACCAGTAACAATATTATAGTGGTAGTCCGAAGGATTCGAAAACCAAGCACAACTAAAACCAGAGGTTGTTACTGCCCCTCCTCGGAAACCAGTACCTTGTATGTTTATTTCATCGTTCATTGTCAGTGTACCAACACATTCGAAGACTAGTATACCACCTGTTGATCCATCCCATGGTGATGCTGTTAACGGTCCCGTGATTACGGCATGATTATAAACCGGAACCTGCACTACCTGAACAATTCCAGAAGAATCATAAGTTCGCTGGATTCCATCAACAATTATCGTAGTAGCATTCAGAACATTGCTGACAGTGTTAAATTCGTAATTGCCAGCATCATTTATATTGGTAATATCGCCGAAATTTATCGTATTACTTTCATCAATAGTTGCCCCTTGCATTTGGATTATTAACAATTTATCACCAACAGAAAACCCAGCTGAGGAAGCAACGGTTATTGTGTCGCCCGAAAGCCCGCTAACGCTTGTGTACGTGTTTATTACTCCGGAGATATTGGCGCTTTGAGATACACATAGAGCAGATGAGCACATCAAAATAATTGTTAAAAATAGTTTCATTTAGTTCCTTTTTAATGTTTGCTAACTGCAGGGTTAAACGTAGTTCTGATTAGCGAATGAAAAGATAATAAATTCTGTAACAATAGTTTGAGAAGGGGACATCGAAATAATCTCAAATTATTGGTTATCAATAAGCTTCGCAAAGCGAAGTGTAAATTGTAGGATTTATTAGATT
>JABABD010000016.1 GCA_014238425.1 Flavobacteriaceae bacterium | reverse complement strand
TAGAAAAACCAGATATAAATATGTTGAAATTGATGTACCCAATAATGTTTGGCATGTGGAGAAAATCGAAGGAAAAATGGTGCGTTAAGATCGTCGTCGGCCTGGTCGATATTGGTATAGGTATGATGTAACACATTGTGTTGTATTCTCCAAACGGTAGCATTTGCTCCTATAAGATTAAAAGTATATCCTAAAATTCGGTTAATATTCCTGTTTTTAGAATATGACCCATGTATGGCATCATGCATAACACCCATACCTATTCCCGACATTCCGAAACCGCTCAAGATGTATAGAACAAAAAGCATCCATGTTTGCGTAACCATACCCGAGGCGAGTACAGCTAGGGGTACAAAAAACAAGGTTATCATAATGACTGTCTTAGTCACCATGCTTGCATTGGCATTCCTGGTTTTATTATTCGTTTTGAAATAGGTGTTTACCCTGCTTCTTAGCGTTCTAGAAAAATCAGAATTTATTGCTCTTGAAAAATTTGGATTATCGATACTATAATTCTTTATATGGTTAATATTCTGCTTATCACTAGAACTATACATCATACTCATTAAGAGCGATATCACAGTACTTTTATGCAACTAAATAGTGCATTAATTGGCAGTTGTGCTTAAAGATAATGACGTTTAGGTAATCGGAACAAATAAATATTAGTAAAACGTCACAAATAGGTCTCAGCTTGTAATACAAGTACATGGCTACGACAACTCAAAACTATTGAAGAGAGCAAAAGATTAATTAATATTGGTTGAAGATTAAAAAAAGGAAAGCTATCTAAATAATTAACGTTGCAAATGTAGTTAAAATTATATGGGTGCTCATGTATTCCGAGAATACTTGATATCAATTACACCGTAGAAAAAAAATGGACTAGAATTTTTATAGAAACTACATGACTATCATTGGAATATCCGAGTATCGCAAATTGAAAAACTCTTTTCTGTTATTTCGTATATTTATTTCTATACAAAAATAATTCATCTTCATGATTGAAAATAATAAACTACATAGTTGAGTATGTATTAAGACTATTCATATACTATTTTTTTGGGATCTAATACATTTATTTATGTTTTTAGAAATATACTATGGTGTCACCTAACTGAAATACAATTGCAGCATTAATATAGTATCCATATAAGCATGTGCAATAATCAATACCCAAATTCTCTTTTTTAGATATATATAACAAAACCCTAGAGCCAATCCCATAAAACCAGTTTGAACTATCCCCATAATTCCCCAATTATAATGTGCCAAGCCAAAAATTGCTGCGCTAATAATTACCGTTATTATTTTCCCTTTCTTGCTACTCAACCCTAATTCAGAAATACGGTTTATTAAAAAGGCCCTGTAAATGACTTCTTCACCAAAAGAAGAAACGATATAAACACCTCCAAGTGTTAAAAAGAGCATCCAAATGTTATTCTTTAAATAATCATAACCACTCATATCCGAAGATTCAGGAATACCAGTAATGTTGGCCATTATTATAGAACCTATAATAAATCCGGCTACTGCCAAAATGAATACTAGAATGGATTGAAGAAAGGTTTTTAATCCAAATTTCCAATTGAATTTTTTAAAACTGAAACCAAAGTGCGATAAACTTTGCCTTCGTAATTTCAAACCTATAAAGACTATTGAAAGCATGATGATATTTGCAAACCATATAATAGCCTGATTATATAATAGATCAGATTCTTGATCAGATTTAAATACATTTATAAAAACAAAAGCTACCAGAAACACTAAAACTATCTCTGAAATTTTTGCGAAGTTGTTTGTTTTTAAGAGTTTTCCTAGTAAAATAGGTGTTTCATTATTACCTTGTTTTTCTAATGACATAAAATAATATTTGATTGATTTTACAATACAATATTAATTTATGTTCTAGCTAAAATAGATCGACATCAGGAAGTCGAACCCTTTTGTAAAGAATTTTTAAATTGAGTTGGTGTTAAGCTTGTGAATTTTTTAAACGCTGTATTAAATGACGATTTAGAATTAAAACCTGAATTGTACATTACTTCTTGAATAGTCAATTTTTCATCAGCTTGATTTTCAAACATTGATTTTGCCGCTTCTACTCTAAATTTATTTACGAAATCGAAAAAATTGCAATTATACCCTTCATTAATTACTTGTGATAACATTTTTGATGGAATATCTAATTCAGTTGACAAATCATTAATGCTTAATTCACTATCCAAAAACCTTTCATTCTCCTTCATATGATTCCCTACTCTATTCGTATAAATCGTAATATCTGCTTTAGACAAATTGGATCCAGCATATTTTTCCCTTTCCTTAAAATCATTCTGGGTAATAGCACCACTTTTGTTTGATGATTGATTTAATAGTTTTAGTAATACAGAATTGATGAAATAAAACATAAATAGAATCATTAATAAAAGCGTTATTAATAATCCGTTTTTAATTCCAACAAAAGGCAATATAGAGTGAATCAGCGATAATGAAAATAGAATAATGAAACAGTTCAGTATAAACTTTAAAAGTTTAAAGTTATCTTGATCAAAGGTTGAATATAAATCTTTTGCTTTACCAACTACTCCTTTTATTTCCTGTTTTGACCTAAATAAATAATAAAAAATGTGAAGTAGCATTAATAACTCACCAACACGAAAATATATTGGAACTTCTTGATTACTAATCTCAGTTGTAGCTTGGGATATTGATACAGTATCTACAAACAAAATAATTGCAACAACAACACAAACAGCTATTAAAAAAGGAATAAAATGAACAATGTTTTTCTTTTGTAATCTATAATTTTTAAATACTGTTGATTGCGTAAAGAGATAAAGTAAAGGTCCATATGCAAACATAAATGTGTCATCAATGAAAAGTAATTCAAGGATACTATTTTCAACCTTGAACACTATTAAATACAAATCAATTATAACTATGGAAATCATAAAAAAAACCACGGCAAGCAGTTTATTGCTTAATGGTTTTCCTTTTTTGTTTTGAAACAAAAAAAGGGAGACAAACAAGAATTGAAAACACAAACTGTAAAACAATATTTTCAACAAAGTAATATCCATGCAGAATTTTATCTAACGTTCAACGTAAATCTATTAAAAAAAATAAAAACAGTATTTTTAATCCTGGAAAGATTGTCGATCCATATGAAATATATGAAGATGTGTATTGAAAAATATATACTTAGAAGTACTCAATATTTAAAATGAGCATAAAAGTAAATTGTCATAGACAATTTTTCATAAATCGCATATTATGACTATGCCTTGAGCTTTTCTTATAGTCAAGATCTTATGAGGTCACAATGGCATTCACCTCAATTTCAATTAGCCACTCTGGATTTATGAATCGCGTTACTTGCATAATGGTATCTACAGGTTTTATGGTTTGAAAATATGTTGCTCTTACCTCAGCAGCAGCTTTCCAATCTTCTATATTCGTCAGTAACATGCGGATTCTCACGACATCATTCAAGCTTGAACCTGCCTTTTCTAGGGCTAACTTTATAGTTTCTATGCATTGTTTGGTTTGAGTCGAAATATCGCCTATTCCGACAGTATTGCCATCAGCATCCATTGGTGCTGTTCCTCCAACAGAAATATATGGACCAACACGCACAGCACGACTAAAGCCTACAATGTCTTCGTATGGGCTTCCTCCAGATATTAATTGTCGTTTCATAATTATTTAAGTTTCTTTAATTGACTATAGAAGTCTTTTTATTTCAAAAAGGAAGATAAGGCCATCTTCACTTTATCCGCCTCACAAAAGGGAGACATATGGCCACAATTACTTTCCAATCTTATCAATTTTGCATTTATTATTTCAGAGAAGTCGATAGACGAAATGGGGTTTACCAAATGATCATGTGTGGCAATAATGATTAGCATATCTGCTTTTATAGTGTTCTTGATTTCTACAGGAGAGATGCCTACACTTTTGTAAATATCATGGCTAATCATAGCATTCAAGCCACCAAGGATATCCAATGGTTTCATTTTAATACGGAAAGTATTTTTATATACTTCAACACTATCAGCCGGGTAATTTTTTGCAACATAAGCTGGAGTGTACAAATTTATAAATTCAATATTACTAGCTAGTTTTAAAGCTTGATCCAAATCTTCTCCTTCCTGTTTGGCATGAGTAATGATTTCTGCCATGGTCTGCCAAATCAAGAGATCTTGGGATGATTGTTTGGGAGTACCAATGATCGGAATTACCTTATCCATGAAATCAGGGTAAGCTACTGCCCATTCATAGGCTTGCATTCCTCCCATCGAAATGCCAATCACTGCTTGTAAGTGCTCAATCTTCAAATGGTTTACCAACATAGTATGTTGGGAATTGACCATGTCTCGAATCGATATCTTTGGGAATTCGAGAGTATTAGATGGAGAAGAGGAAACTCCATTTGTCAATGCATCAACTACAATTACATACAAGCCTTCTGTGTCTAACATATTATCAATAGCTCCAAAACTAAAGACATGTTCACTTGTTCCCGTAAACCATGTAGGCCATAAAACGGCATTACTTTTGTCTGCATTTAATTGTCCAACTGTTCGATACCCTATTTTACAATCTTTGATAACCTTCCCTTCCGTAGTAGTATAGTCGCCTATATTCGCAAATTTTAGCTCTGATTGTGAAAAACTACTATTCATCAATAGCAACGAAATATAAATAAGAAGGCCTTTAGTTATTTGTTTCATCTATTAATACATTAATTTCCCTTACTAATCTTTTGACATCTTCATCATTTGTTCCATCATAAAAACCACGTATTTGTTTCTTGGTATCTACCAAGATAAAGGTTTCGGTATGAATAAAATCTTGTAAACCACCATCTCCTTGATCAACAACAGCAAAAAAACTCTTACGAGCCAATTCATATATGTGTTTTTTGCTTCCTGTGGTTATATTCCATTTGGTATCGATAACGTCATTTCTATTGGCGTAATCTCTTAAAACAGAAACACTGTCAATCACTGGAGTTACTGACATTGACAAGAACTTAATGTCATCATTTTCTTTAAATATATTTTGAATCTTGGCCATATTATTCGTCATGATCGGGCAAATACTGGGGCAACGTGTAAAAATAAAATCGGCAACATAGACTTTGTTCCTATAATCTTCTTGGGTAATGACTTCACCATTTTGATTCGTCAACGAAAAATTGGCTATGGTATGATTTTCATCCACATTTTGTTTACTCTTATCTACCAATAATGGGTTGACATCAATGGGATTATAAACAGGTAGTTGTTTCTGTGAAACTTGATTACAAGAAAAACCAAGCCCAATGATAATCATCAAAATTGCAATAAAATAACTGCTATAAAGTTTTCGACACATCATTTATATAGATTTATTTTCGCCATTCATAAATTTCTTAGCAATATTGATTTCTATTCTTGAACTATTTGAGTTTTTAGTCATTTTAAGCAATTTCTCGAAATACATTCTTGCTTTTTCTAGATTTCCAGATTGTTTTGAAGCCACAGCAGCTCCATAAAGACCATTGAACCTGTTAGGGCTTCTCTTCAAACTTGTCTCGTAGGCATCCAACGCTTCCAAGGGCTTACCAATAGCTATTAGCAAATCTCCAAGGAGTTCGTTGGCAGGCAATACCTCACTAGGGGTTACTGGATGTTTCTCTGTTGAATCTTCTAATGCCGCTGCTTCCCGCATTAAAGAATTAGCTTTTTCATGATTATCCTTAGCGAACTCTATCCAAGCTTCAGAAGCCTTTAATTGTATCGTCACCTGTTTCGCTTTATAATCATCTCCAATTTGAACAAGTTCTTGTCTAAGTGTTTTTAGAATAGTTAATTCTTTTTCAGCAGAAACCAGGTCTCCAATATGGACGGAGCCAATAGCCCTTGTAAAATGTAAAATTGATTTTTCCCAAGGATATTGTTCCCATTTTAAGTTAATCTTGGGTATTTCAAGAGTTGCTGCATTTGACCAGTCCCTGTTTTCTAAAAACATTCTAGCTGGATTGGCGGCAAAAGGGTAAGCCAATGAAGCATTGTTTCCCCATACTTTTTTAATTTCTGTTACGTAATTATATAACTCAGTAGCATTCTCTGTATCTCCCAATTGTAAATATGCATATAATAGGTAATCTAGAGCATGGATCTCACTAGTCCAATGTCCCTCATTAGTACTCGATTCGGCATAACATTGGGCGGCAGAAGCCGAACGGATGTTGGACTGTACAGATTCTTTCCAAAGTCCCAATCGTGTAAATATATGTGAGGGCATATGTTGGGCATGCGCAGAATTGGGAGCGATATCTGCATATCTCCTAGCGGTGGTCAATGCCATAGCGGCCAATTCAGGATTGTCATAATTATGTATAATATAATGAGCAATTCCTGGATGGTTTGGTTGATTTGGAAAAATAGATTCTAAAATTTTACCCGCTTTTCTTTCATTGGTATAATTCTTATCCCCTGGATCGGCAGTAGATTTAAGGGCCAGCGCATAGAAAATAGCCGCTTCAGTATCATCGGTATATTTAGTATAAATTTCCTCCATTTTTTGCTCCATCCGAACTGCCCTAGTTTTATGATCGATGTTTTTCCAATCTTTGTAATAGGCTCCTATAGCATCAAGGTAATCTTGTTCTTTTTCTGTTTTGGAAAGTGTTTCTGCTATTTCGAGAACCCTAGCTCCTTTCTCCATATCGTTTGGGCTCGGAACTCTCCATAGTGCGTGGTAAATACTCATGGCTACACCCCAATAGGCCATGGCGCAATCTGAGTCAGCATCTATTACCTTAACAAAAGCTTTTTCAGCTTCATCATATTCGAAGGAATGCAATAAAGAAACTGCTAGATCAAAGGTTTCCCTAACAGAATAGGCACAAGAAAGAGAAAAACTAACTTCCCCAAATTCACCACTTCCACAAAGCAGCAACTCCCCTCTTTGAAAATCAATAGATGACAAGGCCTGAACTACATCGTTCTTTTTGTTCTGGCATCCGAAAACTGATATAAGAATAAGCAACGATAACAATAGGAATGTGGAATAAATGTTAATGTGTCTCATGATATCACTACAAATTTAAAGTGAATGTAAATATTTTTCAGCTTCTTTCACTTCATTTCTTTGGTTATTAGATGGTTCTGTCATTTCAATCAATTTATTATAATACTCCTTTGCTTTTTCCCTGTCTCCCAATTTAATGTTAGCTTTAGCTGCTCCATAAAGACCATTGAATCTATATGGGTGTGCTTTTAGGTTTTCTTCATAAGCAGCTAATGCTTCTTTTGGTCTATTTAATTCTAAAAGCATATCACCTAATAATTCTATAGCTGGTAGAACATCGCCTGGAGTAACTGGGTGTTTGCTCGTTTTCTTTTCTACTTCTACTGCCTCTTTCATTAATTCAAGTCCTTTTTCTTTATTGTTGCTTCTAAAATTCAGCCATGCTTGCACTGTTTTTATTTGGATTTCTATTTGCTTAATTTGAATAGCTTTTGTTTTATCATTTTTCTCTACCAGATTTTGATGCAGTTTCTTTAAGGTTTCAATTTCCTTTTCAACGACATTAAAATCATTAGTGTTTGCAGCGCCCATAGCAACTGCAAAATGATGTATGGCTTCTTGCCAAGGAAATTGTTCCCAATTCAGGTCAGTTTCTTGGAGTTCTAAATTAGCCGCTCGTTTCCAATCCTTGTTTTCAAGAGCAAGTCTTGCAGGCACGGCAGTTAAAGGATAAGTAACTGCTGTTAGCATCATAGAATGAAATACTTTTCGATCTTTAATTAAATTGTATTGATACTCTGCATTTGTATTATCGCCTTTTTGAAGATAGGCATATACCAAATAATCTATACTATGCAGTTCTTCAAAATAGGATCCCGTCAATGCAGCAGCTTCAGCATAACATCGAGCGCTTTCCGCCGATAATAAATTAGTATCTATGGATTCTTGCCATATTCCTAACCGTGTAAAAATATGAGATGGCATATGTTGTGCATGTGCAGAAGAAGGTGCTATACTCGCATAACGTCTTGCGGTTTCTAAGCCTTTTGGTGCTAAAACCGGATTGTCATAATTATGAATGATATAATGTGCAATACCTGGATGATTTGGGTTTGAAACAAATAAACCTTCAAGTATCTTCCCGGCTTTTCTTTCATTTACATACTCTTTCCCAACACGGTCCCTAGTTGAATATAAAGCCAGAGAATAAAAAATAGCAGCCTCTATGTCTTCGGGATACTTTAAGTATATCTGCTCCATGTTAACTTCAAAGCGTTTTGCCCTAGTTTTATGGTCTACAGTCTCCCAGTCGGTATAAAAGGCGTCAATGGCATTTACATAATCTCTTTGTTTTTCATCCATTGATAACCCTTTGGCTATTTTTAATACTTCATAGCCCTTAATTAATTCTTCTTTACTCGGAGGAAACCAAGCTGCATGATAAATACTCATGGCTACTCCCCAATAAGCCATTGGGCAATTAGGATCGGCATCAATAACTTTAACAAATGCCTTTTCTGCTTCATTATACTGAAAAGAATGTAACAAGGCCACAGCGAGGTCAAAGGTCTCTCTTGTTTCATAGTTACAGGACAAAGAAAATTTTAACTCGCCAAACTGACCACTTCCACATAATAACAGGTCTCCTCTTTTAAAATCTATTGAAGCTATAGCTGGATTAGTCTTTGATGCTTTCTCTTTACAACCAAATAAAGAAATAAACAAAATTGAGCCAATCATAACTAATAAGGTTTTTGATGGTTTCATAAATATTCTATTTAAGATGATGTTTTTCTTGTTTTCTGATATTCATTATAAAATCGTTGATTAAAGGAAGTTTCTTTTAAAGCTGATTCTATAATGTCTAAGTACTTTAATATTGATACATCTTCATTGAGCATTTTATAAATTGCATTCTCACAACTAAACCAAATTCTTTTTAATTCTGGTAATAAATCAATTGATTTATTTGTCAATCGAATGTTTTGTTTCCTTTTATCAACCATATGCTTCTCCGAAGTTATATAGCCTTTGGCTGTCATTTTTTTTAGCATCATTACCATGGATGGATGTGTATAGCCTAATTGTTCTGCTATCTCAACCATTGTCAGTGTTTTGCTTTCTTCTAATAATTTGAAAATCAAATGCCAACTAGGCTCAATATCTATATCAATATGCTTAAAAAACTTCCTGGTATCATGCGACATTCTATCACTTATGCGTTTTAGACGATTATCTAATGCCTTGTATCCAAGTTCTTTAATAAAATCCTTTCTCATTTTAATAAGTAAAAAGTAAAGATAGTAAAATATAGTTAGTTAACTACATAGTTTATTAATTATACAAATCTCCACTATACTCTTATTCACTGTAATAGTGTAAAAGGTATTCTCTATTGTTTTATATACAAAGGATCAACATCTCTATAGCATTCTCGTATCTGTTCGTTTGTCATCCTGTATAATTGGGATATTGGAAGTTTGGTATTATCATAATCTTCAATACTATCGCTATGCCCTAAAATCCATTTTTCGGCCACATCAACAATCATTTTATTAGCTTGACCTGCGGCATGAGACCCTATAGCATCTATCATTCCCATGAGCTCTAACTTAGGAGATTCGCTAAAAGCAATTTGAGACAATCTGCCTCTGTATTCTATCATGGCACCTCCCATTTCTCTGTATTCATCTGCTAAAAGAGCTCTGTCAATAGAATGTCTGCCTTCATGTGCAAACATGGTAGCGTTATCTCTAAAAGCTTCATAGTGTTCTATAAACTTTAATTGTAAATCGGTATTTCTAAAACCTTTGTTATATACCTCCATATATAGACTACTTAAAGCATCTAACTCTAATTTGTAAGATAATCCATATAATACATTGCTTTTATTAGATGTAAGATTAGAGTACTTTAAATTTTGATCAATTATTTTCTGATACCTTTTAATAGTAGTCGAATCTGTTACAACTGACCAAGCATTTATGGCTAGGTCTTTAAACATTTCTTTTATTCGTAAAAAGCCATTTCTTATAGCATAGCCTCCTGCTCCTCTATCTTCCCAAAACCATGACGCATAATTATTAGATATCATCATATCTAACTCAGTAAATGTAAAATCTGCTTTATAACCATATTGTTCTATAGTTCGAACGCGTTCGTTTACAATATGCCCCATTACTAAACCGGTTATGTCAGTGCTATTGGTTCTAGCAACAAGTTGAACAGCACCAAATTTTTGCCTTATAACACGTCTAAAATTTCTAATTGAAAAAGTATCTTTTTCTAACTTCTGATTAATTAATACATCATATAATTTTTGATTTTTTGAGGTTAACATTTCGATGAAATTTATATTGTCATCATCCTTAATAGCGGTTTTTCGATAATATTCGTTCGTTTTAACTCTTAAGTCTTCTAAATAATTTGAATACCTAATTAGATGTTTTGTGTCTGAATTATTGACTTTTGATGTGATTTTTGTTTTAGAAAGAAGATCGACGTACTTATAGAACCTAGACTGTCCTATAGCTGTATAAAGCTTTATAGTTTCATTATCTGATAGTACTTTGTTTTTCCATTCGGGTAGTATTTCATTTAATGATTCCGCAGCCTCTTTTAGATAATCATGAGCTTTACCGCTGTCAGAAAATCTAAAATACGCTAACCAAGCATTTAGCGCTTCTGGGCCATCCTTTAGTAACAAGGATACTCCTAGTAATACGTCAGCAGCATTAATATTGGTTGGATTGACAAATAACAAATCTTTTAACTTTTGGGATGCTATTAAAAGTTCTGCAGTATCGTAGTTTTGGTTGTTTTGAATTTGAAATGTTGTTTCTTCTAAAATCGTTTTGCAAAATGCATAATTTGCTTTTATACTATCTGATCGAGATTCAGCAAAATTTAGAGCCATATCTGCGGCTTTTTTCGCCAGTATAAATTTACCAGATTCTTTTTCTATTCTATTTAAAACAAGCCAAGTATTAGTCTTTCTATTTCCAATGCTATCAGCTTCTAGAGCTCTCTGCTTGGCAGAAGTATAATTTCTATAAAATTTCCAATCTTGTACCGCAAGCCTTCTTAAAGCTTTACACTTATATTCATTGGTCACATTTGAAGTTTCTATAACCAATCCGTATAATTGTCTTGCTTCTTCTAGTTTTAAAGAGCCTGTAGCTTTTTCAGCTGCTAAAAATTCTGAATTTGTGCTTTGCGAATAACAAGTATTCAATGCTAAAACCATACTTCCTATTATTAAGCCTAGTCGTAATTCTTTTAAGTATGTTATCAAATACATTTGTTTCTATTATTATGAATAATTCAACAAATATAACTAAAAATTTAGTTTAAACTAATTTATTAGTTTATGATATTATATAAATGTGAGAACGCCTTACACAAACACATTTTTAATACTATTTAAAGACAAACAAGATACACGCCGTAACCTTAAAAAGACAAAGGCTGCCCATATATGAGTAGCCTTTATAATAATTAAACTATAACTGTATTTAATTTAGATCTTACGTTTAAAGATATACCTGGTTATATAAATACCAAACTCATCACCTTCACCTCCTTTACTTTCTACACCACTAACAACAAAAGCTAAATCCCAACCTTCAGATAACATAGTAGTTAGCTTTGAAGAGATAACGGCATCATTAGCAGCAATGTTTTGAAAACGAATGCCTCCTAAGTTAAAGAAGTTCAATAACTTTGTTTCTTCAAAATTTTTGACCCTGATATCTTTTCTCTTTGATTTATTTCTTCCATTGTCTTCCTCAGTTCTTCCAGATGTGAAATTCTTATAATCCCTGTCTTCATCTGTCGAAATCAATCTCGATCGTCCTATACCACTTGGCACAATGGACTCTACACTTGTGATGACTTTTACTTCAAATTTAGCACTAGAGACATTAGTAATTTCTTGAGATTGAGCTCGTAAACTCATTGATGTGATTAATACTAGTGCGCTTAATAAAATCAGTTTTTTCATATTTATTATTTTTTAATTATTGATTAAGAATTGTGTGGAAACCGTCCATTCTTTAATTTCTGTATCACTCATCCAGTGCATTTCTCCTGCGGGAGCAGCTTCCAGAGTTCTAAAGTAAAATCCAGGTCCATTTTCTTTACCCAAACACATTGTAAAATATGCTAGTTGATATTGATGCGCTGGATGATCTTTTGCCACCTGATCTGCGGATAAACCATTGCCTCCCCAAGAATGAATCCCTAAACGAGCACCTTTATTAACGATGCGCTCTTTTCCCGCGCAAAATAAATCTACGCCTCCTGATGAAATTTGACTGTCTGCAAGGACCTTGGTGTTTAATCCAGCTTCTCTAATAATACGCCCTGTATGCATGTTTACAGCATCATTTATAGAGCCAGGCACATTCTGCAAAACTATAGTTGTTACTTCAGGATGATTTTTAATGAGATCCCTAAATTGTGCATATCCTTTTGTACCTAATGTGCCATTTAAATAAACCTCCGTCCCTTTTATTTCTAAAGTGGTATTACCTATTCCAGTTAAAGCTTCTCCTGCTTTCATTTTGAAAGAAGATTCTTTACCGCCAACTACAGGTGTTAGAGTTCCGGTTATATTAAATATTTTTTCTTCTTCTCCTCCAGTAGATATGACATTCGCTGAACCTTGCGAAACTATATATGAAGGAATTTTAGCTTCATCCTCTTCAGAAAGCTCCATCAAATTCGCATTAAATAAAATTGCCTGAACTGTAAAAGATTCTTTCTCTGCATCTTTAATGGAAGCTATTAGCACGAGAGTATTTGTCTTTTCTTCTTTTATAAAGGACGAAAGCACCAAAAATTCATCATCTTCATAATTCATTTCAGGGAAAAAGAAATCGATATCAAAAGATGTGTCATCTATTTCTATACCAAACCCTTTAGCGGCAATTAGTTGTTTCTCAACTTCAGCATCAATATTTTCTATAGAAATGCCATCATCAAAATCTTCAAAGTTTGCCCAACATTTCCCATTATACCAATAGCCGTCCTTTTTATCACAATTACTTTTAGAGGATGCCTTAATTGTTTTGTTGAATTTCTTTACCATTTTATTTTGTCCAGAACAACTAGACATGGTAAAAATGGCTATTACTGTAAAAAAAATGTGTTTGATTGTTTTCATTGTGTTTTATTTTTTTGCTTCTTAATTATTAGATGTACACTGTATAGTGTTGTTAAAATGAGTATTGGTAAAATGATTATTAAATCAACTCTAAATATATACTCATTTACTGTTTGCGTCCAATTACTTACAAGAATTTCCCAAACAATAAAGCTTGACCATAAGAGGATTAAAAAAGCCAAAAGTGTTAGTGTTACTCTATTCATTTCTAAAATTTCTAACAAGTTATTTGATATTGCATTCACAAATATTTCTGAAATAAAAAAGATGAGCAAGAAAAGGATGGATCTTGAGGTTCGGAATTCTGAAATTCGGACTATTTATCGCTTTTTAAAGGTATTTTTTGTCCGAAATCAGGAATCCGAACTTGCAAAAAGAAGATATCATTGATTTTTATAGCGAGATGGCGTTGTGCCGGTAACCTTTTTAAAGGCATCATAGAAAGTGCTTTTACTTTGAAAGCCAACCTCTTTTCCAATTCCTTCAACACTAAAATTATTTGCAATCTCACTATTGAGAAGAGCTTTAGCTTTTTCAATTCTAAAACTATTAATATAGGTGTTAAAGTTTTGATTAAGATTTGTATTTATAGTTCCAGAAATTTTTTTTGGATGTACATTAATCCCCTCAGAAATATCTAAAATGGTTAAATCGGGTTTTGTAAAAATGGTATTATTGACGATATAATCGTTTACTTCTTTGAGAAGTTTTTTTGAGTTTTCCGAAGACACATCCTTTTTTTCTATGACATTATTTTTCATTGAAGAAGAAACTAACATCATAACATTTTGTTGTAAAATACCTCGCATAGAAACCCAATACAGTAAAACAACATTGGAAGCTGCGATGAATAGTTCGAAATTATAACTATTATAATCAAGGAAGACTGAAATGACGATAACAGAAGTATGAATTAAACTAATAAGTATGAAGATTCTTGCCCAATTCAAGACCTTGTATTCAACCGAAGCGTATTGGTTTTTGAGTTCCGCAATATGCTTTTTAATCCATTTTAGGGCTAAAACCCCTATTCCTATAGAATAAAAAATTCCGAAAAACTCTAATAACACATACCATGGAGATTCTTCTACTCCTTTTTTAACATCTATAGATTGAAAAAATATAAACACCTCAATACAAAATACTAGAATACCAGGAATTAAGGTGTTATAACTTTTTTTGCTTTCAGAAAAAATGGACACTTGTTGTACATAAATATAGAATAGCGGATATATTAACCATGTAAAGCTAAAGGGTAATAACATATATTCTGGATAGTGCTCTAAAACACCCAAATCATAGAGTATCTCTGGTAATAACTCTAAAGCATAAGTGATAATAAAAAGGCCTAAAAATAAAGTAGACTTGTTTTTCCTTCTGTTTATCGCTAAAAGTAGTGTGCCTAGTATGATACCTTGGATTAACCCAAGAATGTCAATTAACGATATGAGATTGTAATTAATTTCCAAAAAGTGAATAAAGTTACACAAATTTATATAGCTGCATATTTTGTATTCCTCTATTAAAACGGAAATGTTTTGTTTCAATTTTCGCATTAATAATATCAAAAATAGAATTCAAGAGTGTTATATATCTCATGCCATAAAAGGTGTTTTATTCTCGAAAATGGTGGGGCTGTAAGTAATTAGATGTCGATTGCTTATCTTTAAAAGGTCAATTTTTTGATAAGTACACCAAAATACTATTCAAATGAAAACACTTACAAGGCTTATTAAAAATACTCTTCTATTTATCTTTATTCTATCTAGTACAACAGCTATTTCGCAGAAGATAAAGCGGTCTGTTAAACCTTCTACTCAGCCAACTCATACCGTTTCGAAACTGCAAAATAGTCTATGCCTTAATGTGCATCAGGACAATTTTGATGAGAGTATGGAAAAACTCATTGACGCCATAAAATAGAGTATAAAAACGACTTCAATATATTGATTTAGGTTATATTTTGTTCTTTAAAACCTTAATGTATCTCCAACTTATAGCCAACACCATGAATGTTTGTTATCTTAATGGTATCATCAGCTTTTAATTTTTTGCGAAGTTTGGATATATAAGTATCTAAGCTTCTACCAACAATAACACCATTATCTTCCCATACTTTTTTCATCAATTCGTCACGTTTGATAATTTGATTAGGATTTGCCACAAAAATGGCTAATAATTCACACTCTTTTTTTGAAAGACTTATTTCTCTGGCCGCTTTTACTAATTTATTTTGCTCTGGATAAAATTGAAAGCTGCCGATTGAAGCATAGATGTCTTTGTTTTTTGTAGACACTAGGGTTTGTTTTCTTTTATTGTATAAAACATCCATAAGAAAGACTATACTTATAAGAAACATAATATAAAGGAGTATTTCTTTACTAAAGAATTGCGCTTTAACCTGAGTGAATTTCACTTTAATGGTATAACACTTTTTTGGTAGATATCTACCTACACATGGAATTATGGTACTTTCTTCACTGGCACTCATTTCGTAGCTATAGGATACTTCGTAATCTTCACATTGAATCACTTCTACACGATAATGCTCTGGAAGTCCTCCTTTGTTTAAAGCGTTTTCGATAATAGATACTAACCTACTTGGTTCAAAAGAAAGTGATTCTTCAAAAGGTAATATATAGGTAGAATTATTGAATTTAATAATCGGTAATACCAAAGATGTAGAATCGTTATTAGCCAACAGAAGCTGATGCCCAACATCCCTCACTGAAATTTTCGCTCTTTCTGTAAACTCCTCTTCATTCTCACCTGAAGCTAACGACGACCAAATAAAAAATACAATGATCATAAAACCGGTATATAAATAAATTTTCCTTCTGCTCATAACTACTGTAAATAACTTACAATTTCATGACTTTTTACAATTGTTGACACTTCTTTTACATTCTTTTGACATTTCTCTTCACACATCACTCTAGTTTTACAGTAAAAACAAATACACATGAAAAAAGTCATTATTACAATCATCACACTAATCAGCTTATCCGCAGTAGGTCAAAATCAAAAAACGTATCAGTTAAACAAGAAACAAAGTGTCATCAACTGGAAAGGGACGTATGCTTTTTTGTTTAGTGAACATAATGGTACTGTACATTTTCAGGAAGGCACATTAACCACCAACAACGGCACTATTACAGGTGGAACTTTTGTGATAGATATGAACTCAATATCCAACGAGGATTACAAAAGTAATCAAGGTGCAGTTGCCCATTTAAAGGATACAGATTTTTTTGATGTTAAAGTGTTTCCTGAAGCTAAATTAGTGCTTACTTCGGTTGAATACTTCACTAATGGCAATACACACAAAATGCATGCAAACCTCACTATAAAAGGTGTTACAAAACCTATTGAATTTTGGGCCAATGTAGATGGAATCAAAAAAACTATGGAGACAAAATTCAAGATTGACCGAACGCGTTGGGGCATCGTCTATAACAACAAGCTAAAAAACGAAGCAATTTCAGATGCCATAGAGTTTTATATTACCTTACAATTCTAAATAATACCGCATGAAGAATATTATACTAGCTACTACTCTACTGTTTTGCTCATATACAACGGTGTGTCAAGATAAAGAACATAATGATGTATTGGTAGCAGACAGTACGTGGAGCAAGGAAATCATTAAATTTCCTTTAGGGTTTGCACCAGGTATCAAATATCAAGGTTATGAAGACCTACGATTTGCAGAAGGTTGGAAAAGAAAAAATAGTCCTGATTTTTGGACCTATGCTTTTGTCTGGAATATCGATTTAAAAAGAGAGTTGACCCAAAAGGAACTGGAATCTGATCTAGAGTTATACTTTGATGGCCTCATGAATGCTGTAAACAAAGATAAAGATTTAGAAGTACCAAAAACAATGGCACTTTTTATTAAAGAAAGGAGCTCTGAAGATATTTCTAAATTCATCGGAAAAGTCAGGGTTTATGACGCCTTCCATACTAAGGAAATCATCATATTACACATTCTTGTGGAGAGTCATTATTGTAAGAACACGAAAGCCTTCATGCCCCTCTTTAAGTTATCACCAAAGCCATTTGAAAATGATGTATGGCATAAGCTGAACCAGGTAAAACTAAATTCTAACACATGTAAATATTGAATTCCTCAGGAGGAATATATATGCCATAATTTAAGTTTTGATGTCCCCAAAAAGCAGTGTTTTATTCAAATAAAAACACACAAATCATCAAAAATTAAAAAGGCAAATTATTAGTAGTACTATATATAAATAGTAATGCCTAAAATTGATTGAATTTACTAGTTAAAAAACCACGACTGCTATCGATTTGAATTTCGAGCCAAATTGGCAAATGATCGCTCATTTGATTGCGTTTCCAATAACTATTAAAATAGCTGATAAATTTAGCTTCACTAGTTAAAGAGCTAGGGTCACCTTTATGTTCAAGCATTAATTCATGATAATTTGCTATTTCGTCAGGTGTGTTTATATAAACATGTTCGAAAAGGTTAAAAACGCCTCCTTTTTCTACTCCATTCTCGTCAATGGCAATTTCAAAATAATCATCCACATTTAGAAAAATACGGTCATATATTTCACTCAAACTGGTATTAGTGAACTTGCCTATAAGTCCATCACTTTCCACAAAACCTTCATCTGTTATAAGTTTAACAATATCATTATCATCCTCGTATAAATTGGTGTCTCCAAGAATAATCATGTTTCTGTCTTCGTATGCTGATTTATCAAGTTTTTCTTTAAGAATCTCCATTAATAACCTGACCTCTTCTTTGCGGATCTCTTGATCATTTGGTTCACCGACTCCATTACTTCCATCACCAGGATGTAAATGAACACTTATAATAGAGAATTTTTTCCACCCACTTTCAAAACCTGTAAACGAGGGTGTTCTTTTTAATTGACTTATTATTGAATTGTCATCAATAAGTTCTGGAGGAATGACAATTTCACCAGACAAACCTGAATGAATAACACGTCTTGAATCATAAATAAAACCAAATCTTTCATCATTACCTGAGTTGCCTTCAGTAACATCACTCAATGTATGTTTCCAGTCACTACCTAATAATTTAAGTACTTTTTTAAAATCACTGATATTACTATTGATTTCTTGTATAGCTACGATATCAAAGGCACTAATGATTTCTGCTATATAATATAAAGACTCAGCTGTTCTGTCTTTTAGCGTGCCAAAATTTTTAATATTCCATGATCCCAACAACAAGTTTTTATCCACTTTTTTACTTGGTATCTTTGTCGCAATGCCATCTTTTAATCGATTAATATTCAATATGGTTCTTTTCTTGTCTTCATCGGTCATCAATCGCTTATAATCGTTATCAGTATCGAGCATTATTAGCGAATACTTGTCATTGGTCAACTCTCTATCAGGTCTTAAATCATTATACCACATATTTTAGGTTTTATTGTTATTAGTTATTTTGTTTACATAAAGTTTTACTGGCTATGATGGAGTATTCTGTGAACTAAAAATATCGTTCTATGAGATTACTTGTAATTAGTGTTTAATTTAAATTTTGCAAAGCATACAATCAAGAAGGAAAACCTCCTTTTTTGATACTAAAACAATTGCTTGCTATAAACTGGTTGTGCCTTATCACTAGCATCATAAAAACTTTCAGTAATACCAGTAAGCTGACCCTTTAAAGAAGTTAATGTTAAGATAGCAAATCCATTGTACAATTCCTTTGACGGGCTAGGTTTTGGGCTATTGGCCTTCCATGTAATAGGCTTCCCTACTAATGATGATGCCACGCCATAAGGTAACGCTGCATGTCCTAAACACCTAGAAAAAGTATTCGTGGTAAACCCACTAGGTTTACCTTTAACCGAAGGAATAGTAATTGGAGCATCGTATACAATACCATTATGAACATGCCCCCAATACCAAGCATATGGATCCCCATTAAGGGCGTCATTAATTTCTGCCCATAAAGGAGATGCAAATGTACAATCATCAGCAAAACCATTATGGTGTGTAAATACAATAGTTTGCTCAGGATTCACTTCAAGGCCTTTGATCCACTGTCTTTGAAAACCTGTAGAGGCCCCTATGCTTCCTGTCATAAATGCTGATAGCATCGGACTAGTAAAAGCCGAATCTAATCCTAACAAGGTCCAACCACAATATTCCATTGCAAAGCAACTCGCTCCTTTTTGTGCATTAAACGGTGTGCTATAATTATTCGAGACTCCAAGAGCATCATAAAATAATCCATTGGCGCCACTATACATTTCATGATTTGAATTAAGGGTAAATGATTTACCAACATACGATTGAGGCCATAAATCCAACAGGTTTTGATACTCTTCTCCTGGCGATAAATATTTAGTACCATGAGGTGAACTCTCTAAAGGTGTTCCAGCATAATAAACATCGCCCACATGTACAATATAATCAGGACTTAAGGCATCTATACGTTTCATTACTTCCTTAGAGGCTTGATCACCTGCACCCCAATCTCCTAATAACGCAATCGAAACCGTATTTGGTACAGCGCCACTTAAAGAAATTTGTTGTGGAGGTGTTGTAGGGAACTCGTAATTATTATACCAAAGGTTATGAAATAGAGATATAAATAAATTCAAAAATGCGATAAACCAACCTTGATCATAAGTTGCATAGGTTTTGGTACTTAATACAGTTCCGTCAATATAGATCAATTCATCCTTATTGAAAAATTCATAGTTCTCTTTATTCAATTTAGTGTCCTGAAGATATTCAACAAGTATGGAGATTATACCAAGTATCAGTACTTTTGCTTCATCGCTAAAACGATCAAGTTGCAGCTGGTTAGGGTTATGAAACCAATAGAGAAAAAGTCCAAATTCAATCTTGCCTTCTCCTGGTTTAAAATCTTTTGGCGGTAACGGAACCGGGCCTTTCCATACATTTTTTTGAACCATATACAAAATGAGTTCGTATTCACAATTTGGAAGAAAATCCAATAATTTATTAATATCTGAACTTAGTGATCGATCATTTAATATACGTTCTTTGAGGTCCTTGATACTTTGTTCGCTAAATGGTTCCATGTTTATAATTTAGATTGATTGTATAATACTTTAATACAAGCTACTACCAAAAAAATGGTAGTAGCTTGTTAACTAAAAATTCGTGCTAAATAATAAACAGGGAATTACTAAATATAGTGAATTTCACTTAGTTCTTGATAGTATAATACCTTAATATAAATAAGGTTTTACCATAGTATAAGCATTTTATAAATGTTCTATAAATAATATTTCAACATTAGCTTATCAAATTTCAATATTATGGCTATTGATAAATTAACGAATGTATATCTTCAGTATTTTCTTTAACTTGTGAATTATAAAACTCACTATATGCAAATAAAGGAATCTCCAGAAGTGTATGATGTTATTATTGTGGGCTCTGGTGCTGGCGGCGGTATGGCCACAAAACAGCTTGCGGATGCAGGTTTTAATGTCGCTGTAGTAGAAGCAGGCCCATTTTTTGATCCTGCCGATCCGAAAACAATGACTCAGTTAAAATGGCCCTACGAATCCCCAAGACGAGGAGCAGGAACGGATCGTGCTTTTGGAGAATGGGATATGGCATATGGCGGCTGGCAGATTGAAGGTGAGCCCTATACTCATGAAGAAGGCACAAAATTTAATTGGTTTCGATCTCATATGTTAGGTGGCCGAACTAATCACTGGGGAAGAATTTCATTACGTTTTGGCCCCAAAGATTTTAAAGGGAAAACACGCGATGGACATGGAGAAGATTGGCCTATAGGCTATGATGATGTAAAACCTTATTATGATAAAGTCGATAAGCTTATTGGAGTTTTTGGTACTAATGAAGGATTACCAAATGATCCTGATGGTTTCTTTTTACCGCCTCCTAAACCTCGATTGCATGAGCTTTTTTATATAAATGGTGCGAAAAAATCAGGAGTACCAGTTATTCCTGGGCGTTTGTCAATGCTTACCAAGAGAATTAATAATGAGCGTGGGGTTTGTTTTTATTGCGGACAATGTGCTAGGGCTTGTGCTGTATATGCTGATTTTTCCTCTGGTAGCTGTCTTATTTTCCCAGCTCAAAAAAGCGGAGGGAAAATTCGTATTTACGTAAATTCAGTAGTACGCGAAGTAACAACCGACCAAGAAGGTAAAGCAACTGGAGTTTCATATATAAGTAAAGATGACCGAAAAGAGTACAAACTTAAGGGACGTATTGTTATACTAGCCGCCTCTGCCTGCAGTTCGGCACGCATATTATTAAATAGTAAGAGCAAACAACATCCAAGTGGTTTAGGAAACAGTAGTAATGTTATAGGGAAATATTTACATGATTCAACTGGTGCTAGCCGAGCTGGATTTATACCAGGTCTTATGAATAGGAAAACTTCCTATAATGAAGACGGCGTTGGTGGTATGCATGTATATTCACCTTGGTGGGGTGATAATTCAAAATTGGATTTCCCTAGAGGATATCATATCGAAATATGGGGAGGCATGGGAATGCCTAATTATGGCTTTGGTTTTAATCATAATGAATTCAATAAATTCTTTGGCCTTAAAGTAGGTGGCTATGGTGCATCATTAAGAGAGGAAGTAAGAAAATATTATGGCTCTGTAGTTGGCTTTGGTGGACGCGGCGAAGGTATTGCTCGAAAAGATAATTATTGTGAGATAGACCCGACCACAGTAGATCAGTTTGGAGTACCTGTGCTTAAATTCAATTATAACTGGTCTGATCTAGAGATTAAGCAAGCAAAGCATATGCAAGATACCTTTGAAGAAATTCTTCATAATATGGGAGGAGAACCATTAGGCGATAAACCAGGTAAAAATCGCGATTATGGCTTGGAAACACCTGGAAATATTATACATGAAGTGGGAACTACACGTATGGGTAACGACCCAAAAACATCCGTTACTAATAAATGGAACCAATTGCATGATGTAGATAATGTATTTATTGTAGATGCCGGTCCATTTGTGTCTCAGGCAGATAAAAACTGCACATGGACCATTCTTGCCCTCTCATGGAGAGCTTCCGATTATATTATAGATCAACTTAAAAAGCAAAATATTTAGGTTATGGATAGAAGAAAAAGTATACAAACAATGATTCTAGGTGCTGGCGCTATAGGACTAACAGGTATTCAAGGTTGTACAACAGAAGAAGATGCAGCACTCCTAGATCAAGAAATTGCAGTTGCTGAAAAATATTTTGGACGTACTCCTGAAGAATTGGAACGAATAGACGAATTAAATGCTGAGCAGTTATTTAATGCTCATGAACTTGAAACCATTGGAGTGTTGAGTACAGTCATTTTGCCACCTAAAGAACCTTTTGGAGGCCCCATAGAAGCTGGAGTTCCAGATTTCATTGAATTTATAGGAAAAGATTTGCCAAAGCTTCAGAATACATTATTGGGTGGCCTCATGTGGTTAGATCATCAATCCAATTCAACATTCGGAACAGATTTTAAATCAACGCCTTTAGAACAGCAAAAACAACTTCTAGATCCTATTGCGTATCATGATGTTGAAATTCCGATTAAAAAACAAACGCTAGAAATTCAATTTTTTGCTTTGATGCGAAATCTAACTTTAACAGGCTACTATACCTCAGAAATAGGTATTAAAGATTTGGGTTATAAGGGTAACCAACCAAACGTTTGGGATGGGGTACCTCAGAATGTACTAGACCAACATGGCGTTGCATATGACCCAGAATGGATAGCAAAATGTATTGATCAGAGCACACGTGGTGATATTGCTACTTGGGATAAAGATGGGAATTTATTGACTTGATATAAAATATGAGCTCAAATAATTCTAATTAATTCACGGTTCGTTCTCCTAAATTCAATTCCCAATTTACACCAAAGATAGTAATCAAATTATCGTCAGATTTAAAGTCTTTACCAAAGCCTCCAATTAGAGAGACCTTTTTATTTGTTGAGAACTTGATAGTGCCAACAGATCGTTCACTGTCTATTGAACCTTGTCGAGATATAAATTCATAACCGAAGACTAGCTTACCAAATTCAAACTCTAGCTTCCCTCCAATATCTCGATAATACTGCGTGAAATACAACTGATTTGAATCAATACACTTTTAATAGTAACGACATTATTTTGATTACATGGTAACAATGGTCTTGAACAATAATTCTAATCATAGAAATCCTATATTTGAGTATAATAAATTATCTGAATTCAATGACCTTTGATAAATCTCGAGTTATTAGTTTTAGTGATGCTGTTTTTTCAATAGCAATGACCTTATTAGTTTTAGAAGTGGGGATACCAAGTATGAAAGATGTGTACACCAATACAACATGGGAATTATTACAAAACAGGATTCCAAGTTTTATTGGCTTGATAGTTAGCTTTTTTGTAACTGCTCTTTACTGGATATCTCATTTGCGCTGTATGAAATACGTGACATCAATTGACTCCAATATATTGTGGTTGAATATCTTTCTCTTATTTTTTATTGTGCTCATGCCCTTCTCTACTGGTTTTTACGTTGGAGGCTTTCTTTATACTGGACCTTTTGCATTCTATTGTTTTAATCTTTCAGCTATAGGTTTATTCAATTTTTTATTGATAAGGTATATCATGAAAAAAGAAAAAAATCATCCAGAACTAACTCCTTTAATTGTGAAATGGCATCTGTATACAGGGTTTACTTCATTATTTATCTGGATACTTGCGGGCGTTTTAGCATTTATTTGGCCAAATGTCGCTAGGATGATATTCATCTTAATTTTTGTAATACAAATATTTATTAATCGTATGTATAAACCTAAGGCAAATTAGTCTCGACTATCGTTGTCATACTTTTTATTCAACATCAAATGAAAGATCATCATATACTAATAAAGAATTAAGTTCTGATTCAATTATTGATGGCAATGTAATCGAAGACGCAATATGGACATCCATATCTCCAATTTCGTCAATTTTTTAATTATTAATTAAAGTTTTTTTATTTATTATTATAATGTAGTTCGCTTTTGTTTAGCGAATTTATTGTCTAAGACATCTAATTTAGAATTATTAATTCCATTAAATTTGTATCTTCACGGTGCTATTAATCGATCAATTGCCAAATATGAAATACCTAAAAATATATGCTACTACGCCTGAGTCTGAACCACAGAATATATCGCTAAAAAGAGAAGCTGTAGATGGTAAAAAATACTACAACCATGTTGTTAATACAGCCACATGGAGTGAAGATAACGGATTTGAAGGGACGTTAATTTACTCAAACAATTCTCTTGTTGATGGCTGGGCAGTTGCGCAAATAATACTTCAACATACAAAAAAATTAATACCATTGGTGGCTGTTAATCCAGTATATGTACGTCCTTATACCTTAGCAAAGCGCATTGCAACACTTGCTTTCATGTATAAGCGTCGCGTAGATATAAATTGGATTGCAGGTGGGTTTAAAGGAGACCTTGTAAGTCTTGGTAATGATATTCCGCATGATGAACGTTATGAAAATCTTTGCGATTATGCCATTATGATTAACGGGCTTCTTAAAGCTAAAGGGCTATTTAGTCATGAAGGCAAATATTATAAAGTCACAAATATTAAAATGCGCCCACAAATTCCTGAGGAGATGATTCCGGTTGAATTGATTAGTGGAACTTCTGAAGCTGGATTGGCTGCCGCAGAAAAATTGGGTGCCACTAAAGTGAAATATGCCAAACCACTATCTGAATATAAGGGCGTTGAACCTGATACTAATTTTGACTTAGGTGTTCGATTTGGAATTATTGCTCGAGATACTTCGGAAGAAGCTTGGGATATAGCAAATGAGCGCTTTCCAGATGACATGAAAGGTAAAATGGCACATACCATGGCGACTAAAGCTTCTGATTCTTCATGGCATAAAGAGTTATCTAACTTAGAAAAAAGAGAAGCAAAAGAAGTCTATTGGTTAAAACCTTTCCACACTTATAAAACGTTTTGCCCATACTTGGTCGGCTCTCATCAAGAAGTTGCTGAAGAATTAGCAGGATATGTCAAGTTGGGGCATACAAGTGTTATTCTTGATATCATGAATGATGAACAAGATTTTATTCATTGCAAAAAAACTTTTTTATTGGTAGAGTCTATGCTAGAAAGTACACTTAAAAAGTATATGCTTTAGATTAAAATTGTTTTAGGCACCTTGTTAGTCGACTAAAACAATGAACAATCTATCACAAAGGAGAGTTCTAAAGTGTCTTGCAAGGTCGTACTCAAAAATTCGAATCGTCTATGTGCATCAGAATTTGAATTTCCAGTAGAATAATAGAAATTTAAACGAATATCGGCATTCGGTTTATTTGGTAAATAAATAGTAGTATCAATTTCTTCTTCAAAAATTTGGCCACCTCTAAAATGATAAAAGTTATCATTTAAGATAGTATTTGTAATTCCCAGTCTCTGTGTGAAATTATTGCTTACTGAAAGATTTAGCTTAAGATAATTAGGTAACCAATGATTAATATCCATTGTATTGATATCACCTGGTTCAATGATATAGGACTCTAAAAAATCTGAAAATGGTCCTTCTGCGCTATTTAGTCCGTCAAACCTAAGTGTGTACTTATATTTAAGATCTAAATCATAGTTAAAATTAAATTCAAAATAACCTTGGTCATTTGTATAAGTAGAATCTATTCTATGCTCTCCTGTATATCCATAACCACTCCACCCACCACCGCCGAAAACGAGCTGCGTTAAAACGACTTTATAATTAGGGTGCGCAAATCCTCGCTCAAAGTCCATGACATGACCATTAACAGATGTTGGTGTAGTCTTTATAGGATTCTCTGGAGGAGAGCAATTTATAAAAATGCTAACAAGACAAATGGGTATTGCAAAATTGACAAAAAACTTCATGCTATACGATTTTATGTTTGACCATCAAATCTATTCATCATGTAGCTTCAATGACTCAAATAAATAATGAATCTAGAAAGTATTTTTTGTGATTATTGCAAAAAACGTTTATTCAAAAAGAATCTCTAACAAAAAATGCAAAGGCAACAACATTATTATTTTTTGAATCGTGAAAAGACAGTTAACTTCTTTTTAGTATTAATGAAGTAAACACCTGTCAATAAAACAATGGCTGCAACAATAGATTGCGTAGTGATTTGTTCATTTAAGAAGTACCAGCCTAGTATGAGCGCAATTATTGGGTTAACATACGTACATGTTGCTACTTTTTCAGGGGAGACTACTTTAAGTAAATAGTTGAAAGATGTAAATGCCACAATACTTCCAAAGACGATCAGCAAAATTATGGATAATTGAACTTCTCCACTCCAAGTATTGGGTAGAGACCATTGTTCGCCAAACAATATACTAGCAATAATCAACATAATGCCACCATTAAGCATTTGATAGCCTGTGTTTACAAAATAATTTGAAGGTAGATTGGCGTCAGCAACAAATAAGCTTCCATAAGCCCAACTCAGCATGCAGACAAAAAGCATAATCATTCCTATAATACTATTCTCTTGTGTGATGATTTGTTTTTGACTTACTAAAAGATATATACCAATAATTCCCAAAATAACCCCTACTATAGACATAGGCTGTATTTTTTTTCCTTGTAAAACGAGCATTAAAACCAATACTACTAATGGTTGTGCTGATATTTCTAATGCTGCAAAACCGCTATCCACGTATTTTAAAGCCCAGACTGCTACGCCATTTCCCAATGTCAAGAATAAAAAACCCGCAATTATTGTGTTTTTTAGCTGCGCTTTATTTATGGAAATATTTATACCCATAAGTTTAGCTATAAGAAATATAATCACACCAGCTACAGTAAACCTGATTCCAGCAATCATAAACGGAGGCAATTCTGCCACTGCCATTTTATTTAGCAAATATGTAGAACCCCAAATGACATAAATGGAAAAAAATGCTAGAATAATTAGAATACCATCTTTTGGTCTGCTTTTGGTCATTTAGTACAATAGTTAGAGTCTAAGATTATTTAATCTTCTGGTGGATGCCCATTAATATCTTCATAAACGGAGTCGAAATTATCACGAATATAAGCACGTAGTTTCTTGCGATAATCATCTCTTAACCACTCGACAAAATTAAATGTACTTTTGCTTATACATTTGGTATACCGTTGTATTCTATAATCTATATCATCTCCAAGTTTTTTGGATAATTCATAGGCATCATATACATCTTCGCTATTTTCGATACTGATCCTTGCGTGTTGTGATATCGAGCGCTCTAGCACTACCTTGGAAGATTCTCCATTTCTAACAGCATCAATATAGGTTTTAGAAATATCGAAATATACTTCTTTAGAGTTTTCAAATTCAGCTCTTAGATCTTCAGGCATTTCATACCTGAAATTACTTTCCAAATCCTCATCATTTAAAAGACTATCTAAATAATAATTTGGTGACTTAAATATTCTATACCAATCTAAGTCAGCTCCCCAAGGACCAAACCTGTGAAAGTTATTCCCTAAATCAATGACAGTAAAACTAGATTTGTTCTTTAAAATACGAGAACCGCGGCCTATCATTTGATAATATAGCGTAAGGGATTTGGTGGCACGATTTAATATAATGGACTCTACAGTTGGCTCATCAAAACCTGTGGTAAGTATGCTTACCGAGGTTAATATAGCATGTGGTGTGTCTTTGAACCACTTTAAAATGGCTTTACGTTCTTTTTTAGTATTAGTGTTGTCTAGATGTGCTATTGGATAGCCAGCAGCTTTAAACGTATCATATACAAAAAGAGATGTTTTTATACCGTTATTAAAAATGAGGGTTTTTTTTCCTTTGCAACGTTCTTCATATGCTTGCATCAATTTGCTCAACATGTCGAAATTGGTATATAAATCTTCCGAAGATTTTACAGTATAATCGCCATTAGCACCGACTACCAATGAGGTCAGGCCAACATTATACGAATAGGTCTCTGCTTGAGCTAAAAATTCATTTTCAATCAAAGCCTCAATGCTCTCCCCAACGATTAACTCATCGTAGTTATCTTTCATAGGGAGCTTAATATTAGAGCTCAAAGGTGTCGCAGTGACACCAAGTATAAAAGACTTTTCAAAAAACTTGAATAACTTTGTAAAAGAATTATAATGTGCTTCATCAATAATAACTAGACCAACATTAGAGATATCTAATTTATCTTCATTTAATCGGTTGTTCAAAGTCTCGACCATAGCCACAAAACAACTGTAATCATCTTGATCATCTAAGTTGGCAGTACTATGTACTATTTTGTTAGAAACATTAAATTCGGTTAACATCGTTGATGTTTGCTTGCTCAGCTCTATACGATGGGTCATAATAAGCACTTTCTTATCGTGATGCTTAAGGTATTGACGTACCATTTCAGAAAAAATTACCGTTTTTCCACCTCCAGTTGGTAATTGATATAGTAAGTGATAATCATCAGGAGCTGACTCAAATTTTTCAAAAATCTGACTTATAGCTCCTTGCTGATAACTATATAACTCTTTATCTGTTTTTCTTTCTTGTATTCCTAAAACATTCTCCGACATGCTACTTCTTCTTATTACGTTTATTATAGTTTTTATCGCCCTTGGTCTTAGGCTTTTTATATTTCTTTTTTATTGTTCTCTGATAAGAACCACCTAAATTCACTTTCTTGTTTTTTTCTTTCTTTTCATGAAAGCTTGCTCCAGGAGCGTCATCTCCAACTATTTTATGTGGGTTATTATGCTCAAGTATTTTGGGTTGCTCTTCATAAGTGAGTTTTTCAGAAATAGCAACGGTTTCTGGCAATGCTTCTACAGAAATCTTTATATCCATTAAAGCCTCTATTGCTTCTTTTGCTTCTAACTCTTTTTGTGTGTAGAAGAGTATTGAGGTTCCTAGCTGTTCTGCCCGACCAGTTCTTCCAATGCGATGCATATAGTTTTCAGGAAATAAAGGAACATCAAAATTGATGACATGCGAGATTTTATCAAGGTCTAATCCGCGCGCCATAATATCCGTTGTAACTAATATGCGTGTCTTTTCTGCATTAAAATCAGAAACAGAGCGTATCCTATAGTTTTGAGTTTTATTAGAATGGATCACAGCAACATCAGAACCAAATTGCATGTCTAGAATGTCATATATCATATCAGCACTTTTCTTATTGGGAACAAATACTAAGACCTTTTTATAGGTTTCTACTTTCTTTAGAAGATATAACAATAGATTCGTCTTCGTATAAAAATTTGGCACTGCATAACAATACTGCGTAATATTATCTAAAGGAGTTCCGCTAACTGCTATTGATACATTAGATGGAGCGATAAAGAAATCGTGAATAAGTGTATTCACTTCATCTGTCATAGTTGCAGAAAACATAATATTCTGGCGCCGTTCTGGTAGCAATTCAAAAATATTGGTCAGCTGAAACCTAAACCCTAAGTCTAACATTACATCTACTTCATCAATGACTAATTTCCTGATGGATTTTAGATGCAAAGCTCTATCAATAGCAAGGTCATAAAGTCTCCCTGGCGTTGCAACAACAATATCAACACCTTGCGCTAGCATTTGTTTTTGCGCATTCATGTTCATGCCTCCATAAATACCAATTGTTCTATGATTTAAGTATTTGGCAAACTTTTCTATTTCTTCAACTACCTGCAGTACTAACTCTCTAGTAGGCACCATAATCAAAACCCTTGGGTCTCTTTCTTTTGAGAATTTAAGTCCCTGTAGAATTGGTAACATATACGCAAAGGTTTTTCCTGTTCCTGTTTGCGCAATACCCACCATATCTTTTCCAGACATGATAACTGGAAACGCTTCAAACTGTACTGGAGTCGGCATATTAAAGCCAAGATCTTCAATAGCATACTGGAGCTGATTTGATATATTAAATTCTGTAAAAGAATGCATTAGAGCTAGTTTTTGCAAAAATAGCGTTTTAAAGGGTATTCATGGGCTCTCAAAGAGAATTTATATAAAGATTCTCAACCTTTTCTCGTGCCCAAGGTGTTCTTCTCAAAAATTTTAAACTGGACTTAATGGAAGGGTCGCTATTAAAACATCGAATGTTAATTCTCTCACCCAACTCGGTCCATCCATATTCGGAAACCAAATGTTCAAGAATCTCAACTAACTTAATACCATGCAAAGGATTATTGGGCTGTTCTTTACGCATTTGGGATTTTTATTTTAGACATAGTAAGGCCATTACTTTTAGATTTTGAAGAAGTGTCCTGTATTGCCAATTCTATCGCTTGTTCGACTAATGTTTTTACTTCTGGATTTCTATAATCTGAAACTTTGCTAATAGGGATATGTCTCATTAATTTACCACTACCTTCAAGCTTTTTATTTGGATCAGGCAAAAGTGTTCCCTTGATAAATCCCAAGTTTAGATGACTTGTATAAATTGGTATCAAACAGAAACCGTCAGACATTTTACTAGAAACCGTATATACTGATGTTAATGCATGCGTATGATAAAGCAATTCATCACATTCAGGATACATATCAATTAAAAACATACGCAGGTCTAGGTAGAGATCTACAAGTGATTGATCCTTATATTTTAAATAATAATAAAAATCAGGATGTAACTCTCTTATAGGACTCATAGCAATTTATATTTTAGCTTGATATGTATAAAGATCATAGTATCTGCCTTTTGTAGCAATAAGCTCATCATGATTACCACGTTCTAAAATTTTTCCTGCTTCGATTACTAATATTTGATTTGCCTTGCGTATTGTGCTTAACCTGTGTGCAATTACAACAGTCGTTCTATCTTTAATAAGTTCTGTTAAACTCTTTTGAATCAGTGCCTCACTCTCTGTATCAAGATTTGATGTAGCTTCATCTAAAATGATTATTCTTGGATTAGCAAGAATTGCCCTGGCTATAGCAAGACGCTGTCGTTGGCCTCCAGAAAGTTTTACACCTCTTTCTCCAATGAGCGTATCCAATCCATCCTCAAAACGATCTGTAAACTCATTTACATAAGCGGCTTTTACAGCATTGATCAAATCTTCTTCTGATGCATTTGGCCTAGGAAATAAGATATTATCTCTGATGGTTCCCTCAAATAAAAATTCGTCTTGTAACACAACTCCTAAATGCTGACGATAACTACTCAAGTTCACTTTAGATAAATCTTTTCCATCAATAGTTACCATACCAGAATCAGGATTTAAAAAAGTAGCCGAAAGACCTGCAATGGTTGATTTTCCAGAGCCTGAACTTCCAACCAATGCGATGACCGAACCAGGTGGAGCTTTGAAACTAATATTATGTAGCACTTCTTTACCTTCTTCATAAGCAAAAGACACATCATGAAATTCAATATCACCTTCAATAGTATCAAGTTCTATAGTCCGCTCTTCATCATCAATTTCAGCAGTCATATTCATCAATTCTTCTGTTCGATCCAAACCAGCAAGTGCTTCCGTTAATTGGCTACCAATATTGCTCATCTGCACAATGGGTGCTATCATCAATCCTAAAAGCAATGTAAATGAAAGGAAATCACCAACGGTAAGCTCCCCTTCCATTATCTTATAACCTCCAATTCCCATGATACCTGTAGACGCAAGCCCCAATAAAAGTGTAGAAGAGCTTGTCATGAACGCCGTGGCTGTTAAACTCTTTTTTACATTTTGGTAAAGTCTATCTACTCCTTTTTCAAATGTTTTATTCTCTTGAGGCTCTGCATTAAATGCCTTGATAACTCTTACTCCTGCTAAGGTTTCTGTAAGTCTTCCTGTAACTTCTGCATTAATAACCCCACGTTTTCTAAAAATAGGCCTGATATAGCCAAATGCTTTTAGTGCGATAAATCCAAAAATAACTACTGGTACTAGAACAAACAGAGTCATAGATGGACTGATACCTATTAAAAGTATTAATGAGATAACAGCAGTAATCGTGCCTCCTACCATTTGCACCAAACCAGTACCAATAAGGTTACGAACACCAGTAACATCTGTCATAATACGCGATACCAATGCTCCTGATTTCGTATTGTCGAAAAAATTTATAGGCAAAGACAACACTTTTTTCTGCACTTGTGCTCGTAGTTCGGAAATTAAAAATTGTGCTTGAACACTCAAAATACGTGTCAATAAAAATGATGTCACAGATTGTACAATAACCGCGATACCCACAATTAGCAATAAATTATATAGTTGGTCATAATCTTTATTTACTATAACATCATCTATAAGTGCTTTACTTTTCCATGGTAATACTAGACTAGCTAACCTGCTTAAAACTATAAGTATAAGCCCGATAAATACCAAATTACGACGAGGCCAAATTATTGTCTTAAAGGCTTTGGCCATACTTACTTTAGGCTTTTTTTTCTTCGTATCTTTTTTAGACATGCTTTAACTCTACTTTTTTTTGAATGATGTTTGTTGTTTAATAATTAAACTACCGTTTCTTTAAAACGGATTCCTAAAGCTTTTTCAATGTCTTTAATTCGTTGCAATTCATTTGGAAGAACTAAAGCTATAGAATTACCCGTTTTTCCTGCTCTGGCAGTACGTCCACTTCTGTGCGTGTAATACTCTAAGTGTTCGGGTAACTGATGATGTATAACAAATCCTAGATCATTTACATCTATACCTCTTGCAGATACATCCGTTGATACCAGTATCTGAAGGTTTTCTTTCTTAAAAGCTCGCATCACTTTATCACGTTCTTTCTGTTGCATATCTCCCTCCAGAGCACCCACCGAAAAACCTTCATTTACCAAAGTTTTAGATAAACTCTGTGTTCCTGCCTTGGTTCTACAGAATATGATTCCGCGTTCATTTTTCTTCCCATTTAATAATTTAAAAAGCGTATTTGGCTTTTCTATTATACCTGTTAATATGTATTCATGAGTGATGTTAGCATTTACTAAAGCGTTTTTATTAACTTCTACCCTAGCAGCATTCTCAGCCATATACGAACTAACAATACGTTTTATTTCTTCCGGCATAGTGGCAGAAAACAGCCATGTATGTCGTGTGCCTGTAGTAGTTTTTAAGATGGTGTTCAAATCTTGTTTGAAACCCATGCTGAGCATCTCATCAGCTTCGTCGAGAATTAGAGTCTTTATACTTGTAATATCGATCGCATTCTTTTCAATCAAATCAATCAATCTCCCAGGAGTCGCTACAACGATATGCGTAGTACGCTTTAAAGCTTTTATTTGTCGATCAATTTTTTCGCCTCCATAAACACCTTCTACGAATATTTTTGACTCAGAATACTTAGTGAATTTAAATAATTGCTTCTTGATTTGTTGTACTAATTCTCTTGTTGGCGCCAAAATTAGTCCCTGTATATTGCTTTTTGAAGTATCTATTTGATGTAATAAAGGCAAACCGTAAGCTGCTGTTTTTCCAGTACCAGTTTGAGCAAGACCTATGAAATCCGTGGGTTTACTTAAAAGGGCAGAAATGGCTTTTTCTTGTATTTCGGTAGGTTCATAAATGTTTAGCTCTTTTAGAGCTTTTATATATGTTTTATGTATTCCTATGTCTTCAAATGTTGCCATGATCAAGTTTTAAGAATGCAAAGGTAGGTTATAATTGATGTTATATTGTATTTCATAAAAAAAACCATCCTACCAAGGATGGTTTTAGTATAATTTATAAAAAATCTTTTCTATTTAACCAAGGTGACTTTAACAGCATTCATGCCTCTTTGTCCTTTTTCAAGTTCAAAAGTAACATTATCATTCTCAGCAATCTCGTCAATAATACCACTAACGTGTGTGAAGTATTTTTCCTGATTTTCAGTATCTACAATAAAACCAAATCCTTTAGACGTATCGAAAAATGATACTTTACCAGTTCGTACTGGATTAAAGGCTTCACGATCTCCTTCGGCCATCTTCGGGATGCTCACCTCAATGCTTTCAACTTCGAATTCTGGTTTTAAAGATGGGTCAGGTGGTGTATCGGTAAGATTTCCATTATAATCAACATAGGCAAATTGAATACCTTGAGGATTCTCTTTAGCTTCTAATCGACGGGCTTCTTTCTTTTTCTGTTTGTCTTCTCTCTTTTTTAAGCGCTTTTTTTCTTTTTCACTTTTACTATAGGTTTGTTGCGATTTTGCCATTCAAATATTTTAATAAGATTAATTAATTTAAGAAGACATAAAATATAAACGAATGCTTTTAACAACAATGTTTAATAAGGAAGTATCTCTTTTAAACTCATACAAAGATAGGTTTTTGCATTTAAATTTGGAAATGAAGATCTAATTGTTCGATAAACACCAGAGTTTTAGGTTCTAATTAATAATTCAAGAATGAACAAATCATATTTTTTAGATTACTTTTATTAGTATGAAGAATGTAATAATCCTATTATTCATCTCGCTCTGTTTAATGAGTTGCAAGGCCAGTAAATTCAAAACCATTGCCAAAAACATAGATAGCAATATCTCAAGTGATTTTTATGAGAATCAATTTACGGGCTTTTTTATTTATGATCCTGAAACTAATGATACCTTATATAAGCATAATAGCGACAAATATTTTACTCCAGCGAGTAACACCAAAATCTTCACGCTATATTCAGCTTTAAAAACATTACCTGATAGCATTCCTTCATTAAAGTATAGTATAAAGAATGACACACTTTATATGGAAGGTACTGGCGATCCAAGTTTTCTTCATCCATATTTTAAGGATAGTACAGCTTTGAAGCTAACTTCAGCCTATAAAAAGGTAGGTGTGTATCTCGATAATTTTCAGGACACACCTTTCGGACCTGGATGGGCTTGGGAAGATTACGACACTTATTTTAGTCCTGAGCGATCTGGGTTTCCTATGTATGGCAATATTGTTGAGGTTTCTAATAACTCGATTTTGAAAGTTGAACCTGTACTATTTAAAGACGATATAAACATCGATCGGACAAAATCGATAAGAAGAGATCGTAACAAAAATCGTTTTTATTATAATCGTGTAAATGACACAATCCAGATTCCCTTAATAATAGATAACGAGATTATAAAAAAGTTATGGAATCAAGTGACACCAAATAAAATATTTTTAATAAGTAAAATGCCGATTAATAAAAAAGAGGTCCTATATAGCATATCTTCTGACTCGCTTTATAAAAGAATGATGGCAGAAAGTGATAATTTTTTAGCTGAGCAAATACTTATACTAGCTTCTTCTACTATTTCTGATATTCTACAGAGTTCATTAGCTCGCGAACACATATTGAAAAATTATTTATCCGATTTAAAGCATCCACCCAGATGGGTTGATGGCTCAGGATTAAGTAGATATAATTTGTTTACTCCTGAATCTTTTGTACACGTTCTAAAAAAAATGTACACAGACATACCAAAAGATCGTTTGTTTAATCTTTTTCCTGCCACTAGTGTTTCAGGAACTTTTCAACACTTGGATAAAGGGGATTCAAAACCCTTTATTTATGCAAAGTCAGGCTCGTTAGGGAATAATTATAATCTGAGTGGATATATTATAACAAAATCGGGTAAAACGTTGATCTTTAGCATTATGAATAATCACTTTACTAAGCGGACTTCGGAAGTAAAACGCAAACTTTCAAGTTTGCTAAAAGAGATATCTAAAACTTATTGACTAGAGACATGAAAATTTGCAATAGCCAAATCAATGGCCGCTTTAGCGTGTAATTTTGTTGTATTAAATAATGAATACCTATATCATCTTGAGAAAGTAATAATGGTAATTCTGTGTAGCCCAGTATTATTCTTTCCACTCCTTGATTAGATAAGTCATTCATTATTTTCAAACAAATCTGTTTTGAGGTATCTGCAAACACCTCTTTAATCAACTCATCATAAATAATAGCATGAATGATTTTGCGATCAGGATCATCAAGTGTTATTATATCTAGATCATATTTTTTGCGTAATATGTCCTTATAAAATCTTTCTTCAGGATTATATTTTTATTTGATTAGTTTCCAAACTAAAATGCTTGATATAGCTCCTAATATTGGAGACAGAATGTATATCCAAAGATGATGAAGTTCGAATGCTATAAGTGCAGGTCCTATAGATCGTGCTGGATTCATAGAAGCACCAGAAATAGGTCCACCTATCAGCGCACAGATCAAGACTGTCATACCAATAGCCAATCCTGCTGCAACGCCCTGTTCTTTTGAACCTGTTGCCACATTAATAATAACAAACATAAGCGCAAAACTTAAAATGAATTCCATAACGAACGTCTGTAAAATACTTCCTGATGGAAGTGTTTCACCTAAAGTCATTGCTTCAGGAAATAATAGCTTAAGAACAATACTTGCGAATATGGCCCCTAAAACCTGGGCAGTAATATAAGACAACGTCTTAGAGAGTGTCATCGTTTTAGCTATATAAAAACTAATGGAGACTGCTGGGTTTAAATGTGCACCAGAAACTTCTCCAATAGCATATATAACTGCCAAAACTATAAGACCAAATGCCATCGATATCCCTAAATGTCCAATGACTCCATCGTAGACTTCATTTATAATAATAGCTCCTGTACCGAAAAACACTAAAAGAAATGTACCTATAAATTCGGCAAAAGAAGTTTTAGAAATAGATTCTGACATCAATACTTGGTTAGTAAGGTGCAAAAGTACTATTTATAATTTATAGGATTGCCAAAAAAGACGAACAGCATCCCCATTAAACCGTTGTGAAATCTAATTGAGGGATGCTGTTCTAAAAAATAAGAATTAATATCCTTTAACTGCAAACATTTAAAGGGATACGTAAAGTTCGTAAACTATCCTGACTTTTCTTTACAGCTTTCACGCAAACTTTTTACGGGTTTTCCGTAATTAATTTATAGGGTTACCATGTATATCTAACTCCGTGATTTGCTTCCCGAATTTCTTAACTTCCTCAAATTGTGTGGCTTTGTCAGCTACCACTACATAAATCATATCGTCTTCAGTAATATATTTGTTAATCACAGATTTGAAATCATCAAGCGTCATAGTCATCAATTCTTTCTGGTCATCTTCAATGAAACTGGCAGGTTTATCATACTTACTCATATCTCTTAAGATGCCTAGTTTGGAACCCAGACTTTCGTAAGCTCTCGTATTCCCTTTTAGAATTTTATTCTTGGTTAATTCCACCTCATTATCAGAAAAATCCTGTGCGTAATTTTTGAGCATATCCTGTATAATATTCAAAGAAGGTAAGGTCGCATTTGCACGTACGCTAGAAGTTACAATATAAGGTGCTACTTCTTGGCTCTCTCCTATTCTACTGTAGGCTCCATATGTATATCCTTTTTGTATTCGTAATGTCTGAAATAATCTTCCACTACTACCGCCTCCAATAATTTCATTTGCGAAATTTAGATTATTAGCTTCAGGGTTTTTAGCTGAAAGTGCCAATTTACCAATATATAAAACGGATTGTTTAGCGTTTGGAACATCAATAAAATATAATTGATTTGATTTGTGCTCTTTTGGCAATTCGTATTTAGGTATGTCTCTTGAAGGGACATTCCAATTATTAGCTAAAGCACTCAAAGCACTCAAAGCGCTGATTTCATCTATAGCTCCAGCAATATGAAACACTGCGTTTTGAGATGATAAATTATTGTAATAGGCCTTCAAATCATCCAAATCAATGTTCTTAGCTGTTTCTAAAGTACCACTCCCTGAAGTACCAAGAATATGATTATTTCCATATACTAAACGACTAAAATTAAGCGAGGCTATAGCATTTGGGTTGGCTTCTCTTCCTTTCAATCCAGTTTCTAAGGCTTGTTTCAATCTGCTATATTCCTTTTCGTCCCAGCGTGGTTTTAACATAATTTCTTCTACTAAGCCCATTACTTCTTTGAAGTTTTTTGTTAAACAAGAGCCAGTGACGTGAAAATCTTCGTTGGTACTATACATATTTATGTTTGCTCCTAATAACCCTATAGCTTCCTCAAGATCAGCCGCTGTTTTGGTTTCGGTACCTTGCATCATTAATTGACTCATTAAGCTTGAAACACCAGATTTGCCATCAGGATCCAACATGTGTCCTCCAGGAATTGTAATGTCAAACTGAACCAATGGTACCTCATTGTTTTCCATGCCTAATACTTTCATTCCATTAGGCAATTCTGCTGACCATACTGCTGGCGACTGAAACAATGGTAGTTCGCCAAACTCGGGCTCACTTCGATCATACTTACTAGGTGTTTTTTCGTATACAGCTTCTTCTCCTTGTCCTACTTCCTCATTAGCGACACCTTGTTTTACTTCTTCTATCCATACTTTAGCTTCTTCTCCCCCTTCAACTGCTAAGCTTAATTGCCCCTTTGGTACCACACTTGTCATTACATAATTCTTTCCTTTAACGTATTGATTATATACACGCATAACATCTTCTGCAGTCACAGCATTAGTATACTTAGCAGTTTTTGTTATATATCCAGGATCTCCTCCAAACTCATTATCCTGTACTAATTGAAATGCTTTGTTCAATACCGTGCTAACACCTTGATATAGACCTGTCTCTAATTCTGCCTTAATGCGTTTTAATTCATTTTCACTTACACCATTTGTTTCAAATCTTTCCAAACCTTCTTGAATTGCAGCTTTAACATCATCTAAATCTTTTCCGGCATTCGCACGAACTCTAAAAACAAATTCGCCTGCTAATTCACTGCTGCTTTGATAAGATCCTGCATTTGGTGCTAGTTTTTTTTCTTCAACAAGGACTTGATATAATGGTGATTTTTTACTACCACTTAACAACTGTCCAAGAATATTCAATGCGTAAGAATCTCTGTGGTATTCTTCAACAGTTGGTATTATCATTCGCAATTCTGGCAGTTTAGCAAAATTGTCTTCAAAATACAAAGACTTAGATTTCTCAAGTGTTACGGGCTGTGCCTTTATCGTTTCTACTTTAGGACCACTTGGTATTTCTCCAAACCATTTTTCGACCAATTGTTTAGTTTCTTCAATATCAATATCACCAGCAATTACTAGTGAAGCATTGCTTGCGCCATAATACGTGTTGTAAAATTCTTTTACATCATCTATCGTTGCAGCCTGTAAATCTGGTAAAGACCCTATAACGGTCCAACTATAAGGATGTCCTTTTGGGTATAAGTTCTTTCTAATAATTTCTCCAGTATATCCATAAGGAGCATTATCAACTCTTTGACGTTTTTCATTTTTTACAACTTGTTTTTCCCGTTCTAAAGCGGCTTCCGTCACTGTGTTGATCATATATCCAAAACGATCAGAATCAATCCAAAGAATTTTTTCAAATGCATCTTTCGGAACTACCTCATAATAGACAGTCCCGTCATTCCAAGTACCACCATTACGGCTTCCGCCCCATTCAGGTATCATTTTTCTATTGGCACCAACCGGTACATTTTCTGAATCGTTAAAACTCATATGCTCAAAGAAATGGGCAAATCCTGTCTTGCCAGGTTTTTCTCTATTTGAGCCCACATGCATCATAGTTGCTACCGCTACTATTGGGTCACTATGATCTTCATGTAAAATGACTTCTAACCCATTATCTAAAGTGAATTTTTCATAATCGATGGTGAACTGTTTTTCAGTTTCGGATGTTTTACAGGCAGAAAACACAAGAATAATTACAATAATTGATAGCTTAAATAAGCGCATGATATGATTAGTTTAATTGTTTTTATAAAAGTAGAAAAAGGCTGTGACACCTTTTAAAAGATAATGTTAAAATACATATCAGATTAATCTATACGATCTTTGACGAATTCTATTTTGGTTTTACCATGAGGCTTTGGTTTTCCATCCTTTCCTAGGTTTACCATAATAATATTAGAAATGGTAATAATAGTCTCTCTAGTCATTTTGTTTCGCACTTCGCAACTCATCGTCAGTGAAGCTCGACCAAACTTAATAACCTCAATACCTATCTCTATAATATCTCCTTCTTTTGCAGAAGCTCTAAAATCAATCTCACTTATAAATTTTGTTACTACTTTTTGATTCTCTAGTTGAATAATGGCATAAAGAGCAGCTTCTTCGTCAATCCACTCTAGTAATCGTCCTCCAAATAGTGTTCCGTTAGGATTTAAATCTTCTGGCTTTATCCATTTACGCGTGTGAAATCTCATATATTATAATAATTTTGATTGATGCTCTTCGTTGGGTATTCTTAAATCAGATTCTAGGTTTTCATTAAGCTTTTTAATGAAATATGCTGATAGCAATGGGGATTCCTTTTCTATATTTTGATGCACAAAAAAACCTATTTCCTTAATTCCTTGTTTTTTCCATGTTTTTAAACGCTCTACCCATGTGTCAAGACGAGAATAATCACTCTCATGATTCGCGCCAACATATCGCACAAAAGCAGTTGCGTTAGTTAATCGCATGTGCATTAAATCTCTTCTTCCTGCCGTGTCAACGATTACATTAGACACATTGTTGCTCTCTAATAAATGATATAATTCTTCAGAAACTTTTGGGTCATTATACCAATTTGTGTGTCTAAACTCCATGGCTAGTTGGATTTCTTTTGGCCAATTTTCAACAAAATTAACAACTCTGTCAAAATCTTTAGGGGCAAAGTTGCTATGCATTTGAAGAAAAATTGTTCCAAGTTTTTCTTTTAAGTTTACAGCACTGTATAAGTAATTCTCAACTACTGCTTGAGCGTCTTTTAAACGTTTCCAATGGCTGATCTCTTGATTTAACTTTGGAAAAAATTTGAATCCTTCTGGTACTTTTTTTCTCCATTTTTCAAATTGTTCAGGTGGAAATATTCTATAAAAGGTAGCATTAAGCTCAATTGAATTGAATTGACGCGAGTAATATTCTAGTTCATCTTTGGTTCCTCTTGGGTAAAACCCTTTTAGATCTGCTTTGTTCCACTTAGCACAACCTACATAAATCTCTGGAATATTGTCATCTTTATAGCTGTTTAATACAACTTCGGTTTGAGGGTGATCAGCTGGTAAGGTGAAATCTACATCTTGAGGATTGGGTATACTTCCGAACTTCATATGAGTAATTTTCAGTTAAAGATAATCGATTTGAACTGTTTATCTATTGCTTTTGTTAATAAGGTAGTTAACAATATTTGCTAGTCTTAAAATTATGCTATTGTATAATTTCTACTTTAGTAACAACTATTAATCTAACAAAATGAACGATCGAGATTTTAACCTAAAAAATTGCCGCCCAATTATATCTACCGCAAGAATTACAGATGATATGAGCTTTGATGAGCGCTTCCAGAACATTACGCTTCGCCCAATAGTAAAACAACAACATGATTTATTTGTACTGGTTTTCAAAAATTATATAGCAAAGCACAAGAATGTTTTTTACGACCTGTCTTTAGAAAAACGCCTTGATTATATAGAAAATACTGTGCATAAAGACATGAAGTTCAGAAACTCAGTAAAAGGCATGATCATCGGACTATTCACTTTAGAAGAATACGAACTTTACATCACAAATTCATCATCACTTAACAAGCGAATGATGAATATTGTTAAAGAACGTTTACTCAGTAGTATTCAGGTTTTTGAGCGTCCAGAAGTACTTACAGCGGTGTAGCTTTATTTTAGCATAGACACGCCATTAAGATCTGTAGTAAGCACATCGCTCATATAATCAAAATATGGCCGAATACCTTTAAAGGCAGTATCGACGTCTTTAATGAAATTAGCTGATGTCACTTCTTTATCTGTATATTTCTTTGTGAATATAAATTGCTTCTTTTTAATCAAATCTATTGCTTTGTGTTCTTTACTAAACCCTTTAGGGGCAGTTTTCACCTCGTCTCCAACAAGCTCTCCCCATATATTTTTAAAGGTTTTTTTTGTAATGATCTTTCGAATTTCAGAATCATCTTGTTCAAACTCTTTTCGTATTCTAAAAAGATCTTCTTTATTTGGCTCCCAAAATCCTGTCGCAATAAAAGATTCATTATTAGGTTGAATATGTAAATAATAGCCGCCTCTTAGTTCAGGTTTTTTTCGATGGAAAGATCCTCCAAAATGCGTTTTATAAGGCAATTTGTTCTTTGAGAATCGAACATCTCTATAAATTCGAAACATCTTGAACTGATCTATTTCATCATGAGCGCTCAACATATCATTTAAATCTAGATACGCTTTTTTAGCTTCTGCTTCAATACTCTTGAACTCATTTTTATGCGCATTAAACCAATCGCGGTCATTGTTTTTTTCTAATTTATTAAAGAAATCTAATATTGATTTTGGTATTGCCATGCTTATATTATTTGAAACTTAAAAATACAAAAAATGCCTATATCTAAAAGGTTAAGTAAATGTTACTTTATGCAGAATCAATCCCGAAGCCGGAGCAACATATTCCATTATTGAAGTATTATCAGGTTTTAGGCTTTGCTCAATATAGTCTAAATCAATATCGTGCTTGCCTAAATATATTAATGCACCCATCATTAATCGTATTTGGTTTCTCATAAACCCTTTGCCATGCACTTTAAGGATGTAGCTTTTATCTGGGAAAAAATTTGCTGTATACAGGTCGTTTTCAACAAGCTTACAATAATTGATCTCTCTTAAAAAGCTACCAGTCAACGTTGGCTTGTAACAATAAGTTTTAAAATTATGTTTCCCTTGAAAGAGTTGAGCACCTCGCTTCATTAATTCTATATCTAATGAATCTAGTATTGTCGTCATGAAAGGTGCACAAAAAGGGTGATTTTTTTGCCCTTCAGAAAACACATAGTGATATTCCTTGATTTTAGAATTTTGAATGATATTAAAATCCTTATCAACTTCTTTAATATCTAATGCTCGAATATCTTGAGGGAGATTATAATTAAATTCATTTAAAAATGACGCTTTGTCATGCAATGGTTCTTTTAAAAAAAGCTCGAAGGCAGTTTGTTCTGCTGATACCATTGCATCTGTCCTACCAGTGCTCAAAGTCTTAAAATAATCACCTTTTAAAACATAGTTCAGGGTCCTATCTATCATAAAATGAAGTGTTTTCAGGTTGGGCTGTTTTTGCCATCCATGAAAACGATATCCTAGAAATTGTACGGTAATCACGTAAAAATATTGTGGCTTCACATTCATTTTAGCTAATAATGTCTTAAAAAATTGGTAATTGGTCCGAAAATTGCTATTATGCAAACATATAGAAAACAAAACAAAAAATACACTATGGGAAGACCACCTTCGCGTCCTCTAAAATTAAAAGACGGATTTTACATTGAAATAAGAAATAAAGGTTCAAAAGCTTCAGGAATAAAACTTCATAGCGATACTAAACAACAAATGATGCGTACTGTAAAAATGTACGAACGTTTAAAAGATGTTATTATCTATGGAGAATCTAAAAATGGAAAATGGGTCAAGAAAGATCCTGTACTCCACCAAGCAAGCTAAGTTTACAATATATCTTAATAAAACACGCATCTAAATTAGATGCGTGTTTTATTTTAACTATGCCTCTGCTCCAAAACCTTAACCACTTCCCTTAATGAATGTCCTTTCGCTTTTAATAAAATGAGGTAATGAAACAATAAATCAGCACCTTCATTTATAAATAGATTGGCATCATTATCTTTAGCTTCAATAACAACTTCAACCGCTTCCTCTCCTACTTTCTGTGCTATTTTATTGATTCCAGACCTAAATAAGGAAGCAACATATGATGATTCGGAATCATTTTCATATCGATTCGCTATGACATCTTCTAGTGTAGATAAAAAACCAAAAGATGGTTTATTTTCTTTCTGCCAACATGTATCAGTACCTTTGTGACATGTTGGACCTTTTGGTAATACTTGGATCAATAGTGCATCATTGTCACAATCAACATCTATGCTAATCAGGCTTAAATAATTGCCACTTTCTTCTCCTTTTGTCCATAATCGCTGCTTTGATCGACTATAAAAAGTTACAAGTTTGGTAGTTTGTGTTTTTTCCAAAGCCTCTGAATTCATATACCCTAACATGAGTACAGTCTTTGTTTGTTTGTCTTGAATAATTACTGGAGCCAATCCATCATTATACTTGTTAAAATCTACTCTCATAATCTTACAGAAATTGCTTGTTGTCTTAATTCTTTTTTTAAAGTCTTTATGCCTATTTCTTTAAAGTGAAACACGCTAGCCGCTAAAGCAGCATCAGCTTTCCCTTTTTTAAAAACATCTATGAAATGACTTATATTTCCGGCACCACCAGACGCTATTACAGGAATATTTACACAATTAGAAAGCCTTGCCAAAGCATTGTTAGCAAAACCTTCCTTGGAGCCATCATTATTCATTGAAGTGAAAAGGATCTCACCTGCACCTCGTTTTTCTACTTCAATAGCCCAATCAAATAAATTGATAGATGTCGGCTCTTTTCCTCCAATGAGGTGGACTATCCATTCATCTCCAATGAGCTTAGCATCTATAGCTACAACAATACATTGATTGCCATATGTATTTGATAATTCGTCTATTAGATCTGGACGCTTTACGGCTGACGAATTAATGGATACTTTATCTGCCCCATTTTTTAAAAGCATGTCCACATCTTCAATAGATGAAATCCCACCGCCAACTGTAAAAGGAATATTAATCTGTTCGGCTACATCATGAACGAGTTTTGTTAGTGTTTTTCTCCGCTCTTCTGTGGCAGAAATATCAAGAAATACGAGTTCATCTGCACCATTTTCAGAATACAATTTTGCCAGTTCAACAGGATCCCCTGCGTCACGTAAATTCACAAAATTCACACCTTTGACCGTTCTTCCGTTTTTAATATCTAGACATGGTATAATTCGTTTTGTAAGCATCTAATTATTAATTATAAATTGTTCTAATTGTTTCAAACTAATTTTGTTCTCATATATTGCTTTTCCTATAATAACACCTTCACATCCAATATTCTGCAGATCCATAATATCTTTGTATTCTGAAACGCCACCTGAAGCAATTAGTTTAATAGATGCAATGTCATTCATGATTCTTTGATATAAGCTAACTGAAGGGCCCGCTAACATGCCATCTTTGGCGATATCTGTGCATATAACATATTGTATCCCTTTACTTTTAAAGGTTTCTATAAATGGTATGAGATTCAGGTCACTTTCTTCCTGCCAACCACTTATGGCTATCTTTTCATTATAGGCATCAGCGCCAAGAATGATTCTTTCACAACCATAGGTTTCAATCCAATTTTCAAAAATTTCTGGATTCTTTACTGCAATACTGCCGCCCGTTATTTGTCTCGCACCAGAGTTAAACACAATTTTTAAATCGTCATCAGATTTTAGACCGCCACCAAAATCAATCTTCAAATTAGTCCTGGATGCAATGGACTCCAAAACTTTATAATTGATTACCCTGCTGGCTTTGGCGCCATCTAAATCTACTAAGTGCAAATATTGAATACCATTATCTTCAAACTGTTTAGCGACTTCTAACGGGTTTTCATTATACACTTTTTTAGTGCTATAATCTCCTTTAGTTAATCGCACACACTTACCTTCAATGATATCTATAGCTGGTATTATTCTCATAGTTCTATAAAATTCTTTAAAAGTTTCTCTCCTGCATTACTACTCTTCTCTGGATGAAATTGCACTCCGTAAAAATTGTCTTTTTTTAAGGCTGTTGTATATGCTTCTTCATAATCCGATAGAGCAATAGCTGTGTCCAATTTCGGCACGAAATAGCTATGTACTAAATACATGAATTCATTGTTATTTATACCATCGAATAACTCTGACCTTAGATTATAAATGGTATTCCATCCTATTTGAGGCACTTTTACTTGCTTCGAAAATTTCACAACATCTACGTCAAACACGCCTAGACCTTTTGTGTCGTTTTCTTCTGAGAAATTACAAAGCAATTGCATGCCTAAACAAATCCCTAAAACAGGTTGTTTTAATTCAGGAATTAATGTGTCCAAACCTGTCAGCTTCAATTTACGCATCGCGCTACTTGCTTCTCCTACACCAGGGAAAATAACTTTATCCGCACTTATTATGTCTTCAGAGTTACTGGTTAAACTTGAATTTACTCCGAGTCTTTTAAAAGCAAATTCTAAGCTCTTAACGTTACCTGCACCATAATCAATTATCGCAACTCTCATTATAACAACCCTTTAGTTGATGGTAACACCATATTATTGACATCTCTCTTTTTTGCCATTTTTATGGCTTTAGCAAATACTTTGAATATCGCTTCAATTTTGTGATGCTCATTGGTGCCTTCTGCTTTGATATTGATATTTGCTCTTGCACCATCAGAGAACGATTTAAAGAAGTGAAAGAACATCTCGGTTGGCATTTTTCCTATCATTTCCCTCTTAAAATCTGCATCCCAAACTAGCCAATTACGACCGCCAAAGTCTAGCGCAACTTGTGCTAAACAATCATCCATTGGTAAACAATATCCATAGCGTTCTATACCTAATTTGTTTCCTAACGCCTTATCAAAGGCTTCGCCTAAAGCTATTGCTGTGTCCTCTATAGTGTGGTGTTCATCGACTTCTAAATCACCTTTTACTTGTATGTTAATATTCAACTGACCATGACGCGCTAACTGGTCTAACATATGATCGAAGAATGCAATACCTGTATCAATATTGCTATCTCCAATACCGTCAAGATTTAATGAAATGGCAATATCGGTTTCTTTAGTTTTTCTATTAATTGTTGCCGTTCGATCGTTGAGCTTTAAGAATTCATAAATAGATTTCCAATTTGAAGTTTTTAATGATACAAATGAGTTTAACTCATTTAATAACAAGTTACTATCATTACATATGCATATACCTTTTGAGTTTAGGTTTTTTGCTAATTCCATATCTGACAATCGATCACCAATAACATAAGAATTTGCAAGATCATAACTCTCATTCATGAACTTGTTAAGCATTCCCGTTCGTGGTTTTCGTGTTGGCGCATTATCTTCAGGCAAAGATTTGTCAATCAAAACATCATTGAACATAATGCCTTCATTTTCAAAAGCCTTCAACATCTTATTATGAGCAGGCCAAAATGTATCTTCTGGAAAACTATTAGTACCCAAACCATCTTGATTAGTAACCATCACCAATTCGTAGTCTAGCTCATCTACTATTTTCGATAAGTATTGAAATACTTTCGGGTAGAACTCTAGTTTTTCAAGACTATCAAGTTGATAATCTTTTGGTGGTTCGATAACCAAGGTGCCATCTCTGTCTATAAATAGTACTTTTTTCATTCGTCTAAACTCTTTAAAGCGTGTATTAATTTTTTATTTTCTTCTTTAGTACCTATTGTTAAGCGCAAACAATTACCACATAAAGGTTCATTACTTCTATTCCTAACAACAATCCCCATTTGTATGAGTTCTTTATATCTTTTATTGGCATCATCAACTTGAACCAAAACAAAGTTGGCATCTGTAGGGAATATGGTTTTTATAATGGCAGCATCTTTCAATTGTTTTTGCAACTCACTCCTATTCTCTTTTAAATCAATGATTTGCATCTCTACTTTTTCTAAATTTTCAAGACAATTTATCGCTTTTTCCTGTGTAAGTTCATTGATATTATAAGGAGGTTTTATCTTGTTAAGAATAGAAATGATATCTTTTGAAGCGCAACAAACACCTAATCGTATACCAGCCATACCATAGGCTTTTGAAAATGTTTGTGTGACAATCAGATTTGGAAACTCACCTAATCTTGTTAACCAGCTTGATTGATCAGAAAAATCTATGTATGCTTCATCAATGACAACCAATCCTTTAAATTCATTTATTAATTTTTCAACTTTTTCGATTGCAATACTATTGCCAGATGGGTTATTCGGCGAACAGAGGAATAGGATTTTTGTAGATGGATTTTCACATTTCAAAATTGCATCGACATCAGGTTGAAAATCATCCATCAACATAACCATGTTCGTCTCAATTGCATTAATAACAGCTGAAACTTTGTACATCCCATACGTTGGCGGAAGTATTATAACATTATCGGCATTAGGCTCACAAAATGCTCTAAAAATCAAATCTATCACTTCATCACTACCATTTCCTAATAGTATGCAGTCTTCATCTATTAGCTTGATTCTTGATAGTTTTTGTCTTAGTACCAATTGCCTTGGATCTGGATACCTATTCAAACCATTTTTAAACGGGTTTTCATTTGCATCTAAAAAGATCATATCGTCTTTTGTTCCAGTAAATTCATCTCTGGAAGATGAATATGGCTCTAATTTTTTGATGTTTCCCCTAACTAAAGTGTTTATATCTATCATGATTTTAATTCATTTAGTCTAATGGAAACAGCATTTTTGTGCGCTTGCAGACCTTCTGCTTCTGCCATAAGCTCTATTGCTGGACCAATGTTCGTAAGTCCTTCTTTAGTAATTTTTTGAAAGGTCATGCTTTTCATGAAGCTATCAAGGTTAACGCCAGAATATGCTTTAGAAAAACCATTAGTAGGCAATGTGTGATTGGTACCAGAAGCATAGTCGCCAGCACTTTCAGGTGTATAATTGCCAACGAATACTGAGCCAGCATTTTGAATATTATCCAAGTAAAAATCTTCATTATTACAGCAAATAATCAAATGCTCTGGGCCATATTCATTGATGAGTTCCATGGCTTCATTATCAGAATTCATTAGTATAAGTTTGGAATTACCTATGGCCTTTCTTGCTATTTCTTTTCGTGGTAATTCGCTAATTTGATTATCAATCTCTTTAGAGACTGCCTGTAATAATTTTTTAGAAGTTGACACCAAAATAACTTGACTGTCTGTTCCGTGCTCGGCCTGACTTAACAAATCAGATGCAATAAATTGTACATCTGCCGAATCATCAGCCGCAATTAATAATTCACTTGGTCCAGCTGGCATATCGATAGCCACGCCATATTTTGTAGCTAATTGCTTCGCTACTGTGACAAATTGATTTCCAGGTCCAAAAATCTTATACACTTGCGGAATAGATTCAGTTCCAAATGTCATGCCTGCAATCGCCTGAATACCACCTACCTTGAATATTTGCGTGACGCCACAAAGTTTCGCTGTATACAATATAGCTGGGTCAATACGTCCTTTATTATCTGGAGGTGTACAAAGAATAATGTCTTTACATCCAGCTATATTAGCAGGAACCGCTAGCATCATTATTGTTGAAAACAAAGGAGCCGTACCTCCTGGAATATATAGTCCAACTTTTTGTATCGGACGTTTTTCCTGCCAACATAAAACGCCCTTAACAGTTTCTAATTCTATCCTTTGTGTAGTCTGAGCTTCATGAAATAATTCAATATTATATTTAGCTATAGCAATGGCCTCTTTTAACTCATTAGAAACATGTAAGCAAGCAGTATTGATTTCATCTATCGACGCTTTAAAATCGTTCAATGTTATGCCATCAAAAATGCTCGTATATTTTAAAATGGAGGTGTCACCATGCTGTTTTACGTCATTAAAGATGCTTACCACTGTCGCCTCAATATCTTCTATATTCGTTGTTGGTCTTTGTAGTAATTCAGGCCAATCTTTTTGTTCTGGAAATTCAATGAGTGTCATTATAATACCATTTTTTCAATTGGACATACTAAAATATCTTCAGCACCAGCATCTTTTAAGGCATCAATGACTTCCCAGAATTGATTATCATCAATAACTGAGTGAATTGAACTCCATCCTTCTTCTGCCAAAGGCAAAACAGTCGGGCTTTTCAAAACTGGAAGAATATTGCTGATAGCTTGAATCTTATCATTAGGAGCATTCAATAATATATATTTAGAACTTCGAGCCTTCAATACCGATTGTATTCTAAATTGAAGTTTTTCAAGTATGGGTTTAACAGCAGTGTTAATAATAGGTGAAACTGCTAACACCGCTTCACTCTTAAGAATAATCTCTACTTCTTCCAAGTTATTTTTAAAAAGTGTACTACCGCTAGATACAATGTCACAAATTGCATCAGCCAAACCAATATTTGGGGCAATTTCTACAGAGCCATTGATAATGTGTGTCTGCACAGATATATCTTTGGAATTTAAGTACTGTTTCAATGTATTAGGATAAGAGGTCGCCACTCTTTTTCCGTTTAAATCCTCGATAGTTCTAAACTCAAATGATTTCGGGACTGCCAAAGACACGCGACATTTAGAAAATCCAAGACTTTCTATAATTTCAATGTCTCTAGTTTTTTCTATAAGCACATTTTCACCAATAATGGCGGCATCTACTACACCGTCTTTTAAGTACTGAGGAATATCTCCATTTCGCAAATAAAACACCTCTAATGGGAAATTACGAGATGATGCCTTTAGTTGATCTTTTCCATTATCTATAGAAATACCGCAATCCTTTAACATTTTTAAGGAATCATCATGCAGTCGTCCTGATTTTTGAATAGCAATCTTTAGTTTACTCATTTTTTTGTGGATGTGTTTGAGTAAATCTAACTATGGAATTGTATTAAAAAACCCGCTTGATTTACTCAAACGGGTTTAAAAATATCTTGGTTTTATTCAATACACTTTCATCTCGCTTGAGCGATACTATGAAAATGATGATGATGTAATTGAATAAAGTTCATTAATTTATTTTGTCTCCACAAATGTAACGCATAAAAAAATTAATAACCTAATATTAAAATAAAAAAGACATAAAAACCGAATGAATTTTAACATTTTTTTTAACTTTAGTACCACAAACTTTTTGACTCAATGAGAAACTTTGTTTTCGCCTTCGCAGTATTCTTGTTATATTCAGTTTTTGGCATGTGGTACTATTCCTGTATTGTTAAGGGCTTATGTAAGAATGGCGTCATGCCAAACACTTCAATCGAAGTGGAAAAACCTTCGTTAAATACTGATATTAAGTTACCAGCAGTAATTATTGATAATCTTTCTGATGATGGTTTTATAGTTAGAGATGCCAACGGAAAGCCTCTATTTAGCTTTCCAGAAAATCTTCAGATAAATAATAAAGAAGGCTCTGTACTTATCTCTCAATCTATAAATGAATTTAAAGATTCGATTTTTAAATATTTGAATGCCAATCAAGACATGGAACTTCTAATCACTGGGCTACGAAATACTACTGAAAATAGTGTGATAGGTTTAGAGCGCGCCAATGAAGTAAAAGCAATTCTTGAAGACTTTGGAGTTAATGCAGATAAATTATCTGTTAATGATGCCATTAGGGAGTTTTCTTATTTAGCAGACGGTACTTTTAAAGGAGGCATTAATTTCACTTTAAAGAAACTCTCTAATGAGCGGCTTTCTGAAATTGAAAGTGGCATAGCCAATAAAACACTTTACTCTGGGTTTGCTTCAAAACAATTTCGAGCAGATAATACCTTACAGGCCTATGCATTTGAGTTAAAAAATTATTTGGACAAATACCCTAATAAAAAAGCCACAATAATTGGCCATACAGACAGTGTTGGTGATAATATAGCCAATGATTGGTTCGGCATGGAACGAGCGAAAAATGTTAAACGCTATTTAGTATCTCAAGGAATCAATGAAGCTAGATTAACTGCATTATCGAAAGGAGAAAAAGAACCTATTGACACCAATGGAACCCTAGAAGGTCGGCGAAAAAACCGTCGTATCGAAATAAATGCCAACTAACTAAACTAAAACTATATTCAATGTTCGAAAACCTTAATCCATTAGATCGCTCTACTGCCTGGCTGGAAATATTTCTGCTTATGCTAGGAGCCTTTTTAATCGGCTATTTTATAGCGAGGTCTTATTACAAACGCAAATTCAGGAAAGATATTGAAAATCTTGAACGCGAAAAGAACAAGTACAAGACTCTAAGTATGGAGAATCCAAATGCTCATCATGATGAAGGTTTACGCGTTATAAAAACTCGTGAACGCGCAGGACGTCTAGCATTTGAACCAGAACCAGAACTCATTATTCGTGAAGATCTACCGGCATCTCTTGATTTTGATAGTTTCGGAAAAGCCTCTGAGGCCGATAAGGATGACTTAAAACTAATTAGCGGCATTGGCCCTTTTATAGAAAAGAAACTCAATGGCATTGGTATTTACACCTATAAACAAATTAGCAAATTCTCTTCTAAAGATATTGAAGACATCACCACTTTAATTGAATTTTTTCCAGGTCGTATTGAACGTGACAACTGGGCAAAACAGGCAAAAGATTTGATGAAATAGAGTCTACTCTGTATCCATTATTGAATATTTAATTGGCTAGATACATCTTAAATTTATGAAAAATGCCAATTCAATGTCACAAAAACATTTATTGGGCTTTCTCATAAGCTTGCGAGATCCAAGCTTTTAATTCATCGTCTATCTCATCGACAGATGCAATTTTCACTCTGTGCGTACACATGGTTCCAAAAGGTCCTGAATTCTCAAGTCGATCTGTAATAGGTACGTCTTTTAGCTTGAGACCTAAATCCATTCGTGTTTTAGTTGCGGGCTTAATAAGTGTGAATTGTTTGTTCCTGATAATACTCACGCTCCCTTTCTTAGGCGTGATCGTGACGTCTTCACCTAATTGTTTTACAAAAGAGATCAGTTGATCATATATAGGTGACAATTCTTCTTTTCCTTTGTATTGACTTGCTACAAGATCTTCTGGAGAATTATTTTCTTCTTTTGATAGTGTCACGATCGTATTGGCAAATCCATGAGTAACACCATGTGATACTTTAAGATAGGTTACTGCTTCACTATGTTTGGTAAAGGGTTTAGACTGTAACAAGATTTTCCATTGATCTAAAGACTTGCCCGTTTTCTCAGGCATATTCTCTATCATTGTTTGTAATGCTTTATCCATAGTTTAGTATTTTACGGAAGGCTTTCTAGTTTCTAGATATGAAATAAGGTTTAGGTATGATTGTTCATTACCTTGAATGAAAAATTTCATCAATGCTAGGTATTTATCATTGTTTTTATAACCAATACCATAAGACACAACTCTAGTTCTTGTTGGGCTTATTTCTTCAAAAAGAATCATATTAAATAAATCCTTCTCGTCTTCTTTCATGAATTCGGGAAAGTTTTTAGTGAGTTCTGCCTGTAGTGTTAGCATTCGTTTAGGAATGTAGTTAACAATATGTAACGTAATAGTTGAATCATCACCAATTTTCCCATCCTTGTTGTAATTGGTTTTTATAATTCCGTTTATTTTAAAATCGATTTCAGCAATTGGAGTTGCCCAACTCTCCCATCCTTTTTTTGTAGTATAAGCATCCCAGACCAAATCTAATGTAGTGTTGACTTCAAAAGATTGTTTTAAGATCATATTATCAATATGTGAAGAATCTACAATAGATATAACTCTCTTTTCATTAGGATCGCTAGGTTTTTGAGCGATTACAAACAATGGAAAGCATAAGAGTATTATTTGGAATATTAGTTTTTTCATGATTCTAAGTGTGTACGATATACAAATTAAAGAACTTCAGAATAACTATTATAGTAAAAAATTAACCTTCTCTATCTAAAGGAAAAAAATTAGTCTCATCCTTATGATAATCTGAATTAATAAACTCTTGTGGATTGAATCCTGAAAATTCTTTAAACTCCTTAATAAAATGAGATTGATCCGAGTAACCAAATTGATAAGCAATTTGCGACCAAACAATCCTTTCTTTAGCCTGTATTTGCTGTAGGATTTCATTGAAACGAAATATCCTATGAAACACTTTAGGCGTTAATCCGAAATACTTTTTAAATTGATCGATCAAATGTTTTTGGGTCCTAGGATACAACGTAATAATGTCGCTATGGTTTACAACAGGCTTTGTCCTTAATTGCTCAAGTATTGTAACGAGTTCGTCGCTTGGTGTTTTGCCAGCATTAAATCTATTTAATAACCACGTCTCAATAATCTTGAATTTATCAGTAACAGCTTCTTGATTCAGAATCTTTTTTCTCAATTCTAGTATTTCTGGTCCAAATAATTCTTGAGCATCAATTACTTTATTGTTCAATTGATGCATTGGCACATTAAAAAAAGGATATGAACCACTGGTTTTAAATTGGATCACTAACATTTCAGAATCTTGATGTGCAGAAATAGAAAGATAATTATTGTGATTACCAGAAACCCAAACATTGTTAAAAACACCATTAGGTTTTAGGGTTTCATTATCAAAGGTACTACGTTCCATCTCATCTAGTTCAAAAATAACAAACACATGACCAGTTGGTACAACACGCTCAATGGAATGATTTGGATTGAATCCTTTAAAGTAAAAAATGGATTCAACGAAATCTTTTAATGGGTTTTCTAATAGATGTGTTTCAAATTTCAATGGTCATTTAGTTTAATTATTTAATGTTCTTACCATTAAATTGAAAAAGTGTCAAAGCATTCACAAAGTTTGGACGAGAATTTATTTTCTAATTCTTGTGCGTTACTAGTTAATGAGATTAATAATAAGATTCTTTTCATTTCAAATTGCTGCTAACGTGTTCGTGTATGGTTTGTAGTGTTGAAGAACTAAGTTAGCAAAAAAGGACCAAGAGTGCGGAAATTCGTTAGAATTTCCCGAATCACCGTTAAACACTATGAATTATGCACGTTGTTGGCAATTGGCTTTTATTGATTTGAATTTTTTTCAACTAATTTCCATGTTTCTAAAATTTGTTTTAAGCTAGATTTAAATTCTGTTGAATCTTTGCTTTTTTCTATTTTAGAAAATATATCATGTAATTCACCACGAAGTAATGGATATTTGTCGGATACTTTTCTGAAATCCAACCAAGCTTCTGCATGTTTTTGGAATGCCAATTCAAATTCATCTGGGCAATAAGAATAATCCAATGACTTTAAATTATTTGAGTAATTATTAATTGCTTCACTTAATGAAACCCTTTCAGAATCGTGATTTCTTAGATCACCAAAGATGCTGTCTTTTTTAAATATTTGCTTAACACAATTGATACTTTTCTCTTCCATAATTGAATGGGAAGTATTCTCTTTTTTACTCGAACTAATACATCCTAAAAGTAAGAGTGTTAAAAATAGGATTATTGGTTTTATCATAGCCTTATTGAATTAGTGTTTTAGCTTGTTGCCAACTGTATTTTTTATTTATCCGTCTTATTTTCTCGCCTTTTGGAATTCCGATTAGCTTTTTTTATTTTCCTCAAATATTTATGATGAGCTTTTATAAAAGCTTTTGACAATTTACCATTAGCCTCAAATTCATATCCTAATTCAACAAGTTTTTCTTGATATTTAGCTAACTTTATTTTGTATTGTCGATTAATGATGGAATCCTCTTTAGTAATTATACCATCATGCATTTCATCGAATTTTTCACAGTCTATTTTTTTCTTTTCATATTTTGAGTCAAATTCAAACATTTTGATATAGCATTTTCGCTTTTGAGCTGTTGAAATTTGAAAGCAAAAGATAAATACAAAAAGGTAATAGATTTTCTTCATATTGTTGGCAACGGTCTTGTGTATGGTTAGTTGCGTGTTTCAGCAACTAATTTAGTAAACAAACATGAGCCACAGAAAATTCCGAAGAAATTTTCTGTGTAGACCTGAACCAAGCAATTAATTATACACGTTGTTGCCCACAGTATTTTATTCAGTTTTTAATTTTCTAATATATAGTCTTATTCTGTGTGTTGGTGCTATTGTAATCATTCCACTTTTTTTATAATAGTTAGAAATTACAATATACATTTCGATTTCTGTATTGTCATCTGGGTACCATTTGTCATTCTTTTTCAAGCCCCCTTTTAGTTCAGCTTGTTTTAAATCAGACAGGTCTCCTTTCGAATTCGGTTCACCATAAAGTTCAGTCAGTTTTTTTTCCAATTCATTGAAATTTTCAATTAAGGCTATTTGATATTCCTTTGATTTTTTCTCTTTAGAATTTGGTTTTAAGGTAAGTAAGCTTTCATCCCATTCGTAAAGGATATGAGACATTACAGAGTCCTTTTCTTTAAAATAATAATAAGCGACTAAGTCAGATATAATTTTTTGTTCACGCTTAAATTTTATTGGTTGTGCATTTCCATTTGATGAAACGTGATTTCGAATAGTTTGAATTCTTTCACTACCTAAATTTTGTTCCATTTCCAAGTATTCTGAAAGTGAGGTATTCTGAATGTCAAATTTAAATTCTTGTCCATAAACAATAATTCCGAATAACAGAAATCCAAGTTTTAATATCTGTTTCAAAGTTTTTTTCATATTGTGGGCAACTCGTTATATCATAACAAAAGGTACTATTATCCCGAAAATATACTCGGATAATAGTACCTTTTGATGTGCATTATCAATTCTAATTATTACCCAAAATCAAAGGCAATCCCTTGTCTCCACCACCAACGATCACCACTTTACTGTTTGGTGATTCCGATAATTTAAGTGTCGCATCAATACCTTTATCCTGAAGGATCTTGTCTGTTAGAGAAGCACTCAATATTCTATTGGCATCTGCTTTACCTTGTGCTTCAATAATTACTTTCTCAGCTTCTTTAGCAGCTGTTACTAATCTAAACTCATATTCTAAAGACTCTTGCTCCTGTCTTAGTTTACGCTCTATAGCTTCCTTAATGGTATTTGGCAAAGTGACATCACGCACTAAGACCTCGTTTAATTGCACAAATTGCTTCTCAAGAATCTTCTTTGTTTCTGCAAAGATCTCATCTTGGATGGCATCACGCTTACTCGAATACAATTGCTCTGGTGTATAACGACCTACTACACTACGTGCCGCAGAACGAATAGCAGGCTGGATGACACGCTGTAAATAGCCTTCGCCTAATGATTGATGTAAGTTTCCTAACTGATCATACACAGGTTCGTACCATGCTGAGGCATCGATTTGTATTTCTAATCCGTTAGAAGACAGCACTTTCATTTTTTCGAATAATTCTTGCTGACGCACTTCGTAAACAATTACCTTATTCCAAGGTGCTACTAAGTGAAAGCCTTCCCCTAAAGGTGGAGCATCTGTGACCACACCATTATCAAAAGTCTTGTAAAGCACTCCAGCTTCACCAGAACCTATAGTAACGGCAGATTTAGATATGATAATAACGAGCACTACCAATATGAATATAAAGGGTAATGCAATTTTAGGTAATTTTTCCATGGTTTTCTTGTTTTTAGTTTTAGATGAGTCCGTTATATTTTCTCATAAACCATTCAATTGCAAGACTCAAAGCAATGAGGGCTAAAAGGTATTTCCAATCTATTAAAGGTACTACTTTTTTGGTACTTTTTTGAATGATTGCGAAGCGTTTATCGTTGATTAATTGTGACACCAAACTATCAGTATTTCCGATGAAATAAGATCTTCCATTACTATTAGTAGCTAAACGTTGGAGCTTTGTTACATCCGCATTTAAGAATTGCTGTTCAACATTGAAATTTAGGATGGTGAAATTTCCAGATTGTTTTAATCCTTCGTTTGCCACTGAAACTGTAAATGCATATTCTGAGGCAGGAAGACTACTCAGATCTACTTCGTAGTTGGTGTTGTTCAAAATAAAAGGCAGTGTTCTAGACTCATTAGACGCTTTATCTCTCACCACTATATTCAAATTACCTCGATTATCAAATTGATAATTCTTATCAAAGAATTGGGCAGACACTTTTACAGGACTACTACCATCATAAAAAGACTCATAGTCAACACTTAACCTATTACGACGCTTGTTAGACGCCAAGTACTGCACCAACTTTCCTATAAAATTATCAAACTCATTAAAGGATCTATTGTTCAAATAGCTTTGAGCACGCCATTTCCATATGCCTTCTCCAAACAATAATGCTTGTCTTTGGTCACCAGTTTCGAGGGTCGCTAATAAGGCTTGTTCAGTATCAACATTACCTATTTTTTTAAACAATATGGTTTCAACAGGACTCGAAAACTCAATATCTCCAAACGATGATGTTAGTGGCGGAAAGCTATTGAATTTTAGAGCGTCAATAATAAACGTATTATAACCCGTATTAAGAATTGCCTGGTAATTTTCTGTCTGATTAGTTAAATCTTTATTAAGATAGTCAATAGCACTATTCAAGAACCTCCAATCTGTTTGAGATCCTGTGATGATACAGTGATTTTTGTTGCTTGAGTCAATAACATCAAATATGCTTCTAAATTTAGCATTAGGTTGATATAAAATAACGAGCTGGTAATCGTCAAGCAAATTGACATTCATCGTAGGTTTCAAAAACGTAACCGAACGCTGTTCATTACTTTCGATGGACTTCTTTAAGGCTCCTAGATCAGGATGTAAAATATCACTTATAATAGCTACATTGGTTTTTTGATCAATGACTTCGACTGCAAAAGCCTTATCATTATTGGCTCTGTTTTTTTCAATATCTAGCGGAATAATCCGTGCTGTATAACTTAGTACCCCTACTCTATTTGCTGGTAAATCGAAATTGAGTATTTGAGAACTATGTTCTTTCGAAAAAGATATAGGCTTGCTATAAATAGTGCTATTTCCTGAAGTGACAACAAATCTTGAATTAATATCATCATTGCCATTATAGGTCAGTATAACTTCTACAGGAAACCGATTCTTTAGGTACGCATAACGGTTGACATTTAATCGTTGGATACGTAAATCGGCATAGGTAATTGTATCTCCAAGAATAATCGGGAAAATCGGCTGGTCATATCTATCAGAAACAAATTCATAGTCGCTACCATAGGTTTGATTGCCATCTGAAATAATAAGTGTTGGTGCGTTAGTAGTCTTGTAAATTTGTGACAACTCGTTGAAAATGGATGACACATTAGTTTGTTTATCAGTAAATGTGATAGAGTCCGTTGCTTTTAAATCATTCCCAAAAACATAAGTATCTATATTAAAGCGCTCATTGAGTCTGGTACTATTAAGAATATTATGCACTAACGTTTCTGTATTCTCATTTTGTTTGAGATACGTAACCGATTCTGAATTATCTACAGCTACGATCAAGTTAGGTTTTTCGTTTACATAAGACACTTGCTCAAACTTAGGATTAATGAGCAATAAGAGCAATGAAAAGATACTCACAAATCTCAAAAAGGTATATAGCATCCATTGCTTACCTTTTTGTTTTGCTGAAAACCAATACTGAAAAAGCGCTAATAATAGCGCTATGATTCCTGCAATGATAATATATAAGAGATTCTCTATATCCAAAAAAATTATTGTTTTACACTAATCAGTTCGAAAGAATCAAAAAAGTGAGAACCGTCAAGATTATCTTCTTTTCCTTTTAATGCAATAGTTTGTACTAGGTATAATTTAAAATCTGTTAAAACTATTTTCATAGTAATTATATAGCTCTCTCCACCTGGATTTATAGATATTTTGACTTTCCTTCCATTAAAACCATTAAACAAGATTTTTTCATCCGAAACTAAAGTGCCTTTTGTATTTGTAACTGCTCCATTTACAGAGTTATTTAGCACTTTAGTTTGTTTTTCTAAAGTGTCCAAACCATCTGAAAAAAAACTTTCAGGGTATTCCGTAAACGATGTCATATAAATTAGATTATCGCTATTGACTGGCTGAAGTTGGTATGTGTGCATTATAACAGTCCCCTTTTCAGTTTGAACATCCTGAGAATTGTCTTTTGCCTCACCGGGGAAGTCTATTCTATATCCTTTTTCTATGCTTTTCACAGTTATCCATTCTGTATCTTGTGAAAAACAAGCAAATGAATAGAATAGCATTGCAAAAAGTACCAATAGATTTCTCATATATTTTAATATCTTAAGTAAGCATTCCTCCATCTACATGTATGGTCTGACCTGTTACGTAAGATGACATGTCACTTGCCAAGAACAGGCATACATTGGCAACATCTTCAGGAGATCCACCACGTCGCAAAGGAATGGCTTTTCTCCATTCTTTTACTTGATTCTCATCTAGCTTAGCTGTCATTTCTGTTTCAATAAAACCAGGTGCAATCACATTACTTCTTACATTTCTTGAACCTAACTCTAATGCAATAGATTTAGAAAATCCTATAATTCCGGCCTTTGATGCTGCATAATTGGTTTGACCAGCATTTCCCTTCACGCCTACTACAGAACTCATATTAATTATTGAGCCTTTTCGTTGTTTCAAGAACGTCGTCTGAACAGCTTTAGTCATATTGAATACAGACTTTAAATTGACCTCAATAACGCGATCAAAATCGTCTTCGCTCATACGCATCAATAAGTTGTCTTTAGTAATGCCCGCATTGTTAACCAATATATCAATGGTTCCAAATTCTTCTAGAACATAGTCTACCAAATCTAATGCTTGCTTAAAATTAGCAGCATTACTTTTATATCCTTTTGCTTTTACTCCCAAAGCTTGTAACTCTTTTTCTAATTGATTAGATGCTTCTACAGATGAATTATAGGTAAAAGCCACGTTAGCGCCCTGTTGTGCAAATACCTGAGCGATCCCTCTTCCTATTCCACGACTTGCACCTGTGATTATAGCTGTTTTTCCTTCGAGTAATTTCATATGTTTTGGTTTGGCTTTATAGTGATTCAAATATACTAAAATTGTTGGCTAGAAACACTTATGAAATCAGCACTTTTCTTATAAAAAAGTTAATTTTTTGTAACAATATTATTCCATGGCAGTCTTATTGACATACAATCAAAATTTAACTTTATGAAAAAACTAGTCGTTTTAACCGCATTGACACTTTTTATGCTGTCCTGTAAACAAGACACAAAAGAAAGTGTAGCAAAACTTGAACCCGCTCCCGAAATCCCTGTAGAGGATTTTTTCAAGAATTCTGAAAAAAGAACCTTTCGTTTATCTCCTAATGGGGAATATGTAGCCTATATGGCGCCTTATAAGAACCGAATGAACATACACGTCAAAAAGTTTGACAGTGATAATGTCATTCGCGTTACTAGTGTAGAAGATCGAGATCTATCAGGTTATTTTTGGGCCAATGATAATCGCCTAGTATACGTTAGAGATAAAGGTGGTGATGAAAATTTTCATCTCTACGCTGTCAACAAAGACGGTACAAACGAGAAAGACCTTACGCCTTTTGATGGTGTAAGAGCTCAAATAATTGATGATCTTGAACACGATCAAAGTAAAATGATCATTGGCCTAAACCAAAGAATACCTCAAGTGTTCGATCCGTACGAATTGAACATAGATTCTGGTGAGCTAAAACTACTTTATGAAAATCCTGGGAATATAACTGGTTGGGGAACTGACCATAATGGTAATTTGAGATTGGCTTACGTAACTAATGGTGTAGATAACACAATTATGTACAGAAGCAATGAGAAAACACCATTTGAAGAGGTCATTACTACTAACTTTAAGGAGACCTTAGCACCACAGTTTTTTGATTTTGATAACGGTGATGTTGTATACGCCTTATCAAATCTAGGAAGAGATAAGACCGCAGTAGTCAAATACGACCTTAAAGAGAAAAAAGAATTAGAAGAGATTTTTATTGACAAAGATGTAGATGTCGATGGTATCTCATACTCTTCTGAACGTAAAACCCCTATATTTATTAACTATACCAAGGCGAAATTAAATCGCCATTTCTTAGATAAAGAATCAAAAGATCTGTTTACGCTTCTCGAAGATAAATTAGGGGCTGATAACGAATACTACATCACGTCAAGCAACAAGAAGGAAAACAAGTTCTTGATTTACTTAGGCAATGACAAAACTAGAGGATCTTATTACTATTATGATAAGGAATCAGGTAATATTGACCATTTAGCAGATTTAAGTCCTTGGATCAATTCAAGTCATATGGCAGAAATGAAACCCATCACTTATACATCTAGAGATGGTTTGACCATCAACGGCTACCTTACGTTACCTGTAGGCATTATTCCAAAGGACCTTCCGGTAGTCATCAATCCTCATGGCGGTCCATGGGCTCGTGATAATTGGGGCTTTAACTCTGAAGTGCAATTATTGGCCAATAGAGGTTATGCAGTACTTCAAATGAACTTTAGAGGTTCTACGGGTTACGGTAGAGCTTTCTGGGAAAGTTCTTTCAAGAAATGGGGACAGGAAATGCAAAATGATGTAACTGATGGTGCACGATGGCTTATTGATGAAGGAATTGCAGACCCAAAGAGAATTGCTATTTATGGAGGAAGTTACGGTGGTTATGCTACCTTGGCCGGAATTACGAATACACCAGATCTATATGCTGCGGCAGTTGATTATGTTGGTGTTTCCAACCTCTTTACATTCATGGAGACTATACCTCCATACTGGGAGCCTTATAAGAAAATGCTCTATGAAATGGTAGGTGATCCAAAGACAAAGGACAGTGTCATGATGAAAGCCAACAGTCCTGTTTTTCATGTCGATAAAATCCAAGCTGCCTTGTTTATAGCTCAAGGCGCTAACGATCCTCGTGTAGTCCAAGCAGAATCAGACCAGATGGTAGAGGCCTTAAGAGAAAAAGGTGTTGTTGTTGAATATATGCTTAAGAAAAATGAAGGTCATGGTTTTAGAAATGAAGAAAATAGATTTGACTTCTATAATGGAATGGTTGGATTTTTGGATGCACATCTAAAAGAAAAAATCAAAATGTAGTTATAGTAGTATAATAAAAAAAGCCTGTAATTAAAATTACAGGCTTTTTTTATTATCGTTTACATTCTTAATTAAGAACTTCAGCTACTTTTTTGCCTATTTCAGCAGGCGATTCTACAACGTGGATACCACATTCTCTCATGATACGCTTTTTTGCTTGCGCTGTATCGTCACTTCCGCCAACAATAGCTCCTGCATGTCCCATGGTTCTACCTGCTGGTGCCGTTTCTCCTGCAATAAAACCAACTATAGGTTTCTTGCTTCCACTAGCTTGATACCATTTTGCAGCATCTGCTTCTAACTGACCACCGATTTCACCAATCATCACCACACATTCAGTCTCTGGATCATTGATCAATAGCTCAACCGCTTCTTTGGTAGTAGTTCCGATTATTGGATCTCCTCCAATACCTATAGCTGTAGTTATACCTAATCCTTGTTTTACTACTTGATCTGCAGCTTCATATGTTAACGTACCTGATTTAGAAACGACGCCTACATTACCTTTTTTGAAAACAAAACCTGGCATAATACCAACTTTAGCTTCTTCTGGAGTTATAACTCCTGGGCAATTTGGACCAATAAGTCTACAATCTCTTTCCTTTATATAATCCGCAGCTTTGATCATATCAGCTACTGGAATGCCTTCAGTAATTGCTATGATCACTTTTATTCCTGCATCTGCAGCCTCCATAATAGCATCTGCAGCAAAAGCTGGTGGCACAAAAATAATAGTCGTATCTGCACCAACTTGCTCAACGGCTTCTTGTACTGTATTAAAGACAGGTTTATCTAAATGACTTTGGCCTCCTTTTCCTGGTGTAACACCTCCAACAACATTCGTTCCGTATTCAATCATTTGACCAGCATGAAATGTACCTTCGCTACCTGTAAAACCTTGTACGATAATCTTTGAATTCTTATTTACTAATACGCTCATTTATGAATTACTTTGTGTTGATTTTTACTTTTTTGAATTCCTTTTCCAAGATTAGGTAATTCTTGGCAAAAGTACTTTTTTGAAATCTCTTTTTAAAGTCTTTTAGAGTTTAATTTCTTCATAAGAATTAAGACTTACTGGGCTTTCATCTGCTAATTGACTAATCTCATGTCCTAAAAACAACTTCCCATCCCTAAGTTCCCATATTGTGATAAAATGTGCCATTGGTCGTTCCTCATCAGGATCTTCAATAGTAGTTACATACAATGTGTATCGCACTGTCACAAAATTGCCATCTTCAAGCAAGTGGCTTATTTGTATCCTTACAGATTCGTATGAGCTATTAATATCTTTTAATAATGCGGTTAGCTGTTCTTGGTTTAACTTTGTAAATCCCCTGCTGCTATTCCAATTAAGACATCCTTCTGGATGCATAAAATTCTTATAGATATTAGGGTCATTGGCAAAATCAGAATTATAAAAATTCTTAATGATATCCTTTGGAGTAGTCATTATGTTTTGTCTTTTATTAATTTAATCAATTCCGGAATTTGTCTTATAGAGGCAAGCTCTTTGTACTTTGACCTAAAATCATCTGCAGGTGTGCCAAAATAACTTTTATGTCCTTCTAATGACTTACTGACTCCAGATTGAGCAGAAATCACTGCCTTTGTACCAATTGTAATAGCGCTAGTAACACCTACTTGACCCCAAATGGTCACTTCATCTTCAATAATGACACAGCCAGCAATCCCAGTTTGAGAAGCAATCAAGCATTTCTTGCCAATAACAGTGTCATGGCCGACTTGAATTTGATTATCGAGCTTAGAACCTTCACCAATAATAGTATCTCCTGTCACGCCTCTATCAATAGTGCAAAGCGCTCCAAGATCAACATGGTTTTCAATAATTACTCGCCCACCCGATTTTAATTGATCAAACCCTTCTGGCCTATTCTTATAATAAAATGCACTGCTTCCTAGGATGCATCCTGCATGTATATTCACGTTATTTCCAATAATTGTATCATCATAAATACTAACATTGGAGTGAATAATACAATTGTTACCTATAACTACATTATTTCCTATAAAACAATTAGGTTGAATAACAGTATTCTTACCGATTTTTGCCGAAGCTGCAATAGACATTTTGGACGCTTCAAAAGGTTTAAAATGATTGGTAAGGGTATTGAAATCACGAAATGGATCGTCAGAAATCAATAATGCTTTACCTTCTGGACATTCTACTTCTTTATTTATAAGAATAACTGTAGCTGCAGATTGAAGTGCCTTGTCATAGTATTTTGGGTGATCCACAAACACTATATCTCCAGGAGTTACAACATGAATTTCATTCATGCCTTCTACCGGAAAATCATCATCGCCAACATAGGTAGACTTTATGATCTTGGCAACTTGCTTTAAAGTATATACTTGTGGGAATTTCACACTATTACTCTTTTATGCGCTCTTTGTAAGTACCTTTATCGGTCTCAACTTTTATTTTATCGCCTTCATTTATAAACAAAGGAACGTTCACTATAGCTCCAGTCTCTACTGTAGCTGGTTTAGTAGCATTAGTAGCCGTATTACCTTTAACACCTGGTTCTGTTGCAGTTACTTCTAAAATAACACTAGCTGGCAATTCAACAGACAATGGCATATTATCTTCAGTGTTTATAATAACCGTTACAACTTCACTTTCTTTCATAAGTTCAGGATTATCTAAAGAAGATTCTACTAATTGAATCTGAGTGTAATCTTCTGTATTCATGAAGTGATAGTATTCACCATCATTATAAAGAAATTGAAATTTATGAGTCTCAACACGAACATCCTCTATTTTATGGCCTGCAGAAAACGTATTGTCAATGACTTTTCCATTGGTCACACTTTTTAGTTTTGTACGTACAAATGCTGGCCCTTTTCCAGGCTTGACATGTAAAAATTCAATTACTTTAAATATATCATGATTATACTTTATGCATAATCCGTTTCTAATGTCTGATGTGCTTGCCATGTATTGTTCTTAATTAGATTTAAAATAGCCCTTCATGATACCACGATGTGAATTCTTAATGAATTGTAGAATTTCATCACGTTCTGGAGTGGCTTGCATTTCAGCCTCAATTAACTCTGAAGCTTGAGTATTATTGTAGTTTTTTTGATATAGTATTCTATAAATCTCTTGTATTTCTCTTATCTTTTCTGTGGTAAACCCTCTTCTTCTGAGGCCGACAGAATTAATACCTACATACGATAATGGCTCACGTCCCGCTTTAACAAATGGAGGAACATCCTTTCTTACTAAAGACCCACCTGTTACAAAAGCATGATTCCCAACAGAACAGAATTGATGAACTGCCGTCATTCCTGCTAATACCACAAAATCGCCAACATTAATATGTCCAGCTAATGTGCTATTATTAGAGAAAATACAATTATTACCAACGATACAGTCATGTGCTATGTGGCAATATGCCATTATTAAGCAATTATCACCAATAACAGTTTTCATCCTATCTGTGGTCCCTCTATTGATGGTAACGCATTCACGAATAGTCACATTATTACCTATTACAGCGGTCGTGTCCTCATCATTGTATTTAAGATCCTGAGGTACAGCTGAAATCACCGCGCCCGGAAAAATATTACAATTTTTTCCGATACGAGCGCCTTCCATAATAGTGACGTTAGAACCTATCCATGATCCTTCTCCAATGACTACATTATTATGTATGGTTGCAAAGGGTTCGATCACTACATTCTTTGCTATTTTTGCTCCTGGATGAACGTATGCAAGAGGTTGATTCATAGTTACTTAACTTTAGTTATTTGAGCCATTAATTCAGCTTCCGCACATATTTTTCCGTTGGTGTAAGCATAGCCCTGCATATGACAGATACCACGTCTTATAGGCGATATAAGTTCACACTTAAAAATTAACGTGTCGCCTGGCACTACCTTTTGTTTGAATTTCACTTTATCCATCTTCATAAAGAATGTTAGATAGTTTTCAGGATCTGGCACTGTGCTTAAAACCAAAATACCGCCAGTTTGAGCCATAGCCTCTACTATTAAAACGCCAGGCATGACTGGTGCTCCAGGAAAATGACCTTTAAAGAACTCCTCGTTCATGGTAACATTCTTAGACCCGATAACATGTGATTCTGACAATTCAAACACTTTATCTAACAACAAAAATGGCTGTCTATGCGGCAACATATCCATTATTTTAATAATATCCATCAATGGTTCCTGGTTCAAATCGACATCTGGGACATTATTACGCTTTTCAATTTTTATAATTTTAGATAGTTTCTTAGCAAATTGCGTGTTCACAAAATGACCAGGCTTATTTGCAATCACCTTTCCACGAATGCGCGTACCTACTAAAGCTAAATCGCCTAAAACATCTAACAATTTATGTCTTGCCGCCTCATTTGGATAATGAAGGGTAAGGTTATCAAGTATTCCATTGGGTTTTACCGCTATAGCATCCTTATTAAAAGCTACTTTAAGGCGCTCCATGGTATCTTTCGAAATATCTTTATCTACATACACAATGGCATTATTAAGGTCTCCTCCCTTAATTAAACCATGCTCGAGCAAAGTCTCTAATTCGTGTAAAAAACTAAATGTTCTGGAATCAGCAATTTCTTCTTTAAAATCTGAAACATGCTTGAGAGTAGCATTTTGAGTCCCTAATACCTTAGTTCCAAAATCAACCATCGTTGTTACCTGATACTCATCAGAAGGCATTACGATAATCTCACTTCCAGACTCTTCATCGATATAAGAAATCACATCTTTCACAACATATTCTTCCCTGAATTTTTCTTGTTCTACTATACCTGCCTCTTCTAGTGCTTCAATAAAAAATTTGGAGGAACCGTCCATAATTGGAGGTTCAGAAGCATCTAATTCTATAATAGCATTATCTATATCCATTCCGATTAACGCAGCAAGAACATGCTCTGAAGTTTGAATCATCACACCATTTTTCTCGAGGCAAGTACCTCTTTGGGTATTTGTAACATAATTGGCATCTGCCTCAATGATCGGACTTCCTTCTAGATCAACACGCTTAAAAGCAAATCCATTATTGTCTGGTGCTGGTTTAAATGTTAGCGTCACATCTTTACCAGTATGTAAACCAACTCCTTTAAGAGAGACATCTTTTGCAATAGTCCTTTGTTTTACGTCAGTACTAATCATTTTCCTTGACTTTTTTTTCTATGTCGCTTATATTTTTAACAATCTTTGGAAGATTTTTAAAGTAAACATACGATTTATTATAATCGCTATATGCCAACGCAGGAGACCCTTGTAACACTTCATTATCCTTGACATTTCTTCCAATGCCTGATTGTGCTTGAATTTTCACATTATCTCCAATTATAATATGACCAACTATACCTACTTGTCCTCCAATCTGGCAATTCTCACCAATCTTAGTGGATCCAGCAATTCCTGTTTGTGCAGCAATAACGGTATTCTTACCTATCTCAACATTATGCGCAATCTGTATTTGGTTATCTAGTTTAACGCCTCTACGGATAACAGTGGATCCTAGAGTAGCTCTATCTATAGTCGTGGCAGCTCCAATATCTACATAATCTTCTAAGATAACATTACCGGTTTGAGGTACTTTTTGATATTCACCTTTTTCGTTAGGCGCAAACCCAAAACCATCGGCACCAATAATGGCACCAGAATTAATAACACAGTTATTACCAATCACACTTTCAGAATAAATTTTAGCTCCAGAAAACACCACTACATCATTTCCGATAGCCACATTATCTCCTATATATGAATTAGGATATATCTTCACATTACTTCCTAATACAACATTTTCACCGATATATGAGAAGGCGCCTAAATACAAATTCTCACCATAAGAAGCGGACTCAGATACAAAAGAAGGCTCTTCAATACCTGTCTTATTCATCTTTACCTGATTGTAATATTCCAATAATTTTGAAAAAGATTTATAGGCATCATCCACTTTTATAAGCGTGGTCGCAATATCGTTTTCGGCTTCAAAATCCTTGCCAACTATAGTAATAGATGCCTTTGTAGAATATATATAAGACGTATATTTTGGATTCGCTAAAAACGTCAATGACCCTTCTATACCTTCCTCTATTTTTGCAAGTTTAGAAACTTCAACATCGGGATTACCCACTACGTCACCTTCTAGAATACCTGCAATTTGTGATGCTGTAAATTTCATTTGTTATTTGATACGTAATTCATTTAGAACAAATTGTATTTGCATTTCTACTGTAGCGCAAAAATAGCAAAAATGTGTTAAAGTTTATCTTTAGGGTAACATATAAAATACTTGACCACTGGCTTTGATAGTGCTCTGAGGTTCAACTGATCAGAAACATCTATAACATCCCGTATTTTGCCATTTCTTCCCAATATCTTTATATTTTCTTTTTCTTGATGGTATGCTTGATTAGAGATTTCTCCTTTAAACACAAAGTATTGAGCTTCCCTCTTGGTAATTTTATACTTAGAAACTAAATGCTCCAAATGCTTTTCTAAGGCTTCAGGTTTTACCTTCTTATCTTTTACCTTAACCTTTAACAGCTCACGATTAACAATCATGTTACAAAGATTTTTTAAAACAAAATCACTATGGAATTGCCATTCTTTCATTGCCGAAATAATATCGTAATCATCTAGTCGCGAAAATATTTCAAGAGTACCATCATTAAACTCTTCAATGGTTATTCTATTGTTCAAAAAATAAGATAAAGCATCACTAGCTGGTAAAGCTATACCCTGTTGCACTAATTCTTTGGCGCGTTTCAAGACCCTAATTAGCAACTGCTCAGCTACCAAGCCCGTCTTATGTAAATATACCTGCCAATACATCATGCGCCTAGCCAGCAAGAATTTTTCGACTGAATAGATGCCTTTCTCCTCCACTACTAACTCATCATTAACCACATTCAACATAGTGATCAATCGTTCAGAATTAATATTCCCTTCTGGAACACCTGTATAAAAGCTATCGCGCTTCAGATAATCTGCACGATCCATATCTAATTGACTAGAGATAAGCTGACATAAAAAAGTTCTGGAATAATCACCTTTGAATATTTTTATCGCTAGCGTTAAACTTCCGTTAAAGTTCTTATTGAGAGATTCCATAAAACGGAGCGATATCTGCTCATGATTTACATTTTCAACAATACTATGTTCCATAGCATGAGAAAACGGGCCATGACCAATATCATGCAAGAGAATGCCAATATATAGAGCATCTTCTTCGTCTTTAGAAATTTCAATACCTTTGAAACGAAGCAGTTGAACTGCCTTTTGCATTAAATGCATGCTTCCTAAGGCGTGATGAAAACGCGTATGGTGTGCTCCAGGAAATACTAAATAAGACATTCCCATTTGGGAAATACGTCTCAGCCTCTGAAAATATTTATGTTCAATCAGGCTGAAAATTTGAGAATTTGGAATAGTAATAAATCCGTAAATTGGATCGTTAAATATTTTGAGTTTGTTCTTCTTGTTCAAACGTCTAATGTTCATTAATCAACAAATATAAACTATAAATGAGTAACATAAATATTCTTTGGGTAGATGATGAAATCGACCTTTTAAAACCACATATTCTCTTTTTAGAACAAAAAAATTATATCGTCACAACCTGTCAAAGTGGTACAGAAGCTATTGAAGTGATTGAGGAACAGAATTTTGACATCGTGTTCTTAGATGAGAATATGCCTGGCCTCACTGGTTTAGAAACATTGTCTGAGATCAAAGAGAAAAAGGCCAATATTCCTGTAGTCATGATCACTAAAAGTGAAGAAGAATATATTATGGAGGAAGCCATTGGTAGTAAGATTGCTGACTATCTTATAAAACCAGTTAATCCTCATCAGATCTTGTTAAGCTTAAAGAAAAATTTAGATCACTCTCGATTAGTGTCAGAGAAAACAACTTCAAATTATCAACAAGAATTCCGGAAGATTGCTATGGATATGGCGATGGTCAATAGTTATGAAGAATGGGCTGACTTGTATCAGAAATTGGTGTTCTGGGAAATACAACTAGAAGATATTGAAGATGCTGGCATGTTTGAAATTTTGGAGTCTCAAAAAAATGAGGCCAACATGCAATTCGGTAAGTTCATTGACAAAAATTATGAAGACTGGTTTCAGCCAAATTCCGAAGCACCCATCATGTCACATACATTGTTCAGAGAGCGTATCGCACCAGAATTAAGTAAAGAGCAACCGACACTGTTGGTAGTCGTTGACAATCTGAGGTACGATCAATGGAAAGCTTTTGAACCTGTAGTGAATAATCATTATAAGAAAGAAAAAGAAGAGCCCTTTTATAGTATTTTACCAACAGCAACCCAATATGCTCGTAATGCCATATTCTCTGGACTCATGCCAAGTGACATGGAAAAATTACATCCAAATTTTTGGAAGAATGACACAGATGAAGGTGGTAAAAACCTTCACGAGAATGATTTTTTAACAGCGCAAATGAAGCGTTTAGGCTTGAGCCATCTAAAGCATGAATACTATAAGATCACGAATCTTAAGAACGGTAGAAAACTAGTAGATAGCTTTAGAGGCCTTAAAGATAATGACCTCACGGTTGTCGTCTATAATTTTGTAGACATGCTCTCGCATGCCAAAACAGAAATGGATGTTGTAAAAGAACTGGCATCAAACGATAAGGCTTATCGTTCGTTAACCGTAAGCTGGTTCAAGAACTCTCCTCTTTTTGAAATGATACAACAAGCGCAACAACTAGGCTTTAAACTTATCATAACAACCGATCATGGCACCATAAATGTGAAAAATCCATCTAAGGTTGTAGGTGATCGAGATACAAGTTTGAATTTACGCTACAAAACTGGAAGAAGCTTGACCTATGAAGATAAAGATGTCTTTGCAGCAGAGAATCCTAAATCTATTCATTTACCATCCATAACCATGAGTAGTTCTTTTATTTTCGCAAAGGGGGATTTGTTTTTCGCTTACCCAAATAATTATAATCATTATGTAAGTTATTATAGGAATTCTTATCAGCATGGTGGTGTGTCTCTAGAAGAAATGGTCATACCTTTTGTGGTGCTAAATCCGCGTTAAATTGTACTAACTGATTTATAACACATTGGCAATGAATACTGTAGTAAAAGCTCTACATAAAACCATAAACATCGACGAAATGCCCAAAAATTTTGGTTATTCCCAATTTTATTGTTTATTATTGCAAGTAGAACCAAAGCTATTATTAAAAACCTGATCGTGACTGCAACCTACAATATCACTGATTTATCGAAAATTGCGACGCAAATTTTGGACCAAATGGCATCCAAGACCTTGTTGTTATATGGTGATATGGGTAGCGGAAAAACGACGCTTGTAAAAGCTCTAGTAGTAGCCTTAGGCGGCAAAAATGCAGCATCTAGTCCCACTTTTTCGATTGTGAACGAATATAAAGTGAAGAATGACAAAGTGTATCATTTTGACATGTACCGAATTGAGAATGAAACTGAGGCATATGATATAGGAATTGAAGAGTATTTGTATTCAGGTCACTACAATTTTATTGAATGGCCAGAAAAGATAACAGCACTACTGCCGCAGGATGCGGACAGTATTTATTTACATATTAACCAAGATGATTCAAGATCCCTCAAATTGAATCATGCTTTGAATTTAACCAATTAAAACTATGGAGTAACGCTTGATTTCAAGCACAAGTTCAGATCACATATTGACCGCAAGAAGGTACAAAGTACGGGAAACCCGTAGCTCTGAAAGGCCTGTTATTGCTTATGTTTAACATAATTTTAACATTTACTTAGTAAGAGCATTCAAGGTATATGCTACATTTGGAGCAATTAATTAATTAAATCCCTTGAATTATGAAAACTAAAAAGTACTTATTTGCCCTTGCAATGGTTGGTATGTTTGCGTTTGCATCTTGCACTCCAAACAGCGTCAACGATGATGACAACACACAACAAGTCAAAACGAAAAAGCTCAAACCAGGTTCAGTCGGCTAGAAGAAATTTAATTGCTGGGAGTCTTATAGCTACGTTAATAGCATTAACTCCCTACATATTTTATTCGTATGAAAATGTCCCAGACACTGCTGTTTGGGACAATTTTTTATTTACTTTTGAAAGTAAGTTTTATCAAGACGCTAATGCAGCAGCTTGGGTCGTCATGATGAAGTTTCTTCCCTTACTATTGTTATTTATTTGGTTCTTTACGTGCCGCCATTGGTGGTATCATGCATTACTTGTACCAATAGGAATGTTTTCTTTCCAACTAATTGGTGTTTTGGTTGATGAAACTGGTGTAATTGATGAGTTGCATCTGATATACATGCTACCAATGATGGCCATTATTGTTCCGTCAATCTATTTAATTAGAGCAAAGTTATTTAATAAAATGAACTCCAATAAAAGTTTACAAGAATTGGAAGAAGAATTTACTTTAAGACCAAAAAACTTGCTAAGTAAGTTCAAGGATTATTTTTAACCTTAATAATTCTTATAAAATAAACAAAACGCCATTGAAATTCAATGGCGTTTTTTAATGTTCAATCATTTTTATAGAACCAATAGCTATCAAAGTTTGGTTTTGTCAATACCCTCCATTGTTTTTTCCATGTATTTCTTTTTCGTGGTTATGTACCCAAAGACTAATCTAAAGGTTTTTGCAACGAAATAAATTAAGAGGATAAAAAGAATTAAACTTATTGTCGTCCAAATAATCAATCCTATGTTTGGGTCCACCAAATCCATATCATTCATATTATTAACGTTTTAATTATCATTCTTTATAGAGTCCTTTTTATGTTTAGCCGAGTCTCTTACAACTTTAATGTTATGCACATCAAAACTTCTCCTTATACTACTATCAGTCATTTTCACGTATTCTTTCATATCTCCTATAGTATTCAACTTTATAAAATTAGAAGTGTCGACTGAATCATGTACAAATTCAAAACTCGTTATTCCCACCCTATCTAGCATCAAAGCCGACCTAGCTTGTCTCGCACTATAAACTCCGTTATAAAACAAGTCTAATCTTTTTTTTATTAGATTTACATTAACGGTGTCCTCTACCGATACTGACAGTTCATAAAGTAATGAATCATTCTCTTTGACTTTATTAAACTCTTTCCTAGAAAGTTCGATACTGTTCTTGATGTGTTTGACACCATCTCTTTTTGCCTTTGGGCTTGAAAAAGGCATGTACGTGCCGCAACCAAAAAAAGATATACAAATAATCAAGGAAATGTGTTTTGCAGTCATATTAATATTCAATATTATAAATTGATGCTCCCACGTATTCACCTGTGCTATAATTAAATCTTGCACTAAAATGATACTTAGTTGTAATGAAGAGTCCATCCCCATTAACCATAGCCCCTCTTTTGTATATTCCAGTCATGGTTATGTTCATCACCGAGCCTCCAGTAACATACTCTCCAAACTCCTCATCCTGCTCCCAATGTTGAAAGGCTGTAATACCAATTAATTCAGATGTCACAGACAGTATATCCAAAGGAGCTGTTGGAGTAGGAACGCTTTTTTGAACTGTAAAACTTAAGTCCGTCCCTAAGATGCTGTTCATTACAAACGAAAAACTTGTCGTCGTAGTCTGTTGCTGTACATTTGATGCTTCTTGGCCCACAAAGCTTTCAACGTAATTTATTAACTCATCCACAGTACTAAAATTCGGGACTGAATTAGGGTCAATATCATTATTAACATCAATTTCATAATCATCTACTCCAGCAGCATTTAGCTCTAGGGCAAGATTATACTCGTCAGGGTCTAGACAGTCGTTTCCGTAAACACCACCAATAACCAAAGGACAAGGAGGAAGAGGGGTTGTCTCTGTGCCTCCGCTATAACCACCGCCACTAGCATTACCATCACCATCAGGCGTGTCAATAGATTCTTCCTCACCTCCTTCAGGACAAGCACCATAGGTTACTTGTACTATAAGATCACTACCTCCAGCCCAGCATGTATCTGGTGCATGTTCATTACCCGCATTACACGACCATTCATAAGAAATATTCGTTACACATCTTCCTAATCGGAAATTTATGTCGTCCACAGAGAACGTATCGCTTTCCGACGAAGAAACCGTTCCTGAAAAAGGCTGCGAAGGGTCCTGCATCCAACTTTCTGAAGGCGTGTACTTAATGAATTTATCATCAATGATAACACCATTGACATTCGTTTCTAAGACCAAGTTATAAAACTCATTACCTTCAGAGTTTGCCAACACCTTAAAAGTATAATCGGAGCCTTCGTCACTCTCAATAACTACAATTTCATCCGTCAATATAACGGCATTGTCTAAGGCTACTGTTCGTTGACTTGAAGAAGCGGCACCTTTATTGCCATCAAGCATACGGCTAAAGGCTTCGTAATTTCCATCATGTACTACTCTACTATTCATGTCTTGCAATGATATTTTTTTGAACCTTTTGTTGCCAACCTTTTCTATGCCTTCTAAGTTATTGTCTTTTTCGCAATTAACTAAGAAAAAACAGCATAATATAGGCATTAGCCTTATCCATTTTAAATTATTTGTTTTCATTCTATCCATTTTTATATAAGACCTACTCATACGCTTTTCGGTTTCCGCGGCTTATTTTAAGTGTATATAGCGCTACACTTGAATAAACCATGCGCATCTTTAAAAACTGTATCTTTACAAAGAGTGAACTTCGATTTATTCGTACAACAACAAACTGCGAGAACTTCTACCTAGTAGAGGCTTTCTCTTTTTAATCCTGATTTTATACCATCCGCATTAAATTATTAGCAAGCAAAGCGTAGCGTATTTGCTATAGTTTAGTATATTTGAGTATATAATAATTAAATATATAGAATATTTTCTATATATGCAATTTTCAATCAAAATCTCTACAATGGCAAAAACAATTGACAGACTTATTCTATTTATTAAGGAATTAGGTGTAAGCGCCCGACAATTTGATATCTCAATAGGTACGGCTAATGGTTATATACTTCGTATGCATAAAAACAACGCGTCTGTAGGTAGCGATGTGATTGAGAAAATAATCAGCATCTATCCGCAAATAAACCTTGTTTGGTTAATTACAGGAAAGGGAGATATGTTTTTAGATAAAGCTTCCACAAAAGACCAGGATATCGACATGGCTGCTTTAGAACGTTTAGTTGCAAAATCGGTAGATGAAAAATTGGCTAGCGAAAGCTCGAAATTAAGACAACAATTATTGGAAGATATCGATCGAGAAATTGAAGAGGCAAAGCAAAATTTAAAAAATTAGACTATTCCCCTTTGTTTTCAATATCAATAATAGCTTTCTGTAGAGCTATGAGTTTATAGAGGTATTCTTTCTCTTCTAGTATGTTCCTATTTTCATATAACATTTCGAATTCAGATTTCATTTCCTGATAATCCATCTTATTGAATTTAATTAACTTTATAAGCATTTCATTTGTGTCTGTTTCAATTTTATTTGTTAACATAAAAGGTGTATTCATCACTAATTTATCAAGATAAATGTGAACACCACTAATGACAATAACCGTAATTATTGAAATAGGGTTATGATTTATAATTTCAGTATTTACTAAATCTGAATATAAAAACCCTCCACATTGATAATAAGTCAGGGAAAGTAAAGGTAATAATGCATATCGCCACCAGTTTATATTCGTGAAATACCACATAGTTAACAATATTATAAGACTGATTTTTGTGAAAACCACCCACATTGTTGTCTGAAAATCACCATGAAACAGAGATACAATCTCGTAAGAAAACACTCTTATTGTAGGTTTAGCTGGAAACAACAAATAGCAATAGAACAATAAAGGCCAAAAAGCCAAAATAAAAACCATGATGAGCTCTCTACGAGAAAATCTACGTTTACTCAATTTCATTATTCCTTATTTAGATGAGAATGAATGAGAATCTTATTTCTCAATGCTATTAATTTATAATTATACTCTTCACTTGTGAGGAAAAGTTTTTGGTCTTTTATATCTTCAAAGTGCTTCCTAGATGTAGCAAAGGATTCTTGGTTTTTGATTTTCAACAAGGATAATGATATATTTATTTCTTTTTGAATTTCCTCTCCTAAATAGTCATATTTATTGTAAACACTTGTTTTACTGAAGAGCCATATTAGCAACACAAACATAGGAAGAGTCATTAATAGAGAATACAAAATCTCTTTATTGTCGAAATAACGATCAGAAATCAACATGTGAATAAACTGGAATATTGAAAACAATAATGGTATAAATAAAGCAAAACGCCACCAATATCTGCAAGAGAAAATCCAAATTATCAATATGCAAATTGGAATTAATTTTAAAGTACTGACCCAAATCATAATATGAAGATCTGGGAAACCTAAACTAGTAAGTGTCAAGTCATATGCTTCTATAGTTTCTAGTCCATCAGGGAAACTATGTCTTAACAGGTACCACGAAGGCATCGACAACAACACCAATGCTATGGCAACTTCTTTAAAAAATTGTTTTTGGCCTCGTCTTTTTATAAAAGCTCTTAGTCGCTCAATCATTCTGCAATTGGTTTTTAATTTCAATGAGTTCTAGAACATAATCTTTTGGAGACATTCTGTTCTTCACAGATTTTAAATGTGCTAAATCTTTTTTGCCTTTTTCATAAGCTTCAGATTCATCAAACTTCAATTGTGCTATCTCCATTTCTATTTCTTTATCTAGTTCCATCAAGAGTTCTTGCGTTTTAGAATAATAGTTGATCTTGTTACCAAACCAATGAATAGAAGCTATCAGGGCAATACCTAATGGTATCACATACCAATAATCAACTTCGTCAAGCTGCAATGTGTCTTCATCGAACAAGACGAATATCTGGATAAGGGTTATAACTATTGGCAATAACAGGACATTACGCCACCAATGCCTGCAGGTAAAGAACCAGATTAAACATCCTACTAGCAATAAAACTTTTCTAGCAAAAACAAAGAACATGTAGTATACGTCCTCAAAAGCCCAGGAATAAATCGTAAAAAGTGAGGTTTCCCAAATTGGTCCTTCAGGTACTAACCTATATAAATAATAACTAAATGGCAATAACGCAACAATCAAAAAAATCATGACATCAGAGAAGTATTTCTTTTGTATAATCTTGTGCTTAAGCATTAGTTTTTCTTTCTAGTTCGATTTGCTTCTTGATCCCAATTAGACTATTGATATACTCCATCGAAGACATCGCATCTTTTTTCTCAAATAAGGTATCTGTTTTCTTTAACGCATTTTCATATTCTTCGTGACTTAAATTATTGTTATTTATCAACTCAACTAAATCATCAAACAAATCTTCCTTCAATTTTTTATCACTACTGTAGTAATTCAGTTTATTGGCTTTATATATTAAGAAAACTAAAACAAGACAGGCGAAAAAGAAAGCGTGAACCTCATTAAAAGAAGCTTGAAAATCATTATAAAGTATTATGAAAAGAGCATATATCCTTCTAACAGATAGAAATACCGATATTAGAATCGCGTAGCGCCACCAATGAGTACAGCTAACAAACCATAAGGAAAAGAAAATTAAAACAATCAGTTGCGAAAACAAATTCCAAACAGCATATTCTAAATCCCAAGTATCTGGAAATGTATATTTCAACCATAAAATCTTTATATGCTCTTGTGCAGGGAAAAGCATGTAGGTGTAAAAAAGAAAAGGGGTTGTAAGAATGATAATTGCTATGATATAATCATTCCTTAATCGCTTCTTGTTCAATATAAGTTTCATGTCAGTATTAAAAATCAATTCAAATATAGAATATTTACGCTAAATTTTAGTTTTCTCTACCTTAGAGTATCTTTTTGACATGTTTGGTATATCCTTCTAATTATTCGTAATTTGCTATCACTAATTTCAACTAATGAGTAAACAACTTACGCCGTTTACAAAAGCACAATTACTTCCGCAAGAGGAGATGCTCGAAGTGCTTAAACAAAAAGGCAACCTCTACATCGGGATTCCTAAAGAAACGTCGTTTCAAGAAAAACGTGTCTGCCTCACACCAGATGCCGTTTCTGCCCTTATAAATAATGGTCACCGCGTACTTTTAGAGTCTGGCGCTGGTAAAGGCGCTAAATTTAGCGATCGTGATTATAGCGAAGCTGGTGCAGAAATTACCAAAGACACTGCCAAAGTGTTTGCATGCCCCATGATCCTTAAAGTAGAACCGCCTTCAATAGATGAAATAAAACTCATCAACCCGCAGGCTATTATTATTTCTGCCTTGCAATTAAAAACACAAAACAAAAAATACTTTGAGACACTTGCTTCAAAACGTGTGACCGCTCTCGCGTTTGAATTTATTAGAGATGACGATGGTGCGTACCCTGCTGTAAGAGCGCTTAGTGAGATTGCTGGTACCGCATCTATTTTAATTGCCTCTGAGCTACTCTCAAACGTTAATGGTGGTAATGGCCTTATGTTTGGTAATATTAGTGGTGTGCCTCCTGCAGAAGTCGTAATACTTGGTGCCGGAACAGTTGGTGAGTTTGCCGCCAGAAGTGCTATTGGTTTAGGAGCTAATGTGAAAATATTTGATAACTCGATCACCAAACTGCGTTGTGTACAGACCAATCTTGGTCGTGCGCTTTACACCTCTACGCTACAGCCAAAAAATTTAATGAAATCCCTAAAACGTTGCGATGTGGTTATTGGTGCTGTTAGAGGCAAAAACAGATCCCCAATTCTAGTAACGGAAACCATGGTTGAAGGCATGAAAAAAGGGTCCGTAATTATTGATGTCAGTATTGATATGGGCGGTTGCTTTGAAACTAGCGAGGTTACCACACACAAAACACCAACCTTTATTAAACACGGTGTGATACATTATTGTGTGCCAAATATTCCAGCCAGATACGCTAGATCGGCCTCTGTATCCATAAGCAACATATTTACGCCTTACCTTCTTAAGATTGCCGAAGATGGTGGACTAGAACATTCCCTTAGATTTGATCGTGGTCTTAAAAATGGTTTGTATTTTTACCACGGTATTCTTACTAATAAATCTGTTGCAGATTGGTTTGATCTCAAGTACAGTGATATTAACCTATTGATTTTTTAAATGACCTTATTAAAACGTATTGGCTATTACCTTGGAGGGTTTTCGGTTGGCCTTATTATATTAGCCATATTCCTTAAAAAGAAAAACACTGAATTTTGTTATGGCATTGATTGCCGAATACTCAAGAACATCAAATCAAAAAGCATGGTATATTCTGAAAAGGTGACATCCTCTATATATGCTTTGGATTCTATATCTATCAGGAACATACTTAATGATGCCGATGTCAATATGTCTAAAAGCGATACGACATTAGATTCTTGTAAAGTGTATTTCGTTGAAGGCACGCATAACGAACAACCTATTTATCTTACCATAGAAAATTGCGATAAAACAGCAACCATTCAATCAGTTACTTCTGAAGAATAATAAAGGCCCAACTAATGTTGAGCCTTTATTATACTATCTCTTCTATTTTTAGTTGAGTATTATTTTTCTGGTAACGGTTCTATTATCAGTATATAAAGTGACAAAATAAAACCCTTGAGACCTCCCTCTTAAATTTACTCTAAGACGCGTCGTTTGGCCACCATTAGCAACTACCTGGATAGTATTTAATGTATTGCCCATAATATCCGTTATTCTTATAATTGCATCCTTGTCTAATCCAGATATTTTAAGGTTCAAGTTTCCTTTAGTAGGATTTGGGAAGGCTTTGTATTCAAAATCTAAAGCTCCACATTGTTCAACACTTACAATAACATCATCTGTGTCGCTTCCGTAAGCGTTCGTAACCGTTACAGAATATGTGGTTGTGCTTCCTGGTTGTACTGTTATACTTTGAGTTGTTTCTCCTGTACTCCACTCATAAGTATCTCCTCCTGATGCTGTTAAGATTGCCTCTACGCCATTACATATCGTTTGATCATCTCCAGCAGACGCCTGAACTAAAGTAATAACTGTGACGGTAACTTCATCGGTATCAGAACAACCATTTATTGTTGTAGTTACTGAGTACGTAGTTGTTTCGGTTGGACTCACAGAAATATTTGCATTTGTTTCTCCTGTAGACCATAGGTATGTATTTCCTCCAGATGCATATAAGGTTACACTTTCTCCTTGGTTGATAGTGACATCATTTCCTGCACTAACAACTGGAATAGGATTGACAATTACTGTCACATCATCTGTATCTGACGAATATGCATCAGACACCTCGACAGAGTAAACAGTCGTATTTTCTGGACTTACCGTAATACTTTGTGTAGTTTCTCCAGTACTCCATAAATAAGTATCACCTCCATTAGCAGCTAAAGTCACACTTTCACCTTCGCAAATAGCAACATCATCACCTGCGTTAGCTACTATAGGTTCTATTATATTCACCAATACATTATCGTCGGCACTACATCCGTTACCATTGGTTACAGTCACGGTATAAACCGTATCAACTGTTGGACTTACAGTTATATTTTGTGTTGTTTCTCCTGTACTCCAAAGGTATGTACCACCTCCAGAAGCCGTAAGCGTCACACTGTTTCCATTTACTATATCTACATCGTTTCCAGCATTGGCATTTGGAGCTGCATTAACGTTGACAGTAACTTCGTCAGTAGTAATACATCCGTTATTATTGGCAGTGACCGTATATGTAAATGTCTCGGATGGACTTACAGTAATACTTGTTGCGCTAGATCCATTACTCCAAACTATATCACCAACAGAGGCGTTTGCAGTTAGAGTCACAGATTCACCGCTACAAATAGTTTGGTCTTGACCAGCGGAAACAGTAGGTAATTCATTAACCGTTACAGTTACAGAATCAGTAGTTGATGCACTTCCGTTTGTATGAGATCCAGTAACCGTATATGTTGTGGTTGTATCTGGAGTTACTGCAATTGTAGCGGTCGTCTCTCCTGTATTCCAAAGATAAGAATTAGCTCCTGTGGCTGTTAAAGATGTCGTATCACCTTGACAGATTGCAACATCGTTTCCAGCATTTACGACAGACCCTCTTACAAATGTTATAGAGAATGTATCTCTTGCAACCAAGTCTCCGTTTAGTTGATTTTGTGAAAAATAGTTAATTGTAAAATTATAGGTGCCTTCTTGCACTGCATAAGGACTATAGTCATTTCCAAAATGACCAGTTAGGCCTGCATATAAAGGACTACTTTCTGCATGAGAGCCAATTTCAACTCCAGACCATTCAAAACCAATACTTTCCACAGAAAAATTACCATCACCTCCGTAAGGAATCGCTCTAAAATTCAGATTATCACCAACTACATTTAAATCCAAAACCTCACCGCCTTGCACCATTTGAATAGAGTTATCTGTATCGGCATTAAAAAATTCGTATTGACCGAATAGATTGTCATTTATATTAACTACAGATGAAGCGACAAAACCGCCATCGTTTGTTGTAAAAGAAATGGTTACCACTCCAGCCGCAACTGGCTGTATCAATCCTTGTTGGTCTATTGTAGCGATATTCGTATCGCTAGAGGTCCAAACTCCAGTTTGATCTGTAGCATTAGAAGGCACTATCAGTGCTGATAACGTTTCGGTTATGTTTATATTTAATTCCAGTGTTTCAGGAGATAGAGAAACAGATTCCACGCTAATGGGGGTGTCCGTAACTGTGATTGTCCCAAAATCACTAAACCCTCCGTCGTTTGAATTAAAAGTTATAACTACTTCACCCGCGCTTACAGGTGTAACTAATCCGTTTGCATTTACAGTTGCAATATTTGTATTACTTGACGACCAAACTCCAGATTGGTTAGTAGCATCTGCAGGCTCTATTGTCTTTGTTAATGTTACCGTTTCTGGAATATTAATGGTAGCCGTATCTGGCGATACACTAACTCCAGTAACACTTACAGCGGTTCCGGTACTTGCATCAATATTATTAATATAAAACTCAAGATTAGTATACCCATTGGTATTAACCACATTCCTATCGTCAGGATTATTAGGGTTTAAACCTCGTTCAGTTTCCCAAGCATCTGGCATCCCATCATTATCAGTATCAGTTGGTGCCGCCTCACTATTAAGAACTGGATATCCGCCAACTTCTAATTGTGTGTCAATTAAAAATGCAGGGACATTATTTTGATAATCAGAAATCAATTTTGTGTCGTAGCTATCTCGCCTTGGCAAAGTGGCTCCTGCGTTTTCTATAATATGCGCCTCTGCTGCATTAATTGATAAAGTATTATAACCAGAATCAAGCCCTCTTGTACTGTTGTTAGTCCATCCACTTGCTATTGCAGGCGTTAATTGATTTGGTGGATATGTAGAATTCGTAACATTACCTGAATGATGCAATCTGTTATCTGCAGCGGTATAGTTGTAACTTTCTGTCGTATACCCTGTTCCAATTTGCTTCAAGATGGCATTAGAATAGGCTGCTAATTCATAACCGCTTTCATACCAAGCGTTATTTTCAGCATCTAATTTAACTCCAACATTTATTGCACTAGCATCATGAAAACCATAAAATATATTGTTATGAATCTCTGCTGTTACACCCTCATTCATTCTTACATGTCGCTCTTTACCACCTGTAACGTAGTTCTTTATGAAGCTGACCTTTCGAGAGTTATAATTGAATAACACAGATTTAGAGTGCTCTCCTTTACTATGATGTGATTCAGATAATGGATGAGAAACAATTAAGTTAGACCATGTAACATTACTTGTTGTACCTCCATCATTAAACATAGATAAAGCTTCATCAATACTCCATGACACTGAACAATGATCTACTATTATATCTGATATAGTTCCTCCATTAGGATTGATAGTGATCGTATCGGCATCGGGGTAATTATTTCCATTGATGCTATGTCCATTGTCTCCTAATCGAAACCTCAAATGTTTTATAATTACATGACTTGCAGCAATTGTAAACCCACTATTTGCTAAACAAATACCATCTCCAGGGGCTGTTTGTCCTGCAATGGTTATATATGGATTATTAATTTTTAAACTACCTACTAAATTAATAGTACCACTTACTTCAAAAATAACGGTTCTTGGTCCAGACGCATCTATGGCTTCACGCAAACTTCCGGGGCCATTATTATTTAGGTTTGTGACTTTATACACATCTCCTCCTCTACCTCCAACAGCATATTTTCCGTGCCCTTCGGCTTCTGGAAATGCTAATTGTTGAGAATAACTATAAGAAGTTAGTATTAATAATACTAGAAAGAGTAAGAATTTCGAATTAGTTAGATGTTTCTTCTTGCATAAGCGAGAAGACGAATTGGGGATTGTCATCTTTAGGGTAAATTTTGGGTTATAATTATCTATTTTGCTATTAATCAAGGCCAATCTAAAAAAAAATGTTTTTAATAAAACGATAAAAACCAATTTTTCGATGAAATGCATAAAATAAAAAGTAGGAATTTTCTTTAAATTAATCTTTTTATAGTTTTATTATGCTTTTCATCGTTTTTATTTGGTTAAATCAATTTAACTAAGGTCATATCCCATATACGAACTAAAGATGTATTTTGGATGTTTAATATACGTTATGAATGTGTTTTTTAGACTTAAAACCACATCAAAAGATATCAACATAGAAGTGTTAATAACATGTTCAAAATGTCGTTTAAAAAATTATTCACAAATACTTAATTAACAGGCATATACATCAGACATTAGGTTTTTGAAGATGAAATTAATCCTAGATATTTGCAATTCAGCTATTTTATAGAAATTCTGCCCCAAATTGACTTATATTCGTTCGCTATTAGTCGTTTATCCAAATCCTATTTCAACCAAACATGACTGAAAACTCATCGAAAACCAAATCCAGTATCATAGGTTTTATTTGGATGTTCTTTGGGAATACCTTTAACATATTCTCTCAACTTCTTATACTCGGCATACTAGCTAGACTACTAACACCAGAAGAGTTTGGCATTATTGGTATCATTCTTTTGTTTGTTAATTTTTCAAATATTTTCACTCAAATGGGTGTCGGCACTGCATTAGTTCAAATGAAAACCATAACGCAGAATCATATCTCTATTGGTTATACGCTCTCAATTATTCTTGGTATACTAATCGGTGCTTTATTTTATTTTTTAGCGCCTTATATTGGCACGTTTTTTAATTTAGAAAATCTAGAAGGACCTATTCGTTTTTTTTCATTTTTCTTTCCTTTAAAAAGTTTTAATGGTATTTCTTCTTCTCTTTTACAAAGAGAACTAAGATTTCCTGCTTTAGTAAAAGCTAATACCCTTTCGTATCTATTAGGCTACGGGCTCACGTCTATCACCCTAGCTTTACTTGGCTACGGTTTATGGTCTTTAATATATGGCCAGTTAGCCATATTAATAGTAGAAACTATTATTTTATTCTACTATAAGAGACCTAGTTTCTCCATTATTGGTGACAAATCGGTTTATAAAGATTTGCTTGTTTTTGGTTCTGGCTATACATTAGATACGAGTTTTAATTTTTTCGCAGAGAATTCAGATAACATAATTGTTGGAAAAATCCTTGGCGCCTCAAGCTTAGGAATCTATTCTCGAGCTTTCCAATTTCTTGCTTTACCCGCAAGCTTTTTCGGGAAAATTTATGACAAAGTGTTATTCCCCATATTATCTGATAAACAGGACGATACACCAAAATTGACATCTTTTTACGTATTCAGTATTTCATTTTGCCTTATTGTACTTTTTCCAGTATCTCTACTCCTACTTTTCAATGCTGAATTAATAGTAAGAGTATTGCTAGGTGACCAATGGTTGGATGTTATAAAACCATTTCAGGTACTTATTATTGGTTTTTGTTTTAGGTTTGGAACCAGGATAAATAAATCATTCTTAAAATCCCTTGGATTAGTATACCATGGCGCTTTATATCAATTTATTTTTGCTGTAGTAATGATTATAAGCTGTTTAATAGGTGTGCATTTTTATGGACTTGTAGGCGTAGCTTTAGGCGTTTTGTTTGCAACGGTTTTTAATTACGTCCAAGTGTCATTCAGGATTCAAAAATTATTGAATTTTGATTATATCTATTTCTTGAAGCTACATTTAAATGCTTTTTTAAATTTTTTACCAATATTAATAGTGATAGCTGTTACTTTATATTTAGGATATAATAGCATCATGAATGCCATCATTATCTCAGTAATAGTAATAGTACCCCTCTTGTTAATTCCTGTGAAAAATAAGCGTAGTATCTTTTACAACACTCATAACTCGTTAATGTTTAACCAATTTGTAAATAATTCGCCGGGTATCGTGAAGAAATTTGCAACAAAACTTAAATTAGTGAAGTGAGAGGGATTATTTTCATATCAATTGCCGTGTTATTGGCCATCAATAATATTTTCGTCAATTTTAGAATTGGATCAATCAGTTTTGATCGTTTGCTAGAATTTGGCATATTCTTCATATTTCTTAAATCCTATGTTAAAGAAATCAAGACGAATGCATTTTTTCGTAAGTATAACACTTATATTGTTGTATTTGCGATTATTCAATTGCTCATGAATTTCAAACTTCTGATGTTTGAAGATATGCCAATAAAAATAATATATGTGAGTCTTATTAAATGCTTTTCATATATCGTGTTTTCGTATTTGTTCCTATTAATCGCTAAAGAAAACACGAAGTACATAAATATTATTATTTGGGTGCATCTTGGCATATGCCTTTTTGCATTACTTCATCACCCAATGTCACCATTATCAGGACAAATACATGAATTAAAGACTATTCTTTATAAAGGTGTTGGCGGTAATGCTGGTCTCGCAAAGAAACTTGAAGGTCAGTCACTTTATATAGAATTAGGTCTTGGAAATAGATTTAGGGCATCAGGACCATTTGCATCGGCCATTGCGTTTTCATATTTCCTTATCAACACACTGTTTCTCAACATATTTATGTACATGAGAACAAAAAAGAACATGTACTTAATTATAATAGGATTCGTCATGGTTTGCTCATTTCTGACGCAAACACGCTCCTTAATTCTGGCAGAACTTATTATTATTTTGGGGATTTGGTTATATATGAATAATAAGAAACTTAATTCTTATAAGGTAGCTGCGGCTATTGCTGTACTCGCCTTATCACCCATTGTTCTGAATAAAATTTCTAGTGTGTCTCAGAGTGGTGAAAATTCTCGATTGACACAATTAAACGACAAAGGTTCCGATCGAGAATTGTTATGGTTAACGGGCTTGTATGCCGTCGCAAGTCATCCATTTGGTATTACCGATGATCAATATGCAGATATTCGACGCGAGATGTATTATAGCTCTGGTTCGTTGTCTGTATTACATATGCCAAGTCATAATGGTTTTATTAATACTGGTTTTAACTATACCATTTTCGGATATTTAATAATGATAGGATTCTTTATTTTCATGTATAGAAGTGGCAAGTATCTAAGTAAATACTATAAAATTCTATTTTTTACTTTTTTTATAGCCTACTTCGTTCATTCATCTTTTCACAATAATTTTCTTTTTTATGCAGACTATGAAGTATATATGGTAATTATGTTAATGTCAGTTCAATATTATCATGAAAAAAATAATAAACAGGATTCTAAACCAGTATTAAATGGTATCGGATAAATTAAAGATAATGTTTGTTTTGCCATCACTAAGAGCAGGTGGTGCGGAAAGAGTTATGTCTTACATAGCCTCACATTTGGATAGTTCAAGATTTGAAGCGCATCTATTGATCATTGGTTTTGAAAAAGATAAGGTCTATGATATAAATGATACAGTAAATGTCATCTATCTTAATAAAGCTAGAGTCAGTAGATCAATTGTCTCCATAGTCAAAACGCTTAGAAAATATAAGCCAGATGTTGTTATGAGCTCTATAAGTCATGTTAACACGATGATGTCAATTATTTCTCCTTTCTTTAGAAAGGCAAAATTTATAGGTCGAGAAGCTAATGTCAAGAGCACAAGAGCACAGTTCAGCAGTAAACAAGTTGGCATTGGTTCGATGTTATCAAATAGAAGCTTTAAAGTTTTAGATGCTATTATATGTCAATCTAATGACATGTTAAATGATTTCAAAGAATCTATGGAGATAGATGAATCAAAATTTGTCGTTATCAATAATCCTATAACAGATAATTTTACCTACACCTCTAAGTCTCCAAAAAAAAATAACGTACCAAAGTACATTACTGTTGGCACATTACACAAAAGAAAAGGACACGAACGAATCTTGAAACTACTATCTAAAGTAAACCATCAATTCCACTATACCATTATTGGTAATGGAAATGAAAAAGACACCATAGAGAAACTAATAAAAGAGTTAGGACTTAGTAAAGCTGTCACACATGTTCCCTATACCAAAGAAGTTCCTGAGTTTTTAGCAGTTAGCGACATTTTTATCAATGGGTCTTTTGTTGAAGGTTTTCCAAATGTGTTAATTGAGAGTTGTGCTGTAGGAACTCCGGTAATAGCATTTGAAGCGCCAGGAGGCATTAATGAAATAATAATAGAAGGCGTAAACGGACATATAGTTAATACTGAAGACGATTATGTAGAGAAGCTCAATGAATTATATGCAAACAATTATTTTGATGCGAAATTGGTAAGTGATTCTGTGACTTCAAGATATGGCAAAGACATTATACTGGCCAAATACGAAACATTATTCACGAATTTAGCTAATGGAAAGCCTATAAAATGAATAAACAGAAAATTCTAATTGTTGTTCCAAATGATTCACTAGGAGGTGCTGAACAGTATCTGAGGATGGTTGCTATTCATTTTAAAAATGAAGAGATAAATATTATTCATTTCAACAAGTTTAAAGGTACAACCTGGTTTCAGTTTCAAGACGGTGTGCCTCAAAAATTCATGTCGCAAAAAAGTGAACGACTTGGGCTTTTAAAATTTATTTTCAGCACTTTTAAGAATAAACAAACCTATGATTACATTTTCAGTTCTCATATATTCGTAAATAGCTTAGTAGGTTTTTTACTAAATATTGGATTGCTGAAGTCCAAACATTTTATTGCTAGAGAATCTACTTCTGTTTTCTTGAGGTTTTCAGGAATTAAACTTTTTCTTTACAAGTTGGCTTATAAGTTTGGATATAAGAAAATAGATCTTCTTATCTGTCAAACAGAATTAATGAAAAAGCAACTGATAAAACATTTTCCAAAAATTAATAATACAACTACAGTTGAAGTCATACCTAATCCAATAGATCTTGAGCAAATAAAGAAAAAAGCAAAAGAAAAATTTGAAACACAATTACCTGAACAATATATAGTTACAGCCGGTAGGTTAATTGAGGTAAAAGGATACGATATTCTTATTGATGCTTTTTATGAAATAAAAAAACAACATCCCGCACTAAAATTGATTATTCTTGGCAAAGGACATCTATTAGAAAACCTTTTAGTTCAAACAGAAAAGCTAGGTCTTAAAGAAGATATTATTATGGCTGGGCATGTCGATAACGTTTATAGATATTTCGAGAATGCCCGTTTATGCGTAGTCTCTTCTAGAATTGAAGGATTCCCAAATGTGCTTCTACAAATGATGACGCAGAACACTAATGTAGTGTCAACAAAATGTGCTGGTGGCATCGATGAGATTCCTGGTATAGGCATCGCAGAAACAAATAGTATAGAAAGTTTATTAGAAGCTATGTTGAAAGCTCTTGCAAAAACGGACAATCAAGAAAATCGCAGTATTTTTGATACCTTTCTTGAAGGAAGAAATATAAATGCATTCATTAACAAAGTACTATCCGTTAAATCTGTTCATTAATATAAAACAGTATGTTATTCAACTCCATAGAATATCTCATTTTCTTGCCTTTAGTGTTTATTATCTATTGGGCATTGAACGGTGATCTTAAAAAACAAAATATATTATTATTACTTTCTAGTTATGTGTTTTACGCTTGGTGGGATTGGCGATTTTTATCACTAATCGTTTATAGCTCATTAATAGACTATATTGCTGGGCAGCGAATAGAACAAGCCAAAAACCAAAAAGTTAGGAAAAGATGGCTACTATTGAGTTTAATATCCAACTTAGGGTTATTAGCAATTTTCAAATATTACAATTTTTTTGCCGATTCTTTTGCAGGTGCAATGAGCACACTTGGTTGGCAAGTAGATGATTTGACCTTGAACATTATTTTACCAGTTGGAATTAGCTTTTACACGTTTCAAACACTTAGTTACACTTTAGATATATACCGTAAAGATTTTAAAGCAACAAAAGATTGGGTATCCTTTTTTACATACGTAAGCTTCTTTCCGCAATTAGTAGCTGGTCCAATAGAAAGAGCTTCTAATTTACTACCACAAGTTGAAAGCAAAAGATCATTTAGTCAAAAATGGTTTAACGACGGTGTATTTCAAATTAGCATTGGTCTTTTTAGAAAAATAGTCATCGCAGATAATTTAGCAATTTATGTAGATTCAGTTTACGCAAATCCAGAAATTCATAATTCAAGTACCTTATTATTAGCAACTGTTTTCTATGCTTTCCAAATCTATTTTGATTTTTCTGGTTATTCAGACATCGCTATAGGAAGTGCAAAATTACTTGGCTTTAAGTTCAATCAGAATTTTAACTTCCCATATTTCTCTAAATCAATAACGGAGTTCTGGAGACGTTGGCATATATCCTTGTCTTCTTGGCTAAAAGACTATCTATACATATCACTTGGCGGAAACAGAAAAGGAATAAAAATAACATATAGAAACCTTATGTTAACGATGTTACTAGGAGGTCTTTGGCATGGAAGTTCATGGAATTTTGTTATTTGGGGAGCCATTCACGGTATTGCACTGAGCTCTGAGAAATACATCTTTTCATGGAAAAAAATTAATAGTTTTGGGTTTTTGGGGACTATTTACACTTTCCTAATTGTATTACTATCATGGGTCTTTTTTAGGGCACAGGATTTTGGTACTGCAACAGCAATTATCAAAGAAATATTCTCTTTCAACTTTATAGCACCTTATGTAGGTAATTTAAATACTTTAGTAACTGGCCTTATGATGTTGATTTTAGGTTTATTGTTTGATGTTTACGTTTTTAGGAAAAAAACACCACTAGAAGAAGTTGGCGGAAATATGTCATTTTATAAGCTTGGAGTATCAGTATCCATAATTATCATATTGACCATTTTATTTTATTCAACCTCAAATAATTTTATTTATTTTCAATTCTAACATTTAATGACTTTGAAATGAAAAAAGCTTTAAAACTTGTTGTTCTTATATTAGTCCTTTCTTTTATCGTTGATAAGGTTGTATATTATTCACTCAACAAATTGAGTGATAAAGTATTATCAGGGCAAGCTATAGGGAAATTGAATCAGTACTTATTTCAAAAAGATGATTTAAATGTGATAGCTTATGGGACTTCAAGAGCGAATCACCATATAGATGTATCACTTCTTGACACCTCAAGTTTTAATATGGGAATGGATGGAAGCTCCCTTGCCTATTCCTCTACTCTCATAAAGCTATTACCTAAAAACAAAAAACAAACTGTCATTTGGCATATAGACCCTAAAAAAGTCTTTGACAGTAATTATGATGGAGAGGACATTAAAGGTTTAGTAAGTAAATATCATCGAAATGATATCATTCAATCTGAAATAAATAAAGTCAAACAAAATAATCCGCTACAATTGTTCTACTGGAGCATAGATTATAATGGAAAGGCTTTTGGGATCCTTAAAAATTTAATTCGTCCAAATTATGATTTTAAAACTTATAATGGTTATGATCCTATAAACGTCTCTCAAACTCAAAAAGAAATATTCGAAAGCACTTTAGAAAAGAAGGATGCTGTTGAATGCCCTGAAGATATTAATGCTTCATTCCTTGCAAAAGAATATATAAAAAGTGTGAAGCTTTTTTGCGAGCAAAACAACAAGACATTAGTCATGCTCACATCTCCTACATACAATCCTATATGCAAAGAACAGTATCTTAAACTTGAGCAAATGCTTAAAAAGTTAAACATTAACTACTATAATTATTCAGAGTTTTTTATCTCTAATAATTCTCTTAATTATTGGAAGGATAAAACACATTTATCTACTAAAGGAGCTTCGTTATTCTCAGAAGCTTTAAAAACGCTCTTCACAGAAAAGGGTATTATTTAAAAGTTTACCATTTACAATTAAGAAGCTTTGTGGTATTTGATACATAATTTTTTATTTAAAAAATCTCTAGTGTTGTCTGTAAGTGTTTTCTTCTCTCATGACTATGGTTTTTAATGTAAACATCCAAGTTTTTCTACCTTTTATCGTATATTATTCATTTCATTGGAAAATTAGTTTTTAGCTTGTATATTAGCCTCTTATAGCTATTAAATCTATTATTATCCCAAACCTGAATCAACAAATAAGTCTATTATTTTAGGCTTAAACCAATATTTTATGGGGGAAAAAATTTGGTTGTCATCTCCGCATATGTCGGGTAATGAGCAACAATATATAAAACAAGCTTTTGATACTAATTGGGTTGCTCCATTGGGTCCTAATGTCAATGAATTTGAATCTAGTATTAAAACATACCTAAAGCAAGATGTTCATGTAGCAGCTTTAAGCTCAGGTACAGCAGCCATCCATCTGGGACTGATACTTCTTGGAGTCTCTAAGGACGATGAAGTAATTTGCCAAAGCAAAACTTTCTCAGCGTCCGCTAATCCTATATTATATCAAGGTGCCATTCCAATTTTTGTAGATAGTGAAGAGGAAACATGGAATATAGATCCAGAACAATTAGAACGCGCAATAAAAGATCGGATTTCCAAAGGAAAAAAACCTAAAGTAATTATAACAGTACATTTATATGGCATGCCATATAAAGTAGCAGAAATAAATCGTATTGCTAAGCACTACGAAATTCCAGTTCTTGAAGATAGTGCCGAAGCTTTTGGCAGTTTATATAATGGGCAAAAGTGTGGAACATTTGGAGATATATCTATTCTCTCATTTAATGGAAATAAAATAATAACAACATCTGGTGGTGGAGCTCTTATTGCTAAAAACAAAGAGTTGAAAGATAAAGCAATCTATCTTGCAACTCAAGCTAGAGATAAAGCAGTAGAATATCATCATACTGAAATAGGATATAATTACAGGATGTCTAATATAGTTGCAGGTATAGGTAGAGGGCAAATGACTATTTTAGATGAGCATGTAAAATCTAGAAGGGCTAACTACAAATTTTACCGTGATGCACTCAAAGACTTTGATAGCATTTCCTTTTTAGATGAAATGGACGGAAGCTTTTCTAATAGATGGTTAACAACAATTCTTACCGAATCATTTAAAGAAAGAGAATGCTTAAGATTAGCATTAGAAAAAGAGAATATTGAAGCTAGACCATTATGGAAACCAATGCATATGCAGCCCATTTTTGAAAAATATCCTAGCTATGTAAATGGTGTTTCCGAAGATTTATTTGAGAAAGGCCTTTGCCTTCCTAGTGGCTCAAATCTCTCAAACAGTGACCTTGAAAGAGTTACTAACAGTATTATAAATTGCAACGTTAATGTATAAAAAAGTATTAATAAGACTGTTCAATAGATATGCCTCAAGATGGATTATACTCTTGCTGGATGTGCTTGTGACAATTTTTACTTTTTTCTTGGCCTACATTATAAGGTTCAACATTAAATTAGAATTTGATATACTTTTATTCTTAAAGCAGATTCCAGTTATTGCCACTTTATCTGTTATTAGTTTCCTTTTACTTGGAACCTATAAGGGTGTTGTAAGATTTACTGGTATTAAAGATGTCACAGATACGGTAATAAGTGTTAATGTTCTAGCTACGCTGTTATTTATAATCACTTTTATTGCGCGTAAGTTCGATTTAGGAGAAATTTTCAATATTTCTGGATCCGTTATATATATCCACCTTTTATTGAATATATTTTTCTTAACAGCATTTAAATTTTTCATCAAGTCCCTTTATCGTCTTATTTCTACAGATTCAAACAAATTGTCAAAAGTACTTATCTATGGTGCAGGAGATTCTGGCAGAATAACATATGAAGCCATATCGCAGGATGCCAAAAGCAACATGAAAGTAATAGGTTTCATTGATGATGATAATTCTAAAACTGGGAAGACCATTGATAGGTTGAACGTTTACTCTCCTAGTAAAATCACAAAACAATTCATCGATAAAAACAATATTGATGAAGTCATAATTTCAATTCAAAAAATTAGCTCAACACGCTTATTGGAATTGGCAGGTTCATTTTTCTCATATTCTTTAAAAGTGAAAATTGTTCCTCCTGTTAAAAGTTGGATTGATGGCGATCTTAGTATCGGACAAATAAAAGATGTGAAAATTGAAGACCTTCTTGGGAGAGAACAAATTAATATTGCCAATCCTATTTTAATTGATGAATATGAAAATCAAGTTGTTTTCGTTACAGGAGGAGCTGGTTCTATTGGCAGTGAGATAGCAAGAAAACTATGTAACTATAAATTCAAGAAACTTGTATTGATAGATACAGCCGAATCAGCGCTTTATGATTTACAACAGGAGTTCAGGAGAAAAAAAATTGAAAATTTTCATGTTATAGTAGCAGATGTAAGAAATGAAGTAAGATTGAATCAGATTTTTGAAGAACACAAACCAAAGATTGTTTTTCATGCAGCGGCCTACAAGCATGTACCGTTAATGGAAAACAATCCTCATGAAGCTGTAAGTGCTAATATTGGCGGCACAATAAATGTGACTGATCTCTCAATAAAACATGGCGTAAATAAATTTGTAATGGTATCTACCGACAAAGCGGTAAATCCAACAAATGTTATGGGAGCTACAAAGCGCATTGCTGAGTTATATATTATATGTCAAAAAAATAAAGGCACAACAAAATTCATTACTACAAGGTTTGGAAATGTTTTAGGGTCTAATGGATCCGTTATACCATTATTTAAAAAGCAAATTGAAGAAGGAGGTCCATTAACGGTTACTCATGAAGATATTACTAGGTACTTCATGACTATTCCAGAAGCATGTTCGCTAGTATTAGAAGCAGCAGCAATGGGTAATGGAGGAGAAATATTTGTCTTTGACATGGGTGAGCCTATTAAGATATTTGATCTCGCCGTTAATATGATTAATTTATCGGGGCTTAATTATCCAGAAGACATTGATATAAAAATTACGGGTCTTCGTCCTGGTGAAAAAATTTATGAAGAATTATTGGCTGATGGCGAAAATACACGTCCAACATATCATGATAAAATCATGATTGCCAAAACCAAAAAAATAGATCTCGTCTCAGTAGAAATGAGAATAGATGATTTGTGTAGAGCCAATTTAAAATGTCAAAATCTTGATGTTGTGGCAAAAATTAAAGATATTGTACCAGAATATGTATCGAATAATTCGAAGTTCGAAGTACTTGATAAGCCATAAATTAAAAATATAGTTAAATGAAATTAAAGTCAATTATCTTCTCAATATCCAAAGCCCTCATGGTTATGATGGTACTTGCTCAGTTTTCATGTGCATCACAAGGTGATATACTATATTTTCAAGATGAAAATTTAAGTGGATTCACTCAGCCTGTCATAAATCCCGAGATTAAGTATCAACCAGATGATATGATTACTATTAATGTATCTGGTTTGGATCCTGATGCGGTTAGACCTTTCAACTTATCTACTGTATCATATAACGCTGATAATGCCAATGCTCAGGGAAACTTACAGATGCAATCTTATTTAATAGATAAAAACGGAAATATTGAATTTCCTGTATTAGGTACAATTGCTTTAGGTGGCTTGACACGTTTGGAAGCCACAGCCCTCATAAAAGGAAAACTTGATGAATATTTAACAGACCCAATAGTTAATATTCGTATAGCAAATTTCAATATAACTGTTTTGGGAGAAGTTAATAATCCTGGAACATTTACTATACAAGATGAAAAAATATCATTAACACAAGCTTTAGGACTAGCTGGAGATCTTACTATATATGGTAATAGAAAAAATGTATTATTAACAAGAGAGGTAGATGGCAAGAAAAAATTTGCAGAATTCGATTTAACGTCGGCTAGAGTATTAGCTTCAAAAAATTATTACTTAGCGCAAAACGATGTTCTTTATGTTAAACAAAATAAAGCAAGAGTAAATCAATCAAAATATAGCCCAAATAACGGAACCATCATTTCAGCTATAGCTACCTTGGCTACTATTGTTGCTATTTTAATAAGATAGACGCTAATGGAGAATAACTCATTTGATAATGCAAATTTCTTAAAGGAGCTATTTGGACTTTATTTATCCAAATGGAAGTGGATAGCGGCATGTGTTATCGTGGCAGTTGTAATTGCCTTCGTATATTTAAGATATGCTACTTATGAATATCAAATTCAGGCAAGTATAAAATTAAAAAGCCAAAACGAAAATGATTCGTCTCTAAAGGAACTCCAAGCCATGCAAAACTATGGCATGTTTACTCAGACTAATACCGTTATTGAAGATGAAATAGAAATCTTGAAATCTGTTGATTTAATGACTAAAGTTGCAGATAGACTTGACCTAAATATTCAATATTTCACAGAAGGCAAGATACATGCAAGCGAGGTATATAAAAACCCACCAATTACCCTAAGTTTCTTTGAAACTGATTCTATCATTCATAAAGTAGATACCACATTTACATTAAAAGTCAACTCCGAAACAGAATTTGTTTTTGAAAATGACGATGAAACTAAGAAAGATTACATATTTGAGTTCGGAGATAAAATAAACACCTCTTTTGGCGGACTAGTGATTACACCAAATCTAGAAAAGGGACACCTAAAAATAGGCACTGTTATTACAGTTAAAATAAACCCCTTAACTGCTAAAGTTGCATCTTTAAGGCTCAGAGTAGGAATCACTTCAGCAAATGACAATTCATCTATTTTAAAGTTGTCAGTAAAAGATCCACAAAAAGAAAAAGGTATCGATATTCTTAATGCTCTAGTGGACGAGTATAACAGAAGTGTTGTTGAAGATAAAATGATGGTTACTAAAAACACATCAGATTTTATTAACGATAGATTGCAAGCAGTATCTATCGAACTTTCTGAAGTAGATCTAACAGCAGAGACCATACAAAAAAATAATAGACTAACGGACTTAGCCTCTCAATCCAGTTTATATCTTGCTAGTGAGCAGGAAACTGAAGCTAGATTAGCCGAAACAAACACCCAGATAGAATTGGTAGGATATATGTCCGATTACCTTAATGAAAAAAGTGGTAACGGAGAGTTAATCCCTTCTAACATAGGTATAAATGATGTGACTTATAACAACACTTCAGCACAAATAAATGAATTAGTTCAGCAACGAAACAGAATTTTAAAAAGTTCTACTGAAAAAAACCCAACTATTGTTAATCTAGATGGCCAAATTAGTGATCTACGTAAATCTTTAAATCAAAGTCTTATAAATATTGAGACCACTAGTCGAATACGTTTAAATGCATTAGAAGAAGAAGATAGAAGATTAAGCGGGAGAATTTACTCTGCTCCTAAAAAACAAAGACAATCAAGAGATTTAACTAGACAACAAAATATCAAGGAATCGTTGTATTTATATCTTCTCGAAAAACGTGAAGAAATGGCTATAGCGCAAGGAATTACAATACCAAATGCTAAAATTATAGATAGAGCTTTTGGATCTGTAGGCCCAGTGACTCCAAAAAAAGGAATAACACTATTAGCTGCCTTAGTACTTGGAGGTTTAATTCCAATAGCCATTATATATCTCCTTGATTTATTTAATACGAGAATAAACAAAAAGGCAGATGTTTATAAAGTGTTAGATGCACCTTATTTAGGTGATATCCCTCATTCTAAAAAGAAATATTCCCTAGTAAAACAAGTTGATTATTCTCCAAAAGCTGAAGCGTTTAGATTAGTAAGAACGAACATCGATTTCATGCTAGCTAATCATGACTCTGAAAAAGCCAAAATAATTTTTGTGACCTCTACAACCAGTAAAGAAGGAAAATCACACACTGCCATAAATCTGGCATCTTCCTTATCTTTTTCTAATAAGAAAGTAATTATTATTGAAACAGATATCAGAATGCCAAAAGTCAATTCATATCTTAAAATGAAAATCAATGATTTTGGTTTAACTGATTTTATTGGCAACAATAAATTGAAAATTGGAGATGTTATCACGACTCATGAAGATAATAATAATTTACATCTTATTAGTTCTGGAACCATACCGCCTAACCCATCCGAGCTGTTAAGAAGTGATAGGATGAAAACTTTATTTGAACAAGTTTCAGATATTTATGATTATGTAATTGTTGATACAGCAGCAGTAGGATTAGTTACAGACACCATGCTTATTAGTAAATATGCAGACATGTTTGTGTATGTTATGAGAGTTGGATACCTCGAAAAATCTCAGCTTCATGTAGCGCAAACCATGTATGACCAAAAGCGTCTTCCAAATATGGCAATATTACTTAATGACGTAAAATCTAAAAAAGGATATGGTTATGGTTATGGAAATAACCCAAATAAGAAAAAAGTTTGGTGGAAATTAGCTAAGTCATAATTTACGACGCTTTTTTTCTTGCTTCAAAAGAGTCAACTCTCTGCTTGTTTGACCTGCAACAGATGTATTTTCTTCTGCTCTTCTAATAAGATAAGGCATGACATCTTTAACTGGTCCAAAAGGCAAATATTTAGCCACATTATATCCTTGCTCCGCCAAATTAAAACTAATATGATCACTCATACCATAAAGCTGTCCAAACCAAACACGATTATCTGAATTTTCAATATTTTTTTCTTTCATTAAGTCCATAGCCAAATAACTACTTTCTTCGTTATGCGTCCCAACAAACAGTGATATATCATCAATATGACCTAAGATATAAGTCAATGTTTCATTGAAGTTATTATCTGTAGTCATTTTAGTTTCACAAATAGGAGATTTATATCCTCTCTCTTTTGCTCTATCTCTTTCTTTTTCCATGTAAGCGCCTCTAACTATCTTCATACCAATTTTAAAGCCATTAACTTTTGCTCTTTGATGTAACTCCTTAAGGTATGGCAATCTATCCCATCTATAGGTCTGTAATGTATTATACACTATAGGCACGTCTTTATTATAAAGGTGCATCATTTCTTCTACGAGCTCATCTGCAGCATCTTGCATCCAACTTTCTTCACCATCAATCAAAACCTCTACATCTCTTTCTTTAGCAAGACTACATACTTTATGATAACGCTCTACTATTCTATTCCATTCTTCCTGTTCTTTAATAGTAAACGCCTCTCTTCGGCCTTTTTTTTCATATAAATAAAATCTTCCAAATCCAGTAGGTTTAAAAACAGCTATAGGCATTGCTTCTTTTTCAGCCGCAAAGTTGATTACTTCTATGGTCTTCTTTAAAGCAGCTTCAAATTGCTCTTCACTTTCTTTTCCTTCCACCGAATAGTCAAGAACCGAGCAAACACCTTGGGTAAACATCTTATCAATAACTGGTAAGCAATCATCTTCATTAACACCTCCACAGAAATGATCAAAAACAGTAGCTCTAATGAGTCCTTCTACTGGCAAATTCGCCTTAATAGCAAAATTTGTGGCTGCCGCACCAATTCTTACAAGCGGTTGATTAGATATCATTTTAAATAAAAAATAGGCCCTTTCTAGCTCAGAATCTGTTTTAAGGCCAAAGGCAACTTGAGTATTATCAAAGAGTCTTTCTTCACTCATAGCTTACATAGTATTTTAAACAAATATAATTATACTGCTTTGACTTTTATTTATAAATTTCTGCTTATTTTCATGCTCTTATTACAACACAAATCTGCATGCAATCAATCCAAACTAATGATAACCTGATTCTTTTTAATGAAGCCTGTTATTCTACTTTGAATACATATCTAAGAGATTCTAATAATTCCTTGATATTTATTTTAGTGGACGAAAATACGCATAAACATTGTCTACCAAATTTTCTTTCAAAAGTTGAGACTGACATCACTATTGAAATACTAGAAATTGAAAGTGGGGAGATCAATAAAACAATAGACACATGTTCTGGCCTTTGGTCAGTTCTTTCAGAACTTGGCGCAGATAGGAAAAGCTTACTGATTAACCTTGGAGGAGGTGTCATTACCGATCTTGGAGGTTTTGTAGGGTCAACATTCAAACGTGGAATTAGCTACATAAACGTACCCACCTCGCTTCTTGCCATGGTAGATGCCTCTGTTGGCGGAAAAACTGGAGTAGATCTGGGTCACCTGAAGAATCAAATAGGTGTTATTAATTCAAGTGATTTAGTATTAATAGACACGTCATACTTAAACACCCTACCAAAATCTCAACTGAATTCTGGAATAGCAGAAATGCTCAAGCACGGACTCATACATAGTACTTCATATTGGAATAGCATGCTAGCCGTTATAAAGAACAATGATATCAATCTTGATTCCTTGATTCATGAATCCGTAGTTATAAAAAACAGCGTCGTCACTAAAGATCCAAAAGAACAAAACTTAAGAAAAACTCTAAATTTCGGACATACTCTTGGCCATGCAATTGAATCATATTTCCTTGAAAATTTAGATAAAAAAGACTTACTCCATGGAGAAGCCATAGCCATCGGAATGATACTTGAATGTTACATATCTCACAAATTATTGCAATTTCCGCTTAAAAGAGTGCAAGAAGTCGTGTCCGTAGTCACATCTCTTTATCCTAACGTCATCATAGAGCGTAGTGATTACGAACCGATAATCGATCTACTTAAGTATGATAAAAAGAACGAACATGGAAATATTAATTTTGTACTCCTTCGTGATATTGGAAGCTATGAAATTGATTGTCAAGTAGATAATAATTTAATATTAGAAGCTTTTAATTACTATAATTCAAATATTAAATCTTCATGATTTTTTTGATTTATGGTTTTTGAAATGAAATAATTTGTACATTGGAATAACAAAAAGCTCCTGAAAAGAAAAATTACGTTACGTATACTATTTTTTATGCCCAAAAAATATACTTATGAAACGCATAATAATCGACTTCAAAAAATTAACTCCAGAGGTTCTTTCTCTCTTATCAGAAAAATATCCTGATGGTTATGGAGATAATGACGTTATTGAGTTCAAAAACATGCACAATGACACTATTGAAGCAGTACAAGTTGAAACTCAAAAAGCTATCTATTTAGTAAAAATCAGTAGTAAATTACACCAGACTATAGTGAATTTTGATTTAGGAGAAGTCAATGATACTATATCTAAAGAAGCAAATACTATTGGCGAACCTGATTTTGAAAAAGATGATGAATCAGAATAAATTTTCTATAAGTAACGATCTTTAATAACATTACAATGGTGTTTTTCGTGACCAACAATGATGAATCCAGCAGCTCTAGCAGACATTGGATTGCTGCTAGCCTCCCCTATTCTTTTCAGCATCTCATCTGAGAAATTCCTGAACATTGCTATCGTGGCCATTCTATTTGATTTGTATTCATCCAATAAGCTTTCTAATGAAAGTTCGTCAGCCTTAGACGGTTGAATATAGTCATCTTGTTCGAAGCCATGTAATGACGTCTTATCGTTTCTAGCAAAACGCAGAGCTCTATAAGCGAAAATACGTTCTGTATCAATTATATGGCGAATTATTTCTTTTACTGACCATTTGCCTGCATCATAACGATGCTTCAATTTATCATTTGGAATAGATTCAAGGAAACTAATAGTTTCATTTAGACCGTTCTGCAACCCATCCATCAATAATTGATTCTGAGCCAACGTAATATAAGCTCCGTAATAAGGATTGTATTCGGAAGGCAACACCTCAGAACTCTTCATAAGCTAGATTTATAGTTCATTAAAAATTGTGTGCATCAATCTCTTCTTGTCGTTGATGCTTTCTTCCAACGAAATCATAGTCTCAGTTCTATAGACACCATCTATATCATCTAACATAAAAATAACGTCTTTGGCATGTTTAGTATCTCTTGCTCTTACTTTACAAAATATGTTAAACTTACCCGTAGTTATATGTGCTACTGTTACATATGGTATATCGTTAATTCTTTGGAGAACAAATTTAGTTTGTGATGTATTTTGAAGAAAGACACCTACATAGGCAATAAAAGAATATCCAAGTTTCTCATAATCAAGAGTCAGCGAAGAGCCTTTTATAATTCCAGCTTCTTCCATTTTCTTAACACGTACATGAACCGTACCTGCCGAAATCAATAATTTTTTTGCAATATCTGTAAAAGGAATTCTTGTATTGTCGATCAACATATCCAATATTTGGTGATCAACTTCATCTAATTTGAACTTCGCCATTTTTAAAATTGTTTAAATATAATTCAAAGGTATGGCAAATAATTTAACAATTCCGCATGACAAATAGACTTTTTTAAGCTAATAATGAGAATTTTTCATTATTTATTGAAACGAAAACGATTTCGTTTCCTACTACTAAACTTTTAGGAGACTCAATCATATTGAAATGAGCATTAATTTCTCTGTGCCCATAAAAATTAAGAGATGCTTCGATTGTGTCAATAATAGGAGAGAATTCTATCAAATCATTCTTTAGTTCTTCTTTATATTGTATGGCTATATCCACAATTTTATCTTCTAATAAAACATTCCTAATGATAATATCTCTAAATAATTTCTCATTTTGAGGAATTTGAAAATAAAATTTATGATGAACTCCTAAATCTGTAGTATCACTAATTAAATTAAAAGCAAGAAGCAACGTCATAAAAATCAATTCTCTTGTGGTTTCTCTTTGGTAATCTTCAGGGAAATGCCCAGCTTCAAAAAGCAATGTAGGCACGCCTAGACTCTGAAACGTGTCTCCGACACAATCTATATTAAACGAATCATCGTAGATTCCTATTTGATTAGTTATAATTATCTGTAGCGCATCTTGTACGCGGCTAATCAAATCCATAGCAATTTTTCTATTTATACTAACAGAAAAATCAGTGTCTTGAGCGGGCGCTAAAAATGACAGTATTGCCGATTTATTTACATTACCAACACTAAAAATACTTCGTTGTCCGTGAAGATTAAAACAAAAATTTGGTTTAAACTCATCAAAGACTGCTCTTAAAACTTTGCTTTCTGGTTGGGTCAATGCTTGAGCATCTCTATTTAAATCAATATCATTAGCATTATTGCGCGTATACATATTTGCCCCATCTGGATTCAACATGGGTAAAATAACTATGGTGCAAGATGTAAGAATTGAATGTATATCTTCTTCTTTAGAACTCTTAAACACATTTAAGACATCAAATATAGCCTTGGTCGTAGTAGATTCATTACCGTGCATTTGAGACCATAATAATATTTTGGTAGAACCATGGCCTAAAATAATTCTGTGAATTGGCTGTTTTAAAACCGATCTTCCAACTACATCTATGTTAAAATGCTCCTTATGGTTCTCGATTAAGGGTTCAATATGGCTAAATGAAATATACCTACCATACAATTCTTTGGATTTATAGGAAGATAAAAGTTGCTGTAAAAATGCTATAGTCACGAAATCAATTTTATTGTCAATACAAAATTACGCAATCTCTTTTTTACAATTGTATACAGTCATTTATGATAAAAGTTTACAAAATAAATACAATTTGCTACAGATGAGTTACTGTTTTTACTTAAATCAGCTAAATTTATAAAATCACAATTAATTAATTGATTATTAGTTATTTATTATATATTATATAAAGTTTAAATTTTGACATTCAATTGAATTTTTAACATAAAAACTATAATTCAAGTGTAATTATTTTACTTTTGTAACGTTAATACTCTATATAGTTGTTTACAATGATAAACTCGAAAAAATTTAGTGAAAGGCTTCAAAAATTGATTGATTTCTATGGTCTATCAGCTTCTGCTTTTGCAGAACGTATAGGTGTACAACGTTCTAGTATCTCGCATATACTATCTGGCAGGAATAAACCTAGTTTAGATTTTGTTCTTAAAGTAATCCAGCAATTTCCTGACGTTGAATTATATTGGCTACTAAATGGTAAAGGCATCTTCCCTTCTATTTCAAAGACCCATACATTCAGTAGCGAGAATGCATCTAATGATGATGATACTATTTCAAATAGGGCTTTTTCTAAAACTAATTCTGGCAATGAAATAGAGCGGATTATTATATTTTATAGGGATGGGACTTTTAAAAACTTTATAAATTGATTTTTTTCAGTAATTTGTAGTTATAAAACTAACTAATGAAATTTTGCACACTATTGATTTTAACTTTCGCTTTATCAGGATGTTACAACGTAAAGAGAGATTGTGAAAATTTTAAAACTGGTACTTTTAATAGTGAAATAACGATTAATGACAAGTCCTTTACTTCAACTTTCATTAGGTCTGATTCTTTACAGATAGAAATATTTGAAGGTAAAACCGATTCTTCCTCTATTCGATGGATAAATGATTGTGAGGTTATTTTCCATACTATCAATCCAAAAAAAATGGTGGACAAGAAAGACATTCATTTAAAAATACTAACCACAACAGATTCTTCTTATACTTTCGAGTACTCCTATGTTGGAGAATCGAAGAAACAACGAGGAATCGCTACTAAAACTAACTGAATATGATAGATTTCTTAACTTCTGGACCAGCAATTATTGCACTAATTATACTTACTATTCTCGGTGTGATAATAGGCATGGACAATATTAGATTCGTAGGCATTGCTACTGATAAACTAGATTCTAAGAAAAAAAATAATGCCATAAATATCAGTATTCTCATGGCTTTCTTATTAAGGTTTGCCCTTTTATTAATTATCTATTGGGTACTTACTCTCACGGCTTCATTTTGGAATATTAGCTTATCTTGGTTTAGAGCAGGTATTTCAGGACAGTCTTTACTATTGATTGTAGGTGGTATATTCCTTTTATATAAAGGTACAACTGAAATACATGAAGAAGTAGAGGATCGAGGTTATGATGTTAGAAAAATCACCTTAGAACAAAGTTCTTCTATGGGTAAAAGTATATGGCAAACTACAATTATTAATGCCGCATTTTCTTTTGACGTTGTTCTTTTGGCTTTAGGGCTTACTCACGGATTACATAGCAATGTATTTAGAGTGCTTGTTTTGATTGCTATAGCCCTAACAGTGTCTTTGCTTGTGCTTATAATTTTTAAGGATTCATTGCTGAGAATTTTTGACAAACATCCTTCTATTCAAATTCTCGGATTAGGATTGCTAATGCTTGTAGGCTTTGCTATGTTGGTCGAAGGTGCTTATATTTCACATTTTCATCTATTTGGTACGGATGCTGGACTGTTACCTAAAAACTATATTTATATCGCTATAGGCTTATCCTTATTCTTTATGTTTTTAGTGGTTAAATTTCGAAAAGAGAATTCTAAAGGAAACATAGTTAATTAATTTATTGTTTAAAGGGCTAATGATTTAGCATTTCAACTGCGTAACATTAACTTTAAAAACAAGAAACATGAAAAAATTACTTGCAGAATTTATTGGAACCGCTTGGCTAGTGCTGGGTGGTTGTGGAAGCGCAGTATTGGCTGCCGCTTATCCAGAATTAGGAATCGGATTTACGGGAGTCGCACTCGCCTTTGGTTTGACTGTTGTCACAATGGCCTATGCCATAGGTCATATTTCAGGTTGCCACCTAAACCCAGCTGTATCAATTGGCTTATGGATTGGGGGTCGTTTTGACAAAAAAGACCTAATTCCTTACATTATTGCACAAGTACTTGGAGGCATTGTTGGCGCGGCTATATTGTATATGATTGCAAGTGGTAAGTCAGGATTTGAAATTGGCGGCTTTGCTGCTAATGGATATGCTGAGCACTCTCCAGGAGGCTACAGCATGATGGCTGCACTTATAACTGAAGTCGTAATGACATTTTTCTTCCTGATCATTATTCTAGGTGCCACACACTCAAAAGCTCCTGCTGGACTTGCTGGGTTAGCTATTGGGTTGGGATTAACATTGATTCACTTAATAAGCATTCCGGTTACTAACACCTCTGTAAATCCAGCACGAAGTACGAGCCAAGCATTATTTGCTGGCGGCTGGGCACTACAACAACTGTGGTTATTCTGGGTAGCTCCAATTGCGGGCGCCATTTTAGCTGGACTTGTTTATAAATATATGTCACCAGAAAAATAAAATATAACACATATTTCAAATACAAAGGGGAGAAATGACTCCCCTTTTTTGTTCTTATATTTGAAATACAATAGTCCTTTAGGTTGAAACAACAAAAACCATATATCAGAGACAGCAGATCACCTATTCCTGTGAACGAAGCGCGTTCAAGAATCATGAGGTCTATTAAAGCCAAGAATACTAAACCTGAAGTTCTTCTTAGGAAAAACCTATGGAATCAAGGCTTACGGGGTTATCGTCTGCACTGGAAAAAAATACCTGGAAAACCGGATATAGTCTTTGTTAGTAAAAAAGTTGCCATATTTGTCAATGGCTGTTTTTGGCACCGCTGCCCTCATTGCGACCTCTCAACTCCAAAACATAATGAAAACTACTGGAAGGATAAATTCAAAAGGAATATTGAAAGAGATATTTTAAAGACAAATCAACTTCTAGAAATGAATTGGAAGGTATTGACTGTATGGGAATGCGAGCTCAAAAATGATGTTGACAAAGTAGTGGATAAAATAAAAAGAAAGATTAGTTCAAAAATCATAGTTTAGGTACTTTTAAATTTCCTATACCTCCATAAATAGGTAGCCCGAAACACTAATGAAGAACAAGATTAAAGTTGTAGAGTTATTTGCTGGCGTTGGAGGCTTTCGTCTCGGTCTTGAAAAAAATAATTATAAAATTATTTGGAGTAATCAATGGGAACCTTCAACTAAGACGCAACACGCATCTTTAGTTTACGAAGCTCGTTTCGGAAAAGAAAATCATTCCAATCAAAACATTGAAGCTGTTCCAACAACTAATATTCCAGATCATGATCTTTTAGTTGGCGGTTTTCCTTGTCAAGATTATTCAGTGGCTACTACATTGCATAATTCTAAAGGTCTCATTGGAAAAAAAGGAGTGCTTTGGTGGTCTATCCACAGGATTTTAAAAGAAAAAAAAAGAAAACCCAAATATTTGTTTTTTGAAAATGTCGACAGGCTCTTAAAATCTCCTGTAAAACAAAGAGGAAGGGATTTTGCCGTTATGCTAAAAAGTTTAGACCTTTTGGGATATGCGGTTGAATGGCGCGTGATTAATGCGGCAGATTATGGAATGCCCCAACGAAGACGTCGTGTGTTCTTTATTGGTTATCATAAATCCACAAGTGCTTATAAACGAATTTTGAAGACTAATAATACAAATTGGTTACATAAAACTGGGACAATGGCAACAGTCTTTCCTATTAAAGATTTAATAAACACCAACCATTTTAAATTGAAAGCAAGTCTAGTAGAAATAAGTAATGAATTCAATATAGACAAGCAACTGTCTCCTTTCTTAAATACCGGCCTAATGATAGATGGAAAGGTTATTACGGCAAAGTCGTTTCCAGACTACAAAGGAGAGAAAAAAGTACTTAGAGATGTACTCCAAAACGGAGAGGTAAGCAAAGAGTTTTTTATTGAAGTGGGTAATCTTAAGAAATGGTTTTATTTAAAAGGTGCGAAAAAAGAAATACGCACTACTAGAGAGGGCTATAAATATAATTATAGTGAAGGCAGAATGACATTCCCAGATGCTTTGGACAATGCTTCAAGAACCATCATAACAGGTGAAGGCGGTAAATCGCCTTCTAGATTTAAGCATGTTATAAAATCTCATAGAGGTTTGAGGCGGTTAACACCCGTAGAGTTAGAACGCCTAAATATGTTTCCAGATAACCACACAAAGCTTCCAGGAATTTCAGATACTAAAAGAGCGTTTTTTATGGGCAATGCTTTAGTAGTGGGTGTCATAAAAAAAATTGGCAAAGCGTTACAAGATCAGATAACCTATGAAGATACATAATAGTTTTAGTAACTTCTCTATGCTCCAACAATAAATTTAAAAAAGTAAAACAGGTATCTTAGTAAGATGTATATAAGTAAAAAGAAGTTCGAAAACTTGTTTAACGACCTCTTAACTCGCTCTCAATTTAATAAGTTGTACCTTTAGCCTCATGATAGCTAAAGACAAACAAGAAAACGAATCTTTTTTAAAAGAATCACTGACCTATTTAGAAAATCTAGGTTTTGAGAATATCAAAGCCGATATAGAAGGTTATACAACACCAAAATCATACCTTAAAAAAGGGAGTGACATCTCTATTACTCCAGATATCGTAGCTGAAAAAGCGGGTAGAAAGCACTATTTTGAAATAGGGCTAAAAAGTGAAGAGCCAACGTTATTAAAATCTAAATGGCGTTTTCTTGAAGTGCTAACTCGTATGAAGGATGATCGCTTTAAAATTATAACAAGACGAGGTCACTATAAATTCACTCAAGATATGCTTGATGATTTAAATTTAGACAAAGTACCTATCAAACTTTAGTTAATATAAGCTTACTTATCATTTGAAGTTGATGACCTCAATAATTCGTTTTGCTCTTCCAAAAGTTCAGTAAGATGTGACAATAATTGAATGTTTTTAGGCGTTTCTACCGCATCATCTTTAGTATCGTCTGCTCTTTTCCGTAATCGATTCATAGCTTTTACCACTATAAAGACGGTAAATCCAATAATGAGGAAATCTGTTAATGCTTCCAAAAGCAAACCATAACCAATAGCAATCTCTTCTTGAACAACGACACCAGAACTGTCAAATATTGATTCCTGAAGGACAAAACGTTTGTCTTCAAAATCTATACTTCCGGACATTAATGACAATGGCGGCATGAGAACCTTTTTAACCAATATATCAATCACTTTATTGAAAGAAGCGCCTATAATGATACCAATGGCCATATCCATCATATTACCCTTTACGGCAAACTCCTTGAATTCTTTTAAAATACTCATATTGATTTTTTTGGTAGTGCTAAAATAACTTAGCTTGGCCATCATCATCTATTGGAGGTTCATCATCTTGATCTTCGTTTTCTCCTGAAGATTTTGGTGTTTTTACGTTCAGATTATGATCTACAGGGCTTTCAGGGGATACCGTTTCTTCATCAATCACTTCTAATTCTTCTGCTGGAATTTCTTCAGGAGCTTCATAAGGCAATGAGTCCAATAAATTAACTTGATTAATTTTTTCTTTTGTTAATTGATTGCCTAGAGCTGATATTCCTTTTATAGCAATAAACTCTTCAAGATTAATTTCAATATTGGATTTCCTTTCCTTTCCTCTCTCCTTCGTAAACTCTATATCTGCCATTGGTCTCCAGTCCGTTGATACAATTTCTATTTGTGAATTTGAGTGATCCGTAATAAAACTCTCCTCTTTTCCTTCATTTTCTACCAAAAAGCGTTTCACATAATAGCGTTCTTTTTCGCCGTCATAATAAATAGCAGAAATTGGTTTCTTAGGCATCCACTTCTCCAAAACAATCATGTCTTCATCGAAGCGTGCAGTAATCTCAGGAGTAATCGTTTTTAATGACCCATTCTGCCTAATGACTAGTAATTTATCTTCTCCTCTAAATTCACCAATTAACTCGCCTCTACCGTCTACATTCAGACGCTGTACAGTATCATCAAACCAAATTTTACGCGGTTTTAATGTTGAAACCCCTTTTTCCTTGAGTTCCACCCTTTTTATAGTAAGTTTCGTTACTAAATTACCTTTAACGGCACGCCCTTTAATTGCAAGATCCGCAAAATCTAAATCCCATTTTAACTTCTTAATGCTACCAACTTGTCGCAACAAAACAGTCACAACTTCTGCTTCCCCATTTGGGTTAGCTGAAAAATGCCAAACTCTAGAACTTTTGCTTCCATTAGTCAAGTCATATTCTTTATCACGAGTAACGCCAGTAACTGCAAATCGTTTAATATAAGATGGGCCTCTATTTCCATCTCTATAAATCATATTATAAATTGTGCGCTTATCTTTTTTCTTAAAGATATCTACATGAATAATATTTTTTCCTATAAAGGTTTTGCTATCCACTTTGGTAATCATCATTTTACCATCTGCAGTAAACACTACGATGTCATCTATATCGCTACAGTCACACACGTATTCATCTCGACGTAATGAGGTGCCTATAAAGCCTTCTTCTCTATTCACATATAGCTTTGTGTTCCGGATAACCACTTTTGTAGCAACAATATCATCAAAAATTCGTATTTCTGTCTTACGTTCTCTTCCCTTACCATAATCCTTTTTGAGCCTTGTGAAATATGCTATTGCGTAATCTATCAAATTTTCAAGATGATGCTTCACTTCGGCTATTTGCCCTTCCAAAGCATCAATTTTTTGTTGCGCTTTATCAATATCAAACTTAGAGATGCGTTTAATGCGTATCTCTGTTAAACGTGTAATATCTTCTTCAGTGACTGCTCTTTTAAGATGTTTTATGTGAGGCTTTAATCCTTTATCTATAGCGGCGATAACACCTTCCCAAGTTTCTTCTTCTTCAATATCGCGGTAAATCCGGTTTTCAATAAAAATACGCTCTAAAGATGCGTAGTGCCACTGCTCTTGAAGCTCTCCAAGTTTTATTTCTAACTCACTTTTAAGAAGTTGAACTGTATTGTCTGTAGAGCGTCTCAACATTTCAGAAACACCAACAAACAAAGGCTTATTATCTTCAATAACACAACCTAATGGCGATATAGAACTCTCACAATTTGTAAAAGCATATAAGGCATCTATTGTTTTATCTGGAGAAATACCTGACGGGAGATGCACAAGAATCTCTACTTCTGCCGCCGTATTATCTTCTATTTTCTTTATTCTAATCTTACCTTTTTCATTAGCTTTTAGAATTGAGTCTATTAGACTACTAGTAGTAGTACTATATGGAATTTCTGTTATTACGAGCGTGTTTTTTTCATATTGAGAAATCTTTGCTCGAATTCTTACTTTACCACCTCTATTACCATCGTTATAATTAGTAAAATCAGCAATCCCAGCTGTTGGGAAATCTGGTAAGATTGTAAAACGTTTCCCATTTAAATGCTTAATCGATGCGTCGATTAATTCAATAAAATTATGCGGTAATATTTTTGTAGATAAACCAACAGCAATACCTTCTCCTCCCTGCGCTAATAACAGAGGAAACATGACAGGAAGATTTACAGGTTCCTTTCTGCGCCCATCATAAGAAGCTTGCCACTCAGTAATCTTTGGGTTAAAAACAACATCCATTCCAAATTTTGAAATACGAGCTTCAATGTAACGTGAAGCAGCAGCTCTATCTCCTGTTAGTATATTACCCCAGTTTCCTTGAGTATCTATTAACAAATCCTTCTGACCTAACTGTACCATAGCATCAGCGATGCTCGCATCTCCATGAGGATGATACTGCATAGTATGCCCTACGATATTCGCTACTTTGCTATAACGTCCATCATCAAGATCTTTCATTGAGTGCATGATGCGTCTTTGCACAGGCTTGAAACCATCTTCAATCGCAGGTACGGCACGCTCTAAAATCACATAAGAGGCATAATCCAAGAACCAATCTTTATACATACCACTGACTCTGGTGATAGTGTCTTGATTGATATCACCTTCCTGCTCATTCATATTCACGTCTTCATTTTCTATATCCATTAGACCACTGCTTTATTTAGTTTCACGACCTTGTCCAAGGACTGCTTTAAATACTTTAGTTTCTTATTACTTACAAGTGTTACATTAAATCTCAACCTCTTTTGCTTATCGCCATTTGTGTGTATATAAATATTCAATGATTTATAAAATCCGTAATTATTTAACTTATAGTATAGTAATTTCTTCTTCGGAAATTCGGCTCTATTCTCTCTGTAATTAAAAAAATCTGATAATAACATTCCTTTATTGACAAACACCAGCACGTTACCATCACTGTCATATTCGAAATATTTTGATACTTTATGAGCAAAGAATAGCACTAATCCAAGTGTGATAAAGAGAAAAATATATTTATATTTTCCACCTCCAATAATAGATTTTATAACATTAAAGAAAACACTAGCAAACACAAAAAAAACTGCAAAAATAAAATACAGGGTAACTACAGAATTCTTCGCTTTTTGGTTATTCAATCTCATACTATTTATTGTCCTCTACGATATCTAGTTCTACTTTTAAGTTATTAATGATAAACTCTTGGCGATTAGGCGTGTTCTTACCCATATAAAAAGATAGCAGCTCTTCTATGGAAAGTTCTTTGTCTAACATAACAGGATCCAAACGAATATCATCACCTATAAAATGCTTGAATTCATCTGGAGAAATCTCGCCCAATCCCTTAAATCGCGTAATCTCCGGATTTGGTTTTAATTTATTAATAGCATCAACACGTTCTTGCTCGCTATAGCAATACATTGTCTCTTTCTTGTTTCTGACACGAAATAATGGCGTTTGAAGAATATACAAATGTCCTTCTTTTATTAATTCTGGAAAGAACTGCAAGAAGAATGTAATAAGTAACAATCGTATATGCATACCATCAACATCTGCATCAGTAGCAATTACAATATTATTATATCTTAAGTCTTCAATAGTTTCTTCAATATTCAAAGCAGCTTGAAGCAAATTGAATTCTTCATTTTCATATACAATTTTTTTGCTTAAACCATAAGAGTTCAAAGGTTTCCCTTTCAAACTAAAAACCGCTTGTGTATTAACGTTACGAGACTTAGTTATACTTCCAGAAGCAGAATCTCCCTCGGTAATAAACAGCGTCGTATCCAATCTATTTTCCTTCTTGATATCTCCAAGATGTACACGACAATCTCGCAATTTTTTATTGTGAAGACTTGCCTTTTTTGCACGATCTTTTGCCAACTTTCTAATGCCCGATAATTCTTTACGCTCTCGTTCAGCCTGCATTATTTTTCGCTGTATCCCTTCCGCGACGTTCGGGTTTTTATGCAAGAAATTATCTAACTGAGTTTTTAGAAAATCATTAATAAAAGTCCTCACCGTTGGCAATTTCCCTCCCATTTCCGTAGATCCCAACTTCGTTTTTGTTTGACTCTCAAAAATAGGTTCCATCACTTTGATAGATATTGCAGAAACAATGGATTTACGGATATCTGACGCTTCGTAATTCTTTCCATAAAACTCTCGAATAGTTCTTACTAACGCTTCACGAAACGCCGCTTGATGTGTCCCTCCTTGAGTTGTATGTTGCCCATTGACAAACGAATGATACTCTTCAGAATATTGCGTTTTGCTATGGGTTATGGCGACTTCAATATCTTCACCCTTTAGATGAATAATTGGATACACCATATCTGAATCTATTATTGTTTCTTGTAACAGGTCTTTAAGGCCATTCTCACTATGGTATTTTTCTCCATTAAAAACGATTGTCAAACCTGTATTTAGGTAGACGTAATTTTTAAGCATCTTAACCACATATTCATTACGGTATTTGTAATTTTTAAAAATGGTTTCATCAGGGATAAACGACACTTTGGTACCTTTTCTTCTGGTTGTGTCTTCTAGAGTATCTTGATTGGTCAAATTACCTTGCTCAAATTCAGCAGAAGCAGATTTACCATCTCTCGTAGATTCTACTCTAAAAAAGGAAGATAAGGCATTTACAGCTTTGGTACCAACACCATTTAAACCCACCGATTTCTTAAATGCCTTGGAGTCGTATTTTCCACCAGTATTCATTTTAGAAACAACATCTACTACTTTCCCTAAAGGAATACCACGACCATAATCACGAACAATAACTTTATTACCTTGAATAGAGATATCTATGGTTTTACCTGCGCCCATAACATATTCATCAATCGAATTATCAAGAACCTCTTTTACAAGGATGTAGATACCGTCATCTGAAGAAGACCCATCTCCGAGTTTTCCAATATACATTCCAGGGCGCATACGGATGTGTTCCTTCCAGTCCAGCGAGCGTATATTATCTTCGGTATATTTGGTCTCTTGAGCCATAGGTGCAATAATTTAAGACAAGTCGCTAATATAAGATTTCACTTGAAAAAATGAAATACAGAAGGTACAAAGTAATTAACAATAAAGCTTTGATTTTGTTGACAAAATCAAGGATTATTTGCAGATCTTAAAAGCCTGAAGTCATTCGCTAATCATTTCTGCCTTTTCTTTCAAGAATTGATTTCTTCTCTTTAGCAAGTTTGTCATATAACGCTTCAAAAACAACCAATTAACAAACTTTCCTAAAACGCCCAGAGGAGATTCGAAATAGAAATTATCAGTTATCAAAGTAGCGTTATTTTTAGCTTCAAAAATGTGCTCATGTCGAAAAGATTTAAACGCTCCCGATACCATTTCGTCTATAAATAAAATTGGAGATTCAAACGCCACGATCTTAGATGTTAATCTCTGAGTAATACCAAAATGTCTGGCTTCCCAAGTAACACATTCATATAACTCAATTAAGCCTGAAGTCCTTCCTCCTATTGCTTTTTCATTAGAATGCATAAGAGACTCTTTATGGAAATCAATATTTCTTGCTAGATCAAAACACGTCTGACAATCTGACCTAACAAATGTTTGTAAAATAATTTTGGCCATAAGGCATTTATGAGTCACACATTAAATAAGAAATGCATCACATCACCATCTTTAACTATATAGTTTTTTCCTTCTACACGCATTTTCCCTGCTTCTTTGACCTTTGCTTCACTACCATAAGAAACATAATCATCATAAGCTATAACTTCAGCACGGATAAATCCTTTTTCAAAATCTGTGTGAATCACTCCAGCAGCTTCTGGTCCTGTCGCACCAATAGCAACAGTCCAAGCTCTCACTTCTTTTACACCAGCAGTGAAATACGTCTGCTGATTCAATAATTTATAGGCAGACCTTATGAGTTTAGCAGATCCAGGTTCTTCCAATCCAATATCTTGAAGAAACATTTGACGCTCTTCATAATCATCCAATTCATTAATATCGGCTTCTGTACCTACTGCTAACACTAACACCTCTGCATGTTCATCCTTTACATTTTCTTTCACCAAATCTACATAGGCATTACCAGAAACCGCAGCACTTTCATCTACATTACAAACATACATCACAGGTTTATCTGTGATAAATTGTAAAGGTTTTACAAAGTCGATATACGCATCTTCAGAAAACTCAACTGCACGTACAGATACTCCAGACTCAAGTGTGTTTTTTAATTTTAATAGTACTACCTCTTCTTTTTGAGCTTCCTTATTTCCAGTCTTTGCAGCGCGTTTTACTTTATCTAGTTTCTTTTCAACGGTTTCCAAATCTTTCAATTGTAATTCCATATCTATGGTTTCTTTATCTCTAATAGGATCTATCGAACCATCTACATGTACAATATTGTCGTTATCAAAGCACCGTAGCACATGAAGTATCGCATCTGTTTCGCGTATATTTCCTAAAAATTGATTACCCAAACCTTCTCCTTTACTTGCGCCTTTAACTAATCCAGCTATATCTACTATTTCAACAGTAGCCGGTAATACGCGTTCAGGATTGACCAGCGTTTCCAACTTAGATAAGCGTGAATCGGGTACATTAACTACACCTATATTTGGCTCTATTGTACAAAATGGGAAGTTCGCACTTTGTGCTTTGGCATTTGACAAACAGTTAAATAATGTCGATTTCCCAACATTCGGTAATCCTACAATTCCAGCTTTCATGTATAGTTATTTTGCGAGTGCAAATATAATATTAAAGTTAATCTAACTTGCATTAAATCATGCTTACCTGTTTCTATAAAAGCAGTAATCTTAATATTTTTTGACTATATTTAACATATTGCTAACAATTAATTAATCAATAATTGATGGACAGTCAAGTTGAAAGTGCCTTTTGGTATTCTTTCATTTCTGGTGATAAAAATGCATTTTCTGCTTTTTTCAAGATGCATTATACAATGCTCTATAGTTACGGTTTGAAAATATCTCAAAAACCTTGTCTAACGGAAGATTGTCTTCAAGATTTTTTTATTTATTTATACGAAAATCGAAAATCTTTTGCAAACGTAAAATCGCCAAAAGCATATATTATAACTTCATTTAGAAGAGCTTTACTAACTAAACTAAAAAAGGAACTGCAGTTCTTAGATTACGATATTCTCGTCGAATCTATTCCTAGTTTTGAGTTTTCACCCGAAGATATCGCAATTAAGCAAGAATTCTCCTCTATAAGAGCTAATACACTCTCCCAATTGCTAAATGAACTAAGCCCAAGAGAACGTGAAGCTATTTACCTAAAATATTACAGCGAATTAAAGATTACAGAAATTTCGTCAGTAATGAATATTTCTTATCAAAGTGTTCTTAATACCATTCAAAAAGCTTTTTTAAAACTTCGTAAGGAGGTTGAAAATGAGGTGATTTTAAATGTTTTGAAAGATTAATAAAAATAATAGGGTATAAAAACCTGTTTTCTCTCTCTTAATAATAAACGCTCACTATTCTATTTAATGAAAAAGGATTCTAAACCTAATATTGAAAAATTCCTAAACGATGAATCATTTAGGAATTGGGCCAAAGAAAGCAACCAAAATGATATGGCATTTTGGAATAACTGGATTAATCAAAACCCTAGTCAAATTGACGATATTTACACAGTGAAGGCCATGATTCTTGGCATTACTTTTAGAAGCAAGCCTGTAAGTGGCAAAAAAGTAAATGACCAACTAGATATAGTTTTAAATCATATTAGTAAAACCGAAAGTAAAAAAACGGAGACAAAGGACAATTCTCTAAAAAAGAATTTTCAAAAAATAACATCTATTGCTGCTGTTGGCCTCCTGTTTCTTTTTATAGGCCTTAACTTATATAATTCTTCAAAAGAAATTGTGCATAAAACTGCTTATGGAGAGATTATCGATCTTAAATTACCGGATGGTACTAATGTTGTTTTAAATGGTAATTCCGAAATACGCTACAACAAGGCAGAGCCAAGGAATGTAACTTTACAAGGTGAGGGATATTTTAAAGTAAAATCAATGCTCTCCACAAAAGCTAAATTTTGGGTGAATACCGATGACCTTACTGTAGAGGTTTATGGCACAGAATTCAACGTAAGTACGCGTGAAGACAAAACCAATGTGATTTTAGATGAAGGTTCTATACAATTATTATTAAAGACTGGAATTTCCAAAAAAATGGTTCCAGGGGAATTTGTATCATTTTCAAACGAGAATAATATAATCTCACATGAAAAAGTAAATAAAGACCTTTCCTATTCATCTTGGAAAGAAGGCACGTATATTTTCAATAATACAACTCTAGAAGATGTAATGAAACATATAGAGTATACTTATGGTTTAACGTCAGAGTTCATAAATGATGAATTAAAACAAAAAACCATTTCTGGAGGCGTCCCGAATGAAAATATTGACATCTGCCTGTCGGCAATCCAAAAATCAACTGGAATAAAAATAGTAAAAGAAAACACTAAACTTTTAATATATCACTAATAGCTAATCAAAAAAGTAAATTATGAATGCAAAGCCAATTTTTAGAGCATTACTGTCTCTGACCATTTTGTTTGGATCGTTTCAGCTAATGTCTTTTAGTACGATTGCAGAAATTGATAGTGAGAAATCCGTTCCGTTATCAGATTTTCTAGAAAGCTTAAGTAAAAAACATGAAGTGTTTTTTACTTACAATCCTCGTTTGGTATCCAAAACTAGATTGAATCCTAAAAAATACAATTACAAGAACCTCAATCGCGTGATAAATAAACTTGAGGAAAGCACACGCTTAAATTTTGAGTACTTAGGCAATAAATATTATGTCATTTACAACAAATCCGTTTCCTCATTAAATAGCAAAATGAAAGAAGGCCTCTCTAACTCAGGGTTAAATCTTACAGGTTTGACCATGTCGTTACAGCAAACTGTAAGCGGGACTGTTAAAGACAATGATGGCAATGGTATACCTGGTGTAAACATTGTAGAAAAGGGCACAACAAATGGAACAACGTCAGATTTTGATGGCAACTATTCCATTTCTCTTGACAACGATGCCACATTAGTATTTAGCTATGTGGGTTATACCACACAAGAAATTGTAGTTGGCGACCAATCGTCAATTAATGTTACAATGTCTGAAGGTGTTGGCCTAGGAGAAATCATTCTAGTCGGTTCAAGAAGCCCAAGACGAACAGCTGTGGATACACCTGTTCCAGTAGATGTGCTAGACGTCGCTGGAATTGCTTCAAGAACAGGTAAAGTCGAAGTAAATAATATCTTACAATATGCTGCCCCTTCATTCAATGCAACTAAACAATCTGGTTCTGATGGTGCGGATCATATAGTCCCTGCCTCATTAAGAGGTCTTGGTCCAGATCAAACACTAGTATTAATTAATGGCAAGAGGAGGCATCAATCTTCTTTAGTAAATGTTTTTGGAACTAGAGGACGTGGTAATTCTGGAACAGACTTAAATGCTATTCCTGCTAGTGCAATCAAACGAATTGAAGTTTTAAGAGATGGTGCTTCTGCACAGTATGGATCTGATGCTATTGCTGGAGTAATCAACATCGTCTTGAAAAATGGTACCGATGGGTTTTCCGGAGGAATCACATATGGAGCATATAGCACAAATATAGGAGGCGATTATGCGCAGCAAATATTTGACACTCAAGATGGTTGGGAGCCTACCCTATTTAATATTGAAGGAAAAGACAGATTAGACGGAAAGGACAAAAGACTTGATGGAGCTACTGTAAAAATAGATGCAAACTACGGCGTTTCTTTAGGAGAAAATGGTGGTTTCATTAATTTCACGACAGAATTCTTATCTAAAGACAATACTCTAAGGCCTGGTTTTGAATGGAGAAAAGGATATGGAAGTGCTGGCATAGATGGATTCAATTTTATGATAAATTCTTCCTTACCAGTTGGTGATAATACAGAAATTTATGCTTTTGGTGGTAGAAATTTCAGGGATACAAATGCCAATGCGTTTTCCAGGGATAGTTTTGCAAACGGAGATAACAGATCTGTTCCGAGTTTATATCCTAATGGGTTTACTCCACGTATCACATCCAATATTACTGATGCCTCTGTATCTGCAGGAGTAAAACATAAAATGGATAATGGTTGGAGTGTTGATTTTAATAATACTTATGGGAAAAACAACTTTCATTATTTTATACTAGGCAGTAATAATGCTTCGCTGCAAGATGCCTCACCTACAGATTTTGATGCTGGTGGGCATTTTCTTTCCCAAAATACAACTAGCATGGATTTTACCAGGTATTTTGAAGATATAGCCTCGGGAATGAATATAGCTTTCGGTGCTGAATATCGCACTGATAATTTTGGAATTTTTGCTGGAGAGGTTGCTTCTTATGCCTTATATGATGAAAATGGAGTTGCCATCACTAACCCTGCTACACAAGTTGTTGCAACAGATTCGAATGGAGATGAATTACCTGGCGGATCACAAGGGTTTCCTGGATATAGTCCAGATAATGAAGTAGATAGAAGCAGAACCAATTATGGGATATATTTTGACACAGAATTGAATCTAAGTGATGAGTTCATGCTTGCAGGTGCTTTGAGATTTGAAGATTATAGCGACTTTGGCAGCACATTGAACTTCAAACTAGCAAGTAGGTATAAATTCAGTGATGCCTTTGCTCTTAGAGGGTCAATTTCCAGCGGTTTTAGGGCTCCTTCATTGGCTCAGCTGTATTATAATTTGATTTTCAATAACATCGTAGCAGGCGCTTCAGTACCTTCCTTATTGTCAGCTAATAATAGCACTGTAACAAAAGCTTTTGGCATTGGCCAATTAACCCAAGAGGAAGCATTTAACACTAGTATAGGGTTTACTTTCAATAAAAATGGCTTTACGGCTACAATAGATGCATATTCAATTAATGTTGATGACAGAATCATACTCACCGACAATTTCACAGATCAAGCTATTTTGGGTCCACTAGGTGTAGATGCAGCCCAATTTTTCGCAAATGGTGTCGATACTAAAACAACTGGTCTGGACATTGTCTTGAACTACAAAAGAAGTTTGGGCAGTAATGGAACTGTTGATATCGGATTAATAGGAAACTTCAATAAGTTAGAAATCAAGAAGATTAATAATGGTGACCTGAACCAGTTTACATTTTTTGGACCTTTTTCTCAAGCCTATTTAGAAGCTGCCGCTCCTGATTATAAATTTGGCTTGAATCTTGGATATTCCTGTGATAAATTTAACGCTGGGTTAACATTGACCCAATTCAGTGAAGTCATTCTTCAAGATTTTCAATGGGTAGATACACCAGCTACAACTCAAGCTGAAGCAGGTGCTTTATTTCCAGTCGCTACAGACACCTATGAAGCTGCAATGACAATAGATCTAAGTCTAGCTTATAAATTCTCTAAAGATATAAGACTTACTCTAGGTGCCAATAACCTGTTCAATATATATCCAACAGAACAATTTGATGGATGGACAGATCAAGGTGGATTTTCAGATTCGGTGCAAATGGGATCGGATGGGAGATACATTTTTAGCCGTTTAGATTTCAGCTTCTAAGTAAAAACAAGATAATTCAATAAAAAAAGCCTCATCTCGATAATCATCAAGACGAGGCTTTAAATGTTTATATCATTTTCTCAATTTTCTGGATGCATAAAACGCTGCTTTCCTAATAGCACTTCCTCGGTTTCTACATTATCATCATCAGGTACACAACAATCTACAGGACACACTGCCGCACATTGTGGCTCTTCATGAAATCCTTTACACTCGGTACATTTATCTGGAACGATATAGTATATTTCGTCACTTATAGGTTCTTGTGCATCATCCGCATCCACGGCTTTCCCGTTTGGTAATACAACCGACCCTTCGAGACTAGTACCGTCTTTGTATCTCCAATCGTCAGCGCCTTCGTAAATAGCAGTATTTGGGCATTCTGGTTCGCAAGCTCCACAATTAATGCATTCGTCAGTTATTATGATTGCCATAACATTTATTTCTTTTTCTGTTTGCTTAACTTTGCGCAAAAATAAAGCCAAAACCTATTATAACCAAACCTTAAATGCAATTACAACAAAGAATTAACGCCGTTTCAAAACTTGGAGATTTTTTAAGTCAATTTACTACAGGTGAAATTCAAAAAAAAGATGGCATAGAACAAAACGATTTCTTCTTTGATGGGTTTAAATATCAAATAAAGTTGGCTGAGGAATATAACGGTTGGTTTACTAAAGAGAATATAATATATAGTTTAGAAAATTGGTCTAAAATACTTAGAAACAAATTAATTAGCGATTGGTTAGTCAAGTATAACTTTAATAGTGTTGAATCAAAGAAAGTAGCAATAATAATGGCTGGAAACATCCCCTTGGTTGGGTTTCACGATTTTATATCCGTATTGCTTTCTGGTCATAGCGTTCTTGTCAAGCAATCAGGCAACGATAAGCATCTTCTCCCTTATTTAGCAAAATATTTGGAGCATGTCGAGACCGATTTCAAGGGATGCATCACATTTACTGAAGACAAACTCGAAGGTTTTGATGCTGTTATTGCTACTGGAAGCAATAATACCGCTCGTTATTTTGAGTACTATTTCAAAGGCAAACCCAGTATCATCAGAAAAAATCGCAATTCCACCGCGATTCTTTCAGGAAATGAATCAGAAGAAGACTTAAAGAATCTCTCAGAAGATATCTTTAGGTATTATGGATTAGGATGCAGAAATGTTTCAAAACTCTTAGTTCCGAAAGATTACAATTTTGATGACTTCTTTAACGCTATATATCATTGGCATCCAATCATCAATAAAGCCAAGTATGCAAACAACTATGATTACAACAAAGCGGTATACTTAATGAGTGAGTTTCAACTATTAGAAAACGGTTTCTTAATGCTTAAAGAAGATGAAAGCTATGCTTCTCCTATAGCCACGGTCTTCTATGAATACTATACAGATAAAATGACACTTCAGCGTAAAATTGCTGAAGATACTGACCTTATACAATGTATTGTAGCTAATGGATTCTCTAAAAATGAAACTGGTTTCGGACAGACACAAAAACCATCTCTTGAAGATTATGCAGACAATGTTGATACTATTGAATTCTTGTTAAAAATATAGTTGATAAATTATCAATTTCATAACACTTTATCTATCATAAATTAAGACCTTTGCATCTTGAATTTCAATCCGAAAAAATGAAAAAACATAACTTTAGTGCAGGTCCTTGTATTCTTCCAAAGGAAGTATTACAAAAAGCTTCAGAAGCTGTTGTCGATTTCAACAATAGTGGTTTATCATTAATCGAAATATCTCATCGTAGCAAACCATTTGTAGATGTTATGGAAAATGCTAGAGCCCTCGCTCTAGAGCTGCTAGGACTTGAAGGCAAAGGATATAAAGCATTGTTTTTACAAGGTGGGGCTAGTATGCAATTTATTATGATTGCTCACAACTTATTAGAAAAACGTGCTGGTTACTTAAATACTGGTACTTGGAGTGATAAAGCGATAAAGGAAGCTAAAATATATGATGACATATATGAAGTTGCTTCATCTAAAGATGCAAATTTTAATTACATCCCAAAAGGCTACGATATCCCTTCAGATTATGATTATTTTCACTGTACCTCGAACAATACGATTTTTGGGACACAAATGAAATCATTTCCAAAATGCGATATTCCTATGGTTTGTGATATGAGTAGCGATATTTTTTCACGGGTTTTAGATTTTTCGCAGTTTGATTTAATATATGCTGGAGCTCAAAAAAATATGGGCCCCGCTGGAACAACACTTGTGGTTGTAAAAGAAGATATTCTTGGTAAAGTGTCGCGACAAATCCCATCAATGATGGATTATAAAGTACATATCAGTAAAAGCAGCATGTTCAATACACCACCAGTTTTTGCAGTCTATACATCGATGTTGACATTGGAATGGTTGAAAAATCTAGGTGGGATTCCTGCAATCGAAGAGATCAACGAAAAGAAAGCACGTCTCCTATATTCGGAATTAGATTTGAATCCTCTATTTAAAGGGTATGCAGCTATAGGTGATCGCTCAAATATGAACGCAACTTTTAATCTCCAACAGGATTTAAAAGAAACTTTTGAAACCATGCTAAAAGAAGAAGGCATTAGCGGTTTGAATGGACATAGAAGCATAGGTGGCTACAGAGCGTCGATGTACAATGCCATGCCTTTGGATAGTGTGGCAACATTGGTAGAAATTATGAGTGAATTAGAAAGAAAAGCTTAAAATAATAAAATGAAAGTATTAGCAAATGATGGGGTTTCGCAAAGCGGAATTGATGCTCTCGAGAAAGCAGGCATTGAAGTAATAACCACTAAAGTGGCTCAAGAGCAATTAGTTAATTACGTCAATGAAAATAAGGTAGATGTAGTGCTTGTAAGAAGTGCGACGACGGTTCGTAAAGAAGTAATAGACTCATGCCCAAGTTTAAAAATCATTGGACGTGGTGGAGTTGGAATGGATAATATAGATGTAGACTATGCACGCAGCAAAGGGCTGCATGTTATTAATACACCTGCAGCATCTTCTCAATCTGTTGCAGAATTAGTTTTTGCACATTTATACGGCAGTGTTCGTTTTCTTCATGATTCCAATAGAAATATGCCATTAGACGGAGACACAAAATTTAAGAACCTTAAGAAGAACTACGCTAAAGGATTGGAATTGAGGGGCAAAACTATTGGTATTATTGGTTTTGGACGTATTGGTCAAGAAGTAGCCAAGATTGCAATAGGTGTTGGCATGAAGGTTATTGCGGCTGACAAGTTTATTGAAGAAGCATCCGTTCAATTGAACTTCTTTGATGGGCAATCGTCAGATTTTAAGATTAAGACACAGTCCATGGAATCTGTTTTAAAAGAGTCAGATTTTGTAACACTACACGTCCCTGCTCAAAAAAAATATGTTATTGGTAAATCTCAGTTTGAAATGATGAAAGATGGTGCTGGAATCATTAATGCTGCTCGTGGTGGTGTTATAGATGAAGTAGCACTTATTGAAGTTCTAGAAACTGGTAAAATTGCTTTTGCTGGCCTCGATACTTTTGAGGAAGAACCTACTCCTGCTATCAAAGTACTTATGAATGAGAGCATATCATTAACACCGCATATTGGTGCGGCAACAAATGAAGCTCAGGACAGAATTGGTACTGAGTTAGCTTCTCAAATAATAGATATACTGTTAAACGGTAAAAATTAACCGTTCGTGGATTAAAAATTAATTATCATTCAAAATATATAAGGTCTCAATCTAATGGTTGAGACCTTTTTCGTAATTTGAGTACATATAATAATATAATTCATTTTAAAACAAAAAACATGTCAGGAATTTTAGATTTACTAAATAGCGATTTAGGAAAAACAATAGTAAACGGCGTTGCAGGCTCAACTGGACAATCACAAGATAAAACTAGTGGACTTTTAACTATGGCGATGCCTGTTCTTATGCAAGCAATGAAACGTAATGCTTCAACACCTCAAGGTGCAGAAGGATTGTTAGGTGCTTTAAACAGCAAACACGACGGTAGTATTCTAGATAATTTAGGAGATCTTTTTGGTGGCGGCGTCAATCCAGAAGTTACTAATGATGGAAGCAAGATACTTGGTCATATTCTTGGTGGTAACCAACAAAATGTATCTAATGCACTTAGTCAGAAATCCGGTTTAGATATTGGTTCTGTAGCTCAAATACTAAAAGTAGCAGCGCCGCTATTAATGGGTGTTTTGGGGAGACAAGCCAAACAAAACAATGTAAGTTCTCCTAGTGGTCTTGAAGGATTACTTGGAGGTCTTTTAAAAGGAAACTCGCCACAACAAGAGCAAAGTTTCTTGGAATCTATTCTTGATGCAGATGGAGATGGTAGTGTTATTGATGATGTTGCTGGAATGGTGCTTGGTGGCGGCAACAAGAAAAAAAGCGGTTTAGGTGGTTTACTTGGAGGTCTTTTTGGGAAGAAATAAATTCGCCATCCAAATATTTTTAAAAGCCATGCTATTTGCATGGCTTTTTTGTTTGCCACAATCCATGGTATAAAATTTGTACCTTTAAATAAAACAATTGTCATGAAAAAAATAATTCTATTATTATGTATTGTAATGATCCTTTATAATTGCAATTCAGCTCGACAAACACCTTCGAATACTTCAGATGAAAAAACGAATATAGCTAAGCAAGACACTGTTCGTATAGCAAATGACAAAATTGAATATGAAATAATCATTATAGAGCCTGGATTCAACGCATGGTTGGTTTCAATAGCTCGTCCAGAAGGATATTATTCACAAAGCTTTTTAGAAGGTAGAAATATAATTTATGTAAATGAATGGAATAGACGCGCTATCAATGGCACGCAATTCGATTCAAATCTTTATGAGCTACAAATTGATTATAGACAAGGTGTAGATTATGGTTATGAAGTCAATTATAAACTATACAATTACTTCATTTATTTTCAGCGTAAATACAAACAAAAACTATCTGGTTTTATTCCTAGGATTTAATTCATAAGTCTATCTTTGTATTGCGATTTAGCTATGGATAAATTCAAGCAACGTTGGGAAATAACTAAAGATTGGCAACTACTCTTCCCCTTTATCGGGATATTAGGATTAGGGTATTCTGCATTTAGGCTAGCAAAAGTTATTGCCAAAGAAGTCCACTTCTCAATTACCATCGCTGTTGCTTTAGCTATCTTCTTCCTACTACTCAAAATTTGTCTCTTTTTCTTTAAAAAATTAGAAAATAAATGGATAGTGAGCCAAAAATGGGAAATGATTCGCATTTTCATTGTGTTTGCAATTACTGGTTCGTCGTCTGCTTTTATTGGTAGACCATTTATGGCACTTGTTGGAATTACTAAAGAAAACTTAAACCTGATCATATATTGGGTATTATTTATTATTATTGGTCTGATTTTTTATCAAATACTACTAGTAACCTTTGGTTGGTTATTTGGTCAATTTGCATTTTTCTGGAATTTTGAAAAGAAAATGTTGAGACGATTAGGGTTTAAACGATTTTTAAAAGATTAATGAATCAGCTCAAAGAGCATATACTTATGAAATTCGCAATTATTGTTTTAATTGCTGTCCTACTCACACCCTCTGTGGTTAAATTATCTCATGCTTTTGCTAATCACACGCACGAAATCTGCACATCAGATGTGGCAGAACATGTACATAAAATTGATTTGGAATGTGAGTTCTATAAATTCAAGATTTCTAAGGAACATACACACATCTTAAACAGTAATATCACATGTATCATTTATAATGAGATAAGTCCTATAATATCTCAATACAATTTTATTAGTGACTATCAAAAATTATCTTTTGACCTTAGAGGTCCTCCCAATTTAGTTTAATAAATGAACAGTCTGGCCGAAACACCAGAAGTGCAAACTATTAAATTAAATAAAAATGAAATCATTAAAATATATACTGCTATTTTTTGGTGCTATAGCATATTCTCAAAATACAAATACCATAACTGGCCAAATTACAGATGCAACAAATCAAGAGGCTATTGTTTATGCAACTATTTACCTACCAGAGTTAGAAAAAGGAACACTAACCGATTCTAACGGTAATTTTAGCCTCTTAGACGTGCCATCAGGAAGTTTTAAATTAATAACATCTATCATTGGATACGAAACAGTTTCGCAAACTATCAATACTTCCGAAATTAAGAGTCTAAACATTCAATTAGTTCCTTCAGCCATTGAGATGGAAGAAGTAATCATCTCTACACCTTTCCATCAATTGCAACGAGACAATGTTATGAAGGTAGAGCGTCAAACAGTAAGTGACATGAAAAAACAAGGTGCCGCGAATCTTTCAGAAGGTATTACCAATATTGCTGGTGTAGAAAGTATAACTACTGGTTCGTCTATCGGTAAGCCTGTAATTAGAGGACTTAGTGCCAATCGTGTATTGATCTACACTCAGGGCATACGATTAGAAAATCAACAATTTGGAGATGAACACGGATTAGGTATAAGCGCTTCTGGTATTGAAAGTATTGAAGTCATTAAAGGACCCGCATCACTACTCTATGGTAGTGATGCTCTTGGCGGTGTTTTATATTTGAATCCTGAACGATTTGCTCATGAGAATAAAACAGCTGGTGATGTTTCAATCACATATTTTGGCAACACACAAGGTGTCTCAACAAATGCAGGGTACAAAAAATCTGGTAAAAAATTTAAATTTTTGCTTCGTGGAAGTCTTGCAGAATTTGCGGATTATGATACTAAAGAATTTAGAGTTACGAATTCAAGATCCAAGGAATATGATTTTAAAGCTGGTCTTGGATATCAACTGACAAAATTCAGAACAGAGTTCCGCTATAATTATAATCAATCCAATTTAGGTATTCCAGAAGAGGTTGGAGAACAAACCGTAAACAAGCGTCCTGAATTGCCTTCACAAAAAATTGACAATCATATTCTTAGTATAAAAAACAAATTGTTTTTTAATAATTCTAGTCTCGAAGGTAAATTTGGTTATACATTTAATAACAGAAAAGAATTTGAAGACGAAGAAGGTGAAAAACTTACTGCTCTAGAAATGCATTTAAGCACGTTTAGTTATGATATTAAGTATAATCTCCCGAAAACTGGCAAGTTAGAAACCATTGCGGGTGTGCAAGGACTATTTCAAGAAAACACAAATTTTGGAGAAGAAGCATTGATACCAGATGCTAACGTTCGTGATTTAGGGATCCTGGGAACATCACATTATCACGTCAACGATGCCAATGACATACAAATTGGGTTGCGTTTTGATTCTCGACATATAACTTCTAAAGAAAGAGGAATACAAGGAGAGGAAGGTTTTTTCGCGCCACTAAATAAGACATTCTCTAGTTTTAATACTGCATTAGGGTATAAAACCAATATCTCTAAATCTATTATAGTAAGATTCAATATGGCTTCAGGGTTTCGCGCACCTAATCTAGCCGAGTTAACATCAAATGGCGTGCATGAAGGCACCAATCGTTATGAAATAGGGAATCCTGAACTGAATAATGAACAAAATTTTCAGGCAGATATAGCTATTGAGTATAAGAATGAGCATGTAGAGTTATTTATTAACGGTTTTTATAATAAGGTAAATAACTACATCTTTATTTCACCGAATGGAAATACTATTGATAATAATCCTGTATTTAATTATCTTCAAGATGATGCGAAATTATATGGTGGAGAAATAGGATTTCATTTACACCCACATCCGTTAGACTGGCTACACCTGGAATCTACCTTTGAGACTGTAACAGGAAAACAACAAAATGGCAATTATTTACCTCTAATTCCGGCAAATAAATTAACGAATACATTACGTGTCGAATTTAATAAAGAGAAAGGGATAAAAATGCCCTATGCATTCGTAAGTTTAAGAACCACTTTTGATCAAGAGCGTATTAACGCTTTTGAAACAGTAACAGATGGTTATAATATATTGAATCTAGGTTTTGGTGGTGAATTGATGCTCCTAAAGAATCCATTATCTATCAATTTGAATATTACAAACCTCACAAACGAAGTATATGTAAATCATCTATCGCGACTAAAAGCTGATGGCATTCCTAATATAGGGCGAAGTATAAATTTCGGAGTTCAATATGAATTATAAAAAAAGCGACCAATTGGTCGCTTTTTTTAGTTAGCTTCTATATCTATAATAGTGTCTTTTGTTTTCTTACTATTGAAAACATAAGTATAAAGCCACATCAAGGTAAATGTTGGAATAATATCCATACCTGGCAATGCTTCCTCTATAAAAGTCACTGCAGCGGCAATTTTACCTTTATTACCTTTATACATCTTAGTCATTAAGTAAGCCGAAGCTGGTGCCCAAATAATATCAACCAATTCTCCTAAACCAGGAATAATAAAGCTAATGTAACCAAAGGCATCAAAAAGGATACTTAATGCTAACTTTTTGTATTTGTTGTCTGTTTCTAAAGTCATTATAAAAAATTTGTATTATGCTTTTTACAATACAATAAAAGTGCCAAAATTATAAGCAGGTGTTATGACAGTTTCTCGCTGATTAACTTCAAGAATTCACTACGCGTCTCAATCTTTTCAAATTGCCCTCTAAAACCAGATGTAGTAGTGACTGAGTTTTGTTTTTGTACGCCACGCATCATCATACACATGTGTGAGGCTTCAATAACCACAGCTACACCTTTAGGTTTAAGTGTATTATTGATACATTCCAAAATATCATGGGTTAAACGTTCTTGTACTTGCAACCGCCTAGAAAATACATCAACAATTCTTGGTATTTTGCTCAAACCCACAATATAACCATCAGGTATATAAGCTATATGGGCTTTACCAAAAAAAGGCAATATATGATGCTCACAAAGTGAGTATAACTCAATGTCCTTAACAATGACCATTTCATTGTAACCTTCCTTAAACATAGCGCTTTTTAATATTTCAGCGGGATCTTGATCATATCCTTGAGTCAAGAACTGCATAGCTTTAGCTGCACGTTCTGGTGTTTTCTTAAGTCCATCTCTTGTAGTATCCTCTCCAAGTTCGGTAATTATATTTTCATAACGTTCTTTAACATCATCTGTTACTTTAATATTATACTCTTCAAATTGTCTATAAGGCATTCCTCTGGGATTAATTTTCTATAAAAATAGGCAAAATATTGTTGTCGAAAAGTTTAACTAAATCTTACGAAAACATTAACAATCAAAGGCTGCTTTTAACGTTTGCTTATGAAACTGACTATGTCTGTAGGCGTAGTTTTGCTAAAAAGCTGTAACGATCAAAGAATTTTTTGGTCTTTAATAAAAATCATTCATCAATCATCAATCAAAACACAATGAAAATCAGACTAATCATCACCCTGCTACTCTTTAGTGCGACTTTTCTTAATGCACAGGAGAAAAAAACATTAAATATTGTCAAAACATCAGATGCGCCAAAAATAGATGGCGTTCTAGATGATACGGCTTGGCAAAATGCAGAAATCGCTACAGATTTCATACAATTCCGACCTGAAATGGGCGTGACACTGCAACCACATCAAAAGACCATTGTCAAGATGACTTATGATGATCAGGCAGTTTATGTAGCGGCATATTTAAAGGACAAACCAGAAGACATACAAAAGCAATTTACAAGTAGAGATAATTTTGGACAATCTGATTTTTTTGGATTTGTAGTTAATCCAAACAATGATGCTCAGAACGATACTGAATTCTTTGTATTTAGTTCAGGTACTCAAGCAGATGCTGTAGCAACTCCAAGTAATGGAGAAGATTTTGGATGGAATGCTGTTTGGGATAGTGAAGTGAAAATAGTAGATGACGGCTGGATTATCGAGATGAAAATACCGTATAGAGCATTACGTTTTTCTAATCAACAAGTACAAACTTGGGGTATACAATTTCATCGTAGATTTAGAGTAGATAATACGCAATACACGTGGAACCCCATAGACATTACTAAAGGAAATATTGGATTATATCACGGTACTTTGACTGGGATAGAAAATATCGAACCACCAACAAGATTGAGCTTCTACCCTTTTGTATCAGGTATCTCTAGTACTTTTGATGGTGATTCGGAAACAGATTTTAATGTTGGATTAGATGTGAAATATGGGATTACAGAAAATTTTACATTAGATGCAACACTTATCCCTGATTTTAGTCAAGCGGCCTTCGACAATGTTACATTAAACCTAGGTCCTTTTGAGCAAACATTTAGTGAGCAACGTCAATTTTTTAAAGAAGGCGTGGATCTTTTTAATAAAGGAAACCTCTTTTTCTCTAGAAGAATAGGAAATAGGCCTATTGGCAGTGCGAATACAGGTGTAGATGAAGAAGTAACGGATTTTCCGCGTGAGGTAAAAACTCTAAATGCATTAAAGGTCTCTGGGAGAACAAAAAAAGGTTTGGGTATTGGTTTTTTTAATGCCATTACTGAAGAAACTGAAGCCACTATTACCAATACAGTAACTGGTGAAACTCGTAAAGAAGTCGTAGAACCTATAGCCAATTATAACATACTCGTGATTGACCAACAATTCAACGGTAATTCTTCTGTAAGTTTTATTAATACTAACGTAACGAGAGATGGTCATTTTAGAGATGGAAATGTGACAGGTCTACTAGCAGACATCTCTAACAAAAGAAATACCTATAATATACGAGGTCAGGTAAAAATGAGTAATGTTAACGAAGTTACAGGTACAAAAACAGGTTTGAGTTCTTTTTTCTTGATACGCAAATCTCATGGCAAATGGCGCTATAGCTTTGACCATTCTTTCTCAGATGGCGATTATGATATTAATGATCTTGGGCTAAATTTCAGGAACAATTTCAATAATTTTGGAATAGATGTTAACTATCGCATTTTCGAGCCTACCGAAAAACTGAATAATCTTTTTATTAACAGTTATGTCAATTACAGAAGACTATATAAACCAGGCACTTTTACTGGGACTAATTTTGGGATTAACCTGAATGCGCAAACCAAAAAGCTCATGTGGTTTGGGGCTAATATAAATTTTGAACCTGGAACTCAATATGATTACTTCGAGCCGAGAGATTTTGAAAACAAGCGTTTCTTTACTTATAAGAACAATGGTTACATAGGGGGATGGTTTGAAACTAACTCGAATAAGACATTCTCAATTGAAGTTAATGGAGGAATGTTCACCAATTTTGAAGAAGGAAGAGATTTATTTGGGTATAACGCCGAAGTAGAACCAACAATTCGTTTTAATGATAAATTCAGAGTCTCGTATGAATTATCGTATCAAAACAATAAAGGAAGCCGTGGTTTTGTAAACAATATAGCAGATGACATCATCTTTGGAGAACGCAATATTTTATCTGTTGAAAACAGTTTATCTGGGGCTTATAATTTTGACCCGTTTCATTCTTTATCGTTGACCTTTAGAAATTTCTGGAGTACAGTCACTTATGATAATGAGTTATTCGCACTGCAAGAAGATGGCTCATTGAATACTGATGATGGCTATACAGTAACCGATGTCGATAATCCTAATATTAATTTCAATACCTGGAATCTCGATTTTCGTTATGCTTGGCAATTTGCTCCAGGAAGCCAGTTAACTGCTCTATATAGAAACTCTTTATTCAATAGGACCAATCTTTCTGAGGATGACTATTTTGGAAGTCTAGGAGATCTATTCGATCAACCTATAAGACACACATTTTCATTACGTCTACAATACTTTATAGATTACAGTAGTCTAAAAGGCATCTTTAAAAAGAAAAACGCATCTTAATTGTGGAAAAAGTTATAATGTAGTATGTTTACACAGATAGTCTGTAAACAATGATAAAAGCCACAAACATTCATAAATATTACAACGACCTTCATGTACTCAAAGGTGTTAATCTTGAGATAGCATCTGGCGAAATTGTCTCTATTGTAGGCCCGTCAGGAGCTGGAAAAACTACCTTACTACAAATATTAGGAACCTTAGACCATCCATCAAAGGCATCTGGTCAAATAGCTATTAAGAATACAATAACTAATGCACTGTCTGATAAAGATTTAGCGAAATTCAGGAATGAGAATATTGGTTTCATTTTTCAGTTTCATCAATTATTACCGGAGTTTACAGCATTAGAAAATATCTGTATTCCGGCTTTTATAAAAGGAATACCAAAACCTGATGCCGAAGCTAAAGCTAAAGAGTTATTGGATTATCTCGGTCTGTCGCATCGTTATGAGCACAAACCTAATGAACTATCAGGTGGTGAACAGCAACGTGTGGCTGTCGCTAGAGCATTAATAAATGAACCATCTGTAATATTTGCCGATGAACCTTCTGGAAATCTTGATACAGAATCTGCTGAACATTTGCACAAATTATTCTTTGAACTCCGTGACAAGTTCAAGCAAACCTTTATCATAGTTACTCATAATGAAGAGCTCGCTGATATGGCCGATCGGAAATTAGAAATGGTTGATGGATTAATAGTTGGAGCTAAAACCTCATAATTTGTTTATTGGATTCTCATTTTGTCAACCATTTGTAACATTTCTTATATAAACTATCTAACAACATATGACAGATATTACTTCCATATTACAAAACATTTATACTTACATCAAGAATCCAACTTGTGAGCGGCATGAGGATTTAACGGTCAAAGATAAAGGAACGCTTTTGCTAATTATCTTAGGATTAGCCTTCGTGATCAATTTCTTTTTTATTTTACTTATTGGTGGGCTGGAGCAACTGGGCTTATTCAGTATGGAGGATCACGCTATTAACAAAATGTTTGAAAACCTCTCTCCGCTTATAATCATTTTCACTGCAGTGGTAGTAGCTCCTGTTATTGAAGAATTGATATTTAGGGCACCTATTACCTTATTTTGCGGGTCTGGAAAAACCTTTCGCTGGATATTCTATGGTTTTGCTATTCTCTTTGGTTATGTGCATATAACAAATTATGAGTTAACGACCAATGTTTTGCTCATCTCACCTGTTCTCGTAGCACCACAAATTATTTTGGGTCTGCTCCTAGGTATGATTAGAGTGAAGTTAGGCTTGATATACTCTATAATTTTCCACGCAGTATATAATGCCATTTTAGTAATTCCTGGTGTATTATTATATACTCCTGAAGTGTAAAAATGAGGTTACGCTTAATTAACTTTGGATATGAATTGTTTAAAAGACATATATACCAAACACAGTTAGATTTATTAGAACGAATAGTCAATCCAAAATTACTCTATATTTTTACATAAGATATTTAGCGCCTATCTTAGTCAAAAAAATATTCTGTTGACCAAAAAAGATCTTAAAGAGTTCCTAGACTCCAAAGTGGAGCAGTATAACAATACTAAATTTATTGAAAGTGATCCTATTCAAATTCCGCACCAATTTAGCAAAAAAGAAGATGTAGAAATCGCTGGTTTTTTAACCGCAACAATTGCTTGGGGCAACCGGAAAAGCATTATTCATAACGCAAACAAGATGATGGCTTTATTAGATAAAGCGCCATTTGATTTTGTATTGAAGCATAGTGAAAGTGATTTAGAGCGTCTACTTCCTTTTGTCCATCGTACTTTTAATGGTGATGATTTTATTCAATTCATTAAGAGTCTCAAGTACATTTATATAGAATATGGTGGTCTGGAAACGGTATTCCAATCTCATAGTGATAAAGAATCCATGCAATTCGCTATTCATAAGCTCAAGTCCATATTCTTTGAGATACCACATTTAGAGCGTTCCAAAAAGCATGTAAGTGACCCGCTAAATAATTCCGCTGCAAAACGTATTAATATGTTTTTACGTTGGATGGTGCGACAAGATAATACAGGTGTAGATTTTGGCATCTGGAAAAACCTCTCTCCTAGCCAACTCTCATGTCCATTAGATGTTCATTCAGGAAATGTCGCTCGAAAATTAGGACTCTTAAAAAGAAAACAGAATGACGCAAAAGCACTAACCGAGTTAGATACTAACCTTCGTAAACTTGATAAGCGTGATCCTGTTAAATATGATTATGCCCTATTTGGGCTTGGTGTCTTTGAAGGGTTTTAAAACTAGCTTTACTGGTTCTTTATCTTCCTATACAGTTTTTTCTTTTTCTTTTGAACCGCAGCATATAAATGCGTTTCAGATTTATACATCTTACCACTCATTCCTAAACACTGACCATCTGAGAGTGACGCGCTTTTGCTTCCAGCCATATAAGTACCATCCGGGTTTACTATTGTACCATTGTTAAGAGTTACAGCAGCCTTAATAGTTATAGGTTTACCATCTGTATATTGAACAACGGTTCCATCTTGGAAAATGCAGTAATCGCTGTCTACAATTTTGTCTTGTGCCATAAGTGTTCCTACCGAAAACATTAAAGCTACTAGTAATAAAAGACTTTTTTTCATTTTAAATGTGGTTAAATTAATGATTACTAAGATACTAAAAATACATCACTAGTATATGTAAACATATGAATCATATACATAGTTTCTTAATTTTTTCAACTATCATGCCACAAATAATAACTCTAAATTTTAAACTGACGTACTTGTTACTTTTTCATTAATTTAGGGCAACTAATTAATCACCAAATAATGAAAACAACATCGCTCTTCATATTAGTATGTCTATGTTCTATACTTACTTTTAGTCAAACTAGAACATTACCTGCAGATACAACTGTAGTTACAGAACATACTATAAGTATCAAAGGAAAATCTGTAAGCTATACCGCAACAACAGGTACGCAGCCTGTTTGGGATGACAAAGGTATGCCTATTGCATCTCTGTTCTATACGTATTACAAAAGAACAAATGGAGGTAAAACAGAGAACAGGCCATTAATTATGTCTTTTAATGGAGGGCCAGGATCTGCATCCGTGTGGATGCATGTAGCTTACACAGGTCCAAAAATTTTAAAAATAGATAATGAGGGTTATCCTGTTCAACCATATGGTGTTAAAAGCAATCCAAATTCTATTCTAGATGTCGCGGATATTGTCTTCATTAATCCTGTAAATACCGGTTACTCAAGGATGATATCCGATAAGGAAGGAAAAATGCCAGACAGAAAACAATTCTTCGGCATCAATGAAGATGTTAAATACCTTGCAGAATGGCTAAATACATTTGTAACACGTAATAACCGCTGGCAATCACCTAAATATATTATAGGCGAAAGTTATGGAGGTACACGTGTCATGGGGCTTTCGTTAGCACTTCAAAACCAACAATGGATGTATCTTAATGGTGTCATTATGGTATCTCCAGCAGATTATAAAGTCTTAAGAACTGGTGGTCCGGTATCTTCAGCCCTCAACTGGCCATATTACACAGCAGCAGCATGGTATCATAAAATGTTAAACCCTACGTTACAAAATAAAGATCTATTGGATATTCTTCCAGAATCTGAAGATTACACAATCAATACTCTTATTCCAGCCTTAGCTAAAGGTGGATTTATATCTGATGCTGAAAAGAAAGCTGTAGCAAAAAAGCTAGCCTATTATTCTGGTCTTTCAGAAAAAGTAATATTACAGCACAATCTTGATGTGCCAAATCGCTTTTTTTGGAAAGAATTATTACGAGATTCTAAAGGAAAGACTATTGGCCGTTTAGATTCGCGTTATCTAGGTTTAGACAAACAAGAGATCGGTACTGGTCCTGATTACAGTGCAGAACTGACATCATGGCTTCACTCGTTTACACCAGCCATTAATTATTACTTACAAGAAGAGCTAAAATTCAAGACAGATATAAAATATAATATGTTCGGACCTGTACGTCCTTGGAATAACGAAAATGATAATGTTCGCGATGATTTAAGACAAGCCATGGCTCAAAATCCATATTTAAAGGTATTAACACAATCTGGGTATTATGATGGCGCAACCACCTATTTTAATGCAAAATATACAATGTGGCAAGTGGACCCCAGCGGAAAGATGAAAGATCGCTTTTATTTTAAAGGTTATCGAAGCGGGCATATGATGTATTTAAGAAATGAAGATTTAATAAAGGCCAATGAAGATCTTAGAGAATTTATTATGAATGCATCCAGTAAAGGTCGGGCTGCAAAATACTAAGCAAAACTTATGAAATATCTCCATCTATTCATGGTTGCTATCATTTTTATGTCCTGCGAAAAAGGACCTGAACAAATGGTCATACAATTTGAAAACCCAGGAAGCATTGTTGGCTCCGAACCAAATTTACATATAACAGATGATGGCACTATTTACCTATCATGGATAAAAGCTATAAAAGGTAAGAATAGTCAATTATTGATATCAACTTTAAACCACAGCAATCTCACTTGGACTAAGACCATCACTATCGCTGAAGGCGCGGATTGGTTTGTGAATTGGGCTGATTTTCCATCAATCGCATCTTTTGGAAAAGGAAATATTGCTGCTCATTACTTAGACAAGAGTGCGGATGACACGTATGCCTATGATGTTAAATTGAAGCTCTCAAACGATCAAGGCAAGACATGGAACAAGGTTATCATTCCTCATAAGGATAAGACCCATACAGAACATGGCTTTGTTAGCAAAGTAGGTATAGATAATGGTAATTTGTTATCGGTTTGGCTAGACGGACGTAAATATGCTTATTCTGAAAAAGATTCGACTATAGCCAAAGAAATGACATTGCGAGGGGCAATCCTTAACGAACAAGGTTCTTTTGTTAATGAATTTGAATTAGATGGTCGGGTATGTGATTGCTGTCAAACAGATACGGCTATGACACAAAATGGTCCTATTGTGGTATATCGTGATCGTTCTGACAAAGAGGTTCGAGATATCTCCTATGTACGTTTAGTTAATAATGAATGGACAGAACCAAAACCTATTTATAACGACAATTGGTCCATTTTTGGGTGTCCAGTTAATGGTCCAGCAATTTCAACATTAAAAAATAATGTTGCAGTTTCTTGGTTTTCAAACGCCAATGATACTCCCGAAATAAAAATCACATTTTCTGATGATAATGGAGAAACTTTTAAAAAACCAATAAAAGTGACTCAAAATAACCCATCTGGTCGTGTGGATGTAGCGTTTGTGGATGATAATTCGGCTTTAGTAAGCTGGCTGGATAACATCGATAACAAAGCCGTTATACAACTACAACGTATATTAAAAACGGGAGGGAAAAGTTCTGTCATTACTGTATCTGAATCTTCTGAAAGTAGGTCCAGCGGTTTTCCAAGAATGGTTATAAAAGACAATGATGCATTTTTAACATGGACAAATTCTGGAGATACTTTAACCATAAAAACAGCTAAAATAAAAATTAGCACAATGTCTATTCTATAAATAATAAAAGCTGGTTAAAAACCAGCTTTTATTATTTATATTTTACTCAAAATCATCCTTTTAACCAAGATTTTCGTAAAGTAATTTGCTTCTCAGTAGCATCGGGATTGAACATTAATTTCTCACCAGTTGTATATGTTGGTGATGTTTCTGTCTTAATAATTATTTCCTTACCATCCCTCATAAGCTTTACTTCAATAGGCTTTCCCAAAGGCCAACCGTGCACTTCTTGAAATATAACATTGGCATTTTGAAGTGTGACTTCTACGCCATTCACCACTTTGACAATGTCATTAGGCAAAACACCTTCATTTGCCCAAAAACTATTCTTGCTTACGCCTTCAGTAAAGAAAATGCCTTTATCTGGACTACCGCTAACAATTGGCACTCCATTATTCAATATATAATTAGTCTCAATTTTTGCTTCGGCCATATGAAGCCCCGTTTTTTCAAAAAATATGTTATAATCTATTGGCTCCGTTTTACCTTCTTTACCAACGACATGTTTTTGAAGAAACTCACCTACAGAAGGATAGGTCATTTTAGTGATTTCATCAATAATCTTGTCATCTTCAAAAGGTCTGTTCTTACCGTATTTAAGCGACAATTCTTTCATCAAGGACAAGATTCCTCTTTGGCCATTACTCTCTTCACGCATTAAGATATCAATGCACATCCCTATTAATGCCCCTTTCTGGTATACATTAAAATAATTTTTATCGTAGGGTTCATCTAAAATGTTCTCACTCATTTTTGTGAAACTCATAGTGTCGTCCATGTTAGATGCAGATCCAATTTTCCCCATAATCTTAGCGAAAAATTCATCTTCAGTCACTATACTTTGATCCACTTGAAAAAGCGACGCAAAATATTCAGTGACACCTTCATACATCCACAAATGCTTTGAGAATGTTGGCTTGTTATAGTCAAAATAATGAACATCTTCTGAATGTACACTCAATGGTGTTACAATATGAAAGAACTCATGAGCAACAACATCGATCATAGATTCTTTTAATGCTTCAAAAGGCATAGCCTCTGGCAAGACTACCACTGTAGATGTATGATGCTCTAATGCACCAAATCCTTTAGGTGCCGTTTCATTCTGTTCCGCTAAATACAAATAAATATCATAGCGAGGGGTACTATCAATATCTCCTAAATATTCTTTTTGCGCTTCCATCATCAGGAAAGCTACTTCCTTTATCTTAGCAGCAGAATGTACTTTGTTTGGAGAATACACGCTCAATACAATCGTGATATCACCTACTTTAAATTCTTCAACATCTAATTCGCCATACATCATCGGATTATCTGTAATATCAAAATAACGAGGTGCCGAATAGTGAGATGTCTTACTCAAGCCATCTTTACTTACAGTTACGCCTGAACTCTGCAAAGCTGACGTACGCACTAAATTTGTTGGAGCTTTAACATCTAAGGTGTATTGATTATTTTTCAACGAATCAAAATATCCTACAAAACCATGTAAATTCAGTACATAATTCTTTGGATCGATATTCGTCCCTGCTGGTGAAAAAGGCTGTTCTCCTCCAATTCCGCCGCTAGATTCAATATCAAAAGTGTCATTTACCAAATAGGTGATTTTATCTAATTGCGTTGCGTTAGAAATTGTCCACGTATTAACATCTGCTTTTGTGGTAGTAAGCTCATTACCTTCATAATCAAAGGCCTTGAAATCATCTATGTATTTACCAAAATCGCTTACAGAATACGTTCCTTGAATTACTCTAGGCAATCTATAAGTAACCATTTCTTGTGTAAAACGACCAGGATTAATTGTAACTGGTACTTTATCGTTCGTTACAGCTGAAATATCTATTTTTGAATGGATAGGGTTATCAATTGCTAAATCATTAACTATTTTAGTAGACCCACAACTTGTCAAGATCAATCCAACAAGTGTTAATGCGGTTATTCGTTTCATGTAATTATGTTTTTTTTAGTTTCGCAAAAATACGACCTGCAATATAAGGCTATTTAAATTTTATGTTAAAATAAATTAGTAACAGGATTAGTATATTCGTCACATGCAAGAGCCTTTAATTAGCATACTTATTCCTTTCAAAAACACCGAAGCATACCTTCATGAATGCTTAAATTCAATCACCAATCAATCTTATAGCAACTGGGAATTAATGATTGTGGATGACGGTTCTACCGATAATAGTTATACCATTGTTGAACGTTTTGCAAAAGTAGATAACAGAATACACGTATATAAAAATCCAGGTACTGGCATTATCAAGGCATTACGATATGCCTATAGTAAATCTAACGGCGAGTTGATTACCCGAATGGATAGCGATGATATCATGAGGAAAAATAAACTACGAGTATTATCTCATAATCTTATAAAGCATGGAAAGGGTCATATCGCCTTAGGGCAAGTACACTATTTTTCTGAACAGGGTATTGGATCTGGTTATAAAAATTATGAAGAATGGCTAAACAAAATCACAAAAGATGGGAGCAATTACTCCGAAATATATAAAGAATGTGTTATTCCATCTCCATGCTGGATGTTAAGCAGGGAAGATTTAGACATAATTGACGCATTTAATCCCAATAGATATCCTGAAGATTATGATATGACGTTTAGATGTTACGAGCATGGTTTAAAATGCATTCCATGTAATGACGTCCTTCATGATTGGAGAGATTATACGTCTCGTACCTCGAGAAATCATGAACATTATGCCCAAAATCATTTTATAAATATAAAACTACATTACTTTTTAAAACTAGATCATGATTCTACGAAACCATTAGTTATTTGGGGAGCAGGTTCGAAAGGAAAAGCGGTTGCTAAGTTATTAATAGAGAGCTGTATACCTTTTCATTGGATATGCGACAATCCAAAAAAAATTGGTCGAGATATCTATGGCAAGGTATTAAAGAATTTCAATTATCTAGGAGAATTAAAAAACCCTCAAAGCATTATAACTGTAGCCAATAAAGACGCTCAAGAAGAAATTAGAATCTATATGAACTCAAAAAATGCAAAGTCTATGTTAGATTATTTTTTCTTCTGTTAAAAATCCCACAAACTCGTATTTAGTTACCAGTTCATTTTCTATATTTGAAAGGCCGTAAGAGCTATTAGACAGGCAAAACGAGTGTCAATCTTATAATGATTTTTAGCTATTGATGAATATAGTTTTAACTATTAAATTTAAAATTAGGAATGCAGTTTAAACACCCTGAACTTATCTATGCACTACTGCTGCTGCTTATTCCTATTATCGTTCACTTATTTCAACTGCGTCGTTTTAAAGAAATTCCATTTACTAATGTGGCTTTTTTAAAAGAAGTCTCCTTGCAGACACGCAAAAGCTCTCAATTAAAAAAATGGCTAACATTATTTACAAGATTGTTATTACTCGCATGTGCTGTTCTGGCATTTGCACAACCCTTTACTTCTAATACTGACACTTTCAATAAAGAAAGAGAAACTGTTATTTTCATTGATAACTCATTTAGTATGCAAGCTAAAGGTTCTAAAGGTGAATTGATGAAACGTAGTATTCAAGACCTTATCACAGATGTTCCTGAAGATGAAGAGCTAACGTTATTTACCAATACAGAAACCTATAGAAATACCACGATTAAAGCCATTAAAAATGATTTACTTAAAACAGGATATTCATCTCTACAATTAAGTTATGATGCCATACAACTTAAAGCTTCCAAGTTTTTTACCAAAAAAAATAATACAATCAAAGACCTGATAATAGTTTCAGATTTTCAACAAAAAGAAAAATCATTTCAATTATTAGAAGATACCACAATTGTTAATCACCTTGTACAAGTAGCACCGGTAAATGCAAATAACGTATATGTAGATAGCGCTTTTATTTCAAAAATCAACGCCAATTCTATGAAACTAGATGTGATACTCAAAAATATTGGATCGTCCATCGAAAATTTGCCCATATCTTTATATAATGAGCAAAATTTATTAGCAAAAACATCAGTGACGCTCGATTCTGATGTGACTGCCCAATTCGATATACCAATAAATAAGGCCATCGACGGAAAAATTATTATTAATGATAGTCAGTTACAATTCGATAACGAATTATTTTTTAATATCAATTCGCCAGAAAAGATCAGTGTTTTATCAATTAATGAAAATCAAGAAGATTTTTTCTTAAAACGTATTTATACTGAAGACGAATTTGAATATCTATCATATAAGGTGAATCGATTAAATTATAGCGCGATTTCCAACCAAAACATTGTTATACTTAATGAGTTAAAAGCAATTCCGAATTCTCTGATTACGGCGCTTCACAGTTATACCAAAAACGGAGGAAATTTAATAATAATCCCTTCAAATGAATCAATATTAAATACTTACAATCAGCTATTTACAGAATATAATCGTGCAAATTTAGCATCGCTTCTGAAACAAGAAAAACGTATTACCACCATCAACTATTCGCATCCGCTTTACAATGGTGTTTTCGATAAAAAAATTGATAATTTTCAATATCCCAAAGTCGAGAATTATTTTCCAATCAGCAAAAATAGCGGTTCTACAATCCTTGAGTATGAAGACGGTAAGCCCTTTCTTCAAAAAAGTGGAAATGCCTATATATTCTCTGCTTCCTTAAGCGTGAAAAACTCAAATTTCAAAAATTCTCCTTTAATAGTTCCTACTCTTTATAATATTGCTAGGCAGAGTTTAAAATTACCAGAACTGTTTTATGTTATTGGTAAAACCAACAGTTATGATATAAATACAATAATTCAGCAAGACAATGTCTTAAACTTAAGTAAAGATAATATCCAAATAATCCCTAAACAACAACCGTACTCTACCAAAACAAGGGTAACAACAAAGGAAGAACCATCGGTTGCTGATACTTATAATATTGTTAATGGGATTGAAGTAGTTAAAAAAATAAGTTATAATTACGACAGAAAAGAAAGTACTCTAGTATATCAAAATATAAATGAAGTATATCCAGAATTTACCTCGGATTCTTTGACCCAAGCAATAAATGACTTAAAAAGTGACTCCAAAATAAATGAGCTATGGAAATGGTTTGTTATTTTTGCCCTAATATTATTGGTTATTGAAATGCTCATCTTAAAATACATTAAATGAACTTGATTATAAAGTCCGCAACTATAATTGATTCAAAAAGCGAGTTCCACGACACCACTCAAGATATACTAATTGAAAAAGGTGTTATTTCAAAAATATCTAAGAGTATTAAAAACCCAAATAATTATCGCGAAATTAAACTAGATAATCTTCATGTTTCGCAAGGTTGGTTTGATAGTAGTGTAAGTTTTGGCGAACCGGGTTTTGAGGAAAGAGAGACTATTGAAAATGGTCTTAAAACAGCTGGGTATTCAGGATTTACAGCAGTTGCCTTAAATGCAAATTCTCACCCTATAATAGATACAAGTTCTGATATTGCCTTTGTTAAAGGCAAAGCCAATGGTCATCCAGTAAAATTGATTCCTATTGGTGCCTTGACTAAAGAAAGTAAAGGAGAACACCTGGCCGAATTGTTTGACATGCAGAATACTGGTGCGATAGCTTTTGGAGATTACAAGAAATCTATAAAGAACCCAAATCTCATGAAAATTGCCTTGCAATATGCAGATACCTTTGGTGGACTAATCTGTTCTTTTCCTCAAGAAGATGCCATTGCTGGATCTGGGGTTATGAATGAAGAATTTATGAGCACCAAAATAGGATTAAAGGGCATTCCAAATCTTGCCGAAGAACTTCAAATTGCAAGAGATTTATATATATTAGAGTATGCAGGAGGTAAACTACATATCCCTACAGTATCTACAGCAAGGTCAGTAGAACTCATTAAAAAAGCGAAACAAAAGAAACTTAATGTGAGTTGTAGTGTTGCCATACACAACCTATGTTACACAGATTCTACTCTTGAAGATTTTAATACCTATCATAAAGTGCTTCCGCCATTAAGAACACAAAAGGATGTAGACACCCTTATTAATGGCGTAAAGGACGGCACAATTGATATGGTTACCAGTGATCATACTCCATTAGATATTGAAAGAAAAAAAGTGGAGTTCGATTATGCAGATTATGGAACTATTGGACTAGAAAGTGCCTTTGGTGCATTACAAACTATTTTTAGCCTTAAAAAAACCATTGAATTACTCACAAAAGGGAAAGAACGATTTGGATTAGAAAGTAGTCCCATTAGTATTGGTAATAAATTGAATATCACTATGTTTAATCCAAAGATCAAATACATTTTTTCGACGAATGACATTGTTTCTAAATCCAGAAATGCTATTTTTGAAAACGCAAAATTGAAAGGCAAAGCCTACGGAATCTTAACAAACAAGTCTTTTCTTTCTTTAAATTAACTGCTTATGACAGAAGATACTATTGAACAAGGCAAACCTTTAGCTATGGTTAGTTACTTATGGATTTTAGGAGTAATAGTCGCCTATTTCTTGAACAAAAATAAAGGTAATAACTCTTTTACAAATTTTCATATAAGACAGTCTTTAGGTATTTGGTTGACTTTTCACGCTCTAGGCATTGTCATTAGTACGCTAGATTTTTCATTAGTTCGACTTGTCTTCTATTTTTGCTTTGGCGTTTTACTCATTTATGGTTTTATAAATGCAGTTGCTGGAAATGACCAAGAAGTACCAGTTGTTGGCCGTATATATCAAAAAGTGTTCGCTAGTTTAGGTAGATAAATGTCAAACACTTCCCTCCCACTTTATCATATTGTCAGAGAATCTTCATTAAATGAAAATGCACCATTATTAATTATGTGTCATGGTTATGGCAGTGATGAAAATGACTTGTTTTCTTTCTCAAATGAATTACCAGAAGAATTATTCATTATATCAGTAAGAGCTCCTTACCCTATGCAACCTTTTGGCAATGCTTGGTATGCAATAAATTTTGATGATTCAGGTAAATGGAGTGATGACGAAGAGGTAAAAACTAGCAGAGACCTTCTCAAGACCTTTATCGATGAGGCGTGTAAAATATACCCTGTAAACAAGCACAATGTAACACTTTTAGGCTTTAGTCAAGGAACCATTTTAAGTTTATCTCTCGCTCTAACATATCCAGAAACCCTCAAAAACATTATCGCTCTAAGCGGTTATATAAATCATGGCAGTCATCCAACAGATGTAAGTGATAAAGAGTATTCAAATCTTGATATTTATGTGTCACATGGTAGTGTGGACCAAGTTATACCTGTAGACTGGGCAAGGAAAACCGCTCCTTTCTTATCTGAATTGGGAATAAAAAATTCCTATTCTGAATTTCCCGTAGGACATGGTGTCGCTCCTCAAAATTTTTATGAATTAAAGGATTGGCTAAAAAAGAGGATTTAGTACCTTTAATACAATACTAAACTCATTTTATGCCTGCAGGTTATTCTGGAACACCATTAGCTAAGAAGCTTGGAATTAAGGAAGAGTACATAGCTCTAGCCCATAATGAACCTAAGCATTATCGCGAACTGTTTTCTGATTTACCAGTTAACTTCAAGTTTTCTAGGAATACCTTACATAATGAAGTAGATTTTATTCATTTGTTCTGTACGACTATTGAAGAATTAAAAAAATCAGTGAAAAGATATAAGCCTCTATTAAAAAAGACTGGTATGCTTTGGGTTAGTTGGCCAAAAGGAGCTTCTAAAATTGAAACTGATCTAAAGCGCGAACCTGTTAGAGAACACATATTAAACACTGGTTTGGTAGATGTAAAAGTTGCAGCCATTGATGACGACTGGAGCGGACTTAAATTTGTTTACCGTCTTAAAGACAGATAATTATTGTACTGGATACAAAAAGGACTCTATTAGTTTAAACTTTAATTCTCCTTCTATAACCTCATATGTAAGAAACATTTCACCCCAAATCGGTCCATCCGAAAAATTAGCGACAATCCATTTATGGTTAAGTAATTTTATAGTGTTAATTAACATTTTGTTACCCTCAGATGCGACATAGGGAACCAGTGGATGCTCGCCTTTAACCTCATTTAAACCATATAATTCATCCCGAATCAAGGGGATTAAAGTAGTAGGGTCATAGCCTTGATCCTCTAAGTATTCAAGAGCATCATCATTTTGTTCTAAATTGAACAAAGACAGATCATAATTGGCGTCTTGTAGCGTTATTATAGAATCTTTATACATTGTTACTTTCTGTTCTAGTTTAACAATTCTACTTTCTTGATTTTCAAGAATGTTTTTAGAATTTACGTATAGAAATAACACGAGAAGTATTGAAAAAATAAAGAGATACATAAAAATCTTTTGCTTCATGGTCAAATAGTAATTTGTAAGTTATCGTAAGCTAAATAAACGTTTTTAGGTAATCGTTGTTGTGTATCATCATGAAATCCTAAATGATGACTGATATGCGTTAAATAAGCTCGTTTTGGTTGTATTTCTTGTATAAATTCAAGGGCCTCTTTGAGGTTAAAATGCGAATGATGAGGGTTTTGTTGTAGTGCATTAACAACTAATACTTTAACACCATCTAATTTTTTTCGCTCTTTTTTTTCAATTGTCTTAACATCTGTTAGATATGCAAACTCGTTAAACCTGAATCCAAACACTTGTAATCTATTGTGTTCTGCATTAATAGGAATCACTTCAAACTCTTTAATTTTGAAAGGCTTATTTTTTATTTCAATCGCTTGAACACTAGGCACACCAGGATATTTATTAGCTTCATCAACAAAAATATAGTCAAAGCGCTTCTTCAAAGCTTTTAATACACGCTTATGGGCATAAATAGGAATATCGCCTTGACGAAAAAAGAAAGGTCTTATATCATCAAGACCAGCCACATGATCGCTATGTTCATGCGTAAATAAAATACCGTCAATATGACTGCATTCTGCACTAAGCATTTGCTGTCTAAAATCAGGGCCACAGTCTACAACATATGTTATACCATCCCATTCTATCAATATAGAAACACGCAATCTTTTATCCTTTGAATTCTCACTCAAACAAACAGGGTGATTACTTCCAATTACCGGAATTCCTTGTGATGTTCCTGTTCCCAAAAATGTGACTCTCAAAGCAATAATCTTTAAAACAAAAGTAAACTTATTTTTTTGTTTGCATATCTAATTTAATACCTTTGTTAGGTAAGAATTAATCCAGATAACGGATATGGAAATTACCCTAAAGGGAGATAAAGAATTTGATGATATTCCATCCATCAAGACCAAAGCACTTAGAATAAATCTAAATGAAAACATTTACGGTACTTTTGCCGAAATTGGTGCAGGTCAAGAAACAGTGAGAAATTTCTTTAGAGCTGGCGGAGCTTCAGGTACCATAGCGAAAGCCATGTCTGCTTATGATAAAGATTTTAGTGATGCCGTTTATGGTATTGAAGACGATAAACGTTACGTCACAGAAGCACGCCTTAAAAAAATGCTGTTTCATGAAACTAAACTGATAGAGGATCGTATTTCTAGGGAAAAACATCCTAGCAAAGTCTTTTTTACTTTTGCCAATACAGTAGCGACCATCGATTTTGCAAAAAAATATAAAGGTCATGGCTGGGTAGGCATTCGCTATCAAATTGAACCAAATCAAGATTATAATGAAATAGTTCTGCATATTCGCTTTAGAGAAAATGATGCTAAACTACAGCAAGAGACTTTAGGGATATTAGGTACTAATCTTGTTTATGGCGCTTTTTACAAATACAATCAACCAAGAAAATTATTACGCTATCTATACGATCACTTACACAAAGATCAAGTAGAAATTGATACTATAAATTTTTCTGGTCCACTTTTTAAAGATGTCGATAATCGTTTGATGAGTTTGCAACTCGTTAAAAATGGTATGACAGAAGCTGTGATGTTTGCTCCAGACGGAAACAATGTCTTACCAGCTAGAGTCCTTTACAAAAAGAATATTTTGACATTGCGTGGAAGTTTTAGACCCGTTACTAAGGTAAATATGGACATGTATGAAAAAGCATATAACATGTTCCTAAAGGAGAATCGAGTTAAACCTGAAAATACGCAGGTGATTTTTGAAATCACCTTGTCAAATTTAAGAGCTGAAGGAGAAATAGATGAACAAGATTTTATGGACAGAGCCCGATTATTGTGTTCAATAGGTCAAACAGTAATGATATCAAATTTTAAGGAATATTATAAGTTAGTAGAATATTTCTCTCAATACTCCAAAAACAGAATGGGTCTCTCAATGGGTGTAAATAACTTGGTAGATATCTTTGATGAGAAATACTATCGTCATCTTAGCGGTGGGATTCTTGAAGCCTTTGGTAAATTATTCTTCAAGGATTTAAGAGTTTACTTATATCCTCAGAAAAATGAAGACGGTACCATTACCAATAGTGAAAACTTGAAAGTACACCCAAGAATGAAAGAGTTATACAAGTTCTTTAAATACAATGGAAAAGTTGTAGATATTGATGACTACGATACAAAAACGTTATCCATTTTCTCAAGAACGGTTCTTAAAATGATTAATGATGGTAAAGCTGGATGGGAACCAATGCTTCCTGAAGGTGTTGCCCAACTTATAAAAGAGCAAAGCCTCTTTGGCTGTGAAACTGAGGAAGTCATTGAAAAAGGATAAAAAAGGAGTCAAACGACTATTTTTTTATTCTAGTATTTGTTCAGAATGAATTTTAGCTTTCACTTTATCTATCACTTTTTCAATAATACCGTTTTCATCAATCACAAAAGTTACACGATGAATTCCATCAAACTCTCTACCCATAAATTTCTTTGGGCCCCAAACTCCAAAGGCCTCAATAACTGACTTATCTACGTCTGCTAACAATGGATATGGAAAACTAAATTTGTTCTTGAAATTCTGCTGACGTTTTTGAGAATCGGCACTTACACCCAATATTTCATATCCAGCATCTTGTAATGTTGTGTAATTATCTCCTAAATTACAAGCTTCAACTGTGCATGTTGGAGTATTTGCTTTAGGATAGAAGAAAACTACAAGTTTCTTTCCTTTATAATCAGTCAAACTTATAGCATTACCTTCCTGATCTACCGAATTGAATTCTGGTGCTTTATCTCCTGCTTTTAATGTGGTCATATTTCTTTAAATTTATGTCCTGTAAAAATACCATTTATGACCAAACAAGAAAAGGTAGAATTCGTTATTAATACATTAAATGAATTATATCCTGAAATCCCTATTCCTCTAGAGCACAAAGACCCATACACTTTGCTAATAGCGGTATTAATGTCAGCTCAAAGTACCGATGTAAGGGTCAATCAAATAACGCCCATATTGTTTGCCAAAGCAGATAATCCTTATGATATGATTAAACTTTCCGTCGAGGAAATTCGAGATATCATTAGGCCAGTAGGCTTGTCACCAATGAAAAGTAAAGGTATTTATGGGCTTTCTCACATCCTTATTGATAAGTATAACGGAGAAGTTCCAAAAACATATGAAGCATTAGAAGAACTCCCAGCTGTTGGTCATAAAACTGCCGCTGTTGTATTATCCCAAGCTTTCGGAATTCCAGCTTTTCCTGTTGATACGCATATACAAAGGTTAATGTATCGTTGGAATTTGAGTAATGGAAAAAATGTAGTTCAAACTGAAAAGGATGCAAAGCGTTTGTTTCCTAAAGCATTATGGAATGATTTACACCTACAAATAATATGGTATGGAAGAGAGTACTCGCCAGCTAGAGGTTGGAATTTAGACAAAGATATTATCACAAAAACAATTGGAAGGGCTACTGTTTTAAAAGCATACCATAAAAAAAAGTCCTGATGGCTTTATCAGGACTTTTTCAAAGTTTAGTTGAGAAGCGCTTCAAACTTCATCTTTTTATAATCTATAACACTTAAAGCCTTTGAATAATCTAGAAGAAATTTAACCGTTTCTTCTCGCGGGTTTTGATTGTCCACTTCTTGTGAACCCTTAATGTAAAGTTTTGCCATTTTATGGTTTTGTTGTTAATTATATTAATTAACGTGGCAAAACTTGGTTTATTGTATTAGTTCGTTAAAACAATATTATGCTTATCTACGACCTTTCTTAAATTAATAAGAGCATAACGCATTCTACCAAGAGCCGTATTAATGCTCACACCTGTTCTTTCTGAGATTTCCTTAAAACTCATATCATTATACATACGCATCACAAGAACTTGTTTTTGATCCTCAGGAAGTTCCTCTATTAATCGTCTAACATCGCTTTCTACTTGATCTTTTATTAATTGTTTTTCAGCGTTTAATGCAGAATCTCCGAGTACAGAAAAAATACTGAATTCACCAGAATTATCGAATTTTGGCATTCTGTTATTTTTTCTGAAATGATCAATGACCAAGTTATGTGAGATTCGCATAACCCAAGGCAAGAACTTACCCTCTTCATTATATGCACCACGTTTTAAGGTTTTAATAACCTTAATAAAAGTGTCTTGAAAAATATCTTCAGCTAAATCTCTATCAAATACTTTTGAATAGATAAAACTGTAAATTTTTTGCTTGTGCCGATAAATTAATGTGGAAAGTGCACTTTCTTCTCCTTTGATGTAGTTACTCACCAACTGTGCATCTGAAATGATTTCTTGTCGCATATTCATTACTTTTTTAAACGCTTGGAAGAAAACTTCCGGGCTTGGGGTTTATAAATTAAAAAGTAATGTTTTTTCTATAGGCTTAAAATCAATTAATTAGAATTGTACGGTTCAAATATAACAAGAATCATTCCTAAAAAGCAAAAAGAAATCAATTTTTTTAACATTTTATTGCACAATATGTTGTTTTTATAGCTGATGAAGAAATGGTATCTTTGCGAAATTATACCTTCAATATCCTATGAACACTAGTATTTTAGACGTCAATCCAAAAGAAAATATCATTATTAAAGGAGCCAAGCTCCATAACTTAAAAAATATAGATGTTGTTATCAAAAGGAACAAATTAGTAGTCATTACAGGCCTATCTGGGTCTGGAAAATCTAGTTTGGCATTTGATACTTTATATGCCGAAGGACAAAGACGCTATGTAGAAAGCTTATCAAGTTACGCGCGTCAATTCTTAGGAAGGCTCAACAAACCAAAAGTAGATTTTATAAAAGGTATTGCACCTGCAATTGCTATTGAACAAAAAGTAAACTCAACAAATCCTCGCTCAACAGTTGGTACTACAACAGAAATTTATGATTATTTAAAGCTATTGTTTGCAAGAATTGGTAGAACCTACTCTCCTGTTTCTGGTAAAGAAGTAAAAAAAGATTCTGTTACCGATGTCCTAAACGTTATAAAATCATATCCAGAAAACGCAAAATTATTACTGCTAGCTCCAATACATTTGGAGGCTGGGAGACATATGGATGACAAATTAAAAGTCTTACATCAACAGGGATATGCAAGAGTTAAGCTTAATGATTCTGTAGTCCGAATTGAGGACGTAAATACTATTCCAAAAAAAGCAGAAAACATTTACCTTGTGGTAGATAGGATTATTGTAAGACAAGAAGAAGATTTCTATAATCGTCTTGCAGATGCTATTCAAACTGCATTTTTTGAAGGCAAAGGAGAATGTATCATCGAATCTTTAGAAGATAATAAACAAGAGCTTTTTAGCAATAAGTTTGAATTAGATGAGATGTTATTCCTTGAGCCAAATGTTCATTTATTTAGTTTTAACAATCCATATGGTGCTTGCGCAAAATGCGAAGGTTATGGAGATGTGATTGGTATTGATTTAGATTTGGTCGTTCCAAATACAGGGTTATCAATCTATGAAAATGCTATTTTTCCATGGCGCGGTGAAAGTATGAGCTGGTATCGTGACCAACTGGTCAATAATTCTCATAAGTTCGATTTCCCTATTCATAAACCCTATTTTGAATTGAGTGACACTCATAAACAATTAATATGGAATGGAAATCAATATTTTGAAGGACTAAGCTCTTTTTTTTCTGAATTAGAAAGCAAAGCCTACAAAATACAGAATCGTGTGATGCTATCGCGATACAGAGGAAAGACTAAATGTAATACTTGCCATGGCAAACGTCTGCGACCAGAAGCAAATTATGTGAAAGTTGCCAATGCAACTATTACAGATTTAGTGGAAATGCCGCTAAATACATTAGCAAATTTCTTCAAACAAGTGACGCTGAATGATTATGATCAAAAAATAGCCAATCGCTTGCTGAAAGAAATTAATACCCGTCTCTTATTTTTATCTAATGTGGGGTTGGATTATTTAACTCTCAACAGAAAATCTAACACTCTATCTGGTGGCGAAAGTCAACGTATAAATCTAGCAACCTCGCTAGGAAGTAGCTTAGTAGGATCCATGTACATTCTAGATGAACCAAGTATTGGTCTGCATCCACGAGATACAGAACGCTTAATTACCGTACTACGATCACTAAGAGATTTAGGAAATACAGTTATTGTCGTTGAACACGACGAAGACATCATGCAAGCTGCAGACGAGATCATTGATATAGGTCCAGAAGCTGGCACCTTAGGTGGTCAAGTTGTAGCGACTGGCACCTATACCGATATTTTGGCCTCAGATTCGCTTACCGCCCAATATTTAAATGGAGAGATGGAGATTGAAGTTCCAGAAACCAGGAGAACATCAAAATACTATGTTGACATAGTTGGCGCTAGAGAAAACAACTTAAAGAATATTGATGTAACATTTCCATTAGGCATGTTAACTGTTATAACTGGTGTTTCTGGAAGTGGAAAAAGCACACTTGTAAAGAAAATATTATATCCTGCTTTGCTAAAAGAAATTGGTGGCTATGGAGAAAAAGCTGGACAATTCACAAAATTAGAAGGCAATTTCAGTAATGTACAACATCTTGAATTTGTTGATCAAAATCCCATTGGTCGCTCATCACGTTCCAATCCAGTGACTTACATAAAAGCATATGATGATATCCGTGCATTGTTTGCAAAACAGAAAGTCAGTGTCATTAGAAATTATCAGGCAAAGCATTTCTCTTTTAATGTAGATGCAGGTCGTTGTGAGACTTGCAAAGGTGAAGGTCAAGTAACTATTGAAATGCAATTTATGGCAGACGTTCACCTTGAATGTGAAACCTGTAAAGGCAAACGCTTCAAAAAAGAAGTCTTAGAAGCAACTTTTGCAGATAAAAACATCGATGATATTTTAAACATGACGATCGATAATGCTGTAGATTTTTTTAGGGATAATGGCCAAGATAAGATTACATCAAAATTAAAGCCGCTTCAAGATGTAGGTTTAGGCTATGTTACTTTAGGGCAGAGTTCCTCTACCCTTTCTGGTGGCGAAGCGCAGCGTATCAAATTGGCTTCATTTTTAATTAAGGGTAATAAAGCAGAAAAAACACTCTTTATTTTTGATGAACCAACAACAGGACTGCATTTTCACGATATCAAGAAACTGTTAAAATCCTTTAATGCACTAATCGAAAAAGGGCATTCCATCATCGTTGTTGAGCATAACTTAGAATTAATAAAGTGTGCCGATTATATAATTGATCTTGGACCAGATGGTGGTGAAACTGGTGGTGCATTAGTAGCCCAAGGTACTCCTGAAGAAATTGTTAAAGTAAAAGCTTCGTATACTGGACAGTATTTAAATGAGAAAATTTAACTAGAGTTACGCTTAACGTGTTCGTGCATGATTGGTTACGGGAAAATCAAGTTATGATTTTCCGATTATTCATTAGCTGTGTAATTTTCAACTTCCTTTTTTAAATTTCTTGACCCTTTCATGGCTTTATTCAGTTCACTTCTATAATATAGATTCACATCATAAAACACTTTCAAGGATTCAATATAATCAGTTTTCTCTTTTAGTTTAATGTAATTCCTTGGAGTAATTAGAGTTGTATTTAGTGTTTTATTGAAGGACTGAAAAAAATCATTTCTAAGATAATCAAGCATATAATGATAATAATCATCCCTAACTTCACTGTAAGCTATTTTAGGTTTTTCTATTGTCGAAGAATAATATTCACCTATTTTGGAACGAATTTTTGAATCAAGGATGATATCTATACCACTAGAAGTTATAGACTCATATCCACTGGTTTTTAGATTTAATTCTTCGTATTGATTTGCATAATTAAAATGTAAATTAATAGAATCATGATATACATTGTCAGCTTCTAAATAACCAATAAGAAAATCGATTGAACTAATAGTTGTTGAAATATTCCATTCTTCACCATTCAATAATCTTTTAAGCTCTAAGATATTAGTTTCTAAATCGGAAATAATTTCCGAGAGAGCTTCTTTTTCTTTTATTTTGAATTTTTTGGATTCATTCCAGTTATTGATTGACAATGCAATTAAAATTCCGATAACTACAAGAACAATCTCACCAATGGCATACTTTAAATACTTTCCCGTTTTTCCTTCTGAAAGTAAATTTTGTCTAATTTTTCTAAAGAATTTTATCATTGGTTAGCGGTTTGTCATAATGAAGCACAATGTGAAGATAAAAAACGTTTTAATGTTTGTTTATCGACAGTTAAGCGAAGTTAGTTTTAAAAAAATTAAAAAGTCAACGAATTAAAGCCAAGTCACCTATAAAGCTCTCAACAATTCTAGTAAAACATAAAAGCAAACAGTCCTAAAATAACCGCCGTTAAGGGTATCACAAACAGCAAGAACAAAAACGCAACAAAACCTGTTTTAAAGAAACTCCAAATCCAATGTTGCTGATAGAATTTTTTCAAAGCAATAAAGAGGTAAAATATAGTTGAAAAACCGACTAACCAATCTATCCAATCTGGGATATCCCAAATAAAATTAACGCCAATAACAATGCTCAAAACAGTAAACAAAAAGGAGAAATAATAAAAGCTAAAAACCAAATGATGAGAATAACGGCCTCTGTTATAGTACAATATTTTTAAAATAAAAGCGAAAATTGGTAACAAAAAAAACATGGCAATAGGAATGGTATCATAAAATGCTTGAAGCACACTTCCTCCTTTTCTTGATTTATAAAACTTTAGCATTTGAGCAAAGAACTTTCTTTTTAAAAATCCTGCATCGTCATTCATGCCCATGGTTTCATAAATAACCTTGTCTGGCGCGTTTATCGCTATAAGTGAGTCTACAGCTTCTTGATTAAAATCAAAGTTTACGTTTCCATTATTGCTTGTCTTAAATTTTTCACTATTAACAATAGAATCAATTTGCGCCTCTGACATTCCAGTAAACTGACTAGTGCTCATCAGAGCGCTCTTAGCTCCTGCTTTTGCAATAGAGTCATTTCGTTTGTCGTTTATCACTTTTGCCAATTTCAAAGAGTCTTTAACTCTTTGATCTGTAATGGTATCAACTTTCTTTACTAATGTCTTAGCTAAGTTTTCATCCAGTTTTTGCACTTGTTTTCTTGCATTAAATGAGAACAAAAAGAAAAACACAACGGATATAAACAAGTACAATTGCGCTGGATGTAAATACAATAATCGTTTGCCTTCAATAAAGCGTTTTGCTAAGTACCCAGGTTTAAACAATAGAGGGAGAAAACTTTTTAGGAAACGCGCATCAAAAGAAAAGTAATTACTAATAGTATTATAAAAAAGAACTCCTAAGGTAAGTTCGTCTTTGGCCTTCTGTCCACAATGTGGGCAAAACTCAAATCCTTCTTCAAATTCTTTCTCGCAATTCCTGCAGTTTTCTATGGGTTGGCTCATAAGCTAATTAATGATATGTTAAAAATACAAAAAGAAAGTATTATCCAATTCCATTTTAAATATCTAATAATCAGCACTTTAATATTTTTGGCACGCTAATTGAAAACTCTGAAACAAATAGCGTAAGCCGAAAAGCTAGATGAGTAGGCATAATCTTAAAACCTAATAGTGATGAAAAAATTACAACTATTATTTGCAATGATGATCATAGGAATGACATCTGCAACAGCATCAGAATTCGTTTCTGAAAAAACGGGTGAAGATTTAACAATTACAAAACGCTATCGTTATACGCAACCTATTTTGTTCGTGGAGCGTGGTGTGGAATTCTTGATCTTCCCAAATGGAAGCTTCGACTTTAATACCGAGTATGATAATTGGTCTAACGACGACGATTACTACTACAGAGGCAATAGAAGTAGAAGGGGATCAATTAACAGGACTTTTGGTGTACCAGGTTCACGAATTAATTACACATCTTCTAGATACAGTAGAGGTAAAAGAGTGATTCATGATCGATGGGGCAATGTCCGAAGAGTAGGTAACGTATTTATAAACTATGATTACTACGGAAGAGTGAAACGTGTTGGGTCTGTATACATGAGATACAGCAGAGGAAAACTCATACAAGTTGGAGGATTACGTTTAATCTACGGCAGACATGGAAGACTTATTCGTATGAGTGGAAATGTGAACTATCGTAATCAAGGTTGTGGATTCTGTGGAACTACAAGTTGTTCAATGGATCATTTTGACCACGGACGTGGATTAGATTGGTATGACAACGACTATGATGATGACCATTTTGGAAACGATGATTTTTATTACTTCCGCAAAAATGGAAAACAAAAAAAGTTCAAGCGTAAAAAATTAAAGAAGCGCTATAAATACAACGATTAATTTCTATTTGATAAAAAAATTATTGATTTAGTTAGTTGGAAAGCCCTACAAGCAGTATGCCTCAAAGCACCTTGTAGGGTTTTCTCTTTTACTTTTTGATCCTTGATTTTCCTTTTTAAAAATTATATCATTTTCGTTTTGGCACGATGGTTGGTATTATAAAAATGTATAACATTAAATACTGCAATTATGAAAAGAATATCATTATTATTTACTGCTCTGCTTCTTATAGGAACAACGGTAAAGGCTGAAACCACCAAAACGAGCGATTTAGACAATACATCCACTTTTGTGAGAGGTTATGGCAATTCTTTCATATTTGTAGAGAACGGTGTCGAATTTTCGGTTTTCCCAGATGGGCAATTCGATTTCTACATGTCCAATCGCGGACCAAACATAAGTGCTGGTTTCGGAAACGGAAATGTAAACATCAGCTTCAATACTGGTTATGACTATAATCCTTATGTACAATATGATGATTTTGGAGCTATTATCCAGATTGAGAATGTTCCTATCTATTATGATTATTACGGACGTATTAGCAGAGCTGGCGATGTCAGAATCAACTATAACAGTTACGGAAGAGTAGCTCGTGTTGGTGGACTGTACGTGCACTATAACAGATACAATGTATTTTCACATTATACAGGTTACATCAATATTTTCAATAGATTTTATATTGCAAGACCTTGGCACAGATATTATAGTGTACCAGCATATAACAACTGTGTTGTATACAACAGGCCTTACAGACAATATTATGCTCCAATAAGATATACTTACTACAGACCTTACAGAGATAATCATAGACCAAGATTCAACAGAAGTTATAGTGCTAGTCGAAGAGGGGCTGTAGCTCAAAACAAATCAAAACGCAGTGACCGTTACAGACAATCTTCCACAAGCAGACGTGGTAATGCCGTTGCAAAATCTCGAAGAGGAAATACTGGTGATAAAAATGTGAAAAGATTAGATACTAGAAGAGGGAATTCAACAGTAAACTCTGCAAGAAGAACTAGAGGAGATAACTCTAATATTGCATCTAGAAGAGGTAACACACAACAAAGAGTGGATTCTCCAAGAAGAAATAATAATTCTTCAAGAGTAAGAGGTACTACTTCGAAAAGATCTAGCAGAGTAGTTCAGCAAACTAGAAGAAATTCAACTTCTTCTCAAGTTAGAAAACCGAGAGTTCAAAATAATCGTAAGTCAGTTACACAGCAAAATAGAAAAAGAACAAATACAATACAGAAACGTCCAACTAGAAGTCAGTCAAAGAGTAGAGTGTCCCAACGACCTACTCAAAGCAGATCAAAGGCTTCAACAAATAGAGGGCGTAGTAATACTAGTAAAAGTAGAACCTCTAGATCTAGAAGAGGAATACAATAAGATTTTTTGGTTGGTTAGTTAAACCCTGCAAGACGTATGCCTCAAAGCACCTTGCAGGGTTTTCTTTTGTTTTATAGTTTTAAGTATTTTTTGACAACTTTAGAAATATCGTCAGATAATTTAAACGCATAAACCGAGATAATATATAAGAGACTTACAATTATAGATTTCAAAGTTATATTTACTAGAGGGTGGAATGAGAATTCCCAGAAATAAAAAGCGGCTATTAATACCAATATCAATACAAATGTCTTAGCTGTATCAGACGTAAATGGATGCATTTCGAATTTATTATTGACGAAAATAAGCTTTGATGTATTATACAGAACAACCGCTATGAATGTGGCAAAGGCCGCGCCATTAATTCCATACATTGGTATAAAAACCATGTTTAAAATAACCGTAAGTATGGCTAGTAACACTCCAAATACAAGCACAATTCTATAATAATTACTATTAAAAAGAATAGCATTGTTATTTCCCAAAAGATTATCATATAATTTCACCAAACCAATTAAGAAAACCACTAGCAAACCACCCGAAAACTCCTGTGGTATAATTTTATAAAGTTCATTAATATTTAAAATGATGAGCAAAAAAATTAAACCGCTAATAATAAATAGATTCAATGAACTTTTTTTGTACAAATCTTTAAGGTCATTGATTTTCCCTTCATTTAAATATTCAGCAGTAATTGGATTTGTTATCTGGTACATAGATCTAGATGGTACGCCAATAACGGTTGCTATATAAATTGCAACACCGTAGTAGGCAACATTCTCTATCTCTATATACTCTCCAAGCATAAATTTGTCTATATCGAGTAATAATACTGCCACCGATCCTGCGATAATTATAAGTGTTGAATATTTCAGTACAGGTTTTAAATTTGGGACACGTTTAAATCTAATTATTGGAAGATGAATACTGTAGGCATATAATTTCATTATGACGGTTCTCAGCACATATACTAGAACAACACCTATAATAAATTCTTCAACGGTTAACCACATCTTATAGACACAGAACAGCAATATCATTACTCCTGCCCTGTGAAAAACTTCTTTCATGAAATTTCCAAATACTGTTTGCATTTGCACTTTAGACCAAGCATAAAATATTTCAAAATATGCTAATGAAATAGCAACAACAAAAATGTGCCATACATAATCCTTCACAATAGTATTCTTTTGAGACAACAACTCTCCTATAGCATCATACGATAGGTAACCAATAACCGTAAAAGGAATGATAACAATTAAGGGAAGCAATAGCATTAAAGTTAGAAAACTATTTAAACTATTTTTAGTCTTATAAGAAGAGTAAAATTTTATAATGGTATTATGGACTCCGAAAGCCATTAAAGGCATCATTATATACGCTGTTGATAAGATAAAAGTAACAAGGCCATAATATTCAGGAGAAATAAAATTAGTATAAAGAAAGAGCGTATTAATCGCACCAATAGCAAAACCAACATAGGTCCAAATGGTATTCTTGAATGATTGACTTAATACAATTCCCATTTATATTAGTTCTGATAAAGACTTTGTTAGTTCCTTCCTGCTATATTTTTCAATCCCTATAGGATTATTTTTTAAATCGTTCTTTTTATAGGATTCAAAGTAGTCCAAAACTACTGATTTTAACGAAGTATAGGCCTCATAACAAAAATAGTGACCAGAATTTGTATCCTCAATAATAATTTCAACATCCGAATTTGCAGGCCCTACAGCTATAATTGGGCGATTGGAAACCATGTATTCAAAGAGTTTACCAGGAATGATACATTTAGTGTCTTCAGAATTTATTTCGACAAGCAAAAGCAATTGCGATTGATATTGATAAGTAATAGCTTCTTTATGAGATACATAACCAATAACGTTAATGTATGGTTTTAGATTGTGTTTATAAACAGACTGGAGAACATCTTCGCTTACGGTTCCTATTAAATTAAGTTGAAAGGATTGTGCAAAAGAATCATTCTTAGAGATTAATTCACTTAATGTTTTCCATAAATTTTCTGGATTTCTATCAGAAAGCAATGACCCTATATGGGAGATTGTAAATTTTTTATCCAACGAAACAATTTTTGGAGCTACAGAATCATAACCATTTGTAATTACAGAAATAGGCTTTTCAGTGATTGTTAAAAATTCATTTTTAGTCACATTACTAGTTACAACTATTTGGTCAGCAGTATTTAATACTAAAGTTTCTAATTGTCTGTGCTTTTTAGTTGAGGCTTTTGTTAATTTTAGTTTTTTATGATATCCAATTGTGGTCCATGGGTCACGAAAATCAGCAATCCATTTTAGGCTTATTTTATTCTTAAGCTGAAGTCCAATCAGATGCAAACTATGTGGCGGTCCAGTTGTAATTATAGTTTCTATCTTATGATCTTGAATATATGTAGATAAAAATTCGACCGAAGGTGCAACCCATGCTTTACGTGCATCAGGGATGAAGAAATTTCCTCTAATATACAGCATGATTTTTTCAATAAAATTCTGCTTTTTCTTAGCAGGAATAACACCTTTACTAATTGTTTTTGCGCTTTTATTAGATAATAAACTGGCCCATTTATAAGGCTCCTTAATTGTCTGTTTTAAAATTGTAATTCCATCAGGAACGTCTCTCACAAGGCTGTTATCAATAATTGGATAATTGGGGTTTTTAGGAATATAGACAATAGGCTCAATCCCAAACTCTGGAAGGTACTTTACGAATTTTAGCCAACGTTGTACGCCTGGCCCTCCAGCTGGTGGCCAATAATAGCTTATGATGAGTGCTTTTTTTTTATTCATACATCCCAAAAAGGAAAATCATTCTTAATATTTCTGTCACATCGAGCGGAGTTGAGATGTCTAATAAAGGTTTCTCGACTCTGCTCGAAATGACATTTTAGTGCTAAGTTTTACTCTTTTTCTTGAACTCGAAATACAATCCACTTAAAATCAACAAACCTAGTAATAATGAACTTCCTAAGGCAACCTTGCTTCCATTTTGTACAACCTTGGGTTCGAATTTAAATTCTATGATATGATTTCCTTTTGGGATTGGCATACCCCTCAACACATAATTAACACGATAATGTGGTTGTGGCTCACCATTAATATAAGCATTCCAGCCATCCTGATAATAGTTTTCAGAAAAAACAGCGAAACCATTATTAGAGTTAGAACTAGTATATTTTAAATAATTCGGTTTTACATCATTTAGATCAATTACTGCCAGACTATCTTTTGAATAGCTCTCTTTTGGTTTAGATTTAAACCACTCTCCAGCAGTAAAAGCCTCTTGTTTGGTGTTTAAATTGTCCAATGCTTTTATTTCATCATCTGCTATGTCTACCGTGTTTAGTTTTTCAACAAACCATGCATTACCATTAACGTCTGGATTCTGTAACGCCACAGGACCTTCTTCGGTTGACCTAATAATATACTTTACATTCATCATGTTCAGTATGGTCATATTGTTCTTTTCGTTTCTATAACTCATGACATCCTCAACACGTCTTGGCTTAGCCGCATGATAACCACCTAAAGCATTATGAAAAAACGATGCACGACCGCTATTAAGAGGGTCGCCAGATTCATCTAATACCTTAAAATGACTCTTATCCTTTAGTATTGTTAAATCTGCTGCATTGGCTTGAAACGGCTGCTTTATTTGTCTAGCCGATACAAAATCATCATTATTAACGTAACGTCTATCAACACCAACTAAATCAAATAAAATCAATCCAGCAAATACCACAACAACTATAATCTCTGATAACTTGTTCTTAAGAAATGCCCAAATAGTTCCTGCTGAAAGTAGTACTAAAATAAGTGTTCGCACAGTATCACTATTAAAAATAGATATCCTGTCCGCTTTCACTGCCTCTATATATCTAGGCCCTATTTCTCCGTACATTTGACTGAACTGACCATCACGCAAACCTACAAATTCAAAAAGACTTCCTTTAAAGAGTAAAAATAGTACTGCTATTCCTCCAGTTATACCAAGTGTATATTTTAAGGCTTTTAGTTTGTCTTCATTTTTTTGATACTCATTAAATAACCTCGATAATCCGAAAATGGCCAAGATAGGTATGCATAATTCTAAAATAACCTGAATAGAACTAACAGCTCTGAATTTATCATATAGTGGAAAATAATCAATCATAAAGTTCGTAATCGGATTATTCTCTGGATTCCCGTGTGCCCCCCAAAACCAATTCTTTCCCCATGATAAAATCCACGACAATAAAGTTCCTCCAACTAGCCACCATTTCAGTCTGCCTTTCACTAAGAACAATGCTAATACAAACAAAAACAAAATAACAGCACCTATATAGGCAGGCGCCTCAACAATTGGCTGTTTTCCCCAATACGTTGGGGTTTGTTTCACTTCATTTTTTGCTTGAACTGGAGATGCTCCAATCTCCTTGAATAATTTATAAGTATTAGAATCCTTACCCACGTCCTCGTACGTACCTCCTCCCATGAATCTAGGAATAAAAAGGTTGAAACTCTCAACAATTCCGTAACTATATCTAGTTATATATTCTTTATCTAATCCATTAGTAATCTCTTTTTTTGAACCATCAGGATTAATTGTTAATTCGCTTTTTCCCCGAGTACTTTCTTTAACGTACTCTTGGGTAGCCATAAGGTTGGTAGCGTTCAATCCTATAGATAATACTACTGCGGCAACTAATATTCCAATAGATTTAAAAAAATGAGGAAGCATTTTTTTTCGGTATGCATCAATTAAATAGGCGATACCTAACACTATAACTAATAGCATCAAATAAAAAGTCATTTGAAAATGATTTGTTCCAATCTCCAAAGCCATAGCAGTGGCAGTGAGTAAAAAACCCCAAATGTATTGTTTCCTAAATGTTAATATAATCCCGCTTAATACCAGAGGCATATAAGCAATGGCGTGCGCTTTTGAATTGTGTCCTACTCCTAAAATAATCACTAAATATGTAGAAAATCCAAAGGCAAAGGCTCCCAAAGCAGCAAGCTTATAGTCTACTTTAAGAACTAATAGAAGAATGTAGAACCCAATAAAATATAAAAACAAATAATCTGCTGGTCTTGGTAAAAATCGCAATGTACTATCGAGTGATTTAATATAATTGTGAGGATATCTCGCTCCTAACTGGTAGGTGGGCATACCACCAAAAGCACTATTAGTCCAATATGTTTCCTCTCCTGTTTGCGCTCGAAAATCACGCTGCTGCTTAGCCATTCCATTATGATGCTTAATATCATTTTGAAATATTTGTTTTCCTTCTAAAACAGGGCTGAAATATACTAATGAAGTAATAATAAACACCACCAATACAATGAGATGTGGTAGTAATTTCTTTATGGATTGGTTCATGAAATTGTTTTAAGACTACGAATTCAGGAAATTAAGGATATTTTCGAAACTTTTTTAAAATAGATTAAATATTCTATTCACATCTTTAAATTTTCAATAATTAATCAACTTCTTCGTAATCAACGTATTCTCCGACGTTTTTATTAGACCCTTTATCTTGTTTTGGAGCTTTATCTATAATAACTTCTCCTTCTTTTCTTTTTGGGTCTTGTGGACGTTGGTATTGCCCAAATTGTTGTTCGAATTTCTGTCCAGCTTTTTTTGTAACATAACGCATAAGAATGGGCGCAAACAAGCGTGCCAATATCTTGAAACCAAAATATATAAGGAGTATTATAAGAAAAGTCCTAATGAGACCCGGTATTGAAGCGTACTGATACATTAACTTAAATCTTTATTCAAAAATACAATTCTTCTTGCCGAAAAAACGTTCTTAAGTGTGAAAAAAATAATAAATTCATCTATATTTGAAATTAAACGAAACTAATATGAATACCTATAAATCCTTGTTGTTTCTTTTTATAGCTACCCTTTTCTCCACCGATAGTTTTTCTCAATATACAGAATTGATTAACTCTAACAGACCAGGTGTTTCAAGAAGTGCCTTTTCTGTTGGTGTCAATGTTGTACAATTTGAAGCTGGTCCATATATTATTAAAGAGGAGCATACGCCTTTAAAATATGAAGTTTCAGGATTCGGTCTTGACTATGCTATTCGCTATGGTTTTTTATTAGAAGAATTGGAAGTGAGTTTAGAAGGCACCTATCAAAATGATACGTTTACAGATAATCGTTCTGCCATCTCCCAAGAAGACAAACGCAGTAATTTTAAGTACAATACTATTGGATTTAAGTATTTGGTATACGACCCATATAAAAACGCAGAAGAGGGCAAGCCAAATCTCTATAGTTGGAAATCCAATAGACAATTTAAATGGAAATCTTTAATTCCTGCAGTAGCAGTGTATGCTGGAGCAAATTTTGACACCAAGAATAATCCATATACGGCTTTTGGAATTGAAGGCATTAGCCCAAAAGTTATGGTCGCTACACAAAACAATTTTGTTGGCGGATGGGTGATGGTCATAAACCTTATTGGAGATCGAATTTCAACTGATTTTCCAGAATATCAATATTTGGTTACTATTACTAAATCTATAAATGAAAAATTTGTAGTATTTGGTGAAACTCAGGGTATCAAGAGTGATTTTTATGCAGATAATTTATTTAGATTAGGTGGCGCATATCTTTTTGGAAAAGATTTTCAATTAGATACTGCACTCACATTTAATGCCAAGGACACGCCTTCTGTTTTTGGTGTCAATTTTGGAGCATCGTATAGATTGGATTTTCATAAAGATAAGAAGCCAGAAAATAATATGATCAAGAACCTTAGAAAACAAAAGAGACAAACTAGAGATGAACTCAAAAAATTAAAGAAAAAAAAGAAGAAAGGTTCTAAAGATGATGATAGCGACGATAGCCTATGATTGAAATTAAAGAAGCTCTAACTAAAAAAGACCTTAAAGCCTTTGTAAAATTACCTTTCTCTATTTACAAAGATTCAAAATATTGGGTCCCTCCTATTATAAAACAAGAACTAAGCACCTTTAATAAAAAAGAAAATCCTGTATTTAATGACGCAAATGCCCATTTCTTTTTGGCATATAAAAATGGCGTCATCGTTGGTCGTGTAGCCGCTATTATCAATTGGATAGAAGTGAACCAACAAAACCAAAAGAAGATGCGCTTTGGTTGGTTTGATTTCATTGATGACTTAGACGTTTCAAAAGCACTTTTAGATACAGTCATTACTATAGGAAAAGACCATGACTTGGAGTATACTGAAGGTCCTGTAGGTTTCTCAAACCTAGACAAGGTTGGTGTGATGAGTGAAGGGTTTGGACATCTAGGCAGAATGATCACTTGGTATAACCATCCTTATTATATCAAACACTATGAAAACTATGGGATGACCATAGAGAAAACATATCTAGAAAATAAGTTTCCCTTCGAGAACGTAAAACCGAAATTTTTTGAAAGAATACAGACGTTAGTAAAGAAACGATATGGGTTGAAGGCACTGGAGCTAACAACGACTGAGGAGGTTATGGGTTATGCTGATGAGATGTTCAATCTTTTTAATGAGAGTTATGCTTCCTTATCCTCGTTTGTTGCTATTACTGACCTTCAAAAGGCCTATTTTAAGAAAAAATTTATTTCCTTCGTAAATCCAGAATATATTAAGTTCGTTGTAGATAAAGAAGATAAATTGGTAGCTTTCGCTATCGTGATGCCCTCCTTCGGCAAAGCACTTCAAAAAGCAAAAGGCAAATTGTTTCCAATGGGATTTAAACACCTATTACATGCTAAAAAGCATAGTAAAGATGTAACCTTTTACTTAATAGGTGTACATCCAAGCTACCAAAATAAGGGTTTAACTGGAATCATATTTAGTCAATATTATCATACTTTCAAGAAAAAAGGCATAGAAACTTGCTATCGCACTCCTGAGCTCATTGACAATCATGCCATACATAAACTTTGGAAAGATTTCTTCCCAGAAATATATATCAAGAGGCATACTTACAAAAAGAAATTAGAATAAAAAAGCCATCAAGATAAATCATGATGGCATTTTTAATCTATAAATTAAACAAACTACTCTCCCATAGCTGCGCTAACAGCTGCAGATAAGCGTTTGTATGTTCCGTTTTCAAGGCGATCTCTAATGGCGTCAAAGGCGTTCAATGTGTCTTCCACATCTTGAAGTGTGTGGGAAGCTGTAGGTATCATTCTCAACAGGATCAATCCCTTAGGTATTACTGGATATACCACAATAGAACAGAAAATTCCATGATTCTCACGAAGATCTTTTACCAAAGCCATTGCTTCAGGAATACTCCCTTTAAGATATACTGGTGTAACACAACTACTTGTATTACCAATATCGAATCCACGTTTCTTTAAGCCAGATTGAAGTGCATTCACAATGTTCCAAAGATTCTGTTGTAATTCTGGCATTGTTCGCAACATATCCAAACGCTTTAAAGCTCCTACCACCAATTGCATTTGCAAAGATTTTGCGAACATTTGAGAACGCAAATTATACTTTAAGTAATCTATAATTTCTTTATCAGCAGCGATAAAAGCTCCTGTACTGGCCATGGATTTTGCAAAAGTTGCAAAATACACATCTATATCATCTTGAATCCCTTGTTCTTGGCCAGCGCCAGCTCCAGTTTCACCTAAAGTGCCAAAACCATGAGCATCATCAACAAATAATCTAAAGTTATATTTCTTTTTAAGTGCAACTATTTCTTTTAGTTTTCCTTGCTCGCCTCTCATTCCGAAAACACCTTCAGAAATCACTAAGATTCCTCCGCCTGTCTGTTCTGCCATTTTGGTAGCGCGATCCAAGTTTTTTTCTAAACTCTCCATGTCATTATGCTTAAAGGTAAATCTCTTACCCATATGCAATCTTACACCATCGATAATGCAGGCATGCGAATCAACATCATATACAATAATATCATCTTTACTTACCAAAGCATCGACGGTAGACACCATTCCCTGATATCCAAAATTCAGTAAATATGTAGCTTCCTTATTAACAAAGGCCGCTAATTCATCTTGTAATTGCTCATGCAATGAGGTATGCCCTGACATCATTCTGGCACCCATAGGATACGCCGAACCGTAATCTTTTGCAGCTTCAGCATCCACCTTTCTTACTTCTGGGTGATTTGCTAAACCTAAATAATCATTAATACTCCAAGTAATAACATCATTACCGCGAAATTTCATTCGGTTTGCTATCTCCCCTTCAAGTTTAGGAAACACAAAATAACCTTCGGCTTGAGAAGCCCACTTTCCTAAAGGCCCTTTATCCTTGTATATTTTATCAAATAAATCCTTCATTAGTTCTTAGTTAGATGCTGCAAATTTAGGTAATAATGTGATAATTGCATAATATTTTTATGCACTATTATTAACAACAATTCATTGAAAAAGAGTCAATATTTACACTCAAACAAGTAACAATCAATAAGTTAAATCGATTATTATTTTACGTATTGAATACTTGAAGTTGTTTCTTCATTCTGAGAATCGAAGAAACCTTGATCTCCCATCCATTTATCACTATACACTTTACTCATATATCGAGAGCCGTGATCCGGAAAAATAACAACTATATTATCAGTTTTAGTAAACTCACCAGCAGCATCAAGTTGTTTAATGGCTTGCATAGCTGCTCCACTCGTATATCCAACAAATAAACCTTCTGCTCTAGCTATTTCACGAGCTGTATGCGCACTCTCTTCGTCAGTAACCTTTATAAATTTATCAATGGATTCAAAATCAGTTGCAGTTGGGATTAAATTCTTTCCTAATCCTTCAATTCTATATGGATAGATTTCTTTTTCATCAAACTCTTTAGTTTCATGATATTTTTTTAAAACAGACCCAAAAGCATCTACGCCTATTATTTTTATATCTTTATTCTGTTCTTTTAAATATCTCGATATTCCAGAAATTGTTCCTCCAGTACCACTACATGCAACTAAGTGTGTTATTTCACCTTTCGTTTGTTCCCAGATTTCTGGTCCTGTTGAATTGTAATGTGCATCGATATTAAGCTCATTAAAATACTGATTGATGTAAACTGAGCCTTTTATTTCATTATGCAAACGTTTAGCAACTTCATAATAAGATCTTGAATCATCTGCACTTACGTGAGCGGGACAAACATACACCATTGCCCCCATCGATTTGAGCATATCGATTTTGTCTGCAGAAGATTTAGAACTTACAGCCAAAATACAATTGTAACCTTTAATCGCACTGACCATCGCAATACTAAATCCTGTATTTCCAGATGTGGTTTCAATAATAGTATCTCCAGGCTTGAGAATTCCTTTTTTTTCAGCTTCTTCAATAATATGAAGTGCAATTCGATCCTTGGCAGAATGGCCTGGATTAAAAGCCTCTACTTTTGCAAAATAGTTGCCTTTAAAATTTGAAGTAATATTATTTAATTTAATAAGAGGTGTCTGTCCAATAAGATCCAACACATTATTATATACTTTAGGATTATTATCCATATAATCTTTTTACGCCCAACATTCCATTTAACCTAAAACGTGGCAAAAATAAGTCAAATTTTTCAATTACTCTTTTATGTCTTCCAAATCAAACAAAAAGGCGTATTCTTGAGCATCTTCCTTGAGAGATTCAAAGCGACCAGATGCGCCTCCATGTCCAGTTTCCATATTGGTACGTAGCAATAGAATATTATCGTCCGTCTTTAATTCTCGAAGCTTAGCTACCCACTTGGCAGGCTCCCAATATTGTACTTGAGAATCATGTAAGCCCGTTGTGATAAGCATACTTGGGTATGCTTTATTTTCAACTTGGTCATAAGGCGAATAAGACTTCATATAGTCATAATATTCTTTTTTATTTGGATTTCCCCATTCATCATACTCTCCTGTCGTTAAAGGTATACTATCATCAAGCATCGTTGTAATTACATCAACAAATGGCACCGCAGCAATAACACCATTATAAAGATCAGGAGCAATATTTACTACTGCCCCCATTAAAAGACCTCCAGCACTACCTCCCATGGCATAATGATGCTCTGGTGATGTATAATTTTGTTCAATCAAATATTTTGAGCAGTCTACAAAATCTATAAACGTATTTTTCTTTGTGAATAGTTTCCCGTCTTCATACCAAGGTCTTCCTAAATATTGACCGCCCCTAATATGTGCTATTGCAAAAATAAACCCTCTATCTAGCAGGCTTAATCTAATAGTCGAAAATGATGGGTCTATGGTAGCTCCATAAGAACCATAAGCATAAAGCAATAATGGGTTTTTACCATCTTTAATCATTCCTTTTCTATAGACTAAAGAAACCGGTATCTTTTCTCCATCTTGCGCTGTAGCCCAAACTCGCTCTGATGCATAATTGTCTTTTTTAAATGTGCCTCCTAAAACTTCTTGTTCCTTCTTAAGCGTTTTAGATTTATCATTCATATTAAAATCAATAACAGAAGATGGTGTAGTCAATGAATTATATGCATATCTCAAAATATCTGTATCAAAATCTACATTAGTAGAAGTATACGCAGTATAAGTTTCATTATCAAAAGGCAGGTAATATTCTTCTTTATTGGAATTCCAGGGTTTAATATGAATCTCATTGAGTCCGTTTTTTCGTTCACTAACTACAAGATATTCATTAAAAATATCTATGTCTTCTAATAAAACATTCTCTCTGTGTGGAATAACATCTTTCCAATTTTTTTTATGCGTGCTCGTTTCAGATGTCTTCATAAGCTTAAAATTAATGGCATCATCCTTATTTGTAACAATATAAAAGTGACCATTATAGTGACTAATATCATATTCAAGGTCTCTTTCGCGTTTCTGAAACATTTTAAAATCTCCATCAGGAGTATTTGCATCTAATATTCGAAATTCACTAGATAAGGTACTGTAGCTTCCAATTATCAAGAACTTCTTAGATTTTGTTTTGTAAACATAAGTACCGAAAGTTTCATCTTTCTCATGAAATATGAGTAAATCTGACGAAGCATCTAATCCTAACTTATGTTTATAGATTTTATCAGATCTAAGTGTTTGTTCATTTTTTCGAGTATAAAAAAGTGTCTTATTATCATTTGCCCATGTAGAACCGCCAGTAGTATTTTCCATACTTTCAGGATATATTTCATTTGTTTCAAGATTTTTAATCTGAATAGTGTATTTCCTTCGACTTACTGTATCAATACCAAAAGCAATTCTCTCATTATCCGGGCTAACATTCAACCCTACCAACCTAAAATAGGAATGGCCTTCTGCCATTACATTACAATCAAAAAGAAGTTCTTCATTTGCATCAAGGGTTTCTTTCTTACGTGTATATATAGGGTAATCCTTTCCTTTTTCATATTTAGTGATGTACCAATAGCCATTATACTTATACGGGACTGAAGCATCATCTTCCTTGATTCTAGATTTCATTTCTATAAATAATGATTTCTGAAAATCTTCAGTACCAGCCATGTTTTCCTTTAGATAATCATTCTCTCGGTTGAGATAATCAATAACTTCTGGGTTTTCTCTATCATTTAACCAGTAATAGTTATCAATTCTTATATCACCATGCTTTTCGAGTTTCTTCTCAACTTTTTTAGCAACGGGTGTCTCAATTTTTTTCGACATAGTCTCTTCTTTTTTTACATGAAATAGTAAGCATCATACCTATACAATAAAAATTGACAAACTTTTCAGTATCAAAATTGTTTTGATTAATAGGGCAATTTAATAATTTTGAGTAGTATTAATATTAAAACGACAAAATATGTTTGGAGACCTAATGGGTATGATGGGCAAACTAAAGGAAACCCAGAAAAAAGTAGAAGAAACAAAGAAACGACTAGATACGGTGTTAGTTAGTCAAGAAAGCAATGATGCCAAATTAAAGGTAACTATGACTGCCAATCGGAGCATAAAATCAATAGACATAGATGACACATTACTTAAAAACAAAGAAGAACTTGAAGATTATTTAATTTTAACACTTAATAAAGCTATTGAAAAGGCAACGAAAATAAATGAAATAGAACTAGGCGCTGTTGCAAAAGAAGGGATGCCTAATATTCCAGGCATGGATAAGTTGTTTAAATAGTTACATATTAGAAGCAAAAAAGCCTTGTAACATACAAGGCTTTTTTTATTGATAAACTATTTATAAAACTTAGTTTTGATTAATCACTCTAAACTGAGTTCTTCTGTTTGTTCTGTGCTCTCTTTCAGTACAAGACACACCATCAGAACACCTGTTAAGTAATCTGCTTTCTCCATATCCATTAGATACGATACGGCTTGAATTGATTCCTTTAGAGATTAAGTAATTAGTAACAGCTTGAGCTCTTCTTTCAGAAAGGCTTCTGTTACTGTTTTTAGAACCTCTAGAATCAGTATGAGAAGCAATCTCTACAGCAACACCATCTTTCAATACTGGTAATAATTTAGCATCGATTTCTGCTCTAGCAGCTGGAGTTAATGTCGCACTACCAAGATCCCAATTAATGTTTAGGTCATTATATTCAAGAACTTTACAGTCAACTTCTTTCCAAGTAGTTAATCCACCTTTAGTTTGAAGTACTTCTTTCCTAACAGTTTTAGTTACAGGAGGAACAGTAACCTCATCAACACGAGCATCACTAGCTAAAACAGTACGTTTAAGCGTAGCCATTTTTTCAGGAATATCAGTTGCTCTTGTAGTTGGAGGCGTTATCATTACTGTACGCTTCATAGTAGTTGACTTTGCAGGAATATCAACAACTCTAGTTGATTCTGGAGATACAATAGTTTTAGCTACATTTTGAGAAACTGAAGGAACATCCACAGCTACAGTAGTAGGAGGTGTTGCCATTACAGTACGTTTCAGGGTTGTAGCCTTAGAAGGAATATCAACTACTCTTGTAGTAGCAGGAGTAGCAACAATAGTACGCTTCATTGTTTTAGTTACAGCTGGAATATCAACTACTCTTGTAGTTGGAGGTGTAACCATTACTGTTCTTTTAACTTCTTTAGTAATAGCTGGTACATCCACAACTGTAGTTGTAGGAGGTGTTACCATTACTGTTGTTTTAACTGTTTTTGTAACTGCAGGAATATCAGTAACTCTTGTTGTAGCAGGAGATACTAATACCGTCTTCTTTATAGTCTTAGTTATGGCAGGAACATCCACTGTTCTTGTAGTAGGAGGTGTTGCCATTACTGTTCTCTTAACTGTTTTAGTTACAGCTGGAATATCTATAACTCTTGTAGTTGCAGGTGTTAGTACCACTCTTTTAGTATAAGTACCTTGTCCACAGTTAGGATCGTTACTAGAATCACATCCAGGAGTTACTTGAGTCGATGCATCAGCAGCTAACTCAGTGGTAGAAACAGTTACTGTTTGAGCAGGAACGTTCTTGTAACACCAGTATCTACAATCGTTGGGGTCACTGGAAGCACAATCTGGTGCAGCATCGCTCATCTCCCACTTAGCAGAAGCTGGCTTCGTCTCAATAGTTTCAGCACCAGGAGTGAATCTAGCAGGTACTGTTTTAATAGTAGAGCCATACTGTCTTTTGTTATATGTTAAAGTTTCAGTTCCCCATTTAGCAGGAACTACTTCCATACGTTGGCTAGCCTCTTTAACGACAACCTCAACGGTCTCCGTAGTATATTTAGCAGGAACGATTTGTACTTTAGTAGTAGCTGGTTGAACAACAACCGTTACACTTTCAGTTCCCCATTTAGCAGGAACAACTGCTAAACGTTGGCTTGCTTCTTGTACAACAACCGTTTCAGTTCTTGTTTCATATTTAGCAGAAACCTTAACCAATTTTTGATACCCTTGTTGAACAACTACAGTCTCTGTTCTTGTTTCATATTTTGCAGGCACAACTTCTAAGCGTTGGCTAGCTTCTTTAACAACAACAACAAAATTTTCAGTTCCTAATTTAGCAGGTACAACCACTAAACGTTGTGCAGCTCCAGTAGTTTCTACTGAGAAGTTTTCTGTAGCATACTTGGCTGGAACAGCTTTTAAAGACTGATAACCATCTTTTACAATTAAGGTTTCAGAAGCCTTTTCATACGAAGAAGCAACTTTTTCTAAGCGTTGTCCTGGTCCTTGAGTCTCTACAGTAAACGTTTGTGTTTCATATTTTGCAGGAACTACCGATAAGGTTTGCCCAGCAGCAGATACCACTACTGTTTGATTCTCTGTAGTATATTGAGCCGGAACTACTTTAAGTCTTTTGTAAGCAGGTGCTACTTGCACTGTTACATCTTGGTTTGTCCAAATGTCTGGTGTTACACAACGTACATAACATTTACCAGGTTCTGGATTTGTTGGTAAGTTTTGCGCGAATGTGACCATGCACATGGCAAAAAATACGCAGCTGAATAAAATTTTCTTCATTATATATAGTTTTTAAATGGTTAATCAATCGTACTAATTTAACGATTTTGTCTCACAAAACTATTATTATATACGTCCAAAGTGTAGGATAATATTTGTTAAAAAATTAACATTTAGACGAAATGCATCTTTTTTCCGATAAAGTGAAAATCAAACTAGAATCATTCTAAAACGTAGGAGTAATATTACTAAGGGTTAATATCCCTTAAAATCGTAAGTAATTGATTATGTTGATTAAAAGTATAATCTAGGTGAGTGACCATACGAATTTTCCCACCACCCATGTCGCTTAGCAAAACATTATGTTTTTTCATCTGTAAAAAGAAAGATTCTTTAGATATTTTATTATTTAGAGTAAAAATGACAATATTAGTCTCTATCAATTCTACTTTTTCAACAAATTTGAGTTCTTCAAGAACGATTCCCAATTCTTTCGCCTTGTCATGATCTTCACTAAGTCTATTCATGTTATTATCTAATGCATAGATTCCTGCTGCTGCCAAATACCCTACTTGCCTTGTGGCTCCTCCAAGAATTTTCCTTATTCTAATAGCGTTTTCCATTATTTTTTCGTCTCCTATAAGAACCGAACCTATTGGACATCCTAAACCTTTACTTAAGCACACAGATATTGTATCGAAAAGCAGTCCATATTGTTTTGGGTCTTCGTTATTCTTTACAATTGCATTCCATAATCTAGCACCATCTAAATGATACCCTAAACCATTATTCTCGCAGACATTTTTAATGCGTTTCAGTTCTTCAAGATTCCAGCAGGCTCCTCCTCCTTTATTTGTCGTATTTTCAATAGCGACTAATCGGGTTAAAGCACTATGATAAAAATCAGGCGCATTAATAGAAGCTTCCACCTGTTCTGCATTAAACATGCCTCTGTTACCGTCAATTAGCTTAAAAGACACTCCACTATTAAAAGATGCTCCTCCGCCTTCATAATTATAAACATGAGCCCATTTATCAGCAATAACTTGTTCTCCTGGATTAGTATGTAATTTAATTGCCGTCTGATTAGCCATACTGCCACTAGGAAAAAACAGCGCGTTTGATTTTCCAAACATATCAGCCAAACGTTCTTCTAATAAATTAACAGTAGGGTCCTCTTTATATATATCGTCACCAACTTCGGCCTTGAACATGGCTTCAAGCATCCCTTTAGAAGATTTGGTTACAGTATCGCTTCGTAAATCTATCATATCTAATAATCAGTATAAGAACACATATCACTACCTATAGGTGAACCATCTGGAATCTTTGGATATGTTATTGATTTATAGCCTTTAGGGTTACCTATGTAACCATCAATCATTTTAATCATATTAATAGAGATTGGATTGATATGATCCTTAGCCAATAAGGTCTTTAATTTCATCAGTTCAAAAGTTGTAATAGCTGTTACTTGGGGTATTGCATTGCTACTTCCACCCATAGCCATGACATGATTTAAAACACTATAATTCACCATATTTTGAATTTCTTGATGATATCCCTTAACCTTCTTTTTCTTCAATGTCTGATCAAATAATTTAACTAACACATCCTGTAGGCCTAATTGATTGCCATCCAAGGCTTTTTGCTGTACTAATCTATTGGCGCGTTCTGGATGCAATAATAATCTCAAAGTCATGTCGCTAGATGTCGATGCTACACTTAAGGCATCAAAAGCAACACCGGTCTTTCCTTTAAAAGATTCACGGGTTCTCCAATAACCAAATGCTCTTGGAGGAAACAATTCCAGTTTTTCTTTTGGAATAGCTAAAACCTTAGGGCTTAAAGTTGCTAATAATGCTTTTAAAGATTGTTTTTGTTCTGTTTTAGAGGCAGGTTTTACCGTAAATTGATTATCTCCTTTTACCGCATAGTTATAATTGAGCCCTCCAACGATTTTAACCGCAGCTTCAGTTTGGTATCTATGAAAAAAATATAATGGAACAAAAACATCTTCTAAAACAGTATAGGGTTCATTGCTTCTAATGTTATCTGAAGAAAAATTATTAATAGCATGTTCTCTCACCGCTAAAACATTATCCAATTCTTCGGCCGCACTTTTTCCATTATCCCATAAATGGGCTGACACATGAGCACCGCCAGGTGCACGTGCATCTGAATCAGAAATAAAACGCATACCTTTAGAATAGGCATTTTCCAAAATGCCATTTAATTTCTGTTTCTCATTAGTTCCTTTAGGGAATTCTGAATAACTATACGCCACAGTTACTTTATCCCATTCTCCTATTCCCGTAGCATAAGCATCACTTAGGTCTATCTTACCATTGGTTAGTTTTACTTGAGGGTGAGGATAATCCATAACAGAAGCTCTATTACTTGCACTGGCTGCAAAGTTATGAGCAAACCCAATAGTATGACCAATCTCATGTGCAGATAGTTGTCTAATTCTTCCTAACGCCATTTCTAACATGGGTTGGTAATTATCATCTCGCTCGGCAAAAGGCTTGTTTAAAAGAGCCTGTGCAATTAAAAAATCTTGACGAATCCTTAAACTTCCTAAACTTACATGTCCTTTAATGATTTCACCTGTCCTAGGATCCATAACACTACCACCATAACTCCAACCTCTGGTACTTCTATGCACCCATTGAATAACATTATACCTAACATCCATTGGATCTGCATCAGCTGGAAGCATCTTTACTTGAAATGCATTTTTATAACCGATAGCCTCATATGCTTGGTTCCACCAACGACCACCATTAAGTAAGGCTGAGCGTACTGGTTCTGGAGTTCCAGGATCCAAGTAATATATAATCGGTTCTTTAGCCTCGCTTACAGCTGCAGCAGGATTTATTTTTTCTAAACGATGACGAGTTATATAACGCTTTCTAATGGGCTCTTGTACTGGTGTTGCATAATCCAAGTACGACATAGAAATTGCACCGCTACGCACATCAAATTCGCGTGGTGTATAATTACTGTCTGGTAATTCAACAAAAGAATGATGTTGGGTCACTGTTACTAAAGATGCGGTTGGAGTCACGCTTCTTAAATTTGAGCCAGTTGGTTGACCCTTAAATGTTAGTAAAGCCTCAAACTCTACATTTTTTGGAAATGCTTTCGTGCGATTTAAAGACAGTGCACTTTTAGATGCATCTATAGAGTAATTCCCTTCTTTACCTCGCTTTAACCTATTGGCAACACCATGAGCATCCTGCATTAAGAAAGGTGTTAAATCAATATTATAGACGCCATTTTCATTGTTTATAATCTTAAACCCAAAAAGAACCGATTTAGCAAACGCTTGCTCTATGCTTTTACGTTCAAGTTCATTGGAAGTGTTCGCCCTGAAATTTTGATTTGGTTGCACAAGCAATAACTTGTTTCCTGCTTTTACAAACTTAACAACCCGCTCATTACCCAATTGACCTCGGTCTAAACCTATATCATTACTTCCAATTCCTGTCGCAAGAGAATTAACATAGAGAAACTCCGTATTTAATTTATCAACGTTTAATGTAATCTTATCTTTAGATTCATCATAAGTGAAATTAAAATATCCTTTAAAATCGGTTGTAGTAGATTGCGCAAAACCTTGTAAAGAAAGGGATAGAAATACTATTAGAGTAGTTAGTCTTTGTGAGTTCATTCTGGTTGGAATTAATTAAAGTATAAATCTATAAAATATATCAACAATAGTTTTCTCTATATGAGTTAAATTCTATTTTTGTGTTCTAAACAATTCTTATGATAACATCGGATCAAATCAAGGGTCTTATAGAACGCCTTGGCGCGTTGAGGAGGTATCTTTGACGTCGATGCCAAACGCATTGAAATAACCAACGAAGAGGAACAAACATTTGATCCAAATTTTTGGAATGACTCGAAAGCGGCAGAAGCTGTGATGCAATCTCTTCGAAACAAAAAGAAATGGATTGAAGATTACGAATCTGGTGTAACACTAACTGAAGATCTCGAAGTCATTTATGAATTTCATAAAGAAGGTGAAGCTAGCGCAGAAGACGTCCAAAATCGGTTTGATAAGGCTCTAACACTCATCGAAAACTTAGAATTCAAAAACATGCTATCTGACGAAGGCGACAGTATGAGTGCAGTTTTACAAGTTACGGCTGGTGCTGGAGGTACTGAAAGTTGTGATTGGGCCAGCATGCTCATGCGCATGTATTTAATGTATGCTGAAAAAAATGGTTTTAAGGTCAAAGAACTCAATTATCAAGAAGGAGATGTTGCAGGTATAAAGACAGTGACTATAGAAATAAATGGCGACTATGCTTTTGGTTGGTTAAAAGGCGAAAATGGTGTGCATCGATTGGTACGTATCTCCCCTTTTGATAGCAATGCTAAACGTCATACTAGTTTTGCTTCGGTATATGTTTATCCGTTAGTAGATGACACAATAGAAATAGAAATAAACCCTGCAGATATCGAGATAACAACCGCTCGATCTAGTGGTGCTGGAGGTCAAAATGTAAATAAAGTTGAAACCAAAGTACAATTACACCACAAACCAACTGGAATTCAAATTCAGTGCTCAGAAACGCGTTCTCAGCATGACAATAGAGATCGTGCTATGCAGATGTTAAAATCTCAGTTATATGAGATTGAATTGCAAAAACAGCGTGAGCAAAGAGACGATATTGAAGCCGGAAAAATGAAGATTGAGTGGGGAAGCCAAATTCGTAACTATGTGATGCATCCATACAAATTGGTTAAAGATGTACGCTCGGCTCATGAAACAGGAAATGTAGATGCTGTTATGGATGGACAGATTGAAGAATTTCTTAAAGCCTATCTTATGATGATGGGGCAAAAAGATGAGCACCCAAATGAATTATAGATGAACCATATAAATGCTATAATCTTTGACCTCGGAGGTGTCCTGATCGATTGGAATCCTGAATACGTATACCTAGATGTATTTAATGGCGATAGAAAAAAAATGCAATGGTTCTTTGATGAAATTTGCACCATGGATTGGAATGAAAACCAGGACGCAGGATATCCTATCAACAAAGCTACCGAAGAGCGTGTTGCAATGTTTCCAGAACACGAAACACTAATACGCATGTATTATGATCGTTGGGTAGATATGTTGGGCGAGCGTATTCAAGGCACTGTAAACATCTTAAAAAGCCTCGTCGAAAATGACAAGTACAAAGTGGTCGCGCTTACCAACTGGAGTCATGAAACTTTCCCGATTGCATTACAACGGTTTGATTTTTTACATTGGTTCGAAGGTATTATAGTTTCGGGTGAAGAAAAGACACGTAAGCCATTTCCTGAGATATATCGAACGACTTTAGATCGATTCAACATAGCTGCAGAGCGTTCTATTTTTATAGATGATAATTTAAGAAATATTCAAGCTTCAAATGCGTTAGGAATTAATGGTATTCATTTTAAGAATTCTGAAACACTGATTGAGCAATTAAAAAATTACGATATTATTATATGATTACAATATACCACAACTCAAGATGTAGCAAATCTAGATGCGGACTAGAAATTCTAGAAAATTCTGGAAAAGAATTTAAAATAGTAAAGTACTTGGATGCTATTCCTACAAAGACAGAACTAAAAAATATCATTGAATTACTAGGCATAAACCCTATAGAGTTAGTTAGGAAAAACGAGTCTGTTTGGAAAGAAAATTATAAAGGCAAGGCAATGACAGACAAGGATGTTTTAATGGCCATGATCAAACACCCAAAACTTATAGAACGACCTATCATCATAAAAGATAATAAGGCCATCATTGGACGACCTCCAGAGAAAATCATAGATTTTATTTAGTATATGAGTATTCCTTTCCTGTATTTGTCTAGTGATTAAATAGTTAAAACAAAGAGCTTCAAAAATTTACACATGTTTATTGTTTTATGCCGAAAATGTAATAATTTTAGGATAACTTAAACTAACTAATAACGTATTCATGATAGTTGTCTATCACAATCCAGGGTCTTCCAATACCAAGGAATGCCTAGAAATACTTGAGACCAAGAAAGCAGATTATAAAGCTGTTAAGTACGACGAAGAACTAACCTCCGAAAAATTGACCAAGATTATCAAATTATTAGGAGTAAAACCAATTGAAATAGTGCGTAAGACGGAAGTCTTGTGGCAAGAGAACTTCAAGAACCTAAAAATCAATGACGAACAGCTTGTAGAACTATTAATCGAATATCCGAAACTTATTGAAGGTCCAATCATTATCAATGGGAACAAAGCGACCATAGGTAAACCTCCAAAAAAAATTATAGACCTTTTATAGTTTAACAAACTTTTAACCGAACTGACGCAAGTCTCTAATACTTTTGTCATCTAAATCGATATAAAAATCGATTCATGCTATGAAGTATCTTACGCTAACCTTTTTCACCCTATTTTGTATTTCAATAACACAAGCTCAACGACCTGAGCAAAAGGAAGTTATAGTTTCCGGAAAAATTATTGATAAAGATTCCCAAGAACCTTTAGAATATGCTACGGTTGCTTTTTTTAGTAAACGACAAAATAAGGTTGTTACTGGCGGCATTACTGATATCAATGGTGATTTCAGTATCCCTGTACCATCTGGAATGTATGATGTGACAGTCGAATACATTGCTTTTAAAACAGAATCCTTCCCTGGCAAACGCATTACAGAGAATACCAATCTTGGAACAATTTCTCTTGGTTTAGATGTCGAAGCCTTAGATGCTGTAGAAATCATTGCCGAACGTACCACTGTTGAAATAAAATTGGATAAAAAAATATACAATGTCGGTAAAGACTTAACCGTTCGTGGCGGGACTGTTAGTGATGTTTTGGACAATGTGCCTTCTGTTTCTGTAGACGTTGAAGGTAATGTATCACTTCGTGGTAATGATGACGTACGAATCTTGATCAATGGTAAACCATCAGGTTTAGTAGGACTCAATTCAACCGACGCGCTACGCCAATTGCCAGCAGAATCCATCGAAAGAGTTGAAGTTATCACCTCACCTTCTGCGCGCTATGATGCCGAAGGTACAGCTGGGATCCTAAACATTATTTTAAGACGAAGCAAACTACAAGGCCTTAATGGTGCGGTAACCCTAAATACTGGATATCCGTTTCAAGCTGGTATTTCTGGAAACATAAATTATAGAACAGGAAACCTAAATTTTTTTAATACAACTGGATATAATTATAGAGAAACGCCAGGAAATTCATTTACAAGCACTGAGTTCTTTAATGGAAACAATCCAAGCACCTTTTTAAGAGAAGAGCGCGATTTTGATAGAATAAGAAAAGGCCTGAATACCAATTTTGGTGTCGAATGGTATGTAAATGACAATGCCTCTATTACGACATCTATTGTGTATCGCAATAGTGACAACGAAAGTAACACAACAAACTTCATTGACGAATTAGATACAAATGGCATACTTGTAAATAGAACAATTCGGTTAGACCCTGAATTAGAGGAGGATAAAACCATTCAATATTCTTTGAATTTTGACAAACAATTTAAAGGGAATAGCCAACATAAATTCACCTTTGCTTTTCAATATGAGGACAGTGAAGAAACTGAGGCCTCACTAATTAATCAAAATGGCTTGGATATCGAGAATGTCTTTACTGATGAAGAACAACAGCGAATCCTGCTTCAAGCAGATTATGTAGAACCCATAAACGAGAATGGACAATTCGAACTTGGTTATCGTGGAAACTTTCAAACTCTCAATACAGATTACCTGGTTGAGTTTAGTGATGATGGTAACACGTTTGTCAATAATACAGATTTAAGTAATAATCTAAATTTCATCCAACAAGTAAATGCCCTCTATTCTCAGTACGGGAATAAACTCGGTGAGAAATTTTCATATTTATTGGGGTTACGAATGGAAAGTACAAGAATCACGATTGATCAAAGGACAAGTAACAATCTCGAAAAGAAAAGTTATACTCAATTATTTCCAACTGTAAATCTTGGTTATGCCATTTCTGAAGATGAGAGTATTACATTAGGTTACAATAGACGAATACGCAGACCTAGATCGAGATTTATTAATCCGTTTCCTTCCAGAAGTAGTGCTACTAGCCTATTTCAAGGTAATCCAGATTTAGATCCAAGTATATCAGATGCGTTCGACCTTGGGTATTTAAACAGACTTGGAAAAGTAACTTTGAATGGATCTGTTTATTATCAGCATGCCACAGATATATTTAGCTTTGTAAGCCGAGATACTGGCACAACGGTTATTGTTGGTGGTACTGAGGTACCAGTAATTAAACGTGGCCCGATTAACTTAGCAACAAACGATCGTTATGGCGGAGAGGCAACTATAACTTATAGGCCCAGTAAAAAATTCAACTTGAATGCGAATTTCAACTTATTTCAATCGATAACCAAAGGCTCTTTTGAAAATCAAGTATTTGATGCCGAGAATTTAAGTTGGTTTGCCAGATTAAATGCTAAATATACTCTACCAGCAGATATCGATTGGCAGACACGAATATTTTATCGTGGACCAAGTGAAACGGCTCAAAACAAAAGCAAAGGCATTTTCTCAACAAGTTTAGCGTTTAGTAAAGATCTTTTCAAGGACAAGGCGTCCTTAGCATTTAGGGTGAGCGATGTGTTTAATTCTAGGAAACGTATGAGCGAATCATTTACACCAACGTTTAGAGGCACTAGCGAATTTCAATTTCGTCAACGTAGTTTTAATTTATCATTTACGTATAGATTCAATCAGAAAAAACAACGTGAACGAGGTCAGCGCAGCGGAGGTGATGAGGATTTAGATTTTGAAGGATAGTAAGGTTTTGAACATAAAAAAGGAAACCAATTGGCTTCCTTTTTTATTATATTAACTATCTATATTATGCTTTTTTCTTCTCTCTCCATTCTTTAATGGCATCTACTATGCTGCCAGGTAACCAGTACAATGAAATAAATCCAATTAAAAATATCATTAACCAAAAACCAATGGTTAAAATCGTTAAGAATGCTAAGAAACCTAAATACTGGTCGAAATCAAACATAATGAGTTATCGTTTTATTTTGATAATGCAAAGATACAACAGGAATCTGTTTCTCAAAATAAAAACTTCAGATTTATTAACAGGGATTTTAACAAGCTAAAAAAAATCTATATATAAATAATCCTAGTAAATACTTTTACTTAGAAGTTGATATTCTTTTCTTTTTATAATTTTCAATACCCTTTTCAATTATCTCTTTAAGTTTTCGACTAAAAGGGACCTCGACAAACGTGTTTATTAGATATGATACAAAAATTACTAGGACAAGAACGATTGTCAACAATACATATTTGTTCATGGACCCGACAAAAGCGTTGAAAGTGATATACCCTATGTTTTGATGAATTAAGTACAGTGGATAGGTCAAAACTCCTAATTTCAAAAGTTTAGGCGAGTTAATCGCGGATAATTTCTGAGTACTTGCCAAATACATTACTACATAAAAAGACAAAATAAACAGGCCAATAATTAGGTGTGAAAATGAGGTGTCATACTTTTCTACCATGTAATCAATGCGATCCCATCCATGATAAAGAGATATAGCAAGACTAGCTACTAAGCCTACAAAATACCAGATGTTCTGCCCTTCTTTATAAATCTTAAAAAACAACATGCCAGCAATGAAATAGGAACTGTATTTGAGAATAAAAAAGAAATTAAGGACTCTTGAAACAAAGGCATATTCTAAGCCAGCCATGTCGATTCCAACGAAAACACAAGAGAGAATCAACCAATACAAGATGACATGATTTAGACTGAAATTTCTAATTTTAACGAGAACAAGGTAAACAGCTATCATAAAATAGAATTTCAATTCTACTAATAAAGACCAATAAACACCATCCACATTTTCTACGCCCACTACACCATTCATCATGGTCGTGTTAACTAACAACTGACTAAAAGATGCATTAAACTTTGTACCTCCCCAAATGACAACCACTAAAAATGTAAGAGCAAGACAAAACCAATAAGCGGGATATAATCGAACAATTCTCGATTTTACAAATGCAATCAAATCGTTATTCTTGATAGAAAGGATTATTACAAATCCACTAATTATAAAAAACAAATCGACTCCTAAATAACCATACTTAAAATAGGCGCCTAATTCAGGCAATTTAAGTAAGGACAGATTATCTGCAGAATGCCCTCTAAACGTATAGTGAAATAAGACAACCCATAAGGCCGCAATAAATCTAAATAAGTCTATTTGATATATTCTAGTCGATTTTTTCATTTAGCTGTTTTCAACTGATCAAATCATTAGTTTATTCCTTTTGCAATCCAAGTATACAAATATCCCCAAATGGTTGGGTGATACCATAATTTACTTTCGGATCCTCCAATTTTTGGAGATACCGTGTCATTTATAATATCGTTTAGTGCTAACTTCATCATTTTAACACCTTCGGCGGTTTGCATCAATGGGTAAGTAGTAAAATTGTCTTTCTTAGTTGGCTCAATATAACCTTGGTGTAAAATACCACCAGTGTCTATTCCCGCATCAACCAGATGCACTGTTACCCCACAATTTTCTTTATCATCACTTGCTAGTGCCCAATAGCCACCATGAACACCTCTATACGTTGGTGTAATGCCTACATGTGTGTTGACAAATATAGCACGCACACCATTTAATATTTTTTTTGAAATAATAGAAGTTCCATTAACGATGATAATATCTGCGTCTAGCTCATTTAAAGTATTCAAGCATACATCTGAATTCACAGAAGGAACATCTATTCTAATTTCATGTGGGATTTCTGTTTCCGAGAGATTAAACTCCTTTCTAATTTCGGAAGCGCGTTTTTTAGATGTGATATTTAAAAGTTTTAAACAAAAGACCTGAAACAAAATCTGGCCAAATACCTCCCAATACCCTAAACGCTTAATACGCCTTTGCAAGAATTTTTTCATGCCACCAGGCGAAGGTCCTGGAATGATAACTTTTTCAATCCTAAATGACTCCTTTAAACCATTATACATAAGCTTTGTAGATCGGCCATCACCCGCAAGCATGATTATCTTTTTATCCATTTATTGCGTCTATTTGTTTAGCGAGATCGCCCATAGTTATACTTGTGAATCCATACATTTCGTTCAACTTTTTGTAATGCAGTAAGATATCTTCCAAAAATGCAAAATTTTGTTCTTGATCTTGACCAAAATTATGTGGATGCCACCATAAATGATATAACAAATCATTCTTTGCTGCATATGTCATACTATTAAGTATTCTCTTTTTTCTTAAGCCTTCAAATATTTTTAATTTGGGAGAAAATGGTCTTAAAAATCGACTCGAAGGGATATTGTATGGTTTTTCTTTTGCAATGTCTTTTTCAGTATAGCAGTGATGTCCGGATAAATTAATGTAGGTGTTTAGCAAGCGAAACATGGCTTTACTCAACTCCTTCATTTTAGATGCATTGATTTCGGAATCATGATACCATATTTCTTCATTACCTCTGTATGTTAAAATACCATTCTCTTCACATACCTTTATATAATCTTCATTAAACATATTTCTTGGGAATACTAAACTCAAAAGTTTATCTCCTTTGTCATTCGCAATATTTATAGCTGCCTTTATGTCCTTTCTGAAGTCATCGATTGTTTGTCCGTTTGAATTACAGTAGTAGTGCGAAAACGTATGTGTTGCAATTTCTTGAGACGGATATTTTCGCAATAACCCGATTAACGCAGATGCATAATGATATTTGTCTTCTTCTTCAGTGGTTTTTACCAAATCGAAATGTCCATTATATGGAGATAAATTTGGGTCGTCATAACTTGGTTTTACTTCTGGGGCATATTCAAATATTTCTTCCTTGTTCGAAGCAAATAAAAAACCAACAGTCGCCCAAGTCGCTCCAACACCATATGCTTCGAAAAGGTCAATTAAACGTGGCACAACATCCCATACACCGAGAATGTTAGCACCATAGTCATCTATGGACTTTTTGTCTCGCATTCCCCAAAGAAGTTCAAAATCCAAAGAAATTACAAATTTCCCCTTTTCACTCATAATCGACTAATTTTTAGTATTCTAATTATTTAGGGTGGCTAAAATATAAAAATTGTAAGTAATTCAATTTTATATTCGATACAAGCTTATTTTTCATGGTTTAAACTCTTAAATTTGTAATATAAAATGATTCACTATGAGCTATAGAATTGAGAAAGATACCATGGGAGAAGTAAAAGTCCCGTCAGACAAGCTATGGGGAGCGCAAACCGAGCGTTCTCGAAATAATTTCAAGATTGGAACGCCTGCTTCCATGCCTATTGAAATTGTTCATGCATTTGCATATCTTAAGAAAGCCGCAGCTTATACTAATTGTGAATTAGGTGTTCTACCAATTGAAAAACGCGATTATATTAGTCAAGTTTGTGATGAAATTATTGATGGTCAACATGATAATCAATTTCCTTTAGTTATATGGCAAACGGGTTCAGGCACACAAAGTAATATGAACGTCAATGAGGTAGTAGCTAATAGAGCTCATCAAATAGCGGGAAAAATCATTGGAGAAGGTGATAAGACAATTCAACCAAATGATGATGTGAATAAATCTCAATCCTCAAATGACACCTTCCCTACTGCCATGCATATTGCAGCTTACAAAAAAATTGTAAATACTACTATTCCTGGTATAAAGCAACTTCGTGATACATTAAAGAAAAAATCTGAAGAATTTAAGGATTGTGTAAAAATTGGGCGTACACACCTTATGGATGCTACACCTTTAACTCTTGGACAGGAATTCTCTGGCTATGTCTCTCAATTAGACCATGGCTTGAAAGCCCTAGAAAACACATTAGAGCATTTAAGTGAAATGGCTCTCGGCGGTACCGCCGTCGGTACAGGATTAAATACGCCTAAAGGGTATAGTAAACGAGTAGCAGAATATATTGCTGAATTCACAAAGCTTCCTTTCATTACTGCCGATAATAAATTTGAAGCGTTAGCGGCGCATGATGCAATTGTGGAAAGTCACGGTGCATTAAAACAAATAGCAGTGTCTTTAAATAAAATTGCCAATGATATTCGTATGATGGCATCTGGTCCTCGTAGCGGTATTGGAGAAATTATCATTCCAGCAAACGAACCCGGAAGTTCAATTATGCCAGGAAAAGTCAATCCAACACAATCAGAAGCGTTAACAATGGTTTGCGCACAAATTATGGGTAACGATGTAGCCGTTACAGTTGGTGGCACGCAAGGTCATTATGAACTTAATGTATTTAAACCAATGATGGCTGCGAATATATTACAATCAGCTCAGCTTCTAGGAGATGCATGTGTTAGTTTTGATATTAACTGTGCTATTGGCATTGAACCAAATCATTCTGTAATTAAAGAGCTGTTAAATAATTCATTAATGCTAGTTACTGCACTGAATACCAAAATAGGTTATTATAAAGCAGCAGAAATTGCAAATACTGCTCATAAAAATGGAACGACACTCAAAGAAGAAGCTATTAATCTCGGCTATGTTACTTCAAAAGAGTATGATCAATGGGTAAAACCAGAAAACATGATTGGTGGTTTAAATTAAAAAACCGACAAACAAAAGTCTGTCGGTTTTAACTAGCTATGTAATTATCGGGATTAGCTATATAAGGGTTAATATATAAGCTCGAACGAATCTAAAACCTTCTGCCCTATTATCCATTAACATATGTTAATAAGTGCATTAATTAATATAGTTTGGATCTAATTCTACTTAATTGTACAGGCGAAATGTTTAAATAAGAAGCTATTTGATATTGAGGAATTAAATTATCGATTTCGGGAATTCTCTCTCTAAGTTTTAAATAGCGTTGCTTTGCATTCATAGAAGATATTTCAATAAATACACGTTCACCTTCCATGAACAAAAATTCTAAATATCTCGCATAAAATTTAAAAATTTCAAAGTTTTGATTACAAAGTGATATAAACTTTTTATAATCTATCTCATATACGTGACACGCCGTTAGAGCTTCGTATATGAACTTTGAAGGCTTTTGCAGAAGTAATGACGTAAACGAAGCGAAAAAGTCAATGGGAGTAAAAATAGTCTTAGTGATCTCTTTACCATTATCCATTATAAAAAACGATCGCAATACCCCTTTATTTATTAGGTATATTTTCTGCGGAACTTCACCAATACTAACCAACCTAGTATTGGGCTCTAAAGTCTTTAACTCTGCCAAATTATAAAGCTCGTCATAGATTTCTCTAGACATTGAGTGAAATGATTTTAAAAAATCAAAATTATCTTCATAGTAGTCAACCATAATAAATTAAGTTTGTTAGAAAATAAATTTGAGGGAGGCCCAAATATATATAAATTTGATTAATGGCTATTTTACTACAAAACATAAGTAACTTATTACAAGTTCGAGAGCAACATATCAGAAAGGTGTCTGGCATAGAAATGAACGAGCTTCCTAGCATTAAAAATGGATATCTTTTAATTGAAGATGACACCATTCTCGATTTTGGGAAAATGGAAGATCTTGGTAGTATAAACACTGATGAAACCATAGATTGTTCAGGGAAAATTGTATTACCAACTTGGTGTGATAGTCATACACATATTGTATACGCGGGAAACAGAGAACAGGAATTTGTAGATCGAATTAATGGCTTAACATATGAAGAAATTGCAAATCGTGGTGGCGGGATTTTAAATTCAGCTAAGCAACTTCAAGCAACTTCTGAAGATGAACTATATAAACAATCCATTAGGCGTATAGAAGAAGTCATGAGACTTGGCACCGGAGCTGTTGAAATAAAATCAGGATATGGATTAACAACAGAAGCCGAATTGAAAATGCTTCGTGTTATCAAACGTATTAAACAAGATTTTCCATTAAAAGTAAAAGCCACTTTTTTAGGAGCACATGCGCTTCCAAAAAAGTACAAGAATGACAAAGCTGCCTATTTAGATTTGATCATAAATGATATGCTTCCAAAAGTAGCAAAAGAAGAATTGGCGCAATTCATTGATGTGTTTTGCGAAAAAGGGTATTTTTCGGTTGATGATACGAACCGAATCCTATCAGCTTCTAAACAGTACCATCTCATACCCAAAATTCATGTCAACCAATTTAATGCCATTGGAGGCATTCAGGTTGGTGTAGAGCATCAAGCACTTTCTGTGGATCATTTAGAAGTCCTAGGGAACAATGATCTAGAATTCTTAAAAAAATCAGATACAATGCCTGTAGCACTTCCCTCCTGTTCTTATTTTCTTGGAATTCCTTATACACCAGCTAGAACGATTATAGATTGTGGGTTGCCTTTGGCATTAGCTACCGACTATAATCCTGGATCTACACCTAGTGGCAATATGAATTTTGTTGTAAGTACTGCGTGTATAAAAATGAAAATGACTCCGGAAGAAGCAATAAATGCAGCAACAATAAATGGTGCTTATGCGATGGGAATTGAAGCCCAATACGGAAGCGTTACAAGAGGAAAAAAAGCCAATCTTATCATTACAAAAAAAGTTCCTAGCTATGCATTCCTACCTTATGCATTTGGAATCAATCATATCGATAAAGTATTAATTAATGGACGCTTCGTTTAACTTTAATCTTTTAAATGAACAGCCCTTGTCCAAATTATGTTTAAACAAACATTTAACACATTTTGAGTCTGTTTGCCAGTATATTAAACAATTACCTTATGGTAGAAATGCTAATAAAACCCAACTCTCTTTAGTGATGTCTGAAGAAAAAGGTACTTGCTCAACAAAGCATGCTTTTTTAGCTCAAATAGCAAGAGAGAATGGTTTTTCTGGAATTATATTATATATAGGCATTTATAGCATGAATAATATAAACACACCAGGTATAGGAACTATATTGCAAAACCATAATCTTGATTACATTCCTGAAGCTCATACCTATTTAAAATATAACAGTGCTATTTTAGATTATACAAGTAATAAGCCTTCTACGTTTAAAAAACATCTATTATATGAGGAGGAAATACTTCCTGAACAAATTGCAGATCATAAAGTGAATTTACATCAATCTTATGTGAAAAACTGGATAATTGAAAACGCCATTCCTTATTCTTTTGAAAAAATTTGGAAGATTAGAGAGCAATGTATTGCCAATTTGAGTTCATAAAAAAAGCCTCGCGAATGCGAGGCTTTTTGAATATGCAACTTCTTATTCTTAATCTAAAGTAAATTCAGAAGAAGACACTAAATCTTTTTTATTAAATACATTCACAATATACCGTCCTTTAGCAAACTCTTTCTCACCCGTAGTTACGAACTCACAGATATTTAAATTTCTGTTTTCATAATTGAACTTACTAATAACACTATAGTTTAATGTTTGATCATCAAAAGTAATCTGTTCATTAGCTCCCATGACATTATTTTTAGGATCCAATACTTGTACATATAATTCTTGATTGCCAGCTAGTACTAAATTATTTTTTGCTACCGTATAACATACTCTTACTTTATCAGTACGTCTAGCCTTTTCTGTAGGAATCAGTTTTCCTGAGCTACGTTCAATAACTCCAAATCCTTTAAGACCAACAGTGCCTAATACCGCAGCATTTTCAACAACTGTTGCTAACTCTGTGTTTTGAAGTAATAAAGAATCTGTGAATACAGAACGTTCAGCTAATTGAACTCTTGTGCTATCTAAAGTTGTTGCCAATAAAGCATTATCAACTTTTAGTTTGTCATTCTCAACTAAAAGGACATCCATTTCCTTTTGAAGGTTTAAGAATTTCTTTTTGTATTTCCACAAACCTCTAACGCTTGTTTGCGATACTTTAAGAGAGTCAATTAATCCCTGTATACGTCCTCTAGCATCTACAAGATTATCGTTAGAAATCTCATTCTCTTTAATAGCCATATCGTATTGAGAAGCCATAGCACTTAAATCGTTCATGACTAATTGCTTTTCTTCTGTTAATTGCTTTTCAGTTTCGGCTTTATCATTATAAAGCTTAGAAGTATAAAAGCCCGTTCCTAGAAACAATGCTAATAAAATTCCTAATGCAATCTTTAAACCTGTGCTTTTACTTGTGTTGTTTTCCATAATTCGTTTAAAAAAAATTAATTAATACTCTTTGTTAGATTAATGTTTTTTTAGATTTTTAATTGTTAGTTGAAACTGTTTGCAAATAAATAAAAAATGTAATTTAGTTCTAAACTTTAACTTATACTTTTTATTGCTATGAACAACCTTGTTTTATTTGATGATTCGCAAAGAACAGAAATTCTTGTCAAGCGAAAAGGTGAAACAAAATTTGGTGAACATGTTCAATTGTTATCCAATTTCAATACTATATACGACCAAATGTTAAAATTGGACGTCACACATGTTTTATTTGGTATTTCAGAAGATATCGGTGTTTTTGCAAATCACGGAAAACCAGGCACTTCGACTGCTTGGAATACAGCCCTTAAAGTTTTGTTAAACACACAAAGCAATGACTATACAGTTCCTAACAAATTGCTAATACTTGGGCATATTTTTCCTAAAAAAGCGTTAAAAAAGCTTTCAAAATTGGATGCATTAAACAAAAAAGACATCAAGAAAGCTCGTAAAATGGTTAATAAAATTGACGTAGAAGTAACACACTTAGTTCATCAAATAGTAAAAGCTGGGAAAATTCCAATAATTGTTGGTGGAGGTCATAATAACGCTTATGGTAATATTAAAGGCACATCGCTAGCCCTAAACAAAGCTATTAATGTAGTGAATTTTGATGCACATACAGATTTTCGTCCTGAAGAAGGTAGACATAGCGGTAATGGATTTAGTTATGCATATGCAGAAGAATTTTTGAATAAATATTTTGTGTTTGGATTACATGAAAATTACACCTCGCAAAACATCTTGACAACCATGAAAAAGCTAAAGAAGAAAATAGCTTACAACACTTTTGAAGCAATTAAGATTCGTAAGGAAACGACTTTTGAAGAAGAACTTAAGACTAGCTCTGAGTTTATTTCAAAACGCCCTTATGGCATTGAAGTTGACTGTGATGCTATTGAAAATATGCCTAGTAGCGCAATGTCTCCCTCTGGATTTAGCGGTACTGAAGTTCGTGAATTTGTCTCTTTTTTCGGAAAACATGAACACGCAAAATATCTCCATATCTGCGAGGCAGCTCCTAGTTTGAACTCTGAACAACAGAAAACTCAGGTTGGTAAACTTATCTCCTATTTAATAACTGATTTTATGAGAGCATAATCGATTTGGATAATTTATTAAATAATATTATTTTTACATAAGCACTTATATAATTAGTAATACTATGGATGCATTGATAGGTTTCGGTGAGTTGAGTTTGGGTTCTAGATTAAAAAGAATAAGCGAATTTATGATGAAAGAGACCCAAACAGTTTATGATTATTTCAATATAGATTTTGACCCTTATCTTTTTCCAGTCTATAAAATCATATCTAATAAAAATGGTGTGACCAATACAGAAATTTGTGAATCAATTAAACTAACACAGCCAGCAATAACACAAACTATTAATAGGCTCGAAAAAAAAGGCTTAATTATTGCAAAAGCTGATTCTTTGGACAAAAGGAAGAAAAAGATCTACCTCTCAAAAAATGGTGAGCGCTTGCTTATCGATATTTCACCAGTATGGGAAAGCATAGATGCCATTATAAAAGAATATACATACTTGTCATCAACATCTTTAATACAGCATTTAAATACTTTGGAAAAAAAACTCAATGAAAAAAGTCTTAGTGAAACAATTATTAAAAAAGCAGAAATGAATATAGCAAATAGGTTACAAATAATAAATTATGAAAATCAATACGCTAAGGATTTCTATGAGTTAAATATTGAATGGTTGAAGACCTATTTCTATGTAGAGCCATATGACGAAGAGGTATTAAGTAAGCCAAAAACATACATCATAAACAAAGGAGGTCATATCTTTTTTACAAAGCTTGACACCACAGTTGTCGGAACTGTGGCTCTAATGCCTACTAATGATACTGGTGTTTTTGAGCTCACAAAAATGGCAGTCTCTCCAAATCATCGAGGTCATAAAATCGGACAGCAACTCATGCAATATTGCATTGATTTTGCAAAAGAACAAGGTTTTAAAGGGCTTATGCTTTATTCTAACACCATTTTAGAGAATGCTATTTATATATACAGAAAATACGGATTTATTGAAATCCCTGTTGAGGCGGAGAGCCCATATAAGCGGAGTAATATTAAGATGGAACTTAATTTTGAGTAAAGTATCTTTTATACTAAAGAAAATCAAAGCTGAAAACAATTATTGCTTTCAGCTTTTCACTATCACTCAAACTACTTATCGAAACCTAAGATTCCAGATTAAACTACTTTAGCAAGTACAGTAGGCTCATTTTTAGACTCCATGTTTTTTACATCAACTTTAAATTGATTAGAAGTATTTTTTTCGCCTCCAGCTTTTAACGCTTTATCTCCTGCAAAAAATGTTTTATGGTCATCTCCTAAATCTGAACCTGCCATACGCTGGTGTTTTACACAAGATACACTTTTACGAATCTCTTGTCTTTGAACACCTTTTACATAAGCCAACATTCCTTCTTCTCCAAAATACCCTTCAGTTAGATTATTCATGTGAAGCGCTGTAGTATGATACGTTGGCAACGTAATTAAATGATGGAAAATCCCAGCTTCTCTTGCGCTATCTATTTGGAACGTTTTAATTTTCTCATCAGCACGATAACTTAATTCCGAAGCGTCATATTCTGCATCCATTAAATTATTTCTATCATAAGCTGTCATATTTTCACCTTCCAAAAGCATTTCTTCATATGCTTGATTACGGAAATTCAATGTCCAGTTAAAAGATGGCGAATTATTATAAACCAATTTAGCATTAGGTACAACTGCTTTAATTCTGTTTACCATATGAGCTATTTGCTTAACATTTGGTGTTGGAGTTTCAATCCATAAAAGATCTGCTCCATTTTGAAGACTAGTAATGCAATCTAATACCACTCTATCTATATTAGACCGGCTTTTAAACTTGTACAAACCATTTGCTAATCTTACTGGACGTACTATTTTGCCATCTCTTTTAAGAAGTACATCATCTTCTTTAGCATCTTTAATGTCCATTTCCTCAGCTTCTACAAAAGCTAAATATTGAGAAGCTAAATCTCCAGGTTCAGTACTGACTGGTAATTTTTGGGTAAGACCTGCTCCTTCAGAATCTGTTCTTGCAACAATAATTCCATCTTCTACTCCTAATTCTAAAAAAGCATATCTAATAGCATTTAATTTAGCTATAAAATCTTCATGAGGTACTGTTACTTTTCCATCTTGATGTCCACATTGTTTTGCATCAGAAACTTGATTTTCAATCTGAATGGCACAGGCTCCAGCTTCAATCATTTTTTTTGTCAATAAATAGGTAGCTTCTTCATTCCCAAAACCAGCATCAATATCAGCAATAATAGGAACTACATGCGTTTCAAAATTATCAATTTGGGCTTGTACATCTTCTCCGTTCTCAAGTCTTTTAAATAAATCATTTAACTCAATTGCATCAGCTTGACGTAAGAAATCATAAATTTCTTTTATTAATGATGGAACTGCCGTTTTTTCGTGCATAGATTGATCTGGTAGCGGTCCAAATTCCGACCGTAGTGCTGCTACCATCCAACCTGAAAGGTATAAATATCTTTTGCTTGTTGTTTTGTGATGTTTTTTAACTGAAATCATTTTTTGCTGCGCTACAAATCCGTGCCAGCAACCAAGAGATTGGGTATATTTAGTTGAATCTGCATCGTACTCTGCCATATCTTCTCTCATAATGGCTGCTGTATATTTAGCGATATCTAAACCTGTTTTAAAACGATTTTGAGCAACCATTCTCGCTGCACTTTCAGGATTTATTGCACTCCAAGCATTTCCATGCTTTATTTTAAGATTCCTTACCGTTTGTAATGCAGAACTATAATTACTTTGTGCTAAATTTTTCATAATTTCGTGTTTAATTATTAAGGTTATTCTAGATTTTGATAATTACGTCTCGTAAACTATTACAGTAGTTGCGAGACATTTTTTTATATATGATTATATGCTGATAATGTTAAAAATTCTTCAAACTCCTCAGTTGTAACTAATTTTTTGAATAATTCTATCGCCAATTTGAATTTAGTCTTACCAATATTTCCCTCTCCAACTTCAGTGATGATTTTCTCAACCTCATTATTAAAAATATCGTCAAAAAGCTCAATTGTAAAAATCCTTCCATCTTCAAGTTTCACTTCTCTTTTTAACCATTGCCAAATTTGTGTCCTAGATATTTCGGCAGTTGCAGCGTCCTCCATTAAATTATAAAGCGCTACAGCACCATAACCTCTTAACCATGCCTCTATATAAAGAATGCCTACATTAATGTTCTTTCTAATTCCTTCTTCTGAAACCGTACCTCTTGGCAATTCGACTAAATCTTGCTCTGTAATAACAATGTCGTCCCTTGTTACATTCAACTGATTTTCAGTTGGCATATATTTATTAAACTCATTCATGGCAACACTAACCAAAGCTGGATGAGCCACCCAAGTACCGTCATGCCCATTTTTAACTTCTCGTTCTTTATCTGCACGTACCTTTTCTAGGGCAACAATATTTGCATATTCATCATTTTTAATAGGGATCTGTGCTGCCATACCTCCAATTGCATGAATTCCTCTTTTATGACAACGCTGAATCACCAATTTAGAATAAGCATCCATAAAAGGTGTACTCATAGTTACCTGATCTCTATTAGGCACGATAAAATCAGTGTGGTTACGAAACTTTTTGATATAAGAGAATATATAATCCCAGCGTCCACAATTTAAACCTACAATATGATCTTTTAGTTCATAGATAATTTCGTCTAACTGAAAACTAGCAGTTATTGTTTCTATTAAAACTGTGGCTTTATATGTTCCTTTAGGCACTCCCAAATAATCTTGAGCAAACTCAAATACCTCATTCCACCAACGTGCTTCAGCATAATGTTCAAGCTTTGGTAGATAAAAATAAGGTGCTGTACCGTTTTCTAGCATTGTAGCTGTATTATGCCATACATACAATCCAAAATCAACCAAGCTTCCAGAAACCTCTTCCTTATTAATTAAGATATGTCTTTCATTTAAATGCAATCCTCTTGGCCTCACTAATAAAACAGCCGTCTTATCATTCAATTCATATTTTTTGTTTCTCTTGGTATCGTGCAACAAAATTGTTTTTTTGTTAGCATCTATTAAGTTTTTCTGGCCTTCTATAGTATTTGTCCATGTGGGTGCATTACTGTCTTCTAAGTCTGCCATAAAGGTTTTAGCTCCTGAATTCAATGCATTGATAATCATTTTTCTATCAACAGGTCCAGTAATCTCAACACGTCTGTCTTTTAAATCATGAGGAATAGATCCTGCAACCCAATCTCCATTTCTTATAGAAGCCGTTTCTTTAGGGAATTCAGGAAACATACCTTTATTAAATACAGTCTGTTGCATAAGTCTTTCTTCAAGTAGGTTCAATCTTTTATCGTTAAACTTTTCATGCAAAGCTGTTAAAAAAGCTAAGGCGTCATCTGTTAATATATCTGGATAATAATTATTAACCTCTTTTGAGAAATTTATTTTCTGCTCTTTCAATAATGTGTTTTCCATGCTTACAAATTTTTAACACTTCAATATTATGAAACAAAAAAACAAAAAACAAGCGAACGTTCGCTAAATAGTTAAAATACTTAAAAAATAGATAATCCGCAAAAAACATTATATTTGATTGCGAATTATGGAAGAAAACTATATTAAACTTATTTTTGGATTGAAGCTTAAGCAAATAAGAACAGACAAAGACCTGTCGTTGTTTGGGCTATCAAAGCTTTCTGGCTTATCAAAATCATATTTAAACGAAATTGAAAAAGGAAAAAAATACCCTAAACCTGATAAGATCGCGATACTCTCTGAAAAACTAGATGTTCCTTATGATCATTTTGTTTCCCTAAAACTAGATAAGAATCTAGCGCCAATTGGAGAAATTCTTCAATCCAAAATTTTAAAAGAAATACCCCTCGAACTTTTTGGAATAAAAGAAAGCAACTTAATAGATATAGTTGCCAATGCCCCAGCAAAAGTAAATGCATTTATTAGCACAATTATTAAAATTGCTCAACACTATAATGTCAGCAGAGAAAGTTTTTATTTGGCTTCAGTACGTTCATTCCAAGAAGCCAATAATAATTATTTTGATAATTTAGAGCACAGTGTCCTAAAATTCGCAAAAGCTTATCAATTAGATTTAAACAAGCCAATTTCTCCAAAAGAACTGGAAGACATCTTAATTGAGGAATACGGTTATACCATTAACAAAAATGAGTTAAACAAGCATGAAGCGCTAGGCAATTTGCGTTCTGTTTTTGTTCCAAAAACAAAAACACTTCTATTGGCGAATCATATAGATAATGCACAACGCACCTTTATTTATGCCAAAGAGTTAGCATATAACTTTTTAGAATTCAAAGATCGTTTATATACCTTTTCGTGGATTAAATTTGAGAACTTTGATCAAGTCCTAAATAATTTTTATGCGTCTTATTTTGCTGGTGCATTAATTTTACCAAAAACAATTATTACCAAGCAACTAGCTGATTTCTTTAAGAAAGACACTCTTGATAAATCACTTTTTCTAAAAACAATGAATGGTTTTAATGCGTCTCCGGAGTCCTTTTACCAAAGATTGACCAATATTTTACCAAAGGATTTCAATATTCAAAATCTGTTTTTTTTAAGATTTACGCATGAAGCAGGCAGTCAAAGGTTTTATCTTAATAAGGAATTACATTTATCGCATCAGCACTCACCTCACGCTAATGAAAACAATGAACATTATTGCCGACGATGGGTGTCGTTAAATGTTCTCAAAAATATTAGTGAAAATAGTAAAAAACATGTGTTTGATGCTCAGGTTTCTTATTATCCAGATGATGACGTACACTATTTAGTACTCTCATCTGCTACTAAAGACCCTTTTAGCACTAAGCGTTATCGCAGCATTAGTGTTGGGCTTTTAATTAATAAACAACTCAAACGTAAAATAGCATTTTTAGATGATAAAAAAATCAAAACACGAAATGTTGGTGTTACATGTGAGCGCTGTTCTATAGCTGATTGCAAGGAAAGAAAAGCTCCAGCAATTATTCTAGAACGCTTATCTAAAAACACACTCACGGAAATAGTGGTTGGCGAATTGACAAATAGATTTAGTCAAATACAATAAGTCTACTTTTTAATTGCCCTTCAATGCTTTAATAGAATCTATCTGTCTTTGTAAACGTTCAATCTTATCGTCATTCTTATCCAGAACAGGAATTGTTTTTAAAGAATCTGCAATTCTTTTAAACCTTTCAATCGTTTTAGTTTCCTCAACATAGTAGTCATCTATACCTTCACTAGAACGCCAAGCTTCATTTAGTTGGTCATACACCATCTTGTCCCAAGTGCTTGGGTGTTTTACATCAATCCACACGACGTCCCGATATTCACTATCAATTAACACTAAATCTGGTGTCGCAGAACCGTCAAATTGACCAGAGTCTTTATCACTGATCGCTGATACAGTTCCTAAAAAAAACATACGTTTACGTCCTGCAATATTTTTGATATAAGGCCTGAATTCTACAGGTGTATTGGCGGTCCAATCGTACTCTTTTCTAGATTCCTTAACTTTTAAAGGCATTGCCGAAACTCCTGCATATCCTTGCTTTCTTGTGGCATGATCATAATAATACAAGGCATCGGTGCCATCAGCTGGAACAAATACGCTATAGGTTAAACTAGTCCGTTCATCGCCTACTGGTTCTAGTCCGAACCAATGATATAATCCGCTATAAGCATTACTTTTAGTATCGGAAAAATCAAAATCCGTTACAAAAGGTTGTTCATTTTGATCTTTTGACAAGTCAGGAATCTTAACTGCTGTTTGCATATTCCATGGTAGTGGATCACTAAAACCGCCTAAGAACTTTAAAGAACTTGCCTGTAAGCGCGACACTTTCTCTGATAACGTATTCTGCTTTGTCAAGTAGGGATAGTTCTTCATCTCCTCAGGGCTAATAAATGTTCCTTTACCGATCAAGATACGCTCGACATAATCATTGAAATCATGCTCTCCACTATCAACTACCATCACGCCACCAAAGGTTGGATACGGAAAAAAGAATCCTTTCCATTTTATCAAGCTCACTACTTCAACCCATTTACCATCATCGTTTTTCATGTAAAAGGTATCGCCTGGTTCGTAATTAACGAGCATCCAAGGATTAAAACGTTGTACAACTGCATTATAAGTGTTTCTACTGAACTTTAGAGACTCTCCTATTGAGAATGTCACCGAGATCCTGTTCTCGTTAGAAAACCTCGGAAATGGTGTTGTGCTAGATACTGCGAACACTTCTTCTGTATTATCTTTTATTTGTTGCAATGTATATTGTTCTGATGGTTGGATTGCCATTGTCCATTTATTCTCGCCATCTACTCGCACCAAATGCGGTAAAGAGACATCCAAAGTTTCCCCGACGGATTCATTCGCCATTGAGAAGATATTACGTAAAGGCTGAATACGCTCGTTTTGGGTAAGCGGTAATTCATCTATTTCTACTTTGTTCATGCTATTGAAAACATTATAAGTTTTCATATAATCGTACATTTTAAAATGCCATCCTGCGAAATATAGGATTCCGAAGAAGAGAATCAATAATGCCAATATCCCTAATCGCTTTCCAGACCTTGCTGAGCTTCTGAATTTCTTTAACCCGAAATACATTATGATAGCACTCAATAAAATAATGAAGATGAATTTCCTAATGAATAACAACGCAGGTTGATAGTCATCTCTAAGAATGAACAATGCGACGAGCAGAATCAAACCTATTACAATTACTATGGTTTTTTGCTTTGCTCCTTTTTGCCAGTATCTTTTTATCATTTATTTTGTTTTGTCATTACTGCCTTTGCAGGAATCTTTTATTAATTAAAGATGGATTCCGCATTTAATGCGGAATGACAATCTATAAAAGTCCCTTATCCTTTAATCGCTCTCTAGCGCTTTTAGCATCTTCTTTAATATCTTCTTTTACTTCTTTAATGTCTTCCTTTACATCTTCTATTTTTTCTTCAACTGCTTCAGCTGACTTTTCTCCTTTTGCCTTAAGGTCTTCGATAAAATCTTTTCCTTTTTCAATAGTGTCATGAAACACATCTTCTATAGAATCTGATTTCTCATCAATGACTTCTCCCGACTTAAAAACGAAGGCAGCAACATAGGTTCCTACTAAGGTTCCAACGATCATCGAAGCAAATAACGAAATGGTAGCCAAATCAATTGGAATGAGGAATCGTGTAATTACAATGCCAATCAAGAACAAAGCCGTAATAAAAACAATACGCAACAGAAGTGACTGCTGGTAAATAAACCCTTTTCTATCTTCAGGCTTCATTTGAAGCTCTTTGCTATATGCCAATTTATTTACGAAACGATATATGCCGTTTCCATTAGATTCTCGCCAATAAAGTAATACGCCAAATAAAATAGCTGCGATGAAAGTGATGAGTTCTATGGTCATAATGGTTGGATTTAAATATGTTTCTTATAAAATTAGTCTATTCTAATCAAACTTTGTTACTGATATAATCTATAACCCAGTCTTTATAAGAGTCATCCCAAGTTTGGTAGGTCTTATAAAAACCTTCTTTGTCATACCAATATAGATGCAAAGGGTCAAATGGCGCAATGTTTACCAAGAGTTTCCATATAAGGTCTTGGTGTTTTGCCATTAATGATGAATGTGGCTCATGTAACGAGATAAACACATCGTCATCAATCATATCAGAAATCTTATATTGGTTACTAATTTCTAACTTTTCAAGATAACGTTCTACACACATAACACGCTTGCGAGCATCAATATCTACCTTGTTTAAATAGCTTTTGAATAAAATATTATCTTCTAAAATATCTTTTATTGGATTATTGGTGTTTTTTAAAGTACTTGCAAAAATGTACTTTTTAATGCGCTCATAGCGTTCTGTCTTTACAGCATCTTCGAGGTCGTAAGTGACAATGACGTGGTCGCGAAGCTTCTCTATAAGTTCTGGTTGCTTGATATGATAAATAAGCACATCATGCATCGTGTCTTTTATTGCCTCCTTGTACCATTTTTCATCTTCAAAAACTACGATTGGTGAAATAAAATCCCGCAGCACATAGACACCTCCAAAAGCCCTAGTATAAAAGGAATCAGTTGTGAATTGAAGCTCATGAAGGTTCAAGTCACGATCTCTTAGATCACCATATTTTTTTGCCATCCCCAGTAATTGGATATGGACATTTTCATCGATAAAATTATTGCCTTGTTTAAAGGTCTCTATAAGTTCTAGTTGCTTTTGTTGGGCTTTATCCAAATCATTGACCAGTCTGAATCCAATATTAATATTCGTGTACTTCAATACGTCTAGAGGCTCATAAAACGCATCAATATATTGATCCAAGTCCACGCAAATTGCACAGTCACGAGTAATATCACTAATCTTTTCTCCATGAATCCTGAACACCTGTTTCATGATATCTCGATCAAAGGAATGAAAGGGCACATACACGGGTTTGTTTTTTTGCCGAGGTGTTATGATAATGGCATGCGGATTAGCATCTCCACTATTTAGATAATGCGGATTTTTACGTTTCTCTGCTATTTCTGGACTCCAGCCAATACCATCTATAGAAAACGTCTTGAGCTTTGTAGGCCCAAAACCAAGCAAAGTCAAACATTGGTTATAACGTTCAACGAGTTTACCACTTATAGGCAATAATTCACTTCGGTATAGATTAGCAGCTATTAGTTTTTTCATGACATTAAACTAAAGATTTGTGCATATTGCAACAAAATAATCGTCTTAGCATCTTCAATTTTTCCAGAATTCATCATTTCCAGCGCTTCTTCAAAAGGTAATTCAAGAACTTCAATATCTTCGGTTTCGGTTTCAACACCACCACCATCACTTACTTTCATTTTGGAGTCATATTCCGCCACAAAAAAATACAGTTTTTCAGTTACAGAACCTGGCGACATGTACATTTCAAAAATTTTCTTGACATTATTGAGTCTATAACCTGTTTCCTCTTCTGTTTCCTTTTTGATACAATCTTCAGGATTATTATCATCCAACAACCCAGCACAAGCCTCTATCATATAACCATCATCATTTCCATTAACATAGGTAGGCATCCTGAATTGTTTTGTTAAAACAACCGTTTGTTTCTCTTCATTATATAAAAGAATCGCAGCACCATTACCACGATCATAGGCTTCGCGCTCTTGCCTTATCCATTCACCATTATTGGTCTGAAAATCGTAACTGAACTTATTAAGTGTATACCAATTATCGGACAATAGTTTTTTCTCTATGTTCTTAACTCTATTATTTTCCATCATCAAATTGCTCTCTAGCCTCTAACTCTATATTCAATTGATTGATTCTAGCATCCACTTTTCGTTTAAAATCTGTATCAGCAATAGTAGCTACATTATCGAGATAACGTACCACCTCTTGTCGTCTTATTTCTGAAAAGTCCAAGCCTTTCATATTCGAACGCATCAATTCTTGTAGCATACCAAACTTAGTGTCGTAATCTTGTTTGAAATATATGTCTGGATTCTCGAACCAGTCTTTTTCTAAATCAAAATCAGTTAATCGTAAAGATACCGCAGATTGAATATTCCTAACATCTCTTGAGGAAAAAAACGGAAACAGCTTCTGAATTTCTTTGTACAAAGTCGCGTAAAATACGTGATCATTAGTTTTATGAATCTTTATAGTTTTATCGTATGCTTCTAATACGCGCTCTTCATTTGGTTTGTCCGATACGTTTAAGATCTCTCCCATATTCTTTGCCAAACCTTGATCCGCTAAGTAATTATACCCCTTTGGGTCATTCATATTGATAAAATCTGGCATAGTGTCTTGAAGTTTGCGCCACCACAAGTGATCTTGATCTAAGAAATCGTGTTCTGTCCTAGCACCGTCAATCTTGAATCGTCCTTGTACACGAGATATAACTGCTTTATCTAGCATCTCAGGAAGGTTGGTAAACAAGCCAATTGAGCTATTTCCATAATTAACGGCATAAGCGCCTTCTGTATATCTTAAGAATACACCGATAACTTCTTTTACTCCTGCAGACACACCTTGCGCCGTACGTTCTTGGAGATTATTCTCTGCATCATCAATCGGTGCAAATATGAGTTTTGATGGGTCTTGTAGTGGTTTCATCCATTCTACCATCTTTTCAGCAGATCCTCCTTGAAACGTCGATATCAAAGTATCTGGCATAGGATGAAACAAGAATGGAATATCCAAATTATCACAATGTTCTTTCAATCGCGTGGCAATAGCAGCGATTAACATACTCTTTCCAGTTCCAGGAATTCCGTACCCCATAAACACTGGCATGAAACCTCCTAATTCTTGAAATGGGTTCTTTTTAGCGATAAAATCGTAACTCAGCATACGTTCAGTCAAACGTCGTGCAAAGTGCTTTGCATCACGGTTACCAACTATTTGCTCAAACTGTATCTTGTTGAATTCTATACTCTTAGCCGTACCAGCAAACACATTATCCCAGCCGGAAATGGCAAACTCAGAATTCTCTAACTTATAGGTTCTATCTGTAATGGTTTCTGTATACTCCAAAGAACTCTTACGAAGTTGAATCTCATCAATAAGTGCCTCAAAATATACCACAGTAAAATCGGCAACATCTTTATCAGACTTTACAACGTCTGGATGACTCAAATACTTATCGTAATAATATAAAGAACAGGAAATACCTTTTAACGGAGACATGAATGACAGTTCTGGAATACCAGCAAACTTGTTCTTCATAACTGATAGATCATCTGAGGCAACAGTCTTTAAATTATGAATAATATTATACGCAGCAGCATATAACATGAACGCCGTAGCTGTTTGCATTTTGCTTTCGTATTCACGTTTTTGGTCATTCCCTAATGCTGATTTGTTCTCACTTAATGCAGACAAACCAGAAGCATCATAATAGCTATCCTTTATCCAAATTCCTAATGCTATGCCTTCTTGAACAGACAATAAGGTTTGATTGAGATGTAAAGGAATAGCTACTGAATCAGGTAACAAACGTTTCTTCAATGATAAAATGGTTTTAGAGACTGACGTCACATCAGTTCCGCCATTGCCTTTGGCCCGTGAGAGATACAACAGAATAGAATCGTCCTTAGCATCTTTATCTTTATTTCTAGCTCGCATACCTTGCTCCCACTGCACACTTTTTATGTATGATGCAGCTTCATCACGAAGCATATCGAGTTCTGATTGTTTTATGGGGAATGTTGAATTGTGTTCCATTGTTTAGTCTTCAGTAATCAGTCCGCAGTATACATTTGGACTTGATAGTTTAATACTTATTTAAATTTATCAGGATTATTCATCATATAATAGATGAGCTTCCCGATCTCTTCACTTTTATTTTGTAATTCTTTTCTTTTATCTTCTGAAATATATTCGCAAGCAAATGCAAAATCCAGCCATAATTGGGTTTCAGAATTTTCACTATCAGAATCAGATAGTTTACTCTTGAAATGTTTCTCATACTGTCTTTTCCTATAACCTTCTGTAATGTTTGAACAAACTGAACGACTTGACCTGACTATTTGAGAAGTCAGTCCAAATTGTTCTGATTTAGGGAAATTTTTAGACATCTGGAAAATTTCCATTGCTAAATCAAATCCTTTTTGATATGCTAACAAAGTCTTAAAACTCATTTATCTTAAATCTTATTACTGCCGACTGCAGACTCAATACTTCCTACTTGAAAAGGTGCTTTTTTTAATTTATTCATTAACTCAGGTGCTTTATTATAAAGCAATTGAATAATACGATGTGGCGCAAAGACATAAGGTTGTTTAAGAACGTAGTCCCATTTTTGAAGCGTTTGTTTGCTGAAATAGCTGCCCTCCTTAAATTCACTACCTGAAAACACTTCATCGATTTGGAGTGAGAATGCGAAAGATTCTAAAGGAATCTCTTTTTTAGAAATACTTTCGAGTATGGAATGCGTCATTATATGTTCATCCTTGGCAAATACATTATGTAATGGTCCTAAATCAATACGTTTAATATGTTTTGGAAGTATGTCTGGTAATTTTCTATCAATACCGTATGCCATAGTATCTAAATCCATATGTCTGTCTGCTGAATTTTTAAGAACTTCATAAATAGCATTTCTATCTTTTAAAGCATTACCTCCTTTGTAATCAAAATACATAAAACATATAAATGGTCTATTAAAAGTCACATCATAAAAACTCCAACTCGTCATATATTTTGAACTGACGTCTTTGGGCGCATCCACAATCTTACCCTGCACAAACCGATTGTAGATATATTTCTGGTCGACCGTAGTATAATACCTTAAGGATGCTGCTTGGAATAGTTTTCGCTTGCTAACATGCTCTTTTTTTCTAAGCAAAGTATCTAGGAAATCTTCTTTTATAACATCAAGATCTGGAAGTTTCTGAATGTAATTATCACGTAATCCTAGGTCATTAAAGAGATAGCGAAACTCTAAGTAATTAGGAAACCCCGATTCAGTAAGATCTATCTTCATGTTATCTTCGTCATCATACATGTATTTAACACGCATCGCTTCGATAGAATAGAGCAGCAAATCGCAATATTGCTTAAAAAACACCAGTTCTTGCTCATTACATAGATTATTAGAGTTCATGCTCTCAATGAGCTCCTTTAATGCATGCTCGACCATTTTATGATAAAAAGCATACTGTTCTTTAGAGTCGAGAACGGCAGAATCTAGAGGGGTTACAATATGATTTATAGACATGTTTACGTATTCTGGATTCTTATTTAATATTATAGGTTGAATTTCTCTTTACAGATGTGCGTATCTGTAATTATTTTTTCTCCTTTGGATCCATAGGTCACTTCTGTTTTAATTTCACATTCGATATGATCGTTGGAATTGTAAATAAAGTACAAGGCTACACAAGCTGTAAATACAATTGCAGCTAAAAATAAAGTTCTTTTATTCATATATATTGTTGTGTTGATATGCGTTAAGGATTGAAGCATTTGTCGGAGCTCTTTATTGCTGTTTGAGGCTTTTCGACTCTACTCAAGGTTGCGCAATAAAAGCGACTGCGGAAAGCCTTCCGTTTCCTTCTCTTGACTAAGCCAGAGATGGAAACGGAACGCTCAAATTATTTTAAGATAACAAATCGTCTTCGCCTTCAGGCTTTGCATTACCGTCAGGTTCTCCTCCATTATCATCGTCTCCAGATGGAGCATCCGGATCTGCTGCATAATATTCTTCAAAAATTTCTTTCATATCAATACCATAACGCTCAGCAAAATTTTTCTGAATGCTCTTATCCTTTTCTCTAATTTCCTGTAAAGCCTCTGCATAACTTCCATAAACTCCCTGCATTACTTTTTCATGCACAGGAATGTTATCCATCATTTCCTGACGTGCTTTAGCGCTTGCTGTATGCATAGCCGCAAGAGTTTCTCCTATATGTTCATCAGTTTTGACACCTAAGTGCTCTAAAATAGCAGCAAATTCTTGATCTGTACGTGCCTTTAAAGCCACAACATAACCATCATAATATTTTAAACGCTCATCTGTATCACTTTTCAATTTAGCACGATGTGTTTGCAAATTACTACGCAATGACGTTAACACCTTGATCGTTAAATTATGCTTATGTACAAAGCTATCTTTTGAAGCTGCAAGTGTAGTATAAGCATTTTTAAGACCTTCTAGCTCTTCTACCTTCTGCTCTAACTGCGTTACTTTTGCTAATGCATCAGAATATTCTGTAGATTGTTTATCTGCAACTTCTTCTAAAGCCTGACGCGCTTGTTTCAATAGCGCATATTGTTCTTCTAATTTTGCTTCGACTTCTTTTTTCTTTTGAAGTGCTTTGGTATGGTTATTACTAGCTTCAACAATGGCCGTTTTAAGGCTTTCCTCTACTTCCTTAATTTCTACTTCACGATCCTTTAAGCGCTTAATTGCCGCTTGACTTTTAAATGATAACTCGTTTAATAAGGTTTGTACATCAGCATTTTCAATACGCTGTTGGAACATAGCTTTTGCTTTGTTATCTGAAGCATCTCGTTCTTTTTGCGCCGTTTTAAGTTCTTCTTCTGCCTTTTTGATCTTGCTCTTTCTTCCCCAGAGGTTATTCCACCAAGTATCTGGTTTATTATTGGCATCCTCCAGTTCTACTTTAGCACGTTCTAAACGTTTAACGGCATCGTCAATAATTTTTTGTTCGGCTGCATTAAGTGCCGAAAACCCTTCGAACATAATACCAACTTCATCTTGATAGTCTGTAAGATCTTTAATAGCGTCAAGAAGTGTACTTCTATCCTTTTCTGCCATATCTACAACATTATCTAAGGTCGCATTTAGAATCTTTTGACGACTTTCTGGATCATCTTCTTGCGCCAATTTAGATTTCATTTGGTCAATAGCCTTTCCCCAATTAACATCTACTTTTTCAGTTTTTTCGTTGGAATTGGTTTCTAATAAATCGAAGTCGTCAGACATAGGTATGTGTTTTGATTGTTGAACTTGTTTTAAGGATAAGCAATTTCGTGAAAAATTATCACTTAACGAAAGAGAAATCACTTAAAATATATGTAGTAAAAATATACAAAATGTTACATTTTAGAATAGGTAGACATATTCATGAAACAATAGGTATACTACAAAACTTAGTTAATAACACTGTTAATAACTAATCTTCTCACTTTTCGATGAACTACTTGATAATTAAATAATTAATGGTATATTTGGTCTCCCTCAAATCATAATCAATCTGCTTGCCATGGTAAATTTCATAGCCTTATTATTGGTGTTAACTGCGTCGGAAGGTATTATCCTATCCTTTGGCTCCATTGCTTTATTTTTCTTGATTTTATTGATTTCTGGTATTCGAAAAACTAGAAAACTCAATGAAGAGAATCGGAAATTAATGGAATCCATTGATTTAAACTTGAAAGACAAACCTGAAGAAGCTTATCGCGACTTTACTGAGACACATTCGTACAGCAATGACTCTTAATAGATTATATATAATCTAATACGCTTATGTTTTTAAAATTCTGTTTTTTCTTGCTTCAATCTGGAGTTAATACTCATTCTCAAGTTGAGGCTTATAAGAATGGCATGGATGCTTTTAATAAGCTATCTACTATTTTATCAATTGCTCTTATAATTGTTATAACTCTATTAATCGTAAGTCGTTATAAGGTTTCAAAACTAAAAGCTGAGATAAAACAATCAAAAGTCAATATGTAATTCTAAATTAGCTCCAACCACCTATGTTATCTAAATTCTTATTTACAATTAACTACTTGATTTTTCAATCTGATGCTTCGCTAGAAGCCAAAAAACAAGTACATGAGCAATTTAAACAACAACAGGAAGCTCTTGAGTTATCAAGACTTACTACCATTTTATCAATTGCCCTTATTACCATCTTGGTCCTATTGGTTTTTAGCTTAGTTAGAAGCAATCAATTAAGAAATGAAATTAAGCGTTTAAAAAGCTTAAACTCTTAGCAGATGGTAATCTTATCAATAATTATATCTCCATTTTTATTTGCTTTAATACAGTATATTTATTTAAAACAAGCAAACAAAAAATTGATACAAAAATTTGATGCTACTATATTAGGGATGAATACCACATCAGAAGTAGATATCAAGAAATACACCAGACAACAATAATGATAAACTTGCTTAGTATTAGCGAGTAAGCTTCTTATACTTAATTCGTTTTGGCATTAAGTCACCGCCTAAACGTTTCTTCTTGTTTTCTTCATATTCAGAGAAACCACCTTCAAAGAAATAGACTTGTGAGTCACCTTCAAAAGCTAAAATATGTGTACAGATCCTGTCTAAAAACCATCGGTCGTGACTTATCACAACGGCACAACCTGCAAAATTCTCCAGCCCCTCTTCTAAAGCTCGTAATGTATTGACATCAAGATCATTAGTAGGTTCGTCCAACAGTAATACATTACCTTCTTCTTTAAGAGTCATGGCTAAGTGCAAACGGTTTCTTTCACCTCCAGAAAGCAATTTAACTTTCTTATTTTGCTCACTTCCGCTAAAGTTAAAACGACTTAAATACGCTCTAGAATTTACTTGCTTACCTCCCATCATTACCAATTCCTGCTCATCACTAAAGTTTTGCCAAATAGATTTTTCAGGGTCAATATTAGAATGTTTCTGATCCACATAAGCTAGTTGCGCTGTATCTCCAACCTTAAATTCTCCTTTATCAGGAGTTTCTTCACCCATAATCATTCTAAAAATAGTGGTCTTTCCTGCACCATTAGGGCCAATCACACCTACAATTCCAGCTTGAGGCAAATCGAAATTCAAATCTTCATAAAGTAATTTGTCATCGTATCCCTTACTAACTCCCGACGCTTGAATCACATTAGTTCCAAGTCGTGGACCATTTGGGATATATATTTCTAGTTTCTCATCAAGTTGTTTTTGATCTTGACTCATTAACTTGTCATAATTCTTTAAACGCGCCTTCTGCTTTGTTTGCCTGCCTTTAGCACCTTGACGTACCCATTCCAGCTCACGCTCCAATGTTTTCTGGTGCTTAGATGCCGATTTACTTTCCTGAGCCATACGCTTAGACTTCTGATCCAGCCACGACGAGTAATTCCCTTTCCAAGGAATTCCTTCTCCTCTATCCAACTCTAAAATCCAGCCAGCCACATTATCTAAAAAGTATCTATCATGGGTTACAGCAATAACAGTTCCCTTATATTGTGCTAAATGATGCTCCAACCAATGTACAGATTCTGCATCCAAGTGGTTAGTAGGTTCATCTAACAGTAAAACATCAGGTTCTTGTAGCAATAAACGACATAAAGCTACACGGCGACGTTCTCCACCTGACAATACGCCAATTTTCTTATCGCTATCAGGAGTGCGAAGCGCATCCATGGCGATTTCTAATTTTGTATCGAGCTCCCAAGCATTGGCCGCATCAATTTTATCTTGAAGCTCAGCTTGCTTATCCATAAGTTTCTGCATCTTGTCTGGATCAGAATAGATCTCTTCCAAACCAAACATGTCATTGATCTTATTATACTCATCGAGGATAGCTACCGTTTCTGCGGCTCCTTCTCGAACCACTTCTAATACTGTTTTATCATCGTCAAGTTTTGGTTCTTGCTCCAACAATCCAACCGAATAGTCTTGAGAAAACACCACATCTCCTTGATAATTTTTATCAACTCCAGCTATAATCTTCAATAAGGTAGATTTACCAGAACCATTGAGGCCTAATATTCCGATTTTTGCTCCGTAGAAAAAGCTTAAATATATATTTTTAAGAACTGGTGTGTTAGCACCTTGAAACGTTTTAGTAACTCCCGACATCGAGAAGATTACTTTTTTATCATCACTCATGGATTAATTTATTTCAGAATTATTTTAACGGAATAGTAATTATACGCGTCCTTTTAAGGCGTTAAATACCCAGGCTATGGCGAAAAAACCTATTCCAACAGCAGCAAATCCCCATCCTGCCACTTCATCATATCTAAACGCTCCTAAAGCTATTAGAGCCAAACCCACTACAATCATAATAGTAGTTGCCCAAGCCAAAACCGTATTCTTATTCATCGCCATAATTAATTTTTTGATAGTTAGTCGAAAGACAAATATCGTAAATTATTGCGGATAATACTTGGACTAACGCTTGTATTATAAACTTAGTTATGTATCAATGTTGTTCAATCCAAAGTCTGAATTCAGGTGTTCGGCTATTGGATGTAAATAAGGTAGATGTGGTATTAAGTAAAGAAATTTCCAATCGATTCTTTAAATATGATTTGTATTTAGCTATATAATTAAAATTAATCATCTCACCTCTATTAATTTGAAAAAAAGATGTCACACAGACTGTCTCTCTAATTGTTTTTAGCGATTCATTGATAATGTGTTTGTTATTCTCTTTGTCGAAGGCAAATACAAAATCTCCTTGGGCTTGAAAATATAGTACATCCTCTATTTTTATTAGAGCTATTCCGTCTCTTTTTTTGACTGAAAGTGTCTTTTTTATCGATTTGATTTCAACATCACTTGATTTAGGCACCACATAATTCGTTTGACTAAATGAACTTGAAACACCATTAGAATCTCCTACCATTTGTTGTGAATTCATTAAAAGCAGTTGTTTCTCGCTTTTAAGTTTTTCAATAATCGATTGATTGAGAATCCAATCTCTAGTAAACCTGTAAACAAATGAATAAAATACAATGGTGATAATCATTACATTCAAAAGCCCGAAAATCAAACTATTCTCCCCAAATAATTCATCCTTAAACACATTTAAAAACGTATCTGAACCTTGTAATACAATCGTAAACACAAATCCCCTGATGACTTCAAAGGCGATTAACATTGATAATGACAACCAAACGTATCTAGGCCATTTCTTTTTATTAAGATACTTTGGAATCAACCAATACACATTCAGAAGAAAAATAATAGGTATCGATAAAGCAATATGAGGAGCTACAGATTCTGGCAGAAAGCTTTTCGCAATCCATGTATCTGTCCAACTTACAGTTATTGATGTGAAAAACAGCGTCCATAAAAGAGTTTGTAACCAAACTTCTTTATCAACTAAAAACGATGTAATGTTGATGGTTTTCATTTTGACGAGGTTTAATTATACTAATTAAACGATTTAGAGTGTTTTTTGTAACAATTCCGAACGTCATTTTTGCCTTATTCAACTTTAAAATAACCCAGTTTGATTGAAACACCCTTATAAACAGTAACATAAGAAGAATTTAGTCGTGTTATTTATATGACTAAACAATTTATAATCAAACTAACAATTTGCATGCTTGTTTCTATTTTAAATGCAACAAAAGACATGTTTTCTATGTCAAAAATCTATACAGAAAATTACCTCTGCCAATTAGATCTTGACACCTTATTAGGCAAGGAATTGCTACTAGATATGAAGAATTACATCACAGAAAAGGAGTTAGAAGAGATAAATGCTCTTAAATCGAATTTCTGTAGAACCTCTTTAAAATCATTGCCAAAACACTAACACATGAATCTATCCATTAACAATCTCGCGAAGACATACAATAATGGCACAAAAGCCATTGATAACCTTGATATAAACATTGACAAGGGCATGTTTGGTCTACTTGGTCCCAATGGCGCAGGGAAATCGTCTTTAATGCGCACTATAGCAACTCTTCAAGCTCCGGATTTTGGAAGCATTCAATTTCAAGATATAGATGTTTTAAAAGACCCCATGAGTTTACGTAAAGTCTTAGGATATTTACCTCAATCTTTTGGTGTATACCAAAAAGTGTCGGCTGAACATCTATTAGATTATTTTGCCATTTTAAAAGGCATTGCTTCAAAAAAAGACAGAAACGTCATTGTACAGCATGTTCTTGAGCTCACAAATCTATATGATATTAGAAAGAAACATGTGAGTGGCTATTCTGGAGGAATGAAGCAACGTTTTGGAATTGCGCAATTACTGTTGAATAATCCGAAATTAATTATTGTAGATGAACCAACAGCTGGCTTGGACCCAGCAGAACGACATCGCTTTTTGAATGTACTTCGGGAAATAGGCTCTGAAAACACCGTCATCCTCTCTACTCATATCGTTGAAGATGTAAAAGAATTATGCACAGACATGGCGATTATGAACAATGGACGAATTCTTCAAAAAACCATTCCATCTGAAGCCACAAAAACAATTAAAAATAACATATGGACTACCACTATTAAAAAACAATACTTAAAAACAATGGAAGAAAAGCATTTGGTCTTGTCTTCTAGCTATAATGAAAACAATTCATTAAACATTAGAGTGTATTCTGATGAAAAACCCTCGATACAATTTGAAATGGCTACACCAAATTTGGAAGATGTATACTTTATTGCACTTAAAAATTCATAGCAAACAATCATGAATCATGTTTAAACATATATATACTTACGAATTGAAATATTGGTTAAAAAAACCAGCGTTTTACCTATATGCAATAGTATTTGCGTCTATCGCATTCATAGCTATTGTTGGTACTGCTGGTTTATTTGATTCTCTTCCGTCGACAAATAATGGCATTGAAAGATTAGTCAATTCTCCTTTTGAGCTGAATTATATGCTTCAGTATTTTAATAAATTTATGTTGTTTTTGTTGCCAGCAATAATCGGAGCGACCATTTATAAGGATTACAAAAACAGTACGCATAGTATTTTGTATAGTTTCCCGATTAAAAAACAAGCTTATTTGTATGGGAAGTTTTTAAGCGCGTTAACATTGGTTTTCACCATAGCGCTAGTAGTTGGCCTAGTCATCATGATTGCAGAACATATACCTGGTTTACATGAAAGCAAAATTGGTGTTTTCAACTTTAAAGGATATCTGCAAGCACTATTAGTATTTGTATTGCCAAATTTACTCTTCTACGGCGCCATTGTTTTCTCTGTTGTCACGTATTCGAGAAATATTTATGCTGGTTTTATAGTTATCATTGTTTTATTCTTTCTCCAAAATATTACCGAAAATGTTTTCAGTGGTTTTCTTATAGCATTATTAGATCCTTTTGCACAAAATGCTGTTATGTACGAAACCCAATACTGGACGCTTATTGATAAAAACACAAAACTAATACCTGTTTTTGGTACAGTACTTTACAATAGATTGTTTTGGTTGACAATTTCAACCTTAATCTTCAGTCTTGCCAACAAGTCATTCACATTTACAGAACATCCAATTGCAACATTCTTTTCAAAACAAAAAGGTCAGCGTTCTACTAAATATGAAGCTAAACGCCTTTCAGATATGAAATTACCTGTAGTGACTTTCAATTTTTCAGATATGCAACAATTCAAAAATGCTTGGTCCATGTCCAACATGGAACTTAAAAGCATTGTAAAAAATTGGATGTTCTACATCATAGTTGCTTTTGGCATTCTGACCGTACTTTTTGCTGTTGGAAAAGTCACTAATAATAGTGAGATGAACATTTTACCCGTCACAAATATTATTTTAACGATCCCTGCCCTTTTCTTTATAACAGTTATTATGCTGCTCACTTTTATATATAGTGGCATGTTGGTACATAAGGATAGTACATCAAATATGAATCAACTTGTTGACGCATCTCAGATAAGCAATTTTTCTCTATTAGCTTCTAAAGTCATTGCCATTATAAAAATGCAAGCCCTATTGTTGCTGACTATGATGCTAGCAGGAATAATCATTCAAGTTTATAACAACTATTACCATTTTGAAATTGGGTTGTACCTATTTCATTTGTTCGCTGTACAATTTGTTGGATTGATCATATGGGCATTTGCCTCTGTTTTTGTTCACTCATTACTAAAAAACACGTATTTAGGCATCTTTACCTTAATAATAGGCTGGCTCGGTATTTCTGGCTTAAAAGAAATTGGCATTAATACACGATTGCTATTATTCAATTTTTCTGAACCTATGCAATATTCAGATTTAAATGTGTACGGCAATCTACTACAACCATATTTTTTAGTAAAAAGCTATTGGTTTGTTTTTGGTATTATACTACTAATAATTACTTATTTACTATGGAATCGAGGTGTCACAGAATCATTCAAAAAGCGTATTTCTTCTGCGAGATCACGATTTTTTAAAAACGCGAAAATTGCAGCTAGTCTTTCCTTCATAGTGCTCATTGTTTTAGGTTTTACAATTTATAAAGAAGAAAACAAAAGCGAAGAACTATCATCGAAAGAAAGAAGTAACGCCTTTAATCAATTCGAAAAAGATTTTGCAAAATATTCTAAAATTAAAAATCAGCCTAAGATCACTGATATGGATCTAAACATAGAAATCTTTCCGAAATCGAATGGCTTATCTGTAAATGGCAGCTATATTTTAGTTAACAAATCTTCAAAATCTATAGACACCATATTAGTTAAAACAGGTTTTGATGAAATTACAGAGTTCACCATTGATAGGAAAGCGAATATTGTAGACGAGGACACTTATGTGAAATTTTCAGTTTTAAAACTAAATGAAAGCCTAGAGACAAATGATAGTATAAGATTGAGTTTTACTTTAAAAAATAAATCGAATACACTTTTTGAAAACAACTCCAATACATTGAATAATGGAACAATCTTCAAAAATGACATCTTACCAAGAATTGGTTATTTTTTAAACTCAAATCAGAAACATCCAAGTGATAGTGCTGCTCAAAACACACATTATTATTCGCAAGATTCTGATGCTATAAGTCTAAAAACAGTAATTAGTACTTCTAATGACCAAACTGCCATAGCACCAGGATATTTAAAAAAGAAATGGACAGAGAATGACAGGAACTATTTTAAATATGAAACCGATTCAAAGATCAAGAACTCATTAAGCTTTAGTTCTGGCGCGTATGAAATTAAAAAGGAAATTTATAAAGACATTGATATAGAAATATATCATCATAAAAATCATGTCCAGAACCTTTCAAAAATGAAAGAAGGATTGAAAGCTGCATTGGAATATAATATCAAGCATTTCGGTCCTTATCAATTTACAGAAGCTCGAATCATTGAGTTTCCCATTACAGAAGGTACTTATGCTTCGGTAATGGCTAACAGCATTCCGACTTCAGAAATGCGTTTTATCGCAAATACAACGGACGAAACAATAGATATTTCGTTCTATACAATGGCACACGAGTTAACACATCAATGGTGGGCAAATCAAGTCGTTCCAGCAGATGCCTTTGGCGCCATTATGCTAAGTGAAAGCATCACAGAATACATTTCACTAAATATTTATGAAGCCCAATTTGGAAGAGAAAAAGCATTGCAATTCTTAAAAATGCAACGTCATCGTTATCTTAACGGAAGAGTGCGTGAACCAGGTATAGAGCCTCCATTAATGCTAGTTGAAGGTGGGCAGCAATACTTGGCTTATGGTAAAGGTATTATGTCGTTTAATACTTTAAGTCATTATATGGGTAAAGACAAATTACATACTGTTTTAAAGGGCTTTTTAAACCAATACAAAGATAAAGGAGCGCCTTACCCAACTTCATTAGATTTAGTAAAAACAATAAAGGAGAACACTCCTGATTCCCTTCAATATATTATCGAGGATTACTTTGAAACAGTGACTTTTTATGATGCAAAAATTGAATTTGTTCGCATAAATAGAACAAAAAATAATGACTATGAGGTGATTCTAGACTTCCAATTCTCAAAATATAAGGATAGTGATGAAAGTAATGAATTGGTCCTGAGCGATTATATGGAGATAGGGTTTTATAATGATAAAAACGAAATGATTAGCATCAAAACCGCTTTGATAAAATCAAAAAGTAATCAGATGAAATTTCAACTAAAAGAAAAGCCTTCTAAAATCATTTTAGATCCTAATCTTTTACTGATAGAAAAGGATGTGAAAAATAATGTACTAAATCCGTAAAATCATGAATAACCAGTCAATTTAGTATGAATTCGTAATTTATAACTTGTGAAAAAAATAGTCATTTACATATCCCTTTTGTTTACATTCACTTTTGCATTTGCTCAAAATAATCTAAAAGTTTCTATGCCAGAATCTGTTGGTGTCTCTAGTGAAAAACTGGACATTTTAAAAAAAGAACTTCATAAGTATGTTGATGATGGTAAACTCGCAGGTATTCAAACGGCGATTCTTAGAAAAGATAAACTCATCCATTTTGATTCCTATGGCTATGCAGATATTGAAAGTGAAAAACTATTAGATACCCAAAGCATCTTCCGCATTTTTTCTATGACTAAGCCCATCACTTCTGTTGGATTGATGATGCTTTATGAACAAGGTAAATTCCAATTAGATGACCCATTGCATCTATATATTCCTGAGTTTAAGAACATGACAGTATATGATGAACAAAAAGGAATTATTCCTGCAAAGAATTCTATAAAAATCATCGATTTATTACGTCATAGTTCAGGAGTTAGTTATGGAAGAGGCCCAAATAATGATCTAAATAGTCTTTACGCTAAAAAAAACTTGGGAAACTCAAGAAATTTGAGATCCTTTATAGAAAAAATAAGCAAACTTCCTTTAGCATTTGAACCAGGAACAAATTATGAGTATAGCTATTCAACTGATATTTGTGGATATCTAATTGAAGTTTTGAGTGGACAACCAATAAACGAATATCTTCAAGAAAAGGTATTGATTCCTTTGAAAATGCAAAACACATACTTTCAGCTTCCAAAGGAAAAAATACAACAGTTAACAACGGGTTATCACGCAGGTACTAATAACAACCTTATGATAGCAGAGTTGCCTAAAGAAAGTATGTTTGCGAATGATGTAAGTTTCTTTAGAGCTGGTGGAGGCTTGGTTTCAACTACTAATGACTATATAAAGTTTTGTCGCATGCTTTTAAATAAAGGCACTTTATATGGTCATCAAATTTTAAAACCAGGAACCATCGATTTAATGACTAAAGATCACCTCTCTTCTGTTCGCAAATATACGCCGAGATTACGAATTTTGTCAAGAGAAACTGGTTTTGGATTGGGGTTTTCGATTGCAGCAAAAGAAAAAGGTGAGCTTAGAGGTGTTTACGGATGGGGAGGCGCAGTTGGCACCTATTTTAGAATAGATCCAGAACAAGATTTAGCGTATGTTCTGATGATACAGCTGTCACCGTATAAGCAACTCAACTTACGAGAGACCTTTCAAGAATTAGTGAATAATTCAATCATTAGACAAGAAACCGTAAAACCCATCTTGCTGGATAAATCCATGTTATCTGGTGTTGGCCTAAAACAAGTGAACCTTAAAGACGAACCGAATCGTAAATTCTTTCAAGGTCAAATATACCGTGGAAAAGAATTAAGTGTGTACATGGTTTCAAGTAATACTGCTACTAAGTATTTTGACAGCTTCCCAATTGAGGAATTTGTCTATTTAATGAATGGCCAAGCTCGTTTAGAACCTAAAAATGGCTTGCCATATATGTTTAGAACTGGTGATTTTATTATTGGAACAAAAGGCTTTGAAGGACATTGGGGGATTACTGGTGGTAACGATTATCATCTAGAACTTTCAGTAATTTCAAATAAGAGAGCTGCGTCAAATGAAGTGTCACCTGCAAAAAATCCCTTTAAAATAGATAAGGAAATCATTTCAGGATTGAACATTGATTTCTATGAAAGTGATGTAGCAAAAGAGGTTGTATTCTCTGGATTGGAATTGGAAATTAGTGTTGAGGCTGAAAGACCAAGAGTTATTGAAATCAATAATTCAAAAAAAGAAAAGCTTATTCATGTTTTAGGAGGATTAGTTGCAATAACACCAAAAAATAGTGAGACACAAACTTTTTATACTGGGGACATTTTTATTTTACCTAAGCATTTTACAGGAACATGGAAAAGTTCGGGACATAGTTTGTTTCGATTTATAAAAATAATAGCATCTAGATAATCTCAAACAGAGATTCAAGCTAATCTAATTATCTTTTTAACGTTTTAATTCCAACCTTTTTTCCGGCCACTTCCAATTCAATTATATAGGTTCCTTGAGTTAGATTCTCAATTCTCATATACCTACTGATTTCTTCCTGAGATTTTGAAAACACCTTTTGTCCATTTATATTATAACATGCTATCTGGTCAATCTTAGATACATCTATATTACTTATTACTATATTATTGTCTTCAAACCTAACTTTGGGGTTTTCATCTTCATTAAATTCTTCAGAGGCTAGAACTGAAGGCTTAAAAACCAGTTGGAACCTAGAAGAATTATCCTCACTATTATAAAGATTGAATACTGGCTCTAATTCTAGGCTCTGCAAACTCATATCTTGTGTGTCTCGTATATACATATCTATTCCTTCAGGAAAATTCTTAGTTTGAAGGATACTAAATGTATAATCTCCATCTTGGGTAACAATGACATTTAAGGGTACAGAAATCTCACTCTCTTCTTGTAATAATGTTGAAGGGTATCCTTGAATGACAAGGTTTTTTTCATCTAAGGGCATTTTTAAATAAACATTTTCGCCTGAATATTTTTTGGTTGCATCGTATAATTTATCAAAACCTAAGGTTGCCCCTTCATCAACAAAACCGAATAAGACTTCATCTCCAATATCTAGGTTTTCATTGTACATTCCCAACCACAACAGTTTATGCTGTGATGAATCTTCCTCATCAATACGATTGGAATTGCGATAAAACAAACTGGAATTACTCGAGCTCCTCGCGCTTCTATTAATGGTTATATTACTTACACCATTTTCTACATTAATTACAAAGCCTTGCGTTTTATTCAACTCCGTTAAACTATCTCCATTTTGATCTGTCGGAACACTTCCCAAAGTATTAACAGAAATATACCCATCAGGAATATATTTACCAGCATAAATTCCACTAGTTATCAGATTAGAATTCGTGCCAGAAATTAAGTGGTTTCCATCCCATAAGAATACAGAACCTTCCTTTAAATCTACAATGTTATCATCTATAAAAGATTTAATGTCCAAGGCTGTTGGAAAAGGGTTTCCTATAAGATTGAAATTTTCTATGACACTTACAGCTAAATCTCCATAATAGTCTCTCTTCCCATAAAATAATCTTGTGTCAAGGTTCGTTGTAGCGTTATCACCAGGTCTAGGTGTAGCCGTAGTCAAGCTCCATGGACCATTAATTGCATAACCTTTTCCTATTGTCATTTGGGTAGATGCATTGACAGTTGTCCAATTAAGGTGGTTTTGTGTTATCCAATCATAAATCCCTCCATTTATCATTTCATAATGCCTAGTGCTGTTCGTAAATGAATCATCAAAAGTTGGAGTGTTACTATATATTGGTGTAGACCAATAGTTATATTCCCAATTATTACTAGTTCCTTCTTGATACACCAAAAAATCTCCAGAAAACTCACTTGCATCAAATGCTAGATCATCATTTCTATATAAGTTTCCTGTAGTGGTAATGATAAATTCACTACCTGGTCTATTATCAATAGTTCCTGCTATAATTGTACCTGAATTCTCGATACGTCCACTATTATTGATTTTACATGACGTGCAGCTCGATGGAAATTCGATTGTTACATTCTCTTCTATATAAAGTTCTCCAGAGGCATCCATATTTAATTGTCCATAACTCACCATATTAATAGTGACTCCAGAATCTATATTGAGCGTACCAAACACTTCAATATTTGAATACGTTCCTGAAGCACTTAAGGTTTGTGTAGTTCCAGCCGGTACGGTAATGGTTAATTGGCCATACAGGGAAACATTAAAGAACACGATGAATGTAATGAGTAGTTGTAGTTTCATAAAATCATAGATTTGGGCATTATCTAGATTTCAAACATAAACTCTAAAAACGTTACAACAGTTTTTTTTCGACAAAATCCTAGTATTAACTATTAACTACTTATTTTGATAAGAAAAACAGGCATTAGAACTTGCTAAGTTGGTAAAAAACCCATTTTGCCATCTTGGTAATCTCGTAGTGCTTCCATGATTTCTGTTTGAGTATTCATGACATAAGGGCCCCAACTTGCAATTTTTTCATTAAAAGGCTCACCAGACAGGAACAACAACTTACTTTTAGCGTGTCCTCTTATTGAAAATCCTTCACCATCTTGATTAAATTCAATCAATTGATTCTGGTCTTGAGTCAAACTAAGTTCATCATTTATACTCACGTTACCGTTAAGTAGATAAATTAGTGATTGGTGCTCCTTCGGTATCTTTATTTCATAAACACCACTTTCTTCAACATTAATCATAAAAGCATTTACAGCTGTTTGTGTCTTTATTCTACCGTAAAAACCGTTTAACTCACCTGCAATAACTTGAATATTTACCTTTTCATCATCAGATGATATTACATTGAAATCTTCATTCTTTGCATGTTGATAATCAGCAGGAATCATTTTTTTTTCGGCAGGAAGATTTAACCACAATTGAATGCCTTCAAGAGTTCCTCCTTTTTTCACAAACTCTTTAGTCGGACCTTCTGCATGAATAATTCCTCTGCCAGCAGTTGTCCATTGCACATCTCCAGCTTTTACAACACTTTCGTGACCTAGAGAATCTCTATGTAGTTGCTCTCCTTGAATCAAAAATGTGATGGGTTCGAATCCTCTATGAGGATGAGGCCCAAGATCGAACGGATTATTTTTCTCATCTATTCTATATGGTCCATAATGATGAAGCAATATAAATGGGTCAATGTTTTCTATTTGTTGCGTTGGAATTGGTTGTCTCAACTCAATCGGCCCCATATTAACGAAATCACTTCGTCCTATTGTCTTTATTGTATTCAGTTTCATTTTTCAATCCTTTCTTATCTAATTTTATCTAATAAATCACTCAGCAGCTTTGCTTCTTTTAAGCTTAAGTTTTCTAGTATGTCTTCCTTGAAATTCTTAGAGATATCATTTAATAATTCCAAGCCAGGTTCTGTTATAGCGATATGTACTACTCTCCTATCATATGGACATGGAATACGTTCTATCAAATCTTTAGTACATAACTTGTCCATTAATCGAGTGGCGTTTGGAGATCTTTCAATCATTCGTTCTTTAATCACCTGTACTTTAAGCGACTCTCCTGCGCCTTTTAAAATTCTTAAAATATTAAACTGTTGAGGAGAGATTCCGAATGGCTTAAAGAACTCGTTTTGTTTGCTATTAAGCCAATTAGCTGTATATATAATATTGATCAGGGCTTTCACCTTATCATTTGCAAACCTTGATTTTATGTCTTTGCCAATATCTCCCATTACAATGCATTTTCAAACATAGAAATTGCTTCGTTAAGATTTTTGGACAATTGCTCATCTTTAACGCCCTTTTCTGAAAAATTATCGTAAAACGAGGGCAAAGAAAAATCTGCAATAATATTGCCACCAAGATGAGGAAAACTACCTTTAGCAATTCCTAGAACCGTAGCTCCACCTCTACCTCCAGGAGAAGTCGCCATTAATATCATAGGTGTATTACTCCAAAATTTATTGTCTATTCGTGACATCCAGTCAAAAATATTCTTGAAAACCGACGCATAAGCTCCATTATGTTCAGCTAATGATAACACAATACCATCAGCAGATTTTATCAGTTTTAAAAATTTCTTAGCAGTATCTGGAATGCCATGTTCATTCTCTAGATCAATACCATAGAGTGGTAATTCAAAATCATTTAAATCCAATACTTGTACTTGTGCATTAGTCACTCTTCCAGCAGTATACGCCGCTAATTGCTTATTTATTGAGGCCTTACTATTACTACCTCCAAACGCTATTATTTGTTTCATACTATTTGCTGGATTTTTTGTAGAAAATATAAGATATAGTCAACAACACTAACGCAATTAAAGCTCCCATTTGTTCACCATCACCAATCATGTAATGTGCAAAAAATGCTAGAACAAATGCAAAAAAGAACCCTGCATAAGCCCATTCTTTAATTGTTTTGAAGTTAGGATTCCAAATGGCGAACAAGCCCAGTAGTTTGGCAACTGCGTATGGATAAATAATATAACTTGGATACCCGAAATTGGTAAACATTTGCGACACGGCATCATGTTTAAAAAAATACATACTCACCGAATAAAGCATCAGTAATGTCAGTAATCCTGTAGCGATGTAATAAATAATCTTATCTCTTTTCATTATTGTTGGTTTTAATTATGAGCAAATATAAGAAGAATATATTTATTTTCCAAGGAAACTATTTCCATGTAATACATTTAATCATAAAAAAACCCTTTCGCTCATTAAAAGGGTTTTTAGTTTTATCCTAAAAGTAAGATTATTGTTTTATGATTTTCTTATCTACTCGTCCAAAATCTCCTTCAAAAGACACTAAAAGTATTCCTTGCCAATCTTCTTTTAAATTAAGAGTGATAATGCCATTACCGTTATCTACTCTATTATTGTACAATTTTTGACCTAGCAAGTTATGAATGGATATGTTTATGGATCCGCTTACATTATTAAGATTAAAAGATACTTTATCTATTGCTGGATTTGGATATGGTGCAGAGATACTATTATTTGCCCATTCATCAGAAGATAGTGTTTGTGTTTCAGTTTTCCAGTAACCTTGAGGTGCCACAATAGGCCTTGTGAGTGTCTTTCCAGAAGTGGCTTCTGCCCAGATATAGTAATCCATATTGTTAGCACTCGCAGCAACTGGTAGATTAGCAGTCCAATCATCACCACTTACGTAAGACATTGCTGTTTCATTCCACGTTGAGGTTCCTTCAGCTCTCCAAAATACCTTTGCGCTATTGATTCCAGAATTGTGCTTCAACATGGCATCTATTGTAATGATCGACCCAGAATTTACTTGCTCAACAGGTTGGTGTACCATCCATAATGGATCGCTGACTCCAATGGTATGTGTTATACAGTGAATTGCTCCAACTTGAGAGATTAAATTCTCTCCTGAGTCATCTACATCTATTCCAACAATATTGTATCCAGGCATTAACTCCTGATAGTATGCCAAAGCAGCTGCATCAACAGATGCTCTATACGTTGGAACTATAATCGATTTGTTAACGATCAACGAATTGCTGAACGTTCTATAATATCCACCGGTATCTGGATAGCTACCTGAAGAACTAGGTGGAGCATCAATCCATTTCACATTATAAGGTGTCCCGAACGGAGATTGAAAATTATCTAGTACATATTGTATATTAGCTTCAATTTCAGGGCCATCTGCAACACCATTAGGATATTTACTTACCAATAAGGTTTCTTCATCCAGTAATTTCATATGCATATCAATATGATGAATAGCGTCATATGTTAATGTTGGCATTTTTATATAATTATCAATTCCCATGTAATTATACATGATATTGTCTATCTGCAATTCCGTTTTTGCAGATACGCCATAAGGGTTTCCTGCTTCATTTTCTTCTAGAACCAACTCAGAGGCAAATGCATTACCTAAGCCATCAGACATGAAATTTCCTCCAGTATTCACCATGTCATTGGTACCAGAGTCTGTTATGTATAAAGGTATTCCTGTTGTGCTTGCATGTGCAGCAGGCACCACATCGTCATATGGTCTTGGTCGGTTATAGATCCAATCTACAAGAGATCTTTGCCCCACATCATTTGAGTAGATAGTGTTGGCTGCATAATCTCTAATCCAAATGCTATTTGAAGCTGTATTTATAAACGTGATATTTGTTAAGCTTATTCCGTTTGAAGTAAGATATGAAGACACACTTGATTGGTTTTGAGTGACTATCAAAACTTTACACTCAGCAACACCTACTTCAACTATCTGTCTAAGAATATTTTGAAAACTAGATGTCCATCTTACAACAAGATATTCAACTTCTTCCCATTCTGCAGATGTCCTAACTGGACCCGTTGGTGGTGAGGTTCTTCTTGAATTCCTGAACTGGAATTGAGATACTAATTCTTTCTCGGATTGCGTAAGCCCTTTTGGTAGTATTTCTTCTTGTTGAGAGAAAACGAATATTGAATTACTGACAATAAAAAAGAGTACGAGTAACTTTGTTTTAAACGTAGTCATGATAAGTAGGTATTAAAGATTTTGGTACTTAAATATATTAAATCTAATGCCGCTATTGGCAGTATTAAACGAAAATTCGATGAATGACGTGGTATTGTAAGGCGAATTCAGAAAAATCCTATAGTATTCATTTAAGTTTCATTAGCCTCATTTTCGTTTCAATAGCTTCTTTTGTACTTTAGCCACAAACCAAATATGCATGGATATCAACTTCAATAAAAACGAAGATCATAACAAACTTTTACTGTCAGAGTTAAAGAAAAAATATGCAAAAGTAAAACTTGGTGGAGGTGAAAAACGCATAGAAAAGCATCATTCCAAAGGCAAGTTAACAGCCAGAGAGCGTATAGATTACCTTTTAGACAAAAAAGCTTCGATTGAAATTGCAGCTTTTGCAGGAGAAGATATGTATGAAGAACATGGTGGATGTCCATCTGCTGGTGTTATCATTAAAATTGGGTACGTCAAAGGCAGGTTGTGTATTGTGGTTGCCAATGATGCCACCGTTAAAGCTGGTGCTTGGTTTCCAATCACTGGAAAGAAAAATTTACGTGCTCAAGAAATATCTATTGAAAACAAGTTACCAATCATTTATTTAGTTGATAGTGCTGGTGTTTATTTACCGATGCAAGATGAAATTTTTCCTGATAAGGAGCATTTTGGTCGTATTTTTAGAAACAATGCCATTATGAGTAGTATGGGTATCACGCAAATAGCTGCCGTTATGGGAAGCTGTGTTGCTGGTGGTGCGTATCTTCCTATAATGAGTGATGAAGCTCTTATTGTAGATAAAACGGGAAGCATTTTCCTTGCTGGAAGTTATTTAGTGAAAGCTGCTATTGGAGAGTCTATAGATAATGAAACCCTTGGAGGTGCTACGACACATTGTGAAGTTTCTGGCGTTACAGATTACAAAGCTAAAGATGATAAAGACGCTTTAGACAAAATCAAAAGTATTATTGATAAAATTGGAGATTATGACAAAGCTGGCTTCAATAGGATTATATCAAAAAAGCCAAAAGAGAAGCAAGAAGATATTTATGGTATCATTCCAAAGTCTAGAGCCGATCAATATGATATGAGAGACATCATCAAGCGCTTGGTAGATGGCTCCGAATTTGAAGAATACAAACAAGGTTATGGACAAACCATACTTACTGGATATGCTCGAATTGATGGCTGGTCTATAGGTATTGTTGCGAATCAAAGAAAACTTGTAAAAACCACTAAAGCAAAGACCAAGCCAAGCGAAATGCAGTTTGGAGGTGTTATTTATTCTGATTCAGCAGATAAAGCTACACGATTCATTGCCAATTGTAATCAAAAGAAAATCCCTTTAGTATTCTTACAAGATGTCACAGGCTTTATGGTTGGAAGTAAAAGTGAGCATGGTGGCATTATAAAGGATGGAGCAAAAATGGTGAATGCTGTAAGTAATTCTGTGGTACCAAAATTCACTATTATCATTGGAAATTCTTATGGCGCCGGCAACTACGCTATGTGTGGAAAAGCTTATGACCCAAGATTAATTGCAGCTTGGCCAAGTGCAGAATTAGCCGTAATGAGTGGCAATTCTGCAGCAAAAGTTTTATTGCAAATTGAAAAAGCTTCCTTAGAAAAACAAGGAGAGAAAATCACCAAAGAAAAAGAAACTGAACTTTTCAATAAAATAAAAGATAGGTATGATCGACAAGTTTCTCCTTATTACGCAGCATCTCGGATATGGACAGATGGCATTATAGATCCCTTAGACACGCGTAAATGGATAAGCATAGGTATTGAAGCAGCTAATCACGCTCCTATAGAGAAAACATTTAATATGGGTATTATTCAAGTTTAATTTTTGAATTGGGTTTTTTCGAATCTATTTTTCTCAGTTCACCTTTTTTCAAATAGTCTCTTTTAGGTCGTTGTTTTAGGTTTTCTTGTACGTTAATATCTAATATCTCATCAGACTTTACATACTCATTGATGCGTTGTATCGTTTCCAGAATATATGGGTGATTTTTTACCATGGCTTCCTGATAACGTACTGATGGCTCACTCAAGACACGCGCTAGTGGTGGCTGAACAACACCCCATTTCTTATAATCATATGGTTCATAAACCTTTAACACACTATTGATTGTATCGTTATGCTGTTTAATAAATTTCATCAACCTTATTGGGTCATCAACATCTGCACCTAATACAGCTTTGACTTTTGCATACGTTATTTTATGAGGCATCATAATTGGTTCAATTATAAATCCTCTCTTCTGGATCTTATCATACACATAACGTGGTAATTTATCGATTGATACTACAGTCTCAAGAATGGAGGAGATCTCTCCAGCCTCACTTAGGCTTCTCTTTTTAAAATTCCAATCGTTTAAAACCTTTTTGGCAATATAATAGTCCTCAGAATTAATGATATTTATAAAAACAGGATTGATCTGCCTGTTATAAGGCTTAGAACGATCTCCTGCAATAGCATCATAAAGCTCTAATACACTCAACATACCTGAATTCTCAAAATAACCGCCATCTAAATAACTCCCTTTAGAAACTATCTTAGCTGTAGGGCTAAACAATGGAAAACGATTTGTTGTAGATACTGCTCCAAAATACGTCAGCGTTTTTGATGAAAGATTGCCATTAAAATCCAATATATCATCTGCAGCAGGGAACGTGTTTTCAGAAAAGGTAACCGTAGACGCTACACCTTGTTTTCCACTTGTAGAAGTTGTATTCATTATCAATGCTGGAAATTTTCCTTTGCGAGCACGATACATCTGCAACCAATAATCGGTATAACTCAAGGTATTATAGCGCTCTTTCATGCCCGTAAGTTTAGCATGATGCTCCATACTTTTATATGACCTATCTGTTCCTTGATAGCTAAAATAAGGCAAGTGTTCCCTCACCAAGTCCTTACCTAACAAATATACCAACTCATTGGATAGTACATTAGAGTTCCCAATCTCAAAAATTAAAGAATCTACTTCTTTCTGAGCTTTGTTCTCATAAGTCAAGGCGGCAAAATTACCTATCCCAACAGCTCCGCCAGATACTCCAGACATGGCAATAGTTCGACTTAAGAAAGCCTTCTCGTTATTCTTTTCAAGCTCATTAAAGATCAGTAAATTCCAAAGGTTGGCTTTCAATCCACCTCCATAAGAACCGACAAAAAAATAGTTATTCTTCTTAGATTGCCCATTACCATTGGTCATAGATCTTAGGAAGGCAGATTGCTTGAGAGGTGTTTCTTTTTTTTCAACCAATTTAAGCTCGTGCAAATCATTTTTAATCGATAGATTATATCCAAGCCATATCCCAAACATGACCGTGAAAATTGGAATGCCATAACTAAAGAATTCCTGATATATTGATGACGTATCTACTTTATTGCGATGATAGTAGAGTACATGCTTAAACGTTATGATAATGATAGAATATATTAGTACAATGTATAATAGAATAATGTTTAAGGGATTCAAGTAGCTGGCAAAATCGAAGATAGCATTTGCCAAGATTACCACGAACAACGCTACATAACCACTAAACTGCATTAATTTCAAATACTGCACATTATCACTTAATTTTCCATATTGTCTAAAATACCAGGATTTACCACGATTTGGTTTAGGGTTATATTGCTTAAAAAGAGCTTCCGTATCCGGGTTGAACATCTCTGGATTGAAAGCTTTTAACTTATCCGAATAAAAAATATACTTAAAGTAGGTACGGCAAATTTTAAAATAAGTATACAAGAACATTTGGAATGCCAAAGTCACCACCAATAAACATAAAGATATACGACTCCATTGAGAAAAGAAAGATATTAATGCTGTTATGAATACTAGCGTTGTACTAAAAATAAAATATCGAGGAAATCCACCAACATATTTTACAATTTTAAGAACAACCAGTCGCTTTTGCTCAATGTCAATATCATCATCCTGAATGACACTTTTCCAGCGTATATATTCCTCTCCCATATTGTTATAGATTACCAGCGTAATAACTAATATCAATGCCGTTAGTCCATTAATATTAAAATCTATCTCGAAGAACTGGGAGGCTACTCTTAAAAAAATATTAAAAACTGCCACATAAAGAAACACGCCCAAACTTCGCCTTAAAGCATTTACTCTCTTATTATTAAAGCCATGTTTCCTTGCCTTTTTAGTTTTCAGTGTATTGTAATAAATAATCCCGAAACCTAAAAAACGAATCCCATGTTTCGCCATTTTGAGTTCAACACTTTTATTGTCTCCATTTAGCCAAATATCTACATATACTGGATAATGAGATATCATGATTGCTAAGAATGTAAGTAAGAAGAAAAAGAAGATGATATTAAGAGGGCTGTAAAATAAATGGACTATTAGCGTTCCTCCTTGAGGCATAGCAGTTAACAAAGCGTAAATCAACACTATAAAAACCAAACTAAGTCCAGATGTAATAACAAACCTAAACAGGGATTTAAAATCAGAAAAAACATATTTTTTAAGCGCCCAATACAGAAAAAAAGCAAAACACAATATGTAAAAAATCACTTTAATTGAAACAATGATCTTGAGGTATTTCCCTAAATAAAAAAGATAGCATACCCCTTCAATCACATCAAAAATGAATGCCAAAACAGCACAAATTGCATAGATCTGAAAAAGAGATAATCTACGATTTTTTCCAAAAGAAATGGATTTAGCATCCATTTCTCGTATTAAAAAACCAATAATAGATAACAATAAAAAAGCCCAAACAAAATCTAAGACAAAGTATAGTCTATACAAAAAAACCTTACTGCTATCCTTTATGAATTGTGTTACAGCATCAAAATCCTCAAAATGTCCATGTTGTGGAAAACTAACGTAGTCATTAATTCTAAAAAAAGAATTACAAATAATAATAACGATGGTGATGAAAACCCATAGTAGAATTATGGGATTAGCACCTTTACGAATCCAGTTTATCATAACTTCAATTTTACATTAAAGTTAAAGGGGAAATTCTACCAAAAAAATGCTAGCAGTATCTAAATTTACAAAAAAAATACAACTCATTCTATATTAATCAGATAAATACAAATACTGCAAAAAATTAATTAATTTTTAGTTTAACAGCTGTCTGTAATTTTCCTTTCTTGGTCAATCTAATGACTAAGGTTTCCATGGTCTGATTTGGATACCCGAAATCTTTATAAATAGTGACTCTTAAAAAAGAAGGTATATCTGTAGACTTTCCGGAACCCAAATATTTAATATTAAACAACCATTCTCCAACATCTGAAGACGTGAGGTAAAACTCTTCCAGTCCGTATCCTTGCTGTTTTTCTTCTGCTATTCGTTGTGCAGATTTTGATTTCGTATGTTCCCATGTAAAGAAACGTTTTTGAGGGTTGACTATTTGTAAATCAAATTCGGTATCTGGATTGTTCCATTCAAAAATAATGCGTGCTTTATGTTTTACCGTTTTCAAGAATTTAGGATTGACACCTGCGGTATTCAAATCTTTTTTATGCAAACTTATAAGGTTCTTAAAGTCATTATTAACGGTTTTTTCAATTCCAGTAAAATTAGATTTACCTATGTTTCTCATTTTATCTATTCTATCATATATCTTAAGTGCTTCTTGAAAATGGCCATTCATTATCTCAGCTCTAGCCACATCTGTATATGATTGTGCTTGATTTGGTTTTAATTTTAGTATTCTTTTATAAGTAAACAAAGCCTCTTCAAAAGCTTTGCTATTAGTTTGCTTAAAAGCCAATGCTCTTAATATTTCGGCAGTATCAAAAAACGATTCATAAATATTGGACAAAATCCTATTTGACATATAGTTATTATTCCATCCTTTAAAATAGTCATAACTATCAATAAAATATTCAGCTTTAGTCCCATGCTTTTCTCTTTGCATGAGATATATCTTGAAAGCTTCATCTACCGATTTAGCTTTTTGAAGTGCCTTCATATAATTTGTCTCTGGTAGCTTTTCCATAAGTTCTGCACTATCAGAATACGTAGCAGTAGTGCCAAGCACTATATCTTTCTTCCTCTTGTCTTTACCAGAAAGTGCGTTTTTAGTAGTGATCAAAAGAACGCCATTTCTACCTAAAGTTCCATATTTATTAGTTGCTGCCAAGCCTTTTAAATATGTAATACTTTCTATCATTTCTGGATCTATGGATCCTGCTGTTCTGCTTCCAAACTGACTTCCTGCTCCAGAATTTGATTGTTCTTGTGGTACGCCGTCTACCACAATTAAACCATACTGATTTAACAGTATACTCATATTCCTGCCTCTGCCGGTAAATTGACTTAAATCTACTTTATTATAGACATCATTGGCAATTTGTAAATTTGCAAATTGCCCTTTTACAGCACCGATAACATCTGTATCTATTGCTGAAATATCATCTTTATTAATCGTCTTTACGTCATATCCTAATCGTTTCTTGTCGATTGTTGTATTTCCCGTATTTACTAATTCTTCAGTATCTACTTCTGCTTTTACTACAACCTCGTCTAAGACCTGGTTGATATCTATCATACGTATGTTCATTTGATTCGTAAGAACTTTCACATTAACGGTTTTTTTACCAAGAAAAGTAAAGACCAATATATCACCTCTTTCTGCTTCGATACTATACTGCCCATCTACGGTACTGGTAGCAGATTTACTAGTTCGTTTATTGACAATATTTGCCAATGGCAAAGCCTCTCCTCCACTAGTTACAATACCAGTAATCAGACCATCCTCAGCAGTGTCAAAAGATACAGATTGGCTATTTTTTTTAGGGATATCAAAATCTTTATCAAGGACCACATAACTCCCTTTAGAAGCATCAGCAATTCTTTTAAGTTTTGCTGCATTTTGATTTGATATTGTTGAGACAATAGTTATTGGTTTATTAATTGGAGGTTCTAGTTTATCAAGGTTTTCGATACCATCGGTAAAAATGATGAAAGAATTAGAATCATGCTTAAATAAGGTTGAATAATAAGTAGCTCCATCATATACCGTACTTTGAAGTTCATTTCTTAAGTTATTCCAATTTCCTTCTTTAATATCAAAATTTTCTTCTAGGATGATATCGTTGCTAAAAACTACCAGATGTGTTTTTGCATTTTTATATTTTTTGAAATAGTTATTCAGGTAATTAAACTCCCTGTCTATATTCCTATCTTTCATTGAATAAGAGGCATCCCAATATATGGTCACGTCAGATTGAGCAACAAGATCGTTAATGCCTAATAAGCTTAAAAACACAATGAAGGTGATTAATTTTTTCATTTTTCGATTTTTAAAATATTATTATTTACTCATTTGTAGCTATTGGTATAATATATTCTTGTCTATTATCTATATACCTAAATCCGTATTCGCCAAAAAAACCAGGTTCTTCAAGCATAATGCGAATATCTCGATTCCATTCTGGTATGTGTACTGTGGTATTCAATTCAATAGCGTAAGCCGTATTTTCAAACATTGGATAATCCCCGTTAAACGGTACGCCACCTTGAGAGTCCCACATGCCAATGGTTGATCCAGATGAATGTCCATAAAGCCCAAGAGGATGCGTATAAATTGAAGGCTTCAAACCTTCCGTCTTTGCTTCTTTTAAAGATTTTAGCAGAATATCATTGCCTGTTCTACCAACTTTAAAATTACTTGTCAAAATATCTTGTAACCTATTGCCTTTTTTTAAGGCATGATCTAGAAACAATGGCACCTCTTCTTCTCCATCTTTAAGCACATAAGCATGCTGTTGGCAGTCTGTATTTAATCTGAGGTAGGTAATTCCGAAATCACAGTGCAATAAATCTCCTTTTTGTATGACATTGGTTGATTCTCCCTTAGAAAAAGAAGTAATATGACTTCCTAATTCTTCACTGTTTCTTTGTATATCAACGGTAGGATGAAACCATGTTTTCAGGCCCAGATCATTAACCTTTTGCCTCATGTACCAAACGACATCTTCAGTAGTGGTTTTGCCTGGCACAATGACTTTACTTGAAAAAGCTTCAGCAATAATGTCATGCGTTAACTGAGTAAGATTTTTAAATAATGCCATTTCAGTTTCTGTGCGAGTCTCTATCCAACTTATGGCCAATTTTTCTGCAGACACAATTCTGGATTTATAATCTTCGGGCAAATCTTTTGTAAACCAATCGTAATCTGTCTTTACCAATCCATCAGCGATCCCAAAATGTTCAGACATATTTAACCCAATTTTTTTTGGGTTTCGTTCCTTTATTATTTTAAATAAGGCATTCCATTGGCTGGGTTCTTTTTCTTTGTCCCAAGCAGAATTAATATTCTCTCCAACATTATAGCGCGCCACAGCAAATTTTTCAAAGAATCCTTTTTCTTTGTTATTAAAAAAAACTAATATGGTTCTTCTTCTCGCGTTTAACCATAATGAAGGTAGCATCGTTTTTAGCACTGGATCCTCATTATACTCTCTAGATATTATAACCCACATATCTATATCTGTCCGATCCATAAGCTTCGGAAGCAAATTGTCGAACTTATCTTTTAAGATATTATCTATAGTAGCAGCTCTATCTTTCAATGGTAGTATCTGAGATGTTGCACTATCTGTTATGAAGAAAGCTAATAGTATGAGTAATTTTTTCATAGGCCAACATTTGACTTAAAAGTAATAAAAAAAGGAACGCTTTTCAATGCGTTCCTTTTTCATTTTTATCAGTCTTTTTATTTTTTTTCTTCCTTTTCTTCTTTTTACGTCTTGCCTTTTTCTCTTCCTTGGGACTCATGAATTGAACTTTCTTGAATTCCACCAATTCTTTAGGTGTTAAAATGGATTGTAAGTTGATATGCAGCTCCTCTTCCAATTTTATATAAGCATCTTGTTTTTCAGAAAAACCAACGCCATAATCTACTCTTAAATTTTCCTTTTTATTATGATACTCAAAAAGATTTGATTTTACTATTTCGGCCTTAAATGCATCTAACTTCAAGTTTTCAATATATACAGGCATCTGCTGTTCAACTAGAGACACTGCATTATTCGTTCTTTCGGCATAAGCTGATGGTCTTGCGCTAGGGTTAGGAATATATCCTCTTGAACCACGAAGTTGACCTTCCGCATTTTGCGCAAATGTTGTTTGGTGAAACAGGGTTACAGATAGTATTATTAGTATGTGCTTAAAGTAATTCATCATAAATATTTATCGATTTCAAAAATACAAAAAAAGGAACGCAATCCCGATAATTATCGGGACGTTCCTTTTTAAGCAAACCGTATTGCAAACTATTATTGCAATTAACTAATCAATCACGGTTTGAATTAATTTTTTAATATGGCAATGATTTCTGGTAATAGACTTACTGCCACTTTCATTATTTCTTTCTTCTTTTTCTTTCGTTTCAATTTTTTTATTTCGGTCTTTGATAATACGGCAAGATCTAGGTTTATTGTTTTAGGGTTTCTTACTATAACTATTGAGCTTTCTGCGTCTTCAACATAATTCTCATTAACGTATTTATAGGCTAATTCAATCCCATCATTATGAAACTCATCTATGCTAGATTTCAAATCACTAAGAGTATCATAAATATCGTCCAATTCTGAAGGTGCTACAAAATCCATTGCAATACCATTATAACCAAAATAGGTTAGTATCGAAATCGAATTATAATCATTTAAACGTTCTGATAATAACTTGAATCCCTGTTTAAGAATGATCATATCTTCAGCAGATATATCGGTGTTTGCAACTTGGATTAGAAAAACGATATTTTTATTCGCTTCATTCTCTTCTTCTGGGTCCTGATACTCATAGTGATCCACTATAAAATTTATAAAATCACCTAAACTTACAGAGTAGGTGTTGATATCATTTTCTTGCGCTTGCAACGACAATGCCACCAGCATTGTTGTTACGAATATCATTAATGTTTTCATATTGGAATGGTTTTAAATTCACAGTAAACTTAAAATCCAATTCAATTTTATAAAAGCGAGAATGAGTGAAGGGGTTATTTGAATGAGTTAACTTAAACTAATAGCCAACTCTAACGATTTTTTTCTATTGATTTTACCAGTGCTTGTTTCAACAAATACTGGTACGGCGTAAACTGCTTTGGGTGTTTCGTAACTGTCTAAACTATCAAAAGTGATATTTGATAAGGAGCTTTCAGACTCCATAATCAATACAACTCTTTCGCCTAATAGATCATCTGCCTCAGATGCGATAAAAAATCGATTTTGAATGACTTTTGAAAGCTTTGCTTCTATCTGTTCAGGAAACAGCTTAATCCCTCCCGAATTAATCACATTATCATAACGTCCAAGGAGTTCAAATTCCGAATCAGAATGAAGCTTTACTATATCATTGGTTACGACTTTTCCATCAAATAAATGTGGTGCTTCAATAATTAGGCAATTGCGTTTGTCTTGAGATACTGATATTTTGGGAAATAACTTAAATAATGACCTTTCGACTTCGCTCAAGGTGACACGCCTTATATGATTAAGTGGTTTTGCTGCAATATGTGTGATGGTTTCGGTCATACCATATGTGGCGAATGCCTTCGTCTCTTTTTCTTGTAGCTTTTCAATAAGACTATTTGAAACCTGAGCTCCTCCAATAATCAATTTTTGTATCTGGTGCAATTGACTCATAGAATTTTGAACCTGAAGAGGTACCATTGCTGAGAAATCATAAGCTTTTTTTATGCCATACAAAGGACTTGAAGAAGGGGCAACGCTATCCAATTGAAGACCAAGAACCATAGCTCTAACAAGCATCATTTTTCCAGCAATAAATTCTGAGGATAGACAAAGCAATGCAGATTGTCCAGGCTTTAAGTCAAAATAATCACCTGTAGCAATGACAGAATTAACCATAGATTGCTTTTTAAGAGTGATAGTTTTTGGGGCTCCTGTAGTACCAGAAGTTTTTACTAATACATAGTCATTAGCATCAAGCCATATCAACAAAAAGTCACCTATACTTTTTTCAAAAGAATCCCCTTCTTTTACAAAACTATAGGCAACTTCCTTCAGGTCTTTACGACCATATGCTATTCCGTTATATCGGAACTTGTTATGTATTTTTTTATAGTGAGGAATCAAGGTCTTCTCCTATGACTTGGTAATCTTCAGCTGGTAGCTCTTCAATAGTACCAAATAACTTATCCTTCCAATTGGTCCATTTATATTTCTTAGCAAAAATAAAAAGTAATATCGGGAATATGATGAATACTGGTAATGCTAAATCGATGAATCCTAATTCTGGCTCCGCTACATCTTTTAATATAGAATGTGTTTGAAAAGCGGTCCAGTCTGCTGTGACCAATAACGCAGTAAATAAATTATTAGCTGCATGAAATCCTAATGCAAGTTCAAGGCCTTCATCCATAAGGGTGATAATTCCTAAAAACAAGCCTGTACCTATGTAGTAAATCATTATCAAATTGCCGAGTTTATCGACTTCTGGATTTGCAATATGTAACCCGCCAAATATTAGGGATGTAATAAGAAGTGGAACCCACCTTTTCTTCATTCCTAAATAAAGATTTTTATATCCTTCAGAAGATAACGCTTTACTGGATTTTAAAATGAAAAAAATAACTGTAAATGCTATTATTAATGCTAACAATAAACCTACAGAATATAAAAGGCCCAACTCAAATATTGATTGAAGATAAAAAAACAGAGGAATTCCAATCAACGAAAAAATAAAACCAATTGGAAATAAATAATCCTTAGTAGCAGTCCCAAATCCTTGCATTAAATAGCCACGAAAAATGTATTCTTCAACACTCGTTTGGATTGGAACTAATACAATAGCAATAACTGCTAAAACAGCAAATCGTTGCCATTCAAAATTATAGACATAATCTTCAGGCGCGAAATAATAATCCAAAAGCACTAATCCTGAGGATATAATTCCCCAAAATATGAAAGCGAACCAAATACGCTTCCAGTCAATTTTTTTTCTAGTAGTCGTTAAAGACGTCATCGTTTGCTTATGCAGAAGCTTAACAACGAAATAAAGCGCTAGCATGGCGAAAACAAAAGATATAAGCATTAAAAACAAATTCATGTTAGGTTCTAGGATTTGCATCATCCTATCTGCTGTCATTTTCGTTATATCCTCTCTATTTTCAGCAGCCTGAAAAAAGACTGCACCTGTAAAGGGTATTTGTCCTATCATAGCTGCAATAAATACAATGAGAGAGCCTATTAAATATCTCCAAAAATCATGTTTTACTTTAAATGCTTGTTGTATATAATTCATTATAAATCAAATTTCCAATTAGTAGTATTATCGTATAGCAAGGTACCATTTTTTACTCTTAATGGCGATTGAAAATTATTAGTGTATAAACCTCCAGTCCCAAGTCCTTGCGGCATTTTATTTTGTTTTGTGTACGTGTATTGTGCTATAGCATTCAATCCTACGTTGCTTTCTAATGCACTAGTGATCCACCAATCTACATTTAATGTCTTCGCCATATCTATCCATTCATTACTTCCTTTAAAACCACCTATCAAACTAGGTTTTAAAATGATATACTGTGGTCGTATAGTTTGTATTAGTTCTTTCTTTTTTGTTACACCAAATACGCCAATTAATTCTTCATCTAAAGCAATTGGCAGAGGTGTAATTTCGCATAGTCGTGCCATATCTTGCCATTGTCCCTGTTTGATAGGTTGCTCGATAGAATGCAAGTCGAATGTCGACAAGCGTTTTAATTTTTCTAATGCATCAGATACTGAAAAAGCACCGTTAGCATCAACTCGCAATTCAATTGTTTCTCTAGAGAATTCTTTCCTAATAGCATCGAGAAGTTCTAATTCTGTTAAGAAATCAATAGCTCCAATTTTCAGTTTTATACAATTAAAGCCTGCCTCAATTTTTTCAATAATTTGAGTTTTCATAAACCTCTTATCTCCCATCCAAATGAGGCCATTGATGGGGATCGAATCTGTTCCTTGAGTAAAATTTGATGGGAACAATTCAAATGCATCAGTTCTTTCAAGAGATTTGAATGCCATTTCTAGTCCGAATTGGATGCTAGGAAATTCGACAAGTTTACTTAATAAATCTTCAATGCCTATTTGTATGTTTGTACAAACCCATTTAAGTTTTTTTTCATAATCAGGTCTATCATCAATGCTTAATCCTCTTAAGAGACCACATTCGCCAACACCTCTTCTACCATCATTTTCGATAATAACAAACCACGTTTCCTTAGTTGTTAGCACTCCTCTGGAAGTACCACTTGGGCGCTTGAAATCAAGATTGTATTTGTGATAGGACGCTGTTATCATTTCGCTCCTAGAATTTATGATGAAGACTAAACTGCCATTGTGCCTTTGCTCTACCTGCCAATTTCTGATTCATCCAACCTAGCTGAACCCTAATCTTAGAACTAATAACATATCCTAGTCCTAGATAGGTTCTGTTTCTGTCAAATAACTGCACTTCTCTATTATCTCCAATATCTGTTTGACCGTTAATAAACAACTCATTATATAAAGCTAAATGAAAAGCATCTTTCTCCATTGCTGGTTTATTCAATGGTACATTAAGAAACAGGTTATAGCGATAACGTGTTCTAAAATCCTGATTTTCCACAAAACGTTGTTCGTACCTAAACCTATGCGCAAAAAGCAAACGCTTACCAATTTTTTGAGGTAAAAATGCTTCTTGATAGATTCTGCTTTCTGTAGAAGTATCATTGCTATCACCAATAGTACCAGAGGTTATATTTCCGTAACCAAGTGTTAACTTAACATTAGTTTCTTTAGGCCTATAAGTAATACCTGAACGCAATAACAATTGTTCAAGATCTCCGATAAAGTTCCAATTACGATATTGCAAATCTCCTTGTACACCCCATTGACTCTCATTAAACTGATAATCATAAAAATACATATACCAAGCACCAGTATCATTTTCAGTGGTTTGTGAACTGGCAGACAGGCTAAATACCAAAACTAAAAGAGTAATAATTTTTTTCATAAAAATTGTTTTAATTTAAACGAGTGCAAAAATTAGTTTGAAAATACTAATTTTAAACTTTCAAACAAGAACTGATGACTGAATTTCCCGATATCATTCTTTACGCTATACCTTTTTTCATCTTATCGATGCTGTTGGAGCTTTACGTTACAACAAAAGAAAATATTAATACGTATGAAAAGAAGGATGCTTTCTCATCTATAGCTATGGGATTGGGTAATGTATTCCTTGGGTATTTCAGTAAGGCTCTTACATTATTAGCCTTCTTTTATATTTATGAGAATTTTAGGCTATTCACCATTCCTGTTGTTTGGTGGAGTTTTATACTAATTTTCTTTGCAGATGACTTTGCTTATTATTGGTTTCATCGTATATCTCATGAATGTCGTCTGTTTTGGGCATCGCACGTGGTGCATCATTCATCACAACATTATAACTTGAGCACTGCACTAAGACAAACATGGTCAGGTGGTTTTTATACCTTTGTGTTTTGGTTATTGTTACCGCTGTTGGGCTTCCATCCAGGAATGATCATACTTCAAATGTCCATAAGCTTATTATACCAATTCTGGATTCATACAGAAGCCATTAATAAAATGCCTAAATGGTTTGAAGCTGTAATGAACACGCCATCACATCATAGGGTACATCATGGTAGTAACCCCTTGTATTTAGATCGGAATCACGCTGGAATATTGATTATCTGGGACAGACTTTTTGGAACTTTCCAGCCTGAACTTAAAGAAGAAAAAGTCGTGTATGGATTAGTTAAGAATATTGACACTTATAATCCGATAAAGATTGCCTTTATTGAATGGATAAGTATGTTTAAGGATAGTTTTTCGGGAAAGAAGGATTTGATCAGTAGATTTAAATACTTGATAAAACCTCCAGGATGGCGACATGACGGTACTGGTAAAATCTCAGAAGATTTGAGAAAAGATTGGTTTTCTGAAAATAGCAATACATGAGATTTCAGAATAAAATCATATGGATTACTGGGGCATCTAGTGGTATAGGTAAAGAGTTAGCATTTCAATTATCGCAGCAAAACTGCAAGTTGATTTTATCCTCTAGACGAGAAGATAAACTAATAGAAGTTCAAAAATTAAGTCAAACTCCAGAACACATTGCTATACTACCTTTCGATTTAGAAAAGCATGAATTAATGCATTCTATAGTCGAAAAAGCATTAAGTTTTTACAATAAGATTGATGTCATTATACTAAATGGAGGTATTAGTCAACGGTCCTTAATAATAGATACAGACATTAATGTGGATAAGAAGCTTATAGCTGTTGATTACCTCGGTAATGTAGCTTTAGCTAAGGCCATTTTACCTCATTTTGTAGAAAACAAGAATGGCCATTTCGCAGTTGTTAGCAGTGTGATGGGAAAATTTGGTTCTCCATATCGCTCTGGTTACTGTGGTGCTAAACATGCTTTACATGGGTTTTTTGACGTCTTAAGAATGGAGCATGAAAAAGATAATATAAAAGTGACCATGATTTGTCCTGGATTTGTAAATACTGATATCGCAAGAAACGCGCTAATTGGCGATGGAAGCCCATTAAACCAACAAGACATAGGCACTCAAAATGGGCTTGCTGTGGATGTATTTACTAGAAAAATGATTAATGCTATCAAAAAAGAAGCTTTTGAGGTATATATCGGAAAGTCAGAAATTAAAGGTGTTTATATGAAACGCTTTTTTCCAAAACTGCTTCATCGTCTAGTTTTAAAGAGTCAAGTACGCTAGGAGTTATAACTCTATACTCTCACCAATATCTAATAACATTAAATCTTTGCCTTTCTCAAAAAACTTTTGTCTGGCTAGAACTTGGTCAATTTCAATATATCCGAAGGTGTCATAATGATATCCAAGAATTTTGTCGCATTCAATAAAATCACTTGCAAGTATAGCATCTTCAATTCCCATTGTGAAATTATCACCTATTGGCAGGATAGCCAAGTCTAGTTTATACTGCAATGGAATTAGCTTCATATCCATAGTCAATGCAGTGTCACCTGCAATGTAAATTGTTTTACCTTCGCCTTTGATTATAAAACCTCCAGGTTGTCCTCCATAACTACCATCAGGAAACGATGATGTATGCACGGCATTGACATACTTTACATCACCAAATTCAAATGTCCAATTACCGCCATGATTCATCGGGTGTCCTTCCAATCCAAGTTTTTCGTAATGCGAAATGATTTCGTAATTCGATACTAAGATTGCGTTTGTTTGTCTGGCAATGGTTTCTACATCTAATATATGGTCTTGATGTGCATGGGTAATTAATATATAATCTGCTTCTATATCTTCTATATTGATATGCGAAGCTTTTGAATTTCCTGAAATAAAAGGATCTACAAGCACAGAAATATTATCAATTTGCAAGCCAATACAGCCATGACCATAGAATGTTACTTTCATTTTTTTCATTGGATTTAATTATCACTAACTAATGTAAGCAAAAAACTCGGACAGAATATGTCCGAGTTTTTAATCCCCAAAATTAAGAGCTAGTAACTCTTGAAGTAATGTTAAACCTAAACTTAACACATGACAAACATATAGCATAAAATTCTGATTACCAGCATTTTATTCAAAAAAAGTGCATTTATTAACATTTTGTTGATATTTAACTACGCTAATACAAAGTATTTTCCTACAAAATGTATCCAATTCCTAGAAGAAGTGCTAAAAAAACTGTTGAAAGGGCTAATTTTTTGAGTTCTGGGTCCAATAATCTGGGTTTTACATTACGTTTTACCATCATTAAATGCTTAATTATTGGTATAAAAGCTAAAAGGCTAATCGCATTAAATGGAGATACATAATATAGTATTAAGAATATAAGAGACGTAAGCAGAGCTCCAATTATCAAAAAGAAATGATATTTCTTGGCTCTTTCACTACCTAATTTAACCGCTATGGTATTCTTGCCAGATTTTTTGTCAGACTCGATATCTCTCATATTGTTTAAATTAAGCACGGCGACGCTCAATAACCCAATTACTATGGCTGGTAATATGGTTACATGATCTATTTTTCGTGCAAACAAGAAATAACTTCCTACAACACTTACAAATCCGAAAAAAACAAAAACAAAAATATCTCCTAATCCTTTATAGCCATAGGCAGATTTACCCACAGTATATCTTATAGAAGCCATTATGGTAAATATAGCCAACACAAAAAACAGGATAGAATACAAAAAATTATTAAGCCCAAAAGCGTTAAGAATCAACATGAAAGAAAGTCCTATTGACAGTAGGATACATATCTTTACCCCATTATAAACTTCTTCTGGTGTTAACTTACCACTTTGAATGGCTCTCTCTGGGCCTATTCTGTCATTATTATCTGTCCCCTTTACCCCATCACCATAATCATTTGCTAGGTTGGATAATATTTGAAAACTCAGCGTGGTAAGAATTGCCAAAATAAAAATCTCCAAATCAAAAAATCCATTATAATGAGCTAAGCAAGCTCCAATAATTATCCCAGAAATTGAAAGCGGTAATGTTCGTATACGAATGGCAGATAACCAAACCTTAAAATTTTCCATAATCTATAAAAGCCTTATATTAAGGAATCCACTTCTTTTCAAAATTCGGTTTTCTTTTTTCAAGAAAGGCATCCCTTCCTTCTTTGGCTTCATCTGTCATATAAGCTAATCGTGTAGCTTCACCTGCAAATACTTGCTGTCCTACCATACCATCATCTGTAAGGTTCATAGCAAATTTTAACATCTTGATCGAGGTTGGTGATTTTGCAAGTATTTCCTGTGCCCATTGATACGCTGTCTTTTCTAATTCATTATGAGGAATCACGGCATTAACCATTCCCATTTCGTAAGCTTCTTGTGCAGAGTAATTTCTTCCTAAAAAGAAAATTTCTCGTGCTTTTTTCTGCCCTACCATTTTCGCTAAATATGCGGATCCATAGCCTCCATCAAAACTAGTAACATCAGCGTCAGTTTGTTTAAATATCGCATGTTCTCTACTCGCTAAAGTCAAATCACAAACCACATGCAAACTATGTCCGCCTCCAACTGCCCAACCTGGCACTACAGCTATAACTGCCTTGGGCATAAACCTTATAAGGCGTTGTACTTCAAGAATATTTAATCTATGCATACCATCTTCTCCTACATAACCTTGATGTCCCCTGGCTTTTTGATCGCCACCTGAACAAAAAGAATAGACACCATCTTTACTTGAGGGTCCTTCAGCTGATAAAAGCACTACGCCAATACTGGTATCTTCTTGAGCATCATAGAAAGCATCGTAAAGTTCTGAAGTCGTTTTTGGTCTAAATGCATTACGCACATCTGGCCTATTAAATGCTATTCGAGCAACACCATTGCTCTTCTTGTATGTTATGTCCTGAAACTCCTTGACGGTTTTCCATTCAATCTTAGTCATATAGTAATTTTGTTGACACAAAAATACAGCTTTCTTCAATAAAACAAATATCAGTTGCCTCGCAAAACTGTGATTGCAGTTAATTGTAAAACAGTAAATCAACACTTAAAGGCTTAAGCGCCTACTAATCAATTACTCACAAACACTTCAGCGTATTATAGTTCTTACAAATTTACTTTTAATCGGATATTTCATACACTTTAACGATATGATGGTTTATCCGGCTGTTTGAAAATACATTTTATTATGTATGCATAGTAAATTTGTTTTGTAATTAACTGTAAATCAATAATTAACAATAATAGCATCATGACAATCACCAATTCAACCCTCGCGCAACATGTGATAAAAACGTGCGGCATAAACCTTGGTCAGCTCTATTTTTTCAATAACATTGTTATTTCAGAAATAAAAGAAGGCATTCATGTAACCTTCGAAAACTCTCAAGAACTTATAGAGGCTATAAAAGATTATTTTGGATCATCAAGACCTTTTGGAATGGTCTCTAACATGATAAACTCTTACTCGGTGAATCTCACAGATTCAGAGAAATTCAAAGAGGAACTTAAAAATCTATCAGCATACGCTATGGTGACCTATAACGCTGCTGGAAAGTTAAATGCAGAAATAGCGAGTAACTTCTGTAAAGTTAAAGATGAAATATCCTTTGATGATTTATATAAAGCAGCAGATACAGTATATAATAAGGTAAAACAAGTAAAAATCCCCGTTGACTAATTCAGGAATAGATAATCCCAATTATTTATTAATAAAGTCGTCAATCCCACAACGATTGGCGGCTTTCCTGAATGGTTTTTATCTCTTAACAATAATTGCTTCATAACTAAGAAGCACTTAACTATCTAAACATTTAGATAACCCTTTAACTGTAGAAAAGTCATTAGATTCTAATCCCAAGGTCTAATGGCTTTTCTTATTAAGATGAATACCATCTTCTTTAATTTCAATTAATCGCTCCTTATACAGAGAGCCAATTGCTTTTTTGAAATTTTTCTTACTCATTTGTAATTGCTCTTTAATAGCCTCAGGTGATGACTTGTCTGTTAGGTATAAAACACCACTATTATCTTGCAATTCTTTCATGATAAAATCTGCATTGGGTTCAATACTTCTATAACCTATTTGCCCAAGTGCAATATCAAGCTTATTATCTGTCCTAATTTTTTTGACTATTCCCTTTAATTTATCTCCTATCTGAATATCTTTAAATATATCCTCCTTATGAATTAATCCAGAATGTATATTATTTACTATTACATTCATTCCAATTTCGGAAGGATGTGATATGATGATATTTATTTCTTCGAATTTTTCGACAGTCAAGTCTTCATTACTCAAGAATGACATGGTTTTACTAGATGCCACTAGCCTATTGGTAATTTCATCTAAATAACAATATACCAAGTACCATTGCCCTTCTCGCATTTTAAAAGCTTGCTCTTTAAACGGACAAAATAATTCCTTTACTAATCCCCAATCCAGGAAAGCCCCATGATTGTTTACTTGGTTGCATCGCAATACAGCAAATTCATTTTCAGTAATATAAGGTTTATCAGTAGTGGCAACTGGACGTTCTTCATTGTCTAAATACACAAAAACATCTAATGTCGAACCAATTTCAAAATCTTTAGGAACGTATCTATTAGGTAATAGTACATCGTTATCTTCATCATCTCCCAAAAACAAACCGGGTTCTGTACTCCTTAATATCGTTAATGTATTGTATTCTCCTATCTTGATCATGGCGCAAAGGTAACTATATATAAAACAAAAAAAGCGTCACGCTAATAGCGTGACGCTTTTAACTTTATTAATTATCTATTATCTATAAACAGACTCTTTTCCTAATTCTTTAGTAAGCATATAATAAACGACAGCTCTATACTTGTTTCTGTTAGATTGTCCATACTTGTCCATAACTTTTGCAATAGCTTTATCTGCATCTGAATCACTATTCACGCCTAATTTTTTCTTGACAAAATTATTCTTTACGGTATCTAATTCTGATTGATCAGATCCTGAAACTGTCGCAGCATCTGCATTGTAAATAGAGGGTCCACAACCAATGGTCACTTTGGTCAATAAATCCATATCTGCGTTCATGCTACACTTATTCTTTAAGTCGTCAGCGTATTTTGCTATTAGTTCGTCTCTTTTGCTCATGGTATAATTTTTAAGTTTTTAATTAAGAATTAATTTGTTGTTTTAAAGATATGATTTTTTGAATTATAATAATAGGCTTGAAAACTATAAAATCATAAAATTCCCACAAACGAATCTATGAAATGCAAAAATGAACGACTAACTACTTAATGAAGTCAAAGTAGTCTAAAAGGACTTTATCGTTATCGGTTCTTGGCGTAAATATCTCTAACAGTTTTGGTCTCTCAGATATCTTATAGAATGCAGCTAATTCGCTATCTAGCTCTTCATCATTTATAGCAGATGCGTATTCTAGATCGTGCATTTTACATAAATCTTTAGCATTAAGGTTATGTGTGGTCTCAAAATACTGATCAAAATTTTCAGAGTCTTTGTGTCCAGGTAATATCCTAAAAATTCCACCTCCTTGATTATTGATAACTATAATTCTAAAATTATTAGGAATGTAGGCATTCCATAGTCCATTGCTATCATAAAGAAAACTCAAATCACCAGTTATAAACACACTTTGTTCATCAGAAACCGAGGCGCCTCCAATAGCTGTTGATGTACTACCATCAATACCACTTGTACCTCTATTACAAAAAACGTTTAATGTTTTATTAAGATCAAACAATTGAACATATCGAATCGTAGAGCTATTGCTTAGGTGAAGATTAATATTACTTGGAATAGATTTCAACACCTTATCAAAAACCCTGAAATCTGAATATCCGATTATCTTTAAATAATTCTCATGCTTCAAATTTCTTTGTGCTCTTATCTGATGCCAATCTGATTGATAACTTGACGTTACTCCAGTAGTTTTGGGCAATATCCCTGAAAAGAACTTCTGAGGAGAACATGTTATATGTTTACCTAAACAAAAAAAAGTATCATTCGCCTTTTTTAAGTCAATATGCCAATGATTACTAGGTTGGTAACTCCTAAGAAAAGCCTTGATCTTTTTTGATACTACCATACCTCCAAAAGTCACTAATATATCAGGTTGAAGATTTTGGAACCCATCTTCGTTTAAAGATGCGATAACTTTATCAATACATGGAAAGAAATCCTCATGATGAAGATTAGATGTTGTCTCGGTAAAGACAAGTGTACTTTTATCTTTCCCTAATGTATTAAGTATTTCTTGGTTAATACTGTCAGGTGTATTTACACCAACAAGTATCATTTTTCTTTTAGCTTGATTCCAGACGGAAATTAACTCATCAAGGTATTCATCTGACACAAAGCTACCTTGTGTTATCTGTTCTTCTGTATTTACCTCAACGGAAAACTCTTCAATAGTCTCATACAAGGGTTCATCAAATGGGCAATTTATATGAATTGGTCCACTATTTTCAATTGACATATACAACGCTTTATTGATTTCCTTTTCATTTTCTTCTTGCACAGTTAATTGCATGCCTAATACATGTTCAAGCGAATTTTCTATATTCTTAAATATAGGTAATGCTTCCTTTTTCTTGATGATGCCATCTTTTGTATCATCAATATCCTGTTTCAAGTTTGTGGCGTATAGCACATGAGTTCCATAGACATCTTTTTGATCAATAGTTTGACCATCTCCAATACCTACCAAATATTCTGGTCTATCTGCAGACAATACAACTAACGGGATATCACTATAATAAGCTTCAGCGACTGCGGGAAAATAATTTAAAAGCGCACTTCCTGAAGTACAAACAACCGCTACTGGGTGTTTTATTTGCTGTGCAATACCTAAAGCAAAAAATGCCGCACAACGTTCATCAACAATGCTATAGCATTGAAAAAATGAATCATTAGTAAATCCTATAATTAACGGAGCATTACGACTACCAGGAGAAATAACAATGTGCTTTACGCCTCTAGCCTTACAAAGCTGAATAACGGTTTGAGCAAGCGGAATCTTGGGAATTTTCATCTACAGCAAAGATACAATTTAAAGCACTTTTTTCATAGTGTTTGCCTTGTTGATGGTTTCTTTCCATTCTTGCTCAGGAATAGAATCTTTAGTAATTCCGCCTCCGACATAAATTGAGGCATGGCCATCTTTAATTTGCATGCATCTTAAATTCACAAAAAGATTAGTAACAGTCTTCACAGAACTGTAGGCGTTATTCTCAATGTTTCGTTTATTTCTATTTCTTGAAGCTATCTCTTTCATATTCAGTTCTCCTAAAAAGCCAGTATAATATTGCCTTTCATAGTCTTCATTCTCTAAAATGAATTGTTTAGCTTCCATCCTTGGCAATCCACAAATAGCTGGTGTAGGGTGCAAACTCTCAATTAGTTGTTTATTAGGGTCTCTAGTATTTAGCCTAGCCGTAATTTGAGTTTGAAGATGAAGTAAATTTCCAGCTTTTACTGTAATAGTTTCTGAAGCATGAATATCTTTAGCTGAGGATTGTAAGCTATTCAATATATAATTTGTGACCATCTGCTGTTCTTCTTGCTCTTTCGCTCCCCAAACAACATCCTTTACATGGGTATATGGTTGTGTACCAGCTAAAGCCATTGTCGATATTTGATTTCCTCGTACTTTTAATAATGTTTCTGGTGTTGCTCCAAGCCACGCTCCTACTTGGGGATGATACCACAGATATACAAATGCGGTGTGATAAGCACTTAGTAATTTCTGAAATATATGTATAGGATTTTCTTCTTTTAAAGAAATCGTTTCTGTGCGCGATAGTACTACTTTTTTAAGTACTCCAGAATTAATAGTCTTGATTCCTTTTTCAACGAGCTTGATATGATTGTCCTTTACAGCTATTGATTCTCCTATCTTGCTATTAGATGCTTCATTAGCTATAGAAGTATCAACCTTTGATTGAATTATATTAGAATTACTCAAGGGAATTAAGACCGCTTCTAGCTTGTCATCGAAAGGTGCGAAAACAAATCCGTTTTCAGTAAAATCAGAAGTATGATGAAGACTATTGTCACTTTGCAATAGTCCATTAACATCACTTTCATTAGGCTTTCTGTAAGCAACGAAAGGCAAGCCATCAGAAAACTGTACTTGTAGCTTTTCAAAAAACAATTCCGAAGTCATAGATTACTTCTTTCTTGGGAGTGAAATGGTAGAGAGACGACAAACAGATATTAAATTATCCTTATCGTCAGTGATCTTAATATCTATAAGCTGTGTGGTTCTGCCTTTATGCAAAAAGGTCGCCTTAGCATACACATAACCATCAGTTACACTTTTAAGATGATTAGCGGTAATCTCTATACCACGCACAAAGACCTCATTCATATCCATAAAAATATGTGACGCAAAACTCCCTACACTTTCAGCCAATGCTGCCGTTGCTCCGCCATGCAAAACACCGTCAGGTTGATGCACTCGAGGATTGACAGGCATTCTAGCAGTCAAGGTAGCATCTCCAAAATCTACGATTTCAATGTCAAGAGTTTCCATTAATGTATTCTTACAAGCGGCGTTCGCTTCTTTCAGCATTTCTTCTTTAGATAGTTGCATTTTAATGGGTATTTTCGTGTATCAAAAGTACAAATAATGAGTACCACCGAAAAGGAAATCACCTACCAAAGTACGAACAGTTATTCAACACTGAATACATTAACCAATAAAACCAAGAACGTATGGTTTGTATGTCATGGCATGGGTTACTTGAGTCGCTTTTTCCTGAAATATTTCAAGGAATTGAATGCAAATGAAAATTATATCATCGCTCCACAAGCCCAAAGCAAGTATTATGTGCCACCAAAATTCAAACATGTTGGTGCGAGTTGGTTGACTAAAGAGAATACTGTAAAAGACACCGAAAACGTTCTGAATTATTTTGATGCTGTTTGGGAAGCTGAAAACATACCTGAACATATGAATCTTATAGTCTTAGGGTATTCTCAAGGTGTTTCGGTTGCTATGAGATGGATTGCCAAAAGACACATACCATGTTCGCAGTTAGTACTGATGTCTGGCGGTATTCCTAAGGAATTGGTTGCAGAGGACTTTGTGTTCTTGAAGAATACTAAGGTGACTCTTATTTATGGAACTCAAGATGAGTATCTCAATGCTGAACGCATTGCTTCTGAAACTGAACGCAGTAAAGAATTATTTGAAAATAAAGTGACTATCATCCCTTTTGAAGGGAAACATGAAGTAAATGTTGAATTGATAAATAAATTAGTATGAACTTATCATTTCGATTAATTTTAGCGAGCTAAAATTAATCGAACAGACATGAATGACTAAACATGAAAACACCAACCCTAGAAAATAATCGTGCAAAGCTTATCCCTCTAACTATAGAGAATTATGAACTGATTGCTCATATCGCAGCTGAAAATAAACTCATACAATACTCGCCATCGAATATCTCAACACCTAAAACCTTTAAAGCATATGTTGAAGCGGCCTTAAAAGCTAAATACGATAAAAAAGCCATGCCTTTTTTGATTTATGATAAACAAACAGAAACCTATGTAGGCTGTACGCGTTTCGGACTTATAGATTGGCATAACAAAGTGGCACATATAGGTTGGACATGGATAGGACAACAATATCAAGGTACTGGGTTGAACAAGCAGATGAAATTCTTAATGATCCAATATCTGTTTGAAACATTAGAATTTGAAAAACTTGAATTCCGTATAGATGAACGTAACCAACAATCGCGACGCGCTGTCGAAAAACTAGGTGCAACATTTGAAGGCATCTTACGAAGTGATACTCTTATGCTTGATGGTTTTAGGCGCAGTACTTGCTGCTATGGTATATTAAAAAGTGAATGGCCTCATATAAAAGAGACCGTTTTTAAAAAATAGTTAATTCTCTAATGTTTTAATGGCTTTCAAAACATTTCGTTTGACTTTTTCAGGTGTATCACTATATTGAAAAAATTATAGTTACTAAGGACTATTCAATAAAAAGCGATTTGACTCTAGAGTCAAACCGCCTTAATTGTATCTATACCTAAACTGCTTATTAAACCGTTTTCTGCAGGGTCTTATTTTTCTCTTTTAAGATAGCTAATTGCTTCTCTAAAAATGTAATCACACTTTCTGTCTTATGGCTAGCTTTAGATGTAAAATCTTCAAACCCTTTCTCAAAGTTTTCTTTACCTGATGTTGCTGCTTTACCCAAATCTTCTTTGACCTCCTTAGCATCACTGACAAATTGTTCTTTTATATCTTTAGCTTCTTTTTTTAGTTTTTCTCTAGTTACACTGCCTTTCTCTGGTGCTAGCAAAACGCCTAATGCTGCGCCTGCCATTATACCTAATGCTATGGTTCCTTTATTAATGATCATAATTTTCTTTTTAATATTAAACTTGTTTTACTAATAAGTCTCAAAACTCATCAATATGTTACAAACAAATTCTATACCAAGGGTTTAGATAAATGAGAATTAAATTAATGAGGCATAAAAACTGGATGTTTTTAGCAGCTACGCTTGACGTTAAGATGATAAGGAACCGTTTTTAATGTTCTTTATCAGCAGCTAAGCGGAGTTAGTTTAAATATCGCAAAGTCAATACTTTAGCTCTTGAACAATGTACAAATTTTTAACATGACACTATTACTTGTTTTAATCAAAAGTAAAGTTAAGATTCACCAAGATAGCTTTATGGTCACTCGGCCAAGGTAACTCACTTGCCAAAAATGGTTCTTTATCTGTATGAGAAGTATTTGGTGTATCGTATACATAAGATGCTCTTGGACCTACCATTGCAACGCCTTTTAATTTTACGTCATCACCTTTAAAAAACACATAGTCTATTCTATCACGTTCATCTGCAAGAGGCGTCCAGCTCGTAGATTCCTTTTCGTGAGTATAAGATGGCCAGGTAAAACCTGGATGCGTTTTCTCATTAGGGTAAAAAGTCCTATAAGCATCTACAAAACCTTCTTTGTGTAATTTGCGCGTATTATGCCAAGGTATAATGACATTATTATGATCAAAGAGATCTTTTGTTTTCTCTGTCCAATCTAACCATGAGGGTTCATTAAAATCACCCATCAACACTACTGGATTGGTTTCTTCTACAGAGGTTAAAAACGCTGAGATGGCTTCATCTCGTGTAGATTCTAAATTATAGGCTTGGATAGAATCTACATTTGTATTTGGTAATGGCTTGCCTTTATCATCATCTATGAGTTTCCAATTAGGGTCGCCTCCATTATAACCTCTTGGTAGATTAGAAGCATAATATGTATAATCAAGATGCGCACCTGAAACCAATATTGTTTTTCCATCCACATTTACATTAAAATTAACAATAGTGCCTTTGTCTGTATTACCGAAAACTAGTTTGCCATTTTCTAAGGGGTATTTACTAATGAACGATACATCACCACCAGCATAGCCACGATAGTATGTATGACCAGCTTCGGAAAGTGCATTGACAATTTTAGTCGTCCAATCTTGCTCTTTATAATTCCGTACTTCTACAAAACATACAATGTCTGGGATAGTTTCTATGATAACATCTCGAATTTTTTTCAAACCGTTAGGAACAGAAGTGCCTTCTTGCCAAACATTGAATGTCAGAAAAGAAAGTTCTTTTTCTGTTTTACTATTACAAGCAAATAATGACAACAAAACAAAAAAAACTGTGCATTTAAAAAGTGATTTTTTCATGCTATGACAAGCTTACTTTTCCATCATTTTCCCCAAGATCTCTTTCATCATCTTGGCAGCCAAGAAGGCTGTCATGTCTTGGAAGTCACGATTAGGGTTATACTCCACGATGTCGGCACCTACAATTTCGGTATCGATACTCTGTATCAAGTCAATGACTTGTCTTGAAGACAAACCGCCTGGCTCATGATGAGATACACCAGGCGCAAAAGCAGGATCAAAACCATCCATATCTAAGGAGATATATAATGGGTTAGTGAATTTTGGTATTCGAGACACATCCAAATCTTTCATTTGGTGCACCTCAACATGATACTTTTCAACTTGCTCTGCCTGATGTGTATTTAAGGTCCGTATACCTACTTGTACTAATCGTGCTGCAAAATCATTTTCCATGATGCGTGCAAACGGGCATGCATGCGAGTATTTATCACCTTCATAATCGTCATACAGATCGGCGTGGGCATCTATGTGAAGAATGTCTAAAATAGGATAGGTTGAGTGATGCGCCTTAATGATGGGAAATGTTATGGAATGATCACCTCCTAACGTAAACACTTTGGCCCCAGATTCTAGGTGTTCTTTAGTAATATCTTCAATATTAAAATAGGCTTTGATGTTAAAATCGCCTTTATCAACTACCTTATCACTTTCAATACTGATCCTATTCTCGGCAAACAGGTTCATGGATCCAGAATGCAAGGCTTTCCGAATTAACGGAGGTGCCAAACTAGGTCCTTGCTGAAAAGATGATTTCTCATCAAACTGAATGCCTTGAATAATTATGTTTTTCATTTTTAGAAGTTTCTATAAGGTGCATCTAAAAATGCATTTGCGGCGTCCTCAGAGAATCTGGCTGTTTTATTATCCCAATGCAAGGTCTTGTTTGGAAAACGACCAGCAATCACTCCTAAAAGAATAGTCTCCGTTAGTCTTGCAGAATACGAAAAAGGAGCCGTACAAACATCTATACCTAAACAGGCATCCACAAATTGATGATAATGTTTTGGGCTTTCAGATCCGTAATTTCTAACAGGCTCGCCCATATTGCTTGCACCCTCATACTTCGTTAAATCTATATCTTGGTATTCTCCCTTTACAATAAGCTTAGGCAATTGCATAAAGTGAGGTAACAACAAGCGTCCTTTTTTCCCAATGAACATGGCGCCTTGGTCGGGAAGCGTTTCATTGTTTGGGAGCCTTAAATGTCTATGTGTATCTGGTGCACCAGCACCATCATACCAAATCCATTTTAATGTTTTGGTAGTGTACTTAGTACCTGGAAATTTATAGGTCACTTTATTATTCTCCGGAAACCCGAATCCGTTAGGCTGCCTACAACTATTTTTTATGGTTCTAGGAACGTCTAATGCTAAAGCATTATATGGTGTATCGAAAATATGAACACCCATGTCACCAAGAGTCCCACAACCATAATCTAAAAGTTTTCGCCAATTACCTGGATGATATACAGCTTCTTTATAAGGTCTTTCTACGGATGTTCCTAACCAAAGATTCCAATCTAAGTGTTCAGGTACTGGGTCTTCTCCCTGAGGGACTGGACCATCATAACCCCAGTTTTTAGGTGACCAAGCATGTACGCTTTTCACCTTGCCTATAATACCAGATCGTATGAGAATAGTGGCTAGTTTATAATCATAAAAAGAGTGCACCTGAATTCCCATTTGGGTGACCAAGTTCTTTTTCTTAGCCATTTCTCGCATGGCACGCGCTTCAGACACATGATGTGTCAAGGGTTTTTGGCAGTACACTGCTTTACCCATTTCCATAGCCATGAGTGATGCCGGTGCATGTGTATGATCTGGTGTCGACACGATAACCGCATCAATATCATTTTTCATTTCTTTTAATAGCACTCTATAATCGGCATACACCTTTGCATTAGGATGCAATTTTTGTGCGGCTTCGAGCATATTAGAATCTACATCACACAAAGCAACCACATCTACCTTCTCATGAGATGATATGGCACCAAGGTCTTCAGCTCCCATGCCTCCAACACCAATATGTGCCGTTCTTAATCGTTTGTCTTTAGAAAATGCCCAAACAGAAGATGGTAAAAAAGATACAGATGCCAATGTCGCGGTGCTTTTTAAAAAATGTCGTCTTTTCATTTTGAGTTGATGTCTTGTTTACAATTTCTTGATCTTTATATTCCTAAACCATAACGGGCTGTCATGATCTTGCAATCCGATAAAGCCCTTTTTATATTTCCCGTAATCAGGAAAATCTTTCCATTTGCTTTTAGCTTTACGTTCTTCCCAATCTTGTGACCAAGGTACAAAGGATAATACCTTTTTACCATTGAGCCAGTGCTCTACCAATTCTGTTGTGAACTTAATTCTCGTGGTGTTCCACTCGCCTGCGGGTTTGACGATTTTCATCTTGTTATCAGGCGTATACATGGCATAATCTGCTGCTGTTTTTTGCCATTCTTCCAGAGTTGCATTATTGATTTCCTCCCACTTTAGGTCGTCTAACAATTGATATTCTGGAGATACTTCGTATGGTGAATGATCACCCTCTTGTATATGATACATCACGCCACTATTTCCACCTTCAGGTATTTTCCATTCTAGGTATAGGTCAAAATTATCAAATTCTTCAGCTGCATAGATAATGTCCTTGCCTCCTTGCTTTTCAGATTCTAATTTCTTTTCAGTATCAAAAGTGAGTACGCCATCTTCAATGACCCATTGTGGTGGTAATGTTTCGCCATTATAAGCTCTCCATCCTTCTGTAGACGTTCCATCGAAAAGATGAATCCATGTATCTGTTTCAACAGCCACTACTTCTTCTATAATTTCATTTTTAATTGGTTTAATTCGCAAGTTCTTCCAACGGACCTTAATGCCACCTCCATCATGAATCTGAAGTGCAATGGCTCCTTTACCCTCACCAATCTTCTCATCCTCGATCTGAATCATCTCAGTACCATTGAGCCACGTGGTTACTTTAGGCCCAATAGCCACTATTTTCATAGTATTCCATTCGCCCATTTTTAAAGCTTTGTCTTTTTTAGGATCAGGTTTTATCAACCATCCACGACCATAAGACTCATAAATGCCTCCAGAATTATTTTCTGGTGGTGCTACTTCTACTTGCCAGCCACTAACTTTTGTACCATCTACTGTAGATCTAAAAAATATACCGCTATTGCCATTGGCTTCTTGTTTGAAGTCAACAGACAATTCAAAATCATCATAGAAATCTGTTGTCGACAGATAACCATATTGAGCATCTGGACCACTTTCACAAATCAATTCACCATTTTCAACATACCATTTCTCGGTACCATGATTCACCCAACCATCTAGGTTTTCTCCGTTAAAAAGTTCAACAAATTCTGAATCTGCATTTTGATTTTCCTTACAGGAAATTAGAAATAGTATAATGACTGCAAATCCTAATCTTTGAAAAAGGTGTGTGTGTTTCATGGTTGATTTTTTAAACAACCCTGAAATTAATGATTTAAGGCTAAAAACTAAAAAGAATTATTAACAATCTACTTAACGAGCTTGGCAACGATATCTTTTGTAGGAAGAATTGCTCGGGTGTGTTCAATACTCGGTCCAGCGACCCAAACAGTTTTATATGTTGCTTTAGTAGCCGCTTTCTTTGTGGCATTCATACCTATGCTAAATCGAATCATCTTCACCCATTTTTTGAGCTTCTTGTTCTTGTTCAAAACAGATTCTAGCCATGTTTGCTTCGTGCCAATTTTCTGTACATAAGGTGTATTGATGACTGTACAGGGTGTTCCTGAGATACGTTCTGTCATAACGATATCATTAGCTCCATAATCTACACAGGCTTGTTTGTATTCATCTGTTACATTAGCTTCAGTAGATGCAATAAACGGACTTCCTACTGACACACCTTCTGCGCCATAAAACAACATCTTATCTATATCGGCTTTGCAACCCACTCCTCCAGCAGAAATGACAGGAATAGAGATGTTGTCCTTTAAATGTTTTATTAACTCTTCTGGAGACATATTTCCTCTATGTCCACCAGCTTCATCATTCACTGCAATAGCGGCATCTGCTCCTAGGCCTTCAACCTTTTTAGCAAACTTTAGGTCAACTACATCACAAAACACTTTAATGCCAACTTTATGAGCTTGATTAATTGTCTCTTCTGGACTCCCTAAAGAAGTTATGATAAAGTCACACCCTTCTTCGCATAATACTTCTAGCTGTCCTTTATACTTTAAGTTGGATTTGTTGACTATTAAATTAAATCCGAACGATCCACCTTCAACTTTGGCTGCATTCAATTCCTTAATAGCTTCACGAAGCTCTTCAAGTGTTCTGTAATTTAATGCCGGAATACATCCTGCTATGCCACCTTTCATGGCCTCGATGACCATAGCAGTATTTGACACCAAAAACATAGGTGCTTGAATGATAGGGTATTTAATATTGAGAAGTTGCGTGAGTTTGGTTGTCATGTGGGAAAAATAATTTTAGCAAATATAATAATAATTACTATGCACGCATAATACTGTGATTTTCGATGGATTTTATTAAACAAAACGTTAAGGACTTGTAAGGAAAAACTTTGCATTGTTAAACTTTATAGAAATTCATCATAATTCATTCTTAATATACTTGTTACAACAAACTGTTATATTCTATATTCAAGTATGATTTTAAATGAGTGATTCACCTTCTAACCATCAGTAGATTACTAATTAATCAATCAGTAATTTTTCTATTGTCTCACACTACCATCTTTAGGGTCAGTATCAATAATGTAACCTTTTAAACATCAATCAATATGAAAACGTTAATTACTGGTCTATTAGTAGTAGGTTTTGCCAGCCTAGGATTTTCGCAAAGCAGCGGAATTGAACAAGTTGAATTAAGTGAAATCAGTGTGATACCATTTAATACAACCTATCTTAATCAAGTACAAGATGAAAACACTCCTGAACGTGTTAAGGAAATTGAAAACGTCGCGTCACAATTCGACATTATGGAATCAAAGACTTACAATGAGAAGTACGATGCCTATGAAGTGATTTTTAAGGAAACCAATGGGCGTATTATAGCTACTTACGATAAGCATGGGAAAATCATTTCTTCATCCGAGCGATTTCACGATGTCTTATTACCGTATAAAGTGAGGAGAGCGGTCTTCAAGCAATATCCAGATTGGACATTACAGAAAAATTCTTATTTAGTATCTTATTATCTAAATAAAGATGTAAAGAAAGTTTATAGAGTTCTGCTCAAAAAAGATGGGGAACGTAAGAACCTTAAAGTAGATACGTCAGGAAATATTATTTAAACATCAACTAAATTGACCAAAAAAATAAAAGCCCAGAGACTTATCATCTCTGGGCTTTCTCTGTGACTATATTGTCAATTATTATTTTACAATAAACTCTTGGCAAACTTTTCCATTTCTGTTATTGGGTTCTTAAAATTGAACGACAATTTCTCATCCATAGGATTCCCAGCAAAAGTTCCCTTTATATGCATATTGACTGTACCTCCATGAGCACCACTCAAGGCTCCTTCAAAATGAGCATAAGTAATATTAACGACACTTGTTGGGCCATTTTCGACGATCCATTTGGCAGCGTCTAAGGTGCCAACACCAACGTGCTTCGCAGCTTCAAGAATACCTTTTCCTACTTCCATGGCAGCATTCGCAGTTTCTTTTGATCCAATTAACGCAATAATTCGAGGATCGGCATCTATTGGTGTCTTACTACCCAAGATATGGACCAATCCAACGCTTTCTTCCGCCGCTTTTAAAGCTACGTTAGCTACTTCTTTATATCCTTGTTGTGCTGTTTTAGCAGTTTCTTGTGTTGCTATTATTGCAGCTTGCTGGGTAAAATAAGGTGCATATTTTAGTGCAAGAACTCCATCTTCTGGGAAGCTGGCATTAGCAATCTCCTTCTTTTTTCTTGCTATTCCATCATGAGCGGCTTTAACTTTACGATTAATGCTATTAATATTACTTACTATACTATTAAAATGCTTCCTCTTTTCATTTACTATAGCTTGCCTAGCATTCCTAATATTATCTAAGTCTCTTTTACGTTCTGCCTTTACCTTATTACGCATATTTGCAATGCTCGTGTTCAATGCATTTAATTTTTTCTGTTCTGTACTAATTTTATTTTGTGCATACGTAATGTCTTCCTGTGTTTTCTTAGTAGCCTTGTCTATTTCTTCAGATGCATGTTTAGTGAAGCTTGCGATAAAATCTTGTTTCATAGTTGCAGCTACTCTAAAACTGCCTCCATCTTTTACTCTACTACCACTTACTTCTACTTTTGCCTGAAATGCATTGAAAATTTTTCCGTTTGCCTCCAAGTCAAACCCCTTATCATTTAGCAACATATAAGCTTCAGCTGTTAATCCTAGTAGAGTTGCAGATCCAGAAATTTCTACTTTAGAGGCTGTACTAGCTTTTGCAATAATTCTAATCATAGGGTCTTCCATGCCTCTGGCTCCTTTAAGTTCAAAAAACGGAAGGTGACTTATTCTCTTTATGCCAGCTGAAGCATCAATGCCATCGTACCCTACCTGTACATCAAGATTTGCTCCAGCAATTTCTCCAATAGCAGCTGTACCTTTAATTCTAAATCCTGCATCGAAATCCTTCCCAAGTACATCTGTTAAAGGTCTAGCGGCTACAGTAAGTCTAACATCTTCCATACTCACATTCAATACTGTATTCCTAATATTTTGAGGGATTCTTTGAAGTGTTTGTTTATCGCAGAATTCTTCCAACACAGCTTTTAAACTCACTTTGTTAAAACCTGCATCAATTGCACTCTCACTGGGGTTATTTGCATTCATGTATACAAATAAATCGCCCTCAAATTCTTTAATTTTTAGCTTTCCTTTAATACCCATTTGAGGTAAAGGAAATGGCGTTGTCCTGAAGCTTAACCCGAATTCAGCACCTAAATCTCCAATACTTAGTCCTTTAGCACCAAAAGGGCTGTTCCATATACCATCCATCGTTCCAGTTACAATAATAGCTTGATCTGTAAGGTCAACACCCATTTTTGCACCAAATATTAATACGTCTTTATCAATTTTAACCTCAAGTTCGCCACCCATTGAGATTACGAAATTTGAGGGTGCTGGTCTTAATCTAAAAATAATCTTCTTGAAAGTGACAGCTTTTCCAAATTCAATATTTGTATTGATAGCCCCCTCTAGCAATAAATCTGAAATATTATTACTAACTACTGCACGAATCATAAGTGATTTAACGCCTATCAACTCATCCAAATTAATGCCATCTGCAGTCAAGTCAAAGGCACCAATAAAATTGAGTCCTCTGCCAATACTACTGCTTCCTCCTAATTTTTTAAACACCTCTAAATTTCCTCTTGAAGCTGAATGAGACGAAAGCACCAATCCGAAATTAGTAATCCCTAAATCATCTAACATTTTAAGGTTAGAATCCAAACTTGCCATTTTAAAACTTGGCGATGGCGAAATCCCAACCATAAATCCTAGCTTATTTGATGACCCTTGTGGCTTAACTTTTAATTGAAGCTCACCTAAATCTATGCCATTTATAGCCCCAATTCCATTTAAAGAAAATGATTTAGACGCAGGAGCAACGGAAAATGAAGCATTGGCAATACCAACATTTACGAAATCTGTAGGCATTGGCAACCCACTTATAGACCCTGTAACAGATGTAATAACATTCGTCAAACTTAAATCATCTAATTCGCCTCCAAATGTCCATGCTTCTCTAGTGCTACCAACTGAAGCTGTTGATTTTACTGTAGTAGGCCCAATTTTAAAACCCCCAACTAATGTCGCAGTAAGTTTTGGGGAGCTTGTTGGGTTTTCGGTTTTTAACTCTCCTGAAATACTGTTAAACTTAAGAGTGCCATTGTCTAATATATTCCAGCTATTCACTGTAGAAATTGCAATAGCAATTTCAGATGGTTTCTGTGTGGCTTCATCAAACTCAATACTTATATTATCCAAAGCAACCCTTTTTTGAAGTCCTTTCGGAAACCAGTCTGCCAATCCTTTTTTACTCTTAGTTAAAAACTTGAATTTCCTATTGTTGAGTTTACTACTGGGAGCTAATTTTCCAGATAAACTTAACAGACTACCATCAGTAGTAAACTTGGTACTAACACTTATATTTTCTTTGTAGAATTCAACGGTTCCATTAAGTGTAATTTCAGTATCAGATTTATCTGAAGTGAAATTTTTAAATTTTAATTTTCTCTCCTTATAAATTGAGCTAAGAGCTGTTCTTAATTTTTGAATCAAGATTTCATCATCTAGCTCAACATCATTATTAATTTTTGGAGGAACAGTAGTTTTATGAATACTATCCGACAGAATAATATTATTAGACATACTTAAACTAAAAACAGCATTCGACGAGAATGCTGAAATATTGAAACATAAGAAAAAGCATGATAGAATTTTGCAGAAATTATTCACGTTTATGACGGTTAGTCCAGAATAATTCTGGCGGTTGATTATCTAAATATACTATTTATATAATAAGCCAGCCTATAATCAACTATGAACGTCTGCTAACGAAAAAGGCGTAACTCAATGAGTTACGCCTTTTTACTTTATTATATGAGATTCCTCGACTACGCTCGGAATGACAATTTATTTTACTTCTTCGAAGTCTACGTCTTGTACATCCTCACCATCTTTAGCCTCGCCATTCTGGCTTGGGTCTGGTGCACCTTCTGTCCCACCTTGAGCTTCTGCTTGTGCTTTGTACATTTCTTCAGAGGCTACTTTCCAAGCTTCATTGATTTTCTCTAAAGCTGGATCAATAACCGCGACATCTTTAGTTTCATAAGCCTTCTTCAATTCTTCAAGGGCTTCTTCAATCGGTTGTTTCTTGTCATCAGACAATTTATCACCAAACTCTTTCAGTTGCTTTTCTGTTTGGAAAATCATCGCATCAGCACTATTCAGTTTGTCAACATTCTCCTTGACTTTAGCATCTGCATCTGCATTAGCTTCTGCTTCTTGTTTCATTTTCTGGATTTCCTCATCCGTTAATCCTGAAGATGCTTCAATTCTGATATCTTGTGTTTTACCTGTCGCTTTATCAGATGCTGTTACATGTATAAGGCCATTAGCATCAATATCGAAAGTCACTTCAATTTGAGGCACACCTCTTTGTGCTGGTGGAATACTGTCTAAATGGAATCTACCAATCGTTTTGTTATCTCCAGCCATTGGACGCTCACCTTGTAACACATGAATTTCTACTGATGGCTGATTATCTGCTGCCGTAGAGAATACTTGTGATTTCTTTGTAGGAATGGTAGTGTTTGCTTCAATTAACTTTGTCATCACGCTTCCCATAGTCTCTATACCAAGAGATAAAGGGGTTACATCAAGAAGTAACACATCTTTCACATCACCAGATAATACACCGCCTTGAATACCAGCTCCAACAGCTACTACTTCATCAGGATTCACACCTTTACTTGGTGCTTTACCGAAGAATTTCTCTACTTCTGTTTGAACTGCAGGAATACGTGTTGAACCACCGACAAGAATCACCTCATCAATATCTGTTTTCTTTAATCCAGCGGCTTTTAATGCCGTTGCACAAGGCTCTATTGTTCTCTTAATTAAATCGTCAATCAACTGTTCGAATTTAGCACGCGTTAACGTTCTTACTAAGTGTTTTGGTCCACTAGCAGTAGCAGTAACATATGGCAAATTAATTTCAGTTTGTGCTGAGCTTGATAATTCGATTTTTGCTTTTTCAGCGGCTTCCTTCAATCTCTGAAGTGCCATTGGATCCTTACGAAGATCAATGCTTTCGTCTTTATTAAATTCTTCAGCTAACCAATTGATTATTTTTTCATCTACATCATCTCCACCTAAGTGAGTGTCACCATCTGTAGACAATACTTCAAAAACGCCATCTCCAAGTTCTAGTATAGAAACATCATGTGTTCCTCCACCAAAATCGAAAACAACAATTTTTTGGTCTATTCCTTTTTTATCCATACCATAAGCCAAAGCTGCTGCTGTAGGCTCATTAATGATACGTCTTACCTTTAATCCAGCAATCTCGCCAGCTTCTTTAGTTGCCTGACGTTGAGAGTCGTTAAAATACGCTGGAACTGTAATTACAGCTTCGCTAACTGATGTGCCAAGATAATCTTCAGCGGTTTTCTTCATTTTCTGAAGCACCATCGCTGATAATTCTTGTGGCGTATATAAACGTCCATCAATATCAACTCTTGGTGTATCGTTATCTCCTTTTACAACCTTATATGGTACACGTTCAGCTTCTTTCTTAGATTCTGAATATTTGTTCCCCATAAAACGTTTTATAGAATAAACCGTTTTTGTTGGGTTTGTCACTGCTTGACGTTTTGCTGGATCACCAACCTTAATCTCTCCTCCTTCTACAAAAGCGATGACAGATGGTGTTGTTCTTTTTCCTTCTGCGTTAGGAATAACCACTGGCTCATTACCCTCCATTACAGAGACACATGAGTTGGTAGTTCCTAAATCAATTCCAATAATTTTACTCATAGTTATTGTTATCTTTTATTATGTTGTGTTCTACTTAAACTATTTTTTTAGATATCTCATTAATGTCAATGATTATGCCATGACAAAAAATATGACAAGCTGTCATTATTAACTATAAAATATGTTTGTTTTGAATTGTTTTATCTACATAAAGATTACTTTTATTCCGTATTAGTAATTGTTATTTATTTATGGAATGTATTTCAGTTTTTGACATGCTTAAAATTGGTGTTGGACCATCTAGTTCTCATACTTTAGGGCCTTGGAGAGCTGCTGAGCGTTGGATTTCGGAATTAAAGACTAGCAATAAATTTGATGCCGTTGAAAAAATTGAAGTTAACCTTTACGGGTCGTTGTCGTTGACAGGAAAAGGTCATGCAACGGATTATGCGGTAATGCTTGGGTTAAGTGGTGCTGATCCTGAAACTGTTCCTACAGAATCCATTGATACTATTGTTTTAGCCATTAAAGAAACAAATATCTTAATGTTTAACAATGAAACAGATGTTTCATTTAACCCAAGTACAGATATCATCTTTAACAAAAAGTTTTTACCATTTCATGCTAATGCATTAGCTTTTTCTGCATTTATAAATGGTAAGAAAGAGACCTCTAAATTTTATTCTATAGGTGGTGGTTTTGTTATCAAAGAAGAGCGTAAGAATTCTAAGAAAAATTTTGAGATTAAATGCTCATTCCCATACCCTATAGATAAAGGCACCGAACTATTAACTTTTTGTCAGCGACTAAACATGCCTATATCTCAAGTAGTACTGGAGAATGAAAAATCTTTACGTACTGAAAAAGATATAGATCATGAATTAAAACGTGTATGGGATACCATGCTCGAATGCATGTACCTTGGTTGTCATACTGAAGGAAATCTTCCTGGTGGTTTAAACGTGAGGCGTCGTGCTTATGATATTCATCAAAAACTTAAAGGTGAAAGACCTTATAAAACTCCTGTAGAATGGATTTATTCCATCAGAGATACTGAAGTGAAATTCAGGCAAATTATAAAATGGGTAAGTTGCTTTGCTTTGGCTGTAAATGAGGTTAATGCGTCTTTAGGTCGTGTGGTTACTGCTCCAACAAATGGTAGCGCAGGCGTCATCCCTGCTATTTTAATGTATTACTTGGTAATAGAAAATCATGATGGAGATTTTGAAGACATCAAACGATTTCTTTTAGTAGCTGGAGAAATTGGAAGCATCTTCAAAAAAGGAGCAACTATTTCGGCTGCTATGGGTGGTTGCCAAGCTGAAATAGGCGTGTCTTCTGCTATGGCAGCTGGTGCATTGACTGAACTATTGGGAGGTACTCCAGAACAAGTATTAGTGGCTGCCGAAATCGCTATGGAGCATCATTTAGGATTAACATGTGACCCCATAGGTGGATTGGTACAAATCCCTTGTATTGAGCGTAACGCTATGGGAGCCATAAAAGCTATAAATGCTGCCGAATTAGCATTAGATACCGACCCAAATAATGTGAAAGTGCCATTAGATAAAGTTGTAGACACCATGTGGGAGACCGCAAAAGATATGCATACAAAATACAAGGAAACTTCTGAAGGTGGATTGGCGGTAAGAGTTAATATGGCAGATTGCTAACTTCGTTTACTATAATATACTCAATAACTCGAGCGACATCCGATATTTAATTCAACCTATAATACAGAAAAAGCCAAGAGGTTAAATAAATCTCTTGACTTTTTGATTAAACCAAACTAACAAATTATATCTCTACAATTCTTTGTTTGTCTGTTTTTTAAAGGTTCTCTTATTAAAAGAACACTTTAATTATGTTTAATTATTTCTTGGCAATCCAATTTGAGTACCAATAACACTTCCAGCAGGCTGCGTTATCACAGGGCAGTTAATGATTGCCCCAGTTCCTGTTAATAAATCAGATAATGAGTTGGCTAAAGGATCTGGATTCAAATTACCTCTAAAAGGCACTAAAATACCTTGTTCTAAAAGATCATTTACTTGGTCAAAACTTCTTAAAATTGGGCGCTCTGCTTCAGGCACAGTAAATTCAGTAATATGAGCATCCCACATAGGTGCATATCTTGAATCTCTAGGGTCAATTGGAAATGTATTTGTTGGATCTTGAACTTGACGACTACTTAAAGACGCAGAATTTAAACCTTGTACTCCAAATCCATCACCGTTATCAAAAGTTCTACCGTTAGCTGTTGGGCTAAAAGGTAACATTGAACCGCCTGGAAATACTCCAAATGTTGGCAAATTATTTAATTTTGGCACATAAACTCCTAATTCAATTGTAGCTGGTCCTGGATCAGACGTATCAGTTACGATGTGGAAGTAGTATGGTCTATTATCGTGCCACCCATCTAAAAGTTGCATAACAACAGACGCTTGATTTATAGCTAAGTTAGGGTTGTTAAAATCATCTTCTTCAGTTTGGCTATTTCCATTAGGGTTAGGAATTCTATCGTGAAGACCTGTTTCATTAGCTACCAACTGTGCGTTAATTACAATGTTACTATCTGGTAACACTACGTATGATGACCAATTAACATCTGCTACAGCGCCAGGGTTAACCTCTGCAGGAGGAAATCCAATTAATCGTCCATCGGGTGACGTACCACTAGCTGTTAAGGATCTTTTTGGAGAAAAATCTACTGATCCTTCAAAAATAAGTCTGCCATCATTGGTCCATTGAGAATTTTGTTCGCCTCCAGAGCCTATTGATGCTGCCATTCTAGGAGCATATATAACACCTAATTCTCTAGCTAGATCAACATCAGATACTTCTGTAATTATATAATATCCTTCTCTAACTGCGCCATTAGATAATGTTTCCCAACCTTGAAACATTGGAAATCTAGCTGTAGGACCAGCAGGTACTACATTTCTATCTGTACGAAAATCGATTCCCAAAACACTGGGTAAGAATACATTTTGTGCGTCTGTAAAAGTAAGTGCAGGATTATCTACGTTAAATGGAATACCTCCATCGGCTTCAATACTATTTAAGAAAAGATCTGCAATTGTTGGAGTTTCTTGTTGTACCTGCGTTACGTTATTGTCATCATCACTACTACATGATGCTATTCCTAAAGCTACTAATAAAAGTAATATTAAATTAATTTTTAAATTCTTCATTTGTTTGAATTTTTTTTTTGGTTTAAACTTTTTCTACTGAATTAAATTTCCACAATTATCTTGGCCAATTATTTTGTGTATGCTAAGATTCTTTTTCATTTCTCAACCCCTTTTTAGTGGACTGAATATTTTTTAACTTACAGTACAAAAAAGTAAAATGAAATTTCAACAAAGAAACCAAAAGCTATTAAACGCCAATAAAAGCAGTTAGTTCGACGCCTTAAAGGATCAATTATTAGAACACAAAATTTCATTTTTTTGTGACAACATTAACTATTAAGCAGAATTAGTAGTACTTATTAATGTTAGCTAGCTAACATTAAATTGATGAGTTGAAGCACTTTGTTGTTTTTAAAAGAAATTATTACAATTCAAGATTTCAAACAATATATCATAGTCTATTTAATAGCGGTAATAGACTCAAATAATGCTATAGATGTCATTATACAAAAATATAGGGTGTCATTTAGTAAAACCAAAGAGATGAACATAAAATACAAGGAAACCTCTGAAGACGGTTTGGCGGTAAGAGTAAATATGGCAGATTGCTAACTTCGACAAGCTCAGTTACCGCTTTTTGAAGATTTACAACTACTTCTTCGCCTAGTATCCATTAGATAAATGATTTTCCATATGCCTCCATCATTAAAAAGCTGGAAAGAGTTAACACCACAATGACTGAATTTATTGTTGAACCAAAATTCATATTCTGTCCAGGCATTGGCCATATTACCATCTACCTGAATACTATATGATGTAATTCGTTCATCCCATTTTTGATCTGATGGCCTACTTCCAATAGCTTTTATCAATTTACCAGGTTGGTCAGTTACAAGAATGTCTTTTCCCTCTTTGTTCTTAAAGGCTGTTTGCATAAGTATCTTGTCCATCATAACAGATTTCATTAAGATAGTGTCTCCCTTATGAAAGCCTTCAAAAAAAGTTTCTATTGTTTTCTTCACATCTGCTTTTGCATCGTTCTGTGCGTTTCCAGATGAAACAATTAAAATTATTAGAGACGTAATAATTGCTTTAAACATAATATATATTTTCTACCAAATTAATAAAAACTGTCAACTTCAAATAACCATTAACAGTATTTTTGGTACTAGTTTATTTAGTATTTTTACCGCCTAACAATTATATATATGTCCACAGCAAAAAAGGATTATAAGCGTATTACCGTAAAGACGTTAGTCGACATGAAAGCTAATGGCGAAAAAATATCGATGCTTACTGCCTACGATTATACCATGGCAAAAATAGTAGATGGTGCAGGTATCGATGTTATTCTTGTTGGCGATTCGGCTAGTAATGTCATGGCTGGTCATGAAACGACACTTCCGATTACCTTAAATCAAATGATTTATCATGCGTCCTCTGTTATAAGGGCTATAGATAGGGCTTTAGTTGTTGTTGACATTCCTTTTGGGAGTTACCAAAGTGATCCAAAAAAAGCTTTACGTTCTGCTATACGTATCATGAAGGAAAGTGGCGCGCATGCAGTTAAAATGGAAGGTGGCAAAGAAGTTAAGGAATCTATCAAACGTATTATAAATGCTGGTATTCCAGTTATGGGTCATTTAGGGTTAACGCCTCAATCTATATACAAATTTGGAACCTACACCGTACGTGCCAAAGAAGAAGATGAGGCTAAACAACTAAAAGAAGATGCTTTGTTATTAGAAAGAGCTGGTTGTTTTGGTATCGTATTGGAAAAGATTCCAGCAGCACTAGCTCAAGAAGTTGCCGAGAGTGTGTCTATTCCTGTGATTGGTATTGGAGCAGGAAATGGTGTCGATGGCCAAGTATTAGTACTCCATGATATGATTGGCATGACTCATGAATTTAATCCAAGATTTTTACGTCGCTACATGAATTTATTTGAAGATATGACCACAGCTATTCAGCAATATGTGACTGATGTTAAGTCGATTGATTTTCCAAACGATAAGGAACAATACTAGTAAACGTGTCTAAAATTTTATCCAACAAATCCAATCTTCAAGTGCTCCATGAAGATAATCACCTTATTATCGTTAATAAACGTGTGGGAGATATTGTTCAAGGAGATAAAACAGGCGACAAACCACTTTCTGATGTTGTTAAAGATTATATAAAGGATACTTACAATAAACCAGGTAATGTATACCTTGGTGTTGCCCATCGACTAGATAGACCCACTTCCGGAATTGTTGTTTTTGCAAAAACATCGAAGGCACTAACTCGTATTAACAAACTATTTGCATCTAAAGACATAAAAAAAACGTATTGGGCAATAGTCAAAGGTCGACCAAAAAAAACCAAGGATACACTTATTCATTTTTTGAGAAAAAATCCAAAAAACAATAAATCTACTGCATTCATTAAAGAAGTGGAAAACAGTAAAAAGGCCATTCTTGATTATGAGATCAAGAAAGAATTAGATAATTACTATGTGTTATCAATAAATCTACAAACGGGAAGACACCATCAAATTAGATCTCAATTATCTGCCATTGGATGTACTATAAAAGGAGACTTAAAATACGGTGCCGATAGGAGTAATAAGGATGGAGGTATCCATTTACATTCTCGCCACATAGAGTTCGTTCACCCTGTTAAAAACGAGGTGGTTAAAGTTAGCGCTCCAACTCCTGATGACTCTTTATGGAACTCAATATGAGCATTATTTTATTGGATTTTCGTATGTTTGTCTAGTAAACCTATCTTATGAAGCAAATTATCTTTTTAATTTTTGTTACCCTATTAACATCGTGCTCAGGTTACCATACTGTTCCAAAATTTTATGAAAGACATAATGTAGGTCACAATAAGGCTTATCATATGCCTAATTTCAAAGAAAACATTATGGATAGCTTAAATCCATATACAAGAAATATGCTTCTTGATGTGATTGATTTAAGATATATTGAATTGGATGAAGCAGATTATAATAAAAATGAGCTTCTAAAAATTGAAATCAAAGCACTTTTCAGAAAACGCTTTAGAGACATACAACGAGTTACTAGGAATGACAGCATAAAAATTGTTTCTATGAAAGTAACAGATAATATAGCCAAAGAGCTTATTGTCTATTTCAATAAAGACTCTAAAAATGAAGTTTTTTATGTCGCTGGTGATTTAGACCCTAACGCTGTGAGAGATTTTATAAGCTCAAATGACCACAGATTAATGATGAAGGCGATGCGGCCTGAAAATTTTGAAGAAGGCGACGCAAACCTTAAAGAAATCTACAAGAAGTTAGAAGAGGAAAAGAAAAAAAATCAAAAGATCAACTAGTAGCAGCTTCGATGATATTGAATGATATTGAACAACTTATTGAAAGACAGCGTCACTATTTTAGCTCGCAACACACAAAATCAGTTTCTTACAGAAAACAACTTCTTAAGGCTTTAAAAAAAGAAATTCAAAAATGCGAGCAAGATATTTACGACGCGCTTTATAAAGATTTCAAGAAATCTAGATTTGAAGGCTATTTGACAGAAATAGGATTAGTCTTGTCTGAGTTAGATCTAGCTATTTCTAGAATTGAAACATGGACTAAACCTCAAAAAGTACAAGCTTCATTACTTAATTTCCCATCATCAGATTATATCTACAAGAATCCTTATGGCACAGTGCTTATCATAGCTCCCTGGAACTATCCATTTCAGTTGGCAATAGCACCACTTATTGGAGCCATAACAGCGGGCAATACTGCCATTATCAAACCTAGTGAATTAACACCGCATACATCGGCTTTAATGGCCAAAATAATAGCGGCTGTCTTTACTGAAGAGCATGTTACAGTGATTGAAGGTGGCGTAGAAACAGCTCAAGAATTATTACGACATCGCTGGGATTATATTTTTTTTACTGGAAGTGTTAAAGTAGGTAAGATCATTGCCAAATCGGCCGCAGAATTCATGACGCCAATTACATTGGAATTAGGCGGTAAAACACCATGCATTATAGATGAGACTGCCAATATTGCATTGGCGGCTAAACGCATAGTTTGGGGTAAATTCTTGAATGCCGGACAAACATGTATTGCTCCTGATTATATCCTCATAAAGGAAAAAGTTAAGTCCGATTTTATTGAGTGTGCAAAAAAAGAGATTGAAAAAGCATATTCTTCAGTTCCAAAAAATTCTAAAGATTATCCAAGAATCATTAACACACGTAATTTTGAAAGATTAGCCAATATGCTTCAAAATGAAACTGTCCTGTTTGGAGGTGATATTGATGCTCAGGATCTTTATATCTCTCCTACATTAATTGAGAATCCAAGTGCAGATAGTCCTGTCATGAAAGAAGAAATTTTTGGACCTTTACTTCCAATTATATCATATTCATCATTCGAAGAACTTCAAGGTGTCATCAATAATTATGAGCATCCATTGACGCTCTATGTCTTTTCAAAAAGCAAATCTTTTACAAAGCAAACCATAGAAACATTTTCTTTTGGAGGCGGTGTCATAAATGACACTTTAGTACACTATGGAAACAAGAAACTACCTTTTGGAGGTGTGGGAGAAAGTGGTATTGGTAATTGTCACGGGAAATATGGTTTTGATGCGTTTACGCATGAAAAAAGCATCGTAAAAAAAGCGAATTGGCTAGATATTCCAATACGATATGCCCCATACGAAGGCAAACTTGGCATGATTAAAAAAGTAATGAAGTACCTTGGTTAAGAAAGAATCAAATCTCAATAAAGCCATTTTTAATAGCATGAAGTACCAAACCTATTCTGTTACCTACCTTAAATTTCTTAAATACACTTTCTCGATAACCATCAATGGTTTTAGGGCTTAAGAACATAATTTCAGCAATTTCTCTATAAGTTTTGTCAGTACAGGCAAGTTTTAAAAATTTCTTTTCTTTTTCATTTAACTCAACAGATGATGTGTCAATATCGTCAGGTGGCAAATGCAATGAGCCAATGAGAGAGTTAGATACTTTTTCTGTATAATAGAAGCCTTTTTCAATAACTTGATTTAGGGCATTTTCTAACTCATCTGGATGTATATCCTTCAATAAATAGCCTTTAGCTCCATTTCTAAGCATCTTTATAATAGTTTCCTCACTATCATCCATAGAGAGTGCTAAAACCTTCAAACTTGGTTGGTTATGACATAACCAAATCATGGTTTGAATACCATTCATAACTGGCATGTTAATATCCAGTAAAATAACATCTGGAAAATCTTCTTTCGGTGTCAATTTATCTACCAATTCTTGACCATTAGTAACACAATATTGAACTTCAAAATTATTGAAATTATTAATTAAACCCATTAAAGAGTCTGCGAATAACGTATGATCATCTACTATAGCTACTTTATAAGTACTCATGATTATGATGTTTTGATTGGGTAGCTTAAAGTTAGTGAAACTCCTTGATTTTCAGAAGATTTAATCGAAAAATCAGTATTAATTAGTTTTGCCCTGCTCTCCATATTTATCAAACCTGAGCCTTTTTTCGCCTCTTTGATATTGAATCCAATACCATCATCGGTTATTTCAATATTTAGCTTATCAATAAGATAATTAAGAGTGACATTAAGGTTCTTGGCCTTGGAGTGTTTAATAGAGTTGGACATAAATTCTTGTAGAATTCTAAAAATGATAATTTCGTCTTTTGGATTTATTTCATAATCGTGACGTCCCTTGATTTTTAAAGTTGCATCAACAAATTTTAGTTTATTGAATCTCTCAATTTCATTTTTAATTGATTTTTCAAGGCCAATGTTTTGTATCACATCACTATTCAATGATTTTGAAAGCGCTCTAACTTCTTTGAGGCTTTTATTAATAATATCACGTGTTTCCTCAAAACGTATTTTTGTGTCTTCTGGCACTTCAGTAGAAATAACATTAAGTTGCATATTAGCTACAGATAACAACTGTCCTACATTGTCATGCAATTCCCAACCGATATTCTTTAACGTCTGTTCTTGTGTCTCCAACTGGGCGTTGGCAAGTTCTTCCAAGTAACGACGCTCGGCATCTTGGCGATCTAGAATAAATTTGAGTTTCTTTTTTTGAAAATAGACAAACAGCATTACAACAGTAACTAAAAGAATAATAAGCACGATAGAAGATGCTGCTATAAGAAGCGTAATATCGTCTTGTCCTAGTTCTTTTTCAACTTGCATATACAAACTACTTAATACCATTTATGTACTTTTATTTAATAATGCCTGTTTCTTTGAATTCAAATACCAAAATACAGTTATAAGTCCTATTACACCAACAAAAAGTATAGAGGAACTTATAATAACCATAAGTTGAATGTTTTCCATATAGTTTAGCCTAGTTTATATTCATTAGCGCTTTCTTTTACTTTAAAAAATCCAATGGCAAAGCATATGTACATAATAGAACAAAGAAAGAAATTGACTAAACTTAAAAGTTTCAAATTTCCATCAATAAAATAACTATGAGCAAAAAAGAAAGGCATAAAAGCTGCATGAAATAAAAGTAATCCAAGACTAACCCAAAAATACATAGAGCTTCTTATTTTTAATATTTTTTCGCTTTGAAAAACTTCAATGAAATAATAACAAATAGTTGTTACTAAAAAAATAACTCCTAGAGCATAAGAAAAAGAAGTTAACTCTCGAAAAGGATCTTGAACATAAATCGCATTTATAATAGTAAACACTATGTTTAACATTATAAACCATGTAATTATACGTTTGCGTTTTAAAGACTGCATTAAACTCCGATACCACCACAAATAAAAGGTAAACTGAACTATCGTATAAAAATTATATACTGGTGAACGACTGTGTTTAGTACCAAACCACGCATAAAAATTCTCTCCAACAATCTCAATGATTACTAAAAACCAAATGGAAAATAAAAAGTACTTAGCTTTAGTGTTTTTTATATCCTTGTATTTAATAGTACCAAGAATACATACAAATAAAGCTAAATACTTCGAATAAAATCTTAAATCTTCCATTAAGGATTCTAAATTATTATTGTGGATAATTTGAGTTTGGAGGATCTCCTGCACCACCATAATTAAGACCGCCGCCTCCAGGTATATCACCACCTCCCTGCAAATTCAGGTTAAGCATGCTCCCTTCTTGTCTATTAGGAGTTCCTGTAGGCACCATAAACATGGTAGTATAGCCATTATTAGTACCTGGAGCATATGCACCTACATAAATACGAACACCGTCCATAGTATAATTAAGTGTACCCGCTTCATATGCTGCATGCGCTAAAAATTTATTTATTTGATCCAGAGAATACCAGCTAGATCGGTTATCGTTCGCTTTAATGTATTCTCCAATAACAGCATGTCGTGAATCAAAACCATGACTCAATTTTGTGGCCTCAATAGATGTAATAGCTCCTTTTGGTTTTGGAGGAACACCTTCTTCTTCAGTCAGTGCTGCTGCTTTGCAAAAGAAAAAGTAACACAAAAGAAAACCTAATAAGATTCCTAATAATAATAAAGCTAGTTTTTTCATAATAGTAAAATGTTTTTAGTTAATTATTTGGTATCTAATTTATCGAAAAACATCGCAATAATAAGCTTTCGCCTTACAATTTACAACCAGTCAATTGTTAACAAATACAATTAACTATCTAATTATCAGATTTTTACACCAATACTCATGTAATAAATACCGTACAATTCCCCTTAAAAAAGGGGCATTTTCCCCTACAATTCAATGTATTTTCCTCTTGCTTTTAGTACCATATTTGAGATAGTTTAGCATTATAAAAAGCTACTTAGTCATGTCACATCTAAAAATTTACGAAGCGTTGAATTCTCAATTTGCCAAAATTTCTGAAATATCTTTTCGGATAAAACAAAAAGATTTCAATTGTATAGAGCGTTTAAAAGAATGGCTATTAACTTCTGAGCAGTTATTACGCGGTTTTAATTATAATGAAAGTTTAGAAATGGCTGGATTTAGAGGTCAATTGATTGCTAGTCAAATAGCGAACAATCAAAAGATTCCTGATGAACACCATGATATAAATGTCCTTTTAGAGTTGGTTGAACCTGCAAAAGATACCATGATCAATGTTATTTCTCCAGTAGAACTTAAAATAAGAGAAGCTGAAAAAATCATAAAAGACCTTCTTGAAGAACAACTGGAAATGCATCAATTCTCTTGGAATCACGGTCTTAATTATCGCGATTTTATTCTGGCTGTTTGGAGAACATTACTCAAACAAGAAAACACTAAAGAGTTGGCACATAAAGTAAAAACTTTAGTAGGTGAAGAAGACGCCTTAAATCTTATTTCTAATCAAATCAAAATCGAAATTTAATGGAATCACCAACCCTTTTCTGCGAAAGAACATTTATTGATGCTTCCTTAAGCTGCAATACCCTTGGATATCCTCCTGTAGTTTGGCCATCTCGCATCAAGACTATTAATTTACCTGAAGGTGTCAACTGGACAGTACCTGGTAAGACAGGGCCTGTTAAAATGCTTTTAAGGTTATTTTCCATGTTCTCTTTTAATTGATACCCCATCCTATTATTATTATTAGAAATCGTAAACACGTTAGATTGTAAAGCACTCTGAAGATCCTTGGAGAGCATATTAAATTCTGGTCCGAAAAAAACTTCAATTTCATTTGACGAGAATATATCATTGGTAGATTTTATCGATGCATAAGTTTTTGTAAAAGTTCTTGATTGTATAGGTATTTCAATAATATCATCATTCTCAACAAGATTCTTAGACGTAATATTAGGGTACATGCTTCTGCTACCCATCACTTTCTCCGTTTGAAAACCTCCAGAAACGGCCAAATAAACTCTACAACCAGATTCTAGTTTACCAAAAGACAATACATCATTCTTGCTAACAGCGATCATATGATTATATATTATAGGTACACCATTAATAATCGGATTCATAGCAGCTCCTGTAATACATATAGAAGTATCTGACTGAAAAAGCAATTTAGGTCCCGTCATAGTAATTTCCATAACGGCATCGCGCTGATCATTACCAAGCAAGGCGTTTGCCAATCCAGAAGAATACACATCCATTGGACCAGAAACTGGCACACCAAACTCGCGGTATCCAACTCTACCTGAATCCTGAATTGTGGTAAAAAACCCAGATCTAATAACTTTAATCATCAAACACCTCACTTTCTAGCTGATATACACGAGCTTCAACAAGTGTTTTTATATCATTATAGGTTTTATAATCAACAGGTATAAACTGAAGCCTATCTCCTGCTGATGCAAAACAGGGTCGTTCCTTTGTAATATCAAAAAAATCAATAGGCGAATTACCAATAATATGCCAGCCACCTGGAGAGTTTTGTGGATAGATTCCTGTCTGTTCTCCTCCTATGGCTAAAGATCCTTTTTTTACGTTTAAATTTGGCGTGTCTTTTCTTGGAAAAAACAATCTTCTATCCAACCCGCCCAAGTATAAAAATCCAGGTAAAAAACCAATAAAATATATAGTATAAACTACCGAAGAATGTAAGCGCACTACCTCTTCGATTTTTAATTTTTTCTCTTCAGAAAAATTAGACATATCTGAAGCAAAAAGAGCATCATAACACACTGGGATTTTCCACAGTTTACATGTGGATTTTTTTTGACTATCTTTCACAGAATATAGAGCTTTTAGTTCTGAAAAGGCATCATAGATATTCTCTATATACGAATCATAATTAATTAATAACGAGTTATATGAAGAGTTTATATCAACTAAAGATTTAATATTTGATTTTTTAAGTCTATTTTTAAATCTCACAATGTCTTTTAGGGTATTTTCATTTACTTTTTCGGGCCATTCAATTAATATTGAACGCTCTCCAAAAGATGTATATGTGAGTTCAAATGGGTTCAAAAAATCACTCGATTACAACGTTACTTTCTGTTAGTTTCTTAACAAGATTTTCAATTAATTTTACAGCCTTGGGATTATCTCCATGAATACAAAATGTGTCCGCTTTTATTGCTACTTCTACTCCACTTATTACACGTACTTTTTTGTCAAAAATCATGCGCTGTACATGAGTGAATAATACGGCAGAGTCTGTTATCATGGCATTATTATTTTGGCGAGACACCAAGGTTAGATCTGCATTATAATTTCTATCAGCAAATGCTTCGTATGTGATTGGAATATTTGCTTGTATTGCTATATCCGCTATTACTGATTTATATGAAACGTATAATTTAAGCGCTAAATGAAATCGCTTCATTACTTCTACGATTACCATAGCAATTTCTTTGTCTACAGCGGCTAAATTATATAACGCACCATGAGGTTTTACATGATGTAATTGTACATGCTCTTCTCTCATAACATCCTGGAGTACTCTTATTTGGTTTTTTAAAGATTGATATAATGCAGCATAAGATATGTTTATTCTTTGTCTACCGAAATTTGCTTTGTCAGGAAATGAAGGGTGTGCACCTATTTTAACCTTGTGTTGCTTGGCAAGTTTCACGACCTCAAGCATGGTATTCTTATCTCCAGCATGACCTCCGCAAGCGATATTGCAAGATGATATATAAGGCATAAGCTCAGCTTCATTGCCAATCCCTTCTCCTACATCACAATTAATATCAATTGAATATGCTTTCATTAAAACAAATTTAATCCAAAAACCTTGTTCAAAGTAGCAACAGATAACAACAAAGTAACTCCAAAAATCAGGAATCCTATAGTATTATTTAGCTTGCTATTTTTATAATCTCCCAGCAATGATTTCTTATTCATGATCCACAATAATAAACCAGCTATTATAGGTAATAATAATCCATTTGCCACTTGTGCAAATTGTATGATATCTATGGGTTTGAAGCCCAAAGAAGAAAAGAGCACACCTACGCCTAGAATAATCATCCAAACAGCTCTAAATTTTGGAGATTTCAAAGTGGTATCCCATCCTAAACATCCTTTTACTACATAAGCTGCAGCTAAGGGCGCTGTTATAGCACTTGTGATACCTGCTGCAAATAATCCTATGCCTATAAAGTATTTAGAAAAGCTCCCAAATAAAGGCTCCAATCCTTTTGCTAACCCAGCAGCATTAGTAATCTCACCAGACTGGATAGCGGCTGCCGAAATAATAATAGCCATAGACACAAGCCCTCCAAGAACAATGGCTATAAACATGTCTTTACGAGCTACACTAAGATCTTCTTTTTTTGTCCATTTCTCTTTTACTAATGCCGCGTGAAGAAACAGGTTATAAGGCACCACAGTAGTTCCGATCAACGCAATGACCGTCAAGATACTTTCATCTGGAAATTTAGGAATAAAAGCACCTTTAAGCAATTCTAGAAGATTAGGCTTTGTCAGTACAGCTGTTGTTAAGAATGCTAGACTCATAAGAATCACCAAGCCGACCAGCACTTTCTCTAATACTTTGTAATTTCCAATATACAATAGCACAAATGCAATGATTCCAATAATGAAACTAATGTAATTAAGGGCTACCTCACCTAAATTAATATTGGGGTTTTCTACAAAAGTCTCCAAGCCAAGAATTGCACCACTTATATTACCAGCCTCATATGCTGCATTACCAATAACAATGGCCGCCAATATTAAAACAACCACAAATACTTTTAAGATAGGGTGATCAATCTCTGTTCTTATCACTTCAGACAATCCTTTTTGAGTGACAATACCGAGTCTAGCAGCCATTTCCTGTAAAACAACCGTCGCCACAATAGACAACAGCATTGCCCATAAGAGAGCAAATCCAAAATTAACGCCTGCCAGCGTACAAACTGTAACTGTTCCAGGGCCGATAAAAGCTGCCGCTATAAGTGGTCCTGGGCCAATGTTTTTAAACCAATTTTTAATCATGCGTTTTGTATCTTACGCTAAGTAAAGAAATATTTAGATAACTTATGAATCTATTCATAAGTCACCATCTTCTACGATTACAAATATGAATAACCAAAATCCAGTGAATTATATTGGTAAGCACATTAGCGAGTTTCCAATAAATGTTCAATTAGACACAAAACCCATTTTAATTACTCACATATACAATACCAACGTTGACTATGAGTTTTTAGGAAGATCATATAAACAATTGGGTATCCATACCGATAAAGATGATCTAATCAAGAGTATTTCAATAACAATATGGGAAACTATGAACATTTCTTTTTATAATGACATCATAAATAGTTATGGCAACCCGAGCCAAGTATTAAAGCCTAAAACATCCGAAGTTAAAGAAAATGATTACGCTCTCCAATCATGTTTATTTGAAGATAATCCAGTATTCATATTTTGGAAGAATAGTAAAGGATTTGATATTGAGGTACAAATTAATCGCAGTAGTAAATTCACGCGAATAGCAATAGGTGCTATAGATTTCAAAAACAAAGTTATCCCAGAGATACCAAGCTTATTGGGTCAAAATATTAAAGAAGCAGAGCTTATCGGTATTAATACAACTCCAAAGAGGTATTTAAATATTCTTAAGAACCAATACCATAATAGAGAAGAATCAGGGTTTAATTTTCTTGGAAAACTGTGTCACCCTAGAATAAGCACTAATGATAATAATGCTATCAAAAATGTTTCGTTCGTATTAATTGGAGCCATTGACAGGCCATTTTACAATATTCTAGTTAAAGAATATGGAATTCCCCAAAGTCTTTTAGTAATTGATCAAACATCAACTAATGGACCCACAAAAGGAGATTACGGAACATCTCAAGAATGGCTATATTCAACAAAAGAAGGAACGTTTGAAGATAATCCTTTGTCTATAGTTTGGAGGAAGCGTCATTATCAAATAAACATATCCATCACGCCACCTACAACACCAAAAGCCGTAATAGTCACTGAAATCACGTTCACCCAGCCAAACGATGACATTACTACTATGATTATTTAAACAAAAAAAGGGCACAAAGTATATCGTGCCCTTTTATATATTAAAAAACTAAAGTTTACATCTTCACGTTTCCAATGTCTACTTTCTTAGCGTCCTTATCTAAAAGAATCACTTCGTCGAACCCAGCGTTCTTGAATTTCTCGAACTGGGTTGCTGCATCACCAACTACCAAATATCCCATTCTGGTTTCATCCAGAAGTTTATTTGCTAAGGCTTTATGCTGTTCCAACGTCATATTACGTACGATGTCTTCTTCACCAGCAATATAATCTTTTGAAAGGTTATAATTACTTATATTTTGAAGCATTCCTAATAATGAAAATTGTGTTTCAAAACGACGCGCATTTGATTTGATCAATGCATTTTTAGTGAAATCTAAATCATCTTGAGAGATCCCATTTTTATATTTCTCTATTTCGTCCTTAAATATCTTAACAGATTCAAACGTTGTATTGGTTCTTACACTAGAAGATGCAGAGAAGGTTCCAGGAACATTCGTTCCGCTAAACCCAGTTCTTGCTCCATATGTATATCCTTTTTCTTCTCTAAGAATCAAGTTGACATTTCCTGAGAAAGACCCTCCAAGTTTATAGTTCATTACTGTCGCAGGAAAATAATCTGGATCTGTACGCTTCATCCCTAAATACCCAATATTGATAACAGATTGTTTTGCGTTTGGTATATCAACAAAATACAAAGATGACTTATCTCTATTATTAACCGCTTCAAATGTAGGGATTGTCACCTCTTTAGCTTCCCATTTACTTTCAAGGTCTTTTAAAGCGTTCAATGCTTTTTCCTTACTGATATTACCAACTACATGAAATCTCGTCACAGAAGGTGAATAATTGCTATTATAGAACGCTTTAAGGTCGTCCATTGTAATAGATTCTACAGATTCCTCAGTACCACTTGTAGGGTAAGCAAATGGATGCTTCTCTCCGTAAAGTAATTTGTTACCTACATTTCTAGCAACCGTATTAGGGTTAGCTGCTGAACGTTTAATACCGTTAATAGTACTGGTTTTAATACGTCCAAGCTCCTCTTCATCCCAACGTGGTTCTAGTAAGATTTCTTCCACTAGATCCATAGTCTTTTCAAAGTTTCTTACCAAAGTATTTCCTTGAATGGTAATAGACTCACGACCAGTAAACATATTGATAGATGCACCAAGCAATTCAATTTCTTCTTCTAATTGTTCAGGTGTCTTGTTTGCTGTACCTTCCATCATGATATCCGTCATTAAATTGGCAACACCAACTTTATCAAATGAATCTAATAAATGTCCTCCATCAATTGTCAAACTAAAATTCACTAATGGCAATTCGTTTTGCTCTATACCGTACACTCTCATATTGTTTGAAAGCGTTGTATCCCATGATTCAGGGATGTTCAGTTTAGGAGATTCTCCTTGTGAAGGTTCAACAGATCTATCAAAAACAGAAGGTGTCTTTACAACCTCATCCGTAGATTCTGCTACAGCTTTATCTACATTCTCCTTTATTTCTTCTTCAACAACAGCTGCAACTGTAGAATTTTTAGCCGCCAAATTTGTTTGTCCTTTAGGAACAAAACTTGTGATAACATAAGGTTTGTCTTTAATGTATTTTTCATACACTTTAACAACATCCTCCTTTGTAACTTTCTTGATATTCTCGATATCTTGAGTGATAAATCCAGGGTCACCCGCAAATACATTGTATTGTGCTAGTTGAAAAGATTTACCAAGTGCACTACTAATGCCGTTATAAAAATCAGTCTCTAAACTCGCTTTAATACGCTCAACATCACGATCCGTAATACCTTCTGCTTCAAACTTTTTAAAAGCTTCAAAAACGGCGTCTTCAACATCAGCTAAGCTCTTTCCATCGTTAGCCGTAATATTCACACGGAATGTTCCAGCAATCTCTTGAGAATTGTTCCAAGCATTTGTTCTAGATGTTAACTCTTTGTCTTTGACTAAAACTTTATACAAAGGTGCTTTCTTGCCATTTGCCATAAGTTGTCCCAAGAAATCCAATGCATAGGCATCCTCAGTATATTGTTGGACCGTTGGCCAAACCATATTTAATTGAGGTGCTTTCGCAAAGTTATCTTCATGCATCAAACGCTTTGTCTCAGCGATAGTTACCGGCTGAGGCTCTAACTTAGCAACTTCTTGACGACGCTTAATTTCTCCAAAATATTTTTCTATAAGTGCTTTAGCTTCTTCTGTTTCAAAATCTCCAGCCAACACCAATGTAGCATTGTTTGGACCATAGTATTTATCATAAAATTCTTTTACATCATCTATGGTAGCGCTCTGAAGATCTACCAATTCTCCAATAACTTGCCAATTGTATGGATGCCCTTCTGGATAAATGGCTTTATCTAATACCCAACCTGTATGTCCGTAAGGATTATTATCTACACGTTGTCTTTTCTCATTCTGAACTACTTCTTGTTGATTATAAAAGGCAGGTTCAGTAACTGTATTAATAAGATACCCCATTCTATCACTCTCTAACCACATAATCATCTCCATAGCATTGTTCGGTACCACCTCGTAATAAATAGTACCATCTTTCCATGTACCTCCATTAAGAGTTCCTCCAGCATCCTGAATTTTTTTAAAGAATTGATCTTGAGGTACGTTCTCAGATTCTTGAAATAACATATGCTCAAATAAATGTGCAAATCCCGTTCTCCCAGTTTTTTCTCTGTTAGAACCAACACCATATTGAATCGCTAAGGATACAATAGGATCAGATTTATCTTGATGCAGTACAACTTGAAGTCCATTGTCAAGTTCATACTTCTCAAAGTCCAAGGACAATTTATCGCCACTTGCACCGTCTTTCTTACAGGATGTAAACCCTATAATAAGCATAGCAAAAAGTGCAAATGCCTTAAATTTCATAGTATTCATAAAATGTGTGATTTTGATTAGGCGTTAAAAGTAATCATTGTAGCTCTGATAAAGATTCTCGACATTCCAAAAAAAATGTTAAAATGAGTAAAAATCGATGGATATTAACCAAAAACAAATCACTATTTATCGATGAAATTCAATTACTCTCGGTAAGCAACTGGTATAGTAGGTTTAAAGTAATACTTGCAAAAAATAATATATATTTGGCCTCTAATCAACTATAAAGCTTAAGGAATTGCTATTTAATTCGATTGATTTTGCTATTTTCTTACCAATTGTATTTATACTCTATTGGTTTGTTACTCAAAAGAATATAAAAGTACAGAATCTACTTTTATTGGTCGCTAGCTATGTGTTCTATGGCTGGTGGGATTGGAAATTCTTGTCACTTATTGTGTTTAGCTCTTTTGTTGATTATTACGTAGGTATCGGGCTATCAAAATACGATAACCAAAAAAAAAGAAAGCTACTCTTATTGACTAGTATTCTAGTAAACCTAGGATTTCTAGGATTCTTCAAGTATTATAATTTTTTCGCCGAAAGTTTTGCAGATGCCTTTACGCTTTTAGGGTCCCCTATTGAAGCCTCTCGACTAAATATCATCTTACCAGTAGGTATCAGTTTTTATACGTTTCAAACGCTTAGTTATTCTATTGATGTTTACAAACGAAAATTGGAACCTACAAAAAACATGGTGGCGTTTTTTGCTTTTGTTAGTTTTTTCCCGCAACTCGTTGCAGGGCCAATTGAAAGAGCATCTAACTTATTACCTCAATTTTATAAAAAGCGAGACTTTAATTATACAAAAGCAGTAGATGGGTTACGTCAGATTTTATGGGGCTTATTTAAGAAAATTGTCATAGCAGACAACTGCGCTGAGCAAGTCAATTTGATTTTTGATAATTCTGCAGACCTTAATGGAAGCTCCTTATTACTAGGAGCCTTTTTCTTTGCATTTCAAATTTATGGAGACTTTTCAGGGTATTCAGATATCGCCATTGGTACCTCGCGACTCTTTGGTTTTAATTTGATGAAGAATTTTGCGTTTCCTTATTTCTCAAGAGATATTGCCGAATTCTGGCGACGTTGGCACATCTCTTTATCTACGTGGTTTAGGGATTATCTATACATTCCTTTAGGTGGTAGCAGAGGCGGTACTTGGATGAAAGTCAGGAATACTTTTATCATCTTTATTGTGAGTGGCTTTTGGCATGGTGCCAACTGGACATTTATAGTTTGGGGCGCATTGAATGCTATCTATTTCCTACCATTGTTATTATTAAAACGAAATAGACAGAATATTGGCGATATAGCAGAAGGGCGACTTTTTCCAAAATTTAGAGAATTTCTTGGAATGGTAACAACCTTCGGATTAACGCTTTTGGCATGGGTGTTCTTTAGAGCAGAAAATATTGGACATGCATTAAGTTATCTTTCCGGAATCTTTTCAACATCCTTTTTTGAATTTCCAGATTTTGGGGTGAGTATGAAAACATATTTAGCTATTCTATTGACAGCCCTTTTTGTATTTGTAGAATGGTTAGGAAGACGGGATGAGTATGCTATTGCAAGTTTAGGTTTTAGATGGAAAAGACCAGTACGATTAGCCATGTATTACTGCATGATTCTTATCATCGTATTTTTAGGTGGAAGTGGGCAACAATTTATTTACTTTCAATTTTAGTGAGTATGAAAAAATTTATAACGAAAACAATCGGCTTTTTAGCAATATTTGTAGCATGTGCATTTGCGTTATTATTATTTGTTGGGTCTACTCATAAATTTGTGCCACACACTAAATACTACAGTCAGGAATTTGAAACAGCATTCAAAGAAAAAAACTTAGAATTACTGGCCTTTGGAAATAGCAAATTATTGGCCTCAATTGATAAAGAGATTCTGAAAGATCAATTAAATCTTGAGCCCGTCATCTTAGGCTGCATATTTACTAACATATCCGTTACGAGATTACTGTTTGAATCCTATATGAATGACTGCCAAGCAAAACCAAAAGCAGTGCTCATGGAAGTATCTTGGTTTACATTTAATCCTGTTCGTACGCAATTCAATGACATTGGTGGCACTTTGATTCTGAACGATTATAGTCTATGGCCCGAGGCAATACATTATTATCCTCAAAATATGGAACCAATAAAAAGATCCATAATCAAACAATTATATCAAAAGATAAAACCTATTGGAGCAAAAGATTATTCTTCTGAATTCAAGGATATGTCACCCTTAGAAAAAACCTTCGAATTCGATATGGAAGAATTCGAAAAAGTATTTCCTGATCATATTGCCGATGTTGACGATCAACTTTTGGCCGATTATAATAAAATCGTGAAAATGTGTCAGGATAATAACATTGAACTTATACTGTACACAGCTCCTGAAGATGGAGAGTATACGGCTAATCAAATAGACCGAGAACGTATTAAGGACATTTTCAAGAATACACCTAATGCCATATACCTGGATTATACAGAAGGCGGCGAATTCTACAAAAAAGAGTACGAGTTATGGATGAAAGATTCTCATCATATAAATGAGAACAGCATGTTCACCAAAATTCTAACAAAAGACATTCAAACAAAAAGGGCAAATAAATAATTACTATATTGTCGCAAATAAATTCCTACAAAAACACTTCCTATCCCCAACACATCATGTCAAAAGAAAAAATTCTAGTATTTGGTGCATCTGGTCATGCACAATACACCATTGATATCATTGAGCAAGAAGGTATCTACGATATTATAGGTATCATAGATTCAAATATTGAAAAAGGAACGATTTACGAAAGTTATAAAATTCTCGGATCGGTGGAAGATTTACTAGAGATTATGGCATTTCATAAAGTAAATAAAGGCATTATAGGTATTGGAGATAATTATACGAGATACCTTAAGGCTACCGCTATACATAAAGTCGCCCCCGAGTTTTCGTTTGTGTCTGCAGTACATCCAACGGCCATTGTTAGTAAAAATGTGACTATTGGAGATGGGAGTTTGATCATGGCTGGCGTTATAATTACGAATGACACCACTATAGGCAAACATTGTTTTATCGCAACCAAGGCCTCTTTAGCACATCACTCACTACTGAATAATTTTTCAAGTCTTGGACCAGGTGTTACTACAGGTGGCAATGTGACTATTGGCTATTGTACTGCCATTGGACTTGGCGTAAATATCTTGCACGGTAAAACGATTGGTATTCATTCTGTTGTGGGTGCAGGAGCTCTTGTTTTTAAAGATATAGAAGATTATGTAGTGGCTTATGGTACACCTGCTATTACCGTGCGACAACGTGAAAAAGGTGAGAAATATATGTAGGTTACCCCAACCAACCATCGCGATCCAAACTTCTGTACTGAATAGCTTCGCTAATATGAGAACCGTTAATATCTGCAACTCCTTCAAGATCAGCAATGGTTCTCGATACTTTTAAGATCCTGTCATAAGCCCTTGCTGAAAGATTCAAACGCTCCATCGCGGTTTTTAAAAGCTGTTTAGAGGCTTCATCCAAAGCACAATGTTTCCTAATTTGCTTCACATTCATTTGTGCGTTATAATGTACCGTCTCAGATCCTAAAAACCGTGCTGTTTGTCGCTCTCTAGCTTCGGTAACACGTTTACGAATCGTTACTGAGGGTTCTCCTTTGCGTTCATCAGAGAGCTTATCAAATGGCACTGGTGTTACTTCTATATGGATGTCAATACGATCCAATAAAGGTCCAGAAATCTTACTTAAATATCGTTGCATCTCTGCAGGCGAAGACGTCACCGGAGATGTAGGATCGTTAAAATACCCACTCGGACTCGGGTTCATACTAGCCACCAACATAAACGAAGATGGATATGTGACTGTAAACTTTGCTCTTGAAATAGTGACTTCTCGATCTTCAAGCGGTTGCCTCATAACCTCTAACACCTCACGCTTAAATTCTGGTAGTTCATCTAAAAACAACACCCCATTATGACACAATGAAATTTCTCCGGGTTGCGGGTAACTACCACCACCAACCAACGCCACATTAGATATGGTGTGATGCGGACTCCTAAACGGACGCTGTGCCATTAAACCGGCATGTTCTTTCACTCTTCCAACCACAGAATGAATCTTAGTGGTCTCCAAAGCCTCTCGTAAAGTCATTGGTGGCAATATGCTCGGCAACCTCTTGGCTAACATCGTCTTGCCGGCACCTGGAGGTCCAATCAATATAATATTATGTCCACCAGCCGCAGCGATTTCCATACAGCGTTTTATACTTTCTTGACCTTTAACATCCGCAAAATCAAACTCTGGAAAGTCTAAATTCTTATTAAATTCTTCACGGGTATTAATAATCGTTCGTTCTAAAGGGTCTCCTTTATCAAAATAACTAATGACCTGCTTTATATTCTCCACACCATAGACTTCCAAGTCATCTACTATAGCGGCTTCTTTCGCATTTTGAATGGGCAGGATAAAACCTTTATAACCCTCTTCTTTAGCCTTAATAGCAATGGGTAGCGCACCTTTTATGGGTTGTAAACCACCATCAAGCGATAATTCGCCCATGATCAGGAACTCTTCTAAATTGTCTGCTTGTATTTGTTTGGAGGCTGCCAAGATACCGATAGCTAAAGTCAAATCATAGGCAGAACCCTCTTTGCGCAAGTCGGCAGGCGCCATGTTAATGGTGATCTTCTTACCTGGTATTTTGTAGCCATTGTTTTGAAGCGCTGCAGCAATACGATAGTTACTTTCTTTAATGGCATTATCTGGTAATCCCACTAGGTGATAGCCTATGCCTTTATCGACATTAACCTCTACAGTAATATTAGTAGCTTCAACACCAAATACGGCACTTCCGAATACTTTTTTCAACATATAGAAAAATTTCTGTAAATATAGTAATATTTCTACGCATTATGAATCTGGAATTTTAATCTTAAAACTGTATTCTCAACCCACCAAATACATTAAATCCTGGAGCAGCTTCATAATAACGACCACCAAAGGCATTGATTCTAATATTGTCGTTATACTCAGTATTAAACAGATTGTTTACACCAAGAAACGGTTGCAGTACTTGTTTACCTAACATAAATTTATATCCAAAATTAAGATTAACAAGCGTATATCCACCAACTTCTACTGAGTTGGCATCATTGGTATATAAACTTCCTATATAATTGCCTTCTATTTTCGCGGTGAGTTTTTCATTTTGGTATAACAAAGAGACTAGTCCTTTATGTTTCGGAACAACAGGTAAGGCATTACCGTTAAAATCCCCAGAAGGAATACCATAACTATCGTATTTAAAATCAGAGAATGTATAGCTGGAAGTTAACGAGACGTTATTGGTTAACTGTCTTAGATAGCTTAATTCCAATCCTTTTCTATTAGTACTTCCGGCATTTCTGAAAAATGTTCTGTCAGGAAAGGCTTCGATCTCAAACGGCACGAGATCATCGTCTGTTTTTATATAGAATAGGACGGCTTCAAAATACTGCATATTGTTTTTATGTCTATACCCTATTTCAAAATTTCTAGCTTTTTGTGGTTTAAGATCTTCATTAAACCCGCCGATATCTAGAGGATTTGCTGATAACTCACTAAGTGTTGGAGTTTCAAAACTCGTTGAAAATCCAGTAAATAAGGACGTATTTTGATTCAACTTATAAGTGAGTCCCAAACTTGGGTTAAAGGAATTTAAATTAATGCTTCCAGAATCATCTCCGTTATCCAAAAAATCATCACCTACTTTTAACGTGTTACTATCATAGCGAGCACCTGTTCGAATCAAGAAATCACCTAGAGATAAGTGATCTACAGCAAAAAAACCAAATGTTGAGAAGGTTTCTAGTTGATTTAATGTAACAGCACCTTGTAAGCCTTCTATATTGCGATACCGCAATCGCTTATCATTTTGAATAGCCCAATCATAACCAACTTGCAACGTATTCTTTTCAGCTTTTAAATTAATACTACTACCATTTCCAAAATAGTTTCTGCCCAAATCTATAACCCCACCAAATTCAAATGGAAGCTTCCCATCAAAATCGCGATGGGAATAAAATCCATACGTCGTGAATGTTATTTTTTCAGTAAACTCATGATTAAAACTAGTTCCAATCTTAAATTGACGTATGGACTCCTCAGTGTTGAAATCTATATTGCGTTGACGCGCCTGACGTCTATCAGCATTGAGCTCCTCTAACGTCAAACCACCAGCATCTTCAGCAATTGGACTATCAGTGTAATTAATATGAAAGTTTATTTTTGATGTTTCAGATAGCTCGCTTACTAGTCTAGCATTAACGTTGTAATTAGAGAAACCGCTCTGGTCACGATAGCCATTTGTTTTGGTGTGATTTCCTTCTAATATGTATGTTGTTTTGCCTAATTTAAAACCAGATAATAGCTGATATCTTTGTAAATCATAACTACCAGCAGTTATACCACCCTTAAAAAATAGACTATCTACCTCATTAAGCGTTTCAATACTTATCACTCCACCCGATGCATTTCCGTAAAGAGCCGCTGAAGGACCTCTAATTACTTCAATATTCTTGAGGATACCCAAATTAAGATTATCAATCTGACCTTGACCATCTGGTGTGGTCTCTGGAATACCATCCACTAATATCTTGATTCCCCGTATTCCAAATGCAGATCTCGATCCAAATCCTCTTACAGATACGCGCATATCTTGAGAAAAATTATTGGCATTCTGTACAAAAAGTCCTGGTACTTCTTGCAAATAATCATTTAATGATAGTTGCTGACGGACATTTTGAGTCTTAAGAATATTCAGCTTAGTAGAAGCTATTGGGAGAATTAATTGTGACTCTGTTAAGCGTGAAGCCTTGATTATTATGGAGTCAATAGTTACAGTTTGGATATTGTCAGTTTGCGCTACACTATTAGCACCAAAAGCAAGTATAAAAATTACAAAATAAGATATTTTCATCTTTTATTCAACCATTTGTTTTAAAGATTCGGGAAAGGTGGAAGCATCGAAATTCCATAAATTAGGTAATACAAAGAACACCATAAGTACAATGATAATAACTGAGATAATATTAAGCCAAAAACCTACTTTTACCATATCGGGAATAGTAAGATATCCTGAGCCAAACACCACAGCATTTGGCGGTGTAGATATAGGCAACATAAATGCACAGGACGACGCTGCAGTAGCTCCTACCATTAATAAATATGGATGAACTCCCATAACTAAAGCTAACGGTGCTAGAATTGGCAATATCATAGCCGTTAACGCCATATTAGATGTGACTTCAGTTATTAAGTTAACAAATAGCACCAATAAAAACACTAACACTATAAGTGGTACATCTTTTAATAAGGACATTTGACTACCAATCCATTGTGCTAATCCGCTACCGCCAAATCCAGCAGCTATAGCCATACCGCCTCCGAAGAGAATCAATATCCCCCAAGGAAGTTTTACTGCTTCTTCCCAGTTGAGTAGTTTTCTTCCTTTTTCTTTTGATGGTAATATAAAGAGTATAATAGCACTAGCAATCGCGATAATAGTATCATCAATACCAGGTAATATCTGCTTCAAAATGAAAGAGCGACTTATCCAGGCTAGTGCCGTACATACAAATACGGTCGCTATAATTTTCTCTTCAAAAGAGAGTTTACCTAGAGCATCCAGTTGTCTTTTAATTTCTGTTCTTCCACCAGGAAATTCTTTTTGTTTAAATGTAAAGCCAAATCGCGTTAAATAATACCAACAGATAAATAATAACGATATTGAAATAGGTAAGCCAAAAACAATCCACTGTGAGAATGTAATTTCGATTCCGAATATTTCATTAAAAACGCCAGCAAAAACCAAATTAGGCGGTGTTCCTATTAACGTTCCTATACCTCCAATGGTAGCGCTATAACCAATGGCTAACATCAGTGCTTTTCCAAAGATTTGATTTTCATCTTCAATGGTATCTGGATTATCTTTTAATTGAGTTACAATGGCTAAGCCAATCGGTAGCATCATGACAGAAGTTGCGGTATTGCTTATCCACATAGATAAAAATGCCGTTGCCAACATAAACCCAAGTATAATATTAACCACACTAGTACCAACCATGTGTATGATTGAAAGAGCTATACGTTTATGTAGATTCCATTTTTCAATAGCAATAGCCAAAATAAACCCGCCTAGGAAAAGGAAAATAAATTTATGTCCATAAGCTGCCGCAGTATCGGGTAAATTCAATCCACCAGATAATGGAAAAATCACTAAGGGTAGCATAGCAGTTACTGGTATTGGCAAGGTTTCAGTAACCCACCAAATCACCATCCAAACAACACTTGCAAGAATGGCATTCGCTTGAGCGTTTAAACCTTCTGGTTGAAAAAAATTAGTGATGAATATAAAGGCTAACGGTCCTAAAAAAAGACCAATAGTTTTTTTATTTAATTTCATTTAGGTTAATAAAAATTAGATAACGAATTTAATATATTTAATGACTAAATTAGCTATCTTCAATGCAAACAACAATAAACACCTAATTCGTGAAGCAGCGTATTACCCTCAAACATATCGCTAAAATTTTTGATGTCTCGATTGCGACAGTTTCTAAGTCGTTGAATGACAGTCATGAAATTAGCACAGAAACTAAAGCAAAGATCCAGGAGTATGCAAAAGAGCATCACTATAAACCCAATAGTATTGCCCTTAGTCTCCTCAATAAAAAAACCAAGACCATTGGCATCATAATTCCCAATATTCTTAATTCGTTTTTTGTCAAAGCGTTTGTAGGTATGGAAAAAGTTGCTTCTGAAAATGGCTTTAGCATCATCACTTGTATTACTAATGAGTCTTATGAGAAAGAAGTCAGCATCATGGAGCTTCTTAAAAACGGGACATTAGATGGGTTCATTATATCTTTATCAGAAGGTACACAAGTGGAACAAGACTTTAGCCATTTGAGTAATGCTATTAACGAAGGATTACCTATTGTCATGTTTGATAGAGTTACTAATAGTGTAGAATGTGATAAAGTAATCGTTGATGATATGCTAGGTGCTTATCATGCCACAGAGCATCTTATTAATTCTGGATGTAAGAATATAGCATTGATTTCTGAAATATATAATGTAAGTGTTGGAAAACTTCGATTAGAAGGATATAAAAAAGCACTCATTGATAATGGGAGAGCAGTTAACGAATCCTTGATACTCAATGTTAATAAGAAAGATGATTTTGATGTGTTATTAAATCCTTTTCTAAAAAGCAAAAAAATTGATGCTATATTATCTCTAGATGAAAATTCTGCAGTAAAAGCGCAGAGAACTATAGTACATAGTGGTATGAAGATTCCAGAAGATATGAGTATCATCGGTTTTACTAATGGAAAATTACCAAGATTTGTAACCCCTTCTATTTCTACTATTACTCAGCATGGACGACATGTCGGTGAAGTAGCTGCACAAATATTAATAGACAGGCTCAATAGTGAAGAAGAAGATTCGGAATATGTGACCAAAATCATAAAAACCAATTTAATAGAGCGAGCAACTACGAAATCGCTTAATTAGCTTTTTAGCAAAATTCCTTATTTTCAACAAAATCAATTAACTATTTGATTATCAATTAATTATGTTTTTTTTTGTATCTTTTTTTATACTGTTTTAACGAAAACGTTTTCGCAAGTTTTTTAAGCGTAAAGCTCCATTTGGCGGCATTTTTTACATATTTTTAACCATCAAATAATTTTAACGAGACAAAGAAAATACTAATTAAATCTTAAATTTTATGAAGATCAAGTTACTCAAAAGCATGATACTCCTAGGAGTTATGCTTTCATTTGGGTTTGTACAAGCTCAAAGTGTTTCTGGTACAGTTATCGATAATAATGGTGTCCCTCTTCCAGGAGCCAATGTTGTAGTAAAAGGTACTTCCAATGGAGCACAAACAGATTTTGATGGAAATTATTCCCTCAGCAATGTTGCATCTGATGCAACTATAGTCTTCAGTTATGTTGGCTATGACACTCAAGAAATTCCAGTTAATGGGCAAACTACCATTAATGTTACATTACAGGAAGGTAATGCTCTTGATGAAATTGTTGTCATTGGATATGGCACAACTACTGTAAAAGATGCTACTGGATCTGTTACCTCTGTAACAGCTGGAGATTTTAATAGCGGTAACATCGCTTCACCAGAACAGTTGATTCAAGGAAAATCTGCTGGTGTTAACATTCAGCAAACAAGTGGTGAGCCAGGTGCAGGTATCTCTGTTAATATTAGAGGATCCAATTCTGTGCGTGCAAACAACAACCCTTTATTTGTTGTAGATGGTGTGCCTTTGTCTGGAGATAACACGTCACCTTCTGGTGATACTGGACTTGGAGGAAGTGCTGTAAGAAATCCATTAAATTTCTTAAACCCAAGCGATATTGAAAGTATAAGTATACTAAAGGATGCTTCGGCAACTGCTATTTATGGATCACGTGGAGCGAATGGTGTTGTTATCATTACAACAAAAAGTGGACGATCGGGTGGTTCTGATGGAATTTTTGAATTCTCAACAAATTTAAGTGTGGCTAAACCTGCAAATGAGTATGACCTTTTAAATAGAGAGCAATTCTTAAGTGCAGTAACTCAATTTGGTGGTGATGCTTCGGCTGTTGATTATGGTGGAAATACGAACTGGCAAAATTTTATTACAAGATCTAGTGCTTCTAGTAATAATAATCTCTCTTACTCTCGTAATTATGGTAAAGGTAATGTTAGAGCAACTTTTGGATATAGTAATCAAATAGGTGTTGTTGAAAAAACTGACCTTGAAAGAATTTCAGGAAGAATTAATGCTAGACATAGATTCTTAGATGACGATTTAACAATAGGCGTTTCTGCAACTATTTCACGTGTGAATGACCAAACGGCGCCTTTAAGTGCTACAGCTGGTTTCCGTGGAGATATTCTAGGAGCTTCTTATGCAGCAAACCCTACTTGGCCAACTGATCCTGATTTTACAGATGGAGGAGCCCAAATTTTACCGGCGAATCTTTTAGAATATTCAGACAACAGAACAAATACAAATAGATTCTTAGTAAATGGATTTGCTGAATATAAAATTACTTCTGAATTAACTGGTAAAGTAAACTTAGGATATGATAAATCTGATGGCGAAAACGTCTCTGTAATTTCTGGGGATGTTTTGAACCTAACAGGAATTCAAGATACTGGTTTTGGAGTATACAATACTTTAGATAGAGAAAGTAAATTATTAGAAGCTACTTTAAACTATAAAAAAGATTTTGGCGATTCTAATTTAGATGTCTTAGTTGGATACTCTTTCCAAGATTTTCAATCGAGTGGTAGAAATGCTGCAGGTAGAGGATTTAGCACAACAAATTTAGGGCAAATGAGAAAGGATTTAACAAATACTGTAAATGCGGCTCAAGCTTCAATTAGTGGGTCTTTCCAGCAATTTTATTATGGTACGAACACGACATCGCTCATCGTAAACAGATTATTTCCTACTGTAGTTGCTCAGGATGAGTCACCGCTTACCTTTACTAGAAGTGTTAGTGCGATTTCTGCAGATACTTTTGATAATACTGATGAATTACAATCATTTTTTGGACGTGTAAACTATTCTATTGATGGTAAGTACTTATTTACAGGTACTGTAAGAGCAGATGGTTCATCACGTTTCGGGCCTGAAAACAGCTATGGTATATTCCCTTCTGGAGCTTTTGCATGGCAAATGGGTGAGGAAGATTTTGTAGGAGAAAATATATCGACTCTTAAACTTAGATTAAGTGCTGGTATTACGGGTAACCAATCTGGATTAGGATATGGAAACTTTGTAGCCAGACAACGTTTTAGTGGTATTGGCATTGGAAACGATGGTGTCATCAATCCTAATGGGTTACAGATTGTTGCTACTGATGTTCCTGATTTAAAGTGGGAGCCTACATTAAACCTTAATGTTGGATTAGATTTCGGTTTTAACAATGATCGTTTCAATGGTAGTTTAGATGTTTATCAGAATACAACATCTGACGTGTTATTGAGAACGCCTCCCGCTGCACCTGCAGTGGATCCATTTCAATTTGGTAATGTAGATGCAAAAATTGTTAACCAAGGAATTGAATTAGCTTTAGGTTATGAATGGATCAATAGCGCCGATTTGAGTTTCTCAACCAACTTCAATATCGCATACAATGAGAATGAAGTTCAAGATTTCGCTAGTTCTATTAATACTGGTGAAATTAATGGTCAAGGACTTTCTGGGGCATTTGCACAGCGCTTTGAAGCTGGACAGTCATTATTCTCATATTACATGGCTGAGTTTGCTGGATTGGATGCGAACGGTCAACCTACCTATGTAGATGCAAATGGTGACGGAACTGGAGATGTTTTTACTGACAAAGTATTTGTTGGTGAAGATGCACTTCCAGACGTTACAACTGGTTTATCATTAAACCTTACATATAAAAACTGGGATGTATCGGCATATTTTGCAGGTCAATTTGGATTCTCTGTATATAATAACACAGCTAACGGGTTCTTTACTTCTGGTTCTATTACAAATGCTAGAAACGTTACACAGGATCTGATAAACAGTGGTGAAGCTGCTGGTACGTCCGCTGATGTGTCAACTAGATATTTAGAAAAAGGAGATTTCGTTAGATTCCAAAATGCTAATATTGGTTACAATATACCACTTAGTGGCGATGGAACATTTAAAACAATGAGATTGTCTTTATCTGGTCAAAACCTGTTCTTAATTACAGATTATAGTGGTCTTGACCCAGAAGTTACAGTATCAACCGGAGATTTAGGATCTGGAGTGCCAACAAGAGGTATAGATTGGGCAGCTTTTCCTAACCCAAGGACCATTACTTTTGGAATAAATGCAACATTTTAATTAAAAAATTGTTAATCATGAAAAAAAATAATATTAAATTTTATATCACCTGTCTATTCTTGGCGGTAGGATTAGCATCTTGTACCGACTTGAAGATAGAGGAATCGGATTCCATTATTAGTGAAGGTTTCCAAGGATTGGCTGACCCATCTTCTACGGTAGATCAATTGTATAACAGATTAAATGGTCAGTATGGAGACCAAGGTAACTTATTTGCTCTTAGCGAAGTAACAGCAGATGCTGCTATTATTCCAACGCGTGGAACAGATTGGGGAGATAATGGTCAGTGGTCTAGTTTACATCAACATTTATGGACACCTGAACACGTATTCGTAATTAATGTTTGGAACGATTGGAATGCAAATCAATTAATTGCTTCTCAAGTCTTAGATTCTCGTAGTAGTCCGAGTGCTATCAATACTGGAGAAGCCGCATTTGTAAGAGCTTTAAGTATGTGGGTCATTCTTGACAATTATGGGCAAGTACCCTTTAGAGATACTGCACTGCCATCATCTTCTGTACCAGAAGTGCTTACTGGTGATGCAGCCGTGAGTTTTATCCTTGCTGATTTAGATACAGCTATTACTAATTTACCAAGTGTAGCAGCAGCTAGTGGTGGTAATGGAAGAGCTGGTAAAGCAGCCGCTCGTTATTTAAAAGCCAAAGTGCTTTTAAATAAGCATGTATATACTGGAACCAGTGCTGATAATGGTGATATGAATATGGTTATTTCGTTGGTTGATGCTATCGCAGGAGAAGGATATGCATTGCAATCTGGATATTTCGATCTTTTCAGAGATAGTACAGATAATGAAACTGTTTGGTCTTTAAGTGCTGGAGTTGGCAACCGTATATTCAATGGTCTTCACTACAATTCAACATCTCTTGGAGGTGGCGGCTGGAATGGATTTAGCACTTTAGCAGAATACTACGATTTATTCGAAGGGGATCCAAATAGCAACAGAGTAGAAACAGATGAAACTGCATTAGACGGACAAGAAGAACGTCGAGGTGGTGTACCATCTGAAGGTTTACTGTTTACAGGGCGACCTGGAACATCTGAAAACGGTGGTTTTGAAGATGGATCTAATGTCGGTAATGGTTTCTTGGTTGGGCAACAATATGCCTTAGACGGAACAGCACTTACAGATAGAGCTGGTGCACCATTAACCTTTAAGAGAGATTTTCAAGACGGAACTGGAGCAAATAACATCATTAATAATGATGAAACTACCGGTATTCGTGTCATGAAATACAATCCAAGATTCGGTGCGTTCTTAGGTCATGAAATTTTCTTTAGATATGCTGATGCACATTTAATGAAAGCTGAGGCAACTATGAGAAGTGGAGGAGATCCAACAACTTTAGTAAACGAATTACGAGTACTTAGAGGTGCTACACCAATAGGAGCGGTAAGTTCGCAAAATCTTCTTGATGAAAGAGGCAGAGAGTTGTTTGCTGAAATTTGGAGAAGAAACGATTTAATTCGTTTTGGGCAATACACTAGGGATTGGCAATTTAAAGCTGCTGGCTCTATTGGTAATGATAAATATAAATTATTCCCAATTCCCTCTAGTCAGTTATTGGCGAATCCAAACTTAGTACAAAATCCAGGGTACTAAGATGGTTTATTAAGTATAATATAAAACCCTGATGAATTATCATCTGGGTTTTATTATTTATATTCTTTTTTAATTTGAATAAATTGTGCTTTCAAAAACTATAAATAAAAAGATAAAAGTACTTTTTATCAAAACAAACTATCTGATTAAATGACGAAAATGAAAGGAAAAATCATCCTATTCCTATTGGTTATATTAGTTACCTCATGTATCTCTGATAACAAAGAGACAACAACAAAAACAATACAGACAAAAACATTGTTTTCCCTGCTATCTTCAGAAACCACTGGAGTTAACTTTATAAACTCTATAGAAAATCAGAAAGATTTCAATATTTTCAAATATCGTAATTTCTATAATGGTGGTGGTGTTGCTATAGGCGATGTGAACAATGATGGTTTGCCAGATATTTATTTGACGGGGAATATGGTATCCAATAAATTATATCTCAACCAAGGCAATCTTAAATTCAAGGACATTACCAAATCAGCAGGAGTTGGAGGTAACAAACCATGGTCTACTGGTGTAAACATGGTAGATATCAATGCAGACGGTCTCTTGGACATATATGTTAGCAACGCTGGTAATATGAAAGGAAATAACCATGATAATGATTTATATATTAACAATGGTGATCTCACGTTTACCGAAAAGGCAGAGGCGTACAACCTGGCAAAAACAGGATTTACAACACATGCTTCGTTTTTCGATTATGACAAAGATGGCGATTTGGATGCCTACATATTAAATAATAGCAATATTCCTGTCAGTAGTTTAGGATATGCCGAACAGCGTCATGTTAGAGCTCAAGATTGGAAGGGAGTTCCAGACATTTTTAAAGGTGTTGGAGATATGTTATTGAGAAATGATAACGGAAGCTTTGTCGACGTCAGTATCGAAGCTGGTATTTACGGCAGTCTAATTGGTTTCGGTTTAGGTGTTATGGTAACCGATATTAACAAAGACCTCTATCCAGATTTATACGTGTCGAATGATTTTTATGAACGAGACTATCTTTACATCAACAATCAAGATGGTACTTTTACCGAAGATATAAAGAGTTGGACATCGCATTTATCATTATCTGCTATGGGAATCGATATTGCAGATATTAATAATGACGGCCATTCAGATATATTTATAACAGACATGCTTCCTGAAGCTGATCAACGCGTTAAAAGTGTTATGGAGTTTGAAGGTTATAATGTTTTTAATCTAAAACAAAGCAAAGATTTTTATCAACAATACATTCAAAATACTTTACAACTTAACAATGGCAACGGGTCATTTTCAGAAATTGCTTATTTCAGTGGTGTAGATGCAACAGATTGGAGCTGGGCAGGGCTTTTAGTCGATATGGATAATGACGGGTTTCGCGATATTTATATTACAAACGGTATCAACCATGATCTTACTGATTTAGACTTTGTGGATTTTTTTGCCAACGAGATCATTCAAAAAATGGCTCTGACAGGCAGAAAACAATCTATAGATTCTATAATAGAAAAAATGCCGATACGACCACAACCCAATTATGCGTATCGAAATAATGGTGATATTACTTTTTCAAATGCTAACAAAGATTGGGGTTTTGAGCTTCCAAGCATGTCCAATGGCGCTGCTTATGGCGATTTAGATAATGATGGTGATTTAGAACTCGTGGTTAATAATGTTAACATGCAAGTTTTTATTTATCAGAATAACAGCAACGAATTATCAAATAATCACCATATACGACTTAAACTACAAGGAAAAGAAAAAAATCCTTTTGCTGTTGGATCGACTGTCATATTATATACCGATGAAGATATACTGCAACAAGAACTAATACCTTCCAGAGGATTTCAATCCTCGATGGACTATGTTATGACTATAGGTCTTGGCGATAAAACCATCATAGATTCACTTCGGGTTATTTGGCCAGATGGTTTGACACAAAAAATAGAAAAAGTTAAAAGCAATCAAACCTTACAACTCAGTCACAATGATGCAACTGGTATCTACAAATATCCAAATCAAAAAAACAAAACGCCTTTAGTTCGCGAATTAACAAATAAAGGGTTAACTGCTCATGTCGAAAATAAATACTCAGATTTCGATTATGAAGGTCTTATTTATAAAAAACTCTCACAGGAAGGTCCTTCCTTAGCAGTTGGCGATATTGATGGCGACGGCAATGAAGATATATTTATCGGAGGTGCTAAAGGCAGTCCTGGCCAAATTTATAAGCATCTTGGAGACGGAAAACTCGTGTCTACATCGCAAAACGCCTTAGTAAATGATAGCTCTTTTGAAGATACTGCTGCTGCTTTCTTTGATGCAGATGGAGATAATGATGTCGATTTGTTGGTAGGTTCTGGAGGTAATCAAGTGGGTGATGAGCGTACCTATCGTAATAGATTATACTTAAATAACGGCAAGGGAGTATTTAGTGTATCTGAACAAAACTTACCAATGGCCTATAAAAACGTATCTACAATTTCTCCCAATGATTTCGACAACGATGGTGATATTGATGTCTTTATAGGTTCAAGAAGTGTTGTTGGAACCTACGGTATCGATCCCGAACATTTATTTTTGCAGAACAACGGAAATGGAACTTTTAGTGATGCTACAGACAAAGTTGTCTATGATATTAAAAATGCAGGTATGATTACCGGTTCTTTATGGACAGATATTGATGGTGATAATAAAAAAGATTTAGTCACTATATCTGAATGGGGAACAGCAAATATTTATAAAAACAACGGACGTAGATTGCAAAGAATAGAGAGTTCATTAGATAACTTACCTGGTTGGTGGGGAAGTATTGAAGCTGCCGATCTAGACCGTGATGGTGATACCGATTTGATTCTTGGAAATCAAGGTAATAATTTACATTATAGACCATCAAAAGACCACCCAATGAAAATGTGGATTAACGATTTTGATAATAATGGTACTATTGAGCAAATCGTGACTCAAAATGATAATAATAAAGATTATCCACTACATCAGAAACAAGAAATGACAGGACAACTCGTGTCATTAAAGAAGCAAAACATAAAAGCTTCTGATTATGCAAAAAGAACGGTACACGAACTATTTCATGAAGATATTATTAGCAATGCTATCAAAAAAACAGCTGTGACAGCATCCTCAGTTATCGCAATAAATAATGGACAAGGAGATTTTAGTATTAAAGAGTTACCACAAAAAGTACAGTTATCATGTGTCTGCGGCATTACTTGTTCTGATATTAACGCTGACGGTCACTTGGATATAATAATGGGTGGTAATAATTTCGAATTCAAACCACAATATTCACGTCTAGATGCTAATTATGGTAGTGTTCTCTTAGGTAATGGACAAATGGATTTCGAATGGCAAAATTATAATGACAGTGGGTTTTATGTTCGTGATGAAATTAAACATTTAAAACAATTCAAAGACAAAAATGGTCAGACTTTTATGGTCGCAGCCATAAACAACAATACGCCAAAGATATTCTTACTCAATGAATAGACTATTGTTTTTCATGTCAATGTTCCTTCTTCTGTTTGGTTGCAAAAAACAGGATGATTTGCTATTCATTAACCACAAACCTGAAAAAACAGGTGTTGATTTCATTAACACACTTACTCCAAGTGAGGATTTAAATATATTGGATTACCTCTATTTCTATAACGGTGGTGGTGTTGCTATTGGAGATATTAATGGTGATGAATTACCAGATATCTTCTTTTCGGCAAATCAAACCAAGAACAAGTTATTCCTTAACAAAGGCAATCTAATCTTTGAGGACATCTCTGAATCAGCTGGCATACAAGGAAACAGCTCCTGGAATACCGGAGCGGTAATGGGAGATATAAACGGAGATGGATTTTTAGATATTTATGTATGTGCAGTTGTTGGACTCAATGGCTTTGATGGATATAACGAATTGTATATCAATGATGGTCATGGAAAATTCACAGAAAGTGCCGCCAAATATGGATTAGCTTTCGATTCCTACAGTTCATCTGCAGCGTTTTTAGATTTTGACCTCGATGGAGATCTAGATATCTATTTATTAAATCATGCAGTTCACACACAAGAATCTTATGGCAAAGCCGAAGTTCGAAGAAAAAGAAGTTATGAAACTGGTGATAAACTGCTGCGAAATGATGGGCAAACATTTACAGATGTAAGTGAAGAAGCGCGTATTTATAGTGGTGTCAATGGGTATGGATTAGGAGTAGCTATTTCAGATTTTAATCAAGATGGCTATCCTGATATATATGTTGGAAACGATTTCCATGAAGATGATTATTACTATTTAAATAATGGTGATGGCACTTTTACTGAAAGTTTGAAGCGCTATTTTGGTCATACAACACGATTTTCAATGGGCAATGACGTAGCCGATATTAATCACGATGGATGGCCAGATATTATGTCCTTAGATATGTTGCCTGAAGATGAAAAAATTTTAAAATCGTCGGAAGGAGCCGATGATGTGCAAACACAAAAGTTACGAACCGAGCAATTTGGATATCATTACCAATACGCACGCAATATGCTATATATAAACAATCAAGGCAGTACCTATACAGAAACAGCACTTCTAAGCGAAGTCGCCGCTACAGATTGGAGTTGGAGCGCACTTTTTTCCGATTATGATCAAGATGGTCAGCAAGATATTTTTATTTCTAATGGTATTCCTAAACGCCCAAATGATCTAGACTATATCAACTTTGTCTCGAATGAGCAAATTCAAAAGAAAATAAATAGCACCAAACTGGTCGATCAACAGGCGCTGGGTATGATGCCATCTGGAGCCGTGGCAAATGTAGCATTTAAAGGAAAAAGCGGACTAAAATTTGAAAATATGTCTGGACAATGGATTGCCAACGACACTATTATTTCAGGAGCTTCCGCTTTAAGCGATTTAGACTTAGATGGAGACCTTGATATTGTTACAAATAATAGCAACGACTACGCATCTCTGTATATCAACCAGACGAATACTAAAGCCAATTACTTAAAACTGAAATTCAACTATACTCAAACTAACAGAAACGGTATTGGAACAAAAGTGTTTTCATACAATAACGGTGTGCTTGATTATAAAGAATTGTATACCGTACGTGGTTTTCAAGCGTCCTCAGAACCTATTTTACATTTCGGCTACAATCAAAGTGAAACAGTGGATTCGCTAAAAATTGTTTGGCCCAATCAAACTTATCAAGTCATTAAAAATATTCGGACGAATCAGTTTTTGACAGTTCGCCCAGAAAACACTAAGCCTTTCGATTATAGTGTGTTACAACCAAAAGACGCACATATTTTCGAAAAGGTTGCGAATAATCTTGGCATCGATTTCTTGCATAAAGAAGACTCTTACACCGATTTCAATAGGCAAAAACTTATACCCTATCAGATATCCGATAGAGGTCCTGCAACAGCTATTGGAGATATAGACAATGACGGAAGAGCAGATATATTTTTTGGTGGCTCTAAATTTATACCATCAACTATATATGTTCAAAAAGATAGCTCTTATATAAGAAAAGAAATTCCATCTATTTCTAAAGATTCCATTAAAGAAGATGTTGATGCCTATATAGCAGATCTGAATAACGATGGTATGAATGATTTGATTCTTGGAAGAGGCGGTGCAGATTTCTACAACCAAATGAAACCTCTACTTAATGAGTATTATATACAAAACGATTCGAGTTTTGTTACTATGGATTTTCCTGAAAGTTTTGAAAATCTTTCTATAATTCTAGCAAACGATGTAGACAAAGATGGAGATGAAGATCTCTTTATCGGAAATCAATCCGTATCTAATGATTTTGGTCGACTTCCAAAATCTCTTCTATTGCAAAACAATAATGGCAAATTTGAAATCATTCCGAATAAAGTGTTAGAAACTATTGGAATGATAACTGATGCTTGTTGGAGTGATTTTGATAATGACGGTGCTAAAGACCTTATTGTAGTTGGGGAATGGATGGCTCCCAAATTTTTTAAAAACAATAATGGGACTTTAACTCAACTTGATACAGGCGTTAACAACCTTAAAGGTCTCTGGCAAAGTCTTATGCCTTTCGATATAGATAAGGATGGAGATGTGGATTACCTCACTGGCAATTGGGGAACCAACTCGAAGTTTACAGCTTCACAGAAATACCCACTTAAAGCATATTACGGTGATTTAGATGATAATGGCCAAACTGAAACCATTATTGCCGTTCAAAAAAATGGAAAATATTATCCTTTGGAGGACCTGAATCAATTATCTAGTCAGATAATTAGTCTCAAGAAGAAATATCCAGACTATAAGAGCTTTGCCGGCAAAACTTTGAATGAAGTGTTTGATCATAATAGTTTAAAAAACGTAACGACTCTTGAAGTTTCAGAGCTGCGGTCCGGCTATTTAAGAAATGATATGGGTACATTTACATTTGTTCCGTTTAACAACGAGCTACAAGTTTCACCAATCACCGCATTTATTAATTACGACTTTGATACAGACGGGCAGCAAGAAGTTCTTGTTGCAGGTAATTATTTTGGAGTTAAACCTTTTCAAGGTCGATTAGATTCTTTTACAGGAGCACTGATAAAAGACGAGAATAACATACTTTTAGGACATACATTAGGCCTAGATTTGACTCAAAAATCAGTTAGAAATCTTGATATCATTACCCTTAATAAAAAACCATACTTGCTAGTCACTATGAATAATGACAAAGCACAGGTATATAATTTGCTAAATAAAAAACAAAAATGAAGAAGTTATTGATAATTGCTAGTCTTATGACTTTCTTATCTTCATGTAGTAAGTCAGAACCGATAGTTATTTCACCCGAAGATATGCATGCATCAGTTGATAAGGTCACAGAAATAATGATCCATGATATTTTTTCGCCTCCTGTATCGAGTAGAATTTTTGTCTATCCAAATATAGCTGCTTACGAAATCACGGCTTTGTATGATGAAAATTACACATCACTTCAAGGCAGTATTACAGGATTAACCTCGATTCCGAAACCCAATAATAGTGATGGAATTAATTATGAACTATCTGCTTTAGTTGCTCATATGGAACTTAGTCAGAAATTAATTTTCTCTGAAGAAAAAATGGAAGTTCTTAAGGACAGTCTTTACCAGGTTTGGGAACAGCAAAACTCAAAAGAGTTTATAGCTTCAAAAGCATATGGTTTACAAGTTGTTAATCATATATCAGAATGGATGGACAATGATAATTATAAACAGACTCGAACTATGCCGAAGTTCACGGTTGATATTGATGACCCTTCAAGATGGCAACCAACACCACCATCTTACATGGGCGGCATAGAACCCCATTGGAATAAATTACGGCCGTTTGTTATTGATTCGGCACAGCAGTTCAAACCCATACCTCCTCCTCCATTTTCCATGGAAAAAAAATCTGCTTTTTATAAAGAATTAAAAGAAGTTTACGATATAAGTAATGAAATAACAGGCAAAGGCGATGAATCTGAGGAAATACAAATTGCTCGTTTTTGGGACTGTAATCCGTATGTTTCTGTGACTAGAGGCCACCTCATGTTCGCTACAAAGAAAATAACACCTGGTGCGCATTGGATAGGTATTGCAAAAATAGCGTCACGAAAAACAAATAGTAATTTTTCGAAAACATTATATGTATATACGAAATCCTCTATCGCTATTGCTGATGCTTTTATCAGCTGTTGGGACGAAAAGTATCGTAGTAATTTGATACGTCCAGAAACTCTAATTAATGAGCATATTGATGATAGCTGGAAACCCGTTTTACAAACGCCCCCATTTCCTGAATATTCTAGTGGTCATTCTGTAGTATCAGGTGCTGCATCAACTGTACTAACAAGTATTTTTGGAAATGATTTTGCCTTCGATGATAATACCGAAGTAAGTTATGGTCTTCCAGTAAGAAGTTTTTCGTCTTTTGATGAAGCAGCTGACGAAGCGGCTATTAGTAGAATGTATGGTGGAATTCACTATCACGCTGCTGTTGAAATTGGTGTAAAACAGGGTCGAGATCTAGGGAAATTTGTGGTAGATCAGCTTAATATGGAAGTGAATATCTCTTCAAAATAAAAGAAAGACCATGCGGAAAAAAATCATTCTAGGACTAGGAACTCTTTTGTTAGGCGGTCTTTTTTGGTATTTATTCGTGAAACCCAATGATTATAGGGTGACTTTTACCTCAAAGGGCATTCCAGGAACGCTCAATCAGGAAATAAAATTATGGGCCAATAGTATTGGAAATTCAAAATTCGTCGAACAAAAGAATCTCAACAATTTTGTTCATCATTTTAATTTTAATGATTCCATTCATCATTACGATTGGTCGATACTAAAACTAAACGATTCCATGTCTCGTATAAAAATTCTAGTAAAAGATATAGATCATAGTTTATGGAATAAACTATGTATTCCTTTTTTTGAAACTGACTTTGAAAAACGCACAAAAAAAACAATAAAGGATTGTATGATTACAATTAAAGAGCATACCGACAATTTTAAAGTAACGATCCTTGGTGAAAGTGAGATAGCTCCAAAGTATTACGCATATGTATCCTTAAAAAGTTCGCAAAAAGGAAAGGCTTTAAAGATGATGGAGAACTACTCATTTCTAAATAGCATTTTGGTCAAAAATGGATTGAGTTTGGACGGTCAGCCTTTTATAGAAATTAAAGAGTGGTTTATTCAAAGTGATAGCATCTCATATAATTTTTGTTACCCTATTATAAAACCAGATACTCTTCCAGAGATTATAGGCATAAAATTTAACTCGTTAAAAAGTCAAAAAGCTATCAAAGCCATATATAATGGTAATTATATCACTTCAGATCGAGCTTGGTATCATTTACTGGAATATGCTCAGAAAAAAAACCTTCTTGTCGAAGAAAAACCCATAGAAATATTCTTTACTAATCCGAACATGGGTGGCGATGAATTATCGTGGAAATCCGAAGTTTTTATGCCGTTAAAACAGGTTACTAACTGATTTATTACTTATACAATTGTTTTCGTTCAAATCTTCTCTATTTCCACCAGTGATTTTGGTTGGATGAATCCTTCTTATCAATATGGATTGAGTTTATTAAGTGATTTTTTAAGACAGAAACTAGATGAACTGATTGATCCCGAAAAGCTATTCTAAATTAAATAAAAGCCCCATAAAAGCTTTAAATCAATTATGGGACAAAATCTTTTATTATATTAAATCAAAATGCTCTAACCGCTCTTGCAAAGTATAAATTACCATCTTTTCCACTTCCACCAATGGTTCCAGTTGTAAGGTTAACAAGCTTAGCAGCGGTAGTATTAATTTCGGTAGAACTCCAATGAAATTGGTAGGTTACCTGTCCTCCATTTGCAGTAATAGTAGCATTAACAGTGTTTATATTTGTGTACATTTCACTTAATTCCCCTTCACTAGGCAAAAACCAATCATCATACCCATTCAAATTTAAATTAGAAATTATTTCAACCACGCTTCCAGAAGTTGCGCACCCAGACGATACTATTGCTGATGTATTTGTTGCTCCTGTGCCTATTGCTGTACCGGTCGCTCCTGTATTAGTACCTGAGCAGCCCCATGTCCCAGAAATAAATTGGCTGCTTACTGCAACTACCAAACCATGGTTGTTGTCTGTAGGATCTACCCAAAACACAACACCTCCATCACGAAAATCTCCTATAGTTGCTGGTTCAGCGAGATCATTTAGGTTTATTGTAACCGTAGTAGTTTCTGTGCTTACAGAATTGTCAACCATAACAGTTGCTGTAATTGTAGGATTTGTTTCAAAATCAAATAATGTTTCATCTGCTATTGTTAATTCTCCTGTACTTGCATTTATAGTTAATGCACCTGTTGGTGTTTGAGTTGTTATACTGTAGGTTAATGTACCATCACCAGAAGCCTGAACAGTTCCTAATAAACTTCCGTTTGTTGAGTTTTCATCTATAGATGCTGTAAAATCTTGAATGCTTAATTCATTTATATTATTGAGATTAATAGTAGCCATTACAGTTTCGACATTGCCAGAATTATCAACTGAGATGTCAGCTATAATAATAGGATTCGTTTCAAAATCGAATAGCAAGGCATCAGCAACGGTTAATTCACCAGTGTTAGCATCTATATTCAAAGCATCTGCAGGTGTTTCAGAACTAATACTAAAACTTAATGTTCCATCCCCAGTGGCTTGAACTGTACCTAAAGAATCCCCATTTGTTGGGTTTTCATCTATAGCTGTAGTAAAGTCTTGGGTATTTAATTCATTTACATTATTAATAGTAATTGTTACAGTTGCTGCATTTACAGCTTCTTCAGCAGAAACTATTGCCGTAATTACAGAGTTTGTTTCAAAGTCAAATAAAGCAGCATCAGCAACAGTTAATTCTCCTGAACTGATATCTATACTCAGAGCCCCATCTGGGGTCTGAGATGCTATACTATAAGTTAATGAGCTACTACTATCGCTTTGCACAGTGCCAATAACTTGTCCATCAGTAGGGTTTTCGTCAACAGTTACTTCTAAGTCTTGAAGATTTATAGTAACTGTATTATCATCGTCGTTACTACAGCCAAAAGCTGTTAGTAATAACGTTAATACTAATAAGTTGATTAATTTAAATGGGTTTTTCATGGTTAATAATTTGGGTTAATAAAATGTAATAGTAAGTTGGTTATTTCGCAATCTTTTTTATGATAGTTCCTTCTGTAAAATCAAGCTTCAAAATATAAACCCCACTAGCTAAAGCAATAGTAGGTATCACACTATCGGTACCAGTTAAAACTTTGGCTCCTGTCATATTATAAAGTCCATAGCTCTGCAGGTTAACGGTATTAGCCGATATAATTTTTATTTCAGTTTCAGATGTAATAATTTTTATATCATTAACTAATTCAAAATCAGAGATGTTTAATATAACCGAGTTAAAGTTTATCCATAATGCACCCGGATCTGTTACATAAAGTCCTTCTGTACTTGTTGGGATTGTTAAATCGATACCACTACGGTCTCCGCCAATATCAAATGTATCGTTTACACCACCAGTAGTTATAGTTGGTGGTATTGTTGCCAACGAAGTAACACTCGCCAAGGGCATGTTTGTTCTAAAAGCCCCAAGACCAATAGATGTAACACTTGCGGGGAATGTAACACTAGATAATTGATTGCCTTGAAAAGCATAATCTCCAATACTAATGAGACCGTCGAAAAACGTAACACTAGATAAATTATTACTTTGAAAAGCCTGGTTTCCTATAGTAGTAAGTGTATTTGATAACGTAATGCTAATTATACCTGTATTACTAAAAGCAAAATTACCAATACTAGTGACGCTATCTGGAACAGTAGCATTTGTCAACGTGAGATTAGCAAAAGCAGAATCAGCAATTCCCGTAACATTAAATACTTCTGAAGTACAAGCTCCAATAACAGTCGCTGGTATATTAACAACACTACCACCTGATATATCATAATCTATAACAGATACCGTACTGTTTACAACAGAAGTCACTTTATACCTAATATTATTTACTAAAAACTGGGAATTAAGATCCAATCCATCTTGAATTGTTTTAAAACCTGTCCACGTTGCTGCAACATATGTATTATTTGTACCTACTGGTACAAGTAAATCAATATTAGCACGATTCGCAGCACCAAAGGTATCACCATTACCCGTAAAAATAGTTGGTGGTGTTGTTGCTTTGGAGTTAACACAAGTTAGTGTTGAATTAAGATCAAAAGCATTACCACCAATACTAGTGAGACCATTACCTAAAATAAGGCTCGTTAAATCATTGCTTATAAAAGATTGATTACCAATACTTGTAACGCTATCAGGAATAGTAACAGTAGTTAGGTCATTAACAGCGAAAGATCCATTACCAATACTTGTCACATTAGGAGGTATAAATAGACTTGTTAAACCTTTATTCTGAAAAGCACTATTACCAATACTCGTAACAATATATGTTATCATACGATTATTAGTGTTAGCAGAGCCTGATACTCTCCCTGATGAATTAGGAGTGACAGAATTAGGTATAACAACATCCGTACCACCAGCTGTGTTATAATCTGTAACTTTTACTCTATTGGGAGAGAGAGATGTAATCTCATAGGTGATAAAAGCATCAACAAAAGTATCTCCAATTGTTTGTGCATAGCTCATTATAGATATACATAATGTTATTAAAATAAGTAGTTGTTTTTTCATGTTTTTGGGTTAAATAAATTTAAAAATTAGAGTAGATTTAATTGACTTTACTATAGTTGATTTTGATAAAAATTTCATTATTCTTTATCATTTACACGATAAATATATATGGTACTAGTGAAGAATAAAACAGGCAATCTATTTCTAGTGCTTTAGAATAAATAAGCGCGATACTTGAGAAAATATCCGTAAATATGAAATAGTATAGTTTATTGAAAACTAAACGCAATATTAGAATTTAGCTTTTGTTCCAGTTTAAAAATGCAGTTAAAAAAATTTCTTTCTTTCGGGATGACACTGGAATTTTTTTTCCGTTTTTCAAATGTATTACGCCAGATTTGTCATATTTATCTATAAATTTCAAGTTCACCATAAATGATTGATGAGGGCGCGTAAAATTTGCCATAGAAAGTTGCTCTTCAAACTCCTTTAATGTTTTTGAAACCATGTATTTTTTATCATCAATACAATAAAAAGTAGTATACCCTTTATCTGTTTCGCAAAACATGAGTTCGTTTAAGTTTATGACTTGAAAACTATCATGAAGTGATAATATTAATTGTGAATGGTCATTATTCCAAACTTGTTTTACAGTGTTTATTTGTTTTTTTTGCTCGGAAATAGGCAATATAGAAACCTTTTGTAATGCTGTTTTAAGTTCGTCTATATCAACAGGTTTTAATAAATAATCTACTGCACCAATTTTTAAGGCTTGCAAAGCATATTCTTCATAAGCGGTAATAAAAATCACTTTAAAATTTAAATGCTCCGTTTGGTCTAAAAAGTCGAAACCTGTACCATCTGTAAGGTTGATATCAAGAAATATCAATTCTGGTTTACAGGCATTAGCAACAATAGTAGCTTCCTTTACAGATCCACACTCACCTACTACATTGATTTCGGTTTCTACTAATTCTAATAAATTAAGTAGTCCTTTTCTAATATACGCTTTATCCTCTACGATGAGTGATTTCATTATAATATTTGCATTTTATAAGGGATTACTAAAGTTACAATAGTTCCTTGTTCGTTGTATTTCTGTCTGTTTTCAATAGTAACAGAGCCTTTTGTTTTAAAATCTTTTGATAATGTTTTTATTCGCTCCGAAGTTATAGTTGTTGCCAACGATTTTTTATGTGACTTATTTATTTTTTGAGTATCAATACCAATTCCGTTATCTGTAATAGTGCAAATTAGTTCTTTATCTGAATATGTAAGATGAACATCAATTTTTCTATTCTCCTTGATGTTTTTAAAACCATGTTCTATTGCATTTTCAATAAAGGGCTGAATCAGCATTGGTGGTATTTTAAATAAATCTGCATCTATTGTATCATCTACTAAAATAGTATATTGATAAGCCTGGGTTTCTTCTAAATTCTGAAGTTCTAAATAATTATTAACTGCTTCTAACTCTTGATGAAGTGGTACCATTTTGTCTCTAGAGTTTTCTAATGTAATGCGTAATAATTTTGAGAATTTTGACAGATAATAAACAGCCTTTTCTTCTTCCTTATTTAAAACCATGCCTTGTAATACAGACAATGAATTAAATATAAAGTGCGGTGTCATTTGCGAACGCAGTAACCTTTGTTCCATTACAATATTCTGGTTTTGAAACTTAATATTTTTAAATTTTTGATGAAAAATAATGAACCCTAATAACATTGAAACAAGAAGAAATCCAATAATTGCTAATAAATAATTACTTCGCGTCTTTTTTAAATCTAGAGATTTAGTCTTTACTGTTTTGGTCAGTTCTAATTCCCTAATACTTGCAGAATCTAAGGCTAGTTTGTATTTATAATCATATTCTAGTTGCGTTATTTTTTGAATATTTTTTTTATTGAAAAGACTATCGTTTAATTTTTTGAATTGTTGATGGTTCTCGAAAGCTTTTTTATAGTTATCTGTGTTTTTGTAAATAATTGAAAGCAAATTACATACATCCCTGTGATAATCTAATGCCCCAAGTTTACTTGAAAGTTCTTTGCTTTTTATGGCATTGATTAATGCCTTATGGTATTTTTTTTCATTCTTATATACAGTTGCTATTCCTAAATAAGAATAACACAAGCCCAATTGGGCACCAATTTCAATATTAATCTCTTTAGCCTCTAAAAAATTTTGAAGGGCAACTTTATTGTTTTTAAGGCCCAAATAAACATCCCCAATATTAATCAGACATCGAGCAATATTATCTCTATCATTAATTGACCTACTCATTTTTAATGCATCATTAAGAAAAATAAGTGCATTTTTATAGTCTTCTTTTTTTTTATAAACTACGCCTAAATTATTTAACGTTATCGCCGTATTTTTTTTATTACCCAACTTCTCTTCAATCTTCAATGATTCCTTATAATTATCTATTGCATTATCATAGTTTTCATAGTTTTTATTGATAATGCCCATATTATTGAAAATTGTGGCGATACCTGCTGTATCATTAATTTCTTTATAAATAGATAAAGACCTATTGTAATATTCTAAAGCAAGTGAATAGTTTCCTTTTTTTAAATAGACACTACCAATATTCTTTAAGCAACTGGACATTTCTAGTCTATTATTATATTCTATATTAAGATCCATAGCATAATTATAATACTCTAAGGCCTTTTCATAATTACCTAAATCCGTATAGGAGTGCCCTATATACTTTAGACTTATTGCTGTGGCTCTTTTTTGACTAATGTTTTTGTCAATATCTATTGCTTTTTTGTAATATTCTATAGATTTATTATAGTCAAACTTATTGTAAGCAGCTAGGCCCATCACTGCATAACACTCAGAAGCACCTTTTTCAAAATCTATTTTTTCATAGATTAAAAGTGCCTTATTAAAAAACTCAATTGCTCGCTCGTAATTTGTTTGAGAAGAATGAATTAGCCCTTGTATGTATAAATTTCTAGCTTTTCCTTTTTTAAAATCTAATGCTATTGCAATCGCTTCAGATTCTTTTAAATACGCGATAGTTTTGTCCAAGTCTGTCCCGTAATTTGAGTGCGCCAGTTCATTTAAAAGATTTACCCTAATACTATCTTTTTCTATATGAATAGACAACTCGTTCTTTAAACTATCAATTACTTTATTTTGTGAAAAAATAGTTGTTGATATAGATAGAAAGAGGATTAAAAAAACAAAAGATGTATTAATAACTTTCATATTAAAAACATAAATATTTAAAGCTAAATAACAATATAATTAGCCTAGCCGCAAGCGTTTTTATTAAAACGCACGATTAACAAAATAAGCTAAAGTAGTTACATAAAATAGAGAATGGTATATAGAATCTTTTTTTGAGGAGTTTTAAAGTATAAGCGTTGAGTCAGACTTAATATTCGTTAGCGTATAATTTTGAAGAGTACTCCTTTCTAAATGACTTTCTAATTTATTTCCTCATCATAATAGGTCGTAGCATCCTTTACTAAAACACTCATAATTTCTCGTTCTTTATTGATTCTTATATCATCCCAATTCAAATAATTAGCGCAGTCCTCAATAACAGTTTCACTATATAGCATGATACTTTCGATATTGAAATACAAACGACTGGTGCGCCTCACAAAAAAATCTGCAATACTATTAGTCATTTCATAATGAATACTGAACCAAAGTTCGGCACGAATAAGGCGTCTTAATATATTATCATCGTTAAAATAATTCACTTTGTTGAGGATAACCTCAGTTTGCCTACCGTAATGCGATACTAGGTACCAAGCATAAAAATGGTTTTCTACGCCTAATTCTTCTAGTTTTTTCGCGACTTCTTTTTGATACTTAACTACATCTTCTGAATTATTTAACGTAGGTTCTACCAAATGTAAATGATCTGTTTGCGATTTTTTAAATGACTTACGACGCTTTTCAGGCATTTGGTCAAACACGCGTTCTAAAACACGATGCGCCATACGTCTATAACCCGTCAGCTTTCCTCCTGCTATAGATATTAATCCGCTTTTTGAAACAAAAGTTTCATCTTTTCTTGACAACTCTGAAGGATCTTTTCCATCTTCATGAATGAGTGGTCGCAATCCAGCCCAATTTGACTCAATATCATCTATACTCAAATTGATATCTGGAAATGTGTTATTAATGGCTTTTAGTAAATAATCAGCATCATCTTTAGTAGCCACTACGCGATTCAAATTTCCTGTGTAATTGGTGTCTGTTGTTCCTACATAAGTGACACGCCCTCTCGGGATAGCAAATATCATACGTCCGTCTGGCACATCAAAATACACTGATTGTCTAACTGGCAACTTATCTTTTGGAAATACTAGGTGCACGCCTTTAGTTAAATGCAATCGTTTTTTATTGAGTGATCTATCTTTTTTCCTAATAGTATCTACCCAAGGTCCAGTAGCAGATACATACGATCTAGCTGCTATTTTTATCGTTTTTCCTGTATTATAATCTAAACATTTAACGGTTTTTATTTTCCCTACATCATCATAGATTAGATCGGTCATTTCGCAATAGTTAATACAAACGGCTCCAAATTTCGAAGCATTTTTAAGGACCTCAACTGTTAACCTTGCATCGTCAGTTCTATACTCTGCATAATAACCGCCGCCCAAAATGGTGTTTTCATCTAATAGTGGTTCACATTTTATAGTTTCCTCTTTAGACAACATCTTACGTTTGTCCTCTCCCTCAACATCTGCTAAAAAATCATAAATCTTTAACCCAATAGAGGTCATAATTTTACCATAGGTACCTCCTTCTATCAAAGGTAATAGCATTTTTTCAGGTACAACTAGATGTGGCGCTAGCTTGTGTACGATAGCTCTCTCAGAACCTGATTCTTTCACCAATCCGATTTCCATCTGCTTTAAATACCTCAAACCGCCATGAATAAGTTTTGTAGATTTATTACTTGTCCCAGAAGCAAAATCATTTTTTTCTATAATGCAAACACTTAATCCTCTTGAAGCAGCATCTAAGGCGATTCCTGAACCAGTAACACCTCCACCAATTACTAGCAAATCAAACTTCTCTTTTTTGATTCGTTTGAGTTGACGCTTTCTGTCAAGTATTGAAAATCGCATAGGTTTTTCAACCTTTGGACTTGTTATGTCAGACTTCGTACGCTCCACAGCATCTAACCAACCACTATACTTTTTACTACGCTCAAAAGGCTTCATTTTAGGTTTAAAAACCGTATCGATTTCACGTATTTCAGAAATATCTTCCAGTTTCCAAATACCAGCCTTAATTCCTGCCAGAAACGCAACACCTAATGCTGTTATTTCTAGCATTTTTGGACGGTCTACTGGTACATCTAGAATATCTGATTGAAACTGCATTAAATAATTATTAGCACAGGCACCACCATCTACTTTAAGCTCTTTCATCTGCCTACCGCTATCTTCAACCATAGCATTCAAAACATCTTTAGTCTGGAATGCTAAGGCTTCAACAGTTGCCTTTATTATTTCATTCTTTCCGATATCCAATGTCAGTCCATGAATACTACCTTTGGCGTTACCGTCCCAATAAGGCGCACCTAATCCCGCAAATGCTGGTACGACATATAAATCTTCTAGAGGCGGAACACTAAGGCATATGGACTCTGTATCTGCAGCAGAGTCAATCAAATTCATACCATCTCGTAACCACTGAATAGAGGCACCTCCAATAAAAACACTTCCTTCTAAAGCGTATTTTACGGATTCTCCTTCTAAACTCGCCGTTAAAGTGGTGAGCAAACCGTTTCTTGACTGGAAACATTTTTCGCCAGTATTCAATAGCATAAAACATCCTGTTCCATAGGTATTCTTTGCAACGCCTGAAATGTATCCTCCTTGCCCGAATAATGATGCTTGTTGATCACCAGCAACTCCATAAATAGGAATGTCTTGTCCTTTATAATCTACAGTACCAAAGTTTGACGACGATGCTTGAACTTTTGGCAGCATCGATCTTGGTATATCTAAAATGCCTAGGATAGTATCATCCCATTCTAAATCATTAATGTTGTACAATAGAGTTCGCGAGGCATTGGTGTGATCCGTGATATGATGTTGCTCTTTAGAAAATTTATAAATCAACCAACTATCAATTGTCCCAAACATCAATTGTCCAGATTCTGCTTTTTCTTTAGCTCCTTCTACATTATCAAGAATCCATTTAAGTTTGGTGCCTGAGAAATAAGAGTCTATTACAAGACCCGTTGCTTTATTTATATAATCTGTATGGTTTTGTTCTTTTAGCTCATCACAGATATCAGTCGTGCGTTTATCTAACCATACAATAGCATTATAAATAGGTTGTCCAGTTGTTTTATCCCAAACAACTGTGGTCTCACGCTGGTTAGTAATACCAATAGCCGCAATTTCTTCAGGGTTTACATTCGAAGCTGTGATCACTTCATGAAACGCATTCTTTTGATCTTCATAAATTTCGATTGGATTATGCTCTACCCAACCAGACTGAGGATAATGTTGTGTTAATTCTTTTTGAGAAATAACGACTATTTGCCCTTTCAAATCAAACAAAATAGCGCGAGTGCTAGTAGTACCTTGATCAAATGCTACGACATACTTTTTACTCATGTATCCAATACGATTACTATCGGAAAATAAGGTACGTACTTAATACTAATAATACAATAGCTATTCCAATCGGTTTGGTATATTTCCAAGGTGTAGTATCTATTTCTTCAGTAATTTTTGGGATATATATATCATCCTCACGTTTCGCCATGGTAAATCTAAAAATAAGCATGATAATCATATTAATCACAAATAGAATTCCCATAATATGCAAGAAATGTGGGTAAGCCTGTGCTTTTATGATAGCTAACTCATTTGCATCTGTTATTCCATTCGCAGTAGCATCCACCATTGCTGCATCAGTCAAATTAGGACCTAAATAAAGTAAACTAAATAAATACATCACCACACCTCCAACCAATACTACTTTTGCGCCTAAAGCTGGAACTCTTTTAGAAATAATTCCTACTAAGACAACGGCCAGAATAGGGACACTCAAACTTCCTAAAGCTTGTTGAATATAATCGAACAAACCACCAGGCGCATTAGCAATAAAAGGTGCAATGGTCATTGCTATTAATGCTAGGATAAGTCCTGCGAACTTTCCTGCTTTTACTGATTGTTTTTCTGTAGCATCTTTTTTGAAGTTTTGTTTGTATAAGTCAGAACCAAAAAGTGTCGCACTACTATTTAATAAACTATTAAATGAACTCAATACTGCCCCAAACAATACAGCGGCAAAAAATCCAATAAACGCCGTCGGAAGTACTTTCTTAACCAGTGCAGGATATGCTTGATCGGCATTATCTAAATTGCCATCAAATAGATGCCAAGCGATAATACCTGGTAGTACAACAATCACAGGTATTAAGAATTTCACAAAAGCTGCTGCCATCATTCCTTTTTGACCTTCAGCCAAACTCTTTGCTCCAAATACACGTTGAAGTATGGATTGATTGGTTCCCCAATAATATATCTGCGCAATCATCATTCCAGTGAAAATGGTTCCAAAAGGTATAGAAGAAGTGACATCTCCAACAGCATCAAATTTTTCTGGATTGCTATCCCAAAGGGTGCTCAAACCATCCATCACGCTACCATCTCCAATCATGCTTAATCCAAAAATTGGAATCATAAGACCTCCAATTAATAATCCAATGGCATTAATCAAATCCGAAACAGCTACAGCTTTTAATCCACCAAAAAGTGCATATATAATACCAATAACACCAATACTCCATACACATAACCAAATGACAGCTGATTGAGATATCCCTAATAATTCAGGCAAGTCGAACATCGTACTAAATGCTAAAGAACCTGAATACAATATGGTTGGCAATAAAACCACACCAAATGCTATCAAGAATAAAACCGCCATAATAGCTCTTGTTTGATGATCAAAACGACCTTCAATAAATTCTGGGATGGTCGTGATACCAGAACGCATATAATTAGGCAATAGGAAAATAGCTGTGACTACAATAGCAATGGCTGCCAAGGTTTCCCAGGCCATCACTAAAACACCCTCGGAAAATGCCTGTCCGTTCAAACCAACTATCTGTTCAGCAGAAAGATTCGTTAATAGTAATGAACCAGCTATGGTTAATGCTCCTAAACTTCTTCCTCCAAGATAAAATCCATCAGCGGACTTCTCATCTGTTCCTCTCGTAGCATACCATGCTACAAAAGCAACCAAAAGTGTAAATCCTAAAAATGAAAGAATTGATACTGTACTCATACGTATTTGCTGTTAGTTAGTTTAATTTTCCTATAATGGAGCTTTCCAATAATAGAGAGTTTATAGTTCTTTAATCTTAATGTTTTTGTACCATACTATATCTCCATGATCTTGCAACCCTAAATGTCCCGTTCGATATTTTCCGAAGCCTTCCCAATCGCTAAATTTTGAGCCTGCTACCATTTTGTCCCATTCCTCTCCATGAAGAGGGAAAGTCATAACTTCTTTTCCGTTCATACGTACTTTTGCCAAGTTGGCATCTTGATTTACTTCAAGCACCATCCAATTCCATTCGCCAGCAGGATTAATAAACTCTGGAGGACATGCAATCATATCGTAAAGAGAGCCAGCGCTATGGGTTCCTCCAGCAACTTTAGCATCAGGATGACCATCATTATCGAGTACTTGAATTTCTGGAGCGGTTTCATAAGATTCTTTGAATTTAGTTACGTCTTCATGAACACTCCAGAAAACACCGCTATTCCCATTTTTGGATGCTTTCCACTCTAGAGAGAGCATGAAATTTGTATACTTATTTTTGGAAATGATATTTTTTCCTCCTTCTTTGCTTGGTGTAAACTTTAAGCTTTCATCTTCAATTGACCATTCAGGGAACATAGTATCAATTCCATATCCTCGCCAATTATCCATGGATTTTCCATCAAAAAGCATTACCCACTCATTCTCCTGAGTTGTTTCTACTTTGACTTCTTCTTTGGCTTCTTGTTTAGCTTGATTTTTTTCTTTCTTGCAACTGAAAAATGCCACAGCTATTAGTAATACGATTAGTTTTTTCATAATTGTTAGTTTTATAATCCTAGTATTTTCTTTAATTGCTCTTTATCCACTTCTGAACCTGCAAAGTCATCAAATCGTTTTTGTGTGACTTCAATTATGTGATCTTGTATAAACTTTGCACCTTCTTTAGCACCCTGTTCTGGGCTTTTAATACAGCATTCCCATTCCATTACAGCCCAAACATCACATCCATACTCAGTCAATTTACTGAATATAGTTTTAAAATCTATTTGGCCATCACCAGGAGAACGATATCTTCCTGCGCGATCTATCCAATCTCCATAACCACCAAAAGCACCTTTCTTTCCGTTTGGATTGAACTCTGAATCCTTAACATGAAAGGCTTTGATAAATTCATGATAATGATCTATATACTCTATATAATCTAGTTGTTGAAGTACAAAATGAGATGGGTCGTATAAGATATTCACACGTTTGTGGTTATTTGTTGCTTCCAAAAAACGCTCGAAGGTTACGCCATCATGTAAGTCTTCTCCAGGATGAATCTCATAACAAACATCTACGCCTTGCTCATCAAAATGATCAAGGATTGGCATCCAACGTTTGGCCAACTCCTCAAAACCCATTTCAACTAAACCATTAGGGCGCTGTGGCCAAGGATGCCATGTATGCCATAGCAAAGCTCCTGAGAATGTTGCGTGAGCATTAAGACCTAGTCGTCTGCTAGCAGTGCCTCCATTTTTTACTTGTTGGATTGCCCATTCGGTTCTCGCTTTTGGGTTATTTTTACAGCTGTCTGGCGCAAAATTATCGAACATTAAATCGTAAGTCGGATGTACAGCGACTAATTGACCTTGTAAGTGCGTTGATAATTCTGTGATTTCTAATCCGTATGAATTAATTTTTCCTTTTAACTCATCGCAATACGTTTGACTATCAGCGGCTTTATCTAAATCTATTAATCTTGATTCCCAAGTTGGTATTTGTATGCCTTTGTATCCTAAGTCACTAGCCCACTTGCAAAGTCCATCCAAAGAATTGAATGGTGCTTTATCATCCATAAACTGTGCTAAAAACACAGCAGGTCCTTTAATTGTTTTCATTTTTAGTCTTTATCTAATTCTACCCATACATTACCCTTTTGATGAGACTCTACGGCTTTTTCTATAAAACCCATACCTCTGGCTCCATCGATAATAGTTGGGAATTCGCCAGGGTCATATGGCTCTTTTCTAATTGCTCTAGCAACACCTTTATAAATATTACCCATAGAATCGAAGATGCCTTCAGGGTGTCCTGGCGGCAATTTTGTACCGTCAAGCGATATGTCACTATTATAAGAGTGTCCTGGTTTTAAAACCTTCATTGGTTGTCCGTCTTCCAACAAATACAAGTGATTCGGGTTTTCTTGAGCCCATTTCAAACCAGCTTTTTGTCCATATATTTGTACTGTGAAATTGTTTTCCTCACCAGTTGCAATTTGACTAGCTCTGATAACTCCTTTGACTTGGTTCTCACAACGGATTAGAATTGTACCATCAATATCCATTCGGTTATCTTCATACAGATAATTAAGATCTGCTAAAATTGATTCCACACGATGTCCAGAAACGTACTCGATCATATCAAAGGCATGCGTCCCAATATCTCCAACACAGCAACTAATACCAGATTTTTCCGGATCTAATCGCCATGTGGATGAACGTTTCTCTTTATCATGAATAATAGGGTTTATCCATCCTTGATAATATTGCGCATCAATTTTCTGAACTTTACCTATATCACCATTAGCAACCATTTCACGCATTTGACGAATCATAGGGTAACCTGTGTACGTATAGGTTACAGCGAAAACTGTATTAGCCATTTTTAAGGTTTCCTTTAGAATCTTGGCTTCATCATAAGTTGTTGTCATCGGTTTTTCACAAATGACATTAAAACCATTTTCTAACAGTTTTTTGGCCATTGAAAAATGAAGAAAGTTAGGTGTTAAAATAGACACTACTTCCATTCTTTTTTCTTTTGGAAGTTTCAACTCCTCTTCAATTAAAATATCTAAATTGGTATACACTTGATCTGTTGAAATTCCGAGCTGATTTGCGAATTTGATGCTTTCATCTAGTAATGGATTAAAAGAACCTCCAACTAATTCGTATCTATCGTGCATAGCACTTGCTACACGATGCAATACACCTATTAACGAATCGCCTCCGCCTCCAAGAATACCTAATCTTATTTTTTTACCCATAAATGCTATGAATCTTTATATTCTATTTTTTCGTTTTTAAATAATAAGGCAAATATCACAAGTACTGCAACTGCAAAGATGGCTGGAAAAATCCATATATCTTGCCAGCTATGTCCTCCTTCTGCTAAAAGGTTTTTATCAACTATTTGTCCTGCTACCCAGAATCCTATCAACATACCCACACCATAAGTTGCCAAAGTAATCAAGCCTTGGGCTGCGCTCTTTACTTTTTCTCCAGCTTTAGAGTCTGTATAGATTTGACCAGAGACAAAGAAGAAATCATAGCATATACCATGCAAAGCGATACCCATAACAACCATAAAAAATAAGTCTCCTCCATCACCAAACGCAAACAACAAATACCTGATACTCCAAGCTAACATTCCGAAAAGAATCGTTTTCTTAAAACCATATTTTTTAAAGAAAAACGGTAATAATAACATAAATAGCACTTCGGAAAATTGCCCAATCGATGCCCAAGCTGTTGAGTTTTCTACTTTATTTTCAGTTAAAAAAGGGCTAATATTCTGATAATAAAAAGCTAAAGGAATACATATTAAAACTGACGATAAAAAGAACACCAAAAAATTTCTATCCTTTAATAATCTTAAGGCATCCAACCCAAGAATATCAGATATTCCAACTTTTTCATCTTTACCAACACTAGGAGGTGTTTTAGGTAGAGTAAAACTAAAAATACCAAGAATTGCTGAAGCTATAGCTACCATTAAAAAGGTATTAGATAACATTCCTTTTCCTATGTTTTCGATAGAATCCCATGCCATAAAACTAATAAACAATCCTGCTAAAATCCAACCTACCGTTCCGAAAACTCTAACAAAAGGAAATTGTTTTGCTGGGTCATTCATCTGATTAAAGGCCACCGAATTAACCAACGCTAATGTCGGCATATAGGCAATCATATATCCTAATACATAAGGATAAAATCCAGCGAAGTCCGTTGTTTGATACATCATATACATCAATCCAGCTCCAACCAAATGCAGTACACCAAGAATTTTTTCAGCATTAAAAAAACGATCCGCGATTAAACCTATAATAAAAGGTGCAATAATGGCTCCCCAAGATTGTGTTGAATATGCCATCCCGGTTTCGGCTCCACTGGCACCTAAATTATTGCCAAGAAATGAACCCATCGTCACAAACCAGCCTCCCCAAATAAAGAACTCGAGAAACATCATGAACGACAATTGAAATTGTATTGATTTTTTCATTATATAATTAGTTAGTTAACTTCTTTTGCAAGCTTCAATAAGAGATCTCTTGTCGCTTTAATACCTTCTTCTTCACTCAATCTGTCCCCTTCATATTCTACACCGATATAATCTTTAAAACCCGCATCTTTTACTATTTGTATCATACGCTTAAAATCTATCTTCGTTTCATTTCCATTTGCGTCAAAATCATAAGATTTTGCACTTACTCCTTTAGCCGCAGGCATCATTTCTTGAATCCCTCTATATATATCTGGATATTCTTCGACACACTCGCCCCAACGTGCCTCGTCCTTCCGCTTCACACAAAAGTTACCGAAATCTGGAAGTGTTCCACAATTAGGTTTATTAACTTTATTTATAACTTTCATAAGTAATGCTGCATTAGAAGATAACCAACCATGATTTTCTACTATCACATTTATGTTTTTCGTGGCAGCATAGTCGGACAATCTTGACAATCCATCTTCAGCTACTTTTTCCCATAAAACAGGATCATTGGTACCGAATAAATTCACCCTAATAGAATGGCATCCTAAAAATTGAGCCGCATCTACCCATTTTTTATGATTTTCGATAGTTTCTGTTCTTTTGGATTCATCTGGATCCGCTAAATCACCCTCACCGTCAACCATAATTAACACATTACGTATGTCATGACGCTCGCTTTTAGCTTTCAAAGAATCTAGGAGAACCTGCATCCCCATACTTTCAATTTGAGGATCATATAGTTGGGACACATATTCGAGACCTTCAAAGCCTAGCTCTTTTGCTTTTTTGGCAAAATCCATTGGATTATGGGTTTTAGTGTTAAGAATGGCTCTATGCAAAGACCATTGTGCTAATGATAATTTAAAGAAAGGTTCTTTTACCATATCTGTTTCGTGTGAGGCTTGCTCTGTTTTTAATTCTTTGTTATTCTTACACGTGGTAAGACATAAAAATAAAACACTTGTAAAGAATACAGATTTAAAGACTGATTTAATAGAATTTTTCATGATTTAGATTGTAATTAGTTCTCTAATTTAGAAGTTTATACTTTAAAAAATCAACTTTCTGTTAGTAACTTTTTAACGTAAACGTTTTCGTTGGTACATTTTGTAAAAGTTCCTTGTGACTAAATGATTATTTGATTAGTTTTAAGCATAGTTTTTGAATAAATCATACTTTTTTCACAAGTATATTTACTGAACTGACAAACTAATTAACTAATCATTTACACTAAATTAAATCAATTCAACACCTATGAATTTAGATCAAGAATTTGATGCCATAGTCGTCGGAACCGGAATAAGCGGAGGCTGGGCTGCAAAAGAACTTTGCGAAAATGGATTAAAAACCTTAGTGCTTGAGCGTGGGCGCATGGTAAAGCATATAGAAGACTATCCAACCATGCACGACGATCCATGGGATGATACATATAAAGGGCAGTTAACACCAGAAGAAGGAGCTACTCAATTAAAACAATCTAGAACTGGATATACCACAAAAAAAGAAAGACGTCATTTCTTCGTGAATGATTTAGTTCATCCTTATAATGAGGTGAAACGTTTTGATTGGATGCGCGGGTATCATGTAGGAGGTCGATCACTTATGTGGGGTAGACATAGCTACCGTTGGAGTGATTTTGATTTTGAAGCAAATAAAAAAGATGGAACTGCTGTAGATTGGCCGGTTAGATATAAGGATATAGCCCCTTGGTATGATAAAGTAGAATCGTATATAGGAGTTACAGGAGAAAAACTTAACAATCCCGTTCTTCCAGATGGTGTTTTTGAACCGCCGTTTGAAATGAACTGCATGGAGTTACAACTTAAAAATAATATTGCTCAGAATTATAAAGATCGTGTTTTAACTCTAGGTCGTGTGGCACACATAAATGGAGGAAAGAATTATGAGGGTCGTAGTAATTGCCAATTCAGGAATCGTTGTATGAGAGGATGTCCTTTTGGTGCTTATTTCAGTAGTAATTCGTCTACACTTCCTGCAGCAGAACGCACAGGGAACATGACTTTGAGACCAGACTCTATTGTACATGAAGTCATTTATGACGACAAAACAAAACGCGCTACTGGTGTTAAAGTTATAGATCGAGTGACCAAGGAAAAAAGAGAGTTTAAAGGAAAAGTCATTTTCCTTTGTGCTTCAGCTATTGCTTCTACGAGTATTTTGATGCAATCTAAATCTGATCGTTTCCCTAACGGTATGGGCAATGATTGTGGTGAATTAGGATGTAATGTTATGGACCACCATTTTACTGTTGGTGCTTATGCCAAGTCCAAAGACTATAAAGACAAATATTTTAAAGGAAGGCGCCCTGGCGGCATCTACTTACCAAGATTCAGGAATATCGGTGGAGACACAGATCAAAAGACCTATAAAAGAGGATACGGTTACCAAGGTGGTGGAAGTAGAGGGAACTGGGAAGATACAATCGCAGAAATGGGCTATGGAAAAAAACTAAAAGATGCAATCCAAGTGCCTGGCGATTGGACTATAGGTCTTAACGGTTTTGGAGAATGTCTTCCATATCATGATAACAAAATGACTCTAGACTACGAAAAGTTAGATGAATGGGGTCTTCCAACTGTTACTTTCGATGTGGAATGGAAAGAGAACGAATGGGAAATGCGTAAGGATATGAAGGCACAAGCAAAAGAAATGTTAGAAAAAGCTGGTTTCAAGGATGTACAAACTTATGATGATCCAGGAGCTCCAGGATTAGGTATCCATGAAATGGGAACTGCTAGAATGGGGCATAGCCCTAAAACATCTGTGTTGAACAAGTACAATCAAGTGCATACTGTACCAAATGTATATGTAACGGATGGCTCATTCATGACATCGGCAAGTTGTGTTAATCCGTCATTAACGTATATGGCATTTACGGCGAGAGCGGCGAATCATGCTGCAGAACAATTTAAAAAAGGAAACGTCTAAAAATATATTATGAATAGAAGAGACGCATTAAAAAATTTAGGATTAGGTGCTGGTTATGCATTAGCAACACCCGCTATATTCAGTTTATTACAAAGTTGTAAAAGTGAACCTGTCTTTACTCCAGTATTTGTAAATCAAGGACAAGGGCATGCACTTCGCAGAATGGTAGACTTGATTATTCCTTCTGACGAAACTGTTATGGGTGCTAACGAATTAGGAGTGCATCAATTTATCGATGGATTTTGGAAAGAAATCCTTAAGCCAGAAGATCAAGCGATGATAAAAATAGGATTCTCGGTTTTCGAAAATAAATTCAAAAGTACTTTTAATAAAGAATTAGTAGATGGCAAGACTGAAGACTTCGATCAATTATTATCTAAGTATTTAAACACTTCAAAAGAAGAGCAAAAGGCTTACAATAAAAAGATGGAAGAATATGAACAGGACTATGAAAATGATAAAACAGCAACTCCTGATGAAGATGCCGCTTGCTTTAACTTATTAAGTCAAATAAGAGGTATGACGATTTGGGGTTGGAAAACTACTGAAGAAATTGGCGAAAATGTACTCGCTTATGACCCAATTCCAGGACAGCAAAAAGGATGTATCTCTGTAGAAGAAGCTACAGGAGGCAAGGCATATTCGTTATAGCAATTGATTAAATAGCAATAGTGTTAATTGTTGAAAGCCCGTCTTAGTAGTTATTAAGATGGGCTTTTTTAAATATATCAAATGAAATCAACATCTCTACTCCTATTCTCTCTTATATTACTTCTATTATATAGTTGTAAAAAAGAAGCTAAGAATAAACAGGCAATCAAAGACAATAAAGAATGGGTTTCTTTATTTAACGGAAAGAACTTGGATGACTGGATTATAAAAATCAATGGTTATCCACTCAACGAGAACATACATAATACATTCAGTGTAGACAATGGTGTCATGAAAGTGTCCTACAAACATTATGATACTTTCAATAATAATTTTGGTCATATCTTCTATAAGAAACCTTTTTCAAGTTATAAATTGAGGATTGATTATAGATTTTACGGTTCTCAAATAAGTGGTGGTCCAGGATGGGCAGAACGAAATAGTGGTGTTATGATACATTCTCAATCACCAGAAAGCATGGGGCTAAATCAAGAATTTCCGCTATCAATCGAAGTACAGATGCTTGGAGGAATCCAGGAAGGTACATTAAGGCCAACAGGTAACTTATGCACGCCAGGAACTAATGTCGTTATTAATGATGAACTCATAACTAATCACTGTATAAATTCATCTTCAGATACATATTACGGTAATGATTGGGTAACAATGGAAGTCATGGTTATTAAAGACTCCATTATTACTCATTCCATTAATGGAACTGAAGTCATGCGCTATTATCAGCCACAAATTGGTGGAGACGATATGGATGATTATGGTGATACTTGGAAAAATAAGATTGGCCAATCATTAAAAGATGGATACATTTCCTTGCAAAGCGAAAGTCACCCTGTAGAATTCAGGAATATAGAAATTCTAGAATTGGATTAGCAGCTTCAAAATATTGAAAAATGAAAAAACGTGATTTCCTATAAAATAAAAGCCGCATTGTGAAAACAATGCGACTTCGTGTATGTAGCCGCCTTAGGCTATTTCTTATGGGGATTTATTGTTTTACCAATTTCACAGTCTTAGTTCCCGATTCTGATGTCAATCTTGCGAAATACAAGCCAGAAGGCAATGCATCAGCGTCCAATGTAACAGAATTACTATTTGGAGTTACAGACATTACATTCTTTCCTAACATATCAAATACCCGCACAGAGGTGATATCTTGACCATTAGTTTTAATATTCCATTTGTCAGTAGTTGGATTAGGATATACATTAAAATCTACAGAAGCAAAATCGTCAGTGCTTAATACGGTATCTTTATGTAAATAAAGGTTATCATAATAAACGGTACCCAAATCAGATGTAATTATAAACTGTACCAAATCATTTCTGAGACCAGGAGTCCAACTAGTTAAAGGTATGTCTAAAGAAATCCATGTCCCTGGATTAGGATTAGGTAAAGGAGGAGAGCTCGCATTTGTTGTTGAGAATTCAATAGCGTTAAATTCTCCGCCGCCGCCATTCCAATTAGATAATTTTAAATTGAAACTTTTATCCATCGTTGGTGTATTTGTAAAAAAATCTATATGGAAATGCGTAAAAGTTGTTGCATCAAATCTACCAGTTAAAAATTCGACACCTTCACAGCCAAGACCAATAACTTTTTTTGTAGCATTTCCATCGATCATAACGTCTGATGTAGTTCCGGGACACCATGTTGTGTCATAAGTATCTACACCTATATCCGTATAAGCATCGCTGAAAATTGATTTTACATCAGCAGCGGCTCTGCTAGGTGGTGTTGGTGCCGCGTTAACAGGTGGTACATCACAAGGAGCACACACTCCTCCACAATCTATACCTGTTTCGTCTTGATTCATAATACCATCACTACAAGTTGGTATAGGTAGTGAAGTACCTGCAACCGCTGTAATATTATCTACAAGAAATGTTATACCATCAACTGGGTCATTCCAATTGTTATTGGTTCCATTGTTCCCTGCTCCACCACCAACCCAACTTGGGAAAAATGATATTTGAGAAAACTCTCCATTAGCAGCAGTACCACCATCAGGTAGTTGCGTAAAATCAAAAGTAAGGGTTTCCCAACCAGTTCCTGTATGTTGAGCATCAGCTGTAGCAAAACCAGATGTATTAAGTATATTATCTTCTATTCTAGATAAAATATTAATAGCAGTAGTAGAATAAACATCTACATCAACAGTAGTATCTGATGTTAAATCCATCAAATTATTCTGCATGATAAGATCTGCTTGTTGCCAAGGGTCACCCGCAGCAGCAGAAATTACTTCCCCTACCATATTAGACCCATTTAAAGGATCTGCAACAATACTAGCACTTCCTAGGCCGTTGTTTGTCGTGAAACTAGGAGCAGTTCCATCAAAATCTTCTAGTACAGTTTGAGAAAATCCCAATACTGTAATTAAAAGAACACTTAGAAAAATAATTTTTTTCATAATTTTTATTGGTTTAATTAATATCGATCACAATATCCAGTTTTATTCAACAAATCACTGTTAAAACCACCTATACAAAAACCATACAAAGAGAAAAAAAAGGAAACCAAGCTTTATATCAAAATAGATCAAGTAGCTATATAATTAGGGCTTTAGCTAAAAAACCCTAAGAAAGAGCATCCGGCAAGCAACCTATACAAATTAGTTCTAATTCTTATGAGTGAAGATTAATAGTTCTGAATTATTATTAGTAACAATAATCAAATCATTGCCCTTTTGATGTACGAGATTTATGTCTCTATTATCTTTCGGTGTATAAAATCCGCTTTCCCTAGGAGATGAGAAACCAAAATTATTCTTCCCATCACCAAGTAATACCGCTCCATAACCTGCATCATAACGAGTCGTTTCTACCTCTACGCCATAATGATTACCTACAGTAATTATATCTTGATGTCCATCCTTATTTATGTCTAGTACTAACGCAGATTTTATCGGCGACACTTGAGCCTCGTTTGGAAGCGATTTCTTAATTAGTTGTCCGTTTTCATTTATCAAAACAATACTTTCGAAACTACTTATTTCATATACAACAGCATCTTCTACCTTATCTTCTGGCAAGATATCCAATAATTTGGAAGAGGCGAAGCTATCATAATCCTTGAACTTATCTGACACGTATGGCATTTGTTGACTCGTACATTCTCTTCCTCTTAGAGGTACGTAATTATCTTTATAGAATTTTGCCAATACAATATCATTGGTTCCATTGCCATCAAAATCGTTGGCATACACCTTGAAAGGACGTTCCTCGCTTGCCTTAAACTTATTATTTTTTCCTAGGTTACCAATAATATAATCGTCATCTCCGTCATTATCCAAATCACTAGCAGTTATGGACCACCATATTCCTCTTGTGTCTAAAAGTCCATATTTTTCAGAGTTGTTCTCGAATTTACCATGGTTATTTGTAAGTACTATAATTTCCATCCACTCACCGACTAACATAAGGTCATCGTCATTATCTTGATCAATATCTGTAAAAACTGCATCAGTCACCATTCCAATATTCTGAAGATACGGAGCTGTTTCGGTAGATGCCTTTTTAAAGGCTCCATTTTCATTGATCAATAAATAACTTGTCGCAGGAAATATATATTTACCGGGAACCAATCGTGTTCCAACAAATAAGTCTAAATCTCCATCGTTATCAATATCTGAAGCTTTAACGCATTGTGTACTCTCATAAATGTTAGGTAGCGCTTTACGGTTTAAAACAAAATTTCCATTTCCATCATTAATATAAAGCCTATCCTTGAGGTTGTTATTTCCCCTTTTATATTCACTCCCTCCACTAGTTACATAGAGATCTTTATCATCGTCTCCATCAACATCCAAAAACAAGCAACCTAAATCCTCAGATAATTTTTGTTTTTCCCATGGTTGAGTTGAGTTTCTGACAAATTCGCCATTTTCAGTTTGAACGTAAAGAACTCCGCTTTGATTAACTGCGCCGCCAATAAATAAGTCTTCTAATCCATCACCATTAACATCTGCCTTGGCTATAAATGGGCCATTTTGAGATACATTATGTGGCAATAGTATTTCTTCCTGAAATTCATCATAATCGTTTTCGGTATGCAAATAATCAAGACCTATATCACGCTCATCGATTATTGCTACTAAAGTATTATTTTCTTTATCATCTTTTATTGGGTCTTTACTTTTAGAGTATTTGACCAACACTGTTTGATTAGCATCAATATTTTCTAGAATATTTTGTTTTCCATCTGGCCATGATACAAGAACCCTCTCTATTTCTGTATCTTTTCCTAATCCAAAAAATAAATTATGCTCTACTGATGAAATAAAACCTCGGGTAACCGTATTCTCACCCAATTGTTTTTTTTCGTTATGATAAATAATGGCTTTTGCACCAATACCAAATTTATTTTTTTTTGGCCCCTCCAAGTTGATCTTTAAAAAGTTTCCCGTAGCCTTATTTTTATATACGAATGCGGGTGCATCTATGTTATTTGTTACTATATCTAAATCACCATCATTATCTAAATCTCCATAAGCCATTCCGTTGGAAAAACTAGGTGTATCAAACCCCCATTCTTTGGTCATTTTTTCAAATTCTAGATTTGACTTATTTCTAAACACATAATTGGATATTGGTATGGAAGGTGTTTCCTTACTCAACTGAAATAAATCTTCAGCTGTGGCATCTTTACTTAGGCTTTGAACTTTTTTTCTGTAATCATTGTTATCTACATCCTTTTTAATGCCGTTAGACACAATAATATCTTTCCAACCATCATTATCTATATCGACAAGTAAGCTTGCCCAACTCCAATCAGTAAATGAAATTCCAGCCAAATGTGCAATATCAGAAAAGCTTCCAAGTCCAGTATTAATTTGTAAAGAATTGGTCATATACTGATGATGCGCTCCAGCATTAACCATAGTTTGGAATGCTTCAGTGCTCATAGACGCCATATTCGTCTTTGATCTATAATGATCTTCTGGTGTCATATCTGTTGTAATCAAATCGATTAACCCATCATTATTTATATCTCCGGTATCGGACCCCATACTCAGTTGGGTAATATGTTTTAATTCTTCATTAATGACATTACGAAATGTACCATTTCCATTATTATAATACATAAAATCAGGCTCTGCGTAATCATTAGCGATATATAAATCTGTCCAGCCATCATTATTAAAATCAGTCGCATTAACACTTAATCCATATGCTATATCACTAGTGATGCCTACTTCATCAGATACATCTTTATATCTTCCATTATCATTTCTATATAATCTGTCTCTAAAAAATTTATATTGATTTTTTGGTATCTTTTTAATTAGCAATAACTTCTTATCAGCTACTTGATTAACTTGATACATATCCAGGTCACCATCATTATCCATATCAAAAAATACCGCTTGAGTTGAAAATCCATAATCAGCAATACCATATTTTTGAGCAGATTCTGTAAAGGTTAAATCTTGATTGTTGATATATAATTGATTTCTTCTGTCTTCAAGGTTTGCAGAATTCCCATTTCTACTTACGTATATATCCAAGAATCCATCTGCATTGACATCTGCCATGGTAACGCCCCAAGTCCAACCAGAGTTTTTAGCTGCCTTGGATTTTTTTGTTATGTCTTCAAACTGAAAATTACCTTTGTTTAAGTATAATCTATCGGCTACTTGATTGCCTCCAAAAAATATGTCTGGTAAACCGTCATTATTTATATCACCTATAGCAACTCCCGAGCCAACATAGATCTGGCTGTAATAATAATGATTAAAATAAGTTGATTCTTTAATAGTGTTACTAAAATCAATTCCTGTTTTTTCAGATGGTAATAATTCAAGACCTCCAATCAGCTCTTCGGGATAAAGATCTCTTTGAGGTCCTTGCTGGCAAGCATGGAAAAACAAACAAATCACTATTAAACTAAAAGTCTTCATCGTCTCTTTTTTCATGTCAAACTCATGTTATTTCAATTGCTATAAATATAAAGAAATATTGAATTAGTCTTTGATTATTAACTCTTTTATATACTACATCCTTTAATAATTCATTCACTAAAAACCAATTAGGCTTTTTAGCGATGATCTCACAAATTTTTGTTTCTCGTTCTTATCCCACAATCCCCAATAAGCTCCAACATCACCTTCATCTCCAACCTTCCAGGACTCATCAAACGAAGAAAAATAAAATATATCTATATCTTCTTCTTTCGACCATTGCTGGGTGTTGATGAAATATTTCATGGCATTATCATTCGAAGGATGGGACCCTTCATAATTCGTCCCAACATTTGGCCATCCTGTTTCAGAAATGATTACTTTTTTTCCATTACCCGCACGAACGGCCTTATTGAACATTTCTTTCATGTATATAAGGGAATACTCTTCAGGGCAGCCTTCCCAAAACGGGTAACAATTAGCAAGAATGACATCACATGCTTCAGTGATTCTAGGTCTTTGCGCAAACTCATAATACGCGTCCACATACCCCATAGGTACATCGGGTATCGCTTTTTTTACCTGATGCATGAACTCCAAAAGTTCATCCTCCGTCAAGTCACCACGATACATCACTTCGTTACCTACAGCTGCTATATCTACAAAACCTTCATTAGCAAGTTGAATAAGCCCCACTATCTCACGCTTATTGATGTCGTCGTCATCTCCTAACCAAGCACCGACTAAGGTTTTTATACCATATTCATGCGCAATACGAGGAATGATCTCATTTCCATCTGTACAGGAGAAAGACCGTATCCATTTTGTATATGGTTTTATGATTTCCATTCGTTTCCGTATCTGTGCTTCAGTAATCTGATCTCCTGGTTCTTGTCCTTCTTCATAAGGACTAAAACACAAACCATGCATACCACTCTCAAGGGTACGTTTAAATAAATTTAGGAGTCCTTTCGTCGTTTTGTTCGAAAGATTAACTCCTGCTAATGACATTATTTTTTCTGCTCTAACTGACATTTTTTATTTTTATAGTGATTAATCATATTCATTATAATTCACCTCTTCGTTTTATTAATTCTACTTTTATTTCTTTCGCTCTTTTTTCAGAAAGACTATACTTCCACATTATCCAAATGGCTATAGCTGCTGTGACAGCTGGTATAATAATATCCGCTATTCGCAACTTTGTCATGGTTTCAGCTGTTTGAGACACGGCACCTTCGTCAAAACCAACTAAAGTTAAAATTGCTCCACCAAGTACTAGAGCAATCGCCTGACCAAGCTTTACCATCCACCAATAAATCGCTCCAAAAGTTCCTTCTTTTCTTGGCATTCCATTTTCTAATTCATCTAAATCACAAACATCTGCAGTCATACTCATCATTAAGGTAAATAATCCTCCTAAACCAAAAGCCATAAATGGAATAGGTAAGAACATTAGCCAAGGACCTCCTTGACTCGCATCCATACTAAACCAAGACATACCAATGCTATCCAGAAAAGGATTGATTGCATCAAATATTGAAGCCACAAAACTGTTTAATCCTTTACCAAAACCTGTCTGATTGAATTCCGCATTTAATGAATTATCAAAACCCCACCATTTAAGTATGTAACCAATAATAGAAATGACGGTAGCTATAATAAAAGCTTTTCGTTTTCCCCATTTATTAGCCATTCTTGAAATGATTGGAATAACCATAAAGGCTGTTACTACTGCTGTGAGTGAAGCGAACCAAGCTGGCCAAGTACCAGCGTCACCATAGTTACCATTATAAATATAAAAGACAATTATGAAAAAACTGAATGAAGCCACCATTTGAAATCCATTAAACACCAAAAAAGTAGCTCCGCATAACTTCATGAAGGGTTTGTTTTTAGATACTTCTTTGATACCTTGAAATAATTCTTTAAAACTAGATGATAGTGTATTAAGGCTAATTTTTTTTCTGTTTCCCATTTTTACAGAATCAATCCCTTTGCAGAATAAGGCTGGTAAAATCCCAAGCACAGCACATACTAAACCAACCATTAGCGATAATTTACGAACTCCATTTGCTTGTAATTTTTCGTCTGTTATTTTTTGTAATTCATCTCCTGTAAGTCCCATTTCTCCAATAACTCTTAGAGCTTCGTCACTTAAAGGAAACACGGTAGGGTCAGCAATAACTACCCAAAACCAAGGCACTAACATCCAAGCAATTTGACCAATAATATTTGCAAATGCCATTAAGCGGGTACGCTCATTATAATCAGAAGTCATTTCGTATCCTAAACCTACCAATGGTGTAGCATACACGGTATTTCCAATGAGAAACAATAAAGACATAAGGAGAAAGTACCAAAAATTGAACATAATCGAATTGTCTTCACTCATTTGGAATAAAAGCGCAAACAGTATACCGCTCAAAATTGCTCCAACAAATATATATGGCCGTCGTCTTCCCCATCTTGACTTGGTATTATCAGAAATAAAACCCATTATAGGATCCGTGATAGCATCAAATATTCTAGGTAAACCGCCTAATAAACCTGCTAACCATGGATCCATTCCAAATGCAGTTACCAAAAAGAACATAAAAACTGCTAAAGCTCCTGGTAATAAATTAAGTACTAAGTGCCCTGAACCGAAAGCCGATTTTTGTAAAAAGGGTACTCTGTCTTTTGCTGCTGTTTTAATTTTTGACATAATGGTTTTAATTTAGTTAGTTAGTTTTTATGATTTTGGTATCATAACCGTTTGTATCGCTTGCGCACTTATTTTAATATCTACATATTTTTCATTTAAGTTTAAAGTAAAATTCTTAGCTGTTTTTCCTTCATTAAAAACCACCACAGCAATTGACCCATCAGGGTTTTTAGTTGCTGTAACCATCAATGAATCATTTGAATTGTCCAATCCTATCCTTACGGCTCCTGGTCTTATATATTTACTAAAATGACTAAGGGTGTAGTATAGTGGGGTGAAATAAACCTCATCATTTTCTGGATCAACAATGACTGGAGCGACACACCAATTCTCGAACCAATTAGGTCCTCCTTGCCGATTCAAGACCATATTCCAATCTATCCAACCATCTACCCAATTGTTGAGACATCCAATAATATCACGTGCATAACGATTTACAGACGCATATTTTGGGTGTAAAGGCTTATCCTTTTCTGGAGCCCAATCCCATCCCCAATCGGTGGCCTCTTTAGACCAGTACCATTGATCATCTTTCCATTTAGGAATTTCGGAATCCACACAAGCCTCAGACTGTATAAGATGCTTATTTGGTGCCTTGTCATGTGCGTATTGTAATTCGCTTGGAAAATAATCATAGGTACTTGCATACCAATGTATGGCCGTACCATCGTAATATTTTGAGGTCGCTTCATTTTCGTACATCACATCTACCCAATCCTTGAGATGCTCACGATTCTGGTCATATCCCAAAATCTTCACATCGTCATTACCATCCACTTCTAACTTAGGGCCTAAATAGTTTTGAACAAAATTGGTCATCTCTTCAGGCGAATAATGCATGCTCTCCCAATTATTTCCATTGCCGAGAGGTTCATTTTCAACTGTAAATCCCCAAATATCAATGCCTTCTAACTTATATGCGTCTATGTACTTCGAAAAAAACAAAGCCCAGGTATCGTAGTATTCTGGTAACAGTTTTCCACCAACCCAATTTTTATTATCCTTCATCCAGGGTGGAGCTGTCCAAGGTGATGACAGAATCTTAAAGCCATCTTTAGATATCGCCATGGCATCCTTAATCATTGGAATGATATCATCCTTGTCTTCCTTGATTGAAAAATGTTTCAATTCTTTGTCGCCTTCAATCGGAGCATAAGAATAATTGCTTAAAGAAAAATCGCATGAATTCATGTGGGTGCGAGTAAGAGAATAATTAGCCCCATTTTCCCCAAAATAGGCTTCCAATACTTTTTCTCTATTGGCTTTACTCAATTGATTTAATAGATATGCCGAAGACTCGGTAAATGAGCCGCCAAAGCCAGTTATGGTTTGGAATTTTTCATCAGGTAACAGCTTTATATTCGTTGCATTATCTCCTGACGAAAACTTGGTCATTCTTTTCATCTTATTTCCGCTTGCAGATGTTTCGTAAACCTCCACATTGAGTTTTTCTTGTGTGTTACTACAATCTAACATAGTTAAAGTGATACAAATTAATAGACTGTACTTAAAACATCTCATTTTAAAATATTTTTATTAAACACATACTTATTGATGAGCCATTATTTCATTTAGTGCTGGTGGTACTAATACATCTTCCATTAATGCCTTTTTGTTACCATCATATGTTTTTGTTATCGGGTTCCCGTTTCTAGTTAAACCCTCAAAAACCCCTTTATCTACCAAATTCCAAAGTCCGTATTTTGCTTTTCCGTCGATTGTAAAAAGTCCGAAATGATTTTCAGATCCATTAGGATGATGAGCATCTTTCCACCTTTCGTTAAAAGCTTCAAAATAGAAACATGATATCTCTTCTTTATTAGTCCATTCTCGCATCAATTTATAATACAAACTTTGCTTATATTCATCTGTAGCTTTCGAACCATTAGGACCATAAAACCCTTTAGACACTGTTGCCCAACCTGTTTCCCCGATATGAATGGGCTTGTTAACACCTAAGCTTTTCATGTAATTGTTAACACTATCATACTGACGTTTTGAAAACGCTATAGCACGATCCATAGCTTCATCAATTTTATCAATATTTGTATGGCTATCTTCAGCTTCAGGAATAACCCAAAACTCAGGATTATAATGCGTGTTGTGGTAAGGATATGAATGCATTGATATATAATCGACTGCTTTAATCAATTTTTCTAAATCTTCAACATGATACTGATCTTCACCACCACCCCAAGACGCAAAGTCGTCAGAGCTTGTAATCCATAAATCTTTTGGTAGTTTTCCGTCTTGTTTTAAGTCTTGTAGATGCGTTACCCATTTTAAAATCACATTAGGTTGCACATAATAACTCGTAGCCCATTTCACCATAGCTTCATTGCCTACGGCAATTATCTTAACAATATCAGGATAGGTATTAGCCAATGACACAGCCATTTCAATCTCCACAGCGTTTCTTTCACTCTCCTGATCGTGTAATACCGGTATATCTGTCCAAGCGTTCTTACAATCAATCCAAGCACCCAACATAACATACATTTCGAAGGCGGGCTGTTCATTGCTTAATTCTTTAATGGCCTTTAGAAGATTAGATGCATGTGGTAAGTGGAGCTTGTAAGTACGTATAATACCAACACCCATAGCAGACAATAATTTCATATCCTCTTTTAGTTCGTCTATGGTAGGTTCTATATCATGATCCTTATACCTGTATCCACCATATGACATGGCCAAATATTTAGGGTTACCCAGTATATCTTTTGCGTTTAAACTCAATTCTTTAGTGTTCAATTTGTTTTTGTTTTTTGCACTATTATTACATGATAATGTCAACATAATTACTAAAAAGTAAATGGTTGTTTTTATACATTTTTTCATGTTTAATTGTTTTTAAATTTTCTATTTTTTTAGGGATACAATAATTTGATTGATTGCTCCTTTTCTCTCAAAAACTATTTTACTAGATACTGTATCAAGACTTAGTTCTTTAAATTCGACTACAGCATTATTACTATAAATAACCTCTATGCCATTATGTTCTGCAAGTCTGTATATAATTGGAATTTGACAATAGGTAAAGCATATGGATTCTTTCTGTAACGCAATGTCCTTAACCTGTTTGTTTAGGTCGGTATATGTGAAAGTTTGCGGCATCTTTAAAAATTCTTCTCCTCTTAAAAGTCTTGGGTTAAATTGAAGCTTTCCATTTTTTACAAATACACCTAGTTCTCCAAAACGACTTAAAATATCTTCCTTTACTTGACCTGTCATTCCGGGTTGTTGTGCTCCTTTACCAGCTGGTGTATGAGAGTATGGATCTGTGGGAAACGCACCATATAACTTCGGGGATTTATGAACTCCTATACCTTCATTTATCTCGTAATAATGATCTAATAATTTACCTATAGTCACTTCACTTTCATGATTCTCAACGGCCATAAGGCAGGTTTCTTGAACGCTAAGCAATAATTTCGATACCATATGCCAATAGATAGAGCCTAATCCTTCATAACCGAAGAAGGTGCCAGACCTACCAGTAAATGATTTGTGGTCAAACATTTCTTCAAAAATCTCTAACAAAAATGCTGTATCTTTTTCTATAAGCGATTGGTATAATTCTTCGGGTAAGTTTTCAATTGCTTCTCTTAAACTATTGACGTTATTGAAATTACCGTTAAAATGATAATTACCTAAAGTGTCTTTTTCAATAATCTGTGAATATCCATCTTTTAAAAGACGCTGTAACAATTCTGATTTTTCTATAGCTTTTGGAGGGATATTATTTTTGTCTACAAATCGCGACAATTCTTTATCTGGGTATAAAATGTAACTGTATTGATCTGGTCTAAATAACGCACTACCTCTAAGTGCATTTAGCAATTCTAATGACGCTTCTCCAGAAATATAACCAGAACTTAAAACGGCAACTTGGCCTTCTAACATTTCTGGTAGGTAAGAAATTGAAATTTCCGAATCATTTTTAACAGTCATCAAATTATACGAATGGAATAATTTATCTTCACGTTTGTTAGCATTTATCGAGTGCTCCAAATACATGTTAGAGATTTCAAAAAATTGCAACAAACTAGTTTTAGATACGGTTCCCTTATTGCTTGTAAAGCCGTTTTTATAAATTACTTCTCTATAATCACTACCAGCGGTTCCAAGTCCGTCTAATACTGTTTTCCTATCTGTATCTGATACTTTACCTTCAAGAATATGTTTGTTGTCATTAAATGTTTCTAATACTTTATTGAAAAATACTGACAACTCAAATGAAATTTCACAATCTTCTTCATCTGACATATTCATAACAATACCTTCAAAGAAGTTTAAAAATCGCCTTAAGTAATACAAGGTTACCATAGACACTCCATTACCGACAAGGGCATTATTAGCATCATTCCATTCTGGTCTTTGTGTATTCAACCAGATGCCTCCCTCTGGAATAAAATTAGAGATTTTTGCTAAAACAGTAGTTAGCAGTTTTTCAACCAAATTGACTTTATGGATAAAGAAATTCTCATCTCTTAATAAGGCTCCATCCACCCCTAATTCTAACCTCTTTTGTTCTATTTTATCTTGTAGGTCAAAGTCAAATTCAATAGTATCTTTCGGACTTATTAATAAGTCTTTATAGCCTTTTATTTTGTAAGGCACGTTGGCATACACAAAAATATCTTGGTGAAAATAACTTGCTAATCTATTTGGATAGTAATCTTCTATAAATTCCAAGAATTTAAGCAAGTATATAATTTGATGATCTCCCCAGTATCCTATATAAGACCATGGGTTATCTTCTTCTACAGTCTCCCAATCGAAGCCACCTTTGGTTACACGATATGGGTTATAGCCATCGAATGTGGTTGCATTCAAGAACTTATGAATCATACTTTCAATAAACTCTGGATACGAATGTGCAAGCGCTTCCCAATTTTGAAAAATATCTCTCCAATTGCCTTCGTAATCTAATATCTTAGAACCATCAACCTCGCTTTTAGTGTTTATAGAGAACTTATTCCAAGGTCTACTTGGATCTCCATGTCTTCTGCTAAATTTTAATGGTAAATACTCAAAACATAATCGTTTGAAGTTTTTATCTTCATCTTTCTCAGCAATGGTTTTTATAATATCTAAGTTGAATATTTGTGGTAATTGAGCTAAGAGTACTTCTTTTTTCTTGAATACTTTTTTATTAGCATTAGAAATATAGCTTACAAAATCAGTTTTTTCGATCTGATAATTATCATCAAAAATGCCACCTCTCATTATATTAAAAAGTGTATTCGAAAAGTGTCTCGTATTTCGTAGTTTGTTTGTGCTTAACTGAATCGCATCTGAAGCACCAGCAAGTTCAAGCAAGTGTGTTGTCCCAGCATCGATATTGGCCTGGACAGAAGTCATTAAATCAGGCTCATTTTTTATTTTTTCTGAAATTTCACAGATTGTATTCATCGTTTGATTTACATCTGCCAGAATCATCCAACTCTTTTCTTGCTGTGATTCCAATTGCAACTCAGTACAAACGAAATACGCTCCTTTTTCTGCTTTTATATCAACTTCTTGATGAATCTCTTCCCCTTTCCTAAAATTATCTAGTTGCAAAGAAGATATTAAGTATTTTGGATTTTCCAGACCCAATGACCAAACGGTATTTGCTTTTAAGGCTTCACTAGGTTCTGCCTTATCTACAATAATAGCGCTTAAGGCATATATTCCTAATCCAGTGTCTGTCTCTAGTTCACTCTTCTTATAAGCATCTACCAGGTTACTGCTAGCATTCTGCAAATCTGCATCTACACCATAAGGGATAATGTTTTGCAAGCCATCTAAAACAGTAATATGAATATTTGAAGCTGTTGTATTTATGACGGTTGATTTTTTTACAAAACCGAACAAATCACTAGAATTCCACTGATACTTAAATGTTATGCCTAAATCACGATTTATTTCTTCAAAGATGGCTTTATTACCGTACTTGTTCTTATAGAGATTTCTCTCAATACTATAGACTCCAAGGTATTTATTAGAAAATGGCTCCCATAAAAAGGTCTTATCACCTTTATGAACCTGAAGCAAAGTTTTACTTCCAGTAATATCGGCAGATTCTGTTATTTTATCATCTGTATAATAAGGAAATAATGAATTATCTGCATCTTTTCTTCCTGCAGACAGCCCTCCATTACTAGAGATAAACATCCAATGATTAGAATCGCTGACGAGACTCATAAAAAAAGGTCTCATATTATCGTTATTAGAAATTTTATAATACACTTCATTATCAAAAGACACTAACTCTCCTGTAATATTATCTTCATTAAACGATGCCAGATTATTTCCAATATATATTGGTTTTTTGCTCATCTTTTCTTTAGCATTTTCCTTCAAAATTGTATGATTCATTAAGGCAATTTTTTGACTTGTTTAGCTATATATTGGTTCAGTATTGTTCAATCGAATAATAAATAATATTTCGACATCCTTTTTAAGATTAGAAAGTCGAGCTTGCAACTCGATTTTGTTTATTTTATTAGTATTCTTCTAACTCTCAATTATTGGAGTTTTCATATACTCTTACATAATCAACCAACATGGTTTGTGGAAACACCGTATCTTGATTTGGTGGTCCACCAAAATTCCCTCCAACTGCCACATTCATAATGATATAAAATGGATGATCATAAACCCATTCACCTGTAACATCTTCTGGTGTAATTTGATTGTACAATACATCATCTATATAAAAATTGATGTATTCAGGGCCCCATTCGATACCAAAAATGTGAAAGCCAGTATCGAAGCGATCGTTTTGTAATTCGTATTGTTTAAAAATAGGATTGCCTCCAGAATATCCAGGACCATGAACGGCACTTGATGCTATTGTTGGTTCTGATCCCCGATTTTCCATAATATCTATCTCTCCACATTGAGGCCAACCAACTTCATCGATATTTGCACCTAAAAGCCAAAACGCAGGCCAAAGACCTTGTCCCCAAGGTAACTGTATACGGGCTTCAAAACGACCATATTGTTGCTCAAATTTGCCTTTTGTCAAGATTCTAGCTGACGTATAAGACGATCCCATAAAAGATTCTTGTCTTGCAATCATATGTAACATACCATCCTCTACTTTAATGTTTTCTGGACGATCTGTATAATACTGTAATTCGTTATTACCCCAACCATTATCTCCTGTACCGATATCGTACCTCCACACGCGAGCGTCTGGCGCACCATCTGTACTAAACTCATCCTGCATTGAAATTTGGGTAAACGTTGTAACTGTTTGTGTTTCATCGGTTGAGCAATTAAGTAAGATAAATGAACATCCGATTATCAGGAAACAACTTACTAAAAGTCCATTTAATTTTAATTTATATATCAGTTTCATAATTTGAATTTTAATCTTTTAAGTTTTTTTAATTGCGGAAATACATGTTATCAATAAAGACATCCGTTGTTTCGAAAGGTTGTCCTACCAAAACATATTGAGCAATATTAGATGTTGATGTTAAACCAGTGAAACTGCTTAAAGGAATATCTAAACTCACCCATTCTCCTTGGTTAGGATTAGGAATACTCACCTCATGCTCAGAATCATCTCCACCACCAAAAGCATTGTCAGCTCCAAAGTCCACCAATTTTATATTAAAGGACGTAAAATCAGGAGACCAAACATCTAAGTGAAAATGTGTCATTGCAGAAGCATCAACTGTAGTAGATGTTGTTTCTATACCTACAAAACCTAAATCTGTATACTTTTTAGTAGCATTTCCAGCAACTGTTACGTCTTCAAAAATTGTAGCAGCAGCAGACCATGGCGTTCTCCATGTATCTACTGTTACATCTGTATATGTATCACTAAATAATGAAATAACATTGGCTGCTGGATCTGTTGGAGTAGGCGCAGCTACTGTTGGCGATGATGGAACTCCCCAAAAATAAATATTATCTAAATAAAAATTTGTGAGGTTAGTACCATTATTTTCATAAATAAAAAGGCCTAAATTATCTTTATTTGCTAACGTGAGAGGAATATCGAAACTACTCCACCCACCTTCAGTTAAGCCAGAACTGACTAGTGTAGTTGACATATTAGTGTCATCTCCACCACCATCTGCTCCATCTACTCCAAAATCTCGTATAGTTATTTTTAATTGAGCACCTGGATCTAATGTGCCTGGAATGAAAACATCAAAATGTGCAAATGACATGTCAGATGCATTTACTGTTGGATTACTAAACTGGTTACCAACAAAGTTAAAGTTTGTATAGTTTAATATATTATCTCCATTAACCACAAAATCTTCAGAAAGAGTGGTTTGAAATGGCTGCCAAAACCCGTTAAAAAAATCTACAGGCACATTAGTGTATGCATCACTAAAGATAGATATTACATTTGCCTGATCTTGAGTTGGTGTTGGTGCTTGACTAAAGTCTCCTAAAGATTCAAGGGTCAAAGAACCTGCAGCATCTAAACCACCCAAAGTAGCAGTTATTACAGTGGTACCACCTGCAATAATATTTACAACTCCAAACTCATTTACTGTAGCTACGTTAGGATTAGAAGACGTAAATTCAAAATACGCAGGTGCTGCAGCTACAGTTCGATCAATACCAGATTCTAAATTAAAAGTTTGTGTAAGACCAATAATTGTCAAGCCAGCACCAATGAAACTTTGTTGCGTGTCATCAATTCCACCTAAAATCGAAGGTCTAGGTTGGGCAATTGTCCCTAAATTCTCAAATTGTAATTCGTCAATCCAAAAGGTGAAGCCTGTTCCGTTTTCGGCGCCTTCAGCATACCAGAACATACCTCTTTCATCTGTTAGCTTTGAGGGGTCTGGTATAGGAATGGTATATTTTCTCCAGAATGTAGTGAGTTGCAAACCTCCAGAAAGTTCTGCTTCGTATTTGTTCTCCCCAAAATCTTGACCAAACCCAATTGAGTTTATCGTTCTGGCTTCAGATCCCTTAGCCCAAAAGGTTAGAGCATCATATCCAGATAAATCACGTCCAGAGTTTAGGAAAAAGGCTGCTCCAGCAAACGCACCATTAGGATCTCCTACATTAGGCACATCAAAACGCATGCCTGCGTTTCCTTCATATTTTGTTTCTGTATCTACAGTAAATGCCTCTAAATACGAACCCGCATAAGGCGCATAATTTAAATCTCCGCTAGTAAAACCATCTATAAAAATATCTCCATTAGTTGGTAATCCTGCCAACTCTGCATCTTCTGAAAGATCTCTGTCGCAACTAACGACTACCATAAAAACCAACCCTAATAAAAGCGTGATTTTTGCAAACATGTTTTTTCTATTTTTCATCATTCTGCTTTTTTATTATTTTCCAATATTAATATGTATGTATGTTCTAATTTCCCATTCGGTTCCGTTATCAAATCCTACTGGGCTAATAATTGGGCCTGGCGCAAATGGAAGCGCCTCATTCGGGCTATATCTTGGTGAAAATTCATCTAGAGACCTCCAAGTACCACGAATTCCAATTTTTGTATCTGGTAGTATAAACCAATCAGGTTTTCCTAATGTGGTAGATATATCCAACATTAATTGCACTGGGTATGTCAAGTTAAAGTCACGATGATAATCAAATGGCCCCCAATCATTAATCTTAAAAGAATGAACAAATTTGAGTTTATTATAAATTACTCTTATATCTCCACCAAAACGTTCAATAAGTCTTTCATCGCTACCCTTTGCTTGTCCGTTACCTGCATATATGTTTGCAATAAGACCTAGGTTATGGTTCACCTTAGATACGATTCGTGAGTGTGCTTCCCATAAGTCTTCAGCTGGGGCGGAATTAGGGAATGCAAATGCTGTACGATTACTTAAAAATCCGATGGCTGCATCTTGAGCCGTTGGGTGATGGCGATAAACAAACCCTAAGTTGAAGGCCAATTTTGCATCTTCCTGCCGATCATTGTCCCATTCGTACATCCAAGTACCAGGAGTTGGGTCATACGATATTAAAAGCTCACCTGCTGTTGTTTTTCTATTGGCTCTAACGGCAAAAGGATCATCTTGGATATTCCTCAATCTGCCAGGAGTTTCTACATCATTTGGCATGGCGTCAACTATAGGTTTTTGCCATAAGAAATTAGGTGCAATCTGCACGTTACCAAATGAATAGGTAAAACCAGTAAGGAAATTAGTTTGGTTACCACTTCCAGTATCCTTGAGTTTCCAACCTGTAAACGTTTTTGTTTGATCATAACCACCATTGGCAACCAAGCCCTGAGCAGCGCCTTGTGCATACCAATTGAAGCGTCCTTTTTGGTATTCTATCTTAGCTTTACCTCCCCAATTATCTTTTGAAGTAACCCTATCTTCGTAAATCGTATAATTTCCAGGCTCTCCTTCAGCCACTTGGAAGGTTCTACCATTTAATGGTTCACCGCCCCAAATACCACCAACTTCAACATTTAGATTACCGAATTTCCGTTCTATATGAAGTGTTGCTCTTCTGGTTTTTGGTAGTGGTACTGCAATTGAGGTCACCGCTTCTCCAACATCATCTATATCTTCATGATATACGGCCGACACATCATAATGGCCAATTTTCTTAGTGTATTTAAGCAATACTGCTGGGTTAGCTCCCCACCATAATTGTGGTCCGAATGCTGCTTTTAATCCGTTTATTGCTTTCTTACCATCAATTTCAATACCTAGTATTTCTCCGTTATAAATATCAAGGTTTGGTCCATAATTTGCTTCTGGATACAAACCGAAAAAATCACCTTCGTATCCCCAATGGTAATGCCCTGTTCTATAGAATCCTCTGAGGTCAAAATCTTTAGTTTTCCACTCGAATTCAGCGTTATAGACTTGTACTCTATTCGGGTCTGAAATTACATTATTGCCGTTATCCGTATTTACGGCAAAAGAGCGACCTCTGTTTTCATAAAAAATCTCGTCGATTGGATTTTCTGCTATATTACCTAAAATATTGAAGTTAACATTGGCACGCATATTAGGTGCAGGATTACCTTCAACTCCTATGAAATAGGATTGCATATGATCAAAACCGAGTTCATTAGGATACACAGATTCATCTGGATTAGCAGTGTCGGGTGTCGTTAATAAGCTACCTCCAGTATTAAAGGTTGTGAATTCGGCTCTTAAATTACTTATGCTAATTTTTTGACTAGATCCTCCAGTTAAGGCAGCCTTATCTCCACGTGCTCTTAGCATGGCGTTGGTCATGTCAATATTCTTAAAGTGATTGTTAATGAAATCCAATGTCACATCTGTATTATATGGGTTTAATTGATGTGCTTCTTTTAAAGCGTAATAAGCTGCTCTTGGATACAAATCATAAAGGCCTCTTGGATTAGTTGGCCCTTTGGCGCAAATACCAAACCACTCTTCATTCATGTTATTATCACCTTCCTTCTCCATATCTCTTGAATAACCTCCATTTGACCATGATGCATTATTATCATGAAGATCTGCATTTTTCCTGTCATCAAAGCCATATTTCCACCAGCCATCACTAAACTGAAATGTAAATCCTCCTATTGAATTATTCGCTTTACCTAAACCTGCAGCATTCTCATAAATCTCTTTCCAGTTACCAACCATATAATAGGCTTGCGATTCTTGATCTTCAGCATTCTCCACGGCATTAAAGGCATCTGACCCAAACTCGGTAAACATAATTGGTTTGTTGAGTTTGTCCTTAACTACTTGAAACATGTCTCCAAATGAAACTCCTCGATAAACATTTGTTCCATATATATCAACATCTTTACATTCTTCTGCAATGATATCTAAGAACAATACATCTCCATTACATATTGCGACTGGATGAGACGTATCCATCGCTTTCATTTTTTTAGCAGCTTCATTCATCAGTTTATACATAGGTCGTCCACGTGATTCCCCTACAAAAGCTCTTTCTTCTTCTGCATCTGGAAAATCTTCTGTTTCCGCTCCTTGCCAGAAAAGACCATAGTTGTTCTCGTTACCTAACAAATACAATAAGAGTCCTGGTGTATTTTTATACCCTTTTACTAACGCATCTACTTCCGACATCAAAAATTCTTGAGTACGTGTATCAGAGTAATCAGTAACAGGAGTCCAGACACCATCCAAGGTCAATCCGTAACGACCGAAAGAATGATTTAACATAGTATAAATACCGTAGTTTTCATAGATATATTGAATCCATTTAGCCGGCACGCCAGTATATTGTCGTACAACATTGACGCCCATATTCCTTAATAAACCCATTTCTGCATCTAGTCCTGCTTTGATTACATCATCCGAATTTTTCCAGAAATTAGCATTCACGGTATTGGTACCAATGGGGATATAATCCCAATTCATACCATTAATCATAAAGTCCTCTCCGTTAACTACTAATTTCATTCCATCAGCATTGCTTTCAACTGAAACCTTGGCAGTTTGAGCAAAAACCGAAGTCGTAAGCAAAAAAAGAACGAATCTTAGAAAATTGTGTCTCATCATATTGTTTTTTAGTTCTCATTAGTGATTGTATATTCATAAGTCCTGTCGTAATAAGGACACAAGAACACATCCAATGTAAATTTAATGTTATGCATTATGCAATTATCAAAATACACCTCTACAAAAAATATACACTTTAAAAAAAAATGTAATTTTTTAACATTTTAGCAATAAACACTAAGAGTTTGAAAGGATTTGGCAATCAAATATTACGTAAATCAAATTAGAAGCAATACGAATTTAATTAAATGTTGTGGTAATGTATGGGCAAAATAAACGCATGTAGCATGCTTAAATTTCTAATATGTAATTTGTTAAGCTAGCCTCATGAGGCAAATCCATCTTTTTGCGTAAGCGATATCGTTTTACTTCAACACTTCTAGGTGATATATTAAGAAGCGGTGCTATCTCTTTAGAGGAAAGATTCAGGCGAAGATAAGCACACAATCGTAAGTCGTTTGAAGTCAAATCTGAATGTACTGATTTCATCTTTTTTAAGAAATCTTTATCTGCATTGTTGAAAGCTTCTTCAAAAAATTTCCAATCATCTGTATTGCTGAGATTCTTATCTATTATCTTGATAACTGAATTTAATTTATGATTAGATTCTACATCATTAAGTTCGTTCTTTATATTATTCAAGAATTCATTTTTCTTAATCAAACTCATGGTAGATATTGCTAGTTCCCTACTTTTACTTTCAATATCCTTACTTAGTGTTTCGTTTTTAAATAATATACGTTGTTGTTCATTTTCTAATTGCTTTAATTCGAGGTCACGTCGAGACTTTTCTAATAATTTCCTTTGTTGTTTTTTATAATATCGTCGATACATCATATGCATAAAAAAGGAGAAAAACACTAGCCCTAATACATATATAACCATCATTAAATTAGTTAAGTACCAAGGTTTTTCGATATTGAATTCATAGCTCGTTATTTTATTTGCTGATGTTTCTCCTATTCTTGCTGAAACATTGAAGGTATAATCGCCATGCGGTAAATTATCAAAAAGCATACTAGATTTTGTAGACCAGTTACTCCACTGATCATACATTCCTTCCAACTGATATCTATATTCTACTTCGTAGTATTTACTGAATTCTGGCACACTATATGAGAATTCTATATTATTCTCAGAGTTAGATAATTCCACGGATTCTTTCAAACTCACATTAGTATTAGTGATACCTAGCTTCCCCTTTTTGATTGTATTTATACTAACTTCAAACTCTCTATTTCCTTTAATCGAATTGACATCTATAATCAAATATCCATTCGATTTACCAAACAAGTAACGATTATTACCAACGGATTTTATGTTTTCAAAACCCGTCATACTTTTCCTGAAGTGATCCGGAATCGCTATTCTATGTATTTCAGGAGTTTCACTTAACTTTCCTTGGTCAATGTAGCTAATATTATCTTCTGTAAAACTCCAAAGTCTATTAGCCTTATGGTCCATTACAAGTTTCCCTGTAACATAGTTATCATTTGAAAAAACAGAGCTCAATAGAGGGTCTTTCACAAATTTTTCAGTTGTCTCGTTAAATTTAAAAATTCCTTCTTTATGGGCGTACAAGATATCATCATCAAAGCGGGTTAGAGATGCATTGAAACCCTTTGTCAATTCGGACACCCAAGAAATATTTGTTACCTCATTATAATCACTATTCATTTTTAGGTCATATACTCCTTTGTATTCATGACTAACGTAAATCGTATTATTTTTTGAGATTTCGAAGAATCTACATGAATTATTGAAACCTTTAATGCTATTCTTGAATCCCCATTTACCATTTCGTTTCCACAAAACATTCAAACCTTCATAATTCCCTTGCAATAATTCATTAGGTTTATTAGGAATAGGTTTGATATCCCAGGTTCCTATCACTTTATCATTTATAGTTTCAAAGGTATCGCCATCAATAATTAGAGTGCCATCATTATGGCCACAAAAAAGAGTGCCATCATGTATAATCAAATTCCAAACCTGACCTTTAGTACCTTCAATCAATTTGAATTCATCGTTCGTACCCTGTTTTTTATAGAATAAGCCTTGATTAGTACCTATATAAAGGCTACCCTTATGTAAAGCAGAAGCATATACTGTTCCTAAATTACCTTTTTGATCATTGAAGACCAGAAAAGGTGACTTCATATTGACACAACTAATTCCATTGTCTAGTCCCAACCAAAGATTATCATTCATGTCCTCGAAAACCGATAAAACGGTATTATCACTAAGCCCACTTATTTGGTTAATCTCACTACTTATCTTTCCATCACGTGTTAAATGAATGAGTCCGTTAGAGATAGTTCCAAGCGCAAAACTCCTGTCTCTTAGTCGAATACTACTATAAACATTGATACTCTTAAGTTTGTCGTTTGCCTCAATATCCCATTCCTTTACAATACCATCTTGGAGCACATAAAATCCCTTACCAACCGTTTGTATAAGAATATTTTCATCTTGAGCATACACATTGATTACAGATTCATTTTTTATAAGGTTATCAGAGGTAAATATTTTGGCTATACCATTTTCAATTTTATAAATTCCTTTATTTATTTTTTGGAACATAATAGTTCCATCCACCAAGAACATTTTGGGAATTGTATAGTCGGAATCAATAATCTTGAATCGGGAATTCTGGACATCTAAAAGATAAATTCTGTTCAAAGACTGAAAAACAATCCAATTATTTAGTGAAATTATTTTCCAAATCTGTTCATCCTCTATCATTTGGACAGACAGAGTATCACTTAGTGATGTGTATTCGAGTAAGCCATAATCATTGCGCTGCCAATAGCCAAACTCCATATAACTACCAGTATATATTTTATCTTTACCTACAGTAACAGATCTTATAATAGTTTCATTAGGTGATGGGTAAAGTTGCCAATTTGCACCATTATACTCAAGAAGACCTCTATTATTTGCAACGTATATATACTTATTTGGTCCTTGTGCAATAGCCCAATTTTGATTTTCAGCACCATATGCTTGAGGTGTGAATACCTGAATTGGTGGTAACTCCTGAGCATAAGAAAGAAATGTAGCTACTACAAAAAACAGTAATGAGTAATAATTTTTTATTTGCATATCATTTGCTTAACCAAAATTGTATGGTCTCTTATTTAAAATGTATGGTTCTATATTCTAAAGAATTGACTAAATTCAACAATGATGAAATCAATATTAAAGTCTCTTAAATAAAGACCTACAATTATTTAAAGTGATTATCGCTTCACAACATATTTATTATGTTATTTCCAATGGTAAGATACCATAAATGCAAACACGTTGTGTTTAAAAAACCGCTTATATGGTTTTTGTATAGGTATTAAACGAAATTTATTGTGTTTTTAATCCCATATAATAATGGGTGTTTCAGTCTTGAAAAATATTCATACAACAAAGTCTCTAACAGAATTATATAATAGTTAGATACTAATTTTCTCTAACAAATTCAAGGCTTCGTTTTTCATTATAATGCACATTATTTGCATCATAATAGCCAGCATGTCCTCCATGTTTAGGCATTTCTAAATGAAGGAAATCATTATTTTTAGCCTGTTCAATTGGAAAACACTCAGGAGACAGAAAAGAATCATCTAGGGCATTCAAGATAAGTGTAGGTATTCTTATATTGGAAAGAAATTGCTGACAACTGCATTTTTCATAATAATCCAATGCATTTTTAAATCCATGTGCTTTCGATGTATATACATCATCAAAATCTTTTAATGTTTTTATGGATTTGATTTCCGTGTCCGAAATACGTTCAGGAAATTGCACTTGTTTTTTCAATAAACTTTTGATTAAGTGTTTTCTAAAGCGTCGAGAATATAAAACGTTTTCAAGCTTATGAAGTTGGAGCATGCTATGGTATAAACTGCAAGGTACAGAAACAGCTACGGCACTTTTTACCTCTGAAGGCAGATTTCGTTCTCCAACATATTTTAAAGTCATATTCCCTCCTAGACTAACTCCTACTATGCTTATACTAGAATACTTCTTAGCAATTGCATGCTGAACAACATCATGTAAATCTTCTGTAGCTCCAGAATGATATGTTTGATATTTCAAGTTCGGTGTATCACTACAATTTCGAAAATTAACCGATATAGCATCATATCCGTTGGTATTAAAAAGCTTCGCAGAGCCTAACATATAAGGACGCTGCGCATTACCTTCAAGTCCGTGTAGAAGGATAACTAGCTTATTGGTCTTGGTATTCGAATAACTCCAATCTAGGTCTAAAAAATCATCATCAGAAAGTGTTATACGTTCTCTTTCTTGAACGACATCATGCACTCTTCTATAAAGTCCAGAATACACTGTAGAAAAATGACCATTCTTGAACAGAAATGGTGGGTTATAATCGGAATCAATTATCGGCATCGAAAGATACTTTATTAGGAAAAAACTTCTCAAAATTCTCAATCCCCACCTTTAACCAGTCTGCATACTCATCTGCATCTGGTGTATAAGCTATAGGATGATTAAGCAGTTCCATATTACTATTCAAGAGCACATAGTATGGCTGTGAATTGTTATTAAAATTGAGAGTTTGCAAGGTTGCCCATTTATCGCCAATGGTCTTTATGCTCTTAATACTTCCATTTGGTTTTAAAAACTTAAATTTATCGTTCTCAGCCAATTCCTTGCGATCATCGACATAAAGAGAAATAATTATATAATCATTATTGAGTTGGTCAAAAACTTTTCCTTGACTCCATACATGTTCCTCCATTTTACGACAATTAACACATGCCCAACCTGTAAAATCTAACATAATAGGTCTATTCTTGGCCTTAGCTGCTTCCAATCCTTCCGTGAGGTCTTTATAACATTCAATTCCTAAAGGGCAATTATTCTCTTTGTCGTAAATGCTATAAAATAAAGGCGGTGCAATACCACTCAATAATTTAAGATTTGCATATTTTGTATTCGTTAATCCAGGGATAAGATAGATAACAATCGCTACGAAAAGTATTCCAAAAGAGATTCTGCTAAAGCTCAATTTCTGTAGCGGACTATCATGTGGGAATTTGATTTTTCCAAAGAGATAGATTGCTGTCAAAATAGATATTATAATCCAAAGACCAATAAACACTTCTCTTTTTAAAAGTCCCCAATGCTCTACCAAATCTGCATTAGACAAGAACTTAAAAGCCAATGCTAATTCGATGAATCCTAGTACTACTTTCACTGTGTTTAACCACCCTCCAGATTTAGGAAGCGAATTTAACCATTTAGGAAACATAGCAAATAGTGTGAATGGCAAAGCCAATGCCAACCCAAAACCAGCCATTCCCATGGTCAATTTGGTAGCGATATCACCCGTAGCTAATGCTGTACTTCCCAACAAAGCTCCAAGAATTGGACCTGTACAAGAAAACGAGACTATAGCCAATGTCAACGCCATTAAAAACACACCAACCAAACCACCAATTTTTGTAGCCTTACTGTCTAGCTTGGTTCCCCAAGACGATGGTAATGTTAACTCGTAATACCCGAAGAACGAAAACGCAAAGAAAATAAATACTAAGAAAAATATGATATTCAATGTCACATTTGTCGATATATTATTCAGAATCTCTGGATCCAACGAATCTATTAAGTGAAATGGAATACTCAACAATACATAAATAAGAAAAATGAAAAACCCATACATAATAGAGTTTGCCATTCCCTTTTGGGTATTAGCTCCGCTTTTTGTAAAAAAAGACACCGTTAAGGGAATCATTGGAAAAACACAAGGTGTCAACAAAGCAATCAGGCCTCCTAAAAACCCTAATAGGAAAATAGAAAAATTACTCTTTTTGGCAACTTCCTCTTGCTCGTAATTTTCCTTACCCTTTACATTTAAATTAAGAGCATTGCTCTTGTTTATATCTTCTAACGAGACAGTTCCTTTAGCAATAGAACTTTGCAGTCCGTCTAAATTAAACAAAGCTTCTTCACTTTCGAAAACACATCTTACATCATCACATGCTTGATAAGAAATCTCGCTTTTAATAAACTTCAATTCAGAATTTACTAACTCAATTTTTTGAATAAACGTAGCTTCACTATCAAAATAAGTCATATCCATCTCAAATACCTTATCAAACTTGGTGATCGACTTACTTTCGTTTGTTTTTCCTATGAGTTTAAAATCATTTGCCAACTGCAATGAATCATAAATAAATTCAGTAGGAATAGCACCTCCTTCAGGTAAATTTTGAGAGTATAAATGCCATTTCTCCTGAATATCTGCCTTGTAGATCAGATTATATTCTGTTTGAGATAATTTCTCCAAAGACACCCTCCATTTAACAGGCTGAAACAATCCGTCTTTACCATCTGTATTTAAATTAAATTCAAACTCTTTTGTATCTGGAGCCAAACAACGCGTATCGTCACATATCTGAAAAGATACTTCGGCTCGTATAGAATTAATATCTTTATTGAGTAGTTTGATTTTTTGCTTGAACTCTGAAACACCTCCAAAATAGCGAACATTCATTTGAAACGCTTCTTCAAAAATGGGTTTTGTTGGTGGTTCGGTTGTTTTTCCTAACAGGGAATAGTTGCCATTTACATCCAAAAACACCACTTCAGTGGCAATCGGTCCATCATCCTTGATTTCTGGATATTGAGAGTAAATATGCCATCCATCTTCCATGTCTGCTATGAAAATTAATTCATATTCATCATCAGAAATTTGGTTGACCCTATGAGTCCAATCTATAGGATCCAATATCTGCGCATTTACAGAAAGTCCAAATAACAATAGGGCAGCAATGACTAGGTTTTTCATTCTTGGATTCTGATTTTTAATATACGTTTAGTTTTATTAGTCACTTTAAATCGATTATCGGCTCTTTTACCGATCACCCAAACAATATCACTTCCATTGCATAATAGTTGTATGTTTTCTTTTTCTGGCAATGAGAGTTTTTCGTCTTTAAAATACTTACTCAACTTTTTCTTCCCTTTCATACCAAAAGGGTAAAAATAGTCGCCTTCTTGCCAACCTCTTACAGATAACGGGAATTTTAACAAATCTTTATCAACATATATTGTATTGGTAAATTTATCATGAGCGTCTTGAACTTCTGTGCGTTTCCCAAAGAGCGCATCTACCTCGTCAAAAAACAGAATAGAATTATTGGTAATAGTCACTTTTTCTTGATTATCTTCAATAATAAATGTCTTTGCAGGCTTGTGTTTTATTTCACTTAAAATCAACCTATTACGGTCTTTAGCTAAGCGATACATAGAGGAGATGATTTGCTTACCTGATTGGGCATCCAAAAGATTAGTCACATCATTCCATTCCGTGAATCCATATACTTTTAGCATTTGATACAGATATGCTTTTGCATTCGTTAATTTTTTTAACTTAGGAATATCAAAATAAATTTCATTATCCTGTTCTCTTGAAATTATGACATCCTCAATGGCATTTACCCTATCATTAACTATCTCTTTTGCATCTTTTAGATGAGCGTTAGTGTTCTGAAAATTAGATAAAAATTGAGGATTTAACTCCTTCAACTTCGGAATAACATGATGTCTTAAAGCATTTCGTAAATATTTGTCTGATGCATTAGAGGTGTCCTCTCTCCATTTCAATTGATTTGATCTAGCATAGTTCTCAATGTCTTCTCTAGAAAATTTCAATAATGGTCTGACTACTTTATTATTTCGCTCTGGAATGCCTATCAAACCATCTAATCCTGTGCCTCTAGAGAGATTGATCAAAAAAGTTTCCAGATTATCGTCTGCGTGATGTGCTGTCAAGATATAATCAAACTGTAATTGTTCCGCTAATTCGTTAAACCAATCATAACGAAGTTCTCTAGCTGCCATTTGGGTAGATAATTTATTGCTTTTAGCGTAATTGTCGGTATCAAAATTCTGTACAAACACTTCTAAGTTCATGGTATCTGCTAAATCAATGACAAATTGCTCGTCATCATCGCTTTCCTTTCCTCTTAAGTTAAAGTTGCAATGCGCAAGAGCGATATCTAATTTTAATTGATGGCATAAATGTGTTAATACAACGCTATCTAGACCACCAGAAATAGCAATGAGGAGCTTACCCGTTTTTAGGAAACCTTGTTTGGATTCAATATGCTTTTGGAAATCTATTAACAAGTCAATAGTCATTAGTTTATAGGCATTAGCTTAATATTTTCTTGATTAAAGTGTTAAGCATTTTTTCAATTTCAACCGACAGGTCTAAAATATCTTCTATATCTTTTCTATTGATAAAATCAAGGTTCAATGCTATTTGAAGTTGAGTTTGCATTTCAAATAAAGATCCTCTGGCTATTTGTAAAAATCGAGCATAATCCTTAGTGTAATTTCTTCCATAGCCCTCTGCAATATTCGACGAAATAGAAACAGAGCTTCTTTTAATCTGTGAAGTCAGTCCAAATTTTTCATCATCAGGAAAAGTCTTGACTACTTTATAGACGAGTGTAACCATATTTACGGACTTTTGCCATACAATTAAGTCTCGATAACTTTTCATAATTGCAAACTTACAACTTTAAACTTTTCACTAATCCCTTTCAACTTGCAACTTATTTAACCATTCAACAATCGTTTCCATAAATTCATCCTTACAAAGATCATGATGTAGTTCGTGATAACCATCTTCAAATAACTTTAGTTCTGCTTTATCAGAGTTCTTAGAGAATTCTTCAGAAGCCTTATGATCAATGATTCTATCTCCTGTTCCGTGTAATAACAATATTGGTGTTTTCAACTTGCTAGCCTGCTTAATAGCCCATTCTCCAGCATCCATAATTGGAAATGTAAACATAGGGCTCACTTTATCATGTACCAACGCATCCTCAACATAGCGTTTAACTTCTTTAGGATCTCTTGAAATCGCTTCCACTTCTAACTCGCTCGGCAATGTTATGGATGGCCAAATGTTCATCATGATCTTACCCAAAGTCAATTTCCATTTGGGTGGTTGAAATGCTAAACGTAAAAAAGGACTGGTAGCGATAACTCCTTTCAAACTATGTTGCTTTCTCAGTGCGTAATTAATAGTTAGGTTTCCTCCCATACTATGTCCATAAAGAAATTTAGGTGTATTAGGAAAGAGGTTCTCTGCCATATTAATCACTTGCTCAACGGATTCCATCAAGGCTTCATAATTTGGGCAATGCCCTCTTTTACCATCGCTTCTACCATGTCCAAAATTATCGTAAGCCACAACTGCGAAGTCATTATCTAACAACTTAGGAATTACAAAATCTTCATATCTAGACGCATGTTCTCCCATGCCATGCACCAATACAATAACAGCCCTTATTGTTTCAGGTTTCCAATATTGTCCAAATAATTTGGTATTATTTATTCTAAGATCAAACGTATTATGTGTCATATCATTCTAATGCTTCTCTCATCGCTTTCGCCTTAATAAGGCATTCTTCATATTCTTTTATTGGGTTAGATTTTGCTGTAATTGCTCCACCAACTGAATAAGAAACATATTTTGCCTTCTCGTTGTACAAGATACTACGAATTACCACATTAAAATCAAAATCGCCTTTTGGTGTAAAATATCCAACGGCGCCAGAATACAAGCCTCGTTTGGTTTCTTCAAGGTTCTCAATAATCTGCATGGCCGAAATTTTTGGTGCACCCGTCATACTTCCCATTGGAAATGTGGTGCGAATAATATCAACTGGACTAACATCATCTTTAACTTCCGAAACGACTGTAGAGATCATCTGATGTACTTGCTCAAAAGAATATACCTTGCAGAGTTCTTTCACTTTAACAGATCCTTTTTTTGCCGTTTTACTGAGATCATTACGCACCAGATCGACTATCATAATATTCTCTGAGCGTTCTTTTTCGTCTTCAGATAATGCCCTTGCCATAGCAATATCTGCCATTCCATTTTTTAATCTGGCTGCAGTTCCTTTAATTGGTTGAGAAATTATGGTCTTGCCTTCTTTCTTCAAATAACGCTCTGGTGATGCCGATAATAAATATCTATTTTCCGATTTAAAAAAGGTCGCAAATGGTGGCTTTGAAATAGCATTTAAGTGATTAAATGTTTCTAAAGGTTCAATGATCGTGTTTTCTGAATAGAATTCTTGACAAAAATTGGCTTCATAAATATCACCTCGATATATATGGGCAAGCATGGTATTCAATTTCTCAAAATAAGCGTCTTTATGGATACGTAGCTTGATCTTAACATTATTTCTAGATGTCTTTTGACGCTGCTCAAAGTAACTTTCTGTTTCTCGATCAATGACTTTGTAATCTTCATCCATTTCATCATCAACCATATTGAGGTATTGCATTTCCAACTGATTTCCTTGAATCAAGAATAGCTTCTTTGGCTGAAAGAAATATAAATCTGGAAACCCTAGTCTATCATAATTATTAGAAGTGAGATCTTCTACATCATTTTTAAGGTCATAGGTTAAATACCCAAAAATCCAATCCTTTGTAATCGATTGGTATTCTTTCAAGTTATCAAAAGCATTATGACGGTCGGTTCTTAAAGTCGTAAAGGCATCTACGGCTAAAACAGCATCGTAGCTCGAATACATCTGAGGAAAGGCGTTAGAATCTAACCAAACCACATCATCAAATTGCTGAGACCATTGCAATAGTTTGCCTTTGAAATCTTCAGTATGATCTATCTTATATGATTGGCTTTTTCGCAATTGGAAGTATTAAATTCAATACCTTCCAAAAGTAAAGATCCTTTTATCAGTAGGCAAAAAAGATCCTTAGTATGTTACGAAAAATTAAATGACAATTATGTTACATCTAATTTACTAGTTTTTATACCCCTCAAGTCTTTTTTTATGATAATCACTTTTACTTATCTCATAGGCTTTAGAAACGAATTTGACGGCATTTTTGCTGTCATTTTGGGATTCATAATAATCTGCCATGGAATCATATCCATTCGCGTTTTCAGGATAGTAATCAATTAACATACTAAAAAATGCAAAAGATTTCTGTGGTGAATCTTTCATGAACATATATCCAAGATTATTTAAGAACTCTTTATCTGGAGAAATTTTATAGCCGAATTTATTAGACAACAAGTTGAAACGCTCCGAAAAAGTATTTATAATATCACTTGTTGATGATTTTGAATCTTTAACCGTATCGACGAATTTTCCACTCATTTTATACCAAGGAAAAAGATATCTTAATCCATCATAAGCCGAAATAAGCGGAATGGTACCATGATCTTCGTATTCATAATATTTATATGAAAAATTTAATGCACTACTATCGGCTTGAGATACAATTTCAGAGAATTTAAGAGCCGCACGTAAACCTTCAGTTTCAATGGTTCTATCATTTTTAAGAACATTAATATCTTTTTCAGTATCAGGAGGTAAAGGGTTGGAAATAGATAGAAATAGTGATTTTCCATTAAGACTTTCACTGTCTATAATCGCTTCTACTTGCGATACCAACGTCGCATCATCCCACCATAAACTAGGGTCAATAGCGATGTAATTAACAAATAACTTAGGACGTTTCATCATGGTATTTACAACCAATAATCCTCCTAAAGAATGTCCCAAGAGCGTACTATATGAGGTTGTTGGATATTTACTATCAATATACGGCATCAATTCTTTGGCTATAAAGTCTGTAAATTTATCACCTCCGCCCGAACCTTTTACCCATTCTTTAGAGCCCCTTGCCTGATTCACGTGCGTTGGTGTTAAATCTCTAATTCTTGATGTCGAGTTTTCAATTCCGACAAGAATCATTTCTGGAATACTCCCGGATCCTAACTGATTAATAATAGCATTTACTGTTTGAAAGTGCATACCACCATCTAATACATACACCACTGGATATTTTGACTGCCCTTTATAACTCTCAGGAACACTTACCCAAACACGTCTATGTTCCTTTAAAATATTAGAGTACAGGCTATCGGTTTGGCCAATTTGAACCAAATAATTTGAATGAGATTTAAGTTGTGCTCTCATTGTATTACATACAAAAACTAGAGCTACAAACAATGCAACTATTAATACAGGTTTTTTCATTGTTATCGTAAAATTGAGTTAATCGTTTTGAATCCACCTAAGCAGCAGTATTCCTGCTCTGGCTATCACAAATGTGAACAGTCCAAACGTGGCAGTCAGTAATGACACTTTAAGTCCGCTAGAAAAAACAGCAGGATCTGCCTCACCCATTGCTTCAACCGAGTCGAAAGCGGAAATTACTCCAAGGATTGAACCAAAAAAACCAATAACAAGGCCTAATAAGCTGGTATCAACGACCAATTCAATCATTTTTTTTGTCTTAGAATTGTTCTTTTTGAGATTTAAAAACCCCGTAATGAGCAAAAAGATGGATAGTAATAAGCAAATTAAAATTAGTGACATAATAATGGGGCCACCTTCTTGAAATCGATCTACTATTGGGTTCGCTACTATTGAGGTCATAATTAAAGTTATTTTCATCGTATGTAATGTATTATTTTTTATTAAATAAAATCGTTGGGTTTCCTGCTCGCGCAAAGAGAACAGTCTCTTTTTCTATATCAAAATTTAAAACTATGCCAAGTTGATCAAGTGTAAATTCATTCTTTTTAGTAGAGGTCAAATTTTTTAAATTGCTTCCTTCAGGAGCTCCTTTTAAAACTCTACCATGAGCTTCAAACACTAAATCAAAGGGGAGTTCTTTGCTTTCATAGACACCTTCATATTGTTTTACTTGTGCTTCGGTCAGTTCTAAACTATTAAAACTCGGTATGGATATGTCCCTGCCCATCACAGTACCAATTGCATTAAACATGATTGGCATAAGGTCATAATCTAAGGCATTTGCGTTTAATGCTATTGCCGCTTTCAATTCTGGAATATACACCATAACGGATTGGAAAAAATCGATTCTTCCATTATGAGCATATAAAGTAAGTCCTTCTTTTTTCGCGCTTAATATACCACTACCATACTCATCTGCCTTTATGGTTGTCATGGCGTTAAAGCTATCAGCCGACATTAATTTACCATTAAATAAAGCGTCAACGAAAACCACAAGATCAGAAGGGTTGGATACTATGCCACCTGCACCTCCAGGATTACTCATTTCGGTTTGATCAGCTTCACTCATAGAGGCATCATCTTCGTAGATATAAGATAGACATTCATCAGCATTGATGTCTATCACATCACCATAGTAAGTGTTCTTTAGGCTCAATGGTACGGCAATACGCTCTCTTAAAAGTTCTCCGTAGTTCTTTCCTTCAATCATCTCAAGTATATATCCTAAAAGAATAAAATTAGTATTGCTATACTCGTGCTTTTCTCCAGGTTGAAAATCGATATCATATTTAACGATTCTTGAAAGCATATCTTCAGTTGTAGACGGCTCTAACATCCACTTGCTAAAATTCTTATCGTTGGTAATGTTATAAAGACCACTTGAATGATCCAAGAGATTAGAAATCTTGATGTTTGAAGCATTAGCAACTTTAGGAAAATAATCAGACAATATATTATCTAATTTTATCTTGCCTTCATCAACCAGTTGAAAAATCATGGTCGCCGTAAAGGTCTTTGTAACGGATCCTATTCGATATTTTGATTGTGATGATGCTTCTTTTTTGTTCTTCTTATTTATGTACTGATATCCTGTTGATTTGCTATAAACGACTTTTCCGTCTTTCATAATGGTCATTGTGCCCATTATTTTATCATTTTGATATAAGACATCAAAAAACCGATCTAGCTGTTTATAATTTTCATTTTGGGCGATACATATCGCGCTCATTAATAAGAAAAGTAACAGTGCTTTTTTCATTTGTGTAAATATTTCATAAGTTGAACATGATACAAACATATTCCAGATATCTTCACAAAAAACCAAAATGCGATGGTTAACCTATTTAGTGTGGTTTATAGCATAATTGCTAAAACAATGCTTAAATTGGTTATTCGTCTATGAACTATCAACATGGTTAAAAAATAAGCTAATATTGTAATAGGATGTAACACTCATGCTGAAAAAAAAATTCGTTTTACAAAAGTTAAAACAACTCCTATTTCACATTATGCTTTGGTTTGGAGTCTTATTTTTCTATTCCTATTTTTTTGGTGTTGGAAGTAAAGATTATCAAAACATCATTACGTTTTCACTTTTTTTAATGCCCATAACCATCGCAACTACTTACACATCCATCTACAAATTAATACCTGAATACCTGATTAAAAAACGATACTGGCGTTTTACATTATACAGCATCTACACGCTTATTATATCCTCTTATTTAATTACAGTTTCTATATTTTTCAGCCTGATCTTTCTAACAAGCTTTGAATATGAGGAAATGTATCCCGTAAGTAGAAACTTATTATATGTAATTACAGGCGTATACCTCGTTACGATTATCGTTAGTGCATTCAAGCTATTGAAATTGAATTTAGAAAACACGTCTAAAACCAGTAAGCTTGAAAAAAAGATTTTAGAAACACAACTAAAGTTAAAAGAGCAAGAGTTGAATCATCTTAAGATGCAAATTCATCCGCACTTTCTATTCAATACCCTAAACACAATGTATGGTTTTGCTCTCAAAAAAGCAGATGAGACACCAGAGATGATCTTAAAACTTTCCAATCTTTTAGATTACTTATTATACCAGGTAGACAAACCCTTTGTACCCTTAATTGATGAAATCAAACATATAGAAGATTATATTGAATTGGAAAGATTGAGGTTCAACAACACCTTAGACGTATCATTCAATAGAAACACTATTCCTGAAACCGTAAAAATAGCACCCATGTTACTTATTCCCTTTATTGAAAATAGTTTTAAACACGGCATTATAAAAAATGGTAAATTAAGTATTGGAATTAATCTGGAATACACAAAAGACGCCATACGTTTTCAAATAGAAAACTCAAGCAGTGACAAGGTGATATCAAAGAACGGTATTGGTTTAGAAAACATTAAAAAACGTCTAGATATGCTTTATAAATACAATCACACCTTAGCTATTAATAACAATAAAGACCTCTTTACGGTCGATTTAAACTTAAAAACCATATAAACACTTGAAGTCTACCAAAACCATATCCTGTCTTATTGTAGATGATGAAGTCATTGCTAGAGAGATCATAGAAGCACATCTCTTAAAAATAGACAATATCGAGATTCTGGCAAGTTGCAGTAATGCTATGGAAGCTTTTAATTTTATAAGCAATAATACTATTGACCTAGTGTTCCTAGACATCAATATGCCAGAGATAACGGGTATTTCATTTGCAAAATCCATTAATGAAAACATCAAGGTCATTTTTACAACAGCATATCGCGATTATGCGGTTGAGGGTTTTGAGTTACAAGCTGTGGACTATTTACTAAAACCTGTTTCTTTTGAACGCTTGCTTAAAGCAGTAAATACCTATTTTGAAGTGTACAATAGTCAACCAAAAAATGAGGTGCACCAGCATATAGAAAAGACTGATTTCATGTTTGTACGCTCAGAACGTAAAATGATTAAAATAGATTTTGATGCGATTATATATATCGAAAGTTATAGTGATTATATAAAAATTCATCTTGAATCTAAAACGATTGTAACACGTGAAACTATAAGTGCTATTGAAGCAAAACTACCTAATAGTCAATTCATGAGGATACATCGATCCTATATCATATCTCTTAATAATATTTCCTCTTTTACTAACGAACATATCACCATTAATAGCAAAGCTTTACCTATAAGCAGGAGTTATAAAAAAGACGTGCTTAAATTATTGGAACAGTATTAAATATAATATCTTCATTTTATTAGTTTTAAAATACTTAAGGTCAATAGCTGTAACAAATACATAGTAAAATCAAAGATGATATTTTGACCATTGACCTTCAATGACTTTCCTTATTTAGGCATTTGGGCAAAGATATATTCAGGCCATGAAGACATGAATCAGCAATTCACAACTAAAGAAGGGATTGTTGCGCTTGAGACAGGAAAAGAGTTTAAAGCTCGTTATAATATTCTGATTCATGAATCTCATTTAAACTAAGCCTACAGACAATTCTCACTAGCTATTTTTTTGTAATTTAGAATCCAACTAATCAACCAATTACAATAATGAAAAAAGGGGCTATTATTCTGTCTGGTCTTTTGTTTGTGGTTTTATCTTGTAAAGACCAACAAAAAGAAAACACTGTTACCATTAAATCACCTCCATCTTCTAAATATGCCTGCGTACCACCAGTAACAGATAGTGAGTGGTATAAAAAAGACAATATCGCACCAATACTTGATGGCCAGAGTGCTGTGAATTATCCTATCACTACTGACAATCCGTTGGTACAACAATATTTTAATCAGGGAATGACCTTGGCTTATGGTTTTAATCATGCAGAGGCGGCACGATCATTTTATTATGCCACAAAACTGGACCCAACCTGCGCTATGGCTTTTTGGGGTTTTGCCTATGTACTTGGTCCAAATTACAATGGAGGCATGGAAAGTGACAACTACGAGCGCGCCTATAAAGCCATTCAAACGGCAAAGTCACTTTCTGCAAACACTACAGAAAAAGAAAAGCAGTTCATAAACGCCATGGCGCTTCGCTATAGTAAAACACCACCAGAAGATAGAGGTTCTTTAGACGCGTCATATTCAGCTGCTATGAAAACATTATACAAGCAATATCCTAATGACACTGAAATCAGTGCCTTATATGCTGAGTCTTTAATGAACTTGCATCCGTGGGATTTGAATGAGAAAGATGGTTCTGAAAAACCATGGACCAAAGAGATCGTTGCTCTTTTGGAAAAATTGATTGACCAAAATCCAAAGCATCCTGGCGCTCATCATTTTTACATTCATGCTGTGGAAGCTTCAAATACTCCTGAACGCTCTGATGCTTCCGCAAAAGTCTTTGATGATGGCCTAGTACCAGGTTCAGGGCATTTATTGCATATGCCTTCACACACTTATATCCGTACTGGCGAATATCATAAAGGCACGCTATCCAATATCGCGGCAGTAAAAGCCGACAGTACCTATGTTTCTAACTGCCATGCACAAGGTGCTTATCCACTTGGGTATTTTCCTCATAACTATCATTTTATGGCTGCCACAGCGACTTTGGAAGGTAATTACCATTGGGCCATGATCGGCGCTAATAAGGTGTCTGAGCATGTGCATCCAGATATTATGAAAGAGCCTGGTTGGGGCACCTTGCAACATTATTATTCGATTCCATATTACGTTGCCGTGAAATTTGGCAAATGGGATGATATCCTAAATATGAAATTAAAAACCTATGACCTTAAATATCTCCAAGCCATCCGACATTATGCAGAAGGCATGGCGCACACCGGGAAAGGTAATATAACCATGGCCAAAGAAGAGTTATCTAAATTACAAATACTGGCCAAAGACGAAGGCTTAAAAGAAGTGACCATATGGGACATCAATAATGTGCACAATTTGGTACTCATCGCTGAAAAGGTATTAGAAGCTGAAATACTATTATCTGAATCTGATGAACAACATGAAAATCTTAAAAGAAGTACCGTTCTGCTAAGGGAAGCTGTGGCTATAGAAGACGCCTTAAATTATAATGAACCTCCAGATTGGTTTTTTTCCATTAGACATAATCTTGGACGCGCTTATCTTATGAACGGTCAAAAACACATGGCACTTAAAACCTATATGGAAGATCTAGAACGCTTGCCAAATAATGGTTGGGCGCATCATGGCATGAAACAAGCCTATGAATATTTAGGAAATCCTGAAAAAACTAAAGAAATGGATGCTCTTATAAAAAACAGTTGGGCAACTGCGGATGTGGAATTAGAAGGCTCGAAAATCAAATAAAAAAAGCGAACCGTTTGGTTCGCTTTTAAATTGTAAGTTTTTATTTTCTGAGGTATGGCAGTCTATACAAGTCTTATTTTATTCTTCAAGCATTCTAGCAATATAATCATCAATAATTTCTTCAAGAATTGCCAGTGGTACTGCACCATTCTTTAGAACCACATTATGGAATTCCCGAAGGTCAAACTTATCACCCAAAGATTCTTTTGCTCTTTCTCTTAACTCCAAAATTTTAATCATTCCTATTTTATAAGAGCAGGCTTGTCCTGGCCAGACAATATAGCGTTCGATTTCTGTAGTGACTTCGGTTGTCGTCATACCAGTATTCTTTACCATAAAATCAATGGCTTCTTCTCGAGTCCATTTTTTATGATGAATGCCCGTATCGACCACCAAACGTACTGCTCTAAATATTTCTGCTTGCAATCGTCCTAGATTACCAAAAGGGTCATTATCATAAAACCCTAGTTCCCATGCCAAGCGTTCGGTGTACAACGCCCAACCTTCTGTATATGCCGAAAACAAGCCAATAGTTCTAAAAATAGGCACATCTTCAAGCTCCGATTGTATGGCAATCTGGAAATGATGACCTGGTACACCTTCATGATATGCCAAGGTTTTCATCCCAAATTTTACCGATTCGTGTACATTCCTCAGGTTAGCATAGAAAACACCACCTCTTGAACCATCCATTGCTGGAGCATTATAATAAGCACCCGCAGAACCTTCTTCCTTGAATTCTGGTACTCGTTTGACCTCAAGACCAGCTTTTGGTCGTATATCGAATGCATTGTCGATACCGGCACTTATTTCGGATAGGATACGATTGTATTCATCGAGTACCATTTGGCGTCCTTCATCGGTATTTGGAAACAGGAAACGCTCTTCTTTATTGAGTTCCTGAATGGTTGCGCCAATCGTCTTTGTGGTATCCGTATAACCCTCGGAAACCAAGATGTCTTGCATTTCTTTCTTTATCCTCGCCACTTCTGCAAGCCCAATTTGATGCACTTCTTCGGGAGTCATATCCGTGGTAGTACTCCCTTTTAGCTGATGTTGATAGTAAGCCTCACCATTTGGAAATTTCCATACACCGGCATCATTTGTTGCTTTGGTTTGTAAGCCCGTAAAATAATCTATTAGGCCTTGATAGGCACCAAATACCGTAGTACTGATTTCTTTCTCGACTTGTTGTTTGTAATCGTCTTTCTGTTCTTGGGTCAAATCCTTAATCTTATCGATTTTCGATTCGAAATTTGTGTATAGGATATTTGATTTTACTGACGATAGGATCGTGCTAGATAATTCGTTATCTGTGATGACTTTATTAGTGCCGACAAAGCCAGACATTTCATCAATGACACGTTGGATAATAAATTTCGGTGGTATAATATCCTTCTCCTCACTTTTTTTTAAGGTTTCGATCAACTGTTCGAATTTTGTATCGAACTTAGATAGGCGTGAAATATAGGCCTCGATATCACTCTCGTCCTCAAGTTTATGAGCACTTTCCATCAGGCTTGGTAAAGAATTCTGCACACCTCCCATTTGATTAACAGGATAACCGTGATAAAAAAACGGCTCACTATCGATTTCTCCTTTCATATAAAAAGCAAGAATCTTTGTATTCAGTTTATTTTCATCTGATTGACTATCAAAATCATAGCTTATCAAGGTTTCATAGTCTTCTTTCAGTTTATTGAAATCCTCCCAATTCTTGGTGTCGGAAATATCGTCCAGCTCATCTTTAGAACGGTCATATAGTACGGGAATACCCATAGAAGTGGTAAGTTCAGGACTATCGATTGCGAATTCTATAAAGACTTTATCGTAAAAATGCTTGATATTGAATGGTTTAAACCAAATCAGATTTACAAGCCAAAGAATACCGATCAAGAGTAATAGAAGAATAGTTCTTGAGGTCCAAAATTTCCAGGTGCGCTTTTTTGCCATGATTGATTTTTTGATTGACATGTTAATATAAAAATAGACATAAAAAAGTAACCCGAAAAGGTTGCTTAGATTTATATGAGACTTCTCGACAAGGCTCGAAGTGACAGTATTTCAATTATATATGCAACGGTCTATCTTCAGTGGCCGCTAAAGCTGCTTCTTTGATGGCTTCTGTAAACGTTGGGTGTGCATGAGACATGATGGCAATGTCTTCGGCTGATGCCCTATATTCCATCGCCACAACTGCTTCAGCAATCATATCTGCGGCACGTGCACCGATCATATGAACGCCCAATATTTCATCTGTATTCTTGTCTGCCAAGACTTTTACGAATCCGTCAATATCCATACTTGCACGACTTCTTCCTAAGGCGCGCATCGGGAATTGTCCTGCTTTGTATTCGATTCCTGCTTCTTTTAGTTCTTCTTCGGTTTTCCCAACAGCAGCAACTTCAGGCCCTGTGTACACAACACCTGGAATTAGGTTATAATCAATATGTGGTTTTTGTCCAGCCAATAGTTCGGCGACCATGACACCTTCCTCAGACGCCTTATGAGCTAGCATCGCTCCTTTAACAACATCGCCTATAGCATATATATTCGATGCTGATGTTTGTAAATGATTATTCACCTCTACTCTACCTCTATCATCCAGTTTTACGCCTGCTGCTTCTGCATTCAATCCGTCAGTATAAGGGCGACGTCCTACGGATACCAAGCAATAATCGCCTTTGAATTCTACTTCTTCACCTTTCTTGTTATCCGCTTTCACGATGACCTCATCACCTTTGCGCTCTACTGATTTTACCTTGTGAGATGTCTGTATTTTAAATTTAGCTTTTTTGAAAACCTTGTTCAATTCTTTTGAAAGACCAGCATCCATCGTTGGAATGATGCGATCCATATATTCAACGATTGTCACTTCAGATCCTAAACGTCTGTATACCTGTCCTAATTCCAACCCAATAACACCACCACCGATAACGATCATGTGTTTAGGAATCTCTTTTAGCTTTAATGCTTCTGTGGATGTAATAATACGCTCTTTATCTAAGCTTATGAATGGTAAATTTGATGGTTTAGAACCTGTTGCTATAATGATATGCTTTGCTTCGATTTCAGTCGTCTCTTTTCCTGTGATGACAATATGAGTTGCATCTTTGAAACTTCCTAGCCCTTCATATACATCAATCTTGTTTTTCTTCATCAAGAAATCAATCCCGCCAGTTGTTTGGTCCACAACCGTTTGCTTACGCGCGATCATTTTCTCTAGATTGACCTTTATCTCACCTGGAATCTCAATCCCGTGTTCTTCAAAATGCTTTACAGCATCATCATAGTGGTGAGACGAATCCAGCAAGGCTTTACTCGGAATACAACCCACATTAAGGCAAGTACCGCCAAGTGTTGCATATTTTTCTATAATTGCTGTTTTCATGCCCAGTTGTGCACAACGTATTGCTGCCACATAACCACCAGGACCAGAACCAATAACTGCTACATCGTATGAATTCATAAGACTTTTTTTCGTGTTTTAACGAACACAAAAGTACAAATGTTTTATGGTAAGACAATGAAAAAACAAGGTCTTAATACAAGGCAATTTTTGTTTCCTTCAAACCTTGAGAAAGTAAGTAGTCCTTGACTCCTAAAGCCTCATCACCTCCTTTTTCTGCATGATGTAAAAGGGTGAAACCATGAGGTCCTTTTGCATTTAAAGTGCTAGGTGCAAAATCGATCATAGGTTTGAGTATATCTAGTCGACCAAATAATGCCATTGTAAAAATGTTTGCTTGAGCGCCATTCTCCAAGAAGAATTTAGCAAGGTCCTTATAGCCAACATGACTTGCTGCACCAAGGCCAGTTTCAAAATCGCCATGCTTCCAGTCGTGAGCGGCGTTTATCAAGTTAGGATGTTCTTTAAGAAGCTCTTTTACAACATCCATTTTTCCATGTGACGCTCCGACGAATTTCTGAACGAGCGCTTTATCCAACTGAGGATCTTCTTGAGATAATATTGCAACTGATGGAAATGCAATGGTTGGAATCAAAAGAGCTCCCATTCCAGCAGACTTAATGAATTGACTTCGTTTCATAATTGGTTTGTTTTCAGAAAAGGTATTTATTTTTCGGTAAAACCAACATCCATTTAACATAGGATTATGTTAAAATTACCCATTTCATTACTCTAGCATCATTCCACCAATTTTGACGTTCTCATTTTTTGTCTGTTCTGTGTTCATCACTAAAATGTTATTATCAAAGGTAATTTTAAGTTCGCCTTCAGAAATTGTCACACCGTTCGCATTTTGATCTTTCAGCTTCTCATGCATTTTACGAAATACTGCCAAATGCTCTTTCATTGATACAAATCCAATAAATTCCTTAGAACCATTGCCCTCTATGAAATCTTTCCAAGCAGTTTCATCATTTCTTTTAATGACTTCTAAAAACCCATCCAGAATTCCTTCAATTTGTCGCTGGAATTTTGCTTCGCTTTCCGATATTCTAAGTTCCGCATTAGGCTTATGATCGGGATCTAAAATGATTCGTGCCAGCTGCAATGCCAATTCATCATATCCTCTATTTGCTTGATTGGTCATGACCATAATGGTAACATCTTCTTCCAAGTATCTCCAGAAATCTGCGAAAAATATACCATTTCCGCCATTATGAGCAATGAGTTCGGTATTCCTAGATGTCGGGAAAATTGCCCAACCATAACCATAGTAAGATTGTGCATCTTCGCCTTCACGAATATGCTTCGAGTACATTTTTGACTTGGACGTTTCAGATAAAACACCATTACCCAAAAGTGCCCTGTGCCACTTATACATATCTCCGGTCGTTGATAAAATACCACCATTACCTTTTAAATGCCAGGACACATCAGAATCCCATTTTTCATTTGGTTTCCCCCATTTTCCAGACTTTTTGTAACCAACTGCTACGTTATCTTGATCGTAATTAGGTCTTTGATAGCCCGTCAATTGCATTTTTGCTGGTTTCCAAAGGTTATTGTAAAGAAACGCCTCATAGGACATTCCTGAAACCTCTTCAATGATCATGGCTAATAATGTATATCCAACATTAGAGTATTCATATTGAGACCCAGCACTGAATAACGATTCAGAATCAAAGGCTTTCTTAAGGAAATCTTCTTTTAAAATACTATGATAGTCGTGGCCTAAAGCTGGACGAAAACCTGAAGAATGCGTCAGTAATTGATGTAGGGTTATATCTTTTTTATTTGCTGGTACATCAGTAAAGTATTTACTAATCTTGTCAATGGTAGATAGTTTTCCTTGCTCTTCCAGCTTCAATATTCCAGCTGCGGTGAACTGCTTTGTTATTGAACCAATATCAAAAACAGTATTGTTTGAGTTTTTCAGAGAACTTTCTTTGTTAGAGAAGCCATATCCTTTGGACACTAGTATTTCACCTTTATGAGCGACCAATACACTGCCATGAAACTGATCTTTCTCTAATTGTTCGAGATAATTTTCAATTTTTTGCTCAATGCCATTGTTATTACTTTTTTGAGCTTGACAGCTCATACACATAATTAGTATCAATGCGAATTTGATTGTTGATTTCATCGTTTAATGATTTTAGATTTACCTCAAAATTATGTGACAAGAACACATCAATAAAATAAAAGTTATATAGCCCTTGAAATATGTTAGCAAATCAAAAAATGGGCACTTAACGGCCATTTCATCACAAATAGTGACGGTTATGTCACATATCTCATTATTATAAAGGTTTTTCGATATACTTTTACAAACACAGACTATGAAACGATTAATAGAAATAGGACTCAATATGTTATTTTGGGTCATTTGCTTTTACCTAATATTCTCTATCACCAGTCCCCAAATGAGGGAAGTGGAAGTGATAAACGATATAGAGACCATTACCATTTCCTATGATGACAGAAGTATAATTGGTACTACTATCAGTTTTATTCTGATAATGCTCCTATACTATTTCAATGTTTATTTTCTTTCAAAGTACTTTCACAGCAAAAAATTCAGGTCTTATTCTTTGTATTTGTTAATTGCCACTATTACAGCGTTAGTGTTGGACTTGATTAAAAATAAGCTGATCTATGGTTTTGAGTTTTATATATTCGAAACTTTAATAGTGTCTATTTGGCTTTACATTTTTTTCGTAGGAATCTCTTTTGTACACATCATGTTGCTACGTTGGCAAAAAGAAGAAGCCTTGAAACAAAAGTTGAAAGAGGATAAACTTACGGCCGAATTGAAACTATTGAAATCGCAGATCAATCCGCATTTTTTGTTCAATGCACTGAATAATTTATTATCGATCTCCGAAAAACATCAACAAAAGGAGGTGTCATCTGGCATTACTCAACTTTCAGAACTACTACGATTTTTACTTCATGATACACAAGACAACCTCATACCACTTGAAAAGGAAGTCGAATTCATAGAAAATTATATTCAACTTAATAAATTGAGATTTGATGACGAGGATCCCATATCTATTACTTTCAAGACAATAGGCAATCTTAAAGGTATAAACATTGCTCCTGCCTTATTCATTCCATTTGTAGAGAATGCTTTTAAACATGGCATTGATATTTACAGCAAGTCGTACATTCATATTACTATTAATGTGACAAAGGAATCTGTTTTGTTCGAATGTGCCAACTCTATGAAAAGGAAGAACACCAACGAAGTGATAAACTTCAAAAACTCAGGAATAGGCCTTAAAAATGTTAAAAGACGTTTGGCGATACTATACGAAAACTTGCATGACCTTGACCTTCAAGAAAAAGATGATACTTTTAGAGTAAAACTAAAACTGATTAGGGACAATGCTTAATGCTGTGATTATAGATGACGAACCTAAAGCCATAGAGCTCATGGAGAATTATTGCAATCGTTGTGATGATATTGGGTCTTGGACATCCTTCAGGAATCCTATAAATGCTCTAAAACACATTGAAGATAAAGTACCTCATATCATTTTTCTTGACATTAATATGCCAAATATCTCTGGGGTGCAATTGGCCAAACTTGTCCCAAAACAATGTCGTATTATCTTCACTACTGCATATCCACAATATGCTGTAGAAAGTTATGATCTCGATGCTGCAGACTATCTTCTAAAGCCTGTTGTATTTCAAAGGTTCTTGAAAGCGGTAACAAAGGTTTCTAAAATTTTAAAAAACAACAGTAACACCATAGCAGAGCGCGATCAAACACTACTGATTAAAAGTGGTTATCAAAAGCACCGCGTTAATATTGACGATATACTTTATCTAAAAAAGGATGGGAATTATATGGTGTATTACACAAATGAAAAAAAAATAATGGCTAGAGAGACCATTGCAGATGCGTTGGATAAATTACCGCATTCCTTTGTTCGGACGCATAAATCCTACATAGTATCCATTGAAAAAATAGATTTGATAGAGTCAAAATATGTCTTTATAAAAGGCACCAAAATTCCTATTAGTGATAGTCATCGCACTGATCTGGAAAAACAAATGCGCTAAGACGGAAATCCTAGCATATTTCCCATACCAACAGTAAACAACCAACATCCATAAATAGCATGCTCTATGGACACTAAAAGTGTTGATTTCGTTTTCTTAAAAGTTAATGCAAACAAAATACCACCAACAAAAGTCAGGAACATGACAAGAGTGTTCCTAAAGAAAATATGAGCTAGTGAAAACAAAGCGGCATTCACTAAAATAAAAAGCCACTCATTTCTGAAGAGTGACTGATATCGTTGAAAAAAGAAAGTCCTGTAAATGAGTTCTTGAGGATATACAGAAAAAGCACTATAAAAAAAGAGTATAAAAAGCCAAAGTCTCGAGTTATTCAACATCACATTGAAGAGCTGGGTCTTATCTGTAAGCCAAACATATGTAACCGTTATTGCGACAATAATCAACAAATGCAAAAAAGTCCTTTTCCAAAAGGTTTTCCAATTTAGATGCAACGCCATCTTGAATTTGTTTTTCTCTATTCTAAGCAACACAAAAATGATATATGCAAACCCTAATATACCTATTCCCAACTTTACCGATGGTATGTATGGAATTGCAAAACTCACAGGAATCAATACAAAAATGATAAAGAACTCAATTAATTTATACTTTGTTGATTGCATATATTAAATAGTTATAGCAGTGGTGTGTTTTACTTCATTTATCATAAACATACTATGCGTACTCCCAATATGGTTGATAGACGTTAGTTTCTTTACCATGAATTCTCTAAACTCATCCATATCTGTCACATGTACCTTCAATAAATAGTCATAATCACCGCTGATATGATAACATTCTAAAACTTCTACCAAGTTAGCAACTTCTTTTTCAAATTTTACAACATATTCCTGTGAATGCTGCACCAATTTAATATGACAAAACGCCACAAAAGCTTTATCAACCTTCTCTTTATTTACTAATGCTACGTATTTACTTATAACGTTTTGATTTTCTAGTTTTTTGATGCGCTCATAAACAGCTGTAACAGACAAATTAAGTTTGTTTGATAATTCCTTAGATGTTTGCTTGCTATCTCCTTGAAGTAATTCTAATAATTTTTTATCGATATCGTCAAATCGCATGATTGAAAAAATTTCGGTTTTATAAGTGATTCATAAGCTAATATAAACATATAATCTAAATATTAGCATATATATAATTAAATTATCTAAATAATAAGCTTTATATTGATTATTAATCTAAAGTATTGCAATTTTGAACCTCTAAAAACTAGCAACTATGAAATTTAATCCAGCAGACAATATTCAAGATTTACAGTATTTTGGGGAATTTGGAGGCGTTAATCCCTCAATTTCTGATTCCTCTACATATACATTCATTTCAGCGAAGACTATGTTCGATACGTTTGAAGGCAACGCCGACGGCTGTTATTTATATTCAAGACATACCACACCAAGTAATCTATACTTAGGAGAAGCTCTTGCCGCTATGGAAGGAACAGAAACAGCTAATGTGTATGCTTCTGGAATGGGCGCCATCACTTCTGTACTTTTGCAACTAGCCAAAGCGGGAGATCATATTGTATCTAGCAGAACTATTTACGGCGGTACATATGCCTTTTTAAAGAATTTTACACCACAGTTTAATATTGACACAACGTTTGTAGACATCACTAAATTAGAAATTGTTGAAGCTTCTATAACTCCAAACACGAAAATATTATACTGCGAATCTGTCAGCAACCCGTTATTAGAAGTTGCAGATATAGCTGGGTTAGCTGAACTAGCCAAGAAACACAATCTTAAATTGGTTGTAGACAATACCTTTTCACCATTGTGCATTGCTCCTGTAAAATTGGGGGCAGATGTCGTCATCCATAGTTTAACAAAATTCATTAATGGTTCTTCTGATACTGTTGGTGGCGTGGTGTGTGGGACTCAGGAATTTATTGATGATTTACGTAATGTTAATGATGGTGCGGCCATGTTATTAGGATCAACTATGGATAGTTTAAGAGCAGCCTCTGTATTAAAGAATATGAGAACGCTTCACATACGTATGAAACAACATAGCCATAATGCCGCTTACATTGCTAAGCAATTTGAAAAAGATGGTATCAAAACTGTATATCCAGGATTGATGTCACATCCAAGTCATGAGCTATTCAAAACTATGTATAACGATGAATATGGATTTGGCGGTATGTTAACGGTTGATGTTGGTTCTCTAGAGAATGCCAATGCTTTAATGGAAATGATGCAAGGTAAAAACCTCGGTTACTTAGCTGTTAGTTTAGGCTTTTACAAAACACTATTTAGTGCACCCGGTACATCAACATCTTCAGAGATTCCAGAGGATGAACAATCCGAAATGGGTTTAAATGATGGATTAATTCGTTTTTCTATTGGTTTAGACAATGATATTGAACGCACTTATGATATCATGCGTGATTGTATGATTGAGTTGAACATTCTTCAATCAGAATTAGCATGAAAACATGATCCAGTGACGAATAGTTAAATTTACTTTCCTTTAATACGTTCAATAAAAGCATTAAAATCTTCTTTTGATGGTGCTTTACCATTAAATGGTTTTATATCCCAACGATTTCCTTCTCTAAAAATAGTCATACTAAACAAGGCTTCTTTAGGATCATCACTAAATGATGGATAGCGTAAATCATTATATCTAAATTGTCCAATTTCTTCTGTAGGAAACACATTAAAATAATCATCACTAAACCAAGCTAAGGTCTTTAAATCAGGATGATCTTTAGGAATCAGGTCATGATTCTTAGGAAGTGTCAACCAGTTAGTAAACTTTGATTCCTTGTCGAGCAATGAATAATAACTCACATGGTAATTGTTCTTGTTTTCTGCAACGCCGTACCATAAGATGTTATTTAATATAGACGGCTGTACCCTGAATCTGTCATAGGAAATCTGATCTTCTTTCAATGATTTTTCAAACAGCGAATTAATGCGGAATTTATTACCAATAGTGAAAATCATATAAGCAGAACTTATTAGCAAGCCCGCTTTTAGCCAATTCCGTCGTCGTTTACTTTTCCTGTTAAAGAACATCAGGACAATCATACAAACCAGGAAAGGAACTGTATACACGGGGTCAGCTACGGAAATATTATTAAAAGCGACACGAGCATCTGAAAATGGCAAGAACCATTGCGTGCCATACGGCGTAAAGCTGTCCAATACAATATGTGTGAACAGTGCTAAAAAGAATAACAATATCCAATCCTTTCTAGTGGTTGTGTTTAACCTTCTACCTCTGTTATAAAGCCAATACACTAAATACCCAAACACAAATGCTCCAAGAATCGAAAACAAGATAGAGTGACTAAAACCTCGATGCGATGCCATACTATCAATTTCATTGCTATAAATCCAAGGCCCAGTAAGTACATCTAAATCAGGGATAGTTCCGGCAATTGCGCCAAAGAGCAACGCTTTGTTACCTATCTTCTTTCCTAAGACAGCTTCTCCGCAAGCGGCACCTAAAACTATTTGTGTAAGTGAATCCATATGAGCTAGTAAAAATACATAAGAAAGTGCATTTAATTAGCTCCTACAAATAGATCATTATCACGGATATTCTAAAAAGTAAACTTACGTCATTAAAAAGAGCCTTTAATTAGGCTCTTTTTAATAAACCCAAATGTGATATTGATTTTCTTCTTAGATAATTGTTTAACCATCATTAATTATTTGGATTCATTATTCAATAATCACTTTCTTAGAAAATTTTCCTTTGTCTGAATAGACCTTTAGTATATACACTCCTGTTGGTAAGTGATTCACTTTTATTTGTTCTGTCCCTTGTATTGTTAATACTTGCTTGCCCAGCAAGTCAAACATTTCAACTGAATCTATAATAATTGTTGATTTTATATTAATAACATCAGAGGTTGGATTCGGATATATAGACACCTCTGTACTTTCCAACACGTTATCATCTAACCCTAGAGTTGAAAAATTAATACTTGTGGTTCCTGTTAAGCCAGTAAATTCATTATTGAAAATCACTGTAGCATCGTCAATGATATCAATCTGTATGAAACTGTCTAGAGAACCTCCTAATGCAGGTGCCGAAGCTAATGTCGAATTATTGTCCAACACGGTCAACTCACCTGTGGTTGGCATACCGTTAACTGTAAAGGATACCAAATTAATCGTCTCACCTGTCATATGTGCTGCAAATGTCCCTGCAGAAGTATCAGTGGAAATGAAATAAAGATCCTTGTCTGCCATGCTTGCATCTAACGCAGAGACACTGGTTCCAGCAATGGGTGTTGCCGTTCCAGAAGTGCCAGCCGGCAAATAGGTATTAAAGGTTATGGTCACTCCATCTGGCACCACTAAAGTGAATCCATAGGATTGTGTTACTGGTGCGAAGGTTCCAGAATCGAATTCTGTCACAGCCGCTATCGTAAAATCATAATTCCCGTCATCTACCAAAGTGAAGGAGTAGTTCTGAGCATTTATGGTATTGAATGAAAGCGACATTATAAATGTAATCACTAGGATGCGTATAGATTTTTTCATAATATATCTTATTAATTTAATATTGTTTACTTCTACTATTTGCGACTCTGCTGGTTGCAGAATTCTCAGGTAATCTCTCAAAGATCGGCCAAGAGGTCAATCCAAGGAAATTTCCTGGATAAGATAGTACGTTCTGCAAAATAGGTGTTATATCTGGTACTGAACCACCTGTATAAAGTACACTACCATTCATATCTACATCAAAATCCGAATAGACATTACTGATTGGAAATGAAGGAAGTCCCAAAAAATTCGCTGGATTATTGAGTACAGCCGCTAACAAGTCTGCATTTTCTGGTGCCGATCCAACATACTGGATGCTTGTATCTCCATTGACATTACCTGCCCAAAGTGCCATATCTCCTGATGTTAATTGAACCCTTGCATTACTACCAAAAGTTAAAAAGCTAGAGCCTATAAAGTCAACAACTGTTTCATCTTCACTTAGAGCAATAGGATTGGCAGACATAGCACCTAAATGATTCCTATGCTTAATGACTACATAATAATTGGTAGGCGAAGCATTCATTTCTAAAACTGAAACACCATCTAAACCTACAATTTCGCCCTCACGCTGTAATAAAGCAGATTTTGCGTTTACAATTTTAGTATTGTCGTTAGCTTGTCGTAATTCAACCCAAACCCAATCTACAATAGCATCTAATCCTGTGGTTGCAAATATCGAAGCATCTACTGTTACTCCATCTGCATACGGACTTGTGGTTGGTAAATAATTATTTGCACGTAAATCATCGTTCATTAAGCCAGCAATTGTTGGATTTAAAGAAGGCCCTTGTAAAAGCACTAGTAACTCCATTAGTATTTTTGATTGCGAGTTTATAAAGCCTTCGGAAACTGAAACAGTGCCTGCATCTGACTCTTGTACATTTACTTCGCCAATGGTATATAATACTTCTAAACCGCCTGCACTTGCAGAAGCACCGCCACTATCTATACTAAACTTCTCGATGCTTTGCGCATGACTCATAAAACCTATGAGTGCTGTTATTAATACTATGAATTTTGTTTTCATCAGTTTTTTATTAAAAATTAGTGCTTTAGACATCCATTTCTTTTTCTTTATTGCTATTACAACTAAACATTAATAACAGTAGGTTCAATAGAATTAACGAGACGATTGCAGAACATATGTATATTAAAACCATGCTATTTATTTATTATTTATGGTTTGACTATTGTGAGTTTTTAAGTAATGCTTCTAATTGTTGCATACGGTTTTCTAAAGATTTTAACGCAGTTACTTCAGATGTCAAACCTTTAATAGTATTGCTTTGCTTATCAATAATTGCTTGTTGCTCTTTAATGGCATTGATGAGTACAGGAATAAGCTCCGTATAACTGACACTTAGTGTTTTCTGCTCATCATCTGCTTGATGCACTATATTCTTAATAATAGTTTGCACATCTTGAGCAATAAGTCCTAGCGATTCTTGTTTTTGGTCTGAGTTGTTTTTCCAGAAATACTGCTTAGGTTGTAATTGCAATACCTCATCGAGTCCAAACTCCAATTTTTTGATATTACGTTTTAAACGCCTGTCGCTACTATGTACTAAAGCGCCTCCCGCCCATACATCTCCACCTGTTTGGTTGAGAAATAAAGTGGAACTAACCCCATTAAATCTCGCTATTATTTCATTTTGATCTATGACCATATTTTGGTCGGTTAAATCTCCTATAACTACATAGCCTGTACCACTAGCATTACTAGCATCTACTCCGCCAGTAATATGAAGTTTGGTATCTGGAGTATCTATTCCCAACCCTAATTTACCATTTTTTAATAGTGTTAGTGCGTTTTCTCGATTGTTGTTATTGCTACCATTACCGACAACAAATAAACGATCATTTGTATTAGGAGAAGTAGGATTAGTTGGTGTATAATTTGTATTCCAATACCCAATAGCAAATTCTGAATAAGATGGTGCTGTAACTTCTTGCCCTATAGCTGTAGAATAGCTTCCACTTGCTATTGTATTCGCACCCATTGCAATTGAGGCAAAGCCTGTTGCATCTGACCCAGTACCAACTGCAAATGAAGCATTCCCTTCGGCATTTGTATTAATACCCATAGCAGTAGAGTTAGGTCCAAAAGCATAGGTATGATATCCTGAAGCAAAAGATCTAGTTCCTCGTGCTCCTTTAAAAGAACTAGGATTACTACTTAAACTTAAATCTACAGCGTCTTGCCCTAAAGGGCCAAAGTTAGCAGGGTCACTACCTATAAGTCGCCATCCTATTAATCCTAATCCGTCTGTAGTTCTTTCTAAACCTGCTGGTGTTAGATTATTGTCTGCATATTCTTTGGTAATAAGCGCATGACTATTTGTTATTTGTGCTTCATCCATTGAAGGAGCAAGTACTGTACCGTCTTTATTAACTATTAATGCGTCACTTCTATTACTATCGGTTTCTCCATTACCTACAACAAATACTCTATCAAAAATATGAAATCCAACTTGGCTATCTGGTAAATAATTGGTGTCAAAAGTACCTACAACGGTTTCGGCATACGATTCTGCAATAGTGCCAAGACCAAATGTTGAAGATATATTACCATCAGCAGTTGTATCGAAACCAAAAGCAGTAGAATTACCACCAGAAGCAATGGTATTAAATCCAGCAGCAAATGAATAATCTCCACTTGCACCATTCGTATCATCATTATTAGAACTAGTACTAAAATCGACTGCACTGCCACCTATGTTTGCATAGTTTGCTTCGGCACGACCAGTAAGTCGCCAACCAGAAGTGCCTTCGGTTATTTTTTCTAATCCAGTAGCAGAAATGTTTGCTTCTGCATATTCTTTAGTAATTAATGCTCTATCCTCTGTGATTTCTGATGTACTTAAACCAGGAGCCAGTATCACTCCGTTTTTAAGTACCGTTAAAGCATTTACTTTGTTTACACTATTTACACCAATTCCTATCTCAAATATAGGGTCTGTTAAAATCCATTGTGTAGGATGCCCTCCTCCAACATTATATTGTCCTATGGCTACTGAAGTAGAAGCTTCTGCACTTGTTAAATTCCCCATGCTTACAGAATTAAAACCTGATGCTACAGTTTGGTCTCCAAAACTTGAGGCGCGTACTCCAGAGGCAGTGGTGTTGTTTCCTGTCGCTAGTGACACTCCTCCAGATGCAATAGTGTTTTCTCCTATAGAGGTCGAAGATTCACCACTTGCTACAGTACCCTGTCCCATAGCTGTAGAAAAACTGTCCGAAGCATGGGTGTTTATTCCAGAGGCAAATGAAAAACCACCTGTAGCTCCATTAGTGTCTGTCGCCTCTATACTTGAACTTAAATCTATAGCTCCTAAACCAATGTTTCCATAATAGGCAGGATCTTTTCCGATTAATCTACGTCCACCTACATTGGCTTCAAAAATATTCTCTAAACCAGTTACATTATCTGCCTTTGAAGCTTGATACGCATAAGGCACCGCTTTAAAAGCAGTAGTACCTAAATCTACAAATGCTCCACCATCAATACCTATTTGTACGCCCAAAAAGTGATTGTTGGTAGACCAATTAATAGTAGTAAAATCTCCAACTGTAGTGGTTCCTTCACCTATATTTAATATGATAAGTCCATTGTTGTCTGATGTTGTTGTATGATATTCTGAAAAGATATTTGTAGAAGCCTCATCAATTTTGAAAATGACATCTATAGTTGAATTTGCAACTACATTACCATTTGTGTCTTTTACTATAGCTTTGTAATTAATACCATTGGTTTGTGCAAAAGATGCTATGCTTATGCACAGAGTAATTAGGAGTATAAGTTTGGTTTTCATAATGGAAATTTGGTTTTTGTTAGATATGTTAAAGTTATTTATGTTGTATGCTTTAAAAAGCTATAAATTATTATGCAACAGCATATAATAGCAGCTGACATAAAATCACTTGTAGTTAACATATAGTTGTTTTTGGATTTCTTAATCGTTTGCTTTTAAAGCAATCTTATTTGATTCAGTAGTTTCTAGCGCTTCAACACGATTTAATAAATTATTGTATTTTTTCTTTTGACTGTCAATAATTTGCTGCTGTTCTTTAATTGCATTAATAAGTACAGGAATCAATTCTGTATAACTTATACTTAATGTTTTTTGTTCATCTCCTGCTATATGAACAACATTTCCAATAATATTTTGAACTTCTTGAGCAATAAGTCCAAATGATTCTTGCTTTTGTGTCTTTCTATTTTTCCAGAAGTATTGCTTGGGTTGTAGGTTCAATACTTCATCAAGTCCGTATTTTAATTCTGAAATGTCTTTTTTTAAGCGCCTATCACTGCTATGAACTAACGCACCTCCTGCCCAAACATCTCCTCCAGGCTGATTAAGAAACAATGTTCCATTAGCACCATTAACTCTTGCTATAATTTCGTTTTGATCTATAACCATGTTCTGATCATTTAAATCTCCGATAACAACATAGCCTGTCCCATTCGCTATACCTGCATCATTACCTCCTTGTATATGTAATTTCGCGTCAGGCACCACATTACCAATACCAACCCGACCACCTTCGTTTTGCAAGTATAGGTTAGAATTACTACCATTATTGCGTGCCATAATCTCATTATTATCCATAACAATATTTGGCCCATCCACGTCTCCAAGAATCATATAACCAACACCACTAGGATTGTTTAAACTCGCTCCTGATCCATTGGTAATATGCAAATTAGTAACAGGATTAGTTGTTGAGATTCCAATATTTCCATTTTTGAGAATAGTAAATGCATTACTTTTTTCTGAATTGGAAGTTCCATTGCCAACTTCAAAAAGCGGATCTTCATCCAGCCAAGAACTAGCACTGCCTCCTCCAGCATTATAACGTCCTAAAGCTATAGAAGCATACGCATTGGCATTGGTTGATAACCCAAGACTAGTTGCGTAAAAACCATTTGCATTTGTATTATAACCCATACTAGTTGAGTATACAGCACTTGCTATAGTTTGGAAACCAAAACTTGATGAATAATTTCCAGATGCAGTTGTTTCGTATCCTGAAGCAAATGCATAATCTCCTGTGGCACCTAAAGTTGTTGAGGCAAAAAAGCTTGTACTCAAATCCGTAGCGCTACCTCCAATATTACCATAGTTATCTGCATTATTCCCAATAAGTCTATAACCATTGCCATTAGTTTCATTTAGAGCTTCTAATCCTGAGTTTTGTAGATTTTGGTCCGCATATTCTTTAGTGATTAATGCTTTATTATCTGTTATCTCTGATACGTCAAAACTTGGTGCTGTTATGGTTCCGTTTTTTAATATGGTCAAGGCATTGCTTCGTGCAGCTAACACTCCATTACCAATAGTAAATAATCTATCTGTTGGATTTGGCTGTGTTTCTCCATCTACTGAGGGCGTATAATATTCATTAAAATATCCTAAAGCAGTTTCTCCATAAGACCTTGCAAACACACTATATCCCGCAGAAAAAGAATAATCTCCTTCTGCCTGTCCTTGTCCAAAAGCAGTTGCATAATCTCCATGAGCTTGCGATGCTCCCATTGATACTGAAGCATATCCAATAGCGTAGGTATTTATTCCAGCAGTAAATGAATAATCACCAATAGCGCCTATAAAGTCTACACTTGTTAAATTATTTTCACTAAAATTTACTGCTCCTAGACCTATATTTCCAAATTTGTCTGGATCTAGGCCTTTTAATCTCCAACCAATACCATTTCCTTCGTCTAAAGCTTCTAAACCAGAAACATTAGTCTCTAAATATTCTTTAGTAATTAATGCTTTATTATCTATAATTTCAGAAACATCTAGAGAGGGTGCTAAAATGACACCGTCTTTTTGTACAATTAAAGCATCGTTACGACTTGCTCCAGTATTGGTACCATTACCAACTACAAAAGCACGATTGGCTTCTGTTGCTGGGTTGTATTGTGTATTGTATGCGCCTACAGCAACTTCATTTTCTGAAATAGCAATGGTACTATTTCCTGCGGCAAAAGAATTATCGCCTTGTGACTCGGTATTTCTCCCTAAACTTATAGACACATTACCAATGGCATCTGCACTAAAACCTACACTTAACGCAGAATTACCATTGGCTATTGAATTTCTTCCTAAACTAATAGACCCATTCCCATTTGCATGCGAGTTAAACCCTGAAGCAAATGAATATTCTCCCAAAGCTATGGTATTAATACCTGTTGCAAAGGCATTTGCTCCTGTAGTACCTCTAAATCCATCTGTTAATGTACTATGACTTATATCTACAGCATTGCTTCCTATGTTTCCATAAAAACCTGGATTTTTACCAATAAGTCTCCAACCAGTTCCGTTACCTTCGTCTATTGGTTCTAAACCTTTTACGTTTTCTGCAACTTTAGCGTAAGGAACACTTTTAAATGTAGTAATCCCTAAGTCTACATAGCCATCTCCTGTATCTACTTTTACACCCAAAAAGTATTCGTCGTCATTCCAAATTATAGAATTGAACATTCCATTAACAATAGTACCTTCACCTATATTTGCTATAAGAATACCGTTATTATCGGTAAAAATGGTATGAGTTTCTCTGTAGGTATTAAATAAACCAGTACCCTTATAAATTGTAAACTCTATAGTAGTAGATGTATTATTAACCACGTTACCATTTGTATCTTTTATAAGAGCTTTATAATTAATACCATTAACTTGTGCTATAGTAACTATTGAAAATAATAGAAATACGAGCGTGGTAAGAGTTTTCATAAGGCATTTGATTTAAGCCTTAAAACTATATTAAGTAATATGTTTAATTAAACTGTAATTATTAATTAGCAGAATGCAATAGTGTTTAACTACTATGGGCGAGTATTTAACAAATTGGCTTTAATTATCAAAAATAGCGAGTAATGCTTCTTTTCGACTACGGCTTACACTCAAGGATTTATTATCGTCCATTACGACATAGCCACCATCGCCTTTTATATAACGATCAATACGTTGAATATTGATCATATGCGAATGATGTATGCGAAGAAACCCGTTTTCTGATAATATCCTTTCTATTTCCTTAAGAGTTTTACTTACCAAAAACTTTTTAGAATTTTCTAAATGTATGAACGTATAATTACTGTCTGAAATACAATATAAAATATCTTTGATTTTTATAAAACGAATACCTTCTTGAGTTGGCACTGCTATTCGTTCTTTAAGTATAGAATTTTTATTAAGTGCACGATATAAGATCTCTATTTGCTCTGGTAAAATATTGGATTTATTTTTCTCAACTTTTTCAACTGCACTTAATATATCTTGTTTGCCAATAGGCTTTAGTAAATAATCTACAGCACTGGCTTTAAATGCTTTTATTGCAAATTCATCGTAAGCAGTTGTAAAGATTATTTCAAAATTCTTTTCAGGTACTCGCTTTAAAAATTCAAACCCGCTCATTTCTGGCATTTCTATATCAAGAAAAACCAAATCTGGATTGCTTTCATTTAAAGACTCTAAAGCTTTTGTTGGTGATGTGAAAACGGAAACTATCTTAACATTAGGCACATACTTATCTATAAGCCATTGCACAGTATCTATACAGTGTTGTTCGTCATCTATAACTATGGCCCTAATTTCACTCATTTTAAATAGCAATTTTAACAATCACTTTTGTGCCTATTGGGTTTTGATCATTGTTTTTTAAGTCTATTACCTGTAAATCTGTCTTTTCATTAAAATTAAAGTTAATATATTTTAGACGGTCTTTAGTAATGTTCATTCCAAACGATTTTTGGTTTCTAACATCTTTACTTTTTAGTTTTGCAGCAGCTTCACGCCCCACACCATTATCTTCTACGCTAATAATCAAATAGGATTGGTCTTGAGTTAAATTAATAGTCAGTAGACCATCGTTCTGCTTTTTATTCATTAATCCATGCCAAATACTATTCTCAACATAAGGCTGAATAATTAATGGTGGCACTTCAATATAATCTACTTCTATAGCTGGGTCTACATTTATAGAGTATTTAAATTTATTGTTAAACCTTAAAGATTCCATTTCTATATAAAGCTTAAGTGCTTCTAACTCATTTTCTAAAAGCACTACAGAAGATTTTGAATTGTTTAAAACCAAACGTATAAGTTTACTGAATTTGGACAGGTATTCTGAAGCTTGTTCTTGATCATTTTTAATAATAAACCCGTTAATTGAATTTAAACAATTAAACAAAAAATGTGGGTTCATTTGTGCTCGTAATGCTTGTAGCTCTGAATCTGCAAGTTTTTTTTCAAAACTTTGCTCCATAGCTTCTTTTAACAACTTATCGGTCTTTATTTTGTTTTTATGTCTTGACCATAATAAACCTAAAACGGCAAGCAGTAACAATGCAATGGCAAGTAAGGTGTATTGTAATTGCCTGCTTTTTTTAAGCTCTATTTTTGAGAGTTTAGCGTTAGAATCTAACAAGGCTATCTCGGCATCTTTCTTTTCGGTTTCATAATCTAAAACTAACTGCTCTGTTAATTTTTTACTATCTATACTATTAATGGCATCCATAATAATAGTACGCTGTTTATAAAACTCCAAGGCCGATTTATAATTTTTCTTCTTAAAATTTAAGTCAAACATGCGCTCAAGATTGTCTTTAATCAGGTGTAAATCATTACGTTTTTTACTTAAAGAAATGGATTGATTTAAGACGTTTTCGGCTTTATCAATATTATTTTGAGCAATAAGCACACTTGCATAGGTGCCTAGAGTAAACATTTTTTCGTTATCAACATTAAAAGAATCTGCCAGTTTTAATGAATATTTAACTGCAGCATCTGCTTCATTAATTCTATTCATTAATAGTAATGTTGAGGCCTTATTATTATAGGTGCTAATAAGATGAATATTATTTTCGTATTCTTCTCTAATTTTAATCGCCTTATTCAAATAAAGTAAAGATTTACCATAATCTTTTTCATGTTTATAACAGATTGATAAATTTCCATAAGAGGATGCAAGGCTTATATCAAACTGTCCCAATGATTCTTTTATTTGAGCTGCTCTTCCATAATATTCTTTTGCTTTCTCATAGTTTGGTAGGTACAAGTATGCACGACCAACGCCATTGCAAATTGTTGCTATTTGGGCCTTATAATCTATGGATTCTGCATAACGTAATCCAATAAGGTGATTTTCAATAGACTTTGGAATATCAGATTTATCATCGTATAATGAGCCAAGAGAATTATAAATTTTGGCTTTATAGCGTGCAGAATCTTTATACGTATTTGCAACCTCCATGGCCATATATGCATTCTCAATTCCCAAATCTGGATTTCCTTCAATACGTTCACGAATGCTTTTAGCTAAATAATAACGTAATACATAAATGGGCTTTATGGTATCTAATTTTTCCGCGACTATATTAAAATATTCATCTGATTTTTTGAGGTTTACATCCATATATTCCTCTGCCAAATACATTTCCATATGTAATCTTTTGGCAGGACTTTTAATGGTTTCCCTAATTTTCTCAATGCTATCGAGTGTAATTTGAGAGTAACCGCTTGTAGAGCAGAAAAACAATACACTCATTAATAATATTACTCTTCTATATAAAAGATTTGACCTTCTATTATATTGTAAAAATTTCATTTTATGAATTAATTATTAAATGTAAATATCTACATTTTATTTTTTAATAATATAAAAACCCTGTCCTTTAAACTAATGAATGAGCCACCTGTCTATTTTCAAGTGTAATTCACATAATTTTTATAACGGCAGTAACTTCTAATTCAAATTACAACTTGCAAAGCTTCTTGTAAAATCGTAACATTACGAAGCAAAAAAAATAATCACACTATGCAGGACGACGATAACATTTCCAAAATTAAAATAGAAGATCAAAATATTATTGAGAATAAAGAATTAAGCTTTTTTGAAGCGATGATTCCTGTGGTCATCTTAATGGCTATGCTCGCTTATAATATCTTTTTTGTTGAAGATCAAGAATGGTTTGGAGGTTACACTAATCAAATCATCCTCTTATTGGGTGGCCTAGTAGCTGCGATTGTTGGCTTTTTTAATAAAGTGTCCATCTCTAGAATGATTACTGAAATTTGGGAAAATCTAAAAAGTATTTTTGTCCCTATCATGATATTATTACTTGTTGGTGCCTTGGCTGGCACTTGGCTAGTTAGTGGTGTCATTCCAGCAATGGTATATTACGGTTTACAAGTATTAAGTCCAGAAATATTTTTACCTGCATCAGTTATTATAGCCGCAGTCATTTCTATCGCTACCGGTAGTTCTTGGACAACATCAGCAACTGTAGGTATAGCACTTGTTGGTATAGGAACGGCGTTGGGTATAAATCCAGGTATGATTGCAGGAGCCGTTATATCGGGTGCCTACTTTGGAGACAAGATGTCACCTTTAAGCGACACAACGAATTTAGCTCCAGCAATGGCTGGAACAGACCTATTTACGCATATAAAATATATGACATTTACCACAGTCCCAACCATAATTATTACACTTATAGTATTTAGCATCATAAGTATGAATATCGAAACTTCAGGAAACACCGATGTTAGTAACTTACTGGAAACCATTGACTCTACATTTAATATTTCACCATGGTTATTTCTAGTACCTGCAGCAGTAATCGCTTTAATACTCATGAAAACAAAGCCCTTAATTGCTTTAGGAACTGGTGTGGTTTTAGCAGGAATTTTTGCATTTATTTTTCAGCCAGAAATCTTAAGTAGTTTAAGTGATTCCAAAGTAGGCACTCTCTTTAATTCTGTATTAAGTGACACTCAAATCACTACCGATAATGAAAAGTTAAATGACTTGTTTTCTTCTGGAGGAATGAATGGCATGCTATGGACAATTTATCTTATCATTTGTGCCATGGTATTTGGTGGTATTATGGATGCAATTGGTGCCTTATCAAGGATTACAAAAGCATTATTATCTGTTGCAACGACGGTGTTTGGACTCTTTGCAGCTACTGTTGCCAGCTGTTTAGGGTTAAATGTCATTGCAAGTGATCAATATCTAGCATTGGTAATTCCTGGAAAAATGTTTAAACAAGCTTATGAAGATAGAGGCTTAGCTCCAGAAAACTTAAGTAGAACATTAGAAGATTCAGGAACCGTAACCTCAGTTCTTATTCCATGGAATACCTGTGGCGCTTATCAGTCGGGTGTTTTAGGAGTTGGCGTTGGTGAATATTTTATGTACGCCATCTTTAATTGGTTAAGTCCTTTCACCACCCTTTTATTTGCTGGTTTAAATATTAAAATTAGACAACTAAAAGGTCAATTAGCATAAGGAATATCTTGGATATAAAACAAATAAAAAAGCCCAGACATTAATCGTCTGGGCTTTTACTTTTATACTATTATCAAAATTTATCTTAAATCAAAACGATCTAAATTCATCACTTTGGTCCATGCAGCAACAAAATCAGTTACAAACTTATCTTGAGCATCATCTGTAGCATACACTTCTGCAACAGCTCTTAATTCAGTATTAGAACCAAAAATAAGATCTGCTCGTGTTCCTGAAAACTTCATCGCACCAGTGCCACGGTCACGGCCTATAAATTCTTTATCTTCAGATGTGGCCGATTTCCAAGTTATTGAAAGGTCAAGAACATTGGTAAAGAAATCATTTGTAAGGCTCTCTAAATTATCGGTAAATACTCCCTGTTGAGAACCGTCATAATTTGCTCCTAGCACACGTAAACCACCAACTAACACTGTCATTTCTGGTATTGAAAGTGTTAATAAATTAGCACGATCAACTAATAATTCTTCTCCTGCTACATTTAATTCGCTTCTTAAGTAATTTCTAAACCCGTCTGCTCTTGGTTCTAAATACCCAAAAGACATGGTATCTGTTTGTTCTTGTGACGCATCTCCCCTACCAGATGCAAATGAAACTGTTACATTATGACCAGCATTCTTAGCTGCTAACTCCACACCTAAAGAGCCACCTAAAACAACTAAATCTGCAATAGATACTGTTCCACCAAAATCTTTTTGAATACCTTCATAAACAGCTAAAACTTTAGCAAGTTCAGTGGGATTATTTACTTCCCAATTTTTTTGAGGCGCTAAACGAATACGTCCACCATTAGCACCACCACGTTTATCGGAACCTCTATATGTAGAGGCAGATGCCCATGCAGTAGTGACTAATTGCGATATGGATAATCCAGAACCACTAATACTAGATTTTAAAGTCGACACTTCAGTATCTGTAAGGTTGTTCCCTTTAGGAATTGGGTCTTGCCAAAGTAATTCTTCTTTAGGCACTTCAGGTCCCAAATACAAGGAGACTGGACCCATATCTCTATGTGTCAATTTGTACCATGCTCTAGCGAATGCATCTTCAAAAGCTTTATGATCTTCATGAAAACGTTTAGATATCTCTAAATACGCCGGATCCATCTTCAATGCCATATCTGCAGTTGTCATCATCAAGGCCTGTAATCCGTTAACATCACCTGCTTTTGGAGCCATTTTTGCATTAGACGCTGCTGTAGGCGTCCATTGATGGGCTCCAGCTGGACTTTTTGTCAGTTCCCAGTCATAATTCAATAAAACATCAAAATAATCATGATCCCATTGTATAGGATTTGGTGTCCAGGCACCTTCGATACCACTAGTTATGGCATCTTCTAAAACACCAGTCCCAAATGTGTTTTTCCAACCTGTACTCATTTCTTCAATTGAAGCACCTGCCGGTTCAGCGCCAACATACTCATCAGGATTAGCTGCCCCATGTGCTTTTCCAAATGTGTGTCCGCCAGCTACTAGAGCAACAGTTTCCTCATCATCCATGGCCATACGCCCAAAGGTTTCTCTGATATCAATACCAGATTTAACAGGATCAGGATTACCATTTGGTCCTTCAGGATTTACATAAATAAGCCCCATATGTACCGCTCCTAAATCGCTTTCTAGATTTCCATCAGCATAACGCGCATCATTTCCTAGCCATTCAGTTTCTGAACCCCAATAAATATCTTGTTCTGGCTCCCATACATCTTCTCGACCGCCAGCAAAACCGAAAGTTTCAAAACCCATAGACTCTAATGCACAGTTACCAGCAAGGATCATTAAATCTGCCCAAGATAAGTTCTTTCCATATTTCTTCTTTATAGGCCATAATAATAAGCGTGCCTTATCTAAGTTTCCATTATCAGGCCAACTATTTAGCGGTGCGAAACGTTGGGTCCCAGAAACAGCTCCACCACGGCCATCACCAACACGATAGGTGCCAGCGCTATGCCAAGCCATACGAATCATAAATGGACCATAATGACCATAATCTGCAGGCCACCAATCTTGAGACGTTACTAATACGTCAATGACATCTTTTTTAAGCTCTGCATAATCAATACTGTTGAATGCCTTAGCGTAATCAAAATCTTCACCCATTGGGTTAGACTTTGTAGCATTTTGGCGCAGGATATTTAATTTTAATTCATTGGGCCACCAGTCGCGATTTCTTGTTCCGCTACCAGCAGTTTTGGTCTGAGTTCCTCCCATAAATGGGCACTTGCTGATATCGCCATTATTATGATTATTCATAGTATCAATGTTTTAATTATGTTATTTCTTGAGATGTTAAAATTACCACATTAACAACCGTCATCAAAATTGATAATTCCTATCTTAAAATAAAGGTTTCCTATTTGTATAGGTAAGAATGATAATTTACTTTCCTAACTTTGGAAAAACAAAACTTATTTAAATACATATGGCAACAGTAACATTACATGGAGACGCAATAAACACATCTGGTCAATTACCAAGTGTTGGTAGTAAGGCACCAGATTTCACATTAGTAAAGAACGATCTTTCTTCTTGTACCTTAAATGATTTTAGTGGTCAGAAACTGGTCTTGAATATCTTTCCTAGTATTGATACTGGTACATGTGCGCAGTCAGTAAGACAGTTCAATAAAGAAGCTGCAGAGTTAGAAAATACGAAAGTATTGTGCATATCACGTGATTTACCCTTTGCCCAAGCTCGTTTTTGCGGTGCAGAAGGTTTAGAAAATGTTGTTAATCTTTCTGACTATATTGATAATAGTTTCGGGACATCTTATGGCCTCAATTTTATTGATGGCCCATTAAATGGATTACATTCTCGAGCCGTCATTGTATTAGATGAAAATGGAACGATAACCTATACCGAACAAGTCCCAGAAATTGTGGACGAACCAAATTATAAAGCGGCGCTAGAAGCGTTGCTTTAAAATATAACAACAGCCAGTTATAAAGCGGCATTAGAAGCGTTGATGTCATAAAAATGAATAATAAAAACGAACCATTCTTAAAGCACCGATTAAAGAGTTTTGGGTATGCCATCAAAGGTATGCTATTGCTTATAAGAACAGAATCTAGCATACAGATCCAATTTGTCTTGGCATTAATTGTGACAGCTGCTGGGTTCTATTTTGAAATCAGTACTACAGAATGGATTCTGCAAGTGATTACGATAGCCTTGGTGATGAGTATAGAAGGTTTAAACACCGCTTTAGAAAAACTTTGTGATTTTGTGCATGAAGATTACGAACCAAAAATTGGTTTTATTAAAGACATCTCTGCGGGTGCTGTATTCTTTACAGCTATGGCTGCGCTCATAGTGGCGTTGATTATTTATGTGCCGAAGGTTTTTTGAATACAATTATTTCTAAAAAAAACGTTAGTAATTTGTACTTTTGTCACAAACCAACGCACCCTTAATGGCGAAGAAAAAACGAACAACCAAAGCCAAGACCAAGCCTAAATCGCGTAAACGTAGTTTTAAGTTTTCCAATCAGCAGAAACTAGTATTTGGAAGCTTACTTATTATTTTGTCGGTTTTTTTGTGCTTATCTTTTCTTTCCTATTTTTTTACTGGTAAAGAGGATCAAAATTTACTCGGTCAGTTTCCTTCTAGAACATCTGAAGCTAAAAATTGGGTGGCCGAAGTTGGCAACGAATTGGGGCATTTTTTCATATATAGAGGGTTTGGGGTTCCTTCATTTATATTTTCAGGATTACTATTCCTATCTGGTGTCTTTACGCTGATGAACATTTCTAAATCCAAACTTTGGAAACATTGGTTTTGGGGCACCTTGATTGTTATTTGGAGTTCTATACTACTCGGCTTTTTTGGTGAAAAAATCTCTATGCTAGGCGGCACCATAGGATTTGAATTGAATTCCTTCCTTCAAGATTATATTGGTAAAATAGGCATTGTCTTGTTGCTGATATTTGGGTTAATTGTGTATTTAGCATCACGCTTTAAAATGACTGCTCAAAGTTTTGTTAAGTTATTTGCTTTTGCGAAAAAAGGCTTAAAAGACGATTTCACTGAAACTAAAGAAAATACAGTGTTTTCTGGAGTTGATAATAGCTTGAGTGATGAAGCTGAGGATTTTAAATCTGCCTTTGAAATCCCTTTAGAAAATTTAGAACCCACCATTTCTAAGCATTCCAATATCAAGAAAGACATTCCTGAAACGACACTAGAAATTGACACGACCCCAATAGAAGAAGAGGTAGAAATGGAAATTGAAACGGTTGAAGAAGAAAAATCACTCACCGATAATCTTTCAGATAAATTGGTGGAAGATTTTGGCTTGTTTGACCCTACTCTAGAGTTAGGCAACTTTAAATTCCCACCACTAGATCTTCTAAAAAAATATAACATTGAAGGCATAACCATCAATCAAGAAGAACTTGAAGAAAATAAAAACAAAATTGTTGAAACCTTAAATAATTATAGTATAGGTATCTCTAGTATAAAAGCCACTATAGGCCCAACTGTAACGCTATACGAAATCGTGCCGAATGCTGGTATCCGAATTTCTAAGATAAAAAACCTCGAAGATGATATTGCTTTGTCGCTTGCAGCTCTAGGTATAAGGATTATTGCTCCAATTCCAGGTAAAGGAACCATCGGTATTGAAGTCCCAAATAAAAACGCTACGATTGTATCAATGCGATCCGTTATTGCCTCTCAGAAATTCCAAAATTCGGAGATGCAATTACCTATTGCACTTGGAAAAACAATAAGCAACGAAACATTTGTCGTCGATTTAGCAAAAATGCCACATATGCTAATGGCTGGGGCTACGGGTCAAGGAAAATCTGTTGGTCTTAATGCGGTTTTAACCTCATTACTTTATAAAAAACATCCTGCTGAAGTAAAGTTTGTATTAGTGGATCCTAAAAAAGTAGAACTGACATTATACAATAAAATAGAGAGACATTACCTCGCAAAACTACCTGATAGTGCCGAGGCAATTATCACCGACAATACTAAAGTGATAAACACTTTAAACTCCCTTTGTATCGAGATGGATAATCGCTATGAAATGCTAAAGAATGCCTTCTGTCGTAACATCAAGGAGTACAATGAGAAATTTAAATCTCGAAAATTGAATCCTAACGACGGACATGCTTATTTACCATACATAGTATTAGTTGTCGATGAATTTGCAGATTTAATTATGACCGCTGGAAAAGAAGTAGAAACGCCCATAGCGCGTTTAGCCCAGTTAGCCAGAGCCATTGGCATACATTTAATTATTGCAACACAACGTCCTTCTGTAAATGTTATTACGGGAATCATCAAGGCAAATTTCCCTGCTAGAATAGCTTTTAGGGTAACTTCAAAAATAGATTCGCGTACTATTTTGGATGGTTCTGGAGCTGACCAATTAATTGGTAGAGGTGATATGTTATATACCCAAGGGAATGACGTTACACGTATTCAATGTGCATTTGTAGACACACCTGAGGTCGAAAAAATCACTGATTATATTGGATCTCAAAAAGCATACCCAGAAGCGCATTTACTTCCAGAGTATGTTGGTGAAGAAAGTGGCACAAGTCTTGATAATAATATATCTGAGCGAGATGCTTTGTTCAGAAATGCCGCAGAAGTTATTGTAACAGCGCAGCAAGGATCAGCATCTTTATTACAAAGAAAATTAAAACTGGGTTACAATAGAGCAGGTAGAATAATAGATCAATTAGAAGCTGCGGGCATTGTAGGTCCTTTTGAGGGAAGTAAAGCACGACAAGTACTAGTGCCAGATTTTATAGCACTAGATCAACTTTTAGAAAATGAAAAGAACAATTATTAATAAGATGAAGAATATTAGTATCATAGTAATCGCATTACTAAGTTTCACAGGTTTTGCGCAAGATTCTGACAAAGCAAAGGCACTGCTTAATGACGTATCTAAAAAAGTAAAAAGTTACAATAATATTGCTATTGACTTTAAATATGTTCTAGACAATTCAAAGGAGAATATAAAGCAAGAAACCAGAGGTGATGTAACTATGAAAGGCGACAAATACAAGCTTAATATCCTAGGAATCACTCGAATATTTGATGGTAAAACACTTTACAGTATTAGTCCTGAAGATGAAGAAGTAACTATCTCTACTGAAAATGCAGAAGATGAAGGCACAATAACACCTTCAAAAATGTTATCATTTTATGAAGATGGTTATAGTTACGCTATGGATATTATCCAGAATGTAAAAGGGCGAAATATCCAGTTTATAAAATTAAAACCCATTGATTCAAATTCAGAAATAACAGAAGTTTTACTGGGTATAGACAGCCAGACAAAACACATCTATAACCTCATTGAAATTGGCAAGAACGGCACAAGAACTACTTTGACTGTTAATTCTTTTAAAACTAATGAGCCATTGTCAGAAACCTTGTTTACCTTTGATGAAAGTAAATATAAAGATTACTACATCAATAAATTGGATTAAGGTTGACTTTTGAAAATTCTTGACAGGTACATATTAACATCCTACCTAAAAACTTTTATCAGCGTGTTTGTAATACTCATGCTGATTTTTGTTTTACAAACTATTTGGCTCTATATAGCTGAACTTGCAGGTAAAGACTTAGATATTGGAATTATTTGGAAGTTCTTGATTTATATTACACCTACACTAATTCCTTTAATATTACCACTAACTATATTGTTAGCATCTATAATGGTGTTTGGTAATTTTGCCGAAAATTATGAATTCGCTGCAATGAAATCTACTGGTATTTCTCTACAACGTGCTATGCGAAGTCTGAGTGTTTTTATAGTATTATTAGGTGTTACAATATTCTTTTTTAGTAATAATGTTATTCCCTCTGCACAACTCAAGTCTCATAATTTAAGAAAAAACATCGCTAAACTTAAACCAGCCATGGCTATTGCTGAAGGGCAATTCAATCAAATTGGCACCATGAATATAAAAGTTGATAAAAAAAGTGGTGATAGGGGTCAATATCTTAAAGGTGTTGTAATACATAAGTTAAATTCTACGAGACCAGGGAACTATACAACTATATTATCTAAAACAGGAGAATTAATAAGTAGCATGGATTCTGATGTTTTGAGATTGGTCCTATATGATGGTAACTACTATGATGAAATATTGTCTAAAAATGTTAAGGATCGTCGAAAGAAACCTTTTGTAAAAAGTGAATTTAAGGAGTATATTATAAATTTTGATCTAGGAGAGATTAATGGTAGCGTAGATCTCGAACAAAAACAAGTCACCAGTAAATACGACATGCTTAGTGTGGGTAACTTAAATTACACAATAGATAGTCTTAAAATAAAGGAAATAAACAACTTAAAAGAGTTTTCTAAAAACACTTATGAGAGAGCCACTATTAGCGGGTTCAAAAAAGATTCTGTGCCTTCCAAAATTGAATCAGATTCTTTAATAGATTATCTAGACCTATTTGACACAAAGCAAAAGATACAAATAGTTGATATGTCTTTAAATAAAGTCTTAAGTACCAATCAAATAATTCAATCAAAAGATAAAGAACTTGGTGGTCAACTTAAATGGTTAAATAAACACATAATAGCATATCATGAGAAATTTGCGCTAGGGTTTGCTTGTATTATCTTATTTTTTGTTGGCGCACCATTAGGAGCTCTTATAAAAAAAGGAGGCATTGGATTACCTATGGTTATTGCTATTGTGTTATTTCTAATTTACCACTTTATAGGCATCTTCGCAAAGAACAGTGCAGAAGACGGAAGTTTAAATCCTATTTTATCGGCATGGTTATCTACATTGATAATGCTCCCTATTGGTATTTATTTAACAACTAGAGCTACCAAAGATAGAGGCCTTTTCGAACTAGATTTTATCATGGAACCTGTCAAAAGGCTATTTAAATTCAGTAAAAAAGAACTCGAAAAAACTATTGAATTAACTGGAGAAGGTCATGAAATACTTAGAGCTTATAGTAATGACCAACTCATTAACATTGTAAAAAACTATAAGCAACTCAACTATTCTAAAGACTATAAAAAAGCCTCTATTGAGATTCTAGATGACAGAGGTATTTCTAAAAAAACGCTGAAGCTTTCTGGAAATCTGAAGAATGTCGCTTATAAAAAAGGAGTTAAAGAATATGAATTGTATAAACAATATTCAAGAATATCACTATCCCTATATGTTATAGGTTTAATTCCTTTACTTCTCTATTTTGTTTTTAAGAATAATAAGCTCTCATCTCTAGCCGAAGTATCGCTAACTATTAGTACAGTTAGTTTTGCATTATATTTAGTGTCCTTTGTTCTCACGCACGTACAACTAAAGGCATTCTATAAAACTATTCAAAAAGGAAAGACAAACACTTTTTTTGTAACTAGTATATTGGGAATACCTTTTTATTTCTTGATTTATTTCTTCTTTAACAAAAAAACGAAAGAAGATCTAAAACTCGTACGCTAAAAGAAAATAACCAATATCTTTGTATATAAATTGCTTGAAATGATTACAAAAACCATCAATAATATCGAGTTTAAATTACATACCATACAAGAAGCTATTGAAGACGTTCGCAATGGCAAGGTTATTATAGTAGTAGATGATGCCGATAGGGAAAATGAGGGTGACTTTATGGCTGCTGCAGAAACTGTAACTCCCGAGATGATTAATTTTATGGCGACACACGGTCGCGGCCTCATTTGTGCTCCTCTTACAGAAAAGCGTTGTGAAGATTTAGATCTACATATGATGGTAAGAAATAATACCGATTATATGGAAACAGCATTTACGGTGTCTGTAGATTTAAAAGGTAATGGAGTAACTACAGGAATTTCTGCTAGTGATCGTGCAAAAACTATTCAATCATTGATTGACCCAAACACCAAATCTTTTGAACTGGCAAGACCAGGTCATATTTTCCCTTTGGTTGCAAAAGAAGGAGGCGTATTGCGCAGAACTGGTCATACAGAAGCGGCTATAGATTTTGCAAGGTTAGCTGGTTTTGAGCCAGCTGGAGTTATTGTAGAGATCATGAACGAAGATGGCACGATGGCACGGTTACCTCAACTAATTGAAGTAGCAAAGCGTTTTAATCTTAAAATAGTGTCCATAGAAGATCTTGTTGCTTATCGTATGGAACACGATTCATTAATTGAGAAAAAAGAGGATTTTGATATTGAAACACGTTTCGGGAAATTTAGGTTAAGAGCATATCAACAAACTACCAATGATCAAGTACACATTGCCTTGACCAAAGGCGCATGGAAAAATAACGAACATGTGCTTACAAGAATCAATGCTTCCTTAATAAACAATGATGTTTTAGGAACTCTTACCAACAATGCTGATAAAAAATTGGACGATATGTTCAGAGTCATTAATAATGCAGGTAAAGGCGCTATTGTCTTTATTAATCAGCAGAGTCAGTCCATTAATATGTTGAAACGATTAGCGACTTTAAAAGACTCACAAGTTGAAAACAAAGTGACCAAGGCGCCACGTATAGAAATAGATTCCAAGGATTTTGGTATTGGTGCACAAATACTTCATGACCTAGATATACATAAGCTTAGATTAATCTCTAACGCCGAACACACAAAACGTGTTGGAATGATTGGTTATGGTTTAGAGATCATTGATTATGTGAGATATTAAAATATCATTGCTTTTTAACAATTTTCCTATATACTTTGAAAATAATAAGTAAAGAGTAAAAGAGAGCTATCTCTAGCTCTCTTTCTTAAAACCCAATGCGACTTTGGATTCATCTCAATGATTGATTAACTCATTTTACTTTTATAATAACCATCTAAGTTTTATCTATTCAATAATCACTTTCTTGGTTAGCTTTCCTTTTCCTGAATATATCTTTAATATGTAGACCCCTGTTGGTAAATGATTCACTCTTATTATTTCTGTTTGCTCTGTATTTAAAACACGTTTCCCTAGTATATCAAACATTTCTACTGAATCTATAATAATTGTTGACTCTATATTAATGACGTCATGTGCCGGGTTAGGATATATTGTCACATCTGTATTTTTCAACACCTTATC